>NZ_JAOWFV010000038.1:617326-1231469 GCF_030333505.1 Citrobacter sp. CK189 | reverse complement strand
ACCTCCTTCGGATTTGCCAGATAACCCGTGGTATCCCCGGTCGGGCGGCTGTTGGCGTTGGGTTTAATCACAATGTTCGGTCTGGTGAAGTGCGCACCCGGCAGCGGCGCAACGGCCGCCAGCGTGCCATGTTTCTTCCGCAGCTCTTCTATCGGGCCAAAGTCCAGCGCGCGCAGCGGGCAGGACTCGACGCAGATCGGTTTTTTGCCGTCGGCAACGCGGTCATGACAGCCGTCGCATTTGGTCATGTGGCCTTTGGCGGCGTTGTACTGCGGCGCACCGTACGGGCAGGCCATATGGCAGTAGCGACAGCCGATGCAGACATCCTCATCCACCACCACAAAACCGTCCTCGCGTTTGTGCATCGCGCCACTCGGGCACACTTTCGTGCAGGCCGGGTCTTCGCAGTGGTTGCAGGAGATGGAAAGATAGTAGGCAAAGACATTCTGGTGCCAGACGCCATTGTCCTCCTGCCAGTCGCCGCCCGCATATTCATAGATGCGACGGAAGCTGACGTCCGGGGTTAAATCTTTGTAGTCTTTGCAGGCCAGTTCGCAGGTTTTGCAACCGGTGCAACGACTGGAGTCAATAAAAAATCCATATTGGGTTGTCATCGGTTACTCCTTATACCTTCTCAACCTGAACGAGATTGCTGTGAGACGGGTTCCCCTTCGCCAGCGGAGAAGGACGATGTGATGTCAGAATGTTGATGGAACCGCCGTGATCGACCTGGTCGCCAAACATATCCGCCTTGAGCCAGGCGCCTTGCCCGATGGCGGTAACGCCCGGCAAAATGCGCGGCGTGACTTTTGCCGGGATCAGCATCTGCCCGTTATTGTTAAATACGCGCACCGTGTCGCCCTGTTTGATGTTGCGCGCTTTCGCGTCAATGGGGTTAATCCAGATCTCTTGCGGGCACGCTTGCTGCAACACATCAATATTGCCGTAGCTGGAGTGGGTGCGGGCTTTATAGTGAAAGCCGGTCAATTGCAGCGGATAGGTTATTCGGATGGGATCGTCCCAGCCATCAAACCCTGGCGCATAGGCGGGCAGCGGATGAACGATCTCATCGTTTTCCAGCTCCCAGGTGTCGGCGATGGTCGCCAGCCGCTCGGAGTAGATTTCAATCTTCCCTGATGGCGTTTTCAGCGGACTGGAGGCAGGATCTTCGCGGAATGCGCGGAAGGCGACATAGTGTTCCTCCGGGCATTTTTTCTTGAAGATGCCGGTGGTTTTCATCTCTTCGTAGTCCGGCATTTCCGGGTTACGCGCTTTGGTTTTGGCATGCAGGTATTTCACCCACTCGTGCTGGGTACGGCCTTCCGTAAATGTCTGGTAGACATCCGGGCCGAGGCGTCTGGCGATTTCGCTCAGCGTCCAGTAGATCGGCTTTCTTTCAAATTTTGGTGAGGTGGCCGGTTGCCCCAGGATGACATAACCCATGTTGCCTGCGGATTCGTGCGAAATAAGATCTTCCTGTTCCGTTGGCATCAGGTCCGGCAGCAGAATGTCGCAGTATTTTGCGGACGCCGTCATGAAGTGCTCAATCCCGACGATCATTTCGCACTTGCTGTCGTCCTGTAATACGTCATGGGTGTGGGCGATGTTGCCATGCTGGTTAATCAGCGTATTGCTGGCGTAGCACCACATAAATTTGATCGGGACATCAAGCTTATCTTTACCGCGCACGCCGTCGCGTGTGGCGGTCATTTCCGCGCCATGATCGATGGCGTCTGTCCAGGTAAAAACGGAGATCTGCGTTTTTACCGGGTTATCCAGCATAGAAAACCACTCTACGCCGAGGTCCCAGGTGCCTTCACGCACGCCGGAGTTGCCGCCGTTGATCCCGACGTTGCCGGTCAGGATAGAGAGCATGGCGATCGCGCGCGCAGTCTGTTCGCCATTGGAGTGACGCTGCGGCCCCCAGCCCTGACAGATATACGCCGGTTTTGCCGAGCCGATTTCCCGTGCCAGCTGGATGATTTTTTCCGCCGGGATACTGGTGATATGTGCGGCCCATTCCGGTGTTTTGGCAATACCGTCCGGGCCATCGCCCAGAATATAGGCTTTATAGTGCGCATTACGCGGCGCGCTGGCGGGTAAGGTCGTTTCGTCGTAACCGACGCAGTATTTATCGAGGAAAGGCTTGTCGATCAGATTTTCGGTGATGAGTACCCAGGCGATTCCCGCCGCCAGCGCGGCATCAGTACCGGGACGAATAGGGAGCCATTCATCTTCGCGCCCCGCCGCCGTATCGTTATAACGCGGATCGATGACGATCATTCTGGCGTTGGAGCGTTCGCGAGCCTGTTCCACATAGTAGGTCACGCCGCCGCCGCTCATGCGCGTTTCTGCCGGGTTGTTGCCGAACATTACCACCAGTTTACTGTTGGCGATGTCATCCGGGCTGTTGCCGTCATTCGTGCCGAACATATAACTCATTGCGGCGCTGATTTGTGCGGTACTGTAGCTGCCGTAACGGCTGAGATAACCACCGCATGAGTTCATCAGACGATAAGGCACGTTGGAGTTCGTGATGTTCCCGCCATCCACGCCGGTGCCATACAGCACATGTACGGCTTCGTTGCCGTAATCTTTCAGAATACGCTTCAGGTTGTCGCCAATGGTATCCAGCGCTTCATCCCAGCTGATACGTTCAAATTTGCCTTCGCCGCGTTTACCGACGCGTTTCATCGGGTATTTAAGGCGATCCGGGTGATTCATACGGCGACGGATCGAGCGTCCGCGCAGGCAGGCCCGCACCTGATGATTGCCGTAGACGTCATCGCCGGTTGTGTCGGACTCGACCCAGTACACCGCATCATCTTTCACATGCAGCCGTAGCAGACAGCGACTCCCGCAGTTGACGGTACAGGAACTCCAGACCGCTTTTTCTTCCACTGGCGCAGGCGAAAGGCCGTCAGCGGCGCGGGCGATTCGGGAGAAAGGAAGCGTGAAGGCGCTACTGGCGAGCGCGAGACCACTAATGGCGGATGTTTTCACCAGACTACGACGGCTGATCGTGGCCGTCATGAGCGCCTCAGGCGTGGTGATTTTCATAGTTACTCACTTTGCTTATTGATTAAAAAAAAGAAACGCGATTTATAAAATTTGTTTTTACAGGACGTTGGTTTGTTCGCATGACCGATGGACGTGCGAACACATCCCCCGAAACGCCTGTAATCGTTTCAGGGGATGGGGGTTACACTTTCTCGATTTCGACCAGATTGGTGTGCTGCGGATTTCCTTTCGCCAGCGGAGAGGGGCGCTGCGTCGTTAACGTATTCACGCAGGCGCCATGATCGATGCGATCGCCTGACATATCGGCATCATGCCAGGCGCCCTGGCCCATCGCGCTCACGCCGGGGAGAATGCGTGGCGTGACTTTCGCCGGAATGCGGACTTCGCCGCGATCGTTAAATACCCGCACCATATCCCCGTTGGCGATACCGCGTTTTTGCGCATCCACGGGGTTAATCCAGACTTCCTGACGGCAGGCGGATTTGAGAACATCAATGTTGCCGTAAGAGGAGTGCGTGCGTGATTTATAATGAAAACCAAAGAGTTGCAGTGGGAATACGCTGCGCTTAGGATCGTCCCATCCTTCGAACGTTGAAGCATAAATGGGAAGCGGGCTGATGACGTCGTCTTTTTCCAGCTCCCAGGTTTGGGCGATTTTAGCCAGGCGGCTGGAGTAAATTTCTATCTTGCCGGACGGCGTTTTCAGCGGGTTTGCCTGTGGGTCTTCACGGAATTTTTTATAGGCCACGAAATGGCCGTTGGGATCTTTACGCTTGTAGATCCCCATTTTTTTCAGCTCGTCATAGCCCGGTAACTCCGGGTCTTTAGCCAGCATTTTGGCGTACAGATATTGCAGCCACTGTTCCTGGGTTCGCCCCTCGGTAAACCTCTGGTGCACGTCCGGGCCCAGCCGCTTCGCGACTTCGCTCATTATCCAGTAAATGGGCTTACGCTCGAATTTAGGGGCGGTCGCGGGCTGGATGAAGATTAAATAACCCATATTGCCCGCATAGTCGTTAGGAATGATATCTTCCTGTTCTACCGTCATCAGGTCCGGCAACAGAATATCGGCGTATTTCGCGGAAGAGGTCATAAAGTTGTCGATGACCACGATCATTTCGCACTTCGATTCGTCTTGCAGGATCGCGTGTGTTTTATTGATATCCGAATGCTGGTTGGTGATGGTATTGCCCGCGTAATTCCAGATGAACTTGATCGGCACATCCAGCTTTTCTTTACCGCGCACGCCGTCGCGCAGGGCGGTCATTTCCGGGCCGCGGGCAATGGCGTCCGTCCAGGTAAACACGGAGATCTGCGTTTTTACCGGGTTTTCCGGTAACGGCATGCGTTCAATGGTGATGGTGTAGGTGGATTCACGCGCGCCGCTGTTCCCGCCGTGAATACCGACATTGCCCGTCAGAATCGGCAGCATCGCAATCGCGCGAGCGGTGAGTTCACCGTTCGCCTGACGCTGCGGGCCCCATCCCTGACAAATACAGGCCGGTTTAGCCGCGCCAATCTCTCTGGCGAGCTTAATGATGCGATCCGCCGGAATACCGGTAATGCGCGACGCCCACGCAGGCGTTTTGGCCGTGCCGTCTTCGCCCTGGCCCAGAATATAGGCTTTATAGTGACCATTCGCTGGCGCATCGGCCGGTAGCGTTTTTTCGTCGTAACCCACGCAGTAGTTGTCGAGGAAAGGCTGGTCGACAAGATCTTCGGTGATGAGCACCCAGGCCAGTCCGGCGACCAGCGCGGCATCTGTGCCGGGACGAATAGGTATCCATTCGTCTTCACGTCCTGCCGCGGTATCGGTATAGCGTGGATCGATAACGATCATGCGCGCATTTGAGCGTTCCCTGGCCTGTTCCAGGAACCAGGTAATTCCGCCGCCGCTCATACGGGTTTCTGCCGGGTTATTACCGAACATCACCACCAGTTTGGTGTTCTCGATATCGGAGGTGCTGTTACCCTCGTTCGAACCATAGGTGTAGGGCATGGCCGCCGCGATTTGCGCGGTGCTGTAGGTGCCATAGTGACTAAGAAAACCGCCGTAACAGTTCATCAGGCGGGCCACCAGAGAGGCATAAGGCGAGGAGCGGGTGATGTTGCCGCCGACGATACCGGAGGTGTAGTTAATGTACACCGCCTCGTTACCGTATTTATCGACCGTGTTTTTCAGGCTGTTGCTGATGGTATCCAGCGCTTCTTCCCAACTGATGCGCTCAAATTTTCCTTCGCCGCGTTTGCCTGTGCGTTTCATCGGGTAGTTGAGGCGATCAGGATGGTTAATTCGCCGACGGATTGAACGTCCGCGCAGGCAAGCGCGCACCTGGTGATTGCCATAGACATCTTCGCCGGTGTTGTCGGTTTCCACCCACCAGACTTCATCATCTTTGACGTGGAGACGCAGGGCGCAGCGGCTACCGCAGTTGACCGAACATGCTCCCCAGACCACTTTGTCTTTAGCGGGCTGGATTGCCTGCTGCACGGCAGCCGCCGCGGTACGCATCCCGAAAGGCAAGGAGAGTCCTCCGGCAGCGAGCGCCAGCGATCCTATCGCGGTGGATTTCACTAACGTCCTGCGGCTGATGCCTCCCTGTTGTTCAACATCGGACATAATTCACTCCATTATAGTTATCGTTATATAATTATGTTTATAACGAAATTAATAGGATACTAATGAAAGAGTGATTTTAACCCCTTATAGGTAGGGGTTATTAATCCATGTCAAAATTGAGGGAATCTTTCTAAGAGGGAGTAAGAGCCTGGTATATCAGGCTCTTATCTGTTACTGAGGTTCGACAGCATGCCCGTCCTGAGAAGGACTGGCACTGGCGGGGGCGTTTCCGCTGCTGGTGCGGGTATACAAAATTTTATGGGTATCGTTTGCACAGTGGCCTACGACCTGGGAATCGGGCTGATCCGCCTGGTCATTAGGAACAATAGTTAACGTAAAACTGGACTCCGCCACACCATTGTTAATGATGCGCTGTTCGATGTCGCTTTTGACTCTTTCACATGACTCCGGCGCCGCCAGTACCTGCGGGGAGGCGACGATGAGCAGACACGCTGCAATTCCTGCTGAGATTTTCATCATTCACTCCTTTTATGAACACGATAATGAAAGCTTAGCATTTCTAGTGTAAACAACTGTATTTGCTAATATGATTGAGAATCATCTCCTTATCCTGGTGAATAACGTGAAGAAACAGACCCTGGTGAGCTTTCTGTGTGTGCTGCTTGTTGGATGTGATAACGCCACTGTTCTGGTCTCCTTTACCCCGGAAATGGCCAGCTTTTCCAATGAGTTCGATTTTGATCCGTTGCGCGGCCCGGTTAAAGATTTCAGCCAGACGTTGATGAACGACAAAGGGGAAGTGACGAAGCGCATCAGCGGAACGCTTTCGCAGGAAGGCTGCTTTGATACGCTGGAACTGCACGATCTGGAAAGCAATACCGGGTTGGCGTTGGTACTGGATGCAAACTACTACCGCGATGCCGAGACGATGGAGAAAAGAGTGCGCTTGCAGGGGAAATGCCAGTTGGCGGAGTTGCCCTCGGCAGGCGTGGTCTGGGATACGGACGATAACGGTTTTGTTGTTTCCGCAACGGGAAGAGAGACGAAGGTACAGTACCGCTATGATGCGGAAGGGTATCCGTTGGGTAAGACCACCATCAGTAAAGACAAAACGTTATCCATTGATGCAAAACCGTCGGCGGACCCGCTTAAAAAGCTCGACTATACGGCGGTCAGCCTGCTGAACGATCGCCCGTTAGGCAATGTGAAGCAGACGTGTGAATATGATAATTACGCCAATCCGATCAACTGCCAGCTTGTGATCGTTGATGAAAGCGTCGAACCCGCCGTTGCGCGGAGCTATACCATTAAAAATACGATTGATTATTACCCGGCTGCGTCTGACACAGCCGGGTAGCGGCTTACTGTGCGGTAGGCTTCAGCAGGCTTGAGCCTGGCGTTTTGTGATCGTCCAGATATTGCTGCTGGAAAATGCACATACGAATGGTGTTGCGGTATTGGCCATTGATAAAGAACTCATGAATCAGTTCACCTTCAACCATAAAACCTAACTTACGGTAAATGTGAATGGCTTTTTCGTTTTCTTTATCAACGATCAGATACAGCTTATAAAGGTTGAGTACGGTGAATCCGTAGTCCATCGCCAGCTTCGCTGCGCGCGAAGCCAGCCCTTTTCCCTGGTATTCCGGCGAGATGATGATTTGAAACTCAGCCCGGCGGTGAACGTGATTAATTTCTACCAGTTCGACCAGACCGGCTTTTTCGCCGTTGCACTCCACGACAAAGCGCCGTTCGCTCTGGTCATGAATGTGCTTATCATACAGGTCAGACAGCTCGACAAACGCTTCGTACGGCTCTTCAAACCAGTAACGCATTACGCTGGCGTTGTTATCAAGCTGGTGGACGAATCGTAAATCTTCGCGCTCCAGCGGGCGCAACTTAACACTGTTGGCGTGGGTCATTTTGTGTCCTTACCGTCTGTCGCTCAACGCACTGTTATGGCGCAACGGTACGGCCAGTACGACGATCCAGGCAACGCAGCGTATTCGGTTCCCAGTACGCGTTAAGGTTGGCGCTCTGCTCGCACTTGTCGCGGTTATCAAACGCGGCGTCGGCTTTGTCCCACTCTTTCTCCGTGCGCGTGTTCACTTTCTGGCGCAGGCTGCGGGTATCATTCCATTGTTCCTTTTCCATGGCTGCGTGTTGGCGGCTTTGCGCGCTGTCTCCAGATTCAATGATCAGTTTGCTGGTATTCGCGAATGCGGAGGTGGTATACACGACAGCACCCAGCGCAAGCATTGCCGTCAGGCACAGGCGTTTGCTAAGTGTATTGTTCATGGTTAATTCCTTTCATGATAGAGGGATAAAACTTGTTTAAATTCTACACCATTCCTGGCGCAGGGCATACCCATCCTGCGGGTATGGATACGAAGGCGCTATTCTGGCGTATCATGCTTAAACCTGACGTAACGCAATGATGATGATGCTAAAAACAACACTTCTTTTTTTCATGACCGCACTGTGCGAAATCGTGGGCTGTTTTCTGCCCTGGCTATGGTTGAAGCGGGGCGCGACGGCCTGGCTGCTGGTTCCGGCGGGAGTCTCACTGGCGTTATTCGTCTGGCTGCTGACGTTGCATCCGGCCGCCAGCGGCCGCGTCTATGCGGCTTATGGCGGGGTCTATGTCTGTACTGCGCTGTTATGGTTACGCTTTGTTGACGGCGTCAGACTCAGTCTTTATGACTGGTCAGGCGCACTGATCGCACTCTGTGGAATGCTGATTATCGTTGCCGGGTGGGGGCGCGCTTAAGCGCCTTATTTTGTGATCGATGAGCGATTTTTTGATCATTATACTTGTATGGTAGTAGTTCAGGTGTGTAAATTTCCTGCATCGCACAGAAGAGATGTAAGGAACAACAATGAAGATTGTAGGGGCTGAAGTTTTTGTCACATGTCCGGGACGTAACTTTGTCACGCTGAAAATCACCACCGAGGACGGTATCACCGGCCTGGGCGACGCTACCCTGAATGGCCGTGAGCTGTCGGTGGCATCCTATCTGAAAGATCACCTTTGCCCGCAGCTTATTGGCCGCGATGCGCACCGTATCGAAGATATCTGGCAGTTCTTTTATAAAGGCGCCTACTGGCGTCGCGGGCCGGTCACGATGTCTGCCATTTCAGCCGTTGACATGGCGCTGTGGGATATCAAAGCGAAAGCCGCCAACATGCCGCTGTATCAGTTGCTGGGCGGCGCATCCCGCGAAGGCGTGATGGTCTATTGCCACACGACGGGTCACACCATTGATGATGTGCTGGAAGATTATGCGCGTCACAAAGAGATGGGGTTTAAAGCGATTCGCGTGCAGTGCGGCGTGCCGGGTATGAAAACCACCTACGGCATGTCTAAAGGCAAAGGTCTGGCCTACGAACCCGCTACGAAAGGCCAGTGGCCGGAAGAGCAACTCTGGTCAACCGAGAAATACCTCGATTTCACGCCGAAACTGTTTGACGCCGTACGTGCTGAATTTGGTTTTGAAGAGCATTTGCTTCACGACATGCACCACCGCCTGACGCCGATTGAAGCCGCCCGTTTTGGTAAGCGCGTTGAGGATTATCGTCTGTTCTGGATGGAAGACCCGACGCCTGCGGAAAACCAGGAATGCTTCCGTCTGATTCGTCAGCATACGGTGACGCCGATTGCCGTCGGGGAAGTGTTCAACAGCATCTGGGACTGCAAGCAGCTCATTGAAGAGCAACTGATTGATTATATCCGCACCACCATTACCCATGCTGGCGGCATTACGGGGATGCGCCGCATTGCGGATTTTGCCTCGCTTTACCAGGTGCGCACGGGGTCTCATGGGCCTTCTGATTTGTCGCCGGTTTGCATGGCCGCAGCGCTTCACTTTGATCTGTGGGTGCCTAACTTTGGCGTCCAGGAATACATGGGGTACTCCGAACAAATGCTTGATGTCTTCCCGCATAGCTGGACGTTCGATAACGGCTATATGCACCCAGGCGACAAGCCGGGTCTTGGTATTGAGTTTGATGAAAAACTGGCGGCGAAATATCCGTATGACCCTGCGTATTTGCCGGTCGCCCGTCTGGAAGATGGCACGTTGTGGAACTGGTAAGGAGTGATATGACATGAAAAGTATAGTGATTGAAAAACCTGACACGCTGGTTTTAGCGGAGCGTCCTATCCCTGAGCCTGCGGCCGGGGACGTTCGGGTTAAAGTGAAACTGGCGGGGATCTGCGGTTCTGATAGCCATATCTATCGTGGGCATAATCCTTTTGCAAAGTATCCGCGTGTTATCGGGCATGAATTTTTTGGTGTGATTGACGCCGTGGGCGAAGGTGTTAGCCGCGCCAGAGTGGGGGAACGCGTATCGGTCGATCCCGTCATCAGTTGCGGGCATTGCTATCCCTGTTCAATAGGCAAGCCCAATGTATGTACCTCGCTGGTTGTTCTGGGCGTACACCGCGACGGCGGATTTAGTGAATATGCGGTCGTTCCGGCGAAAAACGCGTTTACGATCCCGGATGCCATTGCTGATAAGCACGCGGTGATGGTTGAACCTTTCACCATTGCGGCGAACGTCACCGGGCAGGTTAATCCGACAGAGAACGATATTGCGCTGATTTATGGCGCAGGGCCGATGGGACTGACGACGGTTCAGGCGCTGAAGGGCGTTTATAACGTTAAAGAGGTGATTGTTGCCGATCGTATTGATGAACGACTGGAGATGGCGAAAGAAAGCGGCGCCGACTGGGTTATCAATAATGGACAGCAATCTCTGCAAGATTACCTGGATGAAAAAGGGTTAAAACCGACGCTGATCGTCGATGCGGCGTGTCATCCGTCTATTTTACAAGAAGCCATCTCGCTGGCGTCGCCCGCCGCGCGCATTGTACTGATGGGGTTCTCCAGCGATCCTTGCCAGATTGTGCAGCAGGGGATTACCGGCAAGGAGCTGTCAATTTATTCCTCCCGTTTGAATGCGAATAAATTCCCGGTCGTTATTGGCTGGCTGGAAAAAGGTCTGATCGATCCCGATAAGCTCGTCACGCATACGTTTAATTATCACCATGTCACTGACGCGATTGAATTGTTTGAGAAAGACCAACGGCACTGCTGCAAGGTTTTACTCACATTCTCTGAATAATATTAATAAATGCGAGAGAGTGGTACGCATCTTACCTCTTAGAGATTGCCAATATGACTCAACAAAAACATGAACGGTCAACAAAAGATTTAATCAGAGCCGCCGTATCCGGTTGGCTGGGAACCGCCCTTGAATTTATGGATTTCCAGTTATATTCTCTGGGCGCTGCATTAGTTTTCCATGAAATATTTTTCCCGGAACAGTCCGCCGCAATGGCGCTTATTCTGGCGATGGGAACCTACGGCGCAGGATATATCGCACGTATTGTCGGCGCGTTTATTTTCGGCAAAATGGGCGACAGTATTGGGCGTAAAAAAGTCTTGTTTATTACTATCACCATGATGGGGATTTGTACAACCCTCATTGGGGTTCTGCCGACCTATGCGCAAATTGGTATATTTGCGCCTGTTTTACTGGTGACGTTACGTATTGTTCAGGGGTTAGGCGCCGGGGCGGAGATCTCCGGGGCGGGAACGATGCTGGCTGAGTATGCGCCTAAAGGGAAACGCGGCATTATTTCCTCGCTTGTCGCAATGGGAACAAACTGCGGTACGCTGAGCGCAACGGCAATCTGGGCAGTGATGTTCTTTGCGCTTGACAGAGAACAGCTTCTGGCCTGGGGATGGCGTATCCCATTCCTGGCGAGCGTTGTTGTCATGATCTTCGCTATCTGGCTGCGTATGAACCTCAAAGAAAGCCCGGTATTTGAAAAGGTCAATGAAAGCGAAAATGCGCCAGCGTTAAATAACGCATCAGAAAACACATTGGGTGCCATGTTTAGCAGTAAATCCTTCTGGCTGGCAACCGGTTTACGTTTCGGTCAGGCGGGCAATTCTGGATTAATTCAGACATTCCTTGCAGGATATTTAGTGCAGACGTTATTATTCAATAAGGCGATTCCTACCGACGCGTTAATGATTAGCTCTGTCATCGGTTTTATTACTATTCCACTTTTGGGGTGGTTATCTGATAAATATGGTCGCCGCCTGCCTTATATTTTATTGAATATATCTGCGATTATTCTTGCGTACCCGATGTTGTCTATCATCGTGGATAAAACCTATAGCCCTGGCGTGATTATGACCGCGCTTATTGTTATTCATAACTTTGCCGTGCTGGGTCTCTTCGCGCTGGAAAACATTACGATGGCCGAGATGTTTGGTTCGCGTAATCGCTTTACCCGGATGGCGATTTCAAAAGAAGCCGGTGGATTAGTCGCCGTTGGATTTGGTCCTGTACTGGCAGGTATTTTCTGTAATATGACCGATTCCTGGTTGCCTATATTAGCGATGATCATTGCCTATTCTCTTATCGGCTTAATTTCAGCGATTTTGATGCCGGAAGTGAGAGATCGCGATCTGAGCGTGCTGGAGGATGCAGCGGACCTAAAGGCGGCAAGTAGCGTTCAGGGGTCGGCAACGCAGGTAGGGTAACGTCGCACAGGGCATGACCGGAATGGACAGGGAATGTTGAATTTCGGTCATGTTGTCACATAACTTTAAAATGATGTCATACCAATTGCAAAAAGCTTAATTCAAATCAAATCATACAACCCTACAGGCGTTACTCTGAGACGGTCCTGAATTCATTCATACAATAGGTCATACCATGCAAAACAAGCTCTTAACGGCTAAGGCTTCGCTTCCTCATTACGATCGCGCCAGACTGGTTCCTCGCATTGTGCATTTGGGCTTTGGCGCATTCCATCGCGCGCATCAGGGTGTCTACGCAGATATCCTCGCGGCGGAACACAACAGCGACTGGGGATACTGTGAAGTCAACCTGATTGGCGGCGAGCAGCAGATTGCCGACCTGAAACAGCAAGACAACCTGTATACCGTGGCGGAAATGTCAGCGGATGCCTGGACCGCAAGGGTTGTTGGGGTGGTAAAAAACGCGCTGCACGCGCAGGTTGACGGTCTGGAAACCGTCCTGGCCGCCATGTGCGAGCCGCAGGTGGCGATTGTTTCCCTGACGATTACAGAAAAAGGGTACTGCCACTCTCCGGCGACCGGTCAGTTGATGCTGGATCACCCGATGATCGCCGCCGATCTGCAAAACCCGCAGCAGCCAAAATCCGCGCCTGGCGTGGTGGTGGAAGCGCTGGCGCGTCGTAAAGCGGCTGGCCTGGCGCCATTTACCGTGATGTCCTGCGATAACATGCCTGAAAATGGTCACGTCATGCGCAATGTGGTTACTGCCTATGCCCGTGCGGTAGATGCAGAACTGGCCGCGTGGATTGAGCAACATGTGACGTTCCCGTCCACGATGGTTGATCGTATTGTACCTGCGGTGACGGCTGACACGCTGGATAAGATCGAACAGTTAACCGGCGTACGCGACCCTGCAGGTGTGGCGTGTGAACCGTTCCGCCAGTGGGTGATTGAGGATAATTTTGTCGCGGGTCGCCCTGAATGGGAAAAAGCGGGCGCTGAACTGGTGGCAGATGTTATCCCGTTCGAAGAGATGAAACTGCGTATGCTTAATGGTAGTCACTCATTCCTGGCGTACCTCGGGTATCTGGCGGGCTATCAGCACATTAATGACTGCATGGAAGATGAAAATTACCGCCTGGCCGCGCATGCGTTGATGTTGCAGGAACAGGCGCCGACGCTGAAAGTGAAGGGGGTGGATCTGAAGCGTTATGCCGATTTGCTGATCGCGCGCTACAGCAACCCGGCGTTGCGTCACCGTACCTGGCAGATTGCGATGGACGGTAGCCAGAAACTGCCGCAGCGTATGCTGGACTCCGTTCGCTGGCATATCGCGCATAACAGCCGTTTCGACCTGCTGGCCTTAGGCGTGGCGGGCTGGATGCGTTACGTTGGCGGCGTTGATGAGCAGGGGAATCCGATTGAAATTAGTGATCCGCTGCTGCCGGTTATTCAGCAAGCGGTTCAGGGCAGTGAAGAAGGGGAAAGTCGCGTTCAGGCGCTGCTGGCCATTGATGCGATTTTCGGTAACGAATTGCCGCACGTTGAGCTGTTTACGAATAAGGTGAAAGAAGCGTATCTGTCGCTGCTTGCCAACGGTGCGAAAGCAGCCGTTGCAAAATATGCGGCGAATATCGCATCAGCGTAATCTCTGCATGGTTGTAGGCCGGATAAGGCGGTTACGCCGCCATCCGGCTTGTTTGTCAGCGGGATTACTCTTCGCTGAACCAGTCGCTGTTTTCCTGGCGGATAAGCTGAACGGACTCGCCAATCTCCTGTAGATGTACAGTCATTGCGCGTTCCACCGCGTCGGCGTCATGCTTTTCCAGGGCGGCAAAAATATCATGATGCTGGCGCAGCAACATTTCAGGCGGCGACACATGATCCAGACTCATATAACGCACGCGGTCGATGGTGGCTTTAATATTTTCAACCGTATCCCACGCCAGCTGACAATCGGCAATTAATGCCAGTTTCTGGTGAAATTCATCATCAAGCTGGAAGAAATCGTTGAGCTGCTTGCGGTCAATGGCGATCCGCTGCTGGTGAAGGTTCTGCTCCAGCTGATAGCACTGGCTGTCGGTGATCATCAACGCCGCGCGACGAACGACCGCACATTCGATGGCCTGTCGGACAAAACACCCATTCTGCACCTGCGATAATGAAATCTTATTCACATAGCTGCCGCGCTGAGGGCGGATTTGAATCAAACCGTTTTCCGCCAGCTTAATAAACGCTTCCCGTACAGGCTGGCGCGACACGTTAAAGCGCACGGAAACCTCTTTCTCGGAAAGCGGTGTGCCTGGCGCAATCAGACAGTGCACGATGTCACGTCGGAGAATGCGGTAAATTTGCTGATTTACAGGCTGCGTAGGATTGAGTTGGGTTTCAACGGTCATTCGTTCTTACTTTTTAGAGAGTTAACCAGAGTACTCTACCACTTTTTTGTCACTATCTATACCCGACCCGTAGGCCGGGTATAAAAATTAACCCCGATGAACGCTCAGTCCGGCAAAAGACTGCGTAACCGGCATCATTTCCAGCGTATTAATGTTCACATGCGCAGGCAGATTAGCGACCCACCATACCGCTTCTGTGACATCATCCGGCGTGAGCGCGGTTGTGTTCTCGTAGGTTTTACCCGCTTTGTCGTCATCGCCTTTAAAGCGGACGTTAGAAAACTCCGTGCCGCCGACCAGACCGGGTTCAATATCGGTGACGCGTACCGCCGTACCGTGTAAATCCGTGCGCAGATTCAGACTGAACTGGCGCACAAACGCTTTGGTTGCGCCATATACGTTGCCACCCGCGTATGGCCAGCTACCTGCGGTAGAGCCAATATTGATGATGTGGCCGCGATTGCGCTCCACCATGCCTGGCAGAACCGCGCGGGTCATGTAAATAAGACCTTTGTTGTTCGTGTCGATCATGGTTTCCCAGTCTTCCACGCTGGCTTTATGCGCGGGCTCAAGCCCCAGCGCCAGCCCGGCGTTGTTGACCAGTACATCAATGTTGCGCCACTCTGCGGGTAATGACGCCAGCATATCTTCAATGGATGCACGGTTACGCACATCTAAACGAGCGATAAACAGATTGTCGCCCAGCTCATCTTTCAGTTCTTGCAGGCGTTCCTGGCGACGGCCAGTGGCAATCACTTTGTGTCCATTCTCAATAAAACGACGTGTAATGCATTCGCCGAAACCTGCGGTCGCACCGGTGACTAAAACGATCATCTCACTGTTCCTCAACGCTTTTTGTGTTGTATTACCATAGCACGCCATCTCTGTTCAGGGGTAATCCTCGTTAATGGGATTGCGGTCATTTCAAGGGAGACCTACTCTAATGAACAAATCGTTTGCAGGAGTGAAAAATGTCGTTAACGAATCCATTCTTTAGCCAGAGCGTATTGCCTTACCAGGCCCCGCGTTTTGATCTGATTGACGATAGCCATTACCGCCCGGCGTTTGACGAAGGGATGCGGCAAAAGCGCGATGAAATTGATGCGATTGTCCAAAACCCGCAGGCGCCTGATTTTGAGAACACGTATCTGGCGCTGGAGCAAAGCGGCGCGTTGCTCACCCGTGTGACAAGCGTGTTTTTCGCCATGACAGCGGCGCATACCAATGACGAATTACAGCGCCTTGATGAAGCCTTTTCCGCTGAACTGGCGGCGCTGGCAAATGATATTTATCTCAACAGTACGCTCTTTGCGCGTGTGGATGCGGTCTGGCGACAGCGGGAGACGCTGGCGCTGGATGCCGAGTCGTTGCGTCTTGTGGAGATTATCCACCAGCGTTTTGTACTTTCCGGCGCGCAGCTTGGCGATGACGATAAAGCGCAGCTCAGGAGCCTGAATACCGAATCCGCCACGCTGACCAGCCAGTTTAATCAGCGGCTATTGGCGGCGAATAAATCCGGTGGGATGGTGGTTGATTATCGCCATCAACTGGACGGATTGAGTCAGGAGGAGGTCGCTCTTGCCGCTGATGCCGCCAGGGAAAAAGGGCTGGCGGATCGCTGGCTTATTCCGCTTCTCAATACCACACAACAACCGACACTGGCCGTTTTACGCGATCGCCAGACCCGTGAAAATCTGTTTAACGCCGCATGGACTCGTGCGGAAAAGAACGACGCCAACGACACGCGTGCGATTGTTCAGCGTCTGGTGGACATCCGTACCCGGCAGGCAACATTACTCGGGTTTGCCAGTTATGCCGCCTGGAAAACCGCCGATCAGATGGCGAAGACGCCTGACGCGGCGCTCGCTTTTATGCGCGCCATTGTCCCGGCCGCGCGTCAGCGCGCGCTGGATGAGCAGGCTGAGATCCAGAAAGTGATCGATGATGAGCAGGGAGGATTCACGACCCAGGCGTGGGACTGGGCGTACTATGCTGAGCAGGTACGCCGTGGAAAATACGCGCTGGATGAAGCGCAGCTCAAACCATACTTTGCGTTAGATACGGTACTGAACGACGGGGTGTTCTGGACGGCAAACCAGCTGTTCGGCATTAAATTTATCGAGCGCTTTGATATCCCGGTTTACCATCCTGATGTGCGCGTCTGGGAAATTTTCGATCATGATGGCGTCGGCCTGGCGTTGTTTTATGGTGATTTCTTTGCCCGCGAGTCAAAAAGCGGCGGCGCATGGATGGGCAATTTTATTGAACAATCCACGCTTAACGAAACCAGACCGGTTATCTACAACGTCTGTAATTACCAGAAGCCAGCGGCAGGGCAGCCCGCATTGCTGCTTTGGGATGATGTGATCACCTTGTTCCATGAATTTGGTCATACGCTGCACGGCCTGTTTGCGACACAGCGCTATGCGACGCTGTCGGGGACGAACACCCCGCGCGATTTTGTCGAATTTCCTTCGCAGATTAATGAGCACTGGGCGAGTCATCCGCAGGTGTTCGAACGCTATGCGCGCCACGTCGGGACGGGTGAAAAAATGCCTGAAGCGTTGCAGGAAAAAATGCGGCGGGCAAGCCTGTTTAACAAAGGCTATGACATGACGGAATTGCTCAGCGCCGCATTGCTGGATATGCGCTGGCACAGTCTTGAAACCTTTTCGGCATCGCAGTCGGTCGATCTCTTTGAACAGCAGGCGCTGGCGGCGGAAGAACTCGATCTTCCGGCAGTGCCGCCGCGCTACCGGAGCAGCTATTTCGCCCATATTTTCGGTGGCGGGTATGCGGCAGGCTATTACGCCTATTTGTGGACGCAAATGCTGGCGGACGACGGCTACCAGTGGTTTGTTGAACAGGGAGGGTTAACGCGTGAGAACGGACAGCGTTTCCGTGATGCCATCTTGTCACGCGGCAACAGTACGGATCTGGAACGTCTCTACCCGGCGTGGCGGGGTCATGAACCGCGTATCGAACCCATGTTAAAACACCGGGGTTTAGACCGCTAAGCGCAAGGGCGCTGCCTGAATGTTTATCAGGTAACGCTCTGATTTTTTGTCAATGTTAAGTAAGCTGCCGGGATACTGGTGTACAATGCGGGCTTCTTTTTATCCGGGGCCCCTGTTTTCATGTGTTCGTATTCTCTTCCGCTTTTCTCTTTGTTGAGAAAAAACCTGTTGTGTCTGTGAATCAGAACTGATGCGAACAATGAAAATTAAACACCAGATGCTCTGCGTATCCTTATTTGCGCTCATCGGGTGTGGCAACAGCACGCTTTCACAGCTGGATATGCCTGCGCAAAAAAGCGCGCAAGTTGTGGTGGGATACTACGGGCGCGGTATTGATCCGATGATTCGGCAATATATGCGGGAAAAAGAGGTGACTGGCGTCGTTGTTGCTGTTATTCAGAATAATGGCCCGGCAGAATTTCACAGTTACGGGATAACCGATGATAAAAATCGTTATCCCATCACGCCAGATACGCTGTTCGCTTTAGGCTCGCTGAGTAAAGGCGTGACGGCAGAAGTGACGACGATGCTGGTGGATGAAGGGGTGTTTAACTGGACGAATACGCTGGAAACGTTGCTTCCACAGAATACGCCTTTAAGCCCTGACGCCAAAAATATTACGCTCCTCCAGTTGGTGACTCACACTTCCGGTTTGCCCCGGCAGCCTATGGATTTGCTGACGCTGGAAAACTTAATGCGCTATTTCAGTAACGGCGAGAACTTTTATACGCAGCTGGACAGCGACGCCGTGCTGGGTTATCTCAGTGATTTTACTGCGCCGGACGTGCGCGTTCCGCAGTATTCCAACATCGGCTACGCCATCCTGGGGTATATTTTGCAGCGCAGAACGGGAGAGCCGATCCAGGCGCTGGCGCAACGCATGATATTTGAACCACTGGCGATGACAAACAGCAGTTATACGCCCACCTTATTGAAGGCATACCCGCGAAGAGCGCTGGGCCATGCTGGCGATCAGCCCAAGCTCATTACCCGTGGTCATCTGACGCCAGACTGGGTTTTTAACAAAAATATGATGGGGGCGGCCAGTTTATACAGTAGCGCCCGCGATCTGACTAATTATGCCCGCGCGCATTTTACATCCACAACCGTTTCGGCTATCGATCAGGCTTTTGCTGAAGCCACACAGACTTATTATTATCGACAGAAAGAAGCAGCGAATATTGCGTGGGTGAGTGATGAGTTTTCTGCGCAAAAGATCACCTATCAGGTCGGATATATTGGTGGGTATTCCAGCTATATTGGGTTTGATAAAAGAAATCGTAACGCGGTAGTGGTTTTGCAAAATAGTTTCAACTGGAGTAATTATATCGGTCAGACGATCCTGACTCGCCTGGCGCAGCAGGGGAAGGGCGATTAAAGATGTTAAGTGCATTGCAAATATTCCAGGATTATTCACTTTTTTCCTTTATTACCACTTTAAAATCATAGCGTTATAGATTCTCCATTTCTTGGCTCGGCCTTCTATTAATAAATTGACATAAATTTGCTTTTGTACCGCTAGACTACGGTACATCAAGGATGTATGCCCAAGGAGTGGCAATGATTAAAAAAACGATAGAAATCGATACCATCTTGTTAGATCTGAACCAGTCTATTGATGCCCACTATCAGTGGCTGGTGAAAATGTTTCGTTGCACAGTGTCTGGCGATGTCAATCAACCCGATATTTTCGATATCAATTCTCACTGTCTGTGTCAGTTCAGCCAATGGCTAAATAATCATCCGGTACACGAACCTGAAGAAAAGGGCTTTGTTATCAAGATTATTATTGCTCATGAACACATGCATACACGAGGTCGGGAATTACTGCGGGCGATCGCAGAGAAACGTTCGGAAGATCACCATTTTGACCGTTTTCAGGAAGCGTTATTAGCATTTACCTCGGCGGTGATGGACTACAAAATATATCTGCTCAATATTCGCAGTAATATGGATATATTAACCGGATTACCCGGGCGCAGAGTCCTTGATGAATCTTTCGATCGTCAGCTTATTGATGCGCAACCGCTTAATTTATATTTGCTGCTTTTTGATATTGACCGCTTTAAATTGGTCAATGACAACTATGGTCATCTGGTCGGTGATAGCGTGCTGCGCACCCTGGCGTCGAATTTATCCGTCTGGACGCGCTACGATGAAACGCCTTACCGCTATGGTGGGGAGGAGTTTGTGATTATCATCCGTACAAAAACGGATGAACAGGCCTGTCGGGCAGGGTTACGTATCTGCCAGCTAGTGGCGGATAATCCGATTAACTACCCTGATGGAGAACTTTCGATAACGGTAACTGCGGGCATTACCCAGGCGCAGCAGGGAGAACCGCTGGATGTCGTCATCGGACGCGCAGACAGGGCAATGTACCGGGGTAAACAAACCGGAAGGAATCGCTGCATGTTTATGGACAAAGATCAGCAAATCACGCGTGTGTAACATGAGCCGAACGGCACGCTCTTTACATAACCGGTTATTCACTGACATAAGTGTGCAAAGGGATGGAAGCGCGAAACGCCGGTTTTGCTGGTTTAGTTCTATGTTGTTTAACCTTCATTGATATTGTCTGTGTCAGGATGGTCAACGATCCGTTATCTGTGCAGGGAATTGCCTGATAACGCATAAGGTAAAAACACAAATCTATCCATGCAAGCATTCACCGCTGGTTTATCCGGCGGTTTTTTTTGTCTGTCTGCCGGGCGGGTAAAAAAATGGCCCCTTGTGCAGTTACGCTACAAGGGGCCTTGTCGGTGAGGAGCTATCTCCGTTCATTAATCATCCCATTTATGGCTGAAATACGCGGCCAGAAAACCAGAAAATAAAATAATTCCCAGAACGGCCATGAAAACGTTCATATTACCCAGCATATAATGCCTCCTTTTATTTGTGTGTTTCCTCTCTTACCTTAATTCACCTCATGAGCACCCATAGTAGCAGATTAAATCTAAACAAATGCTGAATTAGGTGATTATTTCAACGTTAACGTCAGGATTTTTCCAGTATGGGATTTCAGACTATGAAAAAGCGTCACAAAACGATGAGGCAATGTGAATTTATTTCAAGGGTGATGAATTTTTCTCGGTTGTCAGTGAGCAGGTTGCATGTCATTTTTAGACGCATAGCCATCCAGAAGTCTAAGATTCAAATAATAAATTATCACGTCAGGCAACTAACGCCGGGTGAATGAGGAGATCACATGCAAAAACAACAGGCCCCGTTTCGTGCAGACATCGTCGGCAGTTTTTTACGCCCGGACACGATCAAACAAGCTCGTTTGCAATTTGCACGCGGCGAGATAACGGCGCAACAATTGCGTACGGTGGAAGATGACGCTATCCGCACTGTTGTGGAGCAGCAGTGTGCCTGCGGGCTGCATGTCGTCACGGATGGCGAGTTTCGCCGCGCCTGGTGGCATTTTGATTTCTTCGATGGACTGCAAGGCGTTGAACGCTATGACGCTGAGAAGGGGATCCAGTTTAATGGCGTGCAGACAAAAGCGCACGGCGTGCGCGTTACCGGAAAACTGGGATTTGGCGATCACCCTATGCTGGAAGACTTCCGCTATCTGAAAAGCATTAGCGGCGCAGCCGAGCCCAAAATGACCATTCCATCCCCCAGCGTGCTGCATTTCCGTGGCGGGCGCAAAGATATCGATGCTACCGTTTATCCGCATCTGGACGCTTATTTCGATGATTTAGCTACCACCTGGCGCGATGCGATTCATGCTTTTTATGAAGCAGGCTGTCGTTATCTGCAATTGGATGACACCGTCTGGGCTTACTTGTGCTCCGACCAGCAACGTCAGCAGATTCGTGAGCGGGGTGACGATCCTGACGAGCTGGCGCAGATTTATGCCCGCGTGATTAACCGTGCGCTGGAGGATAAACCAGCCGATCTGACGGTCGGGCTGCATGTTTGCAGGGGAAATTTCCGTTCGACGTGGATCTCTGAAGGGGGCTATGAACCGGTGGCGGAAGTGTTGTTCGGCACGGTGAACGTTGATGCGTTTTTCCTGGAATATGATAACGATCGCTCCGGTGATTTCGCGCCGCTGCGCTTTGTTCGACCCGGACGTCAGCAGGTGGTTCTGGGACTGGTGACCACGAAAAACGGCGAGCTGGAAAACCCGGAAGGGGTGAAAGCCCGCTTGCAGGAGGCAGAGCGCTATGTCGCAAAAGAGCAGATCTGCCTTAGCCCACAGTGCGGATTTGCCTCCACGGAAGAGGGGAATACGCTGACGGAAGCCCAGCAATGGGGCAAAGTACGCCTCATCACCGAAATCGCCAGTCAGGTCTGGTAAGTTTCCTCTCTTTGTTACACAGCGTTGCACATTCGTAATGCAACGCTGTTTCATTCTGGATCATTTTCCTCGTTGTATTTCCCGCCTTGTGGTTTCCGATTTTCTTGTTTCAGCCCTGTTGCCGGTTAATAAATTGATATTTATAGACATTTAAAAATCTGGCACCGATTTTGCCTTATTACTTCTGAACATCCTTAATTTGCACCATTTGCCCGTCCGGTTGCACCGGGACTTCCAGCAAGCTTAATTTCAGGAGTGAAACTATGCAGCGTCGTACATTATTAAAAGCCTTTGCACTGTCCGCCTCGGTGGTTGCGATAGGGCTGAGCTTTAGCGTTCAGGCGGCCGATACGATTAAGGTCGGCATCATGCATTCGCTATCCGGCACGATGGCCATTTCGGAAACCCCGCTTAAAGATATGGCGTTGATGACGATTGATGAGATCAATGCTAAAGGCGGCGTGCTGGGCAAAAAGCTGGAACCGGTGGTGGTTGACCCGGCCTCAAACTGGCCGTTGTTTGCAGAGAAATCGCGTCAGCTGCTGAGCCAGGATAAAGTCGCGGTCGTGTTTGGCTGCTGGACGTCGGTATCGCGTAAATCGGTGTTGCCGGTATTTGAAGAGTTAAATGGGCTGCTGTTTTACCCTGTGCAATACGAAGGGGAAGAGTTATCGCCGAATGTTTTCTATACCGGCGCAGCGCCAAATCAGCAGGCTATTCCGGCTGTCGAGTATCTGATGAGTGAAGACGGCGGCAGCGCGAAACGCTTTTTCCTGCTGGGAACCGATTATGTCTACCCTCGTACCACCAATAAGATCCTTCGCGCCTGGCTGCATGCCAAAGGCGTCGAGGATAAAGATATTGAAGAGGTGTATACCCCGTTCGGACACAGCGATTACCAGACTATCGTCGCCAATATCAAAAAATTCTCTGCGGGCGGCAAAACGGCGGTGGTCTCCACCATTAACGGCGACTCAAATGTTCCGTTCTACAAAGAGCTGGCGAATCAGGGGATAAAAGCGACAGACGTGCCGGTCGTGGCATTCTCGGTCGGTGAAGAGGAGTTGCGCGGTATCGATACCAGACCGCTGGTGGGCAACCTGGCGGCGTGGAACTATTTTGAATCTGTCGACAACCCCACTAACCAGAAATTCGTTGCGGATTACCGGGCATACGCCAAAGCGCATAAGCTGCCGAATGCCGACACCGTCGTGACCAACGATCCGATGGAAGCGACCTATGTGGGCCTGCATATGTGGGCGCAGGCAGTAGAAAAAGCCGGTACGACCGACGTCGATAAAGTCCGCGAGGCGATGGCGGGGCAATCCTTCGCTGCGCCGTCTGGCTTTACCCTGACGATGGACGCCACCAACCACCATCTGCATAAACCCGTCATGATTGGCGAAATTGAAGATAACGGCCAGTTCAATGTGGTATGGCAAACCGACGAACCGGTTCGCGCCCAGCCCTGGAGCCCGTTTATCGCCGGTAACGATAAAAAATCAGACCAGCCTGTTAAAACCGCCAGCAACTGATCTTTTGCCCTCCTGCGGGAGGGCACATTCTGGAGAACACTTTCATGAAAGCCATGCGCTTTATTCGGGGTGTGTTGCTAATGACGTGGCTGGTGCCGTGGATCGTGCAGGCAACCGATGCCGATGTGTTTGTTGGCGCCAGCCGGGCGCAACAGGCGACGTTATTAGAACAATGGGCCATCACGCCTGAGGCGCAGCGTTTGCCTTTGTTGAACGCATTAGCGCGTGAGAATGTGCTGACTGATAGCGCAAAACACGCTTTCATTCGGCAGGGTACGCAGGTTCTGCCGCTTGGCGCTGTCGCCGCGCCCGATGACGAACTGAAAAAGGTTCGTCTGACTAACCGTCTGCGAAACCTGGTCAGCGGGGCGTTAGCCACGCATCAACTATTAAGTGACAATGTCACGGAAAGAGCCGCTGCCGCTAGCCTGTTACAGCGGGAGGCCACGCCCGCGATGCTGCCGCTTTTACAGCAGCGGCTGGCGCAGGAAACGGAAAGCGAAGTGACATCACGTCTGGAGATTGCGCTGGCTAACCTGCAACTGGTGAGTCCTTCCGCTGACGTCCGGCGTCAGGCGATTGTCCTACTGGGGCAGTCGGGCGACCCGGAAACGCAATCACGCCTGCAACCCTTTACGGATGCTGAACATGAACCGGATGCGCGTGTTCGCGAGGCCGCGACAGAAAGCCTGAACGCAATCGCGCAGCGGATGGTGATTGGCGATCTCCTGGGGCAGGCGTTTATGGGGCTGTCGCTGGGATCGATTCTGCTGCTGGCGGCCCTGGGGCTGGCGATCACCTATGGATTACTGGGCGTAATCAATATGGCGCACGGTGAAATGCTGATGCTTGGCGCGTACAGCACATGGATGGTTCAGCAGTTTATGGGGCAGTTCATGCCACAGTGGCTGGCGTTTTATCCCGTTGTGGCGTTGCCGGTTGCCTTCCTGATCGCTGCCGGAACTGGAATGGCGCTGGAGCGCGGCATTATTCGCCATCTTTATGGTCGTCCTCTCGAAACGCTGCTGGCGACCTGGGGGATTAGCCTGATGCTGATCCAGCTGGTACGCATGACCTTTGGCGCGCAAAACCTGGAGGTTGCCAACCCTGCGTGGCTTTCTGGCGGGGTGCAGGTCTATGCCAACCTGACGTTGCCCTGGAACCGTATCGTGGTGCTGGGGTTCGCCATGCTGGTGCTGTTTTTCACCTGGCTATTGCTGAATAAAACCCGCCTCGGGATGCGCGTTCGCGCGGTAACGCAGAACCGCAGTATGGCGGCGTGTTGCGGCGTGCCGACGGGGCGCGTGGACATGCTGGCGTTTGGCCTCGGGTCGGGGATCGCCGGGTTGGGCGGCGTGGCCTTGTCGCAACTGGGCAACGTCGGGCCGGAACTGGGTCAGGGATACATTATTGATTCATTTTTAGTGGTGGTGCTCGGTGGCGTCGGACAACTGGCGGGGAGCGTGGCCGCCGCATTTGGGTTGGGTATCTTCAATAAGATTCTGGAACCGCAAATGGGCGCGGTGCTGGGCAAAATCGTCATTCTGATTGCGATCGTTCTGTTTATCCAGAAACGGCCTCAGGGATTGTTTGCGCTGAAAGGGAGGGTTATTGATTAATGACCATGCCAATGACATTAACACTGGCGCGTAGAGCGCCGCGTACTGTCCAGGTTTTTGGCCTTTGCCTGCTGGCGGCGCTGCTGATTCTGCCTTTTCTGGCGCTGCTGCCTGCGGATCACCCGCTGGCTGTCCCGGTCTGGGTGTTAACGCTGGCCGGGAAGATCCTCTGTTACGCCATTGTCGCTGTGGCGCTGGATCTGGTGTGGGGGTATGCCGGAATGCTGTCGCTGGGGCACGGTATTTTCTTCGCGCTGGGCGGGTATGCGATGGGAATGTATCTGATGCGTCAGGCCTCTGGCGACGGACTTCCCGCGTTTATGTCTTTCCTCTCCTGGAGTGAATTACCGTGGTTCTGGTGGGGAACGCAGCACTTCGCCTGGGCGATGCTGCTGGTCGTGCTGGTTCCGGGACTGTTGGCGCTGGTGTTCGGCTATTTTGCCTTTCGCTCAAAAATCAAAGGCGTCTATTTTTCCATTATGACCCAGGCGCTGACGTTCGCAGGCATGCTGCTGTTTTTCCGTAACGAAACCGGGTTTGGCGGCAATAACGGGTTTACGGGGTTTACCACGTTGCTGGGCTTCCCTGTTGCGGCGACCTCCACGCGCGTAGCGCTGTTTCTCGCGACCGTCATATTACTGGTGCTGGCGCTGTGGCTGGGGTATCTCCTTGCGCGCAGTAAGTTTGGCCGCGTTCTGACCGCCGTGCGCGATGCGGAAAATCGCCTGATGTTTTGTGGGTACGATCCGCGTGGCTTCAAACTGCTGGTATGGACGCTCTCCGCTGTTCTGTGCGGTCTGGCGGGCGCCCTGTACGTTCCTCAGGTCGGCATCATTAACCCCAGCGAAATGTCGCCGACCAACTCTATTGAAGCGGCTATCTGGGTCGCGCTGGGCGGGCGTGGCACCTTAATTGGCCCGGTGTTTGGCGCAGTGCTGGTGAACGGCGCTAAAAGTCTGTTTACGGTGATTATGCCGGAGTACTGGCAGCTGTTTCTCGGCCTGATCTTTATTGGCGTTACGCTGTTTTTACCGCGCGGCGTCATTGGTCTGTTTCGCAAAGGAGAAAAATGATGCAACCGGATGACGGACTTTTTACCCGCCAGTTGCCGGGGGATCGTTTTCGCGATCAAACAGACCCGGTTCTGCAACTGGAAGGGATCAACGTCAATTTTGACGGCTTCCAGGCGCTGACGGATTTAACCCTGAACATTGGCGTGGGGGAATTGCGCTGCGTTATTGGCCCTAATGGCGCCGGAAAAACCACCTTAATGGATGTGATTACCGGTAAAACCCGGCCGCAAAGCGGACGCGCGATTTACGATCAGTCCACGGACTTAACTTCGCTCGATCCTATTGCGATTGCCCGCCAGGGCATTGGGCGTAAATTTCAGAAACCGACCGTGTTTGAGGCCCTGACGGTGGAGGAGAATCTGGAACTGGCGATGAAAGAGGATAAATCCGTCTGGGCCACGTTAAGAGCGCGCCTCTCGGGCGAGCAGCGGGATCGCATTGACGAGATGCTCGGGTTATTGCGTCTGGGCGCGGAGCGTGGGCGTCGCGCCGGGCTGCTTTCGCACGGACAAAAGCAGTTTCTGGAAATCGGTATGCTGCTGGTACAGGAGCCGCACCTGCTGTTGCTGGATGAACCTGCGGCGGGGATGACGGACGCGGAAACGGAGTATACCGCCGAGCTGTTTCGCACTCTGGCGGGGAAACACTCGCTGATGGTGGTGGAGCATGACATGGGGTTTGTCGAAACCATTGCCGACCATGTTACCGTTTTGCATCAGGGGCGCGTGCTGGCGGAAGGGAGCCTGCGCGACGTCCAGGCCAATGAACAGGTTATTGAAGTTTACCTCGGGCGATAGGGAGGACGGATGTTACAGGTGAATGAACTGAATCAATATTACGGCGGCAGTCATATCCTGCGCGGGGTAAGTTTTGAGGCCCGCATTGGCGAAGTAACCTGTTTGCTTGGGCGTAACGGCGTGGGAAAAACCACCTTACTGAAGTGTCTGATGGGGTTAATCCCGGCACGCACCGGCAATGTGGTCTGGCAGGGGAAGAACATCACCCAGCGTAAACCGCATCAGCGCGTGCGGGCCGGTGTCGCCTATGTGCCGCAAGGGCGGGAGATTTTTCCTCGCCTGACGGTAGAGGAAAACCTGTTGTTGGGGCTGTCGCGTTTTTCCGCCCGCGATGCAAAACAGGTGCCGGATGATATTTACGCGCTTTTTCCGGTGCTTAAAGAGATGAAGCTCCGGCGAGGGGGCGATCTTTCCGGGGGGCAACAGCAGCAGTTGGCAATTGGCCGGGCGCTGGCCTGCCGTCCTCAGCTGTTAATTCTGGATGAACCGACCGAAGGGATACAGCCGTCGGTGATCAAAGAGATTGGGCAGGTGATTGCACATCTGGCGCGTCAGGGGGATATGGCGATTTTGCTGGTGGAGCAGTTCTATGATTTTGCCGCCCAACTGGCGGATCACTACTTACTGATGTCGCGGGGAAGCATTATTCAGAGCGGCAGGGGCGAGAATATGGAAGCGGAGGGCGTCCGCGGGCTGGTCGCGATCTGAGTTCCGGGACTGTACCGGACGTTATCCGGCACAGTCTGGCGCGCTGTCAGCACATTGCGGGCTGCCCCCAGGGTCTGGCCCGCATCCCTTTTAGCATCAGCGCCCAGGCAAGAATAATCGCGACGATCAGCACCGCAAACAGGGTCCAGGCGGGCAAGGTGGTGAGGATCACGCCGCTGACCAGCGGGTTGACCGCCGCGCCGAGCCAGCCAAGCGACTGCGCTGAGAAGTAGCTTGCTTTCATCCCCGCCGGAGCAATGTTATCGATCAGCATATATTCGCCCGGGGCATAAATAACCTCGCCAATGGTGAATACGGCGGCGGAGAGCCCCCAGAGCAACAGGTTGTTTCCTGAAATCATAAAACCAACCAGCCCAGCCACGAAACAGATTGTGCCGGCCGCCATCAAGGGTCTGATATTTGCGGTCGTTAACCGACGGCCTACGGCATATTGCAGACTGACGACAATCGCCGCGTTGACGGGGAGTACGACAGCCACCACTTTTTCGGCAAAATTACCGTTCGCGACGACCATGACATACTGGGAAATACATGAGGCGAACGCGCCGCTGACAAATGACGCCAGGAAGGCCGACAGGGTAAACCAGAGCAGGGCTTTATCGCGTAACAGCACCGATGGCGACCAGACTGACGCCGTTGTTCCTTCAACGGGCGTCTCTGCGCGCTTCACCCAGGTCTGGATAAACACCAGCGGGAAAGCAGAGCAAATGGCCGCAAGCCAGAACGGCAGGTTGATGCTTTGCATGACCAGCAGGGTGCCAAGCGGCGGCCCGACGGTCCAGCCAATATTGAGCACGGTATAGTTGAGGGAAAATATTTTGCTCCTGGTTGTGGCGGAAAGATTGTCGGCAAACCAGGCTTTCAACACGGTGGCAAAGACGGAGTAGGCGCAGTTTATCAGGGCGAAAAGCAGCACCACCAGCGTGACGCTGTGCACCAGGGGGATGGCGATAAAGCCCAGCAAGAACGCCGAAATTGCCAGAAGCATATAGTGCTTTTTATCGAACTTATCCGCGAGGATGCCGAAACCCAGGCTGAAAATCACGCCGATGGTTAACGCTACCGTCATGGCATAACCGATCAGATCGACGCTCAGATCGTACTGGCGGTTAAGATAGATCGTCATGAACGGAAGCGTGGCGCCGCGCCCAATGGTCAATAACAGTGATGAGGCGAGTAAAGCGAGGGTGGAGCGTCTCAGCGTTGTGTTCATTTTCCTGCCCGACAATGCGTTTCATTATATTTATTGGTGATTTAAAGCAATAGCACGGCAAAAGTGTGATGTATACCCGGGATGTTGTTCGAAAGTGCTCGTCCCGCCCTACCTGAATTAATGATCTGTTCCGGGGCGATGATTTCCGTTAACTTAACTTTTTTACAAAAATTTAATATTTGCAGGGGCCGTGGTATGTCGCGTAAAGACGGGTTATTGGCGTTACTGGTCGTGGTGGTGTGGGGGCTTAACTTTGTCGTCATCAAAGTCGGGCTGCACAATATGCCGCCGCTGATGCTGGCGGGATTACGTTTTTTGCTGGTCGCGTTTCCGGCCATCTTCTTCGTTGCGCGCCCGAAAATCCCGCTGTCGCTGTTACTCGGCTACGGCCTGACCATCAGTTTTGGTCAATTCGCGTTTCTCTTTTGTGCGATTAAATTCGGAATGCCTGCCGGGCTGGCGTCACTGGTGCTACAGGCGCAGGCGTTTTTTACCATCGTACTGGGCGCGTTTGCGTTCGGCGAGCGCTTGCAGGGCAAACAGGTGGCCGGTATCGCGCTGGCGGTGTTTGGCGTTCTGCTGCTGATAGAAGCCAGCCTCAATGGGCAACATATTGCGATGCTCGGGTTTATGTTAACGCTGGCGGCGGCGTTCTGCTGGGCGTGCGGGAATATTTTCAATAAGAAGATCATGCAACATGCCAGTCGCCCGGCGGTGATGTCGCTGGTGGTCTGGAGCGCGCTGATCCCGATTATTCCCTTCTTTCTGGCCTCTTTGATTCTGGACGGTTCTGCGCAGATGGTTCAGAGCCTGATCGCGATTGATATGACGACGATTTTATCGCTGGTGTATCTGGCGTTTGTCGCCACGATTGTCGGTTACGGGATCTGGGGAACGTTGCTCGGACGCTATGAAACCTGGCGCGTGGCGCCGCTGTCTTTGCTGGTGCCGGTCGTGGGGTTGGCCAGCGCGGCTGTGTTGCTCAATGAGACGCTTACCGGGTTACAGTTTCTTGGCGCGGTGCTGATTATGGCGGGTTTGTACATCAACGTGTTTGGTTTTCGGCTGCGCAAAGCGGCGCAGGTAAGGGGATAAAAAAAGCCCCGCAGTGGCGGGGCAAAAACGAATTACAGGCTGTGTCCGTTGTAATACGGTACGCCTAATTCGTCGGATTTATCGCTTCCCGCACCCATATGATTGAAATCGAATGGCGACTGATCATGCGCAGACGGCATGACCATCGCATCGCGATTATTTTGTGTTCCAGGTTGTGCGGTTTGCTCCGCAATGCTTTGGCCAGAGACGACAAGCAGCACAGCCAGCATTGCGGAAGACAGAGATTTCATGATTTCCTCGATTACGTCATTAACAGGCGATTAGCAATTACAATGGTTGAGTGGATGCAAATACCGGGATTCGCCATGCATATTGGTAATACGGTACTTATGCGGTGGGACGTCGAAATAGTTTTTAAATGTCCGGGTCAGCGTCTGCTGTGACTCAAAGCCATAACGTTCCGCCAGGTACAGGATCGGCTCGTTACTTTCTTTTAATTTCTGGGCTATTTCAGTCATTTTGCGACTGCGGATGTACTGGCCTAATGAGTGACCGGTCTCTTTTTTAAACATCCGTTGCAGGTGCCATTTGGAGTAACCTGAACGCTCTGACACTTTTTCCAGTGAGAGCGGCGATTCCAGGTTATCTTCGATCCAGTCCAAAATGCTATGAATGGTAATAGCGTCAGTATTGCGTCTGGACATCGTCATACCTCTTTCTGTTTACGGCAGGATTTTCTTAAGCAAAAGCTCAAGTGTTGCCACTTCATCCGCCGTTAAGTTTTTTGTTAGTTCCTGGTGCAGGTCTTGTCCTACTAACTGATGACATTGCTCACAAATTGCCGCGCCGTGTTCGGTGAGTTTCACCAGCACGCCGCGTTTGTCATGTGGATTTGGCAGTCTTTCGATCCAGCCTTTACAGACCAGCCGATCAAGCATGCGCGTCAATGCGCCGAGATCGACAGACAGCACTTTCTTCAGCTCGACCGGGGTAATGCATACCGCGCAACGGATAGAACAGAGCACCTTAAACTGCGATGCGGTGATATCCAGCGGCGACAGATAGTCGTTCAACAGACGATCTTTTTTCTGATTGACCATGTAGATCAAGCGACCCAGCGGGATGATTTCGTTGAATAGGTCACTGGTGCTTTTCACAATGGTTGCCCCGGCAAGTAGTTAGTCACGGCAGATACTATTGCCCAGGCAAATATAAGTCAATCGAATGAATAAGGGGATGCCACGATTTGCTAAAACGCGTCAGTGCAGGGGCTGTATCACAGGGTAATTTATTAATAATAATTACTGGTTATGCTTATTCGGCATAATGAATGCTTAATGGCGAAACGCCGCGTTTTCCCTTTATACTTGCCGCTTACAACGAGCTTGATGGGGAAGAGATGGCATTATGATGGATTTGTTTAAAGCGATAGGGCTTGGGCTGGTTGTCCTGCTGCCTTTGGCGAACCCGCTAACCACGGTGGCGTTGTTTTTAGGCCTGGCCGGTAATATGAACAGCGCGGAGCGTAACCGTCAGTCGCTGATGGCCTCCGTGTATGTGTTCGCCATCATGATGGTTGCATATTACGCCGGTCAACTGGTGATGAACACCTTTGGAATTTCCATCCCCGGTTTGCGCATTGCGGGTGGGCTGATTGTCGCCTTTATCGGCTTTCGGATGTTGTTCCCGCAGCAGAAGGCGCACGAATCGCCGGAGGCGAAAAGCAAGTCAGAAGAGCTGGAGGATGAGCCTTCTGCCAATATCGCTTTTGTTCCGCTGGCGATGCCGAGCACCGCAGGGCCGGGGACGATCGCGATGATCATCAGTTCGGCCTCTACCGTACGTCACGGCGTCGATTTTCCCGGCTGGGTTATTCTGGTGGCGCCACCGCTTATTTTTCTGGCGGTGTCAGTGATTCTGTGGGGTTCTCTGCGCAGTTCAGGGGCGATTATGCGTCTGGTCGGCAAGGGGGGAATTGAAGCTATTTCCCGCCTGATGGGCTTCTTACTGGTCTGTATGGGCGTGCAGTTTATCATTAACGGCGTGCTGGAAATTATTAAGACTTACCATTAAGTCAGAATTCCCCCCGAAAGTCTCAGTAGTATTCAGTCGGGGGGAACTTATCCTCAATGCTGCGGCTGTTCTTCCAGCGAAACAGGCCAGCGGCGAAAGATAATGATCGACCACACCAGCGCCGCCAGGGCTGGCACTGCGCCGACGTAGCCAATAGTGGACATCGACCAGTGTAAACTCACCTGATTCCCCACCAATGCGCCAGCGCCAATGCCAATATTAAAAATGCCTGAGAACAGCGCCATTGCCACATCGGTGGCGTCCGGCGCCAGTGCCAGGACTTTCACCTGCATCCCCAGGCCTATCACCATAATGGCGATGCCCCAGAAAATACTCAGCACGGCAAGATGGCTTTCGCTGTCTGCTGCGGGCAGCAGGAGCATCAGGCAAATCACCAGCAGCATAATGGCAATGCTGATAAGCGGCGAGGCGTACTGATTACCCAGTTTGCCGAATACCACGCTGCCGATAATCCCGGCGCCGCCGAGGATCAGCAGTAATACCGTGGCAAAGTTTGCGCTCAGACCCGCCACCGTCTGTACAAACGGTTCAATATAGCTGTATGCCGTATAGTGTGCGGTGACCACCACGACCGTCAGTAAATAAATACTCATTAGCGCCGGGCGACGGAACAGCAGCGGCAGACTTTTTAGTGACCCAGAATGTTCGCTGGGCAATTTCGGCAGCAGTTTGATCAGGCATACCAGCGTGATTAACGCCCCTATACCAATGGCGAAGAACGTTGTTCGCCAGCCGAAGTATTGACCAACAATACGCCCGATAGGCAGCCCCAGCACCATCGCCAGCGCGGTTCCGGTGGCGATCAGACTCAGTGCCTGCGCACGTTTGCCTGGCGGCGCAAGGCGAATGGCCAGCGAAGCGGTAATAGACCAGAAGACGGCGTGTGCAAACGCGATCCCGATGCGGCTGATTACCAGCACGGTAAAATTCCATGCCAGGAAGGAGAGCACATGGCTGGCAATGAAGAGAACAAACAGGCAGATTAGCAGTTTACGCCGCTCAACCTGACTGGTCAGCAACATAAAGGGCAACGACATCAGCGCCACAACCCAGGCATAGATCGTCAGCATAATCCCGACCTGCGCGGTCGGCATAGCAAAGCTCCGGGCGATGTCCGACAGTAAGCCAACAGGGACAAACTCTGTGGTATTGAAAATAAAAGCGGCAATAGCAAGCGTAACTACCCGTAGCCACGCGACCTTGCGGGAAACAGTGTTTGTTGTCATAAGAGTAAATCGGGTCAGTTGCGAAAAGGCGAGGTCACGATCTTAAAACGTTTGCTGGCGAAAATACAATCGTTTTGTGATGTATGTCTCATTATCGTTGGTGGGCCGATTGATGAAACAAACGAAATGGCGTCCGGGTATGGAAATCATCCCGGACACCGTATTCAGGGGAGTTTTGCGATATTCGCTTTGATGACTTCGGCGGAGTATCTGAATTTCGCCAGTTCATCATCGGCTAACTGTAATTCGATAATTTGTTGAACACCGCTTTGAGTCAGCACCGCCGGTACGCCGATGGCGACGCCGTCAACGCCGTATTCCCCCTCCAGTACGCAGGAGATGGCCAGCGCCCGATGGCTTCCGGTGAAGACGTTCCGGCAAATTTCCGCAATGGTTCCGGCAATACCATATTCAGTGCAGCCTTTGCGGTTATAGATTTCAAACCCATGTTTGCGCACTTTTTCCGCCATCGCCTCGACGTCCAGGATTTTACCCGTACGGCGTTGATAAACATCCGCAATCGGAGAACCGTAGACGGAGGAGTGGGACCAGACCGGGAATTGCGTATCGCCATGCTCTCCCAGAATAAAGGCATCGATGCTTTGCGCGCCGATATCCAGTTCCTGCGCCAGCGCGCGCCGTAAACGGGTGGTGTCCAGCCAGACGCCAGTGCCGATTACCTGGCTGCGCGGCAGGCCTGATAGCGTCCATACCTGCCAGGTAATGATATCGCAAGGATTGGTGGCGATAAGAAAGATGCCGTTAAAGCCGCCATCCATCATTTCCGGCACGATCTTTTGGACGATCCGCGCAGTGTTGTTCAGCTCATCAAGCCGTGTTTGCCCTGGTTTTAATGCGCCGCCGGAAACGGTAATCACGGCGATATCGACATCGGCGCATTCACGCGCCTCTCGGGTGGAAATGGTCATCATCCCCGGCATGTAGGCCGCTGCGTCGGCGAGATCCAAAGCATGGCCTTCCGAGCGATCTCTGTTCAAATCGACCAGAATCAGTTCTTCACAAATATTCTGATTGAGCAGAGCGTAAGCTGCTGATGCGCCAACATTACCTGCCCCAATGATCATCACTTTACGCGCTTTGGTGTTCATGACTGTTCCATATCCGTTTTCGTCTTGCGCAGTATAAAACGCTTCTCCCGGCAGTCGTAGCCCCAAACCCATAGGATAATGCTATGGCTGCGAGGACGGATTCAGCAGGGCGATAAACGCGTCCAGTTGACGGGTCATTGCCCCGCGACGCCACACAAGCCAGGTGTCCAGCCATCGCCACTCTTCGCTCAACGGCCAGGCTTCAACCTGATGATGCCCGGGCATACTTTCCAGCATGGTACGAGGGATCAGCGCGATGCCCGCTCCGGCGATAACGCATGCCAGCATGCCGTGGTACGACTCCATTTCATGAATGGTGCCGGGCATCGCGCGATCGGCATGAAACCAGCTTTCAAAGTGACGGCGATAAGAGCAGTTTGCGCGAAAGGCGTAGATATTGCTGCCATTCACGTCTTTTGCCTGCCGTACGGGGGAATGCCCATGAGGGGCGACAATCATCATCTCTTCACGGTATACCGGCATACCTTCAAGACCCGGATGAGTAATCGGGCCATCAACAAACGCTGCGTTAAGTCTGCCTTCCAGAACGCCTTCGAGCATTGTCCCGGAAGGCCCGGTAGAGAGGGCGAACTGGATTTTGGGGTAACGCTGATTGTACCCGGCAAGCGTGGCCGGGATGCGTACCGCTGCGGTGCTTTCCAGCGCGCCGAGTGAAAACAGTCCCTGAGGTTCATCACCGGCGACCACCATTCGCGCTTCATCAACCAGCGCCAGGATCTGCTGGCTGTAGCGCAGAAAGTTATGTCCGGCGGGAGAAAGGCGCAGCCGCTGACTTTCACGAATAAACAGATCCACGCCAAGATCGGCCTCAAGCTGGCGGATTCGCGTAGTGAGGTTCGACGGGACGCGATGCACCTTCGCCGCCGCCTGCGTAATACTGCCGGTTTCGGCCACGGCATTGAACATTTCCAGCTGAGTCAGATCCATGATTTTCTCTTTTTGTGAACGCAGTGCTTAATATTATTCATTTTTCAGAAAGAGTAAATGCGCCCATTATGCAGGCATATCCCGCAACGTAGAGAGACAAACCGATGACGATGACACCTGCTACACATGCGATTTCCGTGGACCCGACAACCGGTGAAACGCTGGCGATGATGCCGTGGGCCAGCGCTGATGATATTGAAAATGCGCTCACTCTGGCTGCCCGTGGATTTGAGGAATGGAAACGCACGACGGTGGCGTACCGGGCGCAGAAACTTCGCGATATCGGGCAAGCGCTGCGTAACCGTACAGAAGAGATGGCGCACAGTATTTCCCGTGAGATGGGAAAACCGATCCGGCAGGCGCGCGCCGAGGTGGCGAAATCTGCGGCGCTCTGTGACTGGTATGCAGAACATGGCCCCGCGATGCTTAACCCGGAACCGACGCTGGTGGAAAATCAGCAGGCGGTGATTGCATATCGTCCGCTGGGGACAATACTGGCGGTCATGCCGTGGAACTTTCCGCTCTGGCAGGTATTACGCGGGGCGATTCCCATCCTGCTGGCGGGTAACGGCTATTTACTAAAACATGCGCCGAATGTGATCGGTTGCGCTGAACGTATTGCGCAGATCTTCGCCGATGCCGATATTCCGGCGGGCGTTTATGGCTGGGTAAATGCCAGTAACGATGGCGTTAGCCAGATGATTAACGATCCCCGTATTGCCGCCGTGACGGTAACGGGCAGCGTGCGTGCCGGGGCCGCGATTGGCGCGCAGGCCGGGGCAGCGCTGAAAAAATGCGTGCTTGAACTGGGCGGCTCCGATCCGTTTATCGTTCTTAACGATGCCGATCTGGATCTGGCTGTTAAAGCCGCTGTCGCCGGTCGCTATCAAAATACCGGGCAGGTATGCGCGGCGGCGAAGCGCTTTATTGTTGAAGAGGGGATTGCCGGGGAATTTACTGAACGGTTTGTTGCCGCCGCCAGCGCACTGAAAATGGGCGATCCGCTGGCGGAAGAGAACGATCTCGGCCCTATGGCGCGTTTTGATCTACGGGATGAGCTGCATCAGCAAGTGGAGGCATCAATAGCAGAAGGCGCGCGTTTATTACTGGGCGGTGAAAAGCTCGCCGGGGAAGGCAACTATTATGCCGTGACGGTGCTGGGCGATGTGACGCCTGAGATGACGGCGTTTCGTCAGGAGTTGTTTGGGCCCGTGGCGGCGATTACCGTGGCGAAGAACGCCGAACATGCCTTGCATCTGGCTAATGACAGCGACTTTGGGTTGTCGGCGACGCTGTTCACTGCGCGTGATGCACTGGCTCAGGAGATGGCATCGCGCCTGGAATGCGGCGGGGTGTTTATCAATGGATACAGCGCCAGCGATCCGCGTGTGGCATTTGGCGGCGTGAAGAAAAGCGGCTTTGGTCGCGAGCTCTCCCATTTTGGCCTGCATGAGTTTTGCAACGTACAAACTGTCTGGAAAAACCGTCTGTGATCGTTCTGGCGTCTTCTTGAGGCGCCATGTCACATTACTGCAATAGTTCTGTCATTTTCTCTCCGTACACTCGCGCATAACGCATTGATACAGAAGAATATCATGAACTTAACGCAAATTTTTCGAGGCTTAATTCGTCGTTTCACTCCCCGCCAGTTTGGTCTGTTAACGGGAATATTTTGCATTATCGCGCTGTTTTCTATTTTGCAGGTTGCGTCATCCCTGATGCTGTCGTTTTCCGTGCGAGACGCTCAGCGTAACGAACAACGTAACCAGCAGGCACTGCTGCAACAAACGAAGGTGGATGAGGCGAGGGTAGCGCTGTTGTCCGCAAGCGATCTGCTGAACCGGGCGGGCGTTTACTTTATGCAGGATGCCGCAACGGGATCAGAAGGCAGCTGGCGCCCGTTGATGGATGAAGCTCAGCAGGCGCTGGTAGAGTCAAAAATGGCCTGGGATGCCTGGCTTGCAATGGCCCCTCATAAAGACGACGGCCTGATTGAGAGTTATCAGCGTTTTTATAGCGGTATTCAGGAACAGGCGGATGGTCTGAGCCAGACTAACGCCATCGACGCGTTCTTTGCAGTTCCTGTTCAGGCGTTTCAGACAGATTTCAATGAAAACTATGCCCGCTTTCAGCAAGAGAGCGGGCGTCAGACAGAGGGTGGCAGGCAGCAGCTGATTGCCAGCCTGGAAGGGTTGCAGCACCTCTTTTTGTTCATCCCGTTTGTGCTGGTGGTGATTGCCCTGCTGGTCTGGAGCGGCATGTCTCGTTGGGTTATTTCTCCGCTGCGCCGCCTGATCGCCCATATTAATATTCTGGCCGCAGGCGATCTGTCCGAACCGATGCCGAAGGTGAGCGGGTTTAACCGCGAGGTCGCGCAACTCAGTTCACGCATTGATGCGATGCAACAGGGGCTGAGGCAGCTGGTGCAGCAGGTGAGCGATGCCACCACCGCAATGGTCGGCAACATCGATCAGCTTGCGCAGAGCAACAAACAGCTTTATCAGCAATCGGCGAAACAGAGCGAAGAGTTAAGTAGTGTCACCTCGCATATCTCGTTTCTGGAAACGCATGTCGAGGACAATAGCGGCTTTGCCAGACTGGCTAATCAACGTGCAGCCGAGGCGCGTCAGGTAGCGGCTGGCGGCGATCGTATGATGGAAACCGTTAACCGTTCGATGCAGGCGATTGTTGAGCGATCGTCAGAAATGCGCGGGATCATCTCTCTGATTGACAGCGTCGCGTTCCAGACCAATATCCTGGCGCTGAATGCGGCTATCGAAGCGGCCCATGCCGGAGAACAAGGTCGCGGATTTGCCGTGGTGGCAAAAGAAGTGGGGCTGCTGGCCCGTAAAAGCAGTCAGTCCACGCAGAACATACAGGAACTTATCCACCACTCCTTGCAGGGAATCGAGGAGGGTTCACATGCGGTTAACCGACTGGAAGAAAATTTACAGCAGGTGATTTCGTTAGTAGACAATCTGGGCATACTGTTGAATGACATCTCTGGCGCCACGTTAAGCCAGGGGGACAGCATCCACCAGATGACGGGGCAGCTACAGGCGCTTAACCGTGCGGCGCAAGAGACCAGCAGCCTGGTGAATACCGCATCGGCATCATCGCTGCAACTGCATCATGAATCTCATCAGCTTCTGAACGCGGTGGCGCGATTTCGTCTTTCTGCCTGACGCCGCACATTCAGCTCTGTTATACTCGCAGGCCTTTTCAGACCTGCGAGCAAGGAGCACATTGTGGCCAGGGCCATGGACAATTCAATTTTAGAGACCATCCTTCAGCAGGTGCGCCCGTTGATTGGACAGGGGAAAGTGGCTGATTATATCCCTGCGCTGGCTTCTGTCGATGGGTCAAAACTGGGGATCGCCATTTGCACCGTTGACGGGCAATACTATCAGGCTGGTGATGCGCAGGAACGCTTCTCAATACAATCCATATCAAAGGTGCTGAGTCTGGTGGTGGCGATGCGTCACTACCCGGAAGAGGAAATCTGGCAACGTGTCGGAAAAGATCCCTCCGGGTCGCCATTCAATTCACTGGTGCAACTGGAACTGGAGCAAGGGATACCGCGTAACCCGTTCATTAATGCCGGCGCGCTGGTGGTTTGCGATATGCTGCAAGGGAGACTGAGCGCGCCGCGCCAGCGTATGCTGGAAGTGGTTCGGGCGCTTAGCGGCGTGTCGGATATTGCGTATGACGTCACGGTTGCCCGTTCTGAATTTGAGCACTCCGCACGCAATGCCGCTATTGCCTGGCTGATGAAGTCATTTGGTAATTTCCAGCATGATGTCACTACCGTTTTGCAAAATTACTTTCACTACTGCGCGTTGAAAATGAGCTGTGCGGAACTGGCGCGTACATTTGTTTTTCTGGCCAGACAGGGGCAGGCGTTTCACCTTGATGAACCGGTTGTCACGCCGATGCAGGCCCGACAAATCAACGCGCTGATGGCGACCAGTGGAATGTACCAGAACGCAGGCGAATTTGCCTGGCGAGTAGGATTACCTGCCAAGTCAGGCGTCGGCGGCGGGATTGTGGCGATTGTCCCGCATGAAATGGCGATTGCGGTATGGAGCCCTGAACTGGACCCGGCGGGCAACTCCCTGGCGGGTATTGCGGTACTCGAACAACTCACCCAACAATTAGGGCGTTCGGTTTACTGATGAACGCGCTTGATCCACTTTTTTCTCGCCTGTCACGCTCGCCATTTCGCGCGCGGTTTCGTCTTGGCGCAAAAGAAAGGCAGTATTGCTGGGATAAAGGCGCGCAGGTTATTGATCAACATGCCGCCGAGTTTATTGCTAAGCGGCTGGCCCCGGCTTTTCCGCGCAACGATGGTAAACAAACGCCGATGCGCGGCCACCCCGTATTTATTGCCCAACACGCGACGGCGACCTGCTGCCGTGGTTGTCTGGCGAAATGGCACAACATTCCCCAGGGAGAATCGCTGAGTGAAGAACAGCAGCAGTATGTTGTTGCCGTCATTCACCACTGGCTGGTTATCCAGATGAATCAGCCGTAAATCTCCGCGTCGTGAGAGATGTTAAAGCATAAAACAGTTTTGATTAATCGTGACTACTTGATCAAAACAGGGTTTCAATATCATAAAGTTTGCTAACCTGTTCTACCAATTCAAACAGGTTGTATGACTAATTAAGAAGGGAACCCATTGTGAAAACTCTAAACCGTCGCGATTTTCCCGGTGCCAGCTATCCTGAGCGCATCATTCAGTTTGGTGAGGGAAACTTCCTGCGCGCCTTTGTTGACTGGCAAGTTGATCTGCTGAATGAACATACCGATTTGAACGCCGGAGTGGTCATTGTTCGCCCTATCGAAAGCACGTTTCCGCCGTCATTGAGTACCCAGGACGGGCTCTATACCACGATTATTCGTGGTTTGAATGAAAAGGGCGAGGCGGTTAGCGACGCGCGTTTGATCCGTTCTGTTAACCGTGAAATCAGTGTCTATGATGATTACGATGAATTCCTGAAACTGGCGCATAACCCGGACATGCGTTTTGTTTTCTCTAATACCACAGAAGCCGGTATTAGCTACCATGCCGGTGACGCATTTGATGACGCGCCCGCGGTCAGCTACCCCGCGAAGCTGACGCGGCTGCTGTTTGAACGTTATACCTGTTTTGACGGCGCGCTTGATAAAGGCTGGATTATCATTCCTTGTGAACTGATTGATTACAATGGCGAGGCGTTGCGCGAGCTGGTACTGCGTTACGCTCAGGAGTGGAACTTGTCCGCTGCGTTTGTGCAGTGGCTGGATCAGGCGAACACCTTTTGCTCCACGCTGGTTGACCGGATTGTGACCGGATATCCGCGTGATGAAGTGACGCAACTTGAAGCGGAACTTGGCTATCACGATGCTTTTCTCGATACTGCGGAGCATTTTTATCTGTTTGTGATTCAGGGGCCAAAAAAGGTAGCGTCTGAGCTGCGTCTTGATAAGTATCCGCTCAACGTGCTGATTGTTGATGACATCAAGCCGTACAAAGAGCGTAAGGTCGCGATCCTGAATGGTGCGCATACGGCGCTGGTGCCCGTTGCGTTCCAGGCCGGGCTGGATACCGTTGGTGAAGCCATGAATGACCGCGACATTTGCGCTTTTGTTGAAAAAGCCATCTATGAAGAGATTATTCCGGTGCTGGATTTACCTCGCGACGAGCTAATGTCGTTCGCCAGTGCGGTGACGGGGCGTTTCCAGAATCCGTATATTAAACACCAGTTGTTGTCGATTGCGTTAAATGGCATGACTAAATTTCGCACCCGTATTTTACCGCAGCTACTGGCAGGGCAGCAGGTCAGCGGCGTTTTACCGGCGCGCCTGACGTTTGCGCTTGCGGCGCTGATCGCATTTTATCGTGGTGAACGTCGCGGCGAGACGTATCCGCTCCAGGATGATGCGCACTGGATTGAGCGCTATCAACAGTGGTGGCATCAACATAGCGACGGTCTTATCAGCACACAGGATTTGGTTCATACCGTGCTGGCCGTGGACACGCATTGGGAGCAGGATCTGACGCACGTTGCAGGTCTGGTCGAACAGGTCACGACCGACCTGGATGCAATCCTGACGAAAGGGATGCGTGAAGCGGTAAAACCGCTGTGCTAATCATCTGACCCGGCTGCGGCCGGGTTTTGTTTTCATGTTATTTAGTTACAACATACTTTTGAGGGGGAAATTAATCGCTGTCTGAAACTTCCGTGCGTTTACCCGTCAGGCAGAAAAGGGAGGGCTGGCGAAACAGGCAGACAGGGTGAGGGCGATGCGCTCAATGCGCATGAAGATCTTCATCCTGAGGCTCGTCAAATACGCCAGTTAACAACGCAACGGTAGGCGCATCATCAATTGCGCCTACTGAACTTCCGCAGTGAGAACAAAATGCCCGACTGGAGATATCCGAAGAGCGCCAGACCGCAGGCTTGTCTCCTTGTCCTGTCCACGTCACATCCTGAGCGTCGAACTCGACCCAACTGACCGAATATGCACCTGTATGTTTTTGGCAAATCGAGCAGGAACAGGTATGTGGATTTTTCGGCGCTACCGCCGAAAAACGGATAAAACCGCACAGACAGCCGCCAGTATAGACTTTGCTCATCGTCATTTCCGTTAAACATTCATTTCCCGACACTATCAGATGATCCCATACTCAACCAGTGATGAATGGCAGAAAGGAGAACAGACGCAGGATCATAATGACAAAGCGGGATCTGTGTTACAACGGAGGCTAAACAGATATCTCAATGGCTGGAAAACCGTGTCTATCTGTCTATTGGAATTTGCCAGCGACAGCGCATTTATTGCGTTTTTCCGTCAACACACGGGATTAACGCCAACGCGTTATCCACAGAAAGTTTTGGACGGAATGAGTGGATAACTCAGTTACAATAGAAGCAACGTAAGCATAATGAGTGGAAAATAATGTCTGCTATCGTCACGGAAAGATTCATTCTGCGCCCTCAAGCCATCACAGATTATGATGTATGGTATCCGATGTATTCAGACCCTAAAATATTTCATCTGGTTAATGCCCCAGGCTTTACGCCAGAAGAGGCATGGAACCGCCTGTTGAGAAACATCGGGCATTGGTCTGTTTTTGGTTACGGTATATTTTCTATTTTTCAAAAGTCTGACGGCACGTTTTTAGGCGAAACAGGGCTGGCTAATTTTCATCGTGGCATTGATGAAAACTTTGAGAACTGTGTCGAGGCATCATGGGTTATTTCACGTTCAGCTCAGGGGGCTGGCGTAGCAAAGGAAGCCGCTGTCGCTGCGCATCAGTGGTTTGTCCATTCGTTTTCACCTTCGAAGACAATTTGTCTTATCGCAAAGAATAACATTCCGTCCATTCGTGTTGCTGAGCATGTGGGCTACCGTATTTATGATGAATGCTTATACAAAGGCGCTGAGTGTTTAAAACTTGAATGCTTATGGGATAAATAAAAGCATGGGCCGTCGTAACGGCCCCGTATTCCAGATTACACTTCAGGCTCCGCCAGGTAGTGCCGTAAAGGGTGAATCTGATGTCCACGTTCGTCGAGATTTTCCGTTCTTAGCCAGACAGATATCGCACTGGATATCTTCGGCCACTCGGCGCTAATAATTGAATATGTTGCGATATCCACGCTTCTTGATTTTATGATTTGCTTATCACGTAAGATGCCTTCTTTCCGAAACCCAATTCTTTCAGCAGCATTCATTCCAGCATGATTAAGCGTGTCTGTTTGCCACTCACAACGACGATATTTAAGCACATCAAAAACATACATCAGTAAAAGATAAATTGCTTCCGTGCTTAAAAAGGTGCGTTTTATCGCTGGCGTGAGATGTACATATCCGATTTCCGCAACGCCATTATTCTTGTCTATATTAAAAAGGGCGAGGGTGCCTCGGGCTTTCGCGGATTTATTTTCTATTATGGCATAATATGAAATTCCGCCCTGACTGATGATGCGTTTGATATAGTCAAAGGTTGCTTGCCTTGTCTCGGGGCGTTCATCAGGAAGATAAGTCCAGTCCCGTGGGTCCTCTATACTATGCCAGCCCTGATAAAGATCATCACAGTGGTAAGTCGCAAGGGGCTGTAAGTGACAGTAACGGCCTGACAACTGGCGCGTGTCAGGTAAAATAAAATCAAGGTTACCCTCAAGATGTCTGCCTACATATTGACCGAAGATATTAAGCTCTTTCATACTCTTCTCCTTAAAATAATAACGACAAGGATTTAAACGAGTAATATCGGTATGTTTATGTGAGTAAGCGACAGGTTCCTTAGTATGTTAACAATAACTGATGGATGTACCCGATGAAAACATTATATATTAACCATAGCATATTTTAATCTTGCTACAGCACTTCTGAGCGCTTTGTGATAAATATCATATTCAGCATTATGTTGTGCGTTAACTTAAATTTAAGCCGTTTCAGGAGAGTGAATGAACTTGACCATACGTTATGCTGTACCTGCCGATACCCCGATATTGCAAACGCTGGGGAAGTCAAGTTATTACCATCATTTCAAAGAGTTATGGGATTGTCCTGTAGAGCTTCGACAATTTATTGACAGTGAGTACGCGCCGGACCAACTTGAAAATAGTTTAAATGATCCGTCAGTCACCTGGCTCATTGCGGAAAGCGATAAGCCAGTAGGTTTTGCAAAGATAAGCTGGGACCGTCCAGTTAGCGGTGGTAATCACTCAGGAGCGCTCTTAAACAAACTGTATTTTGCACCCGGAGAAACCGGTAAAGGATATGGCCGAATTCTTTTCGAAAAAGCCATCGAGATAGCAAGGCATAAGGAGCAGCATTTTTTCTGGTTGCAGGTTCTTAAGGGTAACGACAGCGGGCGTCGGTTTTATGAATCCCTGGGGATGCAGCATCTTGCGGATGAGGAATTCACAACGCCTAAGCAAAAAAACGTGTTACATGTATTCGGAAAATGTATTTAGACATCGCGGGAAGTGCTGGAGCTGTGAAACAGAGCCCCAGAATCAACGGAGTCGTGCTGGAGAAAGTGCTTCAGAGACTATAGCGGCCAGCACAAGGATGACTACAAAACCACAGATTCTCCCTTTATCCTCTTTAGTACGCATAATGTATATTATGTTAAATTGAATTTATGACGCCCAATACAGGCTTACTCCCTTGACTCATAATGCATCCCTCGCCTTTTCTGCACGCCTTCCATCGTGCCCTGTGTGAATTCTGCAAACTGTTGGCGGTTATCCTGCGTCAGATTTCACGTAGCGCACGCATTAAAAACCCGGCCACTGTGACCGGATAAGCCGACGGGACCTGCGTTTTTCACTATCTGGCGGCAATTACCGCATCTGCAATTTCCACAAAACCAGCACCTCCCGGGCCACGGGTAATCCACTGCGGAGGTTTCGGGATTTGATCAAGGTAATCTGATACCGTGCTCACTCCAACCGTATGTTCAAAGAATGAAAACATCGGCGCATCATTCGTCGAGTCGCCGCTATACAATACGGCAGAACGTTCGGCATCAATGTCGAGATCGTAAAAATCCCTGAGCACTCGTCGGGCCATAGATAACTTGTCATATTCTCCAGACCAGCCAAGAATCCAGAGATTGTTTACGGTGGTTGTAGCACCTGCTTGCGTCAATGCGTTAAGTATTAATGAACACTGATGGGCTTCTGGCGGTTTAGCAAAGGCAATGGACGTCATCCTGAAAGGTTGATCGTCGGCAAAATGAGCGGCAGGAATTTCCCTTTTTATCTGTTCCCCAATTTGCGTCAGGCGCTCAGCGACGTCAGGATATTTTTCTGTGCCGTGCCAGAAGAAACGCTCAATGCCATGACCGTCATTTCGCCTTCTGAAAAACACACCGCCATTTTCACCAATGACGCCATCAACTGGCCACATCCGTGCCATCTGGTCGCACCAGCCTGCGGGCGCGGCTGTGACCGGTATCACTTTTACTCCTGCATTCTGCAACCGTTCCAGCGCCATATAGGTTTCAGCCGCAAGGCGCCCCTTGTAAGTCAGCGTTTCATCCATGTCTGTGAGAACAAAACGCACATGTTTAAATGTTGACGAATCTGCGGAACAGATCTCTTTCATAAGCACACTCGAAGACTTGTAGATACAATAACTGTCTATAATTAAACGACTTATGGAATTGTTAAAGTCAAAATCGTACTAAGTTATAATTTTTATTGCGTTATTTCCGCCGCAGATTTCGTTGACTACCCTCTCCTTCTTCGCGATCCATGCGTAACAGACTTACTTCTCATTGATTTCCGCCTGAACCTGCTATACGCTTAGTTCACAAGGTGATGGTGTTCCACCTTTCCCAACCGCCGGTTCGCTCGAATCGGATGATGACGCCTGATATACAACTGTTGCTGTTTTTCTTAGGCATGTATGTCGGGTATCGCTATGAATAGTAAAACAACCACTTCATTACTTCCTGAATCTCATCTTTTTGAAAAGAAAGATGTTATCCATGCCTTTGACTATCACAACATCAGCAACAACGTAGCGCTCACCGGCTCTTGTTATGTCCATCGGCCCGTCTGCAACACATTGTTCATTTGCGATGCTGAACGTTTCTCATTACTTGAGAGGTGGCGTATGCATATGTACAAACACGCATTATTACTGGTCCAGAATGAAATCGATGGTGTGCTGTTGCTGCACCATGCTGAACGTCTGGCAAAAGAAATGGGGACTCAGATCACCCTCGGGCATATCAGTTCTGATTACCGGGAGCTGGATTACACGAGTGATGCTTTAACCCGGGATCGGCAATCACATGAAGTGATCGAGGCCAAAGCGATGCTCAGTCGCCTGGCGGAATCCAGCAGTATTCATGTGCAAGTGAAATCAATTATCAGCATTCAACGTTTCAAAGATGTTGAAGCGGTTATCCAACATGAGGATATCGACCTGGTCATGCTGGGTCATAAGAATCGCCTGTTTGGGGTTTTTTCCTCGTTCTCTTTTGAGTTCATCAATCATCTCTCGGTTGATGTGCTGATTAAACATATATCCACTCCATAAAATAAGGTCATTTCTATGAGCTATGAAATTGAACGTGTGATCGCAAGAGAAATTCTGGACTCCCGAGGTAATCCGACCGTTGAGGTCGAAGTCTCCGCCATCGGCGGCGGTGTTGCGCGCGCGTCAGTCCCTTCCGGTGCCAGTACCGGTTCGCGCGAAGCCATTGAGCGCCGTGATGGAGATAAGTCGCGTTTTGGCGGCAAAGGTGTATTGGGCGCGGTTCAGAGTATCAATACTGAGATCGATAATGCGCTACGGGGATATGATGTCCGCCGTCAGAAAGATATCGATAACTGCCTGATAACTCTTGATGGTACGGAAAATAAAAGTCGTCTCGGGGCTAATGCTATTCTCGGGGTATCGCTTGCCGTGGCGCGTCTGGCCGCGCAGCTATCAAACATTTCGCTGTATCGTTACCTCGGCGGCGTTGGCGCTAACCTCCTCCCGGTTCCTTGTATGAATATCATCAATGGCGGCGTTCACGCTCGCTGGCAAGGCGCCGATTTTCAGGAGTTCATGATTGCCCCCTGGGGCGCAAGCTCTGTTCGGGAAGCCATTCGCTGGGGTAGCGAGGTGTATCAGAATTTACGTCAGGTCTTACTGGAGAAAGGCTTGTCTACTGGCGTGGGCGATGAAGGTGGATTCGCGCCAGCCGTCTCGTCAAACCGGCAACCGCTGGAATTGATTGTCGAAGCGATCGAAAAAGCCGGTTATAAACCCGGCGAGGATATTGTTATTTGCATGGACCCTGCATCCAGCGAATTTTATTCAGACGGAAAATACACCCTGCGCAGCGAAAATGCGCAATTCGGTGCGGAAGAGATGACGCACTATTATGAGCGGCTGGTCAACGAATTCCCCATTGTTCTGATTGAAGATGGCCTGGCTGAAGATGACTGGGCTGGCTGGCGAATTCTGAGCGATACGCTTGGCAATAAGATTGAACTGGTGGGTGACGATCTTTTTGTGACTAACGTAAAATATATCCAGCGAGGAATTGATGAAAATCTGGCGAATGCCGCGCTGATCAAATTGAACCAGATTGGTACGTTAAGCGAGACAATCGAAGCAGTTCAATTGTGTCATGATCATCACTGGGGCAGCTTTATCTCACACCGTAGCGGAGAAACAATAGACAGTTTCATTGCTGATATGACGGTAGGCTTACGCGCCGGACACCTCAAAACGGGAGCGCCAAGCCGTGGAGAACGCATCGAGAAATACAATCAGCTAATGCGTATTGAAGATGAACTTGGCGATGCCGCCGTTTTCGCCGGTAAATCTGCCTTCAGAAAAGGTTAACGCTCTGAATCCTCTCCCGTATTCCGGTATACGGGAGAGGCATCAAAAACATCCCGGTACAGATCTTCGCCATAACTGATATCCAGAGGCACGCCTTCTGCTATTTTGTATGTCCTTTCTCCATCGTCGCGTCGTTCGGCGCACAGGTATACCGTGTCCTGGCGATCCTCCTGATAAAACGAACATGCAAATTCCGCAGTATGCGTAACAAAAAAGAGTTTCACGTTACTTTCTGCCAGTGCGGTTACCACGCCTCTGATGATTTCGGCCCCTTCCCGACTGTTTGTTGCAGAGAACGATTCGTTAAACAGCACCAGGTCATCACGTTGTAGAGCATCAACAATATCACTCATTCGTCGGAGCTCTTCATCCAGCTTTCCGCTGACCATATGGCTGTCTTCTTCACATTTGTAATGCGTGAATATCTGCCGACAAAGATCTGCGCTATAACATTCAGCAGAAACGAACATCCCCGTCTGCATCATTATCTGCGCCAGCCCGATACTGCGTAAAAACGTGGATTTCCCTCCCTGGTTTGCGCCAGTGATAATAAAAGTATTTTTATTATCCGTTCTTAATGTGTTGCTAACGATTTCCCGATCCGATGTCAGTGCAAGGCAGGGATCAAAGAGTGCCTCAAACACATGATGGCGTTCTCTTTGATATATCGGGACAGGAAAGCACAGTGGAATATTGCGTTTGTTTAAGGCCTGCGCAAGATTAAGGCATGAAATATAAAATCCTAATTCAGTGCGCAGTGACTTTAGAAAATTAAGCAAATGCGCGGTGGATTGCGCCATTGCGTTGGCGATCAATACGAGCCCTTCGTCCTTTAAGTCGCTTAATGCCCTGAAGCCATTTTCATCACGCGCGGCTAGCTGTACGGTGTAATGCGCTGGTCTTTTTGTCCAAAGACGCCGGAACCATCCTTTTTGCGGGGGATTGGGCCGCCTGAGTACATAGTCTTTGCCCTGATTACCCTGCCCTAATCGTGCGCTGATTAATACGCCTTTTTTGAAAGTCATCTGCTTCAGATGTCTTTCAATAGTACTCATATAATCATCGTTTAACTCCTGAACAAGCATCGAGAAAAGACGAACCATCCCCGGAGATTCAACGTGATGGATGTTTTCTTGTGCGATAATTTTTATTTTCTGTAAATAGGTCATCAGGAATTGGGTAAACGAAAGAGACTGATGCAGCACAGCGGAAGGATAATGACCAAAAACGCCGTAGTGGAGTTTCTCCTTTTCCATTTGCAGACATTCAACCACCACGTTATAGAATGTTCTGATGACGTCCTCGTTATACAGGCAATCCCGCAGAATAGCCTGCCTGTACTCAATGTCAGGAATGCCCGATAGCAGCACAGAACATGCCTTCCTGACGACAGAATAAAGAAAATCATCTCCATCAGACAACGCATGAAACAACACCGCCAGCTCCAGATCTTTCATGGCAAATTTGATGTTCTCTGGGATATTATCGTCAACGATAAAATCGTTATCTTTATACATCAGATACGCGTTCATCCGTTTAACCTCGTTTTTATCTGCTCATATGTCAGCCCATGCTTTATCACCAGCGTCGTTGACCATGCGATACCATCGGCCGGTTTCCTGGTGATTTTATAGGTTCTTAATGCCGCATTATTATGCTCAACCGTACTCATTAAGCTGACGATGGACGGGTCTAATGCCGTAAGCTCGTCGATAAACGTTACGCAGACACAAAGCGCATCGAGCATGACTATTTTCTTGATTACCCGTGTTCCCAGATAAATAGCGTCCCTCGATGTGGTTGACGTAAAAATCTCATTCATGATAATCAAACTGTGTGATGTGGCAGCATCAAGGATCGCTTTTATTCTCACCAGGTCGTCATACAGTTTTCCCCGGAGGTTATAAATATTTTCGCTTTTCTCAAAATGCGTAAAAATAGTGTCTGTCAGAAAGAGCTTTGCCTGCCTGGCAGGGACATAAATGCCCAGCAAGGCAAGAAAATGCAGTTGCCCTATCATGCGGGCAAAGGTGGTTTTCCCGCCCTGGTTGGGGCCCGATATGACGAAAATACGTTCATGCTCCTGGAAGCTGAAATCATTGCAGACAACCTTCTCCTTTTTCTCAAGGATGACCTCTGCAAGCGCGAGATCGAAAGCCGCAACAGCCGAAATAGCTTTTTTATCTCGTAGTACCTCCGGGATACAAAATGGCAGCCCTTTCTGCCGAAATTTTTCAATGTATTCCACAACAGCCAGATAAAACTGCACTTCACGTTCAAAAAGATCCAGCGTGTTATCTCTGTAGCGCCTGTTGGCATCTATAAACACATCAAGTTGATGAAACTCGGCGGGAAATAGTCTGGCAACACAATCCAGAACTTGTGCTTCAATATGGTTCATCCCGAAGCTGTGATGTCTACTCTCCACCTCGACATTCACATCATGCTGCTTAAACTTTGAGAACACATCGAGGATCTCATCGCTATAGTTTTTCTCCTGGTGATACTGTTCAACAATAATGGCGTCGCCTTTAATTTTCAGGCCGTACTGAACCGCCTCCAGACTTTTTCTTATCATAGTGGCGGTTGAATATAACCCGGTAAAATTTTCACTCTCGATATACTGACGAAGATAATGCCTGAAATTAATCATACCGTCGGAAGACAAAGACAGCGGCGCTATACGCTCATACAGCGCCGTAACGGCCTGGCAATACAACAAAATGCACTCAAGCTCCCAGCGCCGCTGTTGATAGAAGTAAAACCGGTTTGTTTTTTCTTCTGAAATCTCCCTGATATTCTTCATCTCTGCGGAATATGCCATTAGCGCCTTATAGAGCGCGTGTATTGTCACATCCTGAATAATTTCCTGTCGATAGAGGATATCCTCCAGACATTCAAGTGGTGAATAAAAGAAAGCGCTGATGCCGTACTCTTCCCGTCCCTGAACAATGCGATCGACGATTTTATCAAGATTCAGATCGACAAAATATGCAGGAGCACGATCGCCCGAAGGGGGGGTATGACGACGACCAGAGGCATACAAAACGGTAATAAATTGCAGCGATGTTGTTGAGGTACGGCGCATAATGACTCCTACACAATACACGTTGACTTGTCCACGCGGGGCAACGTCCAGAATGTGCAGGCATCATCAGCCAGAGGGCGGTTATGAGGAGGAATGCCATCTCCTGTAAAAAACGTAGCAATGAACTCTGTAATTAGCCAGATCTCGTGTAAGATTTTTTGGATTAACCAAACGGAAAATTGGCAAATATGATCATCAGCTCTCGTCACGCTCGTCTTGTCAGCAAAGTAAAAAAACGGGCTACGCTTGTCGCCACCGCGTTTTTACTTGCCAGTTGCGCCTCAAAACCTCCCGTTTCTCTGGTTACGCCCCCTTCTTCCGCGACGCCAGCCCCATCCCAGAAAAATCAGCAGCCGGTTCGTGGTATCTGGCTGGCAACCGTTTCGCGTCTTGACTGGCCTCCGGCCAGTTCCGTGAATACGAGTAATGCGGCGGTTCGGGTGCGTCAACAACAGAACGCGTTGATCGAAAAGCTGGATAAACTAAAAAGTCTGGGAATCAATACCGTGTTTTTCCAGGTCAAGCCGGATGGAACGGCGCTCTGGCCGTCAAAAATTTTACCGTGGTCAGATATGCTGACCGGAAAGATTGGTGAAGATCCGGGCTACGACCCGCTACAGTTTATGCTTGATGAAGCGCATAAGCGGGGAATGAAAGTACACGCCTGGTTTAACCCCTACCGCGTATCGGTAAACACCAAACCGGCAACGGTGGCGCAGTTAAATGCGACGGTGACGTCAAATCCGGCGAGCGTGTTTGTGCTGCATCGCGACTGGGTGCGCATCTCTGGAGATCGTTTTGTTCTTGATCCCGGCATTCCTGACGTCCGGGACTGGATCACCAGTATCGTGGCGGAAGTGGTCACACGTTATCCCATCGATGGCGTACAGTTTGATGACTATTTTTATACCGAAACGCCTGGCTCCACGCTTAACGACAATTCCACTTTTGCCCGATATGGTCAGGCGTTTGCCTCAAAAGCGGACTGGCGGCGACACAATACGCAACTGCTGATTGAGCAGGTGTCCCGCACGGTCAAAAACCTGAAACCGGATGTTGAATTTGGCGTCAGCCCCGCTGGCGTATGGCGTAACCGCTCGCATGATCCGGCAGGTTCGGATACGAGGGGCGCGGCGGCGTATGATGAATCCTATGCCGATACTCGCCGCTGGGTGCAACTGGGATTACTGGATTACATTGCGCCGCAGCTCTACTGGCCCTTTGCGCGTGACGCGGCCCGTTATGATGTGCTGGCGAAATGGTGGGCGGATGTGGTGAAACCCACGAATACCCATCTCTATATTGGCGTGGCGTTGTATAAAGTCGGCGAACCGTCAAAGAATGAACCGGACTGGATGATCAATGGCGGCGTCCCGGAGCTTAAGAAGCAACTGGATCTGAATGAATCCGTCTCACAAATCAAAGGCACAATCCTGTTCAGAGAAAGCTATCTTGATCGGCCGCAAACCCAGCAAGCGGTGAACTATCTGAAAAGCCGGTGGGGAAGCTAACCTCCTCCACACCCTCTTGTTCCGTGAGACTGACTCAGCCGTCATCCCTTCAGGCGGCTGATATTCCCATCAATCTGTTTTTGGATATAGTTCAGCGTATCGCTCGTGATTTGCCCCGGGTAGAGGTCGGTAGCAATTGCGCTGAACGTTGCCGCAACGTCGCAAATAGTCGCGATGATCTCCGCGACTCTGGGGGCTGGCAATTCGGCTTCCTGTTCACCCAGCGCCTGAAGATGCTTTCTTTCAATATCCAGAGCTTCACCCATCACATCCATCTGATGATAGCCGCCAGGCCCATCGCAATAGGTCACATCATAGGCGGGCGCCAGGGTCCATTGTCCATCTGTGGACATCAGATAAGCGAAGTTCTTCGGATGATCGTCCCGGTTGTTGAACACGACATTAAAGACCACTCGTTCGAAGGCAAGCGCTTTTTCCCGAATATCGTTGGTGCATATTTGCGTCGCACGTAAAAAACTTCGGTAGTCGAGCGAACCAGGCGTCTGGTAATTCGCGCCAGTGAAAGCGGCCAGACTTTGCATGGGCACGCGCATCCCTTGTTCACGATCAAAACGGCGGGTGGCGAATGCCGCTTGCCCTTCCGGCAAGGCGAAATACGTAACGTCAGGCGTCTGGATGCCGCATTTGCGCAGACACGCTGAATAGACGGCTTCAATGGCGCAGACCTCGGCATGTTCCTGTCTGGCCGGGAATTTGACCAGCCAGCTTTCCGCGCCTGCTAACGGCGAGGTTGTGAATTTTGACGTGACAGTGTCACGGTAGAGTAATGCTTTTGGCCGTGCCCCCTGTGGTGAACCGCCCATTTGCAATAATTTTTGCAGGAACTCCCCGCCTTCTCCGCTCAGAACCTCCTGCACCTCTGCGGCCAGCTGCACCAGCGGGATCTCTTCTTGCGAGGTGAGTTCGGCCTCAGCCTGTACCGGCTGGAATGTCATTGCCCCCATTGCGTTGCCGCCCACCCAGGTGAGCCGCTCCAGGGGGCCAATCCGGGCGGCATTGAGTCCCCTGCGTTTGAATAAGCGATCCATCAGCAGCATTCCCCAGCCATCAGGCAGAGCGTCGTAAACCGGCCCCGGAAGATGTAATTGATGAGCCGGAAAGTCCCTGCGTAATCGCGGCCCCTCAAGCGGTAATGTTAAGCGGGACAGCTCAAAACCTTTGCGAACGGCCTCGTCACTGTATTCAAAGGCGATGACTGGCCGACCGGTCAATGCCGTTGAGGAGACCAGCTTGCCCCAGAGCCATCGTTCCCCCCATCCTTCATAGAAGACGTCTATCTGCTCAGGCATCGCTATTTTTCCTCTTCACCCGCTGACGCGTCGCGCTCTTCTCATAACGTAAGATATCATCCAGGCTATCAATTTTGGGCTTGAACAGCGCTTTCAACGCGTCGCCATAACCTAATACCACCGCCACTCTGACCAGATTCTCGAAGCCCACATTTTTGCCTGCTTCAAGGTTTGAAACCGTATTGACGCCAACCCCCGCCCGGGCGGCCACGTCAGCCTGAGTCATCTGTTTTGCCAGGCGTTCTTTGCGTAACCGGTCGCAGAGTAGCGTAACAATCTCGGCTGGAGAACTAAGGGTTAAATCCATCATAGTGTCCCTTATCGCAATATTTCTGACGTAATACACAATATTATAGAGTTAATGTGCAACAAAGGCAAAAAGCATAAACCACTATATAATGGAGTTATTGGCTATTCATGGAGATAAAACACTAAATAATGGATTTAGTTATCTGACTGACACAAGCAGAACGTCTGCAATTTGCAGACGTTCTGTGAGGGAGAGAGAAAATTATGCCGCAGTGGGTTCAGGCAATCTGAATGAAGAGACCAGCAGCGCCAGTTGTTCAGCCTCCTCTTTCAGGACCTGGGTTCGCGCAGCGGCATCATCAATCAGCGACGCGTTCTGCTGAACCGTACTGTCCATTTCGGTTACTGCCAGCGTGACCTCAGAGACACCTTTACGCTGTTCTTCACCCGCCACGCGAATTTCACCCATCAATTGTCTGACCTGACGCACGTTGCCGACCAACTCGCCAAGACGATCCCCGGCGTTATGGATCTGCTGACTGCTGCTGTCTACGTGTGAGACTGATTCATCGATTAACGCCTTGATCTCCTGCGCGGCAGTGGCGCTGCGCTGTGCCAGCGTGCGCACTTCAGAGGCGACGACGGCAAATCCGCGACCGGCATCACCCGCTCGTGCGGCTTCCACCGCCGCATTCAGCGCGAGAATGTTGGTCTGAAACGCGATGCTGTCGATAACGGCGACAATTTCCACCATCCGGCCGGACGACGCGCTGACGTTATCCATCGTGGAAATCACGCCCTGCATGACATCGCCACAGCGGTTAGCCGTTTGCGCCGTGTTTTCGGAAAGCTCATCGGCTAACTGTGTATTCCCGGTATTTTGATGAACGGTCGCATTTAATTGCTCCATCGCCGACGCGCTTTCCTCCAGCGCGGCAGCCTGCTGCGTTACGCGGGAGGATAACTCCATATTACTGTCAGCCAGACTGACGGCGTTATTCGCAACCACCACGCTACTGCTGCGAACGGTAATCAGGATCGCGGATATTTTGTCCACAAAGAGGTTAAAGGCCTGAGCAATATCGGAAATCTCATCTTTACCCCGGACGTCCAGGCGGCGAGTCAGATCGCCTTCGCCCTGGGCGATATCATCCAGCGCGCGACGCGTATCGTCCAGACGAGAGATAAGACGGCGTACCACCAGCCAGGAGCCCACCAGCAGAATGGCCATGATCGGAATCAGCACTTCCAGTACATCCTTCATCATCACTTTTGCCAGCCCGACAACGCGTTCTTCAGGCGTCACCAGCCCAACGATCCACCCGGTATCCGCCATCGGGAAAAGTATCACCCGGGAAGGCCCGTCCAGTATGCCGTCGTGTGCAAGGGGAATGGTGGCGACATCGGCCGAGGCATTCAGCGTTTTCAGCGATCCGGCTACCGGGGCGAGCCAGTCAGAGGCTTTGACCAGGTCAGTAAACGTTTTAAACTGCGCGTGATCGGCCTGCGGGAAATAGAGGATTTGCCCCTGTTTATCCACCACAAAGGCATAACCGCCTGTGCTGTTCCCCTGCTGTTGCATAAAGGTGGCGACGTTATCCAGTCGGATATCGGTTGTAGCGACGCCGGCAAATTTCCCTGCCAGTTGATAAGGAATGCTACAGGTCACCATGTTAACCCCGGAAATCGTATCCTGGTAAACATCAGACCAGACGCAGCTGTTCTGTGAGTGCCCTTTCGCCTGGAGGTACCAGCTTTCGTTATGATAACCGCTTCCACCGGCAACGTTGTAGTCGTCGGAAAAGATCAATTTCCCTTCTGCATCACGCGCCCAGAAGAAACTGCGTCGTTCAATGCCGGGCGTAAAGGCATCCGGCTCCGGCCAGATGCCGCCGCCGGTAATGATGGAATCATTCTGTTCGCCAATAAGATGCGGAACGACATGCTGGTATAGCGATTCGTCGTTTGGCAGCACTTCGGCAAGACGCGACAGGCTAACCGTTTCACCTTCAATACGCGATAAAACAGTACCTAACTGGCGAGTCAGTCCTTGCCCTGTCTCCTCTATCAGGGCGGAGTTGATCTCAACAACGCGCGGCTGACCGCGCCAGAGCATAATGGCAACAATAACCAGCGTGGTCACTGCAAGCAGCGCAATCCCCCCAATCGTCAGACGGGTGGAAATACGTGATGGATACCAGACCATACAAACCCCTTATGTAAACGACTCTCTTTTATTCAGTATCGGCACACAAATTTATATCTTTATGCGGTTTTATGGTTCGTTAATAAATATTAACACGCCCTTAGATGTGACATTGTCACTAATAACAAAATCCTGCACTTTCACCTGATTTAAATAGCGTGATAAGTTTATTTTGAATATTATTTTTAATGCGTTGTTTTAATCACTTACGCGCCAGGCCTTGTGTTCTCCTGGTTGTGCCGCACTTCATAAGTCAGGGGGTTTTACGCTTCATCTGCCTTCATACGTTGCTACAAACCTGTCTGTTATAAAAGAATAATTAATATCGCGTTGTATTTTAATGCGTAAAATGAACAGATTACTTGCCTGCTGAATATTTATTAAATCTACAAAAATAATACACCGTTCTTTCCGCTGATAAATAATGTGTCTCGCGCTTTTATATTTTTCTGCTATCCACGCTGGCGTTTGTCATTTTTGACCCTGCAATTTCTGGCATCACAATGTGATCCCTGCGACGGATTCGACACATTCATGCCCTCTCTGACGATCGCTGCACCAAAAGTGAACTAATCTGCACAAATGTTGATCATTCGTTAATTAAATATCACCTTAATTTAACAAAAAAGACGGCGATGCCGTGGTTTCCAGGTTGGCATGCGTCCTGCATTGTTAATTCAGTAACAGCGGAACGCTCTCTGACAGCTCACTAACAGCGAGACGGTAATGACATCAAAACCTGAGTTATTTGCCCGAATTGAGAAGAGTTTTAGCCAGCATACGCCCAGCGAAAAGCGCGTTGCAGGCTGGCTGTTAGCGCACGCGGCGCAGATACCGTTTGAAACGGCAGACGGTATCGCCAGAGCGACAGGCACCAGCGGCATCACGGTAGGACGTTATTTACGGAAGCTTGGTTTTCGTAATCTTGAGGATGCCAAAGCCAGCCTGCGGGAACTGCCATCTGTGCCCTATCAGCCCTGGGGGATGAATGAACGCCTTGACTCCTGGCAACAGCAGCAGCGGCTGCCCGACAGAGCGCGTCAGTCGCTGTCGCTGGAAATTGATGCCATCACCCACGTCTATCAGCTGGCGCAAAGTGAAACGTTCTTGCGCATCGCTCAGCAACTGGCGCATGCGGAGGCCGTGTATGTTCTGGGGATTCAGTCCACGCGCGGCATTGCTAACGCCTTTTTCAGCCACCTGGAATACCTGCGGCCCAAAGTCAGTTATTCCGAAGGGCTATCCGGGAGCTGGGTTGAGTCGCTGAATTCCGGGTTCGCACGGCCATATGTGGTGATCACGGATACCCGCGCCTATTCCGCCGCTGCCCGTCAGTATTGTCGCGTTGCCAGCGAGCGGCGCATTCCGCTGGCGTTAATCACTGATGTCTGGTGTCCGTGGGCCAGAGACTACGCCATCGACTTATTGCAGGTAAAAACCGACACCGGGCACTTCTGGGATTCACTCGCCCCCGTGAGCTGCCTGTTCAACTTATTGCTGTCAGGCGTGGTGGATCAACTGGGCGATACGCTTGCTGAACGGCTGCGAACTAATCGCCAGTTGCAACAAGAGTTTGGTCAATTCGAACAATAAACAGGAAACGTGCTATGTCAGAAACCCCTGAACTGGTCGATCTGTCAGTGATTTTCCCCTCGCTGCATATCGATCTCAAATACGCCACCGCCGATAACCTCACCGGCGCGCCCATTTACCGGGAGGCCCGTTGCCTGTTGCATACGGATGCCGTCACCGCGCTGGCGAAAAGTATCAGCATCGCGCAGCTGGCAGGGCTGTCTCTGGTGGTATACGACGCCTATCGTCCGCAGCAGGCGCAGTCGGTTCTGTGGCATGTCTGTCCCGATCCGCAATACGTGGTGGATGTGGCCATCGGTTCAAACCATAGCCGTGGTACGGCAATTGACGTCACTCTGATGGATGAGCATGGCAACGTGCTTGATATGGGGGCCGGTTTTGATGAAATGCACGATCGCTCGCACTCGTATCACCCTTCTGTTCCACCCGCAGCGCAACGTAATCGATTGTTATTGAACGCTATTATGTTTGGCGGTGGTTTTGTCGGCATCAGCAGTGAATGGTGGCATTTCGAATTGCCGGACGCGGCCAGCTACCCCTTGCTCGACGACTGCATTGCCTGTTTCCCGGCATCACGCACAACAACCCTTCCTGTAAATGATGGAGCACGGTCATGAAGACAACACACGCTTTAACTTCGCTGTTTCGTCCCGCCCTGATTGCCGTGGCACTGGCTGTTGCCCTGCCCGCCGCTCAGGCGGCTGTACCCAAAGATATGCTGGTGATTGGTAAAGCGGCCGATCCGCAAACGCTTGATCCTGCCGTCACTATTGATAACAACGACTGGACGGTGACCTACCCGTCTTATCAACGCCTTGTGCAGTACAAAACCGAGGGAGGTAAAGGTTCCACGGAGGTTGAAGGCGATCTGGCGAGCGACTGGAAGGCCTCTGACGATCAGAAAGAGTGGACGTTTACCCTTAATAAAGATGCCCGATTCGCTGATGGCTCGCCCGTTACGGCAGATGCGGTGCAACAATCTTTTGCGCGTCTGCTGAAAATTGGACAAGGCCCGGCAGAAGCCTTTCCAAAAGATTTGAAAGTCGAAGCCGTCGATGACTATACGGTGAAATTTACGCTGAGCCAGCCGTTTGCGCCCTTCCTGTACACGCTGGCGAATGACGGCGCCTCCATTATTAACCCGGAGGTTCTGAAAGAACATGCCGCAGATGATGCGCGCGGTTTTCTGGCGCAGAATACCGCAGGTTCCGGCCCGTTTATGCTGAAAAGCTGGCAGAAAGGACAGCAGCTGATTCTGGTGCCGAATCCGCATTATGCGGGAGCCAAACCTGCCTTTAAGCGCGTGTCGGTAAAAATTATTGGTGAGAGCGCTTCCCGCCGCCTGCAATTGTCGCGGGGAGACATCGACATTGCCGATGCTCTCCCGGTAGACCAGCTCAACGCGTTAAAACAGGAAGGGAAAGTCAACGTGGCGGATTACCCTTCGCTGCGCGTGACTTATCTCTATCTGAACAACAGTAAAGCGCCGCTGAATCAGGTGGATTTGCGCCGGGCCATTTCATGGTCAACGGACTATCAAGGCATGGTGACGGGTATCCTCAGCGGTAACGGCAAGCAGATGCGCGGCCCGATTCCTGAAGGTATGTGGGGCTATGACGCGAAGGCAATGCAGTACAGTTTTGATGAAGCGAAAGCCAAAGCCGCCTGGGAGCAAGTCGCGACCAAGCCCGACAGCCTGAGCTTCCTCTACTCTGATAACGATCCAAACTGGGAGCCGATTGCGCTTTCCACGCAGGCCAGTCTCAGCAAGCTGGGTATTAAGGTGAAGCTGGAAAAACTGGCGAATGCCACCATGCGCGACCGGATCGGCAAAGGTGATTACGACATTGCCATCGGCAACTGGAGCCCGGACTTCGCCGATCCGTACATGTTCATGAACTACTGGTTTGAGTCTGATAAGAAAGGTCTGCCGGGTAACCGTTCGTTTTATGAAAACGCCGGGGTCGATAAACTTCTGCGCAGCGCGCTGACCACCACCGATCAGGCGGCCAGAACGAAGGATTACCAGCAGGCGCAAACCATCGTGATTGATGAGGCCGCCTACGTCTATCTCTTCCAGAAAAACTATCAGTTGGCGATGAACAAAGAGGTCAAAGGCTTTGTTTTCAACCCCATGCTGGAACAGGTCTTTAACATTGGCGCCATGAGTAAATAAGCCACGTTGATGCGGGGCCGTTATGGCTCCGCAAGGGGAAGCCTATGACGTTCTGGAGCATTTTACGCCAGCGATGCTGGGGACTAATTCTGGTGGTCGCCGGTGTTTGCGTAATTACGTTTATTATTTCTCACCTGATTCCTGGCGACCCTGCGCGACTGCTGGCCGGCGATCGCGCCAGCGATGAAATTGTCGAAAACATTCGCCAACAGCTGGGGCTGGATCAGCCGCTGTATGTGCAATTTTTTCGCTATGTCAGCGACGTTTTTCACGGTGATCTGGGCACGTCTATACGCACTGGCCGCCCGGTAATGGAAGAGTTGCGCGTGTTTTTCCCCGCCACGCTTGAACTGGCCTTCTGTTCCCTGCTGCTGGCGTTGGTGATCGGAATTCCGCTGGGGATTTTATCCGCCGTATGGCGAAACCGCTGGCTGGACCATCTGGTGCGGCTGATGGCGATAACCGGCATTTCCACCCCGGCGTTCTGGCTGGGGCTGGGCGTTATTGTTCTGTTTTACGGGCATCTGCAAATTCTGCCCGGCGGTGGAAGGCTTGATGACTGGCTGGACCCGCCCGCCCACGTCACCGGGTTCTACCTGATTGACGCGCTGCTGGAGGGGAATGGCGAGGTCTTTTTCAACGCGTTACAACACCTTATTTTACCGGCGCTGACCCTGGCGTTTGTCCACCTGGGAATTGTCGCCCGTCAGATTCGTTCCGCCATGCTGGAACAACTCAGCGAGGACTACATTCGTACCGCGCGTGCCAGCGGTCTGCCTGGCTGGTACATCGTGCTCTGCTATGCCTTGCCTAACGCCCTGATTCCGTCGATTACCGTTCTGGGGCTGGCGCTGGGCGATTTGCTGTATGGCGCCGTGCTTACCGAGACGGTCTTTGCCTGGCCGGGAATGGGGGCGTGGGTGGTCACCTCTATTCAGGCGCTGGATTTTCCGGCGGTGATGGGATTCGCCGTAGTAGTTTCTTTGGCTTATGTGCTGGTAAACCTGGTCGTCGATTTACTCTATTTGTGGATCGATCCCCGAATCGGTCGCGGAGGTGCTGAATGATGTTAACGCAAGAGACGCCCGCCCCGTCGCAGACCGCCCGCCGCCGGATCGACTGGGCAAAACTCTTCTGGCTGATGAAAAGCAGCCCGCTGACGCTGACCGGCGGCGTGATTATCATCCTGATGTTGCTACTGATGGTGCTGTCGCCCTGGATAACGCCTTACGATCCCAATGCCATTGATTTGACCGCGCGCCTGCTTGCGCCCTCTGCGACGCACTGGTTCGGCACTGACGAAGTGGGACGCGATCTGTTCAGCCGCGTACTGGTCGGCAGCCAGCAATCCATTGTCGCCGGGCTGGTCGTCGTGGGGATTGCCGGTGGAATCGGCTCCTTGCTTGGCTGTCTGTCCGGCGTCATGGGCGGGCGCGCCGACGCCATTATTATGCGCCTGATGGATATTATGCTGTCGATTCCTTCGCTGGTGCTGACGATGGCGCTGGCCGCCGCGCTGGGGCCGAGCCTGTTTAACGCCATGATGGCGATCGCCATTGTCCGTATTCCTTTTTATGTACGCCTGGCGCGGGGGCAAACGCTGGTCGTGCGCCAGTTTACCTATGTACAGGCTGCCCGAACGTATGGCGCTTCTCGCTGGCACCTTATCAGCTGGCATATCTTACGTAATTCGCTGCCGCCGCTTATCGTGCAGGCGTCGCTGGATATTGGCAGCGCGATCCTGATGGCCGCTACGCTGGGCTTTATTGGCCTTGGCGCACAACAGCCTACCGCTGAATGGGGCGCAATGGTGGCTATTGGTCGTAACTATGTCCTCGACCAGTGGTGGTATTGCGCCTTTCCTGGGGCGGCGATCCTGATTACCGCTGTCGGGTTTAACCTGTTTGGCGATGGTATTCGCGATCTGCTTGACCCTAAAGCCGGAGGAAAACAGTCATGACCCAACCCGTGCTGGAAATTGAGGATTTACACCTGAGCTTTCCGGGTTACAAAGCCGATGTTCACGCCCTTAACCACGTATCATTGCGCATCGACCGGGGCGAAATCGTCGGCGTGGTCGGCGAGTCCGGGTCAGGTAAATCCGTCACCGCCATGCTGGCAATGCGGCTGCTGCCGGAAGGCAGCTATCACATTCATCAGGGCCGCGTATCGCTGCTGGGCGAGGATGTGCTGAATGCCAGCGAAAAGCAGATGCGTAAATGGCGCGGCGCGCGCGTGTCGATGATCTTCCAGGAGCCAATGACGGCGCTGAATCCCACCCGGCGCATTGGGCAACAAATGGTGGAAGTCATTCGCCATCATCAGGCGGTGAGCCGCCAGGCGGCGCGGGAGAAAGCCATCGCCCTGCTGGAAGAGATGCAAATTCCCGATGCGGCGCAGGTTATGGCGCGATTTCCGTTTGAGCTGTCCGGCGGGATGCGCCAGCGGGTGATGATCGCGCTGGCATTCTCCTGCGAACCGGAGCTGATTATTGCCGACGAACCCACTACCGCGCTGGACGTCACGGTGCAGCTACAGGTTCTGCGTTTGCTGAAACTAAAAGCGCGAGCCAGCGGTACTGCGGTGCTGTTTATCAGTCATGATATGGCGGTGGTATCGCAGTTGTGCGATCGGCTGTATGTCATGTATGCCGGAAGCGTGATTGAGAGCGGCCCCACGCAGACGGTTATTCGCCGCCCCACGCATCCCTATTCCATTGGTTTGTTGAAATGCGCGCCGGAACACGGCGAACCTCGCGCGCCGCTGCCCGCGATTCCAGGGACGGTGCCTAACCTGACCTGTCTGCCAACCGGATGCGCCTTCCGCGAACGCTGTTTTGCCGCCGGGACGCTGTGCGAGGCTGTCCCGGAGTTGGAGAATCATGGCGAACCTGAACAACAATCCGCCTGCTGGTATCCACAACAGGAGATGACGCATGTCTGACATATTGCTCTCGTTACGGGATGTCCATATCACCTTCCCCGCCCGTAAAAACTGGTTGGGCCGGGTGACGGAACGCGTACATGCCCTGAACGGTATGGATTTGCAGATTCGCCAGGGAGAAACGCTCGGCATCGTGGGGGAATCCGGCTGCGGGAAAAGTACGCTGGCGCAACTGCTGATGGGAATGTTAAAACCCAGCCACGGCGAGTGCTCGCGGCCTGGCGTTGCGCGCACCGGCGCCAACAGCGGGATGCAGATGGTCTTTCAGGACCCGCTCTCTTCGCTGGATCCCCGATTACCCGTCTGGCGGATTATCACCGAGCCCGTCTGGCTCCAGAAGCATAACAGCGAACGTGAACGGCGGACGCTGGCGGAAGAACTGGCCTTACAGGTTGGCATCCGGCCTGAGTACCTCGACAGGCTTCCCCATGCGTTTTCCGGCGGACAACGCCAGCGCATCGCCATCGCCCGCGCCTTATCGTCAGAGCCGGACGTTATCGTGCTTGATGAACCGACTTCCGCGCTGGATATCTCCGTGCAGGCGCAGATCCTGAATCTGCTGGTTGCGCTACAGACGCGCCGTAAACTGACGTATGTGCTGATTTCACACAACGTGTCGGTTGTGCGGTACATGAGCGATCGGGTGGCGGTGATGTATCTCGGGCAAATTGTTGAACTGGGCGACGCGCAACAGGTGTTAACCACGCCTGCACATCCCTATACCCGGCTGTTGCTGGATTCCGTTCCGAAAACGGGGGCGCCGCTGGCAGAAGATCTGGTGCTGCGCAAAACGGAATTACCGGGGAACCGCCACCTGCCGCAAGGGTGTTATTTTCGCGATCGCTGTCCGCTGGCAACCCGTGGCTGTGAAAAACCGCAGGCATTATTGACGCGGGGATCGGAGAGCGACGTTCGCTGCTGGCGAGCGGTGGAGTAAGAGCCAGGCAATCGCCCGGTGGCGCTGTCGCTTACCGGGCCTACAGGGTGTTGTGGGGCCGACCCGACGCTCAATCACCGGGCCGTCGAGATTGATGCCGTTATGACGTCAACTGATAATCCAGCGTGATTTCCGCTTTCAGCACCTGCGAAACCGGGCATCCGGCTTTCGCTTTCTGAATAATGCCGTCAAAGGTGGACGCATCAATGCCAGGTACGGCAACTTCACTGTGCAACGCAATTTTCGTGATCGCAAAACCCGCGTCGACTTTATCCAGCGAGACATCGGCTGTCGTGTCGATTGACGATGGGGTAAAACCCGCCTCGCCCAGCATCAGCGAAAGCGCCATCGAGAAACAGGCCGCGTGGGCCGCGCCGATCAACTCTTCCGGGTTGGTCCCTTTTACGCCTTCAAAGCGTGTATTAAAGCCATAGGGTTGTTGATTCAACACGCCGCTTTCGGTCGATACCGTACCTTTTCCACCTTTAATATCGCCTTCCCAGTGTGCCTGACCTTTCTTATGGATTGTCATTCTTGCTCTCCTGTTGGCTCAAAACAGAAAGTATAGACCAACTCTGTTACACGCGTTCGGTCGCCTTCCGGGGAAAACCTGCTATGCTGTACCAGCAACCTAAGGGGTTACGTTTCTTTCGCAATTGCGAATTTGTCCTTAAAACTAGCAACAGGATTGAGGAGTTAAAATGAAATCGAACCGTCAGGCCCGTCATATTCTTGGACTGGACCATAAAATTTCCAACCAACGCAAGCTCGTGACCGAAGGCGACAAAGTCAGCGTGGTCAACAACCCTACTGGCAGAAAACGTCACGCTGACAGCCAAAAGTAAGCGCCCTGTTCTGATATGACGATAAACACCATTGCAACCGCAATGGTGTTTTTGCTTACAAAAGCCTGGATTCATTCACAATGCTTTATACTCTTTGCCCGACGCCCTGGTGAAAACCTAAGTACGCCCATAAAACAGCACCAGGAACGGATATTCGAAAAAGAGTGAGTGACATGGAAACCAAAATCAAGAAACAGCGTTCCCTTTATATTCCTTACGCTGGCCCTGTGCTGCTGGAATTTCCTCTCCTGAATAAAGGAAGCGCTTTCAGTATAGAAGAACGCCGTAACTTCAACCTGCTGGGGTTACTGCCGGAAGTGGTCGAATCGATTGAAGAACAGGCGGAGCGCGCCTGGATCCAGTATCAGGGATTCAAAACGGAAATCGATAAACATATCTATCTGCGCAACATTCAGGATACCAACGAAACCCTGTTCTACCGACTGGTGCAAAACCATCTCGATGAGATGATGCCGGTTATCTATACCCCAACGGTGGGCGCCGCCTGTGAGCGCTTCTCTGAGATCTACCGTCGCGCGCGCGGCGTGTTCATCTCTTATCAGAACCGCCACAACATGGACGATATCCTGCAAAACGTGCCTAACCACAATATCAAAGTGATTGTGGTGACGGACGGGGAACGCATCCTCGGTCTTGGCGACCAGGGCATTGGCGGAATGGGGATTCCAATCGGTAAACTGTCGCTGTACACCGCCTGTGGCGGCATCAGCCCGGCCTATACCCTACCGGTGGTGCTGGACGTCGGCACCAACAATCAGCAGTTGCTGAACGATCCGCTCTATATGGGCTGGCGTAACCCGCGCATCACCGATGACGAATACTATGAATTCGTCGATGAGTTTATTCAGGCGGTGAAACAGCGCTGGCCGGACGTCTTGCTGCAATTCGAAGATTTTGCGCAGAAAAACGCGATGCCGCTGCTTAATCGCTATCGCGATGAAATCTGCTCTTTCAACGATGATATTCAGGGAACGGCGGCCGTGACCGTCGGTACTCTGATTGCCGCCAGCCGTGCGGCGGGCAGCCAGTTGAGCGAGCAGAAAATCGTCTTCCTTGGCGCAGGTTCTGCCGGTTGCGGGATTGCTGAACAGATCATCGCGCAAACCCAACGCGAAGGACTCAGCGAAGAAGCCGCTCGCCAGAAAGTGTTTATGGTGGATCGCTTTGGTCTGTTGACTGATCAGATGCCTAACCTGCTCTCATTCCAGACGAAGCTGGTGCAAAAACGCGAGAACCTGCAACACTGGGACAGCGAAAGCGAAGTGCTCTCCCTGCTTGATGTCGTGCGCAACGTGAAGCCGGACATTCTGATTGGCGTGTCGGGGCAAACCGGACTCTTTACTGAAGAGATCATTCGCGAGATGCACAAGCACTGCCCACGTCCGATCGTGATGCCGCTGTCTAACCCGACGTCCCGCGTTGAAGCCACGCCTCAGGACATCATCGCCTGGACCGAAGGCAATGCGCTGGTCGCGACCGGCAGTCCTTTCGCGCCGGTGGCCTGGAAAGATAAAATTTACCCTATTGCGCAATGTAATAACGCCTACATCTTCCCGGGGATCGGCCTGGGCGTGATTGCGTCCGGCGCGTCGCGTATTACCGACGAAATGCTGATGTCGGCAAGCGAAACGCTGGCGAAATACTCTCCGCTGGTGCTCAACGGCGAAGGTCTGGTATTGCCGGAGCTGAAAGATATTCAGACCGTGTCGCGAGCGATTGCCTTTGCCGTGGGTAAAATGGCGCAGCAACAGGGCGTGGCGGTAAAAACGTCCGCAGAAGCGCTACAGCAAGCCATCGACGAGAATTTCTGGCAAGCGGAATACCGCGATTACCGCCGTACCTCTATCTGAGTGTTTGCCCGGTGGCGCTACGCTTACCGGGCCTGTGTTTTATACGGTTGTCGGTCGGATAAGCGCAGCGCCATCCGGCATTCTGTTGGCAAAAAAAAAGCGCTACAGACGTAGCGCTTTTGTCTTTTGAAAGCGGGTTATTGTAATCCCTCTTTGCTTTCCTTTTTCGCTTCGACCTTCTCGACGTCGCGATACCAGCGCGGGTGGTGTTTCTTCGCCCAGCGACGACTCACCTTACCTTCGATCATCCCTTTAATCGATCCTTTCACCCAGAATGCCATATACATATGGATGAGGATGGCGTGCATCAGGATGATGCCTGCCGCCGCATGGATCAGCAGGCTATAACGCACGACCTGCATCGGGAAGAACTGCGCAAAGTACGGACGCCAGATAATCACGCCCGTCACCAGCAGCACGAAAATCATGCTCATGATCGACCAGAACATCATTTTCTGCCCGGCATTGTACTTACCGACATCGGCGACTTTGTGTTCATTGCCCTTCAGAACTTCCACAATATTTTTCAGCCACGGAAGATCTTTCTTGTCCGGGATGTTGTGGTGTACAAAGCGCACAAACATGAACATCAGTGCGACAAAAATCGCTACGCCGAAGAACGGGTGCAAAATACGCCCCATCTGCGGCGTCCCGAAGGTTTGCGTCAGCCATTGCAGCGTCGGGAAGAAAAACGCAATTCCCGACAGCGACACCAGGAAGAAGCAAATCACCACCGTCCAGTGACAGGCGCGATCGATAAATTTCGTGCGCACAATCATTTTCGACTTACTCATGATGGTCCTCCTCTTCATCGTCCACTTCCTTGTTCGGGCCAATACCAATGTAGTGATAGATAAGCCCGGCGAAGGTGGCGATAAACCCGGCGGCAGCCAGAGGTTTCAGCGCCCCTTTCCACAAGTTGATAGAGGTATCGATCTGTGGATCTTTCGGTAAGCCGTGATACAGCTCCGGCTGGTTCGCGTGATGCAGAACGTACATGACGTGCGTACCGCCCACACCTTGTGGGTTGTAAACACCGGCATGTTCGAAACCGCGCGCTTTGAGTTTCTCCACGCGCTGCTCCCCCATCTCCAGCATCTCTTTCTTGGTGCCGAAATGGATTGCCCCGGTTGGGCAAGTTTTCACGCAAGCCGGTTCCTGACCGATACTGACGCGATCCACACACAGCGTACATTTATAGACGCGGTTGTCCTCTTTATTGAGGCGCGGAACATTAAATGGACACCCGGCGATGCAGTAGCCGCAGCCAATACAATGTTCGGACTGGAAATCAACAATCCCGTTAGCGTACTGGATGATCGCGCCGGCAGACGGGCATGCCTTCAGGCAGCCCGGATCTTCACAGTGCATACAGCCGTCTTTACGAATCAGCCATTCCAGCTTGCCGTTCTGTTCGGTTTCGCTAAAACGCATCACCGTCCAGGATTTCGCGCTAAGATCGGCCGGGTTGTCATACACCCCGACGCAATGACCCACCTCGTCACGAATGTCATTCCACTCGGAACAAGCCACCTGGCAGGCTTTACAGCCTACGCAGGAGGAGACGTCGATCAGTTTTGCGACTTCCGCTTTATAATCACGCGCCTGGGGAGGCGGCGTGATCGGGTTTGTTGCAGACCGTTTGATGATGTCCTGCGTTTCCAAAGACATATGTTCGCCTCCCTTACGCCTTCTCGATGTTAACTAAAAACGCTTTATATTCTGGCGTTTGCGAGTTGGAATCACCGACATTTGGCGTCAGGGTGTTCGCGATATAGCCTTTACGCGCAACCCCTTCAAAGCCCCAGTGCAGCGGAATACCCACGGTTTCAACCTGCTGACCATTGACGTTCAGCGTTTGCAGACGTCGGGTCACCACGGCAACCGCCCGGATAAATCCACGTTTGCTGCTGACTTTCACTGCGTCGCCGTTGGCAATTCCTTTCGAGGCCGCCAGGTTTTCGCTGATTTCCACAAACTGCTCTGGCTGAGCAATCGCGTTCAGCAGTGCGTGCTTGGTCCAGGTGTGGAAATGTTCGGTCAGACGATAGGTTGTACCGACATACGGGAACTGATCTTTCTTGCCCATACGCCGCGCATCTTCTTCGTACAGACGAACGACCGGGCTGGAGATCACGTTCGGGTGCAGCGGGTTGGTGCCCAGCGGCGTTTCCATCGGCTCGTAGTGTTCCGGGAACGGCCCTTCCGCCAGCTTATCGATGGCGAACAGACGTCCCAGCCCTTCCGGCTGCATGATAAACGGCCCGGTTGCGCTACCCGGTGCGGCGGTGTTGAAGTCCGGGATATCGTTCCCCGTCCACTTCGATCCGTTCCACTGAATCAGCATCCGTTTCGGGTCCCACGGTTTACCCTGTGGATCTGCCGAGGCGCGGTTATACAGTACGCGGCGGTTCAGCGGCCATGCCCATGCCCAACCCAACGTATTGCCGAGACCTGACGGGTCGGCGTTGTCACGGTTAGCCATCTGGTTGCCCTGCTCGGTCCAGCTGCCGGTATAAATCCAGCAGGAGGACGACGTCGTTCCGTCATCGCGTAACTGGGCAAAACTGCTCAGTAACTGACCTTTCTTCGCCAGCAGGATGCCGTTGGCGTCATAGAGATCTTCCAGCGCGTAGCCGTTGTTCTCTTTCGCAATCTCTTCAGACTCAGGATGATCCGGCTGTTTGTAGTCCCAGCTCATCTTCAGTAGCGGTTCAACGCCTTTACCCCCTTCGCTGCGATACATCTCACGCAGACGGTGGTAAATACCGGCCAGAATTTGGCCGTCGTTGCGGGCTTCGCCCGGCGCATCCTGACCTTTCCAGTGCCACTGCAACCAGCGGCCAGAGTTGGCGATAGAGCCATCTTCTTCGGCAAAACAGGTTGACGGCAGACGGAAGACTTCAGTCTGGATCGACGCAGGATCGACGTCGTTAGACTCGCCGTGGTTCTGCCAGAACGTGGAGGTTTCCGTCACCAGCGGGTCAATGACCACCATGTACTTCAGCTTGCTCAGCGACTGCACCACTTTGTTTTTGTCCGGGAAGGACGCAACCGGGTTAAAGCCCTGACAGATGTAGCCGGTCACTTTACCGCTATCCATCATGTTGAAGTATTTAATGACGTCGTAGGCCTGATCCCACTTCGGCAGCCATTCAAAGCCCCAGTCATTCTCTTTCTGCGCCGCATCGCCGTAGAACGATTTCATCAGACTGACGAAGAACTTCGGATAGTTGCCCCAGTAGTTCACCTGGTCGGCCAGCGTGGCTTTCGGCGTGTTTGCGCTCAGATAGGTTTGCAGATCCGCCTGCTTCTCGGACGGCAGAGTCAGATAACCGCTCAGGCTGGTGGAAAGCAGACCTAAATCCGTTAACCCCTGGATGTTAGAGTGGCCGCGTAAGGCGTTGACGCCGCCGCCTGCCATCCCCATGTTGCCGAGCAGCAACTGGATCATCGCCATCGTACGGATGTTCTGCGCACCAACGGTATGTTGCGTCCAGCCCAGCGCGTACAGGAAGGTAGTGGTACGATCGGCGGCGCTGGTGGAGGCCAGCACTTCACACACTTTCAGGAAATCGGCTTTTGGCGTACCGCAGATGTTTTCGACAACATCTGGCGTATAGCGGGAAACGTGTTGTTTCAGCAGATTCCATACGCAGCGCGGATGGCTCAGCGTCTCATCACGTTTTGCATAGCCGTTTTCGTCGAACTGATAGTTCCAGGATGACTTGTCATACTGGCGTTTTTTGGCGTCGTAGCCGCTAAACAGACCATCATCGAAAGCAAAATCGTCCCGCACCAGCAGGCTGGCGTTGGTGTAATGCTTAACGTATTCGGCATTGATTTTATTGTTTTCAATCAGATACAGCAGTACGCCGGACAGGAAGGTAATGTCTGTACCGGAACGAATAGGCGCGTAAATATCCGCGACCGAGGCTGTACGTGTAAAACGTGGATCGACGACAATCAGCGTGGCGTCGTTGTTGTTTTTCGCTTCTATCGCCCAGCGGAATCCCACCGGATGTGCTTCAGCGGCGTTACCGCCCATCACCATAACGACGTTGGCGTTTTTGATATCAACCCAGTGGTTGGTCATCGCACCGCGACCAAATGTTGGAGCAAGACTTGCTACCGTTGGTCCGTGTCAGACGCGTGCCTGGTTGTCTACTGCCAGCATGCCGAGGGAACGCGCGAACTTCTGCGTCAACATGCCTGTTTCGTTACTGGCGGCGGAGGCGCAAAGCATCCCCGTGGAAAGCCAGCGGTTTACCGTTACACCCTGTTCGTTCTTTTCAATAAAGTTGGCGTCACGGTCGGCTTTCATCAGCTTTGCGATGCGGGTGAACGCGTCATCCCAGCTAATGCGTTGCCATTTATCTGAACCGGGCGCGCGATACTCCGGGTAACGCAAGCGGTTTTCACTGTGTACATAGTCCAGCAAACCTGCGCCCTTCGGACACAATGCGCCACGGCTGACCGGATGATCCGGGTCCCCTTCGATGTGATAAATTGCTTCTTTTGCGTTTTTTGCTCCATCGCCCAGGCTATACATTAATAGCCCGCAACCTACGGAACAGTATGTGCAGGTGTTTCGGATCTCTTTAGCGCGTAACAGCTTATAATTTCGCGCTTGAGCCAGTGCCATTTTGGGTGCAAAACCCAGAGCAGCGACTGTTGTTCCCGCCATACCGCCCGCGCAGATTTTAAAAAATTGTCTGCGGCTGACGTCCATTGCTTTCCTCTTTTTTCCAGGGATGTAACTTCGCGAGGAAACTAACAGCAATATCCATAACTTTTTTGCGTCAAATCAATAACGAATCGGTTCCGCTACTAAATAGTTCTTTTTGTCGAGTTTATATACCACCAAAGGAGTATCAGAAAGACAATGAATTAGCGCGGGAAGGTGTAAAAGTGCTATAAATTTCAGCGATATTTTTTTGACCAGGAATGGGGATAAACGGAGAGAATGACGACACAAAAAGCAACGTTAATTGGACTTATTGCCATCGTACTCTGGAGCACGATGGTCGGGCTTATTCGTGGGGTAAGTGAAGGACTTGGGCCTGTTGGCGGCGCCGCCGCTATTTATTCGCTAAGCGGATTATTGCTCATCTTTACCGTTGGGTTCCCCAATATTCGTCGTTTTCCTGTTCGTTATTTAATCGCTGGCAGCGTACTGTTTGTCAGTTATGAAATATGTCTGGCGCTCTCGCTGGGATATGCAGCAACGCGTCACCAGGCGATTGAAGTCGGCATGGTCAACTATTTATGGCCCAGTCTGACGATTCTTTTTGCTATTTTGTTCAATGGACAAAAAACAACCTGGCTGGTTGTTCCTGGATTAATTGTCGCGTTAACTGGCGTCTGTTGGGTTTTAGGCGGTGAACATGGACTCCATGCTGATGAAATTATCAGCAATATTGCAACCAGCCCATTAAGCTATTTTCTCGCTTTTCTCGGCGCGTTTATCTGGGCAACCTACTGTACCGTCACTAACAAATATGCCAGAGGATTTAATGGTATTACGATATTTGTCCTCCTCACTGCTGCAAGTTTATGGGTACATTATTTTCTGACGCCGCAGCCGGAGATGATTTTTAGCACGCCTGTCGTTATCAAACTGTTTTCTGCTGCCCTGACGTTAGGATTTGCTTATGCAGCATGGAACGTGGGTATTTTGCATGGCAACGTCACGATTATGGCTGTGGGGTCCTATTTTACCCCGGTGCTGTCATCTGCGCTGGCCGCTGTCCTGTTAAGCGCGCCGCTGTCATTTTCATTCTGGCAAGGTGCGGTTATGGTGTGTGCGGGTTCCCTGCTTTGTTGGTTAGCGACGCGTCGCGCCTGAAGTCAGTGGTTGGGGCGGATTATCTTTCGAGTTCTGTGGCTGCCCCGACTCTCTTCCTGCTGTATTAATTTCGGTTAAATGAATATTGCGATCGGCGTTATTTCTTCGAAAATTCTTATTTGCTTTTTTTCTGGCTTCTTGCCATATAGTTATTTAAATGAAAATTTGTTGTTGCTGATGAATGGCGAACGGAGTGTATAATACTTCATCACTTGTTTTGTTTTTGTTAAAATTATGATATTCAATTGATAAAATAAAGCATTTTATGTTCATTTGTAACTGTATTTTCGTATATAGTCAGCAAGCGTGACTAGAGACAATAAAACCATCACCCGCAAAACAATTCCTTTTGAAAATATATTATCTCAGGATATACCCACCTAAAATTAATACCATGAGATCTATTATGTAGATCTGGATCACACAACTTCAAATAATTTGTAATCTTATGAAACTTATTATTGAATTAGTACCACGACGTCTATTAAAAATAGTCTGCCATTGACAAGCGGCCTCGTTTAGAAATGGTTTAGGAAACACGCTAAGAAAATTATAAGGATTAATTAAAATGAAACTTAAATTAGTTGCAGTGGCAGTGACTACCCTGTTGGCAGCAGGTGCGGTAAACGCAGCTGAGGTATATAACAAAGATGGCAACAAACTGGACCTGTACGGTAAAGTTCACGCTCAGCATTACTTCTCTGATGATACCGGTAGTGATGGTGATAAAACTTATGCGCGTCTGGGCTTCAAAGGTGAAACTCAGATTAACGACCAACTGACCGGTTTCGGCCAGTGGGAATATGAATTTAAAGGCAACCGTTCTGAAAACCAGGGTTCTGACAAAGACAAAACTCGTCTGGCATTTGCAGGCCTGAAATTCGCTGAATTTGGTTCCTTCGATTATGGTCGTAACTACGGTGTTGCATATGACATCGGCGCATGGACCGACGTTCTGCCTGAGTTCGGTGGCGATACCTGGACCCAGACTGACGTGTTCATGACTGGCCGTACTACCGGCGTTGCAACTTACCGTAATACTGACTTCTTCGGTCTGGTTGAAGGTCTGAACTTTGCTGCTCAGTACCAGGGCAAAAACGACCGTGACGGTGTTCAAGAAGCTAATGGTGATGGTTTCGGTCTGTCTGCAACTTATGAATACGAAGGCTTCGGTGTAGGTGCTACCTATGCGAAATCTGACCGTACTGACAAACAAGTCAATGCAGCAAGCAATTTTAACGCTAACGGTAAAAATGCAGAAGTATGGGCAGCAGGTCTGAAATATGATGCAAACGACATCTATTTGGCTGCAACTTACTCTGAAACGCTGAACATGACCACTTTCGGTGACGATCATATTGCTAACAAGACTCAGAACTTTGAAGCTGTTGCTCAGTACCAGTTCGACTTCGGTCTGCGTCCGTCCATCGCTTACCTGAAATCCAAAGGTAAAGACATCGGTAGCTGGGGCGACCAGGATCTGGTTGAATACATTGATTTAGGTGCGACCTACTACTTCAATAAAAACATGTCTACCTTCGTTGATTACAAAATCAACCTGCTGGACGATACCAACTTCACTAAAGATGCTCGTGTGAGCACTGACAACGTGGTTGCTGTTGGTCTGAACTACCAGTTCTAAGTCTGTTGTAGCGTAATTCTAAGCCAGTCCATAGCGGGCTGGCTTTTTATCTTGTTTTGTATGCCTCGGTCATAAGGAGTATGCCGTGCAAACGTTCACAGGACGTTGCCTCTGTGGGCAGAGTCATTTCACCGTTGACGTTGAAATGCTCGATGTTTATGCCTGTCACTGCACGCTGTGTCAAAAATGGTCTGGTGGTATTGCGATGTACCTGGAAGCCTGCGGTCGTCCGTTTATGGCTCCCCATTCACCAGAGCCCTCTCACTTCTCTTCTTCTTCGCGTGGCGAACGCTACTTCTGTTCAGGTTGTGGGTGTCCGCTGTGGTTCCGGCTGACGGAAAGCGACCGCTATTTTATGCCCTGGACGCTGTTGGAATTAACCGAAGATGAACGGCGTCGTCTGATCCTGGCAGCCGAAATCTATACCGAAACGCAACCTGCGTTCTGGCGGTTGACGGGGCAATACGCTCGCCTGAGCGGTAAAGAGATCGAAGCGATGGATTACCCCTGTCAATTAGCACATTAGGTTAGCCGCGTTTTACTTTTGCCAGACTAAACCACATCCCTACTGCTAACAGAATTAACATGCTTCCGGCACTGCTCAGCGCCACGCTGTGCGACCAGGTAAACGCCTGTCTGGCGGCGTCCAGTATCGCCTCACCGAGTGAAGGCGAGAGCGTATCCGCCAGCTGCACCGCTTCTCCCATTGACGACGATGCGCGTTCGATTTCCTCTGCGTTCAGGCCGGAAGGAAGCAGGATAGATGCGGAAAAGCTGCGGCTTAACAACAAGCCAAAGATCGCAATGCCAAGTCCGGCGCCCAGTTCATAGGCCATGGTTTCTATCGCCCCGGCCGCCGCCGCTTTTTCTGCGGGTGCAGCGGCCATAATGGCGGCGGTAGAGGCGAGCAACGCGCTGGCGGCGCTAAAACCCAGCAGCGCCATCAGGCACCAGGCCTGCCATTGCTGCGTGCTGAAATCCGTCATTGCCAGGCCATAAAAGCTCAGCGCGCTTAGCGCCATGCCGCCAGTCGCCACTGTTCGCAATCCCAGTCGTGAAACCAGCATCCCGGCAAGGGGGCCGCTGAATCCACTTGCGAGCATCACCGGCAGCATAAACAGCCCTGCTTCATACGGCGTTAAGCCATGAACAAACTGAAGCTCCTGCGCCATCAGCAACTCGAAGCCGACCAGCGTGATCATCGCCGTCATTGCCATCACAACGCCGCTCAGAATGATGCGATGCGTAAACAGACGCATATCGATCATCGGGCGTGCTGCCGCGAGCTGCGTGCGGATAAACATGCCCAACAACAGCGCGCCGATCATCAGCGTCAGGGCGATAACGCCGCTGGCCAGTTGCCCTTTCAGCGCGGTTTTCGCGCTGTATACCAGCAGCAGGATGGCGATAATCAGCATGACCGCATGGCTAAAGTTCAATGGCTGATCGCGGCGACCGGACTGGCGAGGCACAAAGCGCGCCGTTAACGCCATCACCGCCAGGACAATGGGCACATTGATCAGGAAGACCGATCCCCAGTAAAAGTGCTCCAGTAACATACCGCCGACCAGCGGGCCGAACGCGGCGCCGCCCGACCCTACGGCCGCCCAGACGCCAAGCGCCATATTACGGTGACGGGCCTCAGAAAACGTGGCGCGGATACCGGCCAGCGTCGCCGGAACAATCATCGCCGCGCCGATAGCCAGAATCGCACGGGTAGCGATCAGCCAACTGGCGCTGTGGGCGAACGCTGCCGCCAGCGACGCAAGACCGAATAAGCCTCCCCCCAGCAACAGCAGGCGTTTAAAGCCGATTCGATCGCCCAGCGCGCCCATCGGCAATACCATCCCTGCCATCACCAGAGAATAAATATCAATGATCCACAACAGCTCGTTGCCACTGGCGCCCAACGTCATGCTCAGCGTGGGTGCGGCAACGTGCAGCACCGTTGCATCAATCGCAACAGGGATGTAGACCAGTACAATAATCATTAACGTTAACCACTGACGAAACATAAAACGTCCTTTGAAAGCAAAAAACTGAACACATGTTCAACTCTCGCGATCCTACGGAAAGTTGAACGTATGTCCAGCTTTTTGTTACACTGCGCCAACTGCGAAAATGGGAGAAAGCCATGAGTTATCTGAATCGGGATGAGCGCCGTGAGGTGATCCTGCAAGCGGCAATGCGCGTCGCGCTGGAAGAGGGATTGAGCGGCATGACGGTAAGGCGAATCGCGCAGGAAGCCGGCGTCGCGACCGGGCAACTCCACCACCATTTCAGCAGTTCGGGCGAGCTTAAATCTCAGGTATTCGTTCGTCTGATTCGCACCTTGCTGGATGCCAGCCTGGTGCCCGAGCACTGCACCTGGCGCATGCGGCTGCACGCCATGCTGGGGAGTGACGATGGCGGATTAGAGCCCTACATTAAACTCTGGCGGGAAGCGCAGATCCTGGCGGATAACGACCCGGAAATTAAAAGCGCCTACCTGCTGACCATGCAAATGTGGCATGAAGAAACGACCGCCATCATTGAAGGCGGTCAGGAGGCAGGAGAATTTTCATTGGCCTCAGCCGCCGCTGATGTCGCCTGGCGATTAATCGCATTAGCCTGCGGGCTGGACGGCATGTACGCCCTCGGTATGCCTGAAATGACCGACCCTGCCTACCAGCAGCATCTGGACTGCATGATTACACTGGAGTTATTTCGCTGATGTTATGCGTTAGTTAATAATGCATCTTTTGTGTTTACATTTGGTAACACTTAAGCAACTTATTAACCGCCCTTCACTCCTCGTGGTCTCGCTTTTTTATCTATCCTTTCAATCAATATTCTTAAAAGTCTTCAATAAATTCTAAAAAGGGCCCGCGCGCCCTTCCTGGACTTATTTCTTTTTTTTTCATGAACGACGTGTGCGTGTGAGGGCAATATGGCGCTACAAAATGAGAAAAATAATCGTTATCTTTTGAGTGACTGGAGGCCAGAACAACCCGCTTTCTGGGAAAACAAAGGTAAACACATTGCCCGAAGAAATCTTTGGATATCAGTGGCTTGTTTATTGCTCGCATTCTGCGTCTGGATGTTATTTAGCGCCGTCGCCGTTAATTTGAATAAAATTGGTTTTAATTTCACCACTGACCAGCTCTTTTTATTAACCGCCTTACCTTCGCTGTCTGGGGCTATATTACGCGTGCCCTACTCCTTTATGGTACCTATATTTGGCGGGCGTCGCTGGACGATTTTTAGCACAGTTATTCTGATTATTCCCTGTATCTGGCTCGGTTTTGCGGTGCAAAACACATCCACCCCTTTTGGAGTATTTATTATCATTGCGCTGCTGTGCGGTTTTGCTGGCGCTAACTTTGCCTCCAGTATGGGCAACATCAGTTTTTTCTTCCCGAAAGCAAAGCAAGGTAGCGCCCTCGGCGTGAACGGCGGTTTAGGCAACCTTGGCGTCAGCGTGATGCAACTTGTCGCCCCGCTGGTGATTTTCCTGCCCATGTTCACTTTTCTGGGCGTACAGGGCGTGCCGCAGCCCGATGGCTCGCTGCTTTCGCTGACGAACGCCGCGTGGATCTGGGTGCCGTTATTGCTTATCGCGACCCTCGCAGCCTGGACCGGGATGAATGATATCGCCAGTTCGAAAGCCTCTGTCGCGTCTCAACTGCCGGTGCTGAAACGCTTTCACCTTTGGCTGCTCAGCCTGCTCTATCTCGCCACCTTCGGTTCTTTTATCGGTTTCTCCGCAGGATTCGCCATGCTGGCGAAAACCCAGTTTCCCGACGTCAATATTCTGCAACTGGCCTTCTTTGGCCCGTTTATCGGCGCGCTTGCGCGTTCTGCGGGCGGCGTTATTTCTGACAAGTTCGGCGGCGTTCGCGTCACGCTGATTAACTTCGTTTTCATGGCGCTGTTTACCGCCCTGCTGTTTCTGACATTACCGGGCTCCGGCTCAGGAAGTTTTATCGCCTTCTATCTGGTGTTTATGGGGCTTTTCCTGACGGCGGGCCTGGGAAGCGGCTCGACCTTCCAGATGATTGCGGTCATTTTCCGCCAGATCACGATCTACAGGGTGAAACTGCGCGGCGGCTCAGATGCGCAGGCCCAGCGTGAAGCCGTGACCGATACGGCCGCCGCCCTCGGTTTTATCTCTGCGATTGGCGCAGTCGGCGGTTTCTTTATCCCTAAAGCTTTTGGTTCTTCTCTGGCGTTGACCGGCTCGCCGGTTGGCGCCATGAAAATCTTTCTGGTGTTTTACATCGTTTGCGTACTGGTGACCTGGCTGGTTTATGGTCGCCGTAAACCGGCAGCAACAAAAAAATAAAACATATTCATCACAGGTTCGGACGTAGGCCGGATAAGACGCCGGGCGTCGCCATCAGGCAATCGCACAGCGCCTTATCCGGCCTACAAGACCGCCTGACACATTATGGAGCAGGAGAAATGTCATGAGTAAACTGTTGGATCGCTTTCGCTATTTTAAGCAAAAAGGCGACACTTTTGCGGACGGTCACGGTCAGGTGATGCACACCAACCGGGACTGGGAGGACAGTTATCGTCAGCGCTGGCAGTTCGATAAAATCGTGCGCTCCACGCATGGTGTGAACTGCACCGGCTCCTGTAGCTGGAAAATCTACGTTAAAAATGGTCTGGTGACCTGGGAAACGCAGCAGACGGACTACCCCCGAACCCGCCCGGATCTGCCTAATCATGAACCGCGCGGCTGCCCACGCGGCGCCAGTTATTCCTGGTATCTCTATAGCGCTAACCGCCTGAAGTATCCGCTGGTGCGTAAACGCCTGATTGAACTGTGGCGTGACGCCCTTTCCCGCCAGCCTGATCCGGTACTGGCGTGGGAGTCGATCATGAACGATCCGCAAAAGTGCCAAAGCTACAAGCAGGTGCGCGGACGCGGTGGGTTTATTCGTTCTAACTGGAAAGAACTTAATCAACTGATCGCGGCGGCCAACGTCTGGACCGTCAAAAATTATGGCCCTGACCGTGTCGCCGGGTTCTCGCCGATTCCGGCGATGTCGATGGTCTCCTACGCCGCCGGAACCCGCTATCTTTCATTGCTCGGCGGAACCTGCCTGAGTTTCTATGACTGGTACTGCGATCTGCCGCCCGCATCGCCGATGACGTGGGGCGAGCAAACCGATGTCCCGGAATCCGCAGACTGGTACAACTCCAGCTATATCATCGCCTGGGGCTCTAACGTGCCGCAAACGCGCACGCCGGACGCGCACTTCTTCACAGAAGTGCGTTACAAAGGCACCAAGACAATTGCCATTACGCCGGACTACTCAGAAGTCGCCAAGCTGTGCGACCAGTGGCTGGCGCCGAAGCAAGGTACTGACAGCGCGCTGGCGATGGCAATGGGCCACGTCATCCTCAAAGAGTTTCATCTCGATAACCCCAGCGACTATTTCCTGAATTACTGTCGCCGCTATACCGACATGCCGATGCTGGTCATGCTTGAAGCGCGCGAAGACGGCAGCTATGTGCCGGGTCGCATGATGCGGGCGTCCGATCTGGTCGACGGGCTGGGTGAAACCAATAACCCGGAATGGAAAACCGTCGCTTATAACCGCGCGGGTGAACTGGTGGTGCCGAACGGCTCTATCGGCTTTCGCTGGGGCGAGAAAGGCAAGTGGAATCTTGAGCCGCTGGCGGCAGGCAACGAAACGGAACTGACCCTCTCCTTGCTGGGCCAGCATGATGATGTCGCTGGCGTGGCGTTCCCTTACTTTGGCGGTAATGAGAATCCGCATTTTCGCAGCGTGAAGCAAGAACTGGTTCTGGTGCGCCAGTTGCCGGTGAAGCGTCTTACCCTGGCCGATGGCAGCCTCTGCCCGGTCGTCAGCGTCTACGACCTGGTACTGGCGAATTATGGCCTGGATCGTGGTCTGGATGACGATCACAGCGCCAAAGATTACGCGGAAATTAAGGCCTACACTCCCGCCTGGGGCGAACAGATTACCGGCGTACCGCGTCGTCACATCGAAACGATCGCCAGGGAATTTGCCGATACCGCGCATAAAACGCATGGCCGTTCCATGATCATCCTCGGTGCCGGTGTGAACCACTGGTATCACATGGATATGAACTATCGCGGGATGATTAACATCCTCGTATTCTGCGGCTGCGTGGGGCAAAGCGGCGGCGGCTGGGCGCACTACGTGGGGCAGGAAAAGTTACGCCCACAAACCGGCTGGCTGCCGCTGGCGTTTGCGCTGGACTGGAACCGCCCGCCGCGTCAGATGAACAGCACGTCGTTTTTCTATAATCACGCCAGCCAGTGGCGTTATGAAAAACTGACCGCGCAGGAACTGCTGTCGCCGCTGGCTGATTCCTCACGCTTTACCGGCCATTTAATTGATTTCAACGTGCGAGCTGAACGTATGGGCTGGCTGCCCTCCGCGCCTCAGCTCAACCTCAACCCGCTCACGCTGAAAAGCAAAGCGGAACAGGCCGGATTATCCCCTGCTGATTACACCGTACAGGCGCTGAAGTCGGGAGATATTCGTTTTGCCTGCGAGCAGCCGGACAGCGGTAAAAACCACCCGCGCAACCTCTTCGTCTGGCGCTCGAATTTGCTGGGTTCATCCGGCAAGGGGCATGAATACATGCTCAAATACCTGCTGGGCACTGAAAGCGGCATTCAGGGAGAGGCGCTGGGGTCCAGTGACGGCGTCAAACCGGAAGATGTGGAGTGGCAAACGGCCGCCATTGAAGGCAAGCTCGACCTGCTGGTGACGCTGGATTTCCGCATGTCCAGCACCTGCCTGTTCTCGGATATTGTGCTGCCGACCGCCACCTGGTATGAAAAAGACGACATGAATACCTCGGATATGCATCCGTTTATTCATCCGCTGTCTGCTGCCGTTGACCCGGCGTGGGAATCGAAAAGCGACTGGGAAATCTACAAAGGGATCGCCAAAGTGTTCTCCGACGTCTGCGTGGGGCATCTTAGCAAAGAAACCGATGTGGTGCTGCAACCGCTACAGCATGACTCCCCGGCAGAGCTGGCGCAGCCGTTTGATATTCTCGACTGGCGCAAAGGCGAATGCGATCTGATCCCCGGTAAAACCGCGCCGAACATCGCGGTGGTGGAACGCGACTATCCGGCGACGTATGAGCGGTTCACCTCCCTCGGCCCGTTGATGGATACGCTGGGCAACGGCGGGAAAGGCATTTCCTGGAATACGGAAAACGAAGTCGATTTCCTCGGTAAACTCAATTACACCAAACGCGAAGGCCCGGCGAAAGGTCGCCCGCTGATTGACACCGCGCTGGACGCCTCTGAGGTCATCCTTGCGCTGGCGCCGGAAACCAACGGCCAGGTGGCAGTCAAAGCCTGGGAGGCGCTGGGCGCGATTACCGGGCGCGATCATACTCATCTGGCGCTGAACAAAGAAGACGAGAAAATCCGCTTCCGGGATATTCAGGCCCAGCCGCGCAAAATTATCTCCAGCCCGACCTGGTCCGGTCTTGAAAGCGAGCATGTCTCTTACAATGCCGGGTACACCAACGTCCATGAGCTGATCCCGTGGCGCACGCTGTCCGGTCGTCAGCAGCTCTATCAGGATCACGCCTGGATGCGCGCCTTCGGGGAAAGTCTGGTGGCCTACCGCCCGCCGATTGACACCCGTAGCGTCAGCGAAATGCGCGAAATCCCGCCGAACGGTTTCCCGGAAAAAGCGCTGAACTTCCTCACGCCGCACCAGAAATGGGGCATTCACTCCACCTATAGCGAAAACCTGCTCATGCTGACGCTGTCGCGCGGCGGGCCGATTGTCTGGATCAGTGAAACCGATGCCCGTGAGCTGGGCATTGAGGATAACGACTGGATCGAGGCCTTCAACGCCAACGGCGCCCTCACCGCGCGTGCGGTGGTCAGCCAGCGCGTGCCGCCGGGTATGACCATGATGTACCACGCTCAGGAACGCATCATGAATATCCCGGGTTCTGAAGTCACGGGAATGCGCGGCGGGATTCACAACTCCGTTACGCGCGTCTGCCCGAAACCGACCCATATGATCGGCGGCTATGCGCAGCTGGCCTACAGCTTTAACTACTACGGTACGGTCGGATCGAACCGCGACGAGTTCATCATGATTAGAAAAATGAAAAATATTAACTGGCTGGATGATGAAGGTCGGGATCAGGTACAGGAGGCGAAAAAATGAAAATACGCTCACAGGTAGGCATGGTTCTCAACCTTGATAAGTGCATCGGCTGCCACACCTGCTCCGTCACCTGTAAAAACGTCTGGACCGGGCGTGAAGGTATGGAGTACGCGTGGTTTAACAACGTTGAGACAAAACCCGGTATCGGCTATCCGAAAAACTGGGAAGATCAGGAGGAGTGGCAAGGCGGCTGGGTTCGCGATGTCAACGGCAAGATAAGACCGCGTCTGGGCGGCAAGATGGGCGTTATCACCAAAATCTTCGCCAACCCGGTGATCCCGCAAATCGATGATTACTACGAACCGTTTACCTACGATTATCAGCATCTGCACAGCGCGCCGGAGAGCAAAAACCAGCCCACCGCCCGCCCGCGTTCGCTGATTGACGGCAAAAGGATGGACAAAATTGTCTGGGGGCCAAACTGGGAAGAATTGCTCGGCGGAGAATTTTCAAAACGTGCCCGCGATCGTAACTTCGAGAAGATGCAAAAGGAGATGTACGGCCAGTTCGAAAACACCTTCATGATGTATCTGCCGCGTCTGTGCGAGCACTGCCTGAACCCAAGCTGTGTGGCGACCTGCCCGAGCGGCGCGATTTATAAGCGTGAAGAAGATGGCATTGTGCTGATCGACCAGGACAAATGTCGCGGCTGGCGTCTGTGCATCAGCGGTTGTCCGTACAAAAAAATCTACTTCAACTGGAAAAGCGGCAAATCAGAAAAATGCATTTTCTGTTATCCGCGTATCGAATCCGGTCAGCCGACCGTCTGCTCGGAAACCTGTGTTGGCCGTATTCGCTATCTCGGCGTGTTGCTGTATGACGCGGACCGCATTGAAGAAGCGGCCAGCACCGAACACGAAACCGATCTCTATGAGCGTCAGTGCGACGTGTTCCTTGACCCGAACGATCCGGCGGTGATTGAAGAAGCGCTGAAACAGGGTATTCCGCAAAACGTGATTGAGGCCGCTCAGCGTTCCCCGGTCTACAAAATGGCGATGGACTGGAAGCTGGCGCTGCCGTTACACCCGGAATACCGCACCCTGCCGATGGTCTGGTACGTGCCGCCGCTGTCGCCAATTCAGTCTTATGCCGATGCTGGCGGCCTGCCGCAAACCGAAGGTGTGCTTCCGGCGATCGAAAGCCTGCGTATTCCGGTGCAGTACCTTGCCAATATGCTGAGCGCAGGCGATATCGGCCCGGTGCTGCGCGCCCTGAAACGGATGATGGCGATGCGCCACTATATGCGTTCGCAGACGGTGGAAGGCGTTACGGACACCCGAGCTATTGAGGAAGTCGGCTTAAGTGTGGAACAGGTGGAAGAGATGTATCGCTACCTGGCGATCGCCAACTACGAAGACCGTTTCGTGATCCCAACCAGTCACCGCGAAATGGCGCGTGACGCCTTCCCTGAGCGTAACGGCTGCGGCTTCACCTTCGGCGATGGCTGCCACGGTTCCGACACCAAATTTAACTTGTTTAACAGCAGCCGCATTGACGCCATCAACATCACCGAAGTACGCGATAAGGCGGAGGGCGAATAATGCAGATCCTCAAGATTATCGGCTTGCTGATGGAGTACCCGGATGAGCTGTTGTGGGAGTGCCGTGACGACGCCATCGCGCTTATTCGCCATGACGCGCCAATGCTCACCGACTTCACCACTGAGCTGTTAAACGCCCCGCTGCTGGATAAGCAGGCGCAGTGGTGCGAAGTCTTTGATCGCGGGCGCGCGACGTCGCTGTTGCTGTTTGAACACGTTCATGCGGAATCGCGCGATCGGGGCCAGGCGATGGTCGATCTGCTGGCCCAGTATGAAAAGGTGGGACTGCAACTTGACTGCCGCGAGTTACCCGACCATCTGCCGCTCTATCTGGAGTATTTGAGCGTGCTGCCGGAAGCAGAAGCGCGGGAGGGATTGCAGAACATCGCGCCGATCCTCGCGCTGCTGGGCGGGCGTTTAAAACAACGGGAAACGCCGTGGTATCAGCTGTTTGACGCCCTGCTGTCGCTGGCAGGTAGCCCACTTTCCAGTGACAGTGTCACGCAGCAGATCGGCGGCGAGGCGCGTGACGATACGCGCCAGGCGCTGGATGCCGTCTGGGAAGAGGAACAGGTGAAGTTTATCGAAGATAACGCCACCGCCTGTGACAGTTCTCCGTTACAACACTATCAACGACGCTTTAGCCAGGACGTGGCGCCACAGTATGTCGACGTCAGCGCGGGAGGCCCGAAATGATACAGTACCTGAACGTCTTTTTTTACGACATCTACCCCTACCTCTGCGGCACGGTGTTTATTCTCGGCAGTTGGTTGCGCTATGACTACGGGCAGTACACCTGGCGAGCCTCGTCCAGCCAGATGCTGGACAAACGCGGCATGGTGCTATGGTCAAACCTGTTCCATATCGGCATCCTGGGGATCTTCTTCGGCCATCTGTTCGGTATGTTAACGCCCCACTGGATGTACGCCTGGTTCCTGCCCATTGCGGTGAAACAGCAAATGGCGATGATTCTTGGCGGGGTCTGCGGCGTGCTGACGCTGGTCGGCGGCGCTGGTCTGCTGATTCGGCGCCTGTTTAATCAGCGCGTGCGCGCCAGCTCATCCACGGCGGATATTTTGATCCTCTGTATCCTGCTGATCCAGTGCATCCTCGGGCTGACGACAATACCGTTCTCCGCGCAACACCCGGACGGAAGCGAGATGCTGAAACTGGTCGGTTGGGCGCAGGCGGTTGTGACGTTCCAGGGCGGCGCTTCGGCGCATCTGGACGGCGTGGCGCCAATTTTCCGCGCGCATCTGGTGTTGGGAATGACCATCTTCCTGATTTTCCCGTTCACGCGTCTGGTGCATGTCTGGAGCGCGCCGTTTGAGTATTTCACCCGCCGCTACCAGATTGTCCGCTCACGTCGCTGACCCCATGCCCGGTGGCGCGACGCTTACCGGGCCTACAAAATACTCCCTGTAGGCCGGATCAGGCGTAAGCCGCCATCCGGCGCAAAACGTTATTTCCCTGCCTCCGGGTGGGTATCAAACGCCGCCATGACGGCCGCTAATTCCGCCTCGGTAAACCCGTGCTTCGCATCATCGACTCCCAGCCCAAACTGCTCCTGCAATAGCGCGTAAAGCGACGCCACATCCGGCACATTACGCTGTTCTATCGCATGGCCTTCCTGATAATGGGTGAAATGGAAATTGGTCAACGTCAGCTTACCGCCATCCGGCAAATGGCGGCACATCAGCAGGTGATGGCGAAAATGCGACTGCGGCCAGTGCGCTGACCAGAAGTTGCCCATCACGTAATCGCTCTGCTGCTGAACCCCCAGATCGAAGCAATACATCGACTGCCAGTGATCGTGATGGCGGAACTGCAAAATCCAGTTATTCCCCTCTTGTCGCAAACGGTATTTGCCATGCGGCGTCTGTTGTTCACATTCTGCCTGCAAACGGATGGGCGCGGTCAATGTCTGCCCGCCAAATCCGACGTCTGCAATCCACGGCTCGCCTTGCAGTTCGACCAGTAACAGCCGGTGCGTACGTGGCGGCAAGCTGGTCGGGTTTGTCAGTACGACGCGCCCCAGCAGGCTGCGCACGGTAAAGCCTGTCTCCCGTAAAGCACGCTCAAACAGCCCATTTTGTTCGAAGCAATAGCCGCCGCGACGGGCGGTCAGCAATTTTTCCTCCAGCGACAGATCGTCGAGCTGAATTTCGCGTGGCAGTAAGACATCCAGATTTTCAAACGGAATGGTGCTGTTATGCTGCAAATGCAGCGCTCGTAAAGTGTCAAGATTAGCTTCGGCAGCGCCCGACCAATTTATGCGGGCAAAATAGGCGGTCAAAAAAGACGTCATAAGGCATTCCTGTCTGTAGGGGTTCACGCAAAAAAGCTGATTCTACGCTGATGGCGGCAATCTGTTACCCCGCCGCCTGACGTAATATGTCACAGATGCGGTTCTCAACCTGGAGTATGATTGATTTTTGGCGGTATTACGTACAATAACGTGCGTTGCACATGTATCCTTTAGCCACTATTTTCAATAGTGTCGTTACGATAAGACGATAATCCCCCTGAACGAGGCATACCTATGAGTCGTTTTCGTCCTGTAGAGCTACATCATGCCAGCCGTCTGTTAAATCACGGCCCGACGGTTCTGATCACCAGCCGGGACGATCGCACGGAGCGGCGGAATGTTATGGCGGCGGCGTGGTCTATGCCCGTCGAGTTTGAGCCTCCCCGTCTTGCCATTGTGCTGGATAAAACCACCTGGTCGCGCGAGCTTATAGAACGCAGCGGTATGTTTGGCATCGTGATTCCCGGCGTAGCGGCAACGAACTGGACGTATGCGGTAGGCAGCGTCTCTGGCCGCGAAGAAGATAAATTCAACTGCTATGGCATCCCGGTGGTAAAAGGCCCGGTGCTCGGTTTACCCATGATCGAAGAGAAATGCCTCGCCTGGATGGAATGCCGACTGCTGCCCGCAACGTCGGCACAGGAAAAATATGACACGCTTTTTGGCGAAGTGGTTTCGGCGGCGGCGGATGAACGTGTTTTTATTGAAGGCCGCTGGCAGTTTGATGACGATAAACTGAATACCCTGCATCATTTAGGCGCGGGAACCTTCGTTACCTCGGGCAAAAAAATTACCGCGGGCTGAAGGCGAAATGCCCTCCGGCATCCCCGTTTATCATCCACTCTTCAGATAACGCTATGGCTCAGGATAACAGAAAAGCGAAACATACCATTTGGACCACTCGCGAGGATATGGTGAGACGGGGAATGGCTCTCAGCCTGCCGTGGTTTGCTTTTGTGAATATCAGTTTTGCGCTGATGATCTTTTTTCGTGACGCGTTATTCCACGATACCCACGCGCGCTATCTGGCAGAGATGCGTATTGTCCGCACTATTGATGACGCCGTTATCGGCATTATGCTGGTCTGTGCCCTGCTGTTGATTACCTCCCGGCGGCAATCCTGGCTGACGCAGGGATTATTAATCATCCTTAGCCTGTTCTGGTCCTGGTGCAGTTATTATTTCATCAGCCACTGGCAATTAACGTTCGCCTATCCTCTCTGTGCGGTGTTATTACTCAGCGCCGTGATCGCACTCTATTTTCATACGCCGAGCGTACTCGCTTTTCTGCTCCCGCTATGGCTGACCGTCCCCGTCGCCAGCGTTGTTTTGAATCAGAAAGTGAATATTCATTTCACGGTGATCTGGGGCATTTTCTCGCTTATTTTGCTGGGCGGCCGTTTTATGCTGATTCGCTGGTTTGATGAAGCCTGGCGACAGAATCAACACAACAACCTGCTTATTTCGCGCCTGGATAACCTTGCGCATCGCGACGCGCTCACCGGTACGGCAAACCGGCGCGCAATGGAAAAACTGCTGCATAGCGCAACGGCGCAGCAAAATGCGTTTGCGCTGATCATGCTCGATGTCGATTTTTTTAAACGCTATAACGACGCCTACGGGCACCCGGCCGGCGATGCCTGCCTGAGTCAGGTCGCGGATATACTCGCTCAGTCGGTGCGTAGCCCGGAAGATGTGGTCGCCCGGTATGGCGGCGAAGAGTTCGCTGTTATTTTGTTTGACGCGACGTTGCAAGACGCAGAACGCGTGGCGGTGAGAATACAACAAGCGCTGGAAGCGGCGGCGATCCCTCACCCGGCGTCAACGGTAAGTGACAGCGTCACGGTAAGTCAGGGTATCGCCTGCTCAGAGAAAGGCAAAACCGCTGAACAGACGATAGCGGATGCCGATGCTGCGCTGTACCGGGCCAAAGAGGCCGGACGGAATCGTTGGGCGCGCTGACGGCCATCATCGGCGCCGCCCGTGCTAAATGATGTCGTTATTTTTCAGCACCGTCTGGAGCGGTGGATGCTGGCAGACCGCATCGGCAATCGCGCTAATGTTCGGGGCGTTGTCCTGAAACCAGTCATGGCCCGGCCCCCAGGTGCGCATCACGCACAGATAACAGTCCAGTAGCGTTAGCTGCCCGCCAAAGGCGTAGGGTTCCGCTATCAGCCGATCGTTGAGCCACATATACAGCGCCTTACGGTATTCAAGGCAGCTTTTCTTCAACTGCTCCGGGGCATTTTGCACCCAGCGTTCAGGGTAATCAGCATACGTGAATGTGGGATAAACGTTCGCTACCAGCCAGATTAACAAACGCTGAAACTGCTGACGCTCGGCGTGTCCGACCGGCGGCGCGAGATCGGGACGGCGATCGAGGATCATCAGCGCAATGGCGGCGCTCTCCGTCATGATTGCTCCGTTTTCCAGCACCAGCGTTGGAATCTGGCATAGCGGGTTGAGCTTCTGGAGCAGATCCCGCTGCGGCCCCTCGGCATCAAACCCCTTCACATCGATAAATTGATACGGAATCTCCGCCAGAGTCAGCATGACTTCGCTAATTGCCGAGCCCCAGCCGGGTACGCCATAAACTTTGATCATGCGGCCTCCACAACGTGTAAAACGCTAAGTGTAGTTGATTCACCGTGCTACTGGCTGAATCGTGACCACAGCGCGGCTGAGCTGACCACACGTAAAAGCACGACGTCTTAACGCTGTGCTTCCGGGTATGTTTTGCGTCGTTTAACAATTGCAGGTAGGATGCTCCGCCGATGGTTTTATCCCTACCACAGAATGATGGGAAAAACCGTTTCAGCGTTAGCCAGGCAATCGTTTGGTTAGCAAAAGGTGCGGCACAAAAAGTATCTCTTCTGTCCGACAGGTCAACAGGTAACACAATGAAAACACACAATACAAACGCGCTTGAACAACATGCCGCGAAACGACGCTGGTTGAACGCCCATGAAGAGGGTTATCACAAGGCGATGGGCAACCGACAGGTACAAATGATTGCCATTGGCGGCGCAATTGGCACCGGATTGTTTTTAGGGGCTGGCGCACGACTGCAAATGGCTGGCCCTGCCCTGGCACTGGTTTATCTGGTATGCGGTATTTTCTCATTCTTTATTCTTCGCGCGCTCGGCGAGCTGGTTTTGCATCGCCCTTCCAGCGGCAGCTTCGTCTCCTACGCCCGTGAATTTTTAGGCGAGAAAGCGGCATACGTCGCAGGCTGGATGTACTTCATCAACTGGGCGATGACCGGGATCGTCGATATCACCGCAGTAGCGCTGTATATGCACTACTGGGGCGCATTCGGCGACGTTCCGCAATGGGTGTTTGCCCTGGGCGCGCTGGCGATCGTGGGCACAATGAACATGATTGGCGTGAAGTGGTTCGCCGAGATGGAGTTCTGGTTCGCGCTGGTAAAAGTGCTGGCGATTGTCCTGTTTCTGGTTGTCGGCACAATCTTTTTAGGAAGCGGTAAACCGCTGGATGGCAACACTACAGGCTTCCATCTGATCACCGATAACGGCGGGTTCTTCCCGCATGGCCTGTTGCCTGCTCTGGTGCTGGTTCAGGGCGTTGTCTTCGCCTTCGCGTCGATTGAGCTTGTTGGTACGGCGGCCGGAGAGTGCAAAGATCCGCAAACGATGGTGCCAAAAGCGATCAACAGCGTGATCTGGCGTATTGGCCTGTTCTATGTCGGTTCCGTTGTCCTGCTGGTGTTGCTGCTGCCGTGGAACGCGTATCAGGCCGGTCAGAGTCCCTTCGTGACCTTCTTCTCAAAACTGGGCGTGCCTTACATCGGCAGCATTATGAACATTGTGGTGTTGACGGCGGCCCTCTCCAGTCTGAATTCAGGTCTGTACTGCACCGGCCGTATTTTACGTTCGATGTCGATGGGCGGTTCCGCGCCGAAGTTTATGGCGAAAATGAGTCGTCAACAGGTGCCGTACGCCGGTATTCTGGCGACGCTGGGCGTGTATGTCATCGGGGTGTTGCTCAACTATCTGGTGCCTTCTCAGGTCTTTGAAATTGTCCTTAACTTCGCATCGCTGGGTATTATCGCCTCCTGGGGCTTCATCGTGGTGTGCCAGATGCGTTTGCGTAAGGCGATTAAAGAAGGCAAAGCGGCTGACGTCAGCTTTAAGTTACCGGGCGCGCCGTTTACCTCCTGGCTTACCCTGCTGTTCCTGCTGAGCGTTCTGGTGCTGATGGCGTTTGATTACCCTAACGGCACCTATACCATCGCTTCACTTCCGCTGATTGCCATTCTGCTGGTCGCTGGCTGGTTTGGCGTGCGCAACCGCGTGGCGGAAATTCACCGTACCGCGCCGGTTGTACCGCAGGAAGAGAGTAAGCAGGACATGGTATTACGAGAAGAGACGGCGAGTTAACACTGGCTGCCCGGTGGCGTGACGTTTATCGGGATGTTGTTACGCAGTAAAAAGGAGGGGCTTGTCCCTCCTTTTTACTTAATGCTTACAGCGTTATTTAACCGTTACAGCGCGATGCGGATAACATCATCTGGCTGAGTGGCTTCCTGCTCACGGGTTGATTTCTGCTTCACGCTCACGAACAGCGTTTGCCCGTCCGCAGACAGCGCCAGGCTATTCGGGAATGTCGGCGTGTCGTAAGTTTTCACGACCTTATAGCTTTTCGCGTCAATCACGCTCACTTTACCGGCCTGGCGGTGCGTTACATAAGCTTCGTTGCGGGTCGGGTTGAACAGCACGGCCAGTGATTCCGGCGCGGCTACTTTTGCCAGCACATTGCCATTACGGGTATCCACCACCAGAACTTCAGCCGCTTTGGAATCGGTGATAAAAGCGCGATGGCCTGCGGTGTCGAGGCTCAGGTTGATAAAGAAGTGCTCTTTCCCGTCATCCAGCAATGTCTTGCGGCTCAGGATCTTGTTGTCCGCAGTATCGATGGTGATGAACTCGCCGTCTGCGTTAGTGGTGTAAAGACGCTTCGCTTGACTGTCAATGGCCAGACCCGTGCTCATTTTACCGGTATTCTGGATGGTCGTTTTCAGGGCGATTTTTTCACCGTCAACCACCCAAATCACGCTCTCTTTACCGATACCGCTGATATATACGGTGTTGGTCGCATCATCGCTGACCAGTTCGCGTGGTTGCAGCGGACGGACATCTTCGGAACGCTTGCGCTCATCCAGCACCAGACGCCCTTTTACATCACCTGTTTTGGCATCGATTGCCGTCAGCGCGCTGTTTACGGTGTTACCAAACCACAGCGTTTGCGTCGCGTTGTTGATGGTCGCGCCAAACGGTTTGAGATCGTTATGGATGGCCTGCGTCACCTCAAGGGTAACCGGGTCGAGGCGATAAACCACCCCACCTTTGTCCGTTTTGCGGCTTTGCGAAGTAGCCAGCCACAGCGCATTTTCCTGCTGGCTATAGGCCATTTCATAAGCGCCCTTGCCGACGGCTTTACGCAGCATTTCTTCTGCCGCCTGCGTGCTAAATGAAGACGCGACCAGCAGTGAACCTAACAGTAAAGAACCACGCAGGCGCGGCGAAAACAGATGACGTAAATGCATGACGACTCCCTTTGATAAACACGTTTGTAGCTGCTTCACATGGCTTCGGCGAGTGAATCCGTGTCCCACTCGCTGTACGTAGATGCGAATAGTAATCATTATTTAGTGCAAAGTGGAGCGTTTCTTTGCAGGCAGTCTACAATTTCTTTAATTTTTTCATGTTCCATTAACGCATCGTGCTATTAAATTTTTCATATATTTACAAAGTAATTAAAGTATTCATTAAATTTCATTTGGCACGTTTACTCGTGATTGGTTTTTTTTCATGAAGATCATTACCGCTCGTCAGGCCGCATTTCCCGCCCTTCTATTCCCTTTCGTTTTCTCGCCGGTGAGCCTGGCGGCCACGGCTGAAGATGAACAAACGATGATTGTTAGCGCGACGCCGCAAACGGTGTCTGAACTGGACACGCCCGCCGCCGTCACCGTGGTTGAAGGGGAAGATATGCGACTGGCGACGCCGCGTATTAACCTGTCTGAATCCTTAAACGGCGTACCCGGTTTGCAGGTGCAAAACCGTCAGAACTATGCGCAGGATTTACAGTTGTCAATTCGCGGATTTGGCTCCCGCTCTGCATACGGCATTCGCGGTATTCGTCTGTATGTTGACGGCATCCCGGCCACCATGCCGGACGGACAAGGGCAGACGTCCAATATCGATCTGAGCAGCGTCCAGAGTGTGGAAGTGCTGCGCGGCCCCTTCTCCGCGCTGTACGGCAACTCTTCCGGCGGCGTGATGAACGTGACGACGGAAACCGGACGCCAGCCGCCGACGATTGAAGCCAGCAGCTATTACGGCAGTTTCGGGAGCTGGCGCTATGGCATGAAAGCTACGGGGGCGATGGGTGACGGAACGCAGGCGGGTGACGTGGATTACACCGTCTCCACGACCCGATTCACCACCCACGGTTTTCGCGATCGCAGCAGCGCGCAAAAGAATCTGGCTAACGCCAAACTGGGGGTGCGTCTGGATGGTGCCAGTAAGTTAAGCCTGATTTTCAATAGTGTAGACATTCACGCGAACGACCCCGGCGGCCTGACCGAATCCGAATGGAAAACCAACCCGCAGCAGTCGCCGCGTGCCGAACAGTTCAACACGCGAAAAACCATCAAGCAGACTCAGGCAGGCCTGCGCTATGAGCGTCAGCTCAGCGAACACGACGATCTGAGCGTGATGATGTATGCCGGTGAACGTGAAACCACACAATACCAGTCCATACCGATGGCGCCGCAGCGGGATAACCCCGCGCATGCCGGCGGCGTAATCGTGCTTCAGCGGCATTATCAGGGTATCGACACCCGCTGGACGCACCGGGGCGAGCTGGGCGTACCTGTGACGTTCACCACCGGCCTGAACTATGAAAATATGAGCGAAAATCGCAAGGGTTACGAGAACTACCGCCTGAATAACGGCGTGCCGCAGTTTGGCGTAAAAGGCGATTTGCGTCGTAACGAGCGCAACCTGATGTGGAACGTCGATCCCTACCTGCAAACGCAGTGGCAGCTGACCGAAAAACTTTCGCTTGATGCCGGCGTGCGGTACAGCTCAGTCTGGTTTGACTCTAACGATCATTACGTTACGCCTGGAAACAGAAATGACAGCGGCGAGGCCAGCTACCATCAATGGCTCCCTGCCGGGGCGCTCAAGTATGCGTTCACCGATGCGTGGAACGTTTATCTGGCCGCAGGGCGCGGTTTTGAAACGCCGACCATCAATGAACTCTCCTATCGCCCGGACGGACAAAGCGGCCTGAACTTCGGCCTGAAACCCGCCACCAATGACACGGTGGAAATTGGCAGTAAAACGCGTATTGGCGATGGTTTACTGACGGCGGCGCTCTTCCAGACGGATACGGATGATGAAATTGTCGTCGCTACCAGCGGCGGTGGGCGCACCACATATAAAAACGCCGGTAAAACCCGCCGTCAGGGCGCGGAATTATCATGGGATCAGCGTTTCGCCGGTAACTGGCGGGTAAACGCCTCCTGGACCTGGCTGGATGCGACCTACCGCAGCAACGTCTGCAAAAGTGGCGATTGCAACGGTAACCGCATGCCGGGCATTGCGCGTAATATGGGGTTCGCCTCGCTGGGATATGTACCGGATGAAGGCTGGTATGCCGGCACCGATGCCCGCTATATGGGGGACATTATGGCAGACGATCACAACACGGCAAAAGCGCCCTCGTATACCGTGGTTGGTCTGAACACCGGGTATAAGTTTAACTACAGCAACTTAACGGTCGATGTGTTTGGCCGGGTCGATAACCTGTTTGATAAAGAGTATGTCGGTTCGGTGATCGTCAACGAATCAAACGGACGCTATTACGAACCGGCGCCGGGGAGAAACTACGGCGTTGGCGTCAATCTGGCATGGCGTTTTGAGTAAGCACCAGAGCTAAAAAAGCTAAAAAAATAGCGGGGAATCGCCCCGCTATTTTTTAATGTCATGCAGCGTCAATTCTCAGGCATCATCCGCCAGGCGAATCACGACCTTGCCGAAGTTCTTCCCGGTCAGCAGACCGATAAACGCCTCCGGCGCTTTTTCCAGTCCGTCGGTGATCTGTTCGCGGTAGTGGATCTTCCCTTCTTTGACCCAGCGCCCCATCTCCTGCTGAAACTCATGAATCCGGTGCCCGTAGTCCTGACCAATAATAAACCCTTGCAGGCGGATGCGTTTTTTTAACAGCGTCGCCATTAATAGTGGCAGCCGGTCAGGTCCGTCGGGGAGTTTTGTGGCGTTATATCCGCTCACCAGACCACACAACGGGATACGTGCCGAAGTATTCAACAGCGGCAGAACCGCATCAAACACCTTGCCGCCGACATTTTCATAATACACATCAATCCCCTGCGGGCAGGCTTTCGCCAGTTGTTCCGCAAAATCCGCCGCGTGGTGATCGAGGCATATGTCAAAACCGAGAATCTCGGTCGCGTAGCGGCATTTTTCTGCGCCGCCTGCGACACCCACCACATGACAGCCCTTCAGTTTGCCTATTTGCCCGACGGTTGCGCCGACCGGCCCGGTGGCGGCCGCAACGACCAGCGTTTCCCCTGCTTTGGGCTGGCCGATATCCAGCAGTCCCATATAGGCGGTAAAGCCCGGCATCCCCAGCACGCCCAGCGCCCATGACGGATGCTCAGGGTTGTCACCGAGTTTCACCAGCCCTTTCCCGTCGGAAATATCATAATCCTGCCAGCCGCTGTAACTTAATACCCATTCTCCCGGATGGTAATCAGGGTGACTGGACTCCACGACCCGGCTGACCGTTCCGCCAACCATCACGCCGTCGATCTCCACTGGCGGTGAGTAGGACGGTTCGTCGCTCATTCTTCCGCGCATGTAGGGATCGAGGGACAGGAAAATTGTACGTAACAGCACTTGCCCTTCACCGGGCGTCGCCACGTCGTCCTCTTCCATGCGGAAGTTGCTCTCAACCGGCGCGCCATGCGGGCGCGAAGCCAGAACCCAACGACGATTACGGTATGCTTGTTGGCCCATGATGTTCTCCTCTGCTTGTGGCATGAATCCCTCAATAGTAGCCGAACATTAATTACCCGCGTGGTTTAAGCGCACAACCAGGTAAACGCATGTTTCCTGCGTCTCATTGATAAAACGGCAGTCGTTTGGCGGCCCCAGCTCCAGGCAGTCGCCCGCTTTCATCTCATGGCGAACCCCGCCTTCGACAAAGACCAGCTCTCCCTGCTGTAGCCAGATAAGCTGTCTTGCCAGCGCGTAGGATGCCGCAGGCATCGGTACGTCACTCCCCGCCGGAAGCGAGATTTGTACGAGATCGATGGGCAGGTCGCTGCGCGGTGAAACGTGGCGGCGCAGGTAGTGCGTCTGCGGGTCGTGCCAGACGGGTTGATCGGCAAAACGCAGCAGCTTGCCCTCCTGCATTTCTGCCCGCGCGATCAGCGTCGACATGCTGATGCCAAACGCCCCGGAAAGCCGCCCCAGCAGCGTGGCCGTCGGGCTGCTCTCTCCGCGTTCGATTTTGTGGATCATGGCGCGCGATACGCCTGCCCGCTCGGCAAGCTCCGTCAGCGACCAGCCCCGCGATTCACGCTCAATGCGAATTCTTGCACTGATCCGTTGATTTATGCTGTCTTCGATAGTATTCATATCGTAATACTATAGTGAACAACAACTGAGGTTCAACATGTCTATTCGATTTGCTGGCAAAGAAGACTGCGCCGCCATCGCCGAAATCTACAATCACGCGGTATTGCACACGGCGGCAATCTGGAACGATCAAACGGTCGATGTGGATAACCGCATCGCATGGTTTGATGCGCGTCAGCTATCAGGCTATCCGGTTCTGGTCAGTGAAGAGAATGGCGTCGTCACCGGGTACGCCTCCTTTGGTGACTGGCGTAACTTTGACGGTTTCCGCCATACGGTTGAACATTCCGTATATGTCCACCCGGATCATCAGGGGAAAGGCCTCGGGCGGGCGCTTCTCAGCCGTCTGATCGAGGAAGCGCGCGCATGTGGCAAGCATGTGATGGTCGCCGGAATCGAGTCGCAAAATCAGGCATCGCTGCATCTGCACGAAACGCTGGGGTTCCGCATTACCGCCCAAATGCCGCAGGTTGGCACCAAATTCGGCCGCTGGCTGGATCTGACGTTTATGCAGCTTCAGCTTGACGATCGTCGCGACCCGGATGCGCGCGGATGAACCAGACGCTGACCCTCGCCTTTCTGATTGCCGCCGGTATTGGGCTGGTTGTGCAAAACACGCTTATGGTGCGCATTACACAGAACTCATCAACGATTCTCATCGCCATGCTGCTGAACTCGCTGGTCGGGATTGTCCTGTTTGTCAGCATTTTGTGGTTTAAGCAAGGCACGGCGGGGTTTAGCGAGCTGGTTTCCAGCGTGCGCTGGTGGACGTTGATTCCCGGCTTGCTCGGATCGTTTTTCGTTTTCGCCAGTATTAGCGGGTATCAGTACGTTGGCGCGGCGACGACTATCGCGGTTCTGGTCGCCAGCCAGCTTATTGGCGGCCTGGTATTGGACATTTTGAGAAGTCATGGCGTGCCGTTACGTGCGCTGGCAGGCCCGGTTTGTGGCGCGGTGTTGTTGGTGATCGGCGCGTGGCTGGTCGCCAGACGCCAGTTTTAACTGCCGCTTCGCCGGATGGCGGCGGCGCGGCGTAAACGCTTTATCCGGCCTGTACATCCCTCACAGGCCGTTCTTATCAACGTCAGAGAATGCTACCGCCTTTGGTAAGCTGTTCGCGACGCGCTTCCATATCTTCCTTGTACTGACGACCGTGATGCGCAATCGCCGTCCGTAGCCGCTGTTGCTGGGTGTAACGATCTTCCCGGCTCAGTTCGGCGTCATCGCTCAGCGCGATCAGCAGTTCGTTCATATGGGTAATGACGCTCTCTTCGATAGCGGCATCTACGCGCGCAGTGACCTCTTCCAGGTGCGACATAAACTCTCCTTAAACCATCAATTCAATTTAGCTTTTGAAAAATCACTGCCCATCAGGCTTACGCTGTATCCGGTTACGTTGCTGCGTGTGGCGTAGAACGTTTTGCCGTTTGCCAGCGCGATCCACGGCGCTTGCTGATAGAAAATGTCCTGCGCCTGCTGGTAGAGCTGCGCACGTTCTTCCGGCTTGCTCACCCGTTTCGCTTTCTGGACGAGATCATCATACCCTTTATCGCACCAGCGCGCGGCATTTGAGCCGGTTTTTATGCTATTGCAGCCCAGCAGCACATCGGCAAAGTTATCTGGATCGCCATTGTCAGACATCCAGCCGAACAGCGCGGTATCGTGCTCGCCTTTACGCATCCCGGACAGATACTCTCCCCATTCGTAAGAGACGATTTTCGCCGTCACGCCGACTTTTGCCCAGTCGCTCTGGATCATCTCCGCAATGCGCCGGGAATTGGGGTTATAAGGGCGTTGCACCGGCATCGACCAGAGCGTTGCCTCAAACCCCTTCTCCAGCCCCGCCTGCTTCAGCAAATCTTTGGCTTTTTGCGGATCGTAGTCGTAATCCTTCAGGTTGTTATTAAAGCCCATCATATTTGGCGGGATGGGCGATTTCGCCACCGTACCGGAACCGAGGAACACCGCGTTGATAATGGCTTTTTTATCAGTGGCGTAATTTAACGCCTGGCGCACCAGTACGTTATCAAACGGTTTTTTCTCGGTATTAAAGGCCAGATAGCCGACGTTCAGCGCATCGACCGAATGCAGCGTTAACGCGTTATTCTTTTTAATCTCGTCAAACTGTACGGGTGATGGCGCCGGAATAATCTGGCACTCGTTGGTTTGCAGTTTTGCCAGGCGCGTCTGGGCGTTAGGCGTAATCGAGAAAATAAGATGTCTGGTCGGCACTTCGCCATCCCAGTAGTTCGGGTTCGCCAGGTAGCGAATCTGTGAATCCTGCTTGTAGTGTTGCAGTACGTAAGGGCCAGTGCCGACAGGCCAGTTATCGACGTTTTCCGGTGTGCCTTTTTTCAGCATCGCATCGGCATACTCTGCGGAGAGAATGGAGGCGAAATCCATTCCCCAGTCAGCGAGGAATGCCGCATTGGGTTCGTTCAACACAAACTGGACGTGATAATCGTCGACCTTTTTCACCTCTTTAATCAACTTATCGAGGCCGACATCATTGAAGTATTCGTAGCTGCCCTGCGACACATTATGGTACGGATGATCCGCATCCTTCTGGCGCAGCACCGAGAAAATAACGTCATCGGCATTAAAATCGCGCGTCGGTTTAAAGAATTTATTGCTGTTGAATTTCACGCCCTGACGCAGCGTAAACGTGTATGTTTTCCCGTCCGGGGAAATCGTCCAGTCGGTCGCCAGCGACGGCACCGGCGTATTTTTTACCGGATCGAAATTGATCAGTCGGTTGTACAACACCTGCGAACTGGCCACGAATGACGGGCCGGAGCTGGCGATTTGCGGGTTAAACGATTCGGGTGAGGCTTCAGAACAGTAGATGATGGTATCGGTATTGGCCGCAAATGCCGCCCCTGCCGGTAAAAGTGCGCTGAGCGCCAGCGCGAGCAACGTTTTCCCTGTAGACATCGTTATAAGCCTTTTCATTTGATTATAAAGAGAGTCATATGAGCATAGCTTACAAAAGCTGACAAATAACGAATCACTCTCAGGTTATTCCGTTCTGGTATTTTTCGCTAATGAATGCGTCCTGCGGCGTGAAATAATTTCCCTTAAGTCTTTTTGAAAACGTCAAGATTTTTCCCCCGGCGCTATGCCATGAAAATTAGCCCCTTTTTGCCTCTCTTCCGCCGTTTGCTTGTCTTTGTAATCCGTAAAGTAGATGCGTGAAGAAGTCTAAGGGACAACAACGTGGCAAAAACTCTCTTACGTAGCGGCAATCTGGACGACTATCAGGCCGTGGGCGGCGGCGGTCAGGCCGTATTTGATTCCGCATTGCAAATTCGTGAAACGCTTCGTCTGCGTAAACAGCAGGCAATGGTGGATTGTCTGGCGATCCCGCAAATTAATGACAGCGGCGATCGCGTCGACTGGTATTCCCCGGTCGAGGGAAAAGCCATCGCATGGAAGGCCGCAGAGGAAGAAGCGCGATTTCGGGCGCTGCGCTACCTGAGCAGCACGCTGGAAAACGCGGCGGCGCTGAGCCGCCAAAGTCTGCAATCCGGGAAAACTTCGTTGCAGCTGTTCGGTTCCCTGCTGGAAAAAGCGGTTCAGTTCCCTGGGGAAAACCACGTTTTTCTGGTTGATGGCAAACCGGTCATCACCTTCTGGGGGTTTGTGAATCTTAATGAAAACACCCGTGATGACGTACTTGACTGCCTGCGCGCCATTGATGTTCCGCCCGTCCTGCCGCCTGCCGCTGAACCCGAGCAGGAGGTGGAAGATGAGCCGTTGCCAGAGGTGACGTTTGCCCGTTCCGATGAGCCGTTACTGACGCCGGTGATGATTGAACGCCCCCAGGAACCCGAACCTGAACCGGTCGCCCCTGTTGTTGTCAGCGAACCGCAAGCGCCTTCACCATCTCCAACCGCTCCCGTGAAGCCCTCTTCGCGTCTGCCGCTATGGAGCCTGCCGGTTGCCGCCGTGATTGTCGCCGCCGTTGCGGCGCCGCTGTTGTGGAAACCGTCTGCCCCCGTCGCCGAAGCCACGGCGGTCAGTACGCCGGTTGTCGCCGCGAAAGTAGACAGTAAACCGTTGCCGAAGATGATTGCCCAACTGCCGCTGCATCAGGCGGAAGTGATTCCGCCAGTGAAAAAAGCGAAGCCCGCAGATGAACCGGTGGTGATCGCCGCCATCCCCAAAGATGCGCTGGTGATGGATGCCGGTCAGATGAAAGCGGGAGTCACGCGCTTTTTGAATGGAAACTGGCGCGTACTGATTGACGTTAAAGATCCGGTCAGCGGAAAAGCGCCTTCGCTGCGTTACCAGATCCAGAACAACAAAGGCACCGCCCGGGTGGTACACGGCGACAACATCGTCTGCCGGGCGGACATTTTCTCCGGCCTGCATCAGACCGGAGAGCTGATGATCAAGAGTCGTGGTCACGCACGTTGCACCGATGGTTCGCGCTACCCGATGCCGGAAATCACCTGTAAAGCCAGCACGAATGACGTTGCGGCTTGCTCAGCGCGTTATGACGCCCATGCGGAAGTCCCGTTGACGATCAAAAAGATAGGTGCCTGATTTTATGTTGGTGAATCTGTGTGATTACAAACAGAGCGTAACGCTCATCGCAAACAGCGGCGTACAATTCCTCGACTTCGGCCTGACGCCGCAGGAGTCTGCCCATCTTGGTCGTTTCGTGCGTAAAACGGCGAACGGCCCCCTGCTCCGGCTCGACTTTGATCTGACCAACGGGCGCTATACGGTACCGGGGCGCACGGGGGGTCAACCTGAAGTGGTCAAACCGGAAAGCACCCAGATGTTGCACTATTCGCTGGATGTGCTGGATGGCGTCTGGTTGCCGCTCCCTTTCCTGCGCTTTAACCCTCCCCGTACGTTTGTGGAAGGCCCCGACAACTGGGCGCGCGTACAGGTGCGTAAGCTGCCTGAACCCGACAGCGCGGGTCATACGCACCGCATTACCGTGGCGCTGGACAGCCAGTTAAGCGAGAACGCGCCGGCGGCGCTGGCGCCTAACGAAAACGACCTGCTCAATGGCACGCGGTTCGCGCTGGCCTGGCGCGATGATGAAATTGCCGATTTTCTTGACCAGACGTGGATTGACGGCTGGCTGCGCGAATCCTTCCTTCACCACGTCGCCCAGGAGGAAAACCGCTCTGAGCAGGAGATTCAGCAGGCGCTGCGTAACTTTGAGTACCAGGCGCACTGGTTGAATCTGATGACGTTACTGGGGGAACAGCTTTCCGTGCCGGAAGTGAAGCTGGTCACCCACACGCTCAGCACGCCTGCGATTCCGGTGGATCTGATTCTGGACGTCGGCAATACCCATACCTGCGGCGTATTGATTGAAGATCACGGCGACGCCAATGACGGTTTGCGCCAGACGGCGGAATTACAGGTACGCTCCTTAAGTGAGCCGCAATGTCTTAACGATCCGCTGTTCACCAGCCGACTGGAGTTCTCCGAAGCGCGTTTCGGCAAACAGCATTTCTCGGTTGAAAGCGGCCGCGACGACGCCTTTATCTGGCCATCGATTGTGCGCGTGGGCGACGAAGCCCGCAAACTGGCTATGCAGCGTCTGGGAACGGAAGGCAGCAGCGGGATCTCCAGCCCGCGTCGTTATTTGTGGGACGAAACCCCGGTTTTACAGGACTGGCGCTTCAGCCAGATGAACAGCAAAACGCAGCGAGAACCGCTCGCCACCGCCTTCCCGCTGATGAATCTGATGAATGACGACGGACAACCGTTATTCAGCCTGCCGCCCGATGACCGGTTGCCGGTCTTTTCGCCGCAGTACAGCCGCAGCACGCTGATGACGCACATGCTGTGCGAAATTCTGTCGCAGGCGCTGGGGCAAATGAACAGCGTGGCGACGCGGTTACGCCTCGGTTTTCCGGCGTCGCCGCGTCAGTTGCGCACGCTGATTCTGACCCTGCCATCGGCAATGCCGAAACAGGAACGCGAAATTTTCCGCCAGCGTATGTTCGAAGCCATCGCACTGGTATGGAAAGCGATGGGCTGGCATCCGCAGGATGAGGATTTTTCCTCCCGTAAACAGCAGGAAAAGAGCGTTGTTCCGGTGCCGGACATTCAGATGGAATGGGACGAAGCCAGCTGCGGACAGCTGGTATGGCTGTATAACGAAGCGATTTCCCATTACGCCGGGCGCACGGAGACGTTCTTCAACGCCCTGGCTCGCCCGGACCGTTTGCCGGAACCGGGCGAAACCAAAGGTCGGGCGCTACGCGTGGCATCTATCGACATTGGCGGCGGCACGACGGATATGGCGGTCGTCCACTACCAGCTTGATGACGGCGTCGGCGCGAACGTCAAGATCACCCCGCACTTACTGTTCCGTGAAGGGTTTAAAGTCGCGGGCGATGACATGCTGCTGGACGTCATCCAGAAATGCATATTGCCTGCGCTGCAAACCCGCTTACAGCAGGCCGGCGTGACGGATGCCGCCGCCCTGCTGGCAACGCTGTTTGGAGATTCAGGCCGCATTGATACGCAGGCGATTTTGCGTCAACAAACGGCGCTACAGCTGTTTATGCCGCTGGGGCACGCCGTACTGGCCGCCTGGGAACAGAGTGACGTTAGCGATCCGCTCGCGGGTCTACACGCGACCTTCGGCGAACTGCTGACTCAACGCCCTACGCGCAACGTGATGAATTACATCCAGCAGGCGATCGACCATGCGCTGCCTTCAGGCTCACCGGCGTTCGATCTGCTGAGCGTACCGTTGCAGGTGCAGTTCAGCCACTTACAGGAAGCACTACTGGCCGGTCAGTTTACCCTGACCTCGCCGCTGCATGCCGTTTGCGAAGCGATTTCTCATTACCGCTGCGACATTCTGCTGGTGACGGGCAGACCAACCTGCCTGCCCGGCGTGCAGGCGCTGATCCGCCATTTACAGCCGGTTCCCGTTAACCGCATCGTCTGGATGGACAAGTATCGCGTCCATGAATGGTATCCCTTCAGCCAGCAGGGGCGGATTGGCAACCCGAAATCAACCGCCGCCGTGGGGGCGATGCTGTGCAGCCTGGCGCTGGATTTACGGCTACCGCGCTTTAACTTTAAAGCCGCCGATATCGGCGCCTATTCCACCGTACGCTATCTCGGCGTTCTGGATAACACGGTCAATACCTTGCGCGATGAAAACGTCTGGTATCAGGAGATCGATCTCGATAAACCCGGCGCGAAGCTGGATACCCGTCTGCACTTCCCGCTTCGCGGCAACGTGACGCTCGGTTTCCGCCAACTGGCGAACAGCCGCTGGCCTGCGACCCCACTCTATACCCTGAGCATTAACTCAGCAGAGCTGGCGAAAACCATCGCCGGTGATGGCGTTCTCAATGTCCGACTGCAACTGCGCGGCGGGAACAAAGAGACGGGGCCGGAATCGTTTGTGCTGGGTGACGCCTGGCTACAGGATGGAACGCCCGTCGCCGCGAATGCCCTGACCTTAAAACTGAATACCCTGGCCGACCGTCGTCATAGCGGCAGCCACTACTGGATCGACAGCGGGAGTGTGTACCTGAAATGAGCAAGACGTTAAACACCACACAGGCCGCCATTGCGTGGGTTAACCATACACGTCAGCACGCAGTACGCCTGGATGATGAAGCGGACGCCCTGCTGGCGCAGCTCACACTCGCCGCCGCCGGTGAATCGGCGCTGAATGCCGCGCAACAGGCAAGAGGCAGCATCGGTCTGTATGGCCATTCACAATCCTCAAAAGCGCATCTGCTTGGCGCGCTGTGCGGTAACGGCGAGGGAAAACTGAACATCGCCACGCCGGATCGCTGCTTTGACTATTTTACCCATATCAACCCAGGCCATGCGCCAGCCAATATGGCGATCCGTTTTACGCAGGATGAAAGCGCGGCGGTTGATAGCGAATGGCCGCTGCGTCTGCGGCTCATCAGTGAAGCTGAACTGGTACAACTGTTTATCGCCTGGGCCAGCGCCTCACCCGATAACCGGCAGGTCGAAAAATCCATTATTGAGACGCGGTTAGAAAAGTGGCAGGCGCTGCGTCAGCGTCAGCCGGTTCAGGGCGTGACCGCAGAGGACGTCGCCGCCATTGCCCGTTTCTGGCGCGCCTGCGTTCCTGTCGGGCAACAGCAAATCGACGATGCGCTCTGGCATCAGTTCGTCTCCCTGCTGCCCTCAGTGGATCTGACGACCCGCGCCAGCGCCTGGGCATTACTCTGGGGCGAACAGCCTGAGTTAACGCAACAGTGGCTAACGCTGGCGCGTACGCTGCAACAGACCGGCCATGCGCAAGAGTTAGCGGCGCCGTTGAGTCTGCTGGTCGATCATTTTGGCCTTCCGGCAGAAAGTTTTCTGACCCAGGGCGCGTTATCCGGCAACGACGCGCAGAGCGACGTCGTTGTACATCCTGTCGAGCACCATCAGTTACTCAATGCGGTGAGCCTCTCTCTGGATTCACTGGCTTTGCTGACGCGTGAACTGGTGCTTAGCGTTGAAAACACGGCGCTGGATAATGTCGATCTGCTGGATATTCCGCTGGCGCCGGATGCGCACCCGCATCCACTCTGGCGGGCAAAACTCGGCTGGATGCTGGAACATTATCGCCAACATTTGCAGCCCGATGTGCTGGTCATTTGCAATGCCACCTCCGCCCGGTCGCAAACGCCCGCTGCCGCCCGCACGCTGCTGGGCTGGGTGAACGATACACAACCGCTGCGCGACGCCGCGCTACCGGGCGTGGTCTGGGCCATTACGCCGCAGGATGCGCGTTTCACAACGCAGCAGAATCTTGATGAAGCCGTGCAGCAGTTAATGGGGAAACCCGGCCTTCACTGGGGCACCCTTCAGGCGCTGGATAAACACAGCTTGCAGCGTCTGGTGGAATGGCTGTCACAGGCGACATCGCCGTTACAGCGCCAGGCGCGGCTGGCCTCCCTGTGTGAGCAGCATCAACAACGGCTTCATGACCTGCTGTTGAGCCATATCACCCCAAAAGACAGCGGCAGTAAGGCGACGGAATCCGTTATTCGCCAGCTTCAGGGGCAAGCCGCCCGGCATGGCGAGTTGCTCGACGGGCTTCTGCCGCCGATACACCACTTTGAGTCGCTTTTGCGTATTCAGCAGCCGCGCGAGGAGCAGGTCAGCGGCCTGTTTAATGAAGAGATCGATCTGTTTGCGGATGAGCCAGGCGCTCCCCGCCCGGCAGAAAACAAAGAGACAGGGTATCTGGCCCATAAAATGTGGATTAACCATGTGCGCCAGTGGAGCCGAAATGAGAACAACGCCCGTCGTTTAGGTCTGGAGTCGCATACGCTCAGGCTGGTCGTGGATATTCTGATTACCGCCAGCTATCGGCTTAGTGTGCCTCAGCAGTTACAGCAGATTATGCAGCGTGAAGAGGTTTGCGGCGCGCAGCTGCATGCCGGGATCGGTAACTTTATCGCCTGGCTTGGCTACGAAAATGTGGCGGAGGACGCCCGACCCGCCAGCCGGTTCCAGAAAGGATCGGCGATCTTCAGCGCGCCTCGCCTGCAACCGATGGCCCGGCTCACCCAACTGGATGAACAGCCGGTACATGCCGCCAGTCGCTATGTGTATGACTGGCTGGTCGCGCTCTATACCCGGGCAAATGAAAATAAGGGGTATCAACATCCGCAGGATGTGTCCGACGCCGACAAAAAACGGCTGATGGCGCTGCTCAATGCCTGATGGCGCTACGCAACATCGTAAGCCGGATAAGGCGCTCGCGCCGCCATCCGGCCATCTTCATCTCATCAAAACAACGAAAATAACAATGCGACGGGCAGACTCATCGGCCAGGTTGCGCCCACGAGAACGGCGCTCAGAAAGCGGATACGTTTTTTATCGTGGGAAAGAAACCAGGTAATCAGGCAGGCAATCGCCGCCATCACTGCGTAAAAAACCAACATTTTTTGGTAGAGCGACATTTCGGGCATCCGAACCAGAGGGGAAAAACGCGCGCAATATGCTCTTTTTTTTGACGTACATCAAGTTTTATCCGTACTATTCAGCAAAACGCTGAAATAGCGGCACCATTCACCATGTTCATATTTTGTCTTATTGCGGATTGCCTGAACCCGTACTATACACAAAGGGGTCATAACGAAAGGTGGCAAAAATGAATGTTTCCAGTAAAACCGTGGTGCTGATAAATGTCTTTGCTGCTATTGGACTTTTTGGCCTTATCTCATTGAGATTCGGCTGGTTTGCCTGATGTACTGAGTGCTTGCTGCGCATACTGGCAGAGAGCGTTCCTCCTCTCTGCCATCGATTTACGATCTTCCCATGCCGCGCCGGAACGGTAAATTATCCTTAATGTTTAACCATTATGTGGCGGATAACCGTATAGTCTTCCAGCCCATAAAGTGACATATCCTTGCCGTAGCCCGAGCGTTTTTGCCCACCGTGCGGCATCTCGCTCACCAACATGAAATGCGTATTAACCCAGGTGCAGCCATACTGCAATCGCGCGCTCAGGCGATGCGCCCGACCCACATCTTTCGTCCAGACGGATGATGCCAGCCCGTACTGAGTATCATTTGCCCACGCCAGCACCTGCTCTTCATCATCAAACACCGTCATGCTGACAACCGGGCCGAACACTTCTCGCTGCACGATGGCGTCCTCCTGTTTTGCGCCGGCCAGCAGCGTTGGCGCAAAATAGTATCCTGCGCCGTCCAGTTTCTGGCCGCCGGTCACCACGTTGATATGTCCGAGCGCTTTCGCCTCTTCCACCGCTTTTGTCACTCGCTCAAGGTGCGCTTGCGAGCTGAGCGGCCCAAGCTCAGTCGATTCGTCGTTTGGCGAACCGGTTTTCAGGCTGGCGACCGCCGCGCCGAGTTTCTCAACCAGCGCGTCATAGATCCCTTTTTGCGCATAGATACGACAGGCCGCCGTACAATCCTGCCCGGCATTGTAGAAACCGAACGTTCGCACACCTTCGACAACGGCATCCAGATCGGCATCATCAAAGACAATCACCGGAGCCTTACCGCCTAATTCCATGTGCGTGCGCTTAATGGAGGGCGCGGTATGTTGAATAATGTGCTCGCCCGTCGCAATCGAGCCGGTCAGGGAGACCATCCGTACTTTTTCATGCCCGGTGAGCGGATCGCCAACCGTCTTGCCCCGCCCGAACAGCACGTTAAGCACGCCTGGCGGGAAAATATCCTTCGCAAACTCCGCCAGCTTCAATGCCGTCAGCGGCGTGATTTCAGACGGTTTTATCACCACGCAGTTACCCGCCGCCAGCGCTGGCGCCAGTTTCCAGGCCGCCATCATCAGCGGATAGTTCCACGGCGCGATCGAGGCGACGACCCCAACCGGATCGCGGCGGATCATCGAGGTATGCCCTTCCAGATACTCCCCCGCCGCCAGGCCGTTCAGACAGCGTGCGGCGCCGGCAAAGAAGCGAAATACATCGACAATCGCCGGGATCTCATCATTGAGCGCGCAATGCAGCGGCTTCCCGCAGTTTTGCGACTCCAGTTCGGCGAATGTCTGCGCATTTTCCTCAATCACGTCCGCCAGCGTTAGCAGTAGCTCCGCTCTGACTTTTGGCGTGGTTTGCCCCCATTCCGCGAACGCCCGGTCTGCGGCGCGAACGGCGGCATCTACCTGTGCGGGCGACGCCTCTGCAATCTCCAGAATCACCTCGCCCGTCGCCGGGTTGTAGACGGGCTGTTTTTCACCTTCACCGCTGACCAGCTCGCCGTTAATCAGTAATTGATGTGGCATACATCTTACTCCTGTCGCAAAATATTGAGCGGCAGCCTTGCCGTAAATATATGTCCTTTCCTAAAAATAGTCGGCGCGTCTGCCGCGCACCTGTTGGGATAAGGAATTTTAATCAGGTTGTGAGCTGACGCGCATTACGCCGCTCCACGCGGCGCACATGTTCCATCTTTCGGAGTATAGACAAGGAGTTAGGCTGAGGATGGAAAAGACGGGGGGTATTGATATTTCCTATGGCGAGTCAGCGATAAATAACGTTCTGCCCTGATAATCGATACGTTTTCTCTATTTTGGCTAAAACAAAAAGATGGCAACGCGTATTTTATTTCAGCATATCGCGAATAAGTTTCCCCAGTTGAGATACCGCCTGCTCCTCTCTTTCTCCCCACCCCCATGCGGTATTAAACCGGAAAAAATGTGACCAGGTATCAGAGGTCGAAAACATTTTACCGGGGGCGATACTGATCTGATGCGCCAGAGCCTGCGCACTGAGTTCCCCGGCATCAAGAGATTCGGGCAGTTCCAGCCAGAGAAAATAGCCGCTGTCATTGTGGTGAATCTTCACCTCAGCGGGCAGATGACGCAGCAGCGTTTGCCAGGCCTGCTGTTTTCGCTCCGCCAACTGGCGGCGCAGACGACGCAAATGCGCGTCATAGCGGCGTGTCGAAAGGTAATCGACCAGAGCAAGCTGCATTGGTGAACTGGTGGATAGCGTACTCATCAGCTGTAGCCGCTGAATTTGTCTGGCGTACTTTCCCGCTGCAACCCAACCGATACGAAAACCGGGAACCAGACATTTCGAGAATGACGAGCAATGCAATATTTTGTCGTGGCGATCCCAGGCTTTGGCAGGCAGCGGTTTGTCGCGGCCAAAATAGAGCTCGCTGTACACGTCATCTTCAATCAGCACGACGTTGTACTGATCCAGTAATGCGACCAGCCGCGCTTTTTTCTCCGGGCTAAGGGTGAAGCCGAGCGGGTTTTGGCTATTGGTCATCAGCCAGCACGCCTTCACCGGATACTCCTGTAATGCCTGTTCCAGCGCCGCTAAATCGATCCCCTCTTTTACATCCGTGGCGACCGAAAGCGCTTTCAGGCGGAGTCGCTCCAGCGCCTGTAACGCGCCATAAAAGCAGGGATTCTCCACAATAACCCAGTCGCCCGGTTCGGTAACCGCCTGAAGGCTGAGGTTCAGGGCTTCCAGCGCCCCGGCGGTAATGACGATTTCATCAGGAGAGACGGTAATTCCCTGCTGCGCATAGCGTCGGGCGATGGCATGGCGTAGCTCGCTGTTCCCCGGCGGCAGGTTCTCAATCACGCTCATGGCCGTGGCGGTTTTACTGACCTGCGCCAGGGAACGGTTAAGCTGCTGCAACGGAAACAGACGCGGGTCTGGAAAGGCAGAGGCGAACGGCATCACCGACGCATCCCGGCTGGCCTGCAACATTTCGAAAATATAGGTATTAATATCAACGGATTCATCGCGCATTACCTGCACGGGCGGCATCGCAGGCTGGCGCACCGGGCGCGCCGCCACGTAATAACCCGACTGCGGACGCGCAATAATGCGCCCCTGGCTTTCCAGCAACTGATACGCGTGTCCTACGGTCATAAAACTCATGCCGCTGCTGACCACCTGCTCACGCAAGGAGGGTAATCGATCGCCAGGCTGCCACACACCGGAGGCGATTTGATCGCAAATTTGTTCCGCCAGTCGCTGATATTTCTTCATCGTTTTTTTATTTCACACAATATGTAAGCCTGCTGGAACAACCGGAAAAGCTAAAGCATAGTCAGCGATAACTCTTTACCCAATGCTCTGGCCGCAATCTGCACGGCATCGATTTTCGTTGCGTGTTTTAAGTCGAATAGTCGGGTAATTTCCTGCTTGGGTCTGCCAATGCGCCTCGCCAGCTCCTGCTGCGTGATTTTTGATTCAAGGAACGCATTCAACAAAAGGACTTTAGACGCAATGCTAAGAGGAATCTCCACATAATCATCAGCTTCATCAACCATTGAAGGTAAAGGAATTGGCTGGTTATCTTCAAAATAAAATTCAAAGGCGGTGACTAATGCGCCCTGCGCGGCTTCGAGAGACTCATGGCGGGTGTCACCTTGTGTTAACGCCTCTGGAATGTCCGGGAACGACACAACATAACCCCCTTCTTCTGCGGGAATGAGATTGACGGGATAACGCATAGTTTCTGGTAACGCTCTCATGTGATCAACCTTATATATCTGATGATTAATTCAAACCAAGCTGCTTTAGTATTGCTTTACGCAGGGTGTCTTTAATTTCATCACCAGGATGTCTGGGCATGACGCTTCGTTTGTCGTGATATCTCAACTTCAAATGATTCGTTCCATTTGTTACATCGACTCCCTGAGATTCAAGCCAGCGTCTGAACTCGCTCTGCTTCACCGCGCCTCCCTGCCATGTATTATAACCATAAGGTAAACATTTTTGTTTACCTTTTCTCTTTTTTTGAATGTTATACACCCCGAAATGGCTTTTGGCTGATTAACACTCAAGAACCGGAAAGCCGGTTCCAGTTTTGCGGGAAGGTTAACTATGGTGAGAGGGGGTTTAAGGTACATCAGGCGTGGCCGGGTGACGCTCAGCGTTCCCGGCCAGCCGCTGACTTAGTTTTTACGTTTTGGCAGCGTTTTCATCAGTTCTTCCGGGCTTACGGAGGCGACAACGCTGCCGGGCAAGGGCATTTTCAGAATATGAGTTTTGATCTTGCCGATAACGTGCATTTCGCACGGACGGCAATCAAACTTCAGCGTCAATACTTCGTCGCCGTGTACCAGTTGCATCGGCGTTGCTTTCCAGCTTTTGATATTCCCTTTCGCCTGTTTCGGGCACAGGTTAAAGGCAAAGCGCAAACAATGTTTGGTGATCATCACCGGCACATCGCCCTTCTCCTGGTGCGCCTCATACGCCGCGTCGATCAACTGGACGCCGTAGCGATGATAAAACGCGCGCGCTTTGTGATTGTAGACGTTAGCCAGGAAGCTCAAATGCGTTTCCGGGTAGACCGGGGCTGGTTGCGCCACCGGCTTACGGCTGCCGCGTTGATAGTTCGCCAGACGCGCCGCATCCAGCATCTCTGCCGCTTCGCGACGGAACTGGTTGAGTAAACTGTTCGGCACGAACAGTGCGCCGGGGAGATTCACCTCGACATTACGCGCGTAGTACATCGTCTGTCCCAGCTTCGCCACGCCTTCTTTCAGGTTGTTCAACGCTTTTTCGGCGTTGTTAGCCTCGTCAAACTGTCCCTCCAGCGTATGGGTGACGCTCACGCCCTCTTCGCTGGTCAGCGTCAGAATTAGCTGTTCCTGCCAGCCGCCTAACGCGATATCCACCGCCACCCGGCGTTCGCTGGAGGTTTTGGTTAACGCCTGCTGCCAGTTGTGGTCGAGATTACGGTTCAGCGGATGATGCGGGCGCACTTTATGCAGGTCGGGCGGCATTTCATTTGGCCAGACGCGATAACGGTTCTGCCCCGTCTTTTCCACCGTATTGGCGCGAAACCCCACCACTTCACGTTTGATCAGCACATTCAGGCCATCGCCGTTGGATAACGGTTCCGTCACCTCAACGTCCAGGTGATCTTTTGCCACTTTGACGACTTCGCCTACCGGTAAACCGATAAATTTTGGCGAATCGAACGCGCCGATATCCCCTTTACGGGCGTTAACAAAATAGTCGGTACTGCCGCGATGGAAGGTTTTATCCGTAGAAGGAATAAAAAAGTGCTCAGTACGACCGGCGGAAGCCCGCGCCAGGTCGCCACGCTCCTCGATAATCGCATCCAGCATCTGGCGATAGTGCGCCGTGATGTTCTTCACATAGCTCATGTCTTTGTAGCGTCCTTCAATTTTGAAGGAACGCACGCCGGCATCGATCAACGCGCCCAGATTGGCCGTCTGGTCATTATCTTTCATCGACAACAGGTGTTTTTCGTACGAGACCACCCGCCCCTGATCGTCTTTTAAGGTGTACGGCAGGCGACAGGCCTGGGAACAGTCGCCACGGTTAGCGCTGCGACCGGTCTGCGCATGAGAGATATAGCACTGCCCGGAATAAGCCACGCACAGCGCGCCGTGGATGAAAAACTCAATAGTGGCGTCGGTGGCCTGATGAATCGCCTGGATCTGGCTCAGACTCAGTTCGCGCGCCAGCACAATCTGGGTGAAACCGACGTCGGCAAGGAACTTCGCCTTCTCAACGCTACGGATATCACACTGCGTACTGGCATGCAGTTCAATGGGAGGAATGTCCAGTTCCAGGATGCCCATATCCTGCACAATCAGCGCATCGACGCCGGTCTGGTACAGATCGGTAATCAGCCGTTGCGCGGGCTCAAGCTCATCATCATGCAGAATGGTGTTTAACGTCACAAAGATCTTCGCGCCATAGCGATGCGCAAAAGGCACCAGTTCCGCGATCTCTTTCAGGCTGTTACTGGCATTATGCCGCGCGCCGAAGCCCGGCCCGCCGATGTAAACAGCATCGGCGCCATGTAAGATCGCTTCACGAGCAATGGCGGTATCGCGTGCCGGACTTAACAGTTCAAGGTGATGAGGTTGCTGGCGCATACGGTTAATATCATCCAATAACAGCAAAATGGCGGCTATTGTAGTCAGAAGCGCGACGTTTCGGAATACTTTTCCCGTCTAACTATGTGGGTAATGGATCAAGGAGTGAAAGTGAACCGTCTGGTCGCTGCTATTGCGATACGCATGGGCGGCATCGCCCGCAAAACGCACGCCTTCGCCGGATTTGAGCGTGCGCCACTCCCCGGCAATACACATATCCAGCGTTCCCTGAATCACCACCACATGTTCGATGACGCCTGCCTCATGCGGCGTCGATTCGCTAAGCGCGCCCGGGGCCATCAATATTGAAAAATGGTCAAAACGGAGCTGCGGGTCCCACGGAAACAGCGGCGTGATCACCATTGCCTGTTGCTGCGGGTCGAAGGTCGGGAGATCCTCCGCTTCCGGCGGGGAGATAAACGTTGAAAACGGGACATTCAAACCGGTGGCAATCTTCCATAATGTGGATACCGTCGGGCTGGATTCGTTGCGCTCTATCTGGCCGAGCATTGCTTTTGAAACCCCTGTCGCTTCCGCCAGACGCGACAGACTCCATTCTCGCTGTTGGCGTAGCGCCTTCAGCGTCGTCGCCAGATAATGGGTCAGGTTGTCCATTTTTCTCCTCCGGTAAAGCCGCAGTCTATCACTTGTGCGCTATAGCGCACAATGCTACAGTTTGTGACCGTTATAACGTACAAGGGGCAATCATGCGGTCATTTTCACTTCCTCTGCCAACCGTGTTGTCTGGTTTTGTTGCGGTCCTGGTCGGCTATGCAAGCTCAGCGGCAATCATCTGGCAAGCCGCGATTGCCGCCGGCGCATCAACCGGACAAATTGCCGGATGGATGACGGCGCTTGGCATCGCGATGGGCGTCAGTACGCTGGCGTTAACCCTATGGTATCGTGCTCCGGTGCTGACGGCATGGTCAACGCCCGGCGCCGCGTTACTGGTTACCGGCTTGCAGGGTCTCACGCTTGCGGAGGCCATCGGCGTATTTATTGTCGCGAATGCGTTAATCGTTCTGTGCGGCGTAACCGGGTTGTTTGCCCGCTTAATGCAGGTGATTCCGCATTCTCTTGCCGCCGCGATGCTGGCCGGTATTTTATTGCGTTTTGGTTTGCAGGCGTTCGGTCATCTGGATGGCGAGCTGTTTCTGTGCGGCAGTATGCTGCTGGCGTGGTTAGCGCTGAAAGTGCTGGCGCCGCGCTATGCGGTTATCGCCGCAATGGTTGTCGGTATTCTGGTTACGGGCATGAAAGGTGACATTGTCACGCATGGCATAACCCTCTCCCCGGTGCTACCGGCGTTTATCGCGCCCCATTTTTCGCTTGCTCATAGCCTCGGCGTCGCCATTCCACTGTTTCTGGTGACAATGGCGTCACAAAACGCGCCCGGTATCGCCACGATGAAAGCCTCCGGTTACTCCCTTCCGGTTTCGCCGCTGATCGTATTTACAGGGCTGCTGGCGCTGGTTTTATCTCCCTTTGGCGTCTACTCCATATGCATTGCCGCTATTACCGCCGCCATTTGCCAGAGTCCCGAAGCGCACCCGGACGCCAGGCGTCGCTGGCTGGCTGCGGCTGTCGCAGGCGGATTCTATCTGCTGGCGGGATTGTTCGGCGGTTCCGTTACCGCTCTGATGGCCGCCCTGCCCGTAAGCTGGATTCAGATGCTGGCCGGGCTGGCGCTGCTGGGAACAATCAGCGGTAGTCTGTACCAGGCATTGCTTAATGAAACGGAGCGTGATGCCGCTATCGTGACCTTTCTCGTCACTGCAAGCGGGTTGACGCTGCTGGGCATTGGCTCTGCGTTTTGGGGACTGGTAGTCGGAGGCGTCTGCTACGGGGTGCTATCGTTTGCTCGCCGCGCGTAACTGCGACGGCGTCTTACCGGTCACCTGCTTAAAGCGATTGCTGAAATGGCTCGCCGAACTGAATCCGCAGGCCATCGCGATCTCTGACAGCGAACGGGTTGAATGACAGACCCATTGCTGCGCCAGCGCCATACGCCGCTGCATTACGTACTGGTGTGGCGCCATGTTCATCGACTGGCGAAACATTCTGGCGAAATGAAATTCGCTCAATGCCGCCTCGCGCGCCAGGTCGCTTAGCGTCAGCGGCTCAGCAAGATGCGCTTCAATGTACGCCAGCACATTGCGCAGCGTGGCGGGCGCCAATCCGCCAGTAACCGTCGGGAGACGCCACTGCACGTTACTGTAATGCTGCACCAGATGCGTCAACAGCAGTGACGAGGCGGCGCTGAGCGTCATATGATTCGCCGGTTGCTGCCAGTCATTTCCCAGCAGGAACTGGCGATAAACCGCCGTTATTCCCGGATCGTTACCAAAGGTGCGCTCATCCAGGGTAAAGCTGTACGGGCTTTTATCCCAGACCTTTTCCCCAACATCCCGCAGATGGGCATCTGTACAGTAGAGATGGACAAACGACAGGTCGTCGCGAATATCCCAGACGGACTCACTCTCTTTTGGCATCAGACAGAAGCGATCCGGCCCCCCGCCATTCTTCCAGCCGCCCGGCGTTTTGTGGTAGCTCTCGTAGCCGTCAGCGACATACAGGCTGAGAGTATGGTGATCGCAATATTGCGTAATGTTGTCACGTTTATTTGACCATGCCGCCAGCTGGACACCCGAATGCAACGCAACCGAGTCATGCAGCACGGCATTATGTTTGCGTAAATTTTCAAAGGCATCATAAGACTGAGACATACCATCACATCACAAAGCAGTAATAAGTAGAATCTCAGTCTATAACAGCCACGACCCGTTTCCAGCCCTCACCGGTCAGACAGCGGCAAAAAAGCGCAAGATTTTGCAAGTCATCCGCAAACCGGTGCAAGCGCGCGCATTTTTTACATGTCACATTCCTTCTTCGGATAATAAAGATAAAGAAGAGAGTGTTATGAACGCATTATTATACTGTCTGGTGGTTGTCATTTGGGGGACCACCTGGATTGCGATTTATCTGCAACAAGGCCCGGTATCGGCGCCCGTGTCCATTTTCTGGCGGTTTGCCGTCGCCAGCGCGTTAATGATGCTCATCCTGCTGGCGAGCGGGAAATTACGAAAATTATCCGGGCGCGACCACCTGTTTTGCCTGTTACAGGGCGGATGCGTCTTCTGCTTTAATTTCTGGTGTTTTTATAGCGCCGCCGCCTGGATCAATACGGGGCTGGAGTCCGTCATTTTCTCAATGGCCGTACTGTTCAATGCGGTTAACAGCTTTGTGTTCTTCGGGCATAAACCGCCGCTACGCTTTTATTACGCTGCTGGTCTGGGATTAACGGGCATTATCACGCTGTTCTGGCAGGATCTGGCCAACAGCGGCTGGAACCACTCGCTGTTACTGGGGATTGGTCTGAGCGCGCTGGGAACGTTTGGCTTCTCTTTGGGAAATATGATCAGCATGCGCCATCAGAGAAAAGGTCTGGAAGTCATGACCACCAACAGTTGGGCGATGCTGTACGGCACGCTGCTGATCGCCGCCATTGCCTGTATACGCGGCGATAACTTCACGCCGCAATGGACGTTGAGCTACCTCGGCGCCCTGCTGTATCTGGCAATATTCGGTTCCGTTATCGCGTTTGGCGCGTATTTTACTCTGGTGGGACGCATCGGCCCTGGCAACGCGGCCTACAGTACGCTGCTGTTTCCTCTGGTGGCGCTGACAATATCCACACTCTACGAAGGTTACGTCTGGCAAATGAATGCCGTTGTTGGATTAGTGCTGATTCTGGTTGGCAATCTGGTGATGTTCACCCGTCCAGAGGCGTTAATGAGTAAATTAATTTACCGTCGTCGGGCTGCATAAAAAAACGCGCCATCCAAAGATGGCGCGTGAACTTATTTTTTACCGACATCAAACATGGTGGCATCAGTCGCCATGTCATCAATCACTTCTTTCAACGTTTCAAACGCCATCGGCGTATTTTCGTTGCTCAGGTCTTTACCCTCGCCCTGACGAACCACTTTCACCACTGGTTTATTGGTGGCGGCATCAATCAGCTCGCCTTCAAAGTAAAGATGCGTATCCATTGTGCGATGGCCTGTCGCCATCTGCGTACCCGCAACCACCAGGGCGACCGGCACCACCTCATAGAATTGCAGCCCCTCTTTGCTGGTATCAACGCCGGTTATCGCGCCGCGGAAAATCAGGCTACGCGGCCCTGGGGTCGTTACCAGAGGTTTACGTTTCTCAATGGCCGTTTTCAGTTGGGTATCGGTATAGCTTCGTAATTTATCCAGAACCTGCTGCCCGACCTGCGTCGTGGGTTTCGGCACCGGATAGTAGGTTATCGGGTTCCAGACGATGCTGTCATATTTAGACTCATCAAAGCTGGAGTCAACCCAACGGAGCACCGGTTTTCCCGTTGCGGAGGTTGTTTCTTTCAGCCCTGAATAATCTTTTAAGAACCCAGAATATTTATCCGGCTGAGTGATTTTTGACGCACAGCCAGATAAAGCCAATAAGCCAGAAAGCACTGCAACTTTAAATAAAGTATGAGTACGCATGGAAACTATCCCTTTTGTTTTTGCAGATATGCAATTGGAATAGTAGCAAAAGGAAACTAATCTGGATGGACTATAAATGGTATCGCCAGCACAAATTCAACACGGCGAGTTGCAGGCCGTATCAGGCCTGCAACGCTATCGTAAAATTGCGTTATGCGCTTTTACGCGCCAGCAGCGTCGCAAAACGCAGTTTGATGCGGTTGCCGTTGGCGTCCGTGCGGTGAAGTTCACCCACATCCTCGTTGTATTTCAGCAATTCCCAGCCTTCGTAGTAACGGCGCAGTTCCCCTTCTTTAAACGCAAACGGGAAACCCACGGTGCAGGGGAAATCTTCCGTATCCATTGCCGCCACAATCAGGTTATGCCCGCCCGGTTTGGTGCAGCGCTGCATATTGGCAATCAGCCCCGGAATGGTTTTCGCTTCCAGAAACATCATCACTACCGTCGAGAGAATAAAATCGTAGTCGCCTTCGAAGCTTAACGCGTTAAGGTCAACCACCTTTGCTTGCAGGTTTTCCAGCCCTTCCGCCGCTTTGATGCGCTCAACGTTGGCGATGCTCATCGGATTCTTATCCCAGGCGGTAACGTCATAGCCGTTCGCCGCCAGATAGAGGCTATTACGGCCATTTCCGCAGCCCAGATCCAACGTTTTACCCGGCGCGACCACCTTTGCCGCCTCAACGACGTCGGAGTGCGTGCGGGTTAAATCGTATTTTTCAGTAAAGTAATTTTCGTCACGAAGGGTCATTAGTTATCCTCAGATTTCAGTAATGCGGCGCGTTCTGTGCGCACGAGAAGTTTCCCCTGCATCAGCAGCGCAAACGTGCGTACGAGCAATAACGCTATGATAAAATTGGTAAAAATAAACAACGGAATCGCCAGCGTATGAAAAAATCCCGACGCGCTGGCGTGCCCTAAATGCAGCCCTGTCGTCGCCAGCGCTGAAACGCCGAACGAGAAGCTCCAGAAAGAGGCATTAAACGGCTGCGACAGGTACCACGGCATCAGGCGCAGCATGAAAAGCAGTTGCAGCAAGCCATAGCCAAACAGCATTTTCGCCAGCGTATCGCCTTCTCCGCCGTTGACGCTCAGCCAGGCGCTACAGGCTACTAACGCCGGAGCCAACTGAATGCCCAGCGATGTCCGCAGCACCGCCGGTAATTCACCGGAACTGCGCAAACGTTGCAAAATAACGGGTTCCAGACTCAGCCACGAGAATACGCCAGCTCCTAAAAAGACCAGCCCGGCGTCGTTGTAACCCAACGCGCCGCAGGCCATCGCGCTAATAAAGTTATTCGCTACCGTCGGCAGATACAGCCCCGGCGTTGTCGCCTCTTCAGGATGCGAACCGCGCCAGAGTCCCGCCGTTTGCCATGCGGCATAAGCCAGTTGCACCACGACGCCAATGCTGAACAATCCCACGGCTAACCCACGACACCAGGGGACAAAACCAATCGCCACCAGCATCGTGGTCGCAGGAAAAAGGCTGACAAAACTGCTCTTTACCGGATGCCGTACCTCCGCCAGTACGCTCTGTGGAAAACGCAGCAGACGGTTAAGAAAGGCAAGCGTCAGCAAGCTCCAGATGATCATTGCCAGGATCACCAGGCCATCGCCAATCCAGTGACTGACGGGCCAGATATGGCTGGCATAGCGCCACGCGAAGCCCATGCCAATGGTGCCCAGTACCATCCCAAAATAGCCAGCCGGAAGATTAAGCACCCGGTCGCTCTGCTTGTTCTTACTCATTTTGTTTAATTTATAAAGTATATTTTAAATGCATTTTATGGAATTTCGCCCTGTTTAGCCAGTGCTGAAAAATTTGCTACGGTTATCTTAAGCGAGCAAAGGGAAATTCCCCATGAGCAAATATCACCTGAGTGAAGAATCGCGCGCCTTTAGTTATCAGGATAACGGCCACAAGAAAAGCGTCCTGCTGCGCCAGATCATTGCCCTTACCGACTTTAACGACGTCAAAGCCGGAACCGCTGGCGGCTGGGTAGACGATGAAAGCGTGCTGGCGCAAGAAGGACACTGCTGGATTTACGACGAGAATGCCCTCGCATTCGCCGGGACGATGATTTCAGGCAACGCCCGCATCACCCAGGCCTGCATCATCAGAGATCGCGCGCAAATCGGTGATAACGTCTGGATTGATCTGGCCGAGATCAGTCACGGCGCCCGGATAAGCAACAACGTCACCGTGCAGAATTCGCTCGTTCGCGGTGAATGTCATCTGTCTGGCGACGCTCGTATTCTGCACCATTCGGAGATTATCGCCGCAAAAGGCCTAACCCAGGAAAGCGACCTGACGCTGCAAATCTACGATCGCGCCACCGTCAGCAACTCGCGCATTGTGCATCAAGCGCAAATCTACGGTGATGCGATAGTCACCCAGGCGTTTATTGAACACCGCGCGGAAGTGTTTGATTTCGCGATCGTCGAAGGTAATGAAGAGAATAACGTCTGGCTTTGCGACTGTGCCAAAGTGTACGGTCACGCCCGCGTTATTGCGGGAACGGAGGAAGATGCCATTCCTACGCTGCGTTACAGTGCTCAGGTGGCGGAGCACGCGACGGTTGAAGGTAACTGCGTATTGAAACATCACGTTCTGGTCGGTGGTCATGCCGAACTACGCGGCGGCCCTGTCCTGCTTGACGATCATATCCTGATCGAAGGCCATGCCCGCATTCTGGGGGACGTGCTGATTGAACATCATGTGGAAATCACCGATCGGGCGACGATCGAAACCTTTGATGGCGACAGCATCCACTTGCGTGGCCCAAAAGTGGTTAACGGTGAACAGCATATTACACGAACACCGTTGGCAGGGTTACTCTGAGGCGCTCTCGATAATGCGGGCGTACAGGTTGACGTCGTGATACTCCCCGTTGAGAAACTCCGCTTGTTTCAGGCATCCTTCCAGTTCAAAACCATTGCGGCGCGCCACCTGGTTGCTCGCCTGGTTCGCAACCCGACATTTAATCACAAAGCGTCGAAGCTCGCCGCGCCCGGCATAATGGCCGATAAACGCCTGAAGCGCGCGCGACATAATACCCTGCCGCTGGTGAGATTCATCCAGCCAGTAACCGATATAGGCGGTTTTATTCAACGGTTCTATCAGATTAAACGAGATGACGCCCACCACCTCCTCTTCCTGAAAGATAAGGAACATTTTGGCGTAGCCGCGCTGGTGCAACATCATATTACCCTGCACATTTTTGCGCGTATCGTCTTCGCTGGCGACAAACTGCGGCCAGTTTAGCGATGCCTGTAGCCAGTCTTTGTTTTTAAGCACCAGTTGATGTAACGGCGTAACATGGCACTCTTCCACCGCTCGCAGTTCCAGTGTTTCGCTGATCGTGATGACTTCAGCCATTTCTCCATCCTTTACGGTGACAACAGCAGGATTTATTAGCTTATCACAGACTTGCCCGCATACCTGAAAACAGGAAGGGCTTCCTTGTCTGTCAGGAAGCCCTTTTAAGCAGGACAAAGACTGCGCAGTGCCTACAACGAATCAGCTCTCATTCAAACTTTCTTTCTGCAATATTCTGAGCAGATCCTCCTTCAGATGGAGTTTCTCTTTCTTCAGACGAACAATATCCAAACTGTATCCCCTGCCGTCAGAACCTTCCAGCCGGGCAATCTCATGATCAAGGGTGTTGTGTTTTTCGAACAAGGAAAGAAAGCGAGGATTCTCGGTTTTCAGTCGTGAAATCAGATCTCTGTATTCTGGAAACATACGCACTCCCTGTTAGTGGCTGTAAAACGTGTACTGAAGTACACACCGTCAGCTTACGCATTTGACATAAGGAATAATGCGAACGGGATCGAGTTTAAATAATGAGCAGAAAATGCGCCGGGAATCGTCGGGAGAAAAGAGCCGCCAGCAGTGTGGCGGCTCGGGGCAGCAGAGCGGATTACCGCATCACGCGGTCATCAACGTAGCGACGCTTATCCGGCGCCGGCGGGAAATACTGATACAGCCAGGTTTCGCTAATGGCGTCCCCCTGGCAGCGCAGGAACATACGCATATCCACCGGGTCGGTCGAATCTGACGTCGGATACCAGTCAAACTGGATGCGATAACCATCGAACGGTTCGACGTAGAGGATCTCAATCTGTTTCGCTTCGCCGTTAGACAGCGTAATGACAGGTTCGATCCCCTTCGGCGCAGCGGCTTTCAGATCGCCGCCGACAAAATCAATGGCAAAGCGGCGCGCCCATTTTTCCGGGTAGTGTTCACCCGGCGCCCACCCTTCGGGGAAACCGCCCATACCGGTACGGGTCGCCATCACGCGCGCCAACGGCGAGCGAACCGGCGGTTGCGCGCTCCAGTAAAGACGGTATTTGAATGCCAGATCATCACCCGCTTTGATCGCTTTTTCCGGCTGCCAGAAGCACACCACGTTATCGAGCGTTTCACCGGTCGTCGGGATTTCCATCAGGCCGATAGACCCTTTCCCCCATTTGTTACGCGGCTCCACCCACAGGCTTGGGCGTTTGTTATACCAGCCCATGATGTCCTGATAGTGGGAAAAGTCACGGTCAAGTTGCAGCAGGCCGAATCCTTTCGGGTTATTGTCGAGATAGGCGTTGAACTGCAATTTCTGCGGGTTATTCAGCGGACGGCAGATCCATTCGCCATTGCCCAGCCACATGGCCAGGCGGTCAGAGTCGTGAATTTGCGGATGAATAGTGTCGCACATCCGGCGTTCATTGTTGCCGCAGCTGAACATGCTGGTCATTGGCGCGATACCCAGCTGCTTGATGTCTTTACGCGCATAAATGTGATTTTCCACATCCATGATCACCTGACTCTCTTCACAGTGGATCACAAATTTATAGGCGCCAGTGACGCTTGGGCTATCCAGCAGCGCATACACGGTAAACGTGGTGTCGCCCGGTTTCGCCGTCTCAAACCAGAATGCGGTGAAGTCCGGGAACTCTTCTTTGCTGTCGGTATAGGTGTCTATCGCCAGGCCTCGCGCGGACAGCCCGTACTGATAAGTGTCATCCACCGCGCGGAAGTAGCTTGCCCCCAGGAAGGAGACGATGTCGCGACGCGCCAGTTCAGGCGCTTTAAAGGCGCGAAAGCCCGCGAAGCCAAGGTCGGTTTGCCCTTCCAGTTGACGGGTATCGACACCGGCATCGTTGTATTTGAACAGTTCCGGGCGGAAATGAATTTCGCGCGCTTGATGCGTGCTGGCGTCAAGCGAGAACATACGCACGCGACGACGAAAGCCCATTCCTACGTGGAAAAATTGCACATCCAGCTTGCGGCCTTCGATGTTGTTCCACAGAGAGTGCGCCGCATCGTACTGAATGCTGTTGTAGGCCTGCGGCGTCAGATTCGCCAGCGTATTAGGTAACGCCCGGGGTTCGCCGCCCCACGGCTTTTGCGCTAAATCGTTCGCCATTGATTGCAGAACGGAAAAGTCAAAACGGACGGTTTGACCATCTGCAATATCAGACTCTGCCGCGAAAGCGGCGCGGGAAAAGAGTGAAGCAATACCGCTCGTACCGCACACGGCGGCCATTGCCATTGAACCTTTAATAAATCGTCTACGATCCATACCTGAAAGTGAGTCCTTCTGGTCGTGTGAATGGTCCCGCGCTGGTCTCTATCAGCGGCAAGAAGTGCAACGTTTCTGACCGCTCACTCTAGACAAAATTCATTAATAATCCAATTGTTGGCTGTCGATAATCTGTACAAAAGCCAAAATATTTTATGTCGATAAGAACAGACTGAATACCGTGTAAATACAGATGGGCGCGCTTTCAGGTTATGAAAAGCGCAACCTGCCAGACATCTCGCCATTATTCCAGACTGACGTGATGTTTCATCACCCGTTTGAACAGCGCCATCCGCGCGCCCATAAAGCGGTTCTCTACTTTAAAACCGGCAAATTTATTCAGTCCGATGCGTAACAAGCGATCCCGCCCCTGAACGCTGGCGGGCCAGCGCACCGGACCATGCAGAACATCGCAGGTCCGGCTGGCGTGACGGGCGAAATTAACCCAGTAATCGGCGATATGCCGGGCAAACGCCAGATCGTTGTCATTCACGTAATTGCGCGCGGGTTCCGCCAGCGTCAGCGTATCAAAGACATACGGCACTTCATTTCCATGCCAGGCGCCGTTGGCGTAGGTTGTGTGTTCAGTTTCCGCGACATAGTCAAACCAGTATCGCCAGCACGGTTCACCTACCCGCTGCTGCGCCTGCATCACCACATAACCCAACGTGGTGAACGCCATATCGCGGCAGACCTGACGCCCCAGTTCTTCATCGCCTTTCACGCCGGGATAGAGCAGCCTGATCAGCCCTAACCCCAGTCGGCGTTCGCGCCGCAATTTCGCGATCTGCCCGGCGAGATCAACGCCAAACACTGCCATCACGCTCGCTTCGTCGCTGTTGGAGCCAACCAGAACCGGCATTGGGTGCTGCTTTCCGGCAAAGAAGGTCTCCATCATCGGCTGTGGCAATACCGCATCGCCGGAAATCGGCGTCGGCGCGATTTTCAACGGTGCGCCCAGCGGCCAGAATGCCTCCGCCGGTAGCGCCCGCAACTGTTCAGCAGTAGCGTTCGGCAAATTAAAATGCGCCGCCAGTTCGATGCCCTTTTGCAGCGCGACCTCGCGCGGCGTATCCGGTAACGTATAACCACTCTGAATAATAGCTTTATGGAACAGGCCCTTTGCCCGCGGGGACGCCATCAACGACAGGACGCTACGCGCGCCAGCGGACTCGCCGAACAGCGTCACATTCTGCGCATCGCCGCCGAAAGCGGTAATATTGTCCTGCACCCAGCGTAGCGCCGCGATCTGATCGAGCAAGGCGAAGTTATGCACGCATTCGCCGTCCTCGCCATCAAGGGCCGGATGAGCAAAAAATCCCAGGTGACCAAGACGATAATTGAGCGTGACTACCACGACATCGCGCTTCGCCAGCGCACAACCGTCGTAAGGCGGTAATCCTCCCGCGCCGATGGTGTAGCCGCCGCCATGCAGCCAGACCATCACCGGCAACGGCTGCGGGCGCACCGCGGGCGCCCAGATGTTCAGATACAGGCAATCCTCGGAAAAACGCCCCGGATCGCCCCCGCCAAGCTCGCGACAATATTCAATATCCTGCCAGCTGGCGCATGAAAATGTATTCGCAGGACGTTCGCCCTGCCAGGGGGTGGCAGGCTGTGGCACCCGCCAGCGGAGCTGACCCGTAGGCGGCGCGGCATACGGTATACCGCGCCAGATGTGGATGTCGTTTTGCACGACACCCATGACATTTCCCTGTTGCGTTTCGACAAGCGGGATGGAGGGATTCAACATGACGCATTCCTTTTCCTTCACATCCCGACAGCATACCGCGATCAGAGCAGTCCGCAACGCCGTTTACTGCGTTCTTCCGCCGCCTGATAAAGCGCAAACTCATCATATACCGGGCACCCTAACGCCTGCTCAAAGGCGTCGCGGCTGGCATTGCCGTGGCTGCGCGCCTGGGTTTCGTTACCCAGGTTAGACTGGAATATTCCGGCCGCGCTTACCGGCAGAAAATCTTCATAGGTAATGGGTTGTGCCACCACCCAACCGCGTTCAATCAGCGGCTGTGGGTCGTCGCCCGGATGAATAGACTGGCGGTGCGATTCACCAGCAGGCGTTAACCGGTAGCGAAACCAGGCGAGCCCCTGCTGGCGCAGTAAAAATTCGCTGTCCGGGAAAGCGTTAAAGACCGCCTGCAAATGCAGCTGATGCGTAAGATTATCTTTGCCCGTCCCCGCCTTATGCAGTAACGCATCGTACAACCGCCGTCCTTCAGGCGTCAGCGCCACGCCGCGCTGTTCAATCTCACCAAAACGTGCCGTATGGCTGCCCTCCGTTTCACCGGCAAACAGCACCGACTCTTCCAGCGCCTTGAAACTGGTCTGGCGTAACAGAATCGGCACCTCACGGCGCGGCGGCCCTTCAATCAGGATCTTGGGTTCGATACCGCATTCCGGCATCATCAACTGTACTTTGTCGATATCCAGCGTGCGCGGCGTCAGGTGGTTAATGTGGCACCCTGGAAAACACACTACGTCAGCAATCAGACGGTGTTCATTATGTAATGCCTGATACGTTTCCCTGTCCACCGTGGCGTGCCGGTGCCAGCGGAAAGTCTCCAGCGCCTCCTGTACAAACTCCCGCGCCTGCGCCCCGGTAAAATTGCCCTGCGCATCGAAGACGTCCAGAAGTTCGCGACAGCGCGGCGTAAAGATATCGCGCTTCGCCAGAATATCCGCCGCGCGTTGGCGCAGCGCCGCGTTCTCAATCAACTCCAGCCGTAATAGCGAGGTGAAGACGCGAAACGGGTTGCGGGAAAGCGACGCATCGTCAATGGGGCGAAAGGCGGTGGAATGAACGGGAACGCCCGCCTGAGAAAGGTCGTAATAACTGACGGGATACATCCCCATAATCGCAAACATTCGGCGCAAGGTGGAAAGCTCCTGCGCCGTACCCACCCGAATCGCACCATGCCGTTCAACGTTCAGCCGCGCCAGCTCATCCGCGTTGGCCAGCTTTTCATGCAGCGTGGGATTATTTTCCAGTACCGTCAGATTCACATCAGCGACAAGTTCCAGCAATGTACCGTACTGTGGAACTTCCTGCTGGTACATTGCTGACATTGCCTGCGAAAAGTGTTCCCGAATCTCATCAGCCGCGATGGTGTTCGCCATAATGTCATGCCTCCAGTGAATATTACCTGGAGTGTAGAAAACGCCGTTCACTCTGGTGGGAAGAATTTACAAAGTGTGATCTCACCTGTGCGGATTCAGGTGATGTTCCAGCCAGGGGAGCATCTGTTTCTTACGGCTCAGCATCCCTTCCACCTCGCAGGGGTGCGGGACATCCGGCTGGGCATCTCCGGCAAACCAGAGGCGGGAATAACCGAGATTGATATCCGTGAGCATCAGAACAACCAGCGCCGCATCTGCCCCGGCGGCATAGCGCGCCATTTCCTCACGCAGGTCGTCCATCATCGCATCAACCTGTTCCAGCGCATACAGCTCAAGCTGCGCCACGCAAACCCGCTGCCCGTGGACAGTAAAGGTTTTCATGTCCTTCTGAAGAAGCTGGCTGGCGTTCATCCCTTCCACGCTGGTTTTCGCGTACAGAAGATCGCGGCTAAAGCGTTCAAGAGACAAACCGGCGAGCTGGCTGAGCGATTCCACCGCAAGGCGGTCATCCGGGGTCGTTGTCGGCGAACGAAGCGTGACAGTGTCACTCAGGACGGCGCCCAGTAATAACGTCGCTTCTGCGGGTGAAAGCTGTTTTCGAATGGCATCCGTCATCAGTTGCCACAGTAATGTTGCGCTACTGCCAACAGGTTTTACCCACACTTCCGGCGGCAGTCGGGTGATCAACCCGCCTAAGCGGTGATGGTCAATAATGCCAACAACGTTACTCTGCGCTAAAGAATCCGGCCCCTGGGCTGGTTCGGTAAAATCAACCAGCCAGACGTCCCGATCGGTGAGCGGAACGCTTAATCGTTCAGGAATGGGCAACCCCGCCTGCGCAAAAATAAACTGCGTCTCACGGTTGGCTTCCCCCGTGCGGAACGCCACTGCCTCCTGCCCGCGTAACGTCAGCCAGCGCGCCGTCATCATGGCCGTACAGATAGCATCGCTATCAGGATTGAGGTGACCAATTACATATATCATTGTTGTTTCCTGTTGGAAAAAGCATGAGGAACCGGAAGAGTATTGACCAGCCCGACACGCTCCTGGTGATAAAGAGTCATATCAGGCGTCATCAGCCTACTGAAACGAGGCGGTTGGAATAAGGTGGAACGCCATCACCCTGCACAGGATTGTGAACCCGCTTGATGTCTCTTTCAAGTATGAACTCACGTTATGACCTGTCGCTTTCTGCGCCACGCATTGTCATTATTCTCACATCACTGTGAATCGTACAAAACATAAGCAAAACAAACTTCTTGTAAAAGAAATGAGTTAGATGTTAATAATATTTTGCTATCAGGTTATCAAAAACCAATAACTTTACTTGTCACCGGCACCGCTCTGTTTTTAACATCGCTTATGGAAAAAAATAGCTTGTTTAGTCAGCGCATCCGTTTGCGCCATCTTCATACTTTTGTAGCTGTCGCCCAACAAGGAACACTGGGGCGCGCGGCTGAAACCCTTAACCTGAGTCAACCTGCACTCTCTAAAACGCTTAACGAGCTGGAGCAACTGACCGGAACCCGCCTTTTTGAGCGCGGTCGCCTCGGCGCGCAGTTAACGCTGCCCGGCGAACAGTTCCTCACCCATGCGGTAAAAGTGCTTGATGCGCTTAATACCGCTGGCCAGGCGTTGAATCGCAAAGAAAGCCTCAATAATGATGTGGTGCGCATTGGCGCATTGCCCACCGCCGCATTGGGTATCCTTCCGGCCGTTATTGGTCAGTTCCATAAGCAGCAAAAAGAGACGACGTTACAGGTCGCCACCATGAATAACCCGATGCTGCTCGCTGGCTTAAAAACGGGGGAAATCGACCTCGGTATTGGCCGGATGTCCGACCCGGAATTGATGAGCGGTCTGAATTACGAGCTGCTGTTTCTGGAGTCGCTGAAGCTGGTTGTGCGCCCTAATCACCCGCTGTTACAGGAAACCGTCACCTTAAGCCGTGTGATGGAATGGCCGGTGGTTGTGTCGCCCAAAGGCACCGCTCCCCGGCAGAATGCGGAAGGTCTGCTACAAAGTCAGGGCTGCAAAATGCCCGTTGGCTGCATCGAAACGCTGTCGGCCTCGTTGTCTCGCCAGCTTACCGTTGATTATGACTACGTCTGGTTTGTTCCTTCAGGCGCGGTGAAAGAAGATCTGCGCCAGGCTACGCTGGTATCACTGCCGATTCCCACTCTGGGCGCTGGCGAACCGATTGGCATCCTCACCCGCGTGGACACGCCGCTTTCTCCCGGCGCGCAGGCGCTGATCGCCGCTATCCGCAAATCCATGCCACACTGAATGCGCCCTCAAATAAATGCCGGATAAGACGCGTTAGCGTCGTTACCCGGCAATATTAAGGCTTAAAACGTTTCCCAGTTATCACCGCTGGTTGTTACCGGCTGCGGTGATGAACTGGCGACGACGTCCACAGACGGCGCGCGTTTAATCGCACTTCCCCCCTGCAAACGAAATGCCCCGACCGCTTCGGTTAAGCGAGCGGCCTGCTCTTCCAGAGACGCGGCGGCGGCAGAGGCCTCTTCGACCAGCGAGGCGTTTTGCTGCGTGACCTTATCCATCTCGGAAATCGCCTGGCTCACCTGCACAATCCCACGGCTCTGCTCATCAGAGGCTGCGGCGATCTCCAGCATAATGTCCGTTACGCGTCGCACGGCATCGACAATATCATTCATGGTGTTGCCTGCTGCGACGACTTCCCCGGAGCCCTGGTCAATCAGTCTGACCGATTCGCTGATCAGCCCTTCAATTTCCTTCGCCGCCTGCGCACTGCGGCTTGCCAGCGTGCGCACTTCACTGGCGACTACGGCGAAGCCACGCCCTTGTTCACCCGCTCGCGCCGCTTCGACCGCCGCGTTAAGCGCCAGGATATTGGTCTGGAAAGCGATGCTGTTGATGACGGCGGTGATCTCGGAAATTTTCTTCGAGCTATTGGAGATATTGCCCATTGTTTTCACGACGCCAGACACCATCTGACCGCCGTGACTGGCTTTGCCGGAGGCGTCTTCCGCCAGTTTACTGGCATGGTGCGCGTTGTCCGCATTTTGTTTCACCGTGGCCGTGAGTTCTTCCATGCTGGCTGCGGTCTGTTCAATTGCTGCGGCCTGCTCTTCCGTACGCGATGACAAATCGGTATTGCCGGCGGAAATCTCACTGGTGCCGCGATAAATCTCTTCCGCCCCCTGACGTACCGTTCCCACCGTTTGCCCCAGAGAGGACTGCATCTTCTGGAGATGGCGGCTTAAGCGACCGATTTCGCTGCGTCCGGTTGGATCATCCGGCATGGTGAGATCGCCTGCGGCAATCTGTTCAATACGCTGCGCAGCACGTTGCAGAGGGTTGATTACCGTCCGGCGGAGCGCGATAAACGTCAGTAGCGTAAGCACCAGCGCCAGCGCGAACGCTCCAATCATGAACATCAATCCCAGTTGGCTGCGCTGATGCGCCTGGTCGCTAAGCTGATTCGCGCGCGCCGTGCGTAGCTCAATCGCCTTGAGCAATACGGTGTTATACGCGGTATCGAGCGGTCTGGCCTGTTCGTTTTCATGGTTGATAATCGCCTCGAACATACCGTTTCTGGCGTATTTCAACATAGGTTGCAGGCCATCAATATAGGCTTTGAAGCGGGTATTCAGCTCCGCATCCAGCGCTTCGTCCGCCGGTGTTTTTACCGCCCGCGCCATAAAGACGTTAAAGCCTTCCTGCGACTGCTTAATCCGCTTCTCCGCCTCAGCGATATTGGCTTTCATGTCGTCCATTTCAGCAATGCGGCTCGCCGCGCCTGCATGGATCATATTGATACGCGCGGTACGCAGATGGTTAGAACTGTTGGATAAGCCCATCCGCACCTGAATTTCGTCCGTCACATCCCGCTGGTCACGATCTGCCTGTAGCAGGAAGTACCCCGCCAGCCCGGAACTGAGTGCGAACAGAAGAAGGATGCCACCGAGAATGGAGGAAAACAGCGGAACCAGCCGAATATGATGCAGAAAACCCAGCTTATGCGGTGCTTGCATCGTTGATGTGTTGTCCATGACCGTCGACTCTCTTGTAGGTTATTGCGTATAAAACACGCCCGTTAGATAGTCATCGGCATTCCAGGAAGTTTGCTTACGGTGAAAATCGGAATGTTTGTCACATTTTCACAACATTTATTCCTGAAAATTCAGGAAAGTGCCAGCGGCAGACCCGCTGGCATGTGAATCAGTTATCACCGAAATGGATAACGGTACGAATGGACTTGCCCTGATGCATTAAATCAAAGGCATCGTTGATTTGATCAAGCGGCAAGCGATGGGTAATGAACGGGTCCAGACGAATTTTCCCCGCCATCGCCTCTTCCACCATGCCTGGCAGCTGGCTACGCCCTTTCACACCGCCAAAAGCGGAACCGCGCCAGACGCGCCCGGTAACAAGCTGGAACGGACGGGTTTTAATTTCCTGGCCTGCGCCAGCCACGCCGATGATGATGCTCTCACCCCAGCCTTTGTGGCAGCATTCCAGCGCTGCGCGCATCACATTGACGTTACCGATACATTCAAAACTGAAATCGACGCCGCCATCGGTCAGCTCAACAATCACATCCTGGATGGGTTTGTCATAGTCATTCGGATTAATGAAATCGGTCGCGCCCATTTCTTCCGCCAGTTTGAATTTCTCCGGGTTGGTGTCAACCGCCAGAATACGCCCGGCTTTCGCCTGCACCGCTCCCTGAATAACCGCCAGGCCGATACCGCCCAGGCCAAAGACCGCAACGCTATCCCCTTCTTTTACTTTTGCCGTGTTGTGTACCGCGCCAATCCCTGTGGTTACGCCGCACCCCAGCAGACAGACTTTATCCAGCGGCGCCTGCGGATTGACTTTCGCCAGGGAAATTTCAGCACAAACGGTATATTCACTGAATGTGCTGGTGCCCATATAGTGATAGACAGGTTCGCCGTTGTAAGAAAAACGGGTGGTGCCATCCGGCATCAGCCCTTTACCCTGCGTGGCGCGCACCGCCTGACACAGGTTGGTTTTGCCGGATTTACAGAACTTACACTCGCCGCATTCTGCGGTGTACAGCGGAATAACATGATCGCCAGGCTTCAGACTGGTGACGCCTTCGCCAACGTCAACCACCACGCCACCGCCCTCGTGACCCAGCACCGCCGGGAACACGCCTTCCGGGTCGTCGCCGGAGAGCGTAAACGCATCCGTATGGCAAACGCCGGTATGGGTAATTTTGACCAGCACTTCGCCTTTTTGCGGCGGCGCGACGTCAATTTCAACAATCTTTAACGGCTGGCCGGGGCCAAATGCAACTGCTGCACGTGATTTCATTTGTCTCTTCCCATTATTGTGAGGTGATCTGTTTATTTTAGATAAGCGCGCAGAAGGTGGCCGATTTCAGCCATGCGCACGGCGCGTTGATCCGGCGTGGTGTCGCCGCTGACCAGTTCATCTTTCAGGTGAATCTCAACCATCTCTCCCATCAGCCCGTTAGATGCGCCGCGAACGGCGGCAATCTGTTGCAGGATCGCCAGACAAGGTTCCCCTGACTCCAGCGCCCGTTCCAGCGCGTCAACCTGCCCGCGGATACGGCGAACCCGAGTGAGAATACGTTTTTTATCTTCAGGTGAATGCGGCATACGCCCTCCATACTATAGGGGGGTATACTATCAGATTTGTTATGTGGCTGTAAAACCAACAGCAGCATCTCGCTATTTGTATGACAAATGGCTATACTGCCCGCTTCCGATGTAGACCCGTTTTCTTCACCTGCGTCACGGGTCTGGTTACACGCAGGTGTTTTCTAAAAGAAACCCCGCATTACGCGGGGTGGTGAGAAGAGTCAGGAACGTTTGCGCGGCATCATGCGCAATAGCGTATTGTCTTTCCAGACGTAGTGATGCATCAGCGCCGCTGCGGCATGCAAACCAATGACAAAATACCCCAGTTTCGCCAGCGTGATATGCCAGGTTTTCAGCATATCCACCACCTCAAAATTAGCGTCTGACGCATGCGGCATCACCAGGCCGAACGCAACCCAGGGATTGCCCCGGTTATACATCATCACCAGGCCAATAATCGGCAAGACAATAAACAGCAGATAGATCACCAGATGCCCAAGATGCGCCATTCCGGTCACCATCGGCTTTGGTTTTGGCACAATGGGCGGCGCCGGGTATTTCAGTCTGACCAGCAGGCGCGTCACCATCAACACCAGGATGGTCATCCCGCACGAGACATGAACCATATTGATCCACGGACGATAGCTGCGGGGCGCAAATCCCCTCAACTCCATCGCACAGTAGGTCACAATAACCAGTAAAAAGACCAGCCAGTGGATGCCAATTTGCAGGCTTGTGTACTTATTGCTCATAACACGTCCTGAGTAAAAAAATAAAGCGTCAACATAGCGAGCTTTTGTTAAAAATTCATTAACTTTTGTTCACCCAATTTCAACCAGTTACGCTTAGCCGCAAAATCTGTTATTGCCCTGGACGCCTGACTGGACTATGCCTGGTAGGGAAAAAATGTGTCGTACCGTTGCATCCTGACAGGAGAAAACCATGAGTAAAATTGGCATTAACGGCTTTGGTCGTATCGGTCGTCTGGTGTTACGTCGTCTGCTGGAAGTGAAAAGCGACATTGATGTTGTCGCCATCAATGACCTGACCTCCCCTAAAATCCTCGCGTATCTGTTGAAATATGACTCAAACTACGGCGTATTCCCCTGGAGTGTGGATTTCACCGAAGACGCGCTGATTGTGGACGGCAAAAAAATTGCGGTTTACGCAGAAAAAGAGGCTAAAAATATTCCGTGGAAAACCACCGGCGCCGGGATCATTGTCGAGTGCACCGGCTTCTATACCTCAGCCGAGAAGTCCAAAGCGCACCTCGACGCTGGCGCTAAAAAAGTGCTGATTTCCGCCCCGGCTGGCGATATGAAAACCATTGTCTTCAACGTGAATGACGACACGCTGGATGCCAGCGACCAGATTGTTTCTGTCGCATCCTGCACCACTAACTGCCTGGCGCCGATGGCGAAAGCGCTGAATGACAACTTTGGCATTCAGGTTGGCACCATGACCACAATTCACGCCTACACCGGAACCCAGTCGCTGGTTGACGGGCCGCGCGGGAAGGATCTGCGCGCTTCGCGGGCGGCGGTGGAAAACATCATCCCCCACACCACCGGCGCGGCGAAGGCTATTGGTCTGGTGATTCCTGAACTGAGCGGAAAACTTAAAGGCCATGCTCAGCGCGTCCCGGTGAAAACCGGCTCTGTAACCGAACTGGTCTCGATTCTGGAGAAAAAAGTCACTGCGGAAGAGATCAACGCGGCGCTGAAGAAAGCGACAACCCATAATCCGTCGTTTGGCTATACCGATGAAGAGATCGTCTCTTCCGATATCATCGGCTCACATTTCGGTTCGGTGTTCGATGCCACGCAAACTGAAATCAGCACAGTGGGCGATCTGCAACTGGTGAAAACCGTCGCCTGGTACGATAACGAGTACGGTTTTGTAACCCAACTTATTCGCACGCTGGATAAATTCGCCAAACTCTGACCCTCTGGCGGAGGCATTGTTCCTCCGCCGTTTTCACTATTTATCTGGTCATTCAAGACGATGTGAATCCCTTCCGATTTTCAATGGATTAACTGTGTTATAGATAACATTTATCACTGAGTGAGCACAGTCATGGACGTATTCAGCCGCGAAACCTTAGAAGAAATGATGGCGCAAGCCGTCTCCCGCTCAGCCACATTTACCCTCTGGCCTGATGGCGAAGCCCCCGGAGCGAAAAACAGCGATGCTGTTTTTACGCCAGAACCGCGGCATACCGGTACATCCATCTTCGATCGCGCCGTCACGGGCGTCCGATCTCCTGAAATCACCGTTTACGCGCCAGATAAACCCAACGGCGTGGGGCTTCTCGTGACGCCTGGCGGTTCCTACCGGCGCGTCGTACTGGACAAAGAAGGCAGCGCGCTGGCGCCCTTTTTTAATGCGCGTGGTTATACCCTGTTCGTGATGACCTACCGGATGCCCGGAGATGGCCATGCTGAGGGGGCAAACGCGCCGCTGGCGGATGTGCAGCGCGCGATGCGCTATCTTCGCGCCAATGCGCAAGCGTGGAAGATCGACCCGGAACGCATCGGGGTGCTGGGTTTTTCTGCCGGTGCGCATGTCGCCGCCAGTCTGGGAACGCGCTTTGCTGAACCCGCCAGTCCCCCCATCGACAGCCTGGATGAAATCAACGCCCGCCCTGCTTTTATGGCGCTGGTCTATCCGGTCATCACCATGCGTGACGACATTCATCATCCCGGCTCACGCCTTGAACTGATGGGCGTGGAACCTGACGATGAACAGATTCGCCACTACTCGCTTGAGGAACGCGTGGATGCCGATACGCCGCCCACATTTCTGCTGCATGCCATCGACGATCCGGCGGTAAAGGTGGAAAACAGCCTGGTATTTTTTAACGCGCTGCGCCGTTCTGGCGTAGCGGTGGAAATGCATTTGTTTGAGCGAGGAAAACACGGGTTTGGCATTCGTGATACGCAGGGATTGCCGGTCGCGGTCTGGCCGGAACTGATGATGAACTGGATTGCGACCAAAGTGTGACCGCCATTAGCAGGCCGGGGAAAACCCCGGCCTGTTACATCAGGACTGCAAATAAACCACCTGCGTTTGCAGATACTCGTTCAGACCGTGTTTGCCATCTGCCCCGCCAATACCTGACTTGCGCCAGCCAGCATGGAATCCCTGCATCGCCTCAAAGTTTTCGCGATTGATGTAGGTCTCGCCGAATTTCAGCCCGCCGATCGCCTTCATCGCAACATTCAGGTTTTGCGTATATACAGACGATGTCAGACCGTAATCGCTGTCGTTCGCCATCTCCAGCGCCTCTTCCAGCGTATCAAACGCCACAACCGGTAGCACGGGGCCAAATGTCTCCTCATGCATGATGGTCATCTCCTGGCGAACGTCCAGCAGCAACGTCGGTGGATAATAATAACCTTTGCCCTCCACGGCCTTGCCGCCCAACTCCACGCGAGCGCCCTCCTGTACGGCGCGCGCCACTTTCTGCTCTACCCGCTCCAGCGCGGCAGCGTTAATCAGCGGCCCCATAGCGATGTCATCACGCTGTGCCGGATCGCCAAACTGAACCGCTTTCATCGCCTCGCCCAGACGGTTCACAAAGCGATCGTAAATCCCTTTTTGCACATAAACGCGCTCAGCACAGTTACAGACCTGCCCGGTGTTGATCACTCTGGAATCCACAATCGCTTTCACGGCCAGTTCAAGATCCGCATCGTCCATCACGATTGCCGGGGCTTTCCCGCCCAGTTCCAGGCAAACTTTAGTGATGTTTTTCGCTGCCGCCGCCATAATTTTCTCGCCGGCAACCACGCTGCCGGTCATGCTTACCATCGCGACTTTCGGGTTCCCCGCCAGCTCCTGCCCAACCGTTTCACCGCGTCCCAGCACCAGGTTGAATACGCCTTTCGGTAAGCCGATGTCATGCACGATCTGCGCGAAAGCAATGGCATTGTTTGGCGTAAATTCGCTGGGTTTAATGACGATGGTATTCCCGGTCAACAACGCCGGAGCGAGCTTCCGGGCAATCAAAAAGAACGGAAAGTTCCACGGCAGAATCCCGGTGGTGACGCCCAGCGCGCGTTTAAAGACCAGAATATTTTCTCCGGGGCGGTCGCTTTGCAGGATCTCGCCTTCATAACGGCGCGCCCACTCGGCCATATATTCGATGTAGTCGGCGGTGAACGCGACTTCCACCTGCGCCAGCTGCTGGATTTTTCCGCCTTCCGCGACAATCAGCGCACTGATCTCTTCTGCCCGCTCACGAATCCCTGCCGCGATCTTTCTCAGCCACCCCGCGCGTTCAATCGCAGGCAGCGCCTCCCATTCCGGCTGAGCGCGCGCAGCGGCGTCAATGGCCTGACGCGCCTCTTGCGCGCCGCCATCAGGAATACGGGAGAGCAGTTCTTCGGTGGCGGGATTCACCACATCAATCCATGCGTCTCCCTGCCAGCTAACAAATTGACCATTGATATACATCGGGTGTTGTACGGGTGCGGACATTCGCTGCTCCTGTAATTAAATTGTTTTTAACAAGTAAAATCATTGTTAAGTAATAACAATCACATGTTCTCAGGGTCGTCTGCGGTGCTGGTTTTGTGATGTGCTTCATAAAAGCAGCCAGGAAGGTTCTGTCAGAGAGGCGATATCGGGGAGAGAGTTTGCCCGTTTGAGCGTAAATTTCCGCAAACGGGCAAGAAAGTAACATTAACGCAACGAACGACTGTTCATGGTCTCAATCAGGTCAGCGTCATTTTGCAGCGTCTGCCACGCCGCCTCAACGTCAGCGGGAATATCAACGTGCACAATAAAGTCGCGGCCACGCGGCCCGTAGCCGGTTTCATCATCCCGTAAGCGCGGAAGCTCTCCCGCAATCAGGGAGAGATAGCGATCCACGGACCACAACCCCTTCTGTTCTCCGGCAAAATCCACGCCGTCATCGTGCTGGCACAGCGTCGGGACAATACCAGGATAGCTCAACCAGCGGGGCGAATCGGGATCGTCGCAGGTGACGCGGCGGAACGTCGCCATCGTCCGGCGTTGCATTGTCGGGTCCTGTACGATAATAGCGGTGTTAATGGGCGCCGATACCTGACCAATCAGGGCGCAGCTAAACTGCGCGTTCTCACCGCAGTTTGTTGATTTGTCTTCTGGCCAAATGTTCTCCGTCGGGATCTGCCAGAACTGATGAGCGATATCCGCAAGAATTTTGGCTTCCGTACGCCCGGTGGTGCGTATGGTGTTGTAGCGCGGGTGCCCGGCGATGGCGGCATAGAGAAACGTGGTGGAATGGCCGATACCGCCGCTGATCAACAGCGGGATCTGCTGCGCTTTCGCTATGTTACAGGCGGCGTCTATCACCGGGATGACGGCATTCCCCGCCAGCACAACGCAGTCAGCCTGATACGGCGCGTCACCAGAGAAGTCATTTTGGGCCAGCCAATGCCCCAGCGTGTTCGCTGCTTCCAGCGTTGCACTGGATAATGCCGGAAACGGTCTCATTCTCATGGTTCTTCCTCCTGTGTTCCTTGCAGAGTACCGGAGTGGCTTCTGGTGAGTACCAGATCACTCCGAAAGACGATCCGCTGATTATCCTGTGGTGCGAGGGTGAGATAAAGCGTTGATGTCAAACAACGTTCAATGAGCGAAAATCCCGGCTTAACGGCAATGAATATTTGATTTACCGGGCGTTTTCATATTCACTTGAATTATGGTTTACGTCAGACGTAGAATCATTAGCCCGCTAATCATTAAAATAATACAAAGGTATACGACGTTATGCGCCTGCCCCAACGCGATCCTTATGCTCCTCGCGAGTGGCAGCCTCACGAAAAGCCCGCGCTGTTAGGCTCACCTTCGACTCCCATTCACAGCACGCCGAAACGCATCGCCTACGGCGTGGTCGGCCTGCTGGTGTGTCTGACCGGCGCACTCGGGAACGCGGTCGTGACCGCGAATCTGCAAAATTTACAGGGCACCTTTGCCGCCTGGTCGACGGAGATCGCCTGGCTGCCAGCCGTTTATGTCATGACCAATGTCTCAATTAACCTGCTGCTGGTGAAATTTCGCCAGCAGTTTGGTCTGCGGGCATTTACCGAAGGTTTTCTGGTGCTGTATGTGCTGGTCACCTTTTTTCACCTCTTCGTCAACGATCTGAGTTCCGCGCTAATGGTACGCGCGGCGCACGGTATGGTCGCCGCCGCGCTCAGTTCGCTGGGTATTTATTATCAGATACAGGCCTGGCCTGCGAAACACCGTCTGAAAGCGTTAACGATCGGTATTACCGGGTCGTCGCTGGCTATTCCCCTCGCCCGGTTGTTCTCTACCGAACTGCTGCAACTGGATGAGTGGCGCGGCCTGTACTTCTTTGAGCTGGGACTGGCGCTGGTTTCGCTGGGCTGCGTCATCGCCTTAAAACTGCCTCCCGGCGACAGACGTAAGGTTTTTGAAAAGAAAGACTTTATTACTTTTATTCTGCTCGCGCCCGGCATGGCGCTGGTCTGCGCCGTGCTGTCGCTGGGGCGACTGGACTGGTGGTTCGAAGCCCCCTGGATTGGCTGGTCTCTGGCGCTGGCGACGGTACTCATCATCAGCGCAATTGTGTTCGAGCATAACCGCAGCAATCCGCTGTTGAATACGCGCTGGCTCTCCAGCGGCAGTATTCTCCGCCTGGGGCTGATTATGTTGCTGATCCGCATTGTGCTGGCGGAGCAAAACACCGGCGTAATTGGCTGGCTGCAATACGCTGGCTTACAGAATGAGCAAATGACGCATCTGGCCTGGTCAATTTTCGCTGGCATTGTGTGCGGCATCATCACCAGTTGCCTGACGATTAAACCGACGCGGCTGGCCTGGCCCGTGATTACGTCGCTGGCATTGATGATCGTCGCCTCGCTGCTCGACAGCCACTCCACAAACCTGACGCGCCCCGACCAGTTAATGGTCAGCCAATTCTTACTCGGCTTTGGCAGCGCGTTCTTCCTTGCCCCGGCAATGCTGGCGGGTATCGGCGGCGTCATCGCCGATCCGCGCAACCTGGTCAGTTTTTCCGTCTTATTTGGGATGAGTCAGAACATCGGCGGTCTGCTGGGCTCCGCCATTCTCGGCACGTTCCAGACCTGGCGTGAAAAATATCACTCCAGCCTGCTGGCCGATCAGCTCACCACGCTAAATCCGCTGGTGAATGAGCGTCTACAGATGTACAGCCAGATGTACAAAAGCCTGATTGGCGACAGCGCATTGCTGAACACCCAGGCGATCGCCCAGCTACAAACCGTTACGTCGCTTGAGGCAAATATCCTCGCCTATAACGATACTTATTTACTGACGGCCAGCATTGCCGCCGCTACGCTAATCTGGATTTTATGGCGCTTGCTGCGACTGCGTATTACCGCCCGGATGGCGCTGAAAAAAGCCACCGGAACCAAGTAACAAATGAAAATTATGTTTATCGCTTTACCTCAGGAGCCGCTATGAGTCAGCAGGATGCCGCCAAAGAGCAGGCAAATACCCGAAACAATCTCCGTGTGGTGTCAATTTTTGCCGCTGCCGCCATTGGCCTCGTCGGGGTTCTGGTGATCCTCTACGCCTGGCAATTACCGCCGTTTACCCGCCATACGCAATTTACGGATAACGCCTATGTGCGTGGACAAACCACCTTTATTAGCCCGCAGGTGAATGGATATATCACGCAGGTGAATGTGCAGGACTTTGTGCAGGTGAAAAAAGGCGAACTGCTGATGCAGATCGACGACCGTATTTATCGCCAGCGTGTCCATCAGGCCGAAGCACAGCTGGCCATGAAAATCGCCGCGTTAAATAACAACCTGCAACAGCGTAAAAGCGCCGAAGCCGTGATTGCGCGCAATGAAGCGGTACTGAAGAACGCCAAAGCGCAAAGTTTGAAAACCCAGGCAGATTTGAAACGCGTGAAAGATCTCACCGCCGACGGTTCACTGTCGATTCGTGAACGCGATGCGGCGCTGGCCAGCGCCGCGCAAGGCAGCGCGGATATCGACCAGGCGAAAGCCACGCTGGAGATGTCACGACAGGATTTACAAACGGTGATCGTCAACCGGGGAGCGCTGGAAGCCGACGTTGAAAATGCCCGCGCAGCGTTAGAGCTGGCGCAGATCGATCTGCAAAATACCCGCATTGTCGCGCCGCGCGATGGCCAGCTTGGGCAGATTGCCGTCCGCCTCGGCGCGTATGTCACCGCCGGAACGCACCTCACCACGCTGGTGCCGCCGCAGCACTGGGTTATCGCCAATATTAAAGAGACGCAACTGGCGGAGCTGCGCGTGGGTCAGCCGGTACGGTTTACCGTCGATGCGCTGAATGATCGGGCTTATGAAGGCCGGGTGGAGAGCATTTCTCCGGCAACCGGCGTGGAGTTCAGCGCCATTACGCCGGATAACGCGACCGGCAACTTTGTCAAAATCGCCCAGCGCATTCCGGTTCGGGTGGAGGTGCTGGGTAAACCGGAGGAGATTGCGCGATTGCGTCCGGGCATGTCGGTGCAGGTACATATCGATACCCGGGAGGCGAAACAATGACGCGCCGTCCCGTTGCCGCTTTGCTGTTCGCCCTGCTGCTCAGTGGCTGTCAGTCGGTTGATGTGGCACCCGCAAAACCGTCTTTGCAAATCCCCGCCGCCTGGCGAACCGCCACCGGCCCCGCCAGCGCAACAGAACAGGTATGGTGGAGAAATTTTCACGACAGTCATCTGAATCGTTATGTCGATCAGGCGCTGCAAAATAACAGTGACGTGCTGATTGCCCGCGAACGGGTAAATGAATACCAGGCCAGGGTCTATGCCGCCGAAGGCAGCCTGTTCCCCTCGCTGGATGCGGGCGTTAGCGGGGCGCGGGCGCGAACGCAGTCTGCGGCAACCGGACTTCCGATCTACAGCACGTTGTATAAGGGCAGCCTGACGGCAAGCTACGATGTCGATATCTGGGGCGTTAATCGCAGCACCGCCAGTGCGGCGCAGGCCTCGCTGGCGGTGCAAAAAGCGGCGGCGGCCGCCGCCGATCTGACCGTTGCCTCGTCCGTTGCGTCCGGTTATGTCACGCTGCTGGCGCTGGATGAGCAGTTCAACGTGACAAAATCGACGCTGAAATCGCGTGAAGAAGCCTGGAACCTGGCAAAACGGCAATATGAAACAGGCTACAGCTCGCGCCTGGAATTGATGCAGTCGGATTCTGAGCTTCGCTCGACGCGCGCGCAAATTCCCCTGCTTGAGCACCAGATCGCACAACAGGAAAACGCGCTGAGTCTTCTGCTGGGCAGCAACCCGACGCGGCTGGCCCGTAGCGACCGTTTTGATGCGCTGACGCCCTTAACGTTGCCGTCACAGTTGCCCTCTTCGTTGCTCAACCGCCGTCCTGATGTTGTGCAGGCCGAGAGACAGCTTATTGCGACCGATGCGACGCTTGCCGCCTCTCGCGCCAGCCTGCTGCCGTCGATCAACCTGACGGCGACCGGATCGGTGCAGGATCGCACGCTCCCCGGTCTTCTTGACGACCCGCTCCGCTTATGGAGTATCGGCGGCAGCATTCTCGCCCCTCTGCTTAACCGTCAGGCATTGAATGCGCAGGTCGATATTTCCCAGTCCCAGCGTAATCAGGCGCTGTACAGTTATGAAAAAACCGTGCGTAACGCTTTCAGAGAGGTAAACGATAGCCTCGACGCCATCACTCGCTATCAGGAACAGCTCAGTGAATTACAGGCGCAGCAGGATGTGGCGCAGGAAACATTGCGCATCGCCCAGAATCGCTATCGCAATGGCTATTCGTCTTATCTGGATGTACTGGACGCCCAGCGCACGCTGTTCTCAGTGCAAACCAATGTGGTGCAGGTGAAAAACAATCTGCTGCTGGCACAGATTGATCTCTACAAAGCGCTGGGCGGCGGCTGGTCAGTCTGACGTCATCCGTACGGCAAGTGGTGAATGATTTCGCGGACGTTATAGACCAGGCCAGACAGCGATATCACCAGCAAAAACAGCGATGACGCCAGCCCAATACGCCGGCTGTGATGCGGTGACAACCAGTTATTGATGAGCAGGATGTACAGCGATAAAACAGCAAAATCAAAAATTATCCACACCACCGTCAGCGTCATAATGCTGGCGGCGAAGTTCTGCGTCACCGCAATAAACTGAGGGAAGAAAGCGACAAAGAAAAGGATGTCTTTCGGATTTGAAATGCCGGTAATAAATCCCCGGATCACCCCGCCGTCGCCCGCAGCGACCGTGTTTTCTTGCGCATTTGCCTGCGGTTTCCCCGCCCGCAGGCTGATTAACGCGCCGTAGCCGATATACAACGACCCTGCGATCCCCAGCAAAGACAGAAACAAACCGGAGATCGACACCACCCCGGCCAGCATCAGCGCCGCCAGGATAATCAGCACCAGAGAGGCGCTGTTCGTTCCGATCACCGTCACAAAGGCTTTACGCGCACCGTGCCGGGCCGCCGTTCCGGTTACCAGCGCAACCACCGGGCCGGGCGTGACCAGCAACAGTAAAACCGATAAACTATACGCACTCAGCAATGTCAGATTAATCAACGCCTTTTCTCCTTCATAACGCACACAGGCCCGGAAACTCCCGGCATTATTCAGCGAGCGATGACGTTTGAAAAACGAATAAAACTGCTATTTAATGTGAGTAAAACTCACAATAGCGTATCGCCATGACTCTGCCGCCACTGTATGCCCTGCGCGCTTTTGAAGCCGCCGCCCGCCTCGGATCATTCAGCAAAGCCGCTGACGCGCTGAACGTCACTCCGGGCGCGATCAGCAGACACATCCGTACCCTGGAGACAACGTTTGACTGCTCGATGTTTCACCGCAACGGCCCGCAGGTTGAGGTAACGGAAGCGGGACGCACGCTGGCGGAGCAACTGGCCGCAGGCTTTCGGACGCTGGAAAACGCCTGCTCCGCGTTTCGCAACCAGCAGCACGGTCTGCGCTTAAAGGCGCCCTCAACCCTGACAATGGGCTGGTTGCTGGACGTGCTGAACAGCGTACATCAGCAGGAACCCTCGCTTAACGTGGAGCTTTCCAGCGTCTGGATGGACACCGATACGGTGGATTTCAATCGCGAACCCTTTCACTGCGCCATCCTGTTAGGCAATGGTCATTTTGGTTCCGGCACGCAAAACAGGCTGCTTTTTAAAGAGTGGCTGATCCCGATATGCGCCCCCGCGCTGCTTGAACAGGTACGAGAAAACATTGCCGACTGCGAGCTTATTCACCCTTCGCCAGACCGGCGCGACTGGACGCGATGGCTGGCACGCAGCGGTAAATTTAACGGGCTGAATACCCGCCGGGGAAAAGTGTTCGACACGCTGGAACAGGGAAATCAGGCGGCGATAAGGGGGCATGGCGTCTCCGTGGGCGATCTGCTGCTCAGCCTGGAGGCGGTAAAAAGCGGTCTGCTCGCCCTTCCGTTCAATGAAGCGGTGGCAACCGGAGAAGGCTACTATCTGGTCTGGCCGCAAGATACGGCATTCGAAAAAGACATTGCGCTGCTTTATGACAGGCTAAAGCGCGCCGCGCCGCAGGAGATACCTTCGGGTATCTCCTGCCTGAGCTGAGCATGGAGCTACAGGCTGATTTGCTCCATCGCCTGTAAAATGCGCTTATCGGAGATCGGGTACGGCGTGCCGAGCTGTTGTGCAAAGTAGCTGACGCGCAGCTCCTCAATCATCCAGCGGATTTCTTTGACGTCGTCGTCATCACGGCGGGCTGGCGGCAGCTTGTTAATCCACTGCTGCCAGGCCTGCTGCACGCTTTCGATTTTCAGCATCTGCGCCCTGTCACGGTGCGGATCAACCGCCAGTTTCTCCAGCCGTTTTTCAATCGCCTGCAAATAGCGCAGCGTATCGCCGAGGCGCTTAAAGCCGTTGCCGGTGACAAAACCGCGATACACCAGCCCACCCATTTGCGCTTTGATATCAGACAGCCCCAGCGCCATCGTCATATCCACGCGTCCTTTCAGACGTTTGTTGATCGTGAACACGGCGGTCAGGATCTGCTCGACCTGCTTCGCGATATCGACAACGGTGTCGTTCAGCTCAGCACGCACCTTCTCATGCAGCGCGGCAAAAGCCTCTTCCGTCCATACCGGGCCGCCATTGGCGTCGATCAGCTTGTCCACGCCGCAGGAGATACAGTCGTCAATCAACTCCAGCACTTTGCCATACGGGTTAAAGTACAGACCGAGCTTGGCTTTGTTCGGCAGTTTTTCGTGCAGATACTTAATCGGCGACGGAATATTCAGCAGCAGCAAGCGGCGTAAACCGCACCACATTGCCTGTTGCTGCTCCAGCGGATTGTCGAACAGCCTGATGGCGACGCTATCACGCTCATCGACCAGCGCAGGCCACGCCTTCACTTTGTAATTGCCGCGTTTCTGCTCATAGCTTTCCGGCAGCTGACCGAAACTCCAGATGTGCAGCCCACTCTGCTCGATGCCGTCATCTGCCACCGCCGAGAGCGTCTCCTGGACTTTCCCTTTCAGCGCCTCTTTCAGCCCCTGCAAAGCGCGCCCTTCCTGCAACTTCTTGTTTTTGTCATCCACCACGCGGAAGGTGATCTTCAGATGATCGGGCACCTGATCCCAGTGCCAGTCTTCGCGATCTACCGTCACGCCGGTCATCCGCCGCAATTCACGCTCCAGCGCATCCATCAACGGTAGCTCCAGCGGCGTTACGCGACCTAAAAACGCTTCGGCATAGTTCGGCGCCGGAACAAAGTTCCGTCGTACCGGTTTCGGCAGCGATTTAATCAGCGCAATCACCAGCTCACGGCGCAGACCTGGAATTTGCCATTCAAACCCGGACTCTTCCACCTGGTTTAACAACGGAAGCGGGATATGGACGGTGACGCCGTCGGCGTCGGCACCCGGTTCAAACTGATAGCTCAGCCGCAGCTTAAGATTTCCCTGGTGCCAGAAGTTCGGGTAATCCAGCTTGCTGATTTTTTCCGCGCCCTCTTTGATGAGCATACTCTTTTCAAAGTTGAGCAGATCCGGCGTTTCACGGCTGACTTTTTTCCACCAGTTGTCGAAGTGGCGCGCGGAGATCACGTCATGACTGATGCGCTGGTCGTAGAACTCAAACAGCGTCTCATCATCGACCAGAATGTCGCGACGGCGCGATTTGTGCTCCAGTTCTTCCACTTCCGCACGCAGCTTCAGGTTGTCGCGGAAGAAGGCGTGGCGCGTCTGCCAGTCGCCCTCTACCAGCGCATGACGAATAAACAACTCGCGACACAGCGCCGGGTCGATCTGGCTGTAATTCACCTTACGCGCGGCCACTATCGGCAGACCGTACACGGTCACTTTCTCCGTCGCCATCACCGCGCCCTGCGCCCGCTCCCAGTGCGGTTCGCTGTAAGAACGCTTAATCAGATGCTGGGCAACCGGTTCCACCCACTCTGGATCGATGCGCGCCGCAATGCGCCCCCACAGGCGGCTGGTTTCCACCAGTTCTGCGACCATCGCCCACTTCGGCGGCTTCTTGAACAAACCGGAACCCGGGAAGATGGAGAAACGGGCGTTACGCGCGCCGGTATACTCCTGCTTGTCGGCATCTTTCATCCCGATATGCGACAGCAGCCCGGTCAGCAACGCGATATGCACTTCACGGTATTGCGCCGGTTCGCTGTTTACCGGAATACCCAGCTCTTTCACCACCTGGCGCAATTGGGTATAGATATCCTGCCATTCGCGCACACGCAGATAGTTCAGGTAATCGGTGCGGCACAGGCGGCGGAACTGGTTCGACGACAGCGCTTTCTGCTGCTCGCCGAGGTAATTCCACAGATTCACAAAGGCGAGGAAGTCAGACTCTTTATCGTGGAAACGACGGTGCTTCTCATCGGACGCCTGCTGTTTATCCATCGGGCGCTCACGCGGGTCCTGAATAGACAGCGCGGAGGTGATGATCATCGCCTCACGCACGCAGCCGTGTTTCTGCGCTTCCAGCACCATCCGCGCCAGACGTGGGTCTACCGGCAGCTGCGACAACTGGCGTCCTGAAGGCGTCAGTTTATAAGCCGTTTGCTGCTCATCGGTCGTAATCGCCCCAAGCTCTTCCAGCAGACGCACGCCGTCCTGAATGTTGCGTTTATCCGGCGCTTCAACAAACGGGAATGCGGCGATATCGCCCAGCCCCAGCGCCGTCATTTGCAAAATAACCGAAGCCAGGTTGGTACGCAGAATCTCCGGGTCGGTAAATTCCGGGCGCGACAGGAAGTCATCTTCCGAATACAGACGGATGCAGATCCCTTCCGACACACGGCCGCAGCGGCCTTTACGCTGGTTAGCGGAAGCCTGTGAAACCGGTTCAATCGGCAGCCGCTGCACTTTGGTGCGGTAGCTGTAGCGACTGATGCGCGCGGTGCCGGGATCGATAACGTACTTAATGCCCGGTACGGTCAGCGAGGTTTCCGCCACGTTAGTCGCCAGCACGATGCGACGTCCGTTGTGCGACTGGAACACGCGGTTCTGCTCGCTGTTAGAGAGACGTGCATACAGCGGCAATACTTCGGTATGGCGCAAATTGAGTTTATTGAGCGCATCGGCGGTATCGCGGATTTCACGCTCGCCGCTCATAAAGATCAGGATATCGCCGGGACTTTCACGCCCCAGTTCATCCACCGCGTCAAAAATCGCCTGAAGCTGATCGCGCTCGGTATCGTCCGCTTCTTCGACAATCGGGCGATAGCGCACCTCAACCGGGTACGTTCTGCCGGAAACTTCAATGATCGGCGCATTGTTAAAATGACGCGAGAAGCGCTCCGGGTCGATGGTCGCGGAGGTGATGATGATTTTCAGATCCGGGCGACGCGGCAACAGCTCTTTCAGGTAGCCAAGCAGAAAATCGATATTCAGGCTGCGCTCGTGCGCTTCATCAATGATGATGGTGTCGTACTGCATCAGCAGCCTGTCCTGCTGGATTTCCGCCAGCAGGATACCGTCCGTCATCAGCTTGACCATCGTGTTGTCGCTGACGTGATCGCTGAAACGGACTTTATAACCGATGCAGCCGCCCGGTTCCGTTTGCAACTCTTCGGCAATACGGTTGGCAACGGTACGCGCCGCCAAACGACGCGGCTGCGTATGGCCGATCAGCCCTTTAATACCGCGCCCCAGCTCCATACAAATTTTCGGCAACTGCGTGGTTTTACCCGAGCCGGTCTCCCCCGCCACAATCACCACCTGGTGGTCGCGAACGGCCTCCAGGATGGCCTGTTTTTTCTGGCTGACAGGCAGGTTTTCTGGATACGTTATTTCCGGTCTGGCGGCTTCGCGCAGCACAATTTTACCTGCTGCCTGTTCAATCTCTTTCGCCATCTCCAGGAGAATGGCCTGTTGTGCATCAGGTTTTTTAACCTTCTTCACGCCATGCAGGCGGCGGGCAAAGCGCTGCCTGTCACGCAGCATCAGCGTATCCAGCTGTTGCTGAAGTGCGGCGAAGGTGATTTTCTGTTGTTCTGTCATAGCATTAGAGGGCAGTGCTCTGCCGGGTAAAATCTCTTTTTAATGATTGGTATAGAGTACCACATCGGCGCTTTTCGTGTGTTGTTCAATAATTTCGAACATAGGATTCGATATATTGCGCTATCTCTGCGACAGGATTGTGAATAGAGTGTCAACAAGCAACGGGGCTCACCCCATTCAAACACATAAAAGGAAACACCCATGAGCAAAGTATTAGTTCTTAAATCCAGTATTCTGGCAGGGTACTCTCAGTCTGGTCAGTTGTCTGATTATTTTGTTGAACAGTGGCGCGAAAAGCATCCTGCGGATGCAATCACCGTGCGCGACCTGGCCACGAATCCTGTTCCGGTACTGGATGGCGAACTGGTGGGTGCCCTGCGCCCGAGCGACGCTCCGCTGACTCCTCGTCAACAGGATGCGCTGTCGCTATCCGACGAGCTGATCGCGGAACTGCAAGCGCACGATGTGATCGTCATTGCGGCGCCGATGTACAACTTCAACATCCCGACTCAGTTGAAAAACTATTTTGACCTGGTTGCCCGCGCGGGCGTCACCTTCCGTTACACCGAGAAAGGGCCGGAAGGTCTGGTGACCGGTAAACGTGCGGTGATTCTCTCCAGCCGTGGCGGTATCCACAAAGATACGCCGACAGACCTGATCGCGCCGTACCTGAAAGTCTTCCTGGGCTTTATTGGTATCACCGACATGAACTTCGTGTTTGCTGAAGGGATTGCTTACGGCCCGGAAGTTGCGGCCAAAGCGCAGTCTGATGCCAAAGCGGCGATTGACAGCGTTGTTGCTGCATAAGATTCTTCATCGCTAATTTGCCTCATCCGGCCTGCAAGGGGTGTCATCCTCCCGCAGGCCGGATAACCTCCATCAGGCATTCATGCCATTCAGCACCGCAAGAACCTCATCCGAAAGTTGCAAATCCCCTGCCGCCATATTTTCACGCAAATGCGTCACTGATGACGTTCCCGGAATTAACAGGATATTGGCTGAACGTTGTAGCAACCATGCCAGCGCAACCTGCATTGGCGTCGCATTCAGGCTGGCGGCAACGTCGGAGAGCGTTGATGACTGCAACGGCGTAAACCCGCCCAGCGGGAAGAACGGCACATAAGCGATACCCTCGCCCGCCAGCGCGTCAATGAGTGCGTCATCCTGGCGATGGGCGATATTGTACTCATTCTGCACGCAAACAATTTCGGCAATCTTCCTTGCCTCAGCCACCTGTTTCGCGGTGACATTGCTCAGACCGATATGCTTCACCAGCCCCTGCTGCTGAAGTTCAGCCAGCACGCTAAAACTCTCTTCGATAGATCCTTCATGCGGGCCATGACCGTCGCCGAACATAACGCGCAGGTTGACCACATCCAGCACATCAAGTCCGAGATTACGCAGATTATCGTGAACCGCCTGCTTCAATTCCGCAGGCGAGAAAGCGGGCAACCACGACGCATCCTCCCCGCGACGGGCGCCAATTTTGGTGACGATCGCCAGATCGTCAGGATACGGATGCAGCGCTTCTCGAATGATTTGGTTCGTAACATGCGGGCCGTAAAAATCGCTGGTATCAATGTGATTCACACCCAGCGAAATCGCCTCCCGAAGCACCGTCAGCGCGACGTGACGGTCTCTCGGCGGGCCAAATACACCAGGTCCTGCCAGTTGCATTGCCCCATAGCCCAGCCGTTTTACCTGCCGGGAACCGAGAGAAAACGTCGCTGAATTACCGTGACTTGCCATAACTGCCCCTCTTGCTGAATATCGCTTCGGAGCAGACAGTATAGAAACTTACCCTGCAAATTATCGCGCTTTATCATACAAAACAGAAAATACGTAGAATCAATATCTCAATAGAACAACAACAGCATCAACCATCCCAGCCACAGAATGGCAACCCAGTACAACGTACGCTGACACTGCTTTAACGCCCCCTGCCACCGCCCGGCAAGCGTCAACGTCAGTAGCTTTTCTCGCTGCCAGATAAAGCAAAGCACTTCACCAGCTTGCTCGTTATTTTCTTCGTTGATAAGAGAAAAATACTGAGCATCAAGCCACAGTCGCCAGCAACCAAACCAGACAATGCCGCTCATCATAGCGATCATTGTGCGGAGTATCCCCGGTGGTGAGAGCAGGAGAGCCCAGGCCAGCGGTGGGAAAGTGAAGAGCAAAAAGAAACGCCAGCTATTAAGCGTTTGCATCAACAAGCGAGCCTGTAGAAGATGCTTATTAGTTATGTTGTCACTTCTGTTTTCCATTGTTTTAACAGCTCCAGATGTTCAGATGTAAAAACAACCTGCGGTCGCGTCTTTCGTAGTCGATCAACTGCGTCATCAACACCTAACCCCGGATAGCGATACAATAACCATGCCGCCCCCACCAATGCACTGCGTGACAGTCCCAGCGCGCAGTGAATAAGGACGCTGCCATGAGTGATGCGCAATTGCTCCAGCGAACCCACTGCCTGATAAAGCGTGTCGTAGTCCGGTTTAACCAGATCCAGCATCGGTACGCAACAATAGACAACGTCTTGCGAAGCGTGGGAGCGGGGAAACTCACCGGTCAGATCCAGTACCGCCTGTTGCTCCACAGGTCTGCACGGATACGCACCTAAAAACAGCCCATCGACCAGAGGGCTGACCGCCGGTAAGCGGCGGGTATAGCAGTGCATAGAGAGCATCATCCCCAGTCGCCAGGGAAACAGCAGCCACCAGGCGGCGGGCGTTAACCGCCCCGTCCTGTCTTTTTGTAATGCCTCGACGCCGAGCGCACCATAAGCCAGCGCCACAATCAGCAACGCCAATGTCGGCCACCACAACCAGGGCGTCACAAACGTGCCAGCCAGACACGCCAGTACACCAAACAGATAGCGAGTAGCCAGAATCTTACGCTTACCAGAGGCGATGCGCCAACGCCATTGCCCCTGTCCCGGAATCAACCAGTCGATAACCATACCCACTGCCAGCCCGGTGATAACATCAATAAAATGGTGCTGCCAGGTAGTCAGAACCGATACGGCAATCAGCAAAAACCAACCACCGTTCAATGCTTGCCATTTGCCCTTCAGATGACGATGGAAGTGCCGCCACAGCAACCAGCACAAAATAATATGCAACGACGGCGACTGATTGTACGGTAAATCAAACCGTTCAAGCTGACCAAAGAGCCAACCGGCCGGACCGGTTATCTCCGGTCTGGTGAAGGTAAATTGCAGCGGAAATAACAAGAAGCCAATGCAGGCAATCAGTGAAGCCAACACTAATTTGCAGACCAGTCGCCGCTGTTCATTCAGCGTTGTACAGACGAATAGCGACAGGCCGTACAGCAGATCCAGACTCCAGTAAGGAATAATAGTCAGGGGCACAAAAGGAATATGCCGCTCCCACTCAAAAACCAGACTACTAATGTTATCTCGCCCGGCGGTAAACTGGTTAACCTGCCCGTAGGTTAAAAAGAAAAACGGAGCAAGCAGCAGTAACCAGCCTATACCTTGCCGGTAAACAGAACGTCGGGTTGTCATGATGCGCGACGCACCGCCATAGAAACGGTGAAAATTCCCCACCCATCTATCAGTTGAGCGCATTTATCGAACCCGGCCTCCCACACCAGCGCATCCATTTCGCCTTGCGTACGCACACGCATCACCCATGCTTTTCCATCCTTATGACTGGTCAACGACCAGGCGATGGTTTTTAACTGTGGATGCCAGGGCTGACCGGTGTAGATCAGAATACCTCCCGGCTCAATGGCATCTGCCAGCCCGGCAAGAGAATTACGTACCAGCGTATTTTCCGGGAACAATTCATACAGTCCTGAGACAATTCCCAGCGTCGGTCGAGGTAGCAGCGCAGCCAGTTCTTCACGGTTAAAAGCATCCCCCCTTTCAAAACGCGCACGTGCCGCCATTGCGCGAGACGCTATCATTTCCTGGCCTCTCGCCACATTTAATTCGCTGTAGTCTCGTAGCAAAATTTCATCCACTGCCGTTTCACTTTCCAGCGCATCAAGTACATAACGCCCGTGACCAGCAGCAACATCAACCACCCGCACCGTCGTTCCCTGCTCAGCAAGTTTGGCAACCGCATGCTGAATCAACATCTGCATATGGATTTTACGCTGACGGATCCCTTTCCAGCCCACGCTATTGAGGTAGTTTTTGTCAATCAGACGCCCCAGTGCGCTGCTACCCTGCGGTTGATTGCGATAGACATAATCGAGCGTACTGCCAGAATCAAACCCCGTTTCAAATCCCAGACGGACTCCAGTGGATTGCGTCCCCAGCATCTTCATGCCATAGCGCAAGGTACGATAAGCGATGTCATTTAGCGAATAAGGTTCCGGCCCACCGCTTAACATTCGCCAGGTATCCGCCCCCGGACTCCAGCGGTCTTCGTCGCTATAGTCAAAACGTTGAGGAGGCAGAGCATAGAGCGTATCAATAAACACGCGCATTTTATCAAACGCCAGATGCCTCTCTTTTTCACCCAGCGTATCGTGATAAAACCCCGGCAGAATATGAATTTCTTTTAGCGGGTTGCGCAGTCTCTGGTAGAAATCGATCTGCGGCTGGCGGTGAACAACGTAATCCTCCCCGGAGACCAACATCTGCACTGGCAAGGTGATCGCGCTGGCATCGCTGACAATTCTCTCTGCCGTTTTGTAGAGATCGAGCAGGATATTAACCGCGATAGGACGGGTGACCAGCGGATCCTGATTGAAACTTGCCACCCTCGCCGGGTCGTGGGTCAGATACTTGCCCTTCACGTAGGAGTTAACAAAAAAGAGCCCGCGCAGTCGGTGCATCAACGCCAGCCCTGAGCGGGCAAACGGCACATACAGTTTGACCTTAAACGCCGGTGATGCCAGCACCAGACCGCGGATGGTCGGGGCGTAGTCATGTACCCAGGTTGCCGCCAACACCGCACCAACGCTTTGTGCCACGACCACCACATCCTCTATTGAGGCCTGACTGTCAGTTGCAACAAAACGAACAAACTCATCCACATCCAGAACCGAACGAGCCAGCGATGGACTGTAACCGCGCGGGCCCGGCGAGCGCCCGTGCCCACGGGCATCCCAGGCGTAGAACGCCGTATCCGGCATCGCCAGTTCATCGATAATATGTTGCAGACGACCAGAATGCTCATGTCCGCGATGGAACAGGACAATCACTTTCGGCGTTGCCCCTGCCGACGTTGCGGGCCAGTAGCGATAAAACAGCTCAACGTTGTCATTGGTTAAAAATTGCCGTTCTTCAGGCGCCCGTGTATTAATCATGGGAATGACTTCCTGTTGTTTGTTGCGAAAGCGCTACCAACTGGCACTTCAGATCGTCCATAAACGTGTTTTTATCGGAATTAAAACTCAGTGCGTTACCTACCGTGACGCCGATAAACAGCGGAAGCGGAATACGGTTTCCCTTGGCCATCACTCGCTCTGTTCCCCGCAGCCAGACAGGAATAATCGGGACTTCCGGCATGCTTTGGCTCAAATGCCATAACCCTGATTTCAGCGGCGACAGCTTACCTGCCTCGCCGCGCGTGCCTTCTGGAAAAAGGATTAATGTTTTTCCCTCACGCAATGCCTGCTCGCACAGTGCCAGAGGGTTAGCCTCTCCGCCTTTACGTGAAATGGGGATAATGTTGAGAATATTGAGCGCAAACCACGCCATGATTTTATTACGCAAGAAATAATCAGCCGCCGCGACGGGATGCACTTCAGCCTGACGGCAGAGTGGAAAAAGAGAAAGTAGCGCGAAGACATCCATGTGACTGTTGTGATTGGCCACCACAATCGCCGGGCCGCTTTTCGGCAATCTTTCTTGATATTTAACACGCAGACCAAGCCACAACCACATGATCGGCCAGACGATGCACAGCGCAAACAACGGACGAAGGATACGCGTCATCATAGGTTAGTAGCAGAAGTAACGAATGAAATGAAAGAAGACGGGCGCGGTAAAGATCAGCGAATCGAGCCGATCAAGGATGCCTCCATGTCCGGGTAACAGCGTGCCGCTGTCTTTAACACCGATATCGCGTTTGATCGCGGACATCACCACATCACCGCAAAATCCAGTTATGCCAATAATCACACCTGCCAACAGCGCCATCGGCCAGTTTAACGGCGTAAGCAGCGGCCCCAGAATCATTGCCGCCACCGCCGTCGTTACCACGCCCCCCAGCAATCCTGCCAGGGTCTTATTCGGACTGACCTTCGGAATGACTCTGATACGGCCGAGCGATTTCCCCCACAGGTATTGAGCAATGTCGTTGAATTCGGTCAGCCCCACCAGAAACAGCACCAACAGTGCGCCGGTCTGTAGACCATCCGCAGGCAGTACCAGTAAAAAGGCGACATGGCTGAAGGCAAATACTGTCGTCATCAAACTCCAGTGCAGTTGAGACGCGGTACGTAAAAAGCCCTGCGTATCGCCTGTAAGGACCATCCGCGCAGGTAAGAACAGAAAAACATAAACGGGAATAAACACCACAAACATGCCGTACCAGCCAATGCCAATCAGCCAGTAATTGATGGGGATGGCAATAAACATCCACAGCAGTGGCATACGGTCTGATTGTCGCGACGGTGCCAGCGTCAGAAACTCTTTTAGCGCTATAAAGCTCACCAGTGCGAAAAATGTCAGCGCCAGCCATTGCGGACTGAGCATCGCCAGCGAAAACAGCACGATAATCACCCACCATGTGCGAATGCGCAGCGTCAGTTCCTGCCAGTCTTTCCCTGGACGCAGCAGCACCAGTAATCCATTGACTACCGTTGCCACCAGCAAAAGCGCAAAAATGACCGCGAGCGATTTCTCCAGCAACATCATTTCGCCTCCTCGTCATGTAATGCACTACGGCAGCGGTTGATGACCGTCCACAGCAGCAACACGATTGCAACGCCCCACACGGCGTTATTCCAATGCAAAAGCTCTGGCCAGATCGCCAACCCCAGTCCCCAGGCACCAAACACCAGCGCCCTGTCGCTTTTCCCCAACGGCCCGGCATAGCTGCGCACGCCATTGATGGTTTGTGCCAGCACACCACAAAACTCGGTCATTGCCGCACAGAACAACATGAGCAGCACCAGCAACGTATTACTGTATGGCAGCAGCATAAAAGGCAGGTAGAGAGCGACATCAGAGAGAACATCCCCAGTCTCATTGAGAATGGCGCCAGGACGTGATTTTTGATTGCACTCTCGCGCCAGCATGCCGTCCAACGCATTAAGCGCCATACGCACAAACAGCACGACAGGAAGCAGAAAAAATAAATCAGGATGAGGAAAGAAAACTAACACCGCACCGGTGATCAGGGAAAGCGCCATCGCTGCAAGGGTGACGTGATTAGCGGTGGCATGGTGTTTGTACAACCAGAACATCAATGGGCGCAGAAGCGCCTGAAAAGCGGGCTTTATCTGATAAAGCGTCATCATCATTCCCTGATAATCTATGAACTTTTGTCATAGTGCACTAATTAATCACATCATGACGAATGCTTTCCATCAACTGAAGGTAAAATCAGATATTACCAACGTGTGGCAACGTTACTTTTTCAGCCACTTACCGTTAATGCCCTGCACATACTCACCCGGCTTTGCACGGTCGACCAGCTTTTGTCCGGCCATTTTCGCCACCTCATCCACCGGAATCTGATGGCTTTTCGCCAGCTGTTGATAACTGGCGCTACGCTCTTTATTAATCTCGCTGACGAGCGAGCGCGTTTCTGGATCGGTTGCCAGCGCCACCAGATAACCATTAAGCGTTTCCCCCACTCGCCCTTGCGTTCTTGCTTCACTCAGGGTCAACGCGATGGCGTTGCAGCTCAATAAACTCAGGATAAGAACGGTCGCTCTAAGCTGTTTTTTCATCATGACCTCAGAACAAATCACTGCGTGACTTCAATAAACTTTCCACGTCCTTATCAACCTTGATATGAATTTCATGCTCAATTTTGACGTTCATATTGATGGTGATCGGTTCCTTCGGCGCTGCAACTTCAATACGCGGCGTACAGCCCGCCAGTAAGAAGAGCGCCAGCATGGCAATCATCGTTTTCATTGTTGTTCCTCACATTCCTTGCCTTCCGGGCAACGGGTTTCCGGCAACGCGGTGTTTTGTTCAAGCCATGCCTGTAAGTTGTCGCCAAAACGCAAACTGCGCCAGAGCGTAAAGACATTTTCTTCATGGGTATAGTTCAGGTTAACCGTGCCGACTTTACCGTCCACATGGCTTTTACCCGTGACCGTCGCCTGCATGGTCAGCACGCCCAGATTGTCCAGATTAATCTTCGTCCACGAACGGGCAATCTCCATATAGCGTAACCAGTTGATTGCCGCGCCTGCCGCCATATTGTCTTTGACGACCGCATCGGCGGTATCTTTATCGATACGCAGCGTCATCGGGCCTGGATTGGTTAACCAGCCGTCTTTAATGATCCATTTTTCATTGCTCAGCCACAGCGGAAGCGCGCCGCTAACCGGGCCGGACATCGCAAATTGTTTGGGATTCACCGCGCTGATCAGTTCGCTGGAAGAGACATTTTGCACCCGCAGCAGTGCCGGATCGTGCTGCGGCATACGTAGCTGTTTCATGATGATTTTGCCGCCCAGCACATCCACGCTCACGTCACTCAGCAATAAAGGATTCTCTTCGCTCCACGGATAACTTCCCTGGAGATCGGCCGTGATATTTTTCGCGGTGACCTGGTTTACCACCTCTGCGATGCGTAATGACACCGGCCCGCGCGTTCCCAGTTGCCAGGCGCCCTGACTGAAACGGAACGGCAACACAAAATCGACGCCGTTGATTTGGTTGTCCGGCATCCAGGCGCTACCGCCTTTCAATACGCCGTGTCCACCCGCTTCGAACCCCTGATCCTCTGCGGCGGAAAAAGCCACCTGCGCGTACAGTTCGCCTGCGCGCAAATTCATTTTCCAGTCAGGAGGCAGCAAGGGCTGGAAGACCGTAACCGACTGTTTTGGCCACCAGGCCTGCCCGCGTAAACGAATGCCGTCCCAGCGCCCATTTACCCGCACTGGCCCAATCGCCCCGGCATGCAGGTCGCCTTTGAACTGGAATACCGTTGGGTCCGTTCCTTCAACGCTGAATTTGAGCGTTGACGGCGGTAAGACGCTGCCGCCGGTGAACACAGTATTGCCCGCATCCAGCGATAACGCGCCGCTGAAGGTCGGGTTCCCGGCATCACGAACCCACACGATCGGTTTATCCAGCACCAGGCGCGGAGACGCCACCGTCATCGTGCCGTATTGCAGTTGATCGAACCCGGTGGACAGGTCGGTAAGCGTGATGGTGTTGTCGTGCCATTCTCCTTTCCCGGCGACATCCCAACCGGCGTTCATCGGAGTGAAGCTGCCCTCGCCCCAGTAGCGCCACTGCCAGCGCCCCGCATCGGGAAGAAAATCATTCGCCAGCCCATCAAGATGCAGGACAAAGTCGCCCATCTTATTTTCGTGCGCGCGTAAAATTGCCTGTAATCGGCCATCAACTCCGCGTTGGGTGACTTTTACGCCAGCCAGCGGCCAGCGAATTTCGTCAATATCCAGAGAGTCAATCACCCGGCCACGAGAACGCAACAGCGCGCCGGGTTCAAAGGTCAGTTGTGGATCGGCCAGACTGCCGGTGAGCTGTGTCGGCAGTACTGCATAAAAAATCAGATCGTCCTGTTTCGCTTCACCGGTTAAACGCAGGGGCATGTCGCTGTTATCCATACTCAGCTTGCCTGGCCCAATCGTCAGCACCGCATTGCCTTTACCCGCATCGCCTTGCGTCAGAACATTCAACCGGCCGCTTATCACCGCATTTTCAAGACCTGCCTGCCAGTTATTAATGTTGATCCCCAGACGTCCGCTCAGCGGAAAGCCCTGATACGGCCAGTTCCAGCGTCCATCGCTGATGGCAAGTTGCTGGCGAGTAACCTGCCAGGGGAGATCGAGCAGCGGCTCCGGGTTACCGCGCGCCATGACGATCAGCTGTCCGGCGTTGTCCCGCCACTCCAGTTCCGCATCCACCAGCGACGGTTCCTGCGGCAGGCTCAGCGTTGCGACGGCGTGTCCGTTCACCGGCAGCCCGTCCGGCACCAGAGGCAGCGTAAATTCCCCTTCCAGTTTTACAGGGGGCTGATTTTCGAAGGCGCTCACCTCCAGTTGGCTGACGGTGAAGTTTTGCCCGTGTAGCTGCCCCTGAAAGTTGACCTTCTCGCCCTGATAACGAATCTGTTGGAGGGCTGGCGTCAGCGAAAGCGACAATTTCCCCTGCCATTCCTGCCAGGGAGAAAGAATAAGCCGGTCGATATTAACCCAGGTATCAGGCAGCATAGACTGCCATTCTGCGAGCGTGCGCGGCGCCGCGGGCGATGGTTCAGATTCAGGAAGTTTTGCCAGACAGGCGGAGTCCAGTTCAAGCGTACCGATATTCAGCTGCCAGCGGCTGGGATGGGTGAGTTCCGTGCCGCTCATGCGCGCTAACGGGCAGTCCTCCACCAGATAACGCAGCTCCGGGATATGCAGGCCGTGGCGCGTAAGTTTCGGGCTTTCATCCAGCGCGATACGCGTACCAACCGGTAACCAGATGCCCGCCAGCGTAGGAAGCCACAGGCCAAGCGTCATGAGCAGCGTTAACGGTATAAGGATCAATAATAAAAGTAGCGCGAGAACGGCTTTGTATTTACCCTTCATGGGTAGTTAATATCCTGATTTAGCAAAAATTAAGCCGGTAAGGCCCGTATTGTGGCATGTTTGGGCGCTCAGTTGAAGGCGTCGCCCTCACTAAGGATAGATGTTCTGCCGCGACCCAACAATTTTGAGGCCGTCTTAGAAATGATAAAGTTGATGATATAACAGAGCGTTAGTATCCGATCCTTCTGCCATCTCACCGTGATGGCGCACATCCGCAGTCAGGCAAACATTTTGTACTGAATTAACTCAGTCTCCTGATTTATTACGGAAAACAGAGGCGCAGAGGACTGACCATTTGCAGATCCTCTGCCAGGGCTCACATTCCTGCCATCCTGTAGCAGCGTTTATACCCGGTATGTTCCATTCCTGAATGCCAGATACCGGGTAAGGTCATATTTCAGCAAAACTGCGCCAGCGCCAATCAAGAGAACATCCTTGATAATGAAGCTGTCAATTTTCCCCAGTTGTGGCAGCAGGCTCAGAGTCGTTACTCCTGTAGTGATAACAATGAGATCGCCAGATATGCCAACACCAGGTCGGGCGAAGCCAATGATCAACGCAAGAAATGTAATGGTTTCCATAACGCCAAGGAAATAACTTCCCCCGTGGACACCAAAAATCAAATACAGAATATTGAGCCATGTTGATGAAATCAGAGGCTCCAGGGCCATAACTTCAAAGTCAAACCATTTATAAGTACCAAACAACATAAATACACCGATAACGCTCAGGCGAAGAATGACGATATCGTAATCTGAGCGAATAAATCGATTAATGAAATTCTTCATTCATATTCTCCGGGAAGATAATAATGAGATGCCAGCCAGATTTTATCTCAGATGGGAAATATCAGTTCAAAAAAAGCATTCCGATCAATGCCGTTACTTTTAAATGGCAGGTGCATTCCATTTTTTAAGCCGATTTTTTTCTTGATATTGTAAATATGCGAATATACTGTTTTCTTACTTCGACCTCTCACCCTGGCGATTTGCTCTACACTAAAGTGTTTATAGTATAAAAGGAAAGCGATAATTCTTTCATTATGTGTTAATGATTTACCTTGATCATTCAAACAAGAACCATGCTTCATATTGCAAGGCTCTGACTTGCAGGCAAGGTAAAAATCATACCCGTAGAAAAGTATGCTCATGAGTCCGGCAAACTCATTATCACAGATAATAAAATACGTTTCTCTTTTGCTGTTAAAATGTTCAACGCCAAGTGCCTCACACGAATTGAATAATACTTCAGCGCCTTGCTGAAAATAAAAATCATGCGTCGCGATGATAATTTTCATTATTGCTCCCTGAGCAGGGAGTAAAATACCCCCTGCTGTAAGCTTTAATCAGAACTCCAGACTAATACCCGTGTTCCATGAAACGGAATCTCCACCGGCCGCAACTGCCATTTTACCTGCAACATTGTCTGTAAAGCGGTAGCCGATCCCAACGGCTACTGCCTGCTTATCTGAATATCCTCCCAATGCCGCAGTAGCATTAAATTTACCCACGCTATAAGGCTGGAATAAACCTGCAAGCGCCGCATTCTGAGCTGCACTTTCACGAATTTCTTTGCGGTTGTTAGATATCTGTTTTTGCAGACCATTCATTCTGTCTGCCGCCATTTTTTGCCAGGATTCATGAAGATCTAAACGGCGACTATTCTTACTGGCCGCAGACTGGTTAGCATTGATTTTTCCAGATAAATATTTGCTGGTCTGAGAAAGCTCGCCACGAACAGCTTCCGTATTGTTGTCTATACGCGCGTAAGCATCCCTTTTGACACTGCCGATTTCGCCGCGCAGGGAATCACCCTGCTGCTTAAGCTCGCCACGCACGGCTTTTGCATTACTGTCGGCCCGTGCGTAGGCATCCCTTTTGGCGCTGCCGATTTCACCACGCAGGGAATCACCCTGCTGCTTAAGCTCGCCACGCACGGCTTTTGCATTATTGTCAGCCTGTGCAATTGCATCAGCTTTGGCCTGGCCGATTTCGCCGCGCAGAACATCCTTTTGTTCATCCAGTTCTTTATTAACCTTCCCAACGCTTACGGTCACGTCCTGTTTCACCGTATTTATTGCGTCCTGCTGTGAAGACAGCGAGCGATTTTGAGCATCAATATGCTCCGCTAAAACATCAGTATAAACACTCTGCAAGATATCCCGAGCACTAATAGCATTATCAACATACTCTCTCGTACTTTTATCTGTAGATTTAATATACTCTCTCGTACTGTCATTTGTAGCCTTTACATGACTATCTATATACTTAATCAGTTCTTCTTTAGAAACGCCCCCTTTTTGAGAAACGGTTTGAGCTAATGTAGCCAGTTGGTTATATAGCTCACGTTTAGTGACTGTTTTATCGAGATCGTTGTCCTGGCCCGCTGCCCAACTGATATTGCTTAGAGCCCCGAACAAAACCATACCTAACATAGAGGCCATAACATTCTTATGCATGTAAACACCCTTAAATTAAAATTAGGAACAATTTTTATCTATTGCAGAAATAAACAGACTCAACCAGAGAACAACAATCTGGAATTCGCCATCTTTTGCGTAGGAAGTTTTCAATCAACCAGACTTGCCTGATTCCAACTTTTAAATTAATTGCTATCATCTCTCGACTGAAGCCAGAAAGTATTAGTGCAAGAACACTTTTAGACAGCTTCGATAACCTCCCGGAAGAAAGTCGCGCATGTGTTATTTCATTAAGTAAAGGTACTGTATCCGTAAGATATGCTGTATCCTGAACAGATTCTTTCCTTAGTAAAACAGGAGGAAGAAAATAAATTACACGCTGTATTGTTTTATCGTGGTGTTTTACACCGCTTCTCCCTTCAATAGTGAAGTAGTTAAAAAACTCAGCAATGGTCTCATCCACAGGCAAAAAATAGCCATGCTTAAATATCAATGCTGCGCACGGGTAACATTCCCGAACATGCAGCCAGAAACTCAAAAATAAAGACGGCCGCCCATATATTACGACAGTAGCTGAAGGATACCTGTGAAGCTGCTCCAGTAGACTACATGTAGAGCAGGCATTTTCAGTTATTGAAATTGGTTTATTCAATAAGGTTATCTTGCTTACTGTTCCAGGCTTATTCATCGACAGATTCATCGCGTACATTTTTATTCCATTAAAAAGTCGCTACGATACTGCGCGCAGTCATAATAACACCTCCAACTTAACTTCGCCGGATAAGACAGGATTTAACATGCTGTGTTGTTAATAGTATGTATTAAGTTACGGCAATATCACCCCTCCACTCTTGTTTGTATTAAACGTGTTAATAAAAGTCACGAGGATTCAAGTTAAAATAACAAAACTAATTTCTTGGTTAAATTATGCTTATTTGGAATCCTTTGACAATCCCTTGATAAACGGGATAACAGGAGCATATCAACACCTGTTTAAATAAGTGCAAAAAATAAAAGGGAAATTACTGCTGGTCACACCAGACAGGACAATTGGTGAAATTTACAGAAATGTGATAAACATCACAGCAAATGAAAAAGTGCATTAAATTCATCATGGAATGGAGCGATGAGCGGAGCAATTATCAATTTTTGTCAATCAATTGAAGCGATAGGTGATTTCGTATGAAAGTGAGGGTTTGCAGGTTATGTCTGTCGGTTGTTCGACGTTACGAACGTCTGTCAGCCTGATTCGCTACAGAAAGGATACGTCAGTCTGTGGAAGAGTAACTGACCCACTGATAAGGCGTGGGTTCAGAATGACCGAAAGGGAAATATGTGTTAAAGAAAGTTGTTTAATTTTAGTATGATAGGTGCCTTAAGAAGAGATGTTCTAAAATTATTCATTATGTCATGGTCACGCCTATCAATTATTTTTTAAATTTTGTAAGATAATTTTAATTGATTCAATGTTATTCCACCATCGCTGGAGAAAGTCTTATGAAACTCGCTGTTTACAGTACAAAGCAGTACGACAAGAAGTACCTGCAACATGTTAACGAGTCCTTTGGTTTTGAACTTGAATTTTTTGACTTTCTGCTGACTGAAAAAACGGCAAAAACCGCCAACGGTTGCGAGGCGGTATGCATCTTCGTTAACGACGACGGCAGCCGCCCGGTTCTGGAAGAGCTGAAAAAGCACGGCGTAAAATACATTGCGCTGCGTTGCGCTGGCTTCAATAACGTCGATCTGGACGCCGCAAAAGAACTGGGTCTGCAAGTCGTGCGCGTCCCGGCCTATTCTCCTGAAGCCGTCGCCGAACATGCGATTGGTATGATGATGACGCTGAACCGTCGCATTCATCGCGCTTATCAACGTACCCGTGATGCAAACTTTTCACTGGAAGGTCTGACCGGTTTTACCATGCACGGTAAAACGGCTGGCGTGATCGGGACGGGCAAGATCGGCGTCGCCGCGCTGCGTATTCTGAAAGGTTTTGGTATGCGACTGCTGGCGTTTGATCCTTACCCAAGCGCCGCCGCGCTGGAGCTTGGCGTGGAGTATGTCGATCTGCCGACGCTGTTTGCGGAGTCTGATGTCATTTCTCTGCATTGCCCGCTGACAGCTGAAAACTACCATTTGCTTAATCATGCCGCGTTCGATCAGATGAAAAACGGGGTGATGGTGATCAACACCAGTCGTGGGGCGTTGATTGATTCGCAGGCGGCAATTGAAGCGCTGAAAAACCAGAAGATTGGTTCACTGGGGATGGACGTCTATGAAAACGAACGCGATCTGTTCTTTGAGGACAAGTCCAACGATGTGATTCAGGATGACGTATTCCGTCGTCTGTCTGCCTGCCATAACGTGCTATTCACCGGGCACCAGGCTTTCCTGACTGCGGAAGCGTTGACCAGCATCTCGGAAACCACTCTGCAAAATCTGGAACAGCTCTCAAAAGGTGAAACCTGCCCGAACGCCCTGTTCTGACCCTTCTGCTCCCCTGCGTTCAGGGGAGCACTTTCAGATAATCCCCGATGATATACCAGGCTATATCATTACAATTATGAATGATTTCCCGTCAGCAAATGTAGAGAGTTTTAATGAAGAAGATCATCGCACTGGTTGCACTCAGCATGCTTATGGCAGGCTGCGTCAGCAATGGAAAAGTCTCCGTTAACCGTGATCAGCTACAGCATCACCGTTTTGTTCTGGAGAGTGTAAACGGAAAACCAGTCGCTGCGGGAAAGAACGCCCCGGAGTTAAGCTTCGGTGAAAAAATGACGGTTTCTGGCCGCATGTGCAACCGCTTCAGTGGCCAGGGCAAGCTGTCTGATGGCGAGCTGAAAGTCAAAGAAATGGCGATGACGCGTATGATGTGCGCCGACCCGCAGTTAAATGAACTGGATCACACCATTAGCGCGATGCTCAAACAGGGCGCGCAGGTCGACTTAACGGCTAACCAGTTGACGCTGGCGACCGCAGAACAAACGCTGATGTTCCGACTGGCTGATTTAGTGCATTAATAGCTGCCGCAGCTTCCAGCGGCGAGCGACTGTTCACTACAGCGTTTGCCGTTGGGTAATGCGCACATGCCAATCGCCGATCCGTCAAGCTGACGGGCAACAGAGAGCGACCCGCCAATCATGGCGCAGTTAGCTTCCCCGGAACTGGACATTGCCGCCTTTAACCCCGGCGCAACATGCGCTGCCGTCGCCTGCTGAACAGGCTCATTACTACAGGCCGACAATAATAACGCGGCACACCCCACTAAAAACGCTGCGCGCATCTCTCTCCCCTCTGAACGTTAGCCGAAACGACACCGCCATAAATAATAGGCAGGCTGCCCTGCGTCGTCGAGAGGCAAACTGCCCATTTATGCGGTTCATTGACATTTTTTAGCAATTTTTTTGCCCTCTCTTTGATCAAATCATTCATTCCCTCTATTCCAGGGACACAAAAGCGAAAATGGTAGAGATCGGGGTTTGCTAAAATAGAGAGATAACTATCAGGGCCCGCCGATGTTTCGCGAGTCCCTCTTTTTGTGCAATGTAAGGGTGTCATATGATCACTATTGACGGTAATGGCGCGGTTGCTTCGGTCGCATTCCGTACCAGCGAAGTTATCGCCATCTACCCAATTACGCCCAGTTCGACAATGGCTGAGCAGGCGGATGCCTGGGCCGGAAACGGGCTTAAGAACGTCTGGGGCGATACCCCTCGCGTCGTAGAAATGCAGTCGGAAGGCGGCGCCATCGCCACCGTTCACGGGGCATTACAGACCGGCGCGCTCTCGACCTCATTTACCTCATCTCAGGGCCTGCTGCTGATGATCCCAACGTTGTACAAACTGGCGGGACAGCTCACGCCGTTTGTACTCCACGTCGCCGCACGCACCATTGCTACTCATGCCTTGTCTATTTTTGGCGATCACTCTGATGTGATGGCGGTTCGCCAGACAGGCTGCGCCATGCTGAGCGCCGGTAGCGTTCAGGAAGCGCAGGATTTCGCGCTCATTTCGCAGATTGCCACGCTGAAAAGCCGCGTGCCATTTATTCATTTCTTTGATGGTTTCCGCACCTCGCATGAAATCAATAAAATTGTGCCGCTGGCGGATGACACCATTCTGAAACTGATGCCGCAGGCTGAAATTGACGCGCACCGCTCCCGCGCGCTCAATCCTGAACATCCGGTGATTCGCGGCACGTCGGCCAACCCGGATACCTACTTCCAGTCCCGTGAAGCCACGAACCCGTGGTACAACGCGGTTTATGACCACGTTGAACAGGCAATGAATGATTTCGCCGGGGCCACCGGTCGCCAGTACAAGCCATTTGAATACTATGGCCATCCGCAGGCGGAACGCGTCATTATTCTGATGGGTTCCGCAATCGGCACCTGTGAGGAAGTGGTGGACGAGCTGCTGGCGCGCGGCGAAAAAGTGGGCGTACTGAAAGTCCGTCTGTTCCGTCCGTTCTCAGCAAAACATTTATTACAGGCGCTGCCGGAAACCGTACGTACCGTCGCCGTACTGGATCGCACCAAAGAGCCTGGCGCACAGGCCGAACCGCTGTATCTGGATGTGATGACCGCGCTGGCGGAGGCATTCAACAGCGGCGAGAGAGAAACCTTACCGCGGGTGATCGGCGGGCGCTATGGTCTCTCCTCAAAAGAGTTTGGCCCCGATTGCGTGCTGGCTGTTTTCAACGAACTGGCGAGCGCCAGACCCAAATCCCGCTTCACGGTTGGCATCTATGATGATGTCACTAATCTGTCTCTGCCCCTGCCGGAAAACACCCTGCCCGGTACAGCGAAACTGGAAGCACTATTTTACGGTCTGGGCAGCGACGGCAGCGTTTCTGCAACCAAAAACAACATCAAGATTATTGGTAACTCCACGCCGTGGTATGCACAGGGTTACTTCGTCTATGACTCGAAGAAAGCTGGCGGCCTGACGGTCTCTCACCTGCGCGTCAGCGAGCAGCCGATTCGTTCCGCTTACCTAGTAGCGCAGGCTGATTTTGTCGGCTGCCACCAGTTGCAGTTTATTGATAAGTATCAGATGGCGGAACGTCTGAAACCAGGCGGTATTTTCCTGCTCAATACGCCGTACAACGCAGATGAAGTCTGGGCACGTCTGCCGCAGGAAGTTCAGGCGGTGCTGAACCAGAAAAAAGCGCGGTTCTTTGTGATTAACGCGGCTAAAATCGCCCGCGAATGCGGACTGGCGGCACGTATTAATACCGTGATGCAGATGGCCTTCTTCCACCTGACGCAGATTCTGCCTGGTGATAGCGCGCTGGCGGAATTACAGGGAGCGATAGCGAAAAGCTACAGCAGTAAAGGCCAGGAGCTGGTTGAGCGTAACTGGCAGGCGCTGGCGCTGGCGCGCGAATCGGTAACAGAAGTTCCGTTGCAGGCGGTGGACCCGCACAGCGCAAATCGTCCTCCGGTGGTGTCTGACGCAGCGCCCGATTTCGTTAAAACGGTTACAGCCGCCATGCTCGCCGGGCTTGGTGACGCCCTGCCCGTTTCAGCGTTGCCGCCAGACGGCACCTGGCCGATGGGGACGACCCGTTGGGAAAAACGCAACATCGCCGAAGAGATCCCTATCTGGAAAGAAGAGCTGTGTACCCAGTGTAACCACTGTGTCGCCGCCTGCCCGCACTCGGCGATCCGCGCTAAAGTGGTTTCGCCGGAAGCAATGGAGAACGCCCCGGCCAGTCTGCACTCGCTGGATGTGAAATCACGCGATATGCGTGGTCAGAAATACGTGTTGCAGGTGGCGCCGGAAGACTGCACGGGTTGTAACCTGTGTGTTGAAGTTTGCCCGGCGAAAGACCGCCAGAACCCTGAAATCAAGGCCATCAACATGATGTCCCGCCTTGAACATGTCGAAGAAGAAAAAGTGAATTATGACTTCTTCCTCAATCTGCCGGAAATCGACAAGAGCAAGCTGGAGCGTATTGATATTCGCACCTCTCAACTGATCACGCCGCTGTTCGAATACTCCGGCGCCTGCTCCGGTTGTGGTGAAACGCCGTATATCAAGCTGCTGACCCAGCTGTATGGCGACCGCATGTTAATTGCCAATGCGACCGGCTGTTCTTCTATTTATGGCGGTAACCTGCCTTCAACGCCTTACACCACCGATGCCAACGGTCGCGGCCCCGCATGGGCGAACTCGCTGTTTGAAGATAACGCCGAATTCGGTCTGGGCTTCCGCCTGACAGTTGATCGGCATCGCGTGCGCGTCATGCGGCTGCTGGAACAGTTCGCCGATCGCATCCCAACGGATTTAAACGACGCATTGCACGCCGACGCGACGCCGGAAGTTCGTCGTGAACAGGTCGCCGCATTACGCCAGCATCTGAAAGATGTCGACGGCGCGCATGAACTGTTAACCGATGCCGATGCGCTGATTGAGAAATCAATCTGGCTGATTGGCGGTGACGGCTGGGCCTACGATATTGGCTTTGGCGGTCTGGATCATGTGCTGAGCCTGACCGAGAACGTCAATATTCTGGTTCTGGACACGCAGTGTTATTCCAATACCGGCGGACAGGCGTCGAAGGCGACGCCACTTGGCGCGGTCACGAAGTTTGGCGAACACGGCAAGCGCAAAGCGCGTAAGGATCTGGGTGTGAGCATGATGATGTACGGTCATGTGTATGTCGCGCAGATCTCGCTGGGCGCGCAGTTAAACCAGACGGTGAAAGCAATCCAGGAAGCGGAAGCGTATCCGGGGCCATCGCTGATCATTGCATACAGCCCATGTGAAGAACACGGCTACGACCTGGCGCTGAGCCACGATCAGATGCGTCAGTTAACGGCTACCGGCTTCTGGCCGCTGTACCGCTTTGACCCGCGTCGCGCCGATGAGGGTAAACTGCCGCTGGCGCTGGATTCCCGTCCACCGTCAGACGCGCTGGCAGAGACGCTGCTCAACGAGCAACGCTTCCGCCGCCTGAATGCACAGCAGCCAGACGTTGCTGAACAGCTCTGGAAGGATGCGACGGCGGATCTGCAAAAACGCTATGACTTCCTTGCTCAACTGGCAGGTAAAGCAGAAAAGAGCAGTGCTGAATAATACGGCTGTTTGAGTATTCGTCAGGACGAAAAAAAGCCCGAACCAAGGTTCGGGCTTGTCAATTCATTCGCTGGAAGATCAGTACTTATCGCAATGGCCCAACGAAAAAAGCAAAATGTGACAATAAAGGCATATAACCCGCGCAGAATATCGCAACAAAATTAAATTGTATAATTTTTATTTTATATGTTTTATTAAAAAACATTCATGTCAATTATCATCATTTCTGTAGAATTATTTAATTAAGATTTTACTTAAGGCGTAACAATTCATATTTATCTCTTTACGGAACTTCTCCTTTAGCATGATTTCACTTCCCTTATGGGGAGTCACAGGTAAATAAAAAAACTAAAGGGTTATTTCAATGAAAAGAAAAGTACTGGCTCTCGTAATCCCTGCCCTGTTAGCAGCAGGCGCGGCCCACGCCGCTGAAGTTTATAATAAAGACGGCAATAAATTAGATCTCTATGGCAAAGTAGACGGTCTGCATTATTTCTCTGATGACGCAAATTCTGACGGCGATCAAACATACATGCGTATGGGTTTCAAAGGTGAAACTCAGGTTAACGATATGATCACGGGTTACGGCCAGTGGGAATATCAGGTTCAGGCTAACGGTACCGAAGGTGATAAAGGTGACTCCTGGACTCGTCTGGCATTCGCAGGTATTAAAGTCGGTGACTATGGTTCATTCGACTACGGCCGTAACTACGGCGTACTGTACGACGTGGAAGGCTGGACCGATATGCTGCCAGAATTCGGCGGCGACTCTTATACCAAAGCAGACAACTTCATGACCGGTCGTGCTAACGGCGTAGCAACCTACCGTAATACCGACTTCTTCGGTCTGGTGGATGGTCTGAGCTTTGCGCTGCAATATCAGGGGGCGAATGAAAACCAGGTTACCAACGAGCAGGAAGGTACGGGCAACGGCACTGGCGACGACCGTAACGTGAAAAACTCCAACGGTGACGGCTTCGGTATCTCCTCAACTTACGATCTGGGTATGGGCGTCAGCTTCGGTGCGGCATATACCACTTCCGACCGAACGAATCAGCAAGCAAATCACTCTACTGCTGGCGGTGATAAAGCAGATGCGTGGACTGCTGGCCTGAAATATGACGCTAACAACATCTATCTGGCGACTATGTATTCTGAAACCCGTAATATGACTCCTTACGGTGGCTCAAACGGCAGTGATAACACCATTGCCAACAAAACCCAGAACTTTGAAGTTACAGCGCAGTACCAGTTCGACTTCGGTCTGCGTCCTGCCGTATCTTTCCTGATGTCTAAAGGTAAGGATCTGGCCGGCGGTGAAGATAAAGACCTGGTTAAATATGCTGACGTAGGCGCGACCTACTACTTCAACAAAAACTTCTCCACTTATGTTGATTACAAAATCAACCTGCTGGATGAAGATGACAGCTTCTACACTCGCAACGATATGTCTACTGACGACGTCGTTGCTCTGGGTATGGTTTACCAGTTCTAAGTTCGTCAGCCCGCTAGCAACGGCGGGCTTTTCTCATAACAACAGTGTTTTATCTATACTAAAACAATATATTTGTTGCGCTAAAACTCTCCATTGATAGATGATATATTGCATAAAGATCTGCTGTAGAGGACGCCGGCAATGAACCATCATCCCGTTAAATCATCCCGTATTGCATCCGTCGGCTATGACGAAACCTCCAGCACGCTGGAAATTCGTTTTCATCGAACCGGTACTCTGCAATATCTCGGCGTCCCGTCGCGTATTTTCCGTGATTTTCTTGTCGTGGTTTCTAAAGGCCGCTTTTATGACGGCGTGATCAAAGGGAAATTTCCAGAGCAGAAACCAAACTCACGCTAAAATGTGACTCCTGTCATTGTACATAAAGTGCCATTAAGGGTTAAACTTTAATCGGATACTTAAACAGGAGGTTTTATGAGCAGAACGATTCTTGTGCCCATCGATATTTCAGATTCAGAATTAACTCAACGCGTTATCACCCATGTTGAAGCCGAGGCAAAAATAGATGACGCAGAGGTTCATTTCCTGACCGTTATTCCGTCACTGCCCTATTACGCCTCTTTAGGCCTGGCCTACTCAGCAGAGTTACCGGCTATGGACGATCTGAAAGCCGAAGCAAAATCTCAACTGGAAGAGATTATCAAGAAGTTCAGTATTCCTGCCGACAGAGTACAGATTCATATCGCGGAAGGTTCTCCGAAAGATAAAATTCTGGAAATGGCTAAAAAATTACCGGCAGACATGGTGATTATTGCTTCTCACCGCCCGGACATCACCACGTATCTGCTGGGCTCCAACGCCGCAGCGGTCGTACGCCATGCCGAATGTTCCGTCCTGGTGGTTCGCTAAACGCATCAGTCCGCACGCCGTTGCGGGCTTTTCATATCCACTTTTCAACCCTGCACGCTTACCTGCAACCTGAGGTATAACGGGTATAAATGTGCTGACATTCTTCTCGCCAATCCGTACCATACACGCCACAGTTTTTATATCAGATTTCTTTTGCCGGTCTTTCCGGCGTGATGCATACTTTTCTGATGCCACACAATGAATTGAGCCTCTATTAAATGTCGCAAAATCAAGATATTAGCAAGAAAGAACAGTACAACCTGAACAAATTACAAAAACGTCTGCGTCGTAACGTGGGCGAAGCGATTGCTGACTTCAATATGATCGAAGAAGGCGATCGCATCATGGTGTGCCTTTCCGGCGGGAAAGACAGCTATACCATGCTGGAAATTCTGCGTAATTTGCAGCAAAGCGCACCCGTCAACTTTTCACTGGTCGCCGTTAACCTTGACCAGAAGCAACCGGGTTTTCCCGAACACATTCTGCCGGAATATCTTGAGAACCTGGGCGTAGAGTATAAGATCGTTGAAGAAAACACCTATGGGATCGTTAAAGAGAAAATTCCTGAAGGCAAAACGACCTGCTCTCTGTGCTCCCGACTGCGCCGCGGTATTCTCTACCGCACCGCAACAGAACTGGGTGCAACCAAAATTGCGTTAGGCCACCACCGCGACGATATCCTGCAAACGTTATTCCTGAACATGTTCTACGGCGGGAAAATGAAAGGGATGCCGCCGAAGCTGATGAGCGATGACGGCAAACACATCGTTATCCGCCCGCTGGCCTACTGCCGCGAAAAAGATATTGAGCGTTTTTCAGAAGCCAAAGCGTTCCCGATCATTCCGTGCAACCTGTGCGGGTCGCAGCCAAACCTGCAACGCCAGGTCATCGCCGACATGCTGCGCGACTGGGATAAGCGTTATCCAGGGCGTATTGAAACCATGTTCAGCGCGATGCAGAACGTGGTGCCTTCTCATCTGAGCGATATTAATCTTTTTGATTTCAAAGGCATTAATCATGATTCCGATGTAGTGGACGGTGGTGATTTAGCCTTTGACCGCGAAGAGATCCCTCTGCAACCCGCAGGCTGGCAGCCAGAGGAAGACGATAACCAACTGGATGAACTGCGTCTGAACGTCGTGGAAGTGAAGTAATTTCTGACTCAGCCGGATGGCGACGTAAACGTCTTATCCGGCCTACGATGCGCATAAGCACCTGTAGGCCGGAGCGGGCATTTATTTCAATAAACGAACCCGACAGCTCTTCCCTTTTATCTTTCCGTTCTGCAATTGCTTCCAGGCTTTCTGCGCCACAGGCTGGCGAACCGCCACATAAACATGGGCCGGATGTACGGTAATTTTGCCAATATCAGCGCCATCCAGACCAATATCTCCCGTTAATGCTCCCAGCACGTCGCCCGGGCGCATTTTTGCCTTTTTACCGCCATCAATACACAGCGTCGCCATTTCAGCTTCCAGCGGTGCAACCGGAACGTTGCCCGGCGGCGTCAGCCAGTTCAGTTTAAGCTGCAACATTTCAGACAGGATATTGGCGCGCTGCGCCTCTTCCGGCGCGCAAAAGCTGATCGCCAGACCGCTATTGCCTGCACGGGCGGTACGACCAATACGGTGTACGTGAACTTCCGGGTCCCACGCCAGCTCGAAGTTTACGACCAGCTCCAGCGACTTGATATCCAGCCCACGCGCGGCGACGTCCGTCGCTACCAGTACGCGTGCGCTACCGTTAGCAAAACGAACCAGCGTCTGGTCACGATCGCGCTGCTCAAGGTCGCCATGCAGCGATAATGCGCTCTGCCCGACAGAATTGAGCGCATCACAAACTGACTGACAATCTTTTTTGGTATTACAGAAAACAACGCATGACGCAGGCTGATGCTGGCTCAGCAGCTTTTGCAGCAGCGGGATTTTCCCCTGCGAAGATGTTTCAAAAAACTGCTGCTCGATAGATGGCAGCGCATCCACCGAATCAATTTCAATCGTCAGTGGATTTTGCTGAACCCGACCGCTGATCGCCGCGATGGCCTCAGGCCAGGTTGCGGAAAACAGCAGAGTCTGACGGCGTGACGGCGCAAAGCGAATCACCTCGTCAATAGCGTCGCTAAAGCCCATATCCAGCATCCTGTCGGCTTCATCCATCACCAGCGTTTGCAGGGCATCCAGAGAAACGGTGCCTTTTTGCAGATGGTCAAGCAGGCGGCCCGGCGTCGCGACAATAATGTGCGGCGCATGCTGGAGAGAGTCTCGCTGCGCGCCGAAAGGTTGCCCGCCGCACAACGTCAGGATTTTGGTATTAGGCAGAAAACGCGCCAGACGACGCAGCTCCCCTGCCACCTGATCGGCCAGTTCGCGCGTAGGACAAAGCACCAGCGACTGGGTCTGGAACAGACTGGCATCAATATGCTGTAAAAGCCCGAGACCAAATGCAGCCGTTTTTCCGCTGCCGGTTTTTGCCTGCACGCGCACATCTTTTCCGGCCAGGATCGCCGGTAACGCAGCGGCCTGGACAGGCGTCATCTCAAGATAACCCAACTCGTTAAGATTCTCGAGTTGGGCGGCAGGCAGGACATTCAGAGTAGAAAAAGCGGTCACAATTTAATCTCGCGGTAAAAGACACACAGTCAGCAGGCGCGTATCCTCGCAGATCTCCGCTCTTGATGCGACAATTTAATCGGTTCTTCATCCGGCGGCGGATCTGGCATAGGTTGTGGGCGCGGGATAGGATCGGGAATCGGCACCGGATCGGTTGGTACGGAATCCGACTGGCGCGTTTGCATTTGCAACAACGTGAACAGGCTGGTCATATTACCCTCCGGTCATACAGATTGACTCTTTTAGGGTAGACGCTGATATCCCGCAGGCAAAAAAAAGCCGACTAATCTAAGTCGGCGTCGTACGAATCAATTGTGCTATGCAGTAATTCAAAAAAGGAAGTAAGACAATATGGAGCGCAACGCCCATCGCTTGACGTTGCATTCACCTGCGAGAGAGATATTGCCCCGAATGGGTAGATTGTTTATTGACTTCGCTCAAATTATGCGGCGTTTTTCTGCTCAAAGGACGATGAAAAGCGTTGTTGTTACAACCATTTACTACGATGCAACCATAAGGTAACACCACCAATCAGGACAACTAACAGAATACAGAACATAGAAAATCCAAAATGCCATGCGCCGCCCGGAATTCCCCCGAGATTCACGCCGAACAATCCGGTTAAAAATGTGCTGGGCAGAAAGACCATCGCCATCAGCGACATCGTATAGGTTCTGCGCGCTAAGGACTCCTGCATGACTTGCGCGATTTCATCGGCCATCACGCCCGTGCGCGCAATACACGCGTCGATCTCATCCAGCCCCCTTCCCAGACGATCCGCGATATCCTGCATTCGACGCCGCTGATCATCATTCATCCAGGCCAGACGCTCGCTTGCCAGTCGCGCATAAACATCACGCTGAGGCGCCATGTATCGACGCATCACAATCAGTTGCTTACGCAGTAACGCCAGGAAACCACGCGGCGGGATCTGCTGATCGAGCAGATTGTCTTCCAGGTCGATAATTTTATCGTGTAATTGCTCGATAAATTCGCTGGCGTGATCCGTCAGGGCGTCACACACGTCGACCAGCCAGCCGCCGCAATCGGACGGGCCCGTCCCTTCCTGCAAGTCGCTAACCACCTCATCAAGCGCCAGAACTTTTCGCTGTCGCGTTGAGACGATAAAACGTTCATCCATATATACACGCATCGCCACTAGCTGATCAGGGCGTTCATCGGTACTGCCGTTGATGCAGCGTAAGGTGATCAGCGTGCCTTCCCCCATCCGACTGACGCGTGGGCGCGAACTCTCGCCAGCCAGCGCATCGCGTACAGAATTCGGTAACAAAGGCGTCGACGCCAGCCACTGCGCGCTGTCAGGGTGGGTGTAATTGAGATGCAACCAGCAGGGATGCTGGCTGTCGATAATATCGTCATTTTCAAGCGGTTTAATGCCGCCGCGACCATCCAGTAGCCAGGCAAAAACGGCATCCGGCACATTGACTTCCGATCCCTTGATGGCTTCCACAACGCCTCCACATTCATTCAACGCTTTTTCGTTAGTCTAGCCTTCGGCGTATGTTAAGCAATACCTCATTATCCCATTGCGCTGAAATGATTCAGAAAAGTACGGTATGGCAGGAAAGGCGCCGGCATCACCGGCGCAAATGTGTTGTGCGAGACAATATGGGGTGTTCAACGGATGATAATTTACTTAATCGAAATTTATGAATTTTAGTCTGTAGATCGATAACCTTGCGTTGCATCATCAGCTTTAATATGTCGTACGGGAAAGGGTTAACCTCTTTCAGAATGATTAGCCTGAGTAATGTTTATATAAGTCGCCATCAACCTTTCTTCCTTTTTACTCGTTCACACTTATATCGACCATTGAAAAAAAACTTATCATTCGTGGATTTGTCCAGGTTCCCTGCTAGATTTATCTGCACGTCTATTGTTGTCTCCCGATTTGTGAAAAAACGCTCCATATCACTGTAAGCTGTTAATAAAAAAGCCATTCACCAATAAACCGGCAACACAGCATGTGAAGATAACGGGATTATCGATGATTGCTCACGAACTCAATGCTCTGGATTTATTAAGTTTTCCTGTCTGGATTGTTTTACCACACACAGAAGAGTTAGTTTTCGCTAATACCGCCGCACGCGAACTGACACAGGAACAGACTTTCAGCCGTCTCAGAAAGGGGATATTTTCAACTTATGCGCAAAATGAACTGCGCATGTACGTTGCTGATTTACACCACCATCACGATATTGTTGAAATTCTGACGGTCTGTCGTGATGGTAAAGAAATCGCCTTAACCTGCCGCCTCTCGGTTAAAACCCTGTCGACGCAGGGGGACGTTATTATTTTTGAAGGCATAGAGACACCCACGGCGCAAGGCCTCAAGGCCAGCCGTTCGGCAAACTATCAGCGTAAAAAACAAGGGTTTTACGCCCGTTTTTTCCTGACGAACTCCGCGCCGATGCTGTTGATAGACCCTTCACGGGACGGTCTGATCGTCGATGCCAATCTGGCCGCACTCAATTTCTATGGCTACAGCCATGAAGCGATGTGCCAGAAACATACATGGGAAATCAACGTATTAGGCCGCCAGATCTTACCCGTTATGCATGAGATTGCCCGTCTGCCCGGCGGACATAAGCCCTTAAACTTCGTCCATAAACTCTCTGACGGCACCACCCGGCACGTACAAACCTATGCGGGTCCCCTTGAGATATACGGCGATAAGCTCATGTTATGCATCATTCATGACATTACCGAGCAAAAACGGCTGGAACAGGAGCTGGAACGCGCAGCCCTGCATGATGCGCTGACCGGCTTACTGAACCGCAGGCAATTTTATCTTCTTACTGAGCAAAACCATACGCCCCATCTGTCGATGACAATGGATTACAGCCTGCTGCTCATCGATACCGATCGCTTCAAAAGCATTAACGATTTATACGGTCATTTGAAAGGCGATGAAGTGCTGTGCGCTCTGGCGCGAACGCTGGAAGCCTGCGCACGTAAAGGCGACCTGGTCTTCCGCTGGGGCGGTGAAGAATTTGTCTTGCTGCTGCCGCGAACCTCGCTGGAGGTTGCGCTTAATCTTGCAGAATCAATACGCGCCGCCGTGGCGAAAGTCTGTATTCCTGGCCTGCCCCGTTTTACCGTCAGCATCGGCGTCGCACGGCATGAATCGAATGAAAGTATTGATGAATTATTTAAGCGGGTGGACGATGCCCTGTACAAAGCCAAAAACGACGGCAGAAATCGGGTGCTGGCGGCGTAATAAACGTCACAGGCTGCTCGTAAGTAGCCTGTGAACGCCCTTAACGGCTGCGTTTCGCGTGACGCTCCCAGTTTTCCTGCTTTGCCTGCGCCGTTTTACGCAACGCAACATAACACGCTCCACTGCCGCCATGATGAGGCAGCGCCGTACAGTAAGCCTGAACGTCGTCAAATTCCGTCAGCCAACGCGCCACATAGCTGCGCACAATATTGGCATGCGCGTTATCTTCCCGCCCTTTGCCATGAATGATCAGCACGTTGCGTAAACCATCCTGACGCGCCTGGCAGATGAAGCTAAACAGCATCTTGCGACATTCCTCAACCGGCTGACGAAGCAAATTGAGACTCGCCTGCTGGCTGTATTTTCCCGAACGCAGTTTGTCGAGCACGCCCTGCTGCAACCCTTCCCGGCGAAATTCCAGCGGTTCGCCCAAAGGAAGAATATCCAGAAACCCGGTAGTGAGAAAATTGTCGAGCTGGAGCGTATCGATACGCTGCGGCGCCCGTGAATTGCGCGTGGGCTGCCAGTGTACATCAGCGCAACGTTTCAACGGTTGGACATCCTCCATGGCGTCAAGAAACAGCGTTTTGTCGTCAAGGTTCATGATTCCTCCTCCAGCGCGTTAAGACAGGCACTATCATAACCGCGCGCTATTATACCGACAACGGTTTACAGTTATTTCCAATAAACGACACTGGCTCAATTATCTGGCTATGCGCATCTCACTATTTCATCCCCGGTAAAGCCACGTTTTATCCTGCGTTAACCGACAATTTCAGCGGGGCTTTTGTAAAATCAATTATGCCCTGAAAGTGGAATATCTCTTTTATAGCCGTTATAACTTTATTACCCGCTGAGGGAAAACCAGGCCGGGAAAAGGTTAAGGAAGCACTGCTGTGTAGATTTTAGGGGCTGGCGGATGTCGACAGTCCCTGTTTTTTATTCTCCTGCCGTGCTTCATTTTTTCAGCATCTTTATTTGTTCGCTTTTTCAACAAACAATGACGCTAAACGTATTATGCCCGCTTATCTTTTTAGGGGTATGGTTGCGGATATTGGTCGCATGGTATCTTGTTGAACTGCTGATAAGTCCGGGAATTATCCCGCCTGCAATGAGAGATAACGGATGCTGAGATTACTTGAAGACAATATCGCGACCCCGCTGGGGCCGTTATGGGTGATTTGCGATGAGCAATTCCGCCTGCGCGCCGTCGAATGGGAGCAACACAGCGACCGTATGGAACAGCTACTGGGCATACATTATCGTTCAGAGGGATACGAGCGCGTCGCCGCCAAAAATCCGGGTGGCCTGAGCGATAAGCTCACCGCGTATTTTGAGGGAAATCTCAGCATCATTGATACGCTGGAGACCGCCACCGGGGGAACACCTTTTCAGCGGGAAGTATGGCAGGCGCTGCGCACCATCCCCTGCGGTCAGGTTATGCATTATGGTCAACTTGCCGAAAAATTAGGCCGTCCGGGAGCCGCTCGCGCCGTAGGCGCCGCTAACGGATCTAACCCGGTCAGTATCGTTGTACCCTGCCATCGCGTAATCGGGCGCAACGGGACAATGACGGGATATGCTGGCGGCGTGCAAAGAAAAGAGTGGTTATTACGCCATGAAGGGTATCTGCTGCTGTAGAAACCAGGCATTTTGTGCCTTACCCGTCACACTTTGATGCAAAGTAACCACTTATAAAGCATGGATTTTCAAAGGGATATAAATATTTCTCCTGCTTATGCCTGAATTATCCTCTATTGGGGGTAGCTCAGGCTTACGTGCTCACCAAAAAGATGTTAAAATTGACAAATATCAATTACGGCTTGAGCAGACCTATGATCCCGGAAAAGCGAATTATACGGCGCATTCAGTCTGGCGGTTGTGCTATCCATTGCCAGGATTGCAGTATCAGCCAGCTTTGCATCCCGTTCACACTTAACGAACATGAGCTTGATCAGCTTGATAATATCATTGAGCGTAAAAAGCCTATTCAGAAAGGGCAAACGCTGTTTAAAGCAGGTGATGAACTGAAATCGCTCTATGCTATCCGCTCCGGTACGATTAAAAGCTACACCATTACCGAGCAGGGCGACGAGCAAATCACTGGTTTTCATTTAGCGGGCGACCTGGTCGGCTTTGACGCGATTGGCAGCGGGCACCACCCGAGCTTTGCCCAGGCGCTGGAAACCTCAATGGTATGTGAAATCCCGTTTGAGACTCTGGACGATCTCTCCGGTAAGATGCCTAACCTACGTCAACAGATGATGCGTCTGATGAGCGGCGAGATCAAAGGCGATCAGGATATGATCCTGTTACTGTCGAAGAAAAATGCGGAAGAACGTCTGGCAGCCTTTATCTACAATCTGTCCCGTCGTTTTGCCCAGCGCGGTTTCTCTCCGCGTGAATTCCGCCTGACGATGACCCGTGGCGACATAGGTAACTACCTTGGCTTAACGGTCGAAACGATCAGCCGTCTGCTGGGTCGTTTCCAGAAAAGCGGTATGCTGGCGGTGAAAGGTAAATACATCACCATCGAAAACAGCGATGCGCTCGCAGTGCTTGCTGGTCATACTCGCAACGTTGCTTAATCTTTCCGCAAGTAAGTCAGTTATCCTTCTGTTAAATCATTAAATTTTCCTGATTTATTGGTTTGACAGAAGGAATCACACCACGTCAATAAGCTAAAGAAATCTCAAATACGTAGCCATCACTCCAGTTGGACACCACTGGCATGGTTTACGCCCTGCCAGGCCGTTTTCGGATTAACCACATTGATTCATCATGCCGGAAAAGTACAATCCGCAGCGGCTGGCAACCGTTCTATATTCGCACTATCGAACGATCGTCGGCTGGCCGCAGTTGCGTTCTTGCATACGACGCAACTGCGGCAACCCTAACCCCTTGTCATTTATAATGATTATTGATTTAATTCCCCCCGAAAACTATAAACAGGTGGAATTAATGAATAGAAACACAGATAACGGATCTAAAGTTTACACCCCCCTCACACTAAAACTTTATGACTGGTGGGTCTTGAGGGTATCAAATCGGCTTGCATGGGGGTGCCCCACTAAGGAATACCTTCTTCCACACTTCCTCCGACATTTAGGGAAAAAACATCTGGATATTGGTGTAGGAACCGGATATTACCTCACTCACGCTCCTGAAAGCCGTTTAATATCGCTAATGGATTTGAACGAAGCAAGCTTGAGCGCAGCATCAACAAGGGCTGGAGAAACGAAAATTCAGAGCAAAATTACCCATGATGTTTTCGAGCCTTACCCAAAAACCTTGCATAATCAATTTGACTCCATCTCCATGTTTTACCTTCTTCACTGCCTGCCTGGAGATATGTCTGCAAAAGGATGTGTAATACAGAATGCCGCGCAGGCTTTAACCGACAATGGCACTCTTTACGGCGCTACCATTCTTGGTGATGGCGTTAAGCACAATACTTTCGGTCAAAAACTGATGCGCATTTACAACCGGAAAGGCATTTTCTCAAATACCGGAGATTCAGAGGCGGGCTTAACGCAAATACTGTCCGAGTACTTCGAGGATGTTAAAACTACGGTTAAAGGTACTGTAGTTATGTTTTCAGCTTCAGGAAAAAAATAACAGTCAGCCGCACCAGGGTCCTGCATCGTGCGTAAACCCCGTCGTCAGCGGTTTGGTGAGTATAGAAAAAGTGTGACCTTGATCAAAAACAAAAAAAGATTATGGCAAAGGTGTATTTATATTACGTTCGCTTCTGGACTGCGGCCCGGATTGTTAAGCGGATTTTTTGATACCCAGATATTAAGAGGAGAAAGAACCATGATCACTTATGATCGTAACCATAATCCTATTACTAATGGCAGTCGGGTTATGATTAATGGGACGGGCAGAACGGGTAAAATCGTTGCCATACATTCTAACGGGTTAACTCCAGCCCAGTTACGCCGCAACAAAACCGTCGAAGTGGAAGGCTGTGAAGGCCAGTTCGAACCCGTTGAACTGATCCGTCTTGGTTCCCACTAACGATAAGAATGCCGCTATGGCGGCATTCATGAATCAAACAGATTTAATTACAGACTCTACTAAGCAGCTATTTACCCCAGGTATGCCCCGGAAGTCTGATTTTACTGATAGAAATTGTTTACATTCAATACACTGCCCTATAGAACAGCAAATTTTCCTGATTTATTGATCTGGCAGAAGGTTCCCCCCTGTTTCATTCAACATATATGGGTTACTCTTTTAATTACAAACTGCGGTGACAGTTGTAAGGAGACCCTGTATGGCTATGTATCAAAATATGCTGGTGGTCATCGACCCAAACCAGGACGATCAACCCGCATTACGACGCGCTGTTTATTTGCATCAACGGATTGGTGGCAAAATTAAAGCCTTTTTGCCGATCTATGATTTTTCCTATGAAATGACTACCCTGCTCTCGCCTGATGAGCGTACCGCGATGCGTCAGGGCGTCATCAGCCAGCGAACAGCCTGGATACGCGAACAAGCGAAATACTACATCGAAGCAGGTGTTCCCGTTGAGATAAAAGTGGTCTGGCACAACCGTCCCTTTGAAGCCATTATCCAGGAAGTGATCAGCGACGATCACGATCTGGTGCTCAAAATGGCGCACCAGCATGACCGCCTGGAAGCGGTAATCTTTACGCCGACTGACTGGCATTTGTTGCGTAAATGCCCAAGCCCGGTATGGATGGTCAAGGACCAACCGTGGCCTGAAGGCGGTAAAGCGCTGGTGGCCGTGAACCTGGCAAGCGAAGAACCTTATCACAATGCGCTGAATGAAAAGCTGGTCAAAGAAACGCTGCAACTTGCAGAACAGGTGAACCACACCGAAGTCCATCTGGTTGGCGCCTACCCCGTGACGCCCATCAATATCGCAATCGAACTGCCTGAATTTGATCCGAGCGTTTACAACGACGCGATTCGCGGTCAGCATTTGCTGGCGATGAAGGCGCTACGGCAGAAATTCAGCATTGATGAGAAAGTGACGCATGTTGAAAAAGGGTTGCCTGAAGAGGTTATCCCGGATTTAGCCGAGCACCTACAGGCGGGTATCGTTGTACTGGGTACGGTTGGTCGTACCGGGATATCTGCGGCCTTCCTGGGCAATACGGCGGAACAGGTTATCGACCATTTGCGCTGCGATCTGCTTGTCATTAAACCCGATCAGTATCAGACACCGGTAGAACTGGACGACGAAGAAGACGATTAAGCCTATTTTCGTGCCGGGTAGCGCTTATGCCTACCCGGCGAAGCCGCTCACTCACGTTACTGTTTGTCCTCACCACCGAGGAAATAGATCCCCAGCGGAATGGCCAGCAGAATGGTGAAAACCAGACTGTAGACGCAAATCATTGATGACTGAATGAAATACATCGAGGTTGTCCACTCGGACAACGGAATATCATACTGTTCGATCACGCCGCCGATAGTCGCCCGCGTAACCACTGATGCCGCAATAATAAACACCGCCAGCAGGCCCAACAGAAATTTCTTCCCCTTTGCTGTCTTCAGCTTTGTCATGATCATGGTATCGTCCTTTTGCAGATGAAAGCTCTGTTACTTGCGCGTAACAATACCATGACAATCCCCCGTTGTCTGCCACACAAGTCGTGACATAATATTCACATCGCGCGTCCCTGTCTGAAAATGCGCTACGTCTTATTCTTTTTGATCAATGACCAGCGCATTCGAAGCGGATAAAATATCTGCACCTCAGGATCTTTTAGCGTTATATCAACCATACGGGGTAGTGACAGACCAAAATGATTGCAGAATTTTTTTTCAAAAACGCGTTTAATCTGGCAATAATTTTTGGCAGTGGCGCCGCCTTACTTCTGATGAGTATTGTGTTTCGTCGTGGCGAGAAAAGAAGAAAAGGATTTATATTTCATGCCGTACAGTTCTTCGTTTATGCCCTTATCATCGGCACGCTGGGCAGTATCGCCAATAATGTTATTGAAAACTACGATCTGAAATTCATCTCTCCAAATGCCGTCGATTTTATCTGCACATCTCTGATTGCGCTGATTCTGACAATAAAACTGTTTTTACTCATCAACCGCTTTGAAAAATCACAGATCGGTAAAGGCAGAGACGTCACCAGTGCGAAGATCCTGTCTCGCATTATTAAGATCACCATTATTATCGCCATCGTTTTACTCTATGGCGAACACTTTGGCATGAGTCTGTCCGGGTTGCTGACTTTTGGCGGTATTGGCGGCATCGCTGTTGGGATGGCGGGTAAGGACATTCTGAGCAACTTTTTCTCGGGGATTATGCTCTATTTTGATCGCCCCTTTAGCATTGGCGACTGGGTCCGTTCCCCGGACAGAAATATTGAAGGCACCGTGACTGAAATCGGCTGGCGAATGACCAAAATTAACACCTTCGACCACCGCCCTTTATATGTGCCGAATTCGATTTTCTCCTCCATTAGCGTGGAGAATCCCGGCAGGATGACCAACCGACGTATTAAAACGGTGATCGGGTTACGGTATCAGGATGCCAGTAAAACAGGCGTTATTGTTGATGCGGTCAGAACGATGCTGCAAAACCACCCTGATATCGATCAGCGCCAGACGCTACTGGTCTATTTCAATGAATTCGGCGAATCATCGCTGAATATCATGGTCTATTGCTTTAGCAAAACCACCAAATGGGAAGCCTGGCTTGCGGTTCAGCAGGATGTTTACCTGAAGATTATCGACATTGTTCAGACGAACGGCGCAGATTTTGCGTTTCCAAGCCAGACGCTTTATCTGGATAACGCCGCGTCACCGCAATCCGCAAATTAAAAAAGACGCGGTATTCCGCGTCTTTTCGCTCACTGCCGCATATTATTTGTCGTGCTTCACAATATACATTGTCCGGCTATACGCCACGTCTTCCGGGTTATTAATGGGATAACCTTTCAGCCACGGTTTGATCAAACGTCCGTTGGTATACTGGTAAATCGGCGCAATCGGCGCCTGTTCCATCAGGATTTTCTCTGCCGCATTATAGTCCGCATTGCGCGCCTTCGCCGTATTTTCTACTGTCGCCTGCGTCATGATTTTATCGTAGGCCGGGTTATTGAAGCGCGAGATATTGCCCGTATGGGTCGAGGTTAACAATGACAGGAAAGTAGACGGTTCATTGTAGTCCCCCACCCAGGAGGCGCGGATAACATCAAAATTACCGGTGTTGCGGCTATCGATATAGGTTTTCCATTCCTGGTTTTGCAGCTTCACCTCTACGCCCAGATTCTTTTTCCACATCGAGGTGACCGCAATCGCGATTTTCTGATGATTTTCAGATGTATTATATAACAGCGTCAATTTGAGCGGTTTCTGCGGGCCATAGCCAGCCGCAAGCAATAACGTTTTCGCCTGAGCATTGAGTTCTTCCTGGCTCATTTGTTCAAATGGCGAAGGATCGGGAGTAAAGCCTGCCGTCACGTCCGGGGTGAAGCGCCAGGCCGGTTTCTCCCCGGTTCCTAATACTTTTTCCGCCATGATGCGGCGATCAATCGTCATGCTCAGCGCCAGACGAACGCGGGAATCCGCCGTCGGGCCTTTTTGGGTGTTAAACGCATAATAATAGGTGCCCAACTGCGGCGGTGTGTAAACCTGCCCCGGTATATCCTTCAGCAACTTCTGATACAGATTTTTCGGGAAAGACTCGGTGATATCGATATCGCCAGCCAGATAACGTTTAGTCGCTGACGACTCCTGATTAATCGGCAGGAAAGTCACTTTTTGCAGCACCGTCTTCGCATTGTCCCAGTAGTGGGTATTGGGTACCACCACCAGTTTCTCGTTGACCACGCGATCATTCAACACATAGGCGCCATTGCCGATCAGGTTTCCGGGCTTCGTCCAGTCTTTACCGCTTTCTACATTGGCTTTCTGTACCGGGTAAAAAGCAAAGTTGGCAGTCAGGTTAACAAACCACGGCAGCGGTTTATCCAGCTGTATTTTTAGCGTGCGGGCGTCCACGGCGCTAACCCCAAGCGTATCCGGCAACGCTTTACCATCAATAATCGCCTGGGCGTTATTAATGCCAGCAAGGGCGGCAAACCAGGCAAACGGTGACAGGGTTTTCGGATCAACCAGACGTTGCCAGCTGTAGACAAAATCCTGCGCGGTCACCGGAGTGCCGTCCGACCACTTTGCGTTATTGCGCAGGGTAAACGTCCAGATCCGGTTATCATTGGTCTTCCAGCGCGTAGCGACGCCAGGAATGATTTCTCCTTTCTCGTTCTGATTCACCAGACCTTCAAACAAATCGCGAATGACCTGAATCTCCGGCAGCCCAACCGCTTTTGCCGGATCTAACGACGCCGGTTCATCTTTAATATGGCGGACCAGTTCTTGCTTCTCTGCCAGTACCGTTCCGCCGGGAACATCCGCAGCGTGTGTCAGGGAGACGCTGCTAATCAACAGCGCACAACAGGTAACTGAAACAGAGTGCTTCATAAGATGCCCTTAAATGATGAAGTTAGATGACTGCGTAATTATTTGTTTCGCATGAAGGAAATGCAAACATCTTCCTACAGAAAGTTGATATTAACCCGATATACGCATCCGCTTCCAGGAAGCCAGACAGAGGATATTGCATAGCGCGCGCAACGCGTGAAAACGATTTGATTATCTGGGCAATTTGCACAACACTGCGAGTAATAACAACAGCATTCAGAGACACTTATGACCGTTACCCGTCCTCGTGCCGAGCGCGGCGCATTTCCGCCAGGAACCGAACATTATGGACGTTCATTACTGGGAGCGCCGTTGATCTGGTTTCCGGCTCCGGCTGCCGATCGCGAAAGCGGCCTGATTCTGGCCGGAACGCACGGCGATGAGAACGCGTCAGTGGTGACGCTCTCGTGTGCGCTGCGTACGCTGAATCCTTCACTCCGCCGTCATCATGTGGTGCTGGCGGTGAACCCGGACGGTTGCCAGCTTGGTCTGCGCGCCAATGCCAATGGCGTCGATTTGAACCGTAATTTTCCGGCGGCGAACTGGAAAGCGGGTGAGACGGTTTATCGCTGGAACAGCAGCGCCGAGGAGCGCGATGTGGTGCTGCTTACTGGCGAACATCCGGGGTCTGAACCCGAAACCCAGGCGCTGTGCCAACTGATACACCGGGTGCATCCTGCCTGGGTGGTCTCCTTTCACGATCCCCTCGCCTGTATTGAAGATCCCAGACATAGCGAGTTAGGCGAATGGCTGGCCCGGGCATTTGAGCTGCCGCTGGTCTCCAGCGTAGGTTACGAAACGCCCGGTTCGTTTGGAAGCTGGTGCGCCGACCTCAATCTGCACTGTATTACCGCAGAGTTCCCGCCGATCTCATCCGATGAGGCCAGCGAAAAGTATCTGATGGCGATGTCTACTCTGCTGCGCTGGCACCCTAAAGATGAAGTTGCCCGGTCGTAAACCGTAGAGCGGGCTCGACATCCACCGCCAGCCAGGTGGGGCCATCGAGGTCAGCAAAACGCACCTGTGGGGCCAGCGGCAACGCTGCGCTGATGGCCCTGGAGGTACACAGCATACATCCCAGCATCAGCCCAAAACCCTGTTCTCTGGCTTCGGCGGCCAGCGCCAGCGCTTCCGTCAGACCACCGGTTTTATCCAGTTTGATATTGACCATATCGTAGCGCCCCTGTAACGCCTTCAGGCTACTGCGGGTATGGCAACTTTCATCCGCGCAGATAGGAAGCGGATGAACAAAATTTTCCAGCGCGGCGTCATCCTGCGCAGGTAACGGTTGTTCCAGCATCGCGACGCCTAAATCCGCCAGCAGCTGGCATCGAGCCGCCAGCCCTTCTGTACGCCAGGACTCGTTTGCATCCACAATTAGCGTCGCATCGGGCACGACGGAGCGAATCGCGACCATTCGTTCGCTGATCAGGCGATCGTCCAGCTTAATTTTGAGCAGTTTCGCCCCTTTTTCCCACAGTGCCGCCGCGCTGGCCGCCATCTGTTCAGGCGTACCGATCACGACAGTCTGTGCTGTTGTCAGCGTAGCGGGCAATTCAACGGCCACAAACTCCGCCAGCGTTTGCTGCTGCTGGCGAGCGCTCAGATCCCACAGCGCGCAATCGACCGCATTTCTGGCCGCGCCGGCAGGCAGCAATTTTTGTAGTGCTTCGCGGGTCAGCCCCTGTTCCAGTTGCGGCGCGATACTCATGATCTGCGCCAGCACCGAGGCATCGCTTTCGCCATAACGTGGATAAGGCGTACATTCCCCTACGCCTTTTACGCCCTCTTCCTCCAGCTCCACGACCACAACATGCGCTTCGGTACGACTTCCCCGGGCAATCACAAAGGGCGTGTGTAGCGGCCAGGCCTCCTCATACACCTTAACAGATCTCATTGGTTCTCCTTTTCTCGCCGTTTTTCACGTTGCAGATGCGTGGCGGTGGATTAAACACAAATAGCGTTTGCCGTGTTAACTGCTGATGGCATAAACTAGCCACGACGTTAACTATATGTAAACAGGAAGATAACCATGTCACAAACCGTTCATTTCCAGGGCAATCCAGTCGCCGTCGCCAACACCATTCCTCAAGCTGGTAGCAAAGCACAGGCTTTTACCCTCGTGGCAAAAGATCTGTCTGACGTCACACTGGCTCAGTTTGCAGGCAAGCGCAAGGTGCTGAATATTTTCCCAAGTATTGATACCGGCGTTTGTGCGGCATCGGTACGTAAGTTTAACCAACTGGCGACAGAAATCGACAACACCGTCGTACTGTGCGTTTCTGCGGATCTGCCGTTCGCCCAGTCTCGTTTCTGCGGCGCGGAAGGTCTGAGCAACGTCATTACCCTTTCCACTCTGCGTAATCCTGACTTCCTGAAAGACTACGGCGTTGAAATCACTGAAGGCCCGCTGAAAGGTCTGGCGGCGCGTGCCGTGGTGGTCATTGATGAAAACGACAACGTCATTTTCAGCCAGCTGGTGAACGAAATCACCAACGAACCTGACTATGCTGCTGCGCTGGACGTGCTGAAAGCGTAATGATTCATTCTTGTCCAGCTCAATTATGAGCTGGACAAGTTACCGTTGTCATTATCTCCTTAAACTGTAGGATCTGCGGTACTGAAGCGGTGTTTTTCCCATCAATCGTCTGAAGCTGGTTATGAACCAGGCATATTCTGCAAATCCCGATTCTAAACCCACCTCTCTGACCGTAAGAGAAGTATGCACCAGCAATTCGCATGCATGGCGAATCCTTCGCATAACCACATATTCCTGAATGGTTCCTCCGGTCTCCTTGCGAAAACGCCTGGAAGCATGCCCTTCCGAACAACCAGATACCGTAGCCAATATCTCCAGTGAACAATTCTCCTTAAAATGATCCTCAATCCAGCGGATAATTGATGCAGAGAATGTATTTATCCCCGAAAGCGAAGCCTGTTGCTGATCATGTTCAGGCAAAAGACCGATAAGTTGCAGAAGTAAAAAAGCACTATCATTAATTGTTAGTACATTTTTTGAACTCAGCTGTTCAAAACGAAAGAATAGCGCTTCAATAAAGTTTTGTATTTCTGAAACATCAAAGATCCTCACCTCTTCACCATAACTGCTAAGTTGGCGAAATTGTATCTGCTGACGCGGAAAATCACGAAAAAATGGCAGCAACATTGCGCTACTGAAATGTAAGGTTGTACGATGATATTGATTGTGTAAATCATGCTCCACATAAATTTTATGAACGCGGCCTGGCGGAAAAACAAATAACCGACCAGGCTTAACGGTGTACTGCTTATGTTCCACAACGGCGATCCCTACACCTTGCGTTACAAACAGAATTTCCGCACATTCATGGAAGTGATAATAATCGGCAGATATAGTTTTCATCCTGTTAAAAGCGATCGCCGACTCACCAATTTCAAGCACTTCCAATAGTGTCGCTAATTTTCCAGAACCGCACTGACTATTCATATAATTCCTGTTTTAAAAATTAAACTTTAGCCATTTCGGTGAAAATTTATCGTATTATTTAAATAAAATCCTTCACTTTTGCAATTTCTTGCTTTTATTTATAAATTAAAGGTAACCCTCACACGAATACGCGAGTCAGGTTTACCCTTCTCGCCTTTATAGTTACTTTGCTCGTCAAGATAATCATATTCGAAATAAGGGCTAAAATATTCATTCCACCGATACTTTATAGTGAATGCATTTTCTGTCGCCCAACGTTTCCCGTTATTATATTCCAGATCTGGATCTTGATGCATATATGCTGTTCCCTGCCACATAAAATTCCAGTCCTGGTTTATTTTATAACCGAGAAACAAATCTATACGGTGCTCATTGTCGTGAATAGTATCACCAGTATTATCGACGACATCATAATTATGATGATCAAGACGATAGCGGATACCACTTGAAAAGCGTTCAGATATTTTGTAATTCAGTCGAATATAAGGACGTAACTGCGTACCACTATTACTCCAATGAATAACACCACCAGGTACCAGAGCGAAACGGTCATTAATATGCCAGGTATAGTTAGTCTCCATCTCATTATAAGAGGAAGTCATATCATCTAATGAAGGTGAACCATTATTGCTATCGGTTTCCATACTGGCCCACCAACCACTGCTCCAGCTATTGCTGACTTTAAATCGGGACTCATAACTGTGGTTTTCTATATTATACCCACCACGCACATCAAACTGAACTGCATGTACAAAAGGCGTAAAAGATAAAAAAATAACCGCACCTGTGAACAGGAATTTTTTTGACATAGACATAAAAAGCACTCCGGCTAATAATCTAATATAGATAATTATCATCCACGATATTATTGTGGTGTTAATTTTTAGCAATAACGTATTTGCCAACTGACAGTCACATTTTTAGCACCAGAAACATTTCTCCTTCCTGTAATCTGTTGTCCTAATGCGCCATAAGGGCTACACAATGCTGTTCTTTCCACACAATAGTCTTCAAATCCATTTAATTCGAGAGATTGAATACCATTACTTTCATAATCTATATGTAAACTATCTGCCGAATGTATCATACGCATTTTTTCTGGAAAGACGGCACATTGTAGTTCGAGATACATCTCGCTATGTTTTAAAAAAGAAAATGTATCCACTCTGGTCAAAGTCGAGGGTTCAATAAAATAACGGGTACGACACTGACAAGAGTAATCCTTTTTCGGTCCTGATAGCAGAACCCCATTTTCCATTACTACGTTAAGTGCGGAATAATTAATCTCAATTTCCCAACCATTCTTCGTCTTCTGGTAACCACAGTCACCAAACCACACTAATGGTCGCAGTATACAGCCACGAGAGTCCACTAATCCAGGCACCCAAAGCGGCGCATGTCCCTGAGCTACGCCAGTAATCAGTCCGGCAGAAAAGGGAACCGGGAAATAGGGAGATGTGGCAAAATAATGTTTATCACCGTTAATTAATGGTAAAACAAATAACCGCTTGCCGTCATACCAATGGAATAGACCTCTGGTATATTTGTCATTGCAAAATGGCGTAAATTTAAGCGTTTGTTCTGGTAACATTAAAGGCGTTGCATCAAAGGAGACATCAGCCCAGGCTCGCTGCACACAAAGATGCTGACAAGACAAACTGATATTTTCACCAACCAGTCTATGCTCAGCCCGATACGCGTCTGTTTGTCTCCCATAAAACCACAGATTCACACTCTGTTCATTTGAGTCATACCAAAAGTTTAAAAAACGTTCGCTACAGGCAAGCGTAAATCTGCTAGCCGCCGCGCATTCTTGTCGATCCAACAAACCAAGTCGCATACTGATAGTCAGAATTTCATTAAATGCACTATCACCATACGCGCCAATTGATCTTCCCCACAGGAACCCGACACCCTCATCATTCAACATTGCCAGTATCAGTGTCGACACTTGTCGCAATGCGTCTTTGAGCCAGTCGCATATCTCTAACCCGGTATCAATATGTCGTTGGCAAATTTCCGCAATCAGCAATATGCTATAACGGTCAAAGCGCCCTTTTCCCTCAGTTTCATCCACACATCCATGTTGCGAATGGGTACGATAATGTTCGACAAGTTGCTGGAGGATTTTTTGTGATGCAAATTGCGTCTCCCAACCAAGTAAAAAGCGCAATCGGGCGATGCTAAATGCGACACCATAATAATTAGTTGGAAAAGGTGGGTTTAATTTCCACGATTCCTCATCCACCAGTTCTTGCCAGCGAAGTTTTTCAGTAAGCCTTTGCAATTGCTGATCGCTAAAAATAGTATTCAGCAACCCCAAACAGTGCAGTTTCCACAGCGCCTGCAAGAAGTAATATTTCCCCCAGTTTTCACTGGGTGCTTTAACCAGCTCATGCCATACTCCAGACCACTGGTCAGCGCGTGCCGGGAAACGCTCAATCAGAAAACTCAGGGCCAAAGCAAACTTACCGCTAGCGTAGGGATCATCATCCAGCGTCAGTACAACACCAAAACTTTGCTCTTTGTTAATCGTTCTGTTCACGACACTATCCAGCACGTCGTATAATTTATCAATGATATTTTCTCTAAGCATATTACGCTCAAGCATGCGCATTCTCCGCAATGACTGGTTCTGTTCGTTTGTTATTTTGAAGAAGAAATGCGGATATAATAGTGAAAAACAATACTGTACATCCCATCATAAAATATGTATGTGAAAAACCTAATCGCTCATACAAGTAACCACTCAACGGCGACAAGATAACTGTTCCGATATAGTTAACGCTTTGATAGCCTAATAAATACATTGAACCATTTACTTTTTTATCAAAGTTAATTTCCAGATATTTGAAAATTGAAACCAGCAGGAATGACATTTCTATCCCCCACGACAATTTGATAATTCCAATTGTTATTGCACTTGTAACCAAACCAGAACCAATAAATCTAGCGGCCACAACAAAGCCTGTAATCAGCAAGCCGGTTTTTGGCCCCAGACGGTTGACAATGCCAGGTGCAATCATCATGAACAGAAACTCTACTCCCAGACTGGCAGCACCAAGATAACCAAACATTTGATGCCCGATTTCTTTACTGGCATAAAATGTGATAAAGAAACGTGGATATTGTTGTTCTGCGACAAAAATAATCCACACAACACCACAAACATATAAAACAAACGTCCAGAAATTGCGTGTGCTAAATAATGCTATAATATCGTATATTGTCGCTTTATCTTTAGCAATGATGCGATTTTTTACCTCTTCATTGACTTCGATCTTCATCGTAAAAACAATAATAAGAATTATCAGCGCACCTGCGGAACTTAACCCAAAATTGATCATTGGGTTAATATTAAAAATATAGCCTGTACTTGCGGCAGAGAATACAGAACCAATTGCGCCCCACATGCGGATTTGACCAAACTCAAGATCAAACAAACGGCCGAAGCGATCAAGGTATGATTCTGCGGCTGCACACCCTGCGTAGTATCCCATACTTAAAAATATACCGCCCAACGCAATACCAGCATACAACGCAGACTGCAATAGTGGTTTGTATATATAAAAGAAAAAGGGGAAAACGGTTATCGAAATAAGCGAGATAAAGAATAACAGATCTTTCCTTAACCCTAGCCGATCGATAAGAAACCCATATACAGGTTTGATTAGTACCGCACAAAAGCCGTTTGCGGCAAAAACAATACCAATCGCAACACCATCAAGGCCTATCTTTTCTGATAGCCAAAAAGAATAAGTATCAAGTGTCGCTTTCCATGAGAAGAAGTAGACCAGGATAAAGAGACTGAGCGTAATATAAATTTTACGCCTGTTCTTTTCAGCACTATCACTTTTATTCATACACCCTCCTGTTTTGAGAGGGTTACATTATTCGCAAGATATGTAGCAAAATTGAATTAAGATCACAAAAAAAACATCGCACATGAAATGGTGTTTTAAAAAATAGGAAAAAAGCGTAAAAACTTAAGAATTATGATGCAAATTTATTTATTCTGATATAAAAAAACACCCAACAGCAATAACTGTCGGGTGTTCTTCTATTCATTAATTACTCTTCGCTTTTCTTCTGATTCAAACCGTATTCACGTAACTTATTGGCAATCGCGGTATGTGAGACGCCCAGGCGTTTCGCCAGTTTGCGCGTGCTCGGATAATTGCGATAAAGCTGCGTCAACACGGAACGTTCAAAACGACTGGTGATATCATCCAGCGAGCCTTCCATCGCATCTTCACCAACGGCAACGGTCGTGGCGTCGTAATCCGGCAGCAAGATATCCTGCGGACGTAATTCGTACCCTTCAAGCTGCGTCAGCGCCCGGTAGATAGCATTTTTAAGCTGGCGCACGTTGCCCGGCCAGCCATAACGGGTTAATACGGTGCTGAGATCGGCAGAGAGTTTCGGACGCGGCACGCCCTGCTCATCGGCAAAACGCGCCACGAAAAGTTCAGTGAGCGGCATGATATCCTGCGGACAATCACGCAGCGGCGGCAGATTGAGCGTCAGCACATTCAGACGGTAGTAGAGATCCTCGCGGAACAGCCCTTTTTGCACCAGTTCCACCAGATTCTTCTGCGTGGCGCAGATCACCCGGACATCAACGTGAACCTCATGATCCTCGCCAACGCGTCGGAAGGTGCCGTCGTTAAGAAAACGCAGCAATTTGGTCTGCATGCGTGGCGACATCTCACCAATCTCATCCAGCAGCACCGAACCCCCGTTAGCCTGTTCAAAGAAGCCTTTTTTACCTTCCGGCGCATGACCAAACAGTTCGCTTTCAACCGCATCTTCAGGAATGGAGGCGCAGTTCAATGCCAGATACGGTTTTGCCGCACGCGGGCTTGCCAGGTGACAGGCATGGGCGAAGAGATCTTTACCGGTTCCGGTATCGCCAGTAATCAGCAGTGGCGCGCTCAGCGTAGCCAGCTTGCGAGCCTGCTCTACGACATGCTTCATTTTCGCGCTGACGGCGATAATCTGGCTAAACGCGCTCAAATCCTGAGTCGTCAAATTCTGCAACTGACGCCCCATTCGGATGGTGGAACGTAACATAACGACAGCGCCCGTGAGCATGTACTCGTCATTTTCCCCTTGCAAATGAACCGGGGTAATCTCCATCAGGAAGTTCTGCCCATTGATCACCACATGCTCGTTGTGAGAGACCTGCGGGTTGCTCTCCAGCCAACGCTGGAAGTTGAAGCCGTTGATCAACTGCGCGGCAGTGTGATTGCGCATACGCTCCTGATTTTGTGAGAAAAGCTGACAGCTCGCGGGGTTCGCCATCTCTATTTTACTTTTCATATCCAGAGAGAGGACGGGTTCCGGCAACGCTTCGAGCAGTGCGCTCAGCGCCAGATGCTCGCGTTCAGACGGCATCCACAGCACCGTACGGACATCGGTCACGCCGGAAATGCGGCGGATCTCCGCCATCAGGCTGCTGAAGTTGGTGAACTCCAGTTCAGCAAAATTAAGGTAAATTCGCCCGATGGGGTCAATCTCAATACCGCGTAAATCAATGCTACGAAGCACCAGCAAATCGAGTAATTCGCGGGTCAGACCAAGACGGTCTTCACAAAAGACTTCCAGACGCATGGGAACTTTCACCTAAAACAATGAGCTATTAGATAGATGATAAGCCAGTATTCGATTAGCAGGAAGGATTCTGTCAACAATTATTGACAGCATGACGGAAAATTGGGCGCCGGGCCGTAAAGTTATACGGTCAGCGCCCTTCCAGCGATCAGTTTTCACGCGGGGTTTTGCTTTTCTGCAAGGTTTCTTTGACCTGAACGATAAGCTGGCGACGAAAATCCCCCAGACGCGGCTTATCATCGTCGATCCACGGTAAAGGACGACACAGCTCCATCGCTTTAATGCCCAGACGAGCGGTTAACAGCCCGGCGCCAATACCCTGCGCCGCACGGGCAGACAAACGCGCCGCCAGATCCTGCGACATCCAGTCCATCCCGACTTCACGCACCAGCTCGCTGGCGCCCGCAAACGCAATATTGAGCAACACCAGACGAAACAGGCGCAGACGGCTGTAATACCCCAGTTCAATGCCATACAGCGTCGCAATGCGATTGATCAGCCGCAAATTTCGCCAGGCGATAAATGCCATATCCACCAACGCCAGCGGGCTGACGGCGATCATTAACGTGGATTCGGCGGCCGAACGGCTGATTTCACGTCGCGCCTGGGCATCCAGCACCGGTTGCACCAGTTGAGCGTATAAGCTGACCACTTCCCGATCATTTTGCGTTTCGTGAATCGAAGCATACCAGCGCTGCAACGCCGGGTGAGACTGATCGATACCGGCCTGCTGCGCCAGCTTTTCGCAAAACGCACGGCCCTTTCCCGTACCGTGGCTGTGCAACAGATCGCGCGCTTCATCCCGTTCATGCGCCCGCTGGCGTAATCGCCATAGCCGACGCCATTCTGTCGCGACCGAGCCAACGCCTGCGCCAATGATCAACGCCCCGGCGGCACAACCGCCCAGCGCCACCCAGTCCTGGGTTTGCCATGCGTTCATGGTCCATTGCACGCCCTGGCCCACAACGCTGACGCCAAACAACGCCAGTCCCCCCATCACCATCCTGCGCCACAAACTGCGTTTAGGGCGCAGTGCGGCGTCAATGACCGCTTCCGCCTGTCCCTCGTCTTCCAGAGGTTCATCCACCTGCGCGGGGGCAAAGGTCTGCGCCTGCGTCTCGCTGAAGGTCTGTTGCGTTTTAAGCGTCTGGTTTTGCTCCACCTCCAGTGGACCTGCGAAATCGATACGCGGTTTTAACGGTTCGCTCATCGCAATTTGTCTCCTATTAAAAATTCCAGCGCGGCATCCAGACGAATGTGCGGCAATGGTTTATCCACATCCATCACCTGCGGGCGAAACGCTTCAAACTGGAAACCCTGACTGTCCCAGAACGCCTGTCCCGGCAGGCGTGCAGGCACTTCGCCGGGGTACACCGTTAACGGCGTTCCATCGCTTAAACGGTTACCGCGTAAAGCCGGGATCTTTTCACCATTCACGTCAATCAATCCACTGGTCGTCGCCTGTACGGACGCCAGTCCCAGACAATCCATGCTGATGCCTTCAAACGCCGCGTTTTGCCAGGCATCCTGAATCAGTTGCTGGAGCAAAGAGACCATATTGGCATGTTGATCGACAGTCACATGGTCTGCCTTGGTCGCCGCAAACAGCAGTTTATCAATCACCGGGGAAAAGAGTCGGCGAAATAGCGTTCGCTGACCATAGTGGAAACTCTGCATCAATTGCGTCAGCGCCAGACGCATATCGTTGAACGCCTGCGGCCCGCTGTTCAACGGTTGCAGGCAATCCACCAGTACAATCTGGCGATCAAACCGCAGGAAATGGTTTTTATAGAACCCTTTCACCACTTTTTCACAGTAGTAATTAAAGCGTTCACGCAACATTCCAGCGTTGGTGTGTTTGTCCGCCTGCGCCAGTATCGATTCGCCATGCGCATCCACATCCGGCCACGGGAAAAACTGCAACGCAGGCGCGCCCGCCATATCGCCCGGCAGCACAAAGCGGCCAGGCTGAATAAAGTGCAGCCCCTGCTGTTTACATTGGTGCAGATACGTCGTCCAGGCCGCAGCGATCTCCGCCAGGCGATTTTCATCAGCAGGCGCCAGCGGGTCCAGCCCCTGGCATAACTGACGCCATTTGGCCGACCATTCGCCCCGCTGCCCTTGCAATAAGCCGGTCATTTGCCGGGACCAGCTCAGGTAATCCTGCGCCAGCATCGGCAAGTCGAGCAGCCATTCGCCGGGATAATCGACAATCTCCAGGTATAACGTCGAGGTGTCTTTAAAATGGCGCAGCAAAGAATCATTGGATTTATAGCGTAACGCGAGGCGGATTTCGCTCACGCCGCGCGTTGGCGTCGGCCAGACAGGTGGCTGACCATAAAGCTGGGCCAGCCCTTCATCATAGGTAAAACGTGGAATACCAAAATCACGTTGTGGAACGCGTTTCACGCCCAGCAAACGCTCCTCACGCACCGCGCTTAGCAGCGGCAGTCGCGATCCAGCATGGATGTTGAGCAGTTGGTTAACCATCGCAGTGATAAACGCGGTTTTTCCACTGCGGCTAAGTCCGGTAACGGCCAGACGTAAATGCCTGTCTACACCGCGATTAACCAGCGAGTTAAGTTCGTTTTTGAGTCGCTTCATCGCCATCCTGTTGTGCCTGAAGAGTCCATAAAAAGTATAACGAGCAGGAAATAAAGATAGGGGCTGATTATTAATTATCAACTCTCTGAGGTATTTATGGCGACGCCGTTTACGCCGCCACAAGCAGAAAAGTACACCTGTTATCGTTCTTACTGATGATCAGGATTTCATCATCCTGTACACATGGCCTTAAGAAAATATTTCCTGCATCCTCTTATCGCCCATAACGCCGGGATAATTTAGCCGCTGCCCGGCTCAGTAAAGGCTCAAGCGCCACCGCCAGCAACATCTTCAGCGGGCGCCGGGCCACGGATTTCACCGCCCACCCCGCTACGCCTGCGGGACCGTAGCGTAACGCGGTCAGGAGAACCAGCTTCCCTGCAAGTTTAAAGCCCGGCTTCACCTTTTGCCCGGCGCGTTGCCAGCGAGTATTCATCTCTGTCCTCTTACAATTGACGGAAGCGGCTGCGTAACGTGAAGGTATCAGAGGTCACATAGCGCTCCATTTCGCGTAAACGTTTTTCGCCTGCGGCCAGTTCACGATCCACCGCATCTAACAGTTCACCGCTGGAAGGCTGTTGCTCGCCCGTTGCCATGCTGTCCGGCATCGGGTCCAGTACAAAAGAGAGAATGATGTAAGCCACCAGGGTGAAAAATGCCAGACCAAAGAAGATCGACAACACCACCAGGATACGCACCAGTTTCACCGGTACATCAAGGTACTGCGCGATACCGGCACACACCCCTCGCACCATCCCCTGCTGCGGCATACGCCATAATTTCTTGTTCAGGTTAATTCCTCCCATTAGCGATCCCTCCAGTTCGGATGTTCGGCGTCAAGAATGGCTTCCAGCGCCTGAATACGCTCGCGCATGCGTTGTGCTTCGTCGGTTAGCTGCATTAAACGTTGCTGTTCGCTTTGCGACAATTCGCCCCGACCGGAACGGTTGCTGTAATGCAGCCATAACCAAATCGGTAACACGAACAGCACGAAAATGGTTAACGGTATGGCCAGAAATAACGCGCTCATGAGTGCTCCTTACAGGTGATGAGCGGCGGCGCGTTCGGGCGCCGCCAGGTATTATTATTGGTTATCTTGCTTCATTTTGGCTTTCAACTGCGCCAGTTGTTCGCTGATTTCATCATCTGCTTTCAGATCGGCAAACTGCTGATCCAGGGTTCTCTGCTTGCCAAAGTTTTGGCTTTCCGCTTCCGCCTCCATCTGATCGATACGGCGTTCAAACGATTCAAAACGCGCCATAGCCTCATCCAGTTTGCCGCTGTCCAGTTGACGACGAACATCACGGGAAGAGCTTGCCGCCTGGTGGCGCAACGTCAATGCCTGCTGACGGGCACGGGTTTCACTGAGTTTATTTTCCAGCTCGCCAATCTCTTTCTTCATCCGCACCAGCGTGTCGTCAACCAGTGCCGCTTCCTGATCGAGGGTGGCGATCAAATCCGTCAGTTTTTGTTTCTCAATCAGCGCGGCGCGCGCCAGATCCTCTTTGTCTTTACGCAGCGCCAGCTCGGCTTTCTCCTGCCACTCCGCCTGCTGCGCGGCGGCCTGCTCAATGCGACGGGATAACTGTTTCTTTTCTGCCAGCGCGCGCGCGGAATTAGAACGGACTTCCACCAGCGTATCTTCCATTTCCTGAATCATCAGGCGCACCAGCTTTTGCGGATCTTCCGCTTTTTCCAGCAGCGCATTAATGTTGGCGTTCACGATGTCGGCAAAACGAGAAAAAATACCCATAATTCAATCCTCACACGGTATGTTCTGATATCGGGCTATGCCCTGCTACAGGGTTAATACAATCTGCGTGCCAACTTTTTAATATATTGATTATTAAAACAATGTACGATTTTACCTCACGAGAGAAATAGGCTAAAGTGGTGAATAACACTAACAAGTGGTGAATCTCATCATGGCAGAATACAAAGATAACCTTCTCGGCGAAGCCAACAGCTTTCTTGAAGTGCTGGAGCAGGTTTCCCATCTGGCGCCGCTGGATAAACCCGTGCTTATCATTGGCGAACGCGGAACAGGGAAAGAGCTGATCGCCAACCGGCTGCATTTTCTCTCAACGCGCTGGCAAGGGCCGTTCATCTCCCTTAACTGCGCCGCGCTCAATGAAAACCTGCTCGACTCCGAGTTATTTGGTCATGAGGCAGGCGCATTTACCGGCGCGCAAAAACGTCATCCCGGGCGCTTTGAACGCGCCGATGGCGGTACGCTCTTTTTGGATGAGTTGGCGACCGCTCCCATGCTGGTTCAGGAAAAACTGCTGCGGGTGATCGAATACGGCGAGCTGGAGCGCGTCGGCGGCAGCCAGCCGTTGCAGGTTAATGTGCGTCTGGTCTGTGCGACAAATGCCGATTTGCCGCAAATGGTGAGCGAAGGGACATTTCGCGCCGATCTGCTGGACCGGCTCGCTTTCGACGTCGTGCAGCTTCCCCCTTTACGCCAGCGTCAAAGCGACATCATGTTAATGGCCGAACACTTTGCCATTCAGATGTGCCGTGAGATCCATCTGCCCCTCTTCCCGGGTTTTACCGCGCGGGCGAGAGAAACCCTGCTTCAGTACCGCTGGCCGGGAAATATTCGTGAGCTGAAAAACGTGGTTGAGCGTTCGGTTTATCGGCATGGCAGCAGCGATTATCCGTTAGATGAAATTATCATCGACCCGTTTAAGCGTGACACTCCCGAACCGACGCCGCCGGAAACGCCCGTTTCTGTGCCATCATTGCCGCTGGATTTACGCGAATTTCAGCAACAGCAGGAGAAAGACTTTCTGCAAATCAGTCTGCAACAGGCGAAATTTAATCAAAAACGGGCAGCAGAATTGCTGGGTCTGACCTACCACCAGTTGCGCGCATTGCTCAAAAAACATCAGATTTAGCGCTCATGCCCGGGACAGTTGTTCTCATTCTGTGGGGGTAATATGTTAAGTGAATTAATGAGGTTTTCTTTATAATTAATTTCGATATTGGTTAATAACATAATAAAAATAATTACAAAGGTGATTGAATTTCCAGCGTAATGTTATACCCAACGATTTTGCATACAAGGGAAATGCCATGAATTGGGATAAACACGCAACCGTAGAATACGCACGCAGACATGCGGGAAGTTCAAGCCAAAAAAAATGTGCACATTTCGTATCAAATGCAATTCGTGCTGGAGGAGCAAACCTGCACAACACTCATCACGCGAAAGATATGGCATCAAATTTATACGCTGCTGGTTTTCGCCCGGTGTCCGGCGCACCCAGGGAGGGTGATGTCGCAGTGATTCAACCAATCCCAGGGCATCCGTCAGGGCACGCGTGTATTTATGATGGGCGTGGGACCTGGTATTCAGATTACAAGCAGCACAGCATGTACCCTGGATCTACATGGAGTAAAGCAGAGCCAGCTTATCAACTTTACAGGCGTGACTGATATGAAACATTCCATTCTGGCTGGCTTGTTAATCAGCTCTTCTGCTTTTGCGGCGTTGTCTCCCGGCGGACCCGAAGCTACAGCTTTAACATTTAATCGCTGGTACATATCCCAGCTAATACAGGAGAAAAATCCACTGGCTGATTATGAGGGACTCCAGCCCTACGTTACAGCAAACACCATTGCTGCGTTAAAGGCCTCAAATACAGCAGACCCAAGCTCCGAAGATGTACCCGATTCTGATATGTTCATCAAAGCCCAGGATTTTGACGATGACTGGCAGCAAATAGAGATCGTCTCATCAGACTTAGATCCCGTATGTACACAGGTTTATGTCTCTTTCGGCGCTGAACAGAAACACACCGTAATAGACTGCATGGTGAAAGAAAACGGTACCTGGAAAGTACAATCTGTCGCAGGCCAGAAAATATTGCGAAACGTAAGCCTGAAGTAATCATGTATCAAAGCCCGTAACTTAACTGAACGGGCATTTCCTTTGGTGTTTATTCAACCAGTATGACGATTCCTTCATCGCAATTGTGTACATTTACGCCAGTTGTCCGCAGTCATTTTTACCTGGCGGGCCGAAGTGCGATACACTTTGCAGATCGAATCTAAAAACCTTAAAAATTATGCGCCTGGTTTTATCGTCTCTGATCGTGATGGCTGGACTCCTGAGTGGTCAGGCTGCGGCTGCGCCTGAACCGACTACGCACGCTGATATTCGCGACAGCGGCTTTGTCTATTGCGTCAGTGGGCAGGTCAACACCTTCAATCCACAAAAAGCGAGCAGCGGCCTGATCGTTGATACACTTGCCGCCCAGCTGTATGACAGACTGCTGGATGTGGACCCTTATACTTATCGTCTGGTGCCGGAACTGGCAGAAAGCTGGGAAGTGCTGGACAACGGCGCGACCTACCGTTTCCACCTGCGTCGCAACGTCTCTTTCCAGAAGACCGCCTGGTTCACCCCTACCCGCAAGCTGAACGCGGATGACGTGGTGTTTACCTTCGAGCGCATTTTTGATCGCAAACATCCCTGGCATAACGTTAACGGCGGCAGCTTTCCCTATTTCGACAGTTTGCAGTTTGCCGATAACGTCCAGAGCGTGCGTAAGCTGGACAACAATATCGTCGAATTTCGCCTGACCCAACCAGACGCCTCCTTCTTATGGCATCTGGCGACGCACTATGCGTCGGTCATGTCAGCGGAATATGCGGCGCAGCTGACAAAGCAGGATCACCCGGAACTGATTGACCGCCAGCCGGTCGGCACCGGCCCGTTCCAGCTCTCGGAATATCGCGCCGGACAATATATTCGTCTGCAACGTCATGAGGGATTCTGGCGTGGTAAACCGCTGATGCCGCAGGTGGTGGTTGACTTAGGCTCCGGCGGCACAGGCCGTTTATCGAAATTGCTCACCGGCGAATGCGATGTGCTGGCCTGGCCCGCCGCCAGTCAGCTCACGATTCTGCGCGACGATCCGCGCCTGCGTTTGACGCTGCGCCCCGGTATGAACATCGCCTACCTGGCCTTTAATACCGATAAGCCGCCGCTGAATAATCCCGCCGTGCGCCATGCGCTGGCGTTGTCGATCAACAACCAGCGGCTGATGCAGTCGATCTACTACGGTACAGCGGAAACCGCCGCCTCTATTTTGCCGCGCGCCTCGTGGGCCTATGACAACGAGGCTAAAATTACAGAATACAATCCGGCTAAATCCCGCGAGCAGTTGAAAGCGCTGGGGCTGGAAAACTTAACGCTACAGCTGTGGGTGCCGACCAGTTCCCAGGCCTGGAACCCCAGCCCGCTGAAAACCGCCGAGCTGATCCAGGCGGATATGGCGCAGGTCGGCGTAAAAGTGGTGATTGTTCCGGTAGAAGGTCGTTTCCAGGAGGCGCGGTTAATGGACATGAACCATGATCTGACGTTGTCCGGTTGGGCAACCGACAGTAACGATCCAGACAGTTTCTTCAGGCCGTTGCTGAGCTGCGCCGCCATTAACTCACAAACCAACTTTGCACACTGGTGCCATCCTGAGTTTGACGGCATTCTGCGAAAAGCGCTCTCGTCCCAGCAGCTTGCGGCGCGTATTGACGCGTATGATGAAGCGCAAAATATTCTGGCAAAAGAGCTGCCGATACTGCCGCTCGCCTCCTCGCTGCGTTTACAGGCTTATCGCTATGATATTAAAGGGCTGGTTTTAAGTCCCTTTGGTAACGCCTCGTTTGCCGGTGTTTCGCGGGAAAAAGAAGATGAGGTGAAAAAACCATGATTATTTTCACCCTGCGTCGGTTTCTGCTGCTGTTGGTCACGCTGTTCTTTCTGACCTTTATCGGCTTTAGCCTGAGCTATTTCACGCCCCATGCGCCATTACAGGGCGCATCGTTGTGGAACGCCTGGGTTTTCTGGTTTAACAGCCTGATCCACTGGGATTTTGGCGTTTCCAGCATTAACGGCCAGCTGATCTCTGAACAGCTCAAAGAGGTTTTTCCCGCCACGATGGAGCTGTGCATTCTCGCTTTCGGCTTTGCCCTGATGGTCGGAATCCCCGTGGGGATGCTGGCAGGCGTAACGCGGAATAAATGGCCAGACCGTTTCATCAGCGCCCTCGCCTTAGTGGGATTTTCGATTCCGGTCTTCTGGCTGGCGCTGCTGTTGACGCTGTTTTTCTCGCTCACGCTCGGCTGGCTGCCGGTATCAGGTCGTTTTGATCTGCTTTACGAAGTGAAGCCGGTCACCGGTTTCGCCATTATTGATGCCTGGATTTCCGACTCGCCCTGGCGCGATGAGATGGTGATGAGCGCAGTGCGCCATATGGTATTGCCGGTGCTGACGCTGGCCGTCGCCCCCACCACGGAAGTGATTCGTCTGATGCGCATCAGCACTATTGAAGTGTATGACCAGAATTACGTGAAGGCAGCGGCGACGCGCGGTCTGTCACGGCTGACGATTCTGCGTCGGCATGTGCTGCACAACGCGCTGCCGCCGGTGATCCCGCGTCTCGGCTTGCAGTTTTCCACCATGCTGACGCTGGCGATGATCACCGAGATGGTCTTTAGCTGGCCGGGGCTGGGACGCTGGTTGATCAACGCTATCCGCCAGCAGGACTACGCCGCTATTTCCGCAGGCGTAATGGTGGTTGGTTCGCTGGTGATTATCGTCAACGTGATCTCTGATATTTTGGGTGCTATGGCTAACCCTCTGAAACATAAGGAATGGTATGCCTTACGATAGTGTGTACAGCGAAAAGCGCCCACCGGGAACGCTGCGCACTGCCTGGCGCAAATTTTATGGCGACGCTTCTGCGATGGTCGGTCTTTACGGCTGCGCAGGTCTGGTGGTGCTGTGTATTTTTGGCAGTTGGTTTGCTCCCTACGGCATCGATCAGCAGTTCCTCGGCTACCAGTTGCTGCCGCCGTCCTGGTCGCGCTATGGCGAAGTCTCATTTTTTCTGGGGACGGACGATCTGGGGCGTGACGTTTTAAGTCGCCTGCTGAGCGGCGCGGCGCCCACCGTCGGCGGCGCGTTTATCGTCACGCTGGCGGCAACGCTGTGCGGCCTGATTCTGGGCGTTGTCGCCGGGGCTACGCACGGCTTACGCTCCGCCGTACTCAACCATATTCTGGACACCCTGCTCTCTATTCCGTCGTTGCTGTTGGCGATTATCGTTGTTGCCTTTGCCGGGCCGCATCTGAGTCACGCAATGTTTGCCGTCTGGCTCGCACTGCTGCCGCGTATGGTGCGCTCGGTCTACAGCATGGTGCATGACGAGCTGGAAAAAGAGTATGTGATCGCCGCGCGCCTTGATGGCGCCACCACGCTCAATATTCTCTGGTTTGCTATTCTGCCCAATATTACCGCCGGTCTGATTACCGAAATCACCCGCGCGTTGTCGATGGCGATCCTCGATATCGCCGCGCTCGGTTTTCTCGACCTCGGCGCGCAACTCCCCTCTCCTGAATGGGGCGCCATGCTCGGCGACGCGCTGGAACTGATATATGTCGCGCCGTGGACGGTGATGTTACCTGGCGCGGCAATTATGATCAGCGTTCTGCTGGTGAACCTGCTTGGCGACGGCATCCGGCGCGCGATTATCGCGGGGGTGGAATAATGCCGTTACTGGATATCCGTAACCTGACCATTGAATTTAAAACCGGCGAAGACTGGGTTAAAGCCGTAGATCGGGTCAGTATGACGTTAAATGAAGGGGAAATTCGTGGACTGGTCGGCGAATCCGGCTCCGGGAAAAGCCTGATTGCAAAAGCCATTTGCGGTGTGGCGAAAGACAACTGGCGCGTCACCGCCGACCGTATGCGCTTTGACGATATCGACCTGCTGCGTCTTTCCGCGCGCGAGCGCCGCAAACTGGTCGGCCATAACGTGTCGATGATCTTTCAGGAACCGCAGTCGTGCCTTGATCCTTCAGAGCGCATTGGCCGTCAACTGATGCAGAATATTCCCGCCTGGACCTATAAAGGTCGCTGGTGGCAGCGTATTGGCTGGCGAAAACGCCGTGCCATTGAACTGTTGCACCGGGTCGGCATTAAAGATCACAAAGACGCGATGCGCAGTTTTCCGTATGAGCTGACGGATGGCGAATGTCAGAAAGTCATGATCGCCATTGCGCTCGCCAATCAGCCGCGCTTGCTGATTGCCGACGAACCGACCAACGCGATGGAACCCACCACCCAGGCGCAGATTTTCCGCCTGCTGACGCGCCTGAACCAGAACAGCAATACCACTATTTTGCTGATCAGCCATGACCTGCAAATGCTCAGCCAGTGGGCAGACAAAATTAACGTTCTGTATTGCGGGCAGACAGTTGAAACTGCGCCCAGTAAGGATCTGGTGGCTACGCCTCACCACCCTTATACTCAGGCGCTCATCCGCGCGATACCGGATTTTGGCAGCGCCATGCCGCATAAAAGCCGCCTGAATACCATGCCAGGGGCAATCCCGCTGCTGGAACAATTACCGATAGGTTGTCGTCTGGGGCCACGTTGCCCGTATGCTCAACGAGAATGCATTGAAACCCCGCGTCTGACCGGGGCGAAGAATCATCTCTACGCCTGTCATTTTCCGCTGAATATGGAGAAAGAGTGACATGGTGGAAACTCTGCTCGAAGTGCGTAACCTGAGTAAAACCTTCCGCTACCGTACAGGATGGTTCCGGCGTCAGACCGTCGAGGCGGTAAAGCCGCTCAGCTTCACATTACGCGAACGCCAGACGCTCGCCATTATTGGCGAGAATGGCTCCGGCAAGTCCACGCTGGCGAAAATGCTGGCAGGAATGATCGCGCCGACCAGCGGCGAACTGCTGATTGACGATCATCCGCTGAAATACGGCGACTACTCGTTTCGCAGCCAGCGCATCCGCATGATTTTTCAGGACCCGTCAACGTCACTCAATCCGCGACAGCGCATCTCGCAGATTCTGGATTTCCCGCTGCGGTTGAACACCGATCTGGAACCGGAGCAGCGACGTAAGCAGATTATTGAAACCATGCGGATGGTCGGCCTTCTCCCTGACCACGTCAGCTATTATCCGCACATGCTGGCGCCAGGGCAGAAACAGCGTCTGGGATTAGCCCGCGCCCTGATTTTACGCCCGAAGGTGATCATCGCCGACGAAGCGCTGGCTTCGCTCGATATGTCGATGCGCTCGCAGCTCATCAACCTGATGCTGGAACTCCAGGAAAAACAGGGGATTTCGTATATCTACGTCACTCAGCATCTGGGAATGATGAAACACATCAGCGATCAGGTGCTGGTCATGCATCAGGGCGAAGTGGTCGAACGCGGCAGCACCGCTGATGTTCTCGCCTCTCCGTTACATGAACTCACCCGCCGTTTGATCGCAGGACACTTCGGCGAAGCCCTCACCGCCGACGCCTGGCGAAAAGATCGCTAGCCTGAAGGAGCGTTATGATGCTGTTGTCTGAATCAATTAACGGCCATTTGGCCATCCACCGCGCGCCCCGGATGCAGGAGCGCCCATGAGAAAATATTCCTGGCTGATCCTGTGTCTGGCGCTGGTTGTGCTACTGGCGTCCGCTTTCGCATTCACTCGCGCTGACAACCAGACTGAACCGGCATTCGGCTACACTCTGGACTTCAAAAAACCGTTGTCCGGGATCGACAATTTATCCTCCCTGAGCTACGTGCCCGAAGAAGATGTTTTTGTCGCCACCCTCAACAGACCCGCCACCATCCTCAAACTGTCTAAAAATGGAGAAATACTCGCCAGAAAAAGCATCGCAGATCGGATTAAAGATGCTGAATCAATCGAATACGCGGGTAACGGGACATACTTACTGGTCGATGAAGCAGACTCCGCGATGTATGTTTACCAGCTCAGCCAGAATCTGGACGTCAGGTCAGTGAGAAAAATAGAAACAGACCTGTTTGAGAACGCGCGCAATCGGGGAATCGAAGGCATTGCCTGGATGGCCGGACGAAATGAACTCTATTTCGCCAAAGAACGTAAACCGGTCATGCTGTACCGAACCCAAAGCGACGGCGGCCTTACTCATTTTTCTGAGATCGTCCCACTGGATGATCTGATTAAAAATCTGGACGTAGACGATATCTCCGCCCTTCACATCCACGGTGAACATCTGCTGATCTTATCTGATGAGTCACGCAGCCTGACAGAGATAGACCTGAACGGCAATGTGCTGCGCCGGATGTCATTAACGCAGGGCGAAAATGGTCTTGAGGAAGATATCCCGCAACCTGAAGGCGTGTCGATGGATAAGGCCGGCAACATTTATATTATGAGTGAGCCGAACCTGTTTTATCGATTTGAAAAGGTCTCGACTGGCAGGTAAACCGTAAGTTCAGACTCTTCTTTCCCGTTGAAGCGCGGTTTTGACGGGAGAGAAGAAACGGCGATACGCGGGCTTTTGTGAAGTCAGAAAACACTGGAAACGTTTGAAATGGTGCCGACTACCGGAATCGAACTGGTGACCTACTGATTACAAGTCAGTTGCTCTACCTACTGAGCTAAGTCGGCCTGGGCCGCCATCGAGGCCTCGAACCCCGTTCCCTACAACACCCACAATAAATGTCGTTCGCTCTTCCAGATGAGCTAATGGCGGTTTGACGGTTCTTGTGAGTTATCACGCACTTACGCGTCATAACGAACCGGCTGCGAATAATACATAAGTAGAATTAGTCATGCAACCATTATGATTCGTCCAAATGTATTTATCCCTTATATTCGCAGCGCGTCACCCGCTCGTGCTGGTTGGATGAGGCGAACCTGATAGCGGGTGATATACTGGACGGATGCAGGAAAATATCGAAAGTAAACAGGCTCGCCCTGCGCCGCCCCGGAGCTAAGTCACGGGAAATGACGGAAAAATATCGTGACACAAAGGGCTGTGAGTGGGATATAATTTCGAGCTAATTTCGAATAACTTTGAAATGTTGCTTTTAATTTATTGATATTAAAAGCAAAAAATAAGTAATGACTATAAGGATTAAAGCTATGGGTTTTCTTTCCGGTAAGCGCATTCTGGTAACGGGTGTTGCCAGCAAATTGTCCATCGCCTACGGTATCGCTCAGGCGATGCGCCGCGAAGGAGCTGAACTGGCGTTCACCTACCAGAACGACAAACTGAAAGGCCGCGTGGAAGAGTTTGCCGCTCAACTGGATTCCAGCATCGTGTTGCAGTGTGATGTGGCTGAAGATGCCAGCATCGACGCTATGTTTGCCGAGCTGGGTAAAGTCTGGCCGAAATTCGACGGTTTCGTTCACTCTATCGGCTTCGCGCCTGGCGATCAGCTGGATGGCGACTATGTGGATGCCGTTACCCGTGAAGGCTTTAAAATCGCGCACGACATCAGCTCTTACAGCTTTGTGGCGATGGCAAAAGCTTGCCGTACCATGCTGAATCCGGGTTCCGCCCTGCTGACCCTGTCTTATCTGGGTGCTGAGCGCGCAATCCCGAACTACAACGTCATGGGTCTGGCAAAAGCGTCTCTGGAAGCAAACGTGCGTTACATGGCTAACGCGATGGGCCCGGAAGGCGTTCGTGTTAACGCAATCTCCGCAGGTCCGATCCGTACTCTGGCCGCGTCCGGCATCAAAGATTTCCGTAAAATGCTGTCGCATTGCGAAGCGGTTACGCCGATTCGCCGCACCGTTACCATTGAAGATGTGGGCAACTCTGCCGCCTTCCTGTGCTCTGATCTGTCTGCCGGTATCTCCGGTGAAGTCGTTCACGTCGACGGCGGTTTCAGCATCGCAGCCATGAACGAACTGGAACTGAAATAATCGTTTCACTTCCCGCAATGGGCGGCATAGCGTCGCCCATTATTCCCTTCTCTGATGACGCCTTTCCCCCCCTTCCATTCTTCGCGCGCTGTCGCATCGCGGTATATATCATTCTGATATTTATTATCACCTAACAATCTTTTATCCCCTCTCTTGCTTACGCCAGGATAATGCAGCGAAAACGATCCGGCGTGATTCGACGACGACGTGTCCGGGTCGCCACTTTTAGACCAAGGAACGCCCATGGAACAACGCCGAATTGAAGGCAAAAGCCACTGGTATCATGAAACCCAGTCCAGCACTTATCCGCAAGAGGTTCTCCCGCTGGTGCCGGAAGCCGCGAACGTCGAGGACAGTTTTCTGCTGGATTTAGCGATCGCCGAAGACGTGCTTTTACCCTTTCAGTCCTGGTTGCACCCTGCCCGTCAACTTGCTCAACGCCTCTTTCCCGAGCGCGTCACACAGAATCGTCTCCACACGTTCAGCGCCTATGAACGGATGAGTACCGCATTGACCGTTGCCCAGGTCTATGGCGTACAGCGGCTCTGTAACCATTACGCCGCGCGACTGACCCCGCTTCCCGGCCCGGACTCCTCCCGGGAGAGTAACCACCGACTGGCGCAAATCACGCAATACGCGCGTCAACTGGCCAGTTCCCCTGCGGTCATTAATGCCCGCGACCGCCAGCATCTTGACGATGTGGGTCTGACGACCTGCGACATCATTCTGATAAACCAGATTATTGGTTTTGTGGGTTTTCAGGCGCGCGTCGTGGCGATATTCCAGGCTTATCACGGACACCCCGTCCGCTGGGTGCCGGGTCTGGATATACAGCAATTCGCCGATGCGCAGCTTTTCCAGGAAAGGGACGCGCAATGGCACCCGGCTCAGGAAGGCGTGGAAATACGTTACGCCAGCGCCGAACAGCTGGAGTGCCTGTCTCACCATCAGCCGGTTGCAGAACTGCTGACGCTCGCGCCAGTCCTGGTTCACGAACCCGCCCTGCTTTCTTTACTTGGTACACTGCTCACCAGCGCCCTGCGTACGGATGCGCCACCGGCGTCACTCCCGCTCGCCACGCTGCTCACGTCACGCATCAATGGCAGCGTTGCCTGTTTTAATGAACAGTCACGCCACGCGGGTGAATGGGCAGAGACCATTTCGGTGTTCCGCCGGGGTGAACGGGAGATACAGCACTGGGAAAGCCAACATCCGGTTGAGCGTCCTGTCACGCAAGCGATACAATGGCTGACCAGGGCGCCCGATCGTTTTAGCGCTGCGCAATTCACGCCGTTACTCGAACAAGGGGCGTCACTGGAACAGGCCGTCAACTTGCTGGGCTGGTGCGGATTGTGCGGTTGGTTGAACCGTTTAAAAATCGCGTTGGGCGAAACACATTAACCGCGCCTTTACTGAAAGAGCGCTTGCTGCGCCAGGCAGAATCGCGTAAAACTGTCAGCCGCTCTTTTGGCCACGAAAATAGACAATTATGTTTCAGGACAACCCGCTGCTAGCGCAGCTTAAACAGCAACTACATTCCCAGACGCCGCGTGCTGAAGGGGTGGTAAAAGCCACGGAAAAAGGCTTTGGCTTCCTGGAAGTCGATGCACAAAAAAGTTATTTCATCCCGCCGCCGCAGATGAAAAAAGTCATGCACGGCGACCGCATTGTCGCGGTGATCCATACGGAAAAAGAACGCGAGTCCGCCGAGCCAGAAGAACTGATCGAGCCGTTCCTGACCCGCTTCGTGGGCAAAATCCAGGGTAAAAACGATCGTCTGTCCATCGTACCGGATCATCCGTTGCTGAAAGACGCTATCCCATGCCGTGCCGCCCGTGGCGTGGAACACGAATTTAAAGAGGGTGACTGGGCCGTTGCTGAAATGCGCCGTCATCCGCTGAAAGGCGACCGCTCTTTCTACGCCGAGTTAACCCAGTTCATCACCTTCGCCGACGACCACTTCGTACCGTGGTGGGTCACGCTGGCTCGCCATAATCTCGAAAAAGAAGCGCCGAACGGCGCGGCGACAGAAATGCTTGATGAAGGTCTGGTACGCCAGGATCTGACCGCGCTGGATTTTGTCACTATCGACAGCGCCAGCACCGAAGACATGGATGACGCCCTTTATGCGCAAGAGTTGGGCGAAGGTAAGCTGCAACTGACGGTTGCGATTGCTGACCCGACCGCGTGGATTGCGGAAGGCAGCAAGCTGGATAACATCGCAAAAATCCGGGCGTTTACCAACTATCTGCCGGGCTTCAACATCCCGATGTTGCCGCGCGAACTGTCTGACGACCTCTGCTCCCTGCGCGCGCAGGAAGTTCGTCCGGCACTGGCCTGCCGCATGACCATTGCCGCCGACGGCACTATTGAAGATGACATCACCTTCTTTGCGGCCACGATCAAGTCGAAAGCCAAACTGGCCTACGACAATGTCTCCGACTGGCTGGAAAATACCGGCAGCTGGCAGCCTGAAAGTGACGCTATCGCCCAACAGATCCGCCTGCTCCAGCGCATTTGCCTGAGCCGTGGCGAATGGCGTCACAACCATGCGCTGGTGTTCAAAGATCGCCCGGACTATCGCTTTATTCTTGGAGAGAAAGGCGAAGTGCTGGATATCGTCGCGGAACCTCGCCGCATTGCGAACCGCATTGTGGAAGAGTCCATGATCGCGGCGAACATTTGCGCCGCCCGCGTGCTGCGCGACAAACTGGGCTTTGGTATTTACAACGTTCATATGGGCTTTGACCCGGCCAACGCCGACGCGCTGGCAGCGTTGTTGAAAACGCATGGCCTGCACGTTGACGCAGGAGACGTATTAACCCTGGAAGGCTTCTGCAAACTGCGCCGCGAGCTGGATGCCCAACCGTCCGGTTTCCTGGACAGCCGTATTCGTCGCTTCCAGTCATTCGCAGAGATCAGCACCGAACCGGGCCCTCACTTCGGACTGGGTCTGGAAGCGTATGCGACCTGGACCTCTCCGATTCGTAAATACGGCGACATGATTAACCACCGCCTGCTGAAGGCCGTCATCAAAGGCGAAACCATCGCGCGTCCGCAGGAAGAGACAACGCAGCAGATGGCTGAACGCCGCCGCCTGAACCGTATGGCGGAACGTGACGTCGGAGACTGGTTATATGCGCGTTTCCTGAATGATAAAGCCGGTACAGAAACACGCTTTGCGGCGGAAATCGTTGATATCAGCCGCGGCGGGATGCGCGTTCGCCTGGTCGATAATGGCGCAATGGCCTTTATCCCGGCGCCGTTCCTGCATGCCGTACGTGACGAGCTGGTTTGCAGCCAGGAAAGCGGCACCGTGCAGATCAAAGGTGAAACGGTATACAAAGTGACGGATGTGATCGATGTAACGATCGCGGAAGTTCGCATGGAAACCCGTAGCATTATCGCCCGGCCTGTCGCCTGACGTTTTTGATGTAGCGGCCTTTCTTTAACCGGAAAGGCCGTTTTTTTTCTGCCCGCCCCACCCACCGCACGCTACACTTCACTCATCCGTTCAGAATTATTTTTATCCGCTCGCTATGCTTTTTTCTGAATCTGGATTACATATAAATACATAAGTAAAACAATATGTTCAGCCATAATTACCTCGTACGAATCATGGCTAACCTTTCTCCTGAGGCTGTATGCGCTTTAAACGGGATGGTAAGCATCATGAAAGACGTTCTGGAGCCTGTTTCATTGTTTAGCGATTTGGGAACCCATAGCCCTTACTGGCGTTTATCGGATGACTGCGACACCCTGCGTTTATCCGCGACTGAGGCTGCCGACGCTGACCAGACCGTTGCATTATCTTCCGAGCAGGCTGACCGCATCCGGGAGATGACCGTCATCACGTCAAGCCTGTTACTCACCCTTCCCGGTGAACATAATGCCATTCCCGTGCAACTTGTCGGGCGAAAAATCAACAAGCGCGAATGGGCAGGAAACGTATCGGTCTGGCATGATGCGCCCTCAGATACGCAGGAGGCCGTTCTGGGACTCTCCTTTGCAGAGCAGGTGGTATCAGAGGCCAACTCAGCGATCGTAATCCTTGACAGCCGCGGGAATATCCAGCGTTTTAACCGTCTTTGCGAAGAATACACCGGGTTAAAAGAGCATGACGTCATTGGGCAAAGCGTCTTCAAATTATTTATGAGCCGGCGCGAAGCCGCGGCCTCCAGGCGCAACATCAGCGGTTTTTTCCGCAACGGCAACTCTTATGAGATCGAACGCTGGGTAAAGACCCGCAAAGGCCAGCGCCTGTTTCTGTTTCGGAATAAATTTGTCCATAGCGGCAGCGGTAAGAACGAAATCTTTTTAATCTGTTCAGGCACCGACATTACCGAGGAGCGGCGTACGCAGGAGCGTTTACGCGTACTGGCGAATACGGACACAATCACCGGGCTGCCTAACCGGAATGCCATTCATGAGCTGATTAACGATGCCATTGAAAACGCGGGCGACAATCAGGTTGGTATCGTCTATCTGGACCTGGACAACTTCAAAAGGGTGAACGACGCCTACGGGCATATGTTTGGAGACCAGCTGTTACAGGCCGTCTCGCTGGCGATCCTGAGTTGCCTTGAGGAGAATCAACTGCTGGCCCGCCTCGGCGGCGATGAGTTTATCGTTCTCGCCACGCAGACTTCGCAAGGGTCGCTGGAGGCCATGGCATCGCGAATTCTCACACGCTTACGTCAACCCTTTCGCATTGGCCTTATCGAGGTGTATACCGGCTGTTCTATCGGTATCGCCCTTGCGCCACAGCACGGGCATGACAGCGAAAGCGTGATTCGTAATGCGGATACCGCAATGTACACCGCGAAAGAAGGCGGACGTGGACAGTTTTGCGTGTACTCTCCCGAGATGAACCAGCGCGTCTTTGAGTATCTTTGGCTGGACACCAATCTGCGCAAAGCGTTGGAAAACGATCAGCTCCTGATCCACTACCAGCCGAAGATGACCTGGCGCGGCGAAGTCCGCAGCCTCGAAGCGCTGGTGCGCTGGCAATCACCGGAACGCGGGTTAATTCCCCCGCTGGAGTTTATCTCCTACGCCGAAGAGTCTGGGCTGATTGTCCCGCTGGGGCGATGGGTGATGATGGATGTTGTACGGCAGGTCGCCAAATGGCGCAGCAAAGGCATCAACCTTCGCGTCGCGGTGAACGTATCCGCCCGCCAGCTCGCGGATCAAACTATTTTTACCGACCTGAAGCAGGTGCTTCATGAACTGAACTTCGAATATTGCCCGATTGATGTCGAACTGACAGAAAGCTGTTTGATTGAAAACGAAGAGCTGGCGCTGACCGTCATCCAGCAATTCAGCCAGCTTGGCGCACAGATACATCTGGACGATTTTGGCACCGGCTACTCGTCGCTTTCTCAGCTTGCCCGCTTCCCCATTGATGCGGTCAAGCTGGATCAGACGTTTGTCAGAGACATTCATAAGCGGTCGGTTTCGCAATCGTTAGTACGCGCGATCGTCGCCGTAGCGCAGGCGTTAAATCTACAGGTGATTGCGGAAGGCGTCGAAAGCGCAAAAGAAGATGCGTTTTTAACCAAGAATGGCGTCAACGAGCGCCAGGGGTTCCTGTTTGCCAAACCCATGCCCGCCGCCGCTTTTGAACGCTGGTATAAACGTTATCTGAATAAAAAGATGCGCTGAGATGGGCAAAAAACAGGCGTTCGGGACAGGGTAAGAGACCTCTGGTAACAAACTTATCTGCATGTAATAACAGAATATATAATATTACCCAATGGTTTTGGCGAATCCTGTTTTTCCCCTTCTCTTTTGGCATTATTTTTTGCATCATGAAATTCATACATTTTTGACGTAAGGATGATAACCATGTCTGATATCGACGCCCAACGTGTTGCCGAACGCATTGATACCGTGCTGGATATCCTTGTTGCTGGCGATTACCACTCTGCCATCCACAACCTTGAAATTCTTAAAGCGGAGTTGTTAAGTCAGGTGAAAGAAGATACCGACGCCTCCTCGACGAAACCCCGGGCTCCGTGGGAGATCTAAGTGACGCGAGCTTTTCGTGGCACCTGACTCAGGAAACGCAGCATCCCTTATACTCCCCGGTACTGATACCGTTATAAAAATTAAAATTATGAATTCCCGACAACAATCAATTTTGCAAATGGTCATTGATAAAGGCCAGATGAGCGTGGCTGAGCTGGCGAAAATCACCGGCGTCTCTGAAGTCACGATCCGACAGGATCTTAACACCCTGGAAAAACAGAGCTATCTGCGCCGTGCGCATGGTTTTGCCGTCTCGCTGGACAGCGATGACGTCGAAACGCGCATGATGACCAATTACACGCTCAAACGCGAACTGGCTGAATTTGCCGCGTCACTGGTCAGCCCCGGCGAATCGGTGTTTATTGAAAACGGCAGCAGCAATGCCCTGCTGGCCAGAACGTTAGCGGAACAAAAGGATGTCACCATTATTACGGTGAGTAGCTATATCGCTCACTTGCTCAAAGAGACGCCGTGCGAAGTGATCCTCCTTGGCGGAATCTACCAGAAAAAAAGTGAAAGTATGGTCGGGCCATTGACCCGCCAGTTTATCCAGCAGGTTCACTTCAGTAAGGCCTTCATCGGTATCGATGGCTGGCAGCCGGATACCGGTTTTACCGGACGGGACATGATGCGATCGGATGTGGTTAACGCCGTACTGGAAAAAGGCTCTGAAGCCATTGTTCTGACGGACAGCTCTAAATTCGGCGCAGTACATCCTTATACGCTGGGGCCGTTAACACGTTTTAGCCGCGTTATCACCGATTCCAGAATAAGTGCGGACCATCAAATGCAACTGGAACACACCGGGCTGACGGTGAACATCATCGAACCTCGCGCCTGAGCGCATTGCAGATGATTTGCCGGATGGCAAATCATCTCTCCCCTCTGAGATTTTTCCGACAATCTAATTAAGACTATTTACCTGTTATTAACAGGGTAAAGTCGTAAAATTTATATTAGCGATATAACAGGAAGTGACTATCACCTGCGTGATTTTAAGCTGTTACCCCTGCGCAACAAGGTTTTGCGGACAGTCTCTTTAATGGCTTTAATGAACATCATTTTAGCTATAATTAAAGAGAAATTACTTCCGTGAATCAATTATTCAGGAGAAAGTATTATGTTTATGACGAGCAAAAAAATGACCGCCGCTGTTCTGGCAATTACCCTGGCGATGTCTCTGAGCGCTTGCTCTAATTGGTCTAAACGTGACCGTAACACTGCGATCGGTGCAGGGGCTGGGGCGTTGGGCGGTGCTATTTTAACTGACGGTAGCACGCTGGGTACGCTTGGCGGGGCTGCGGTAGGTGGTGTTATCGGCCATCAGGTAGGTAAATAATCTACGGTCGACCGGCTCGAAATAATAATACGGTAATTCTTTACAGGTCTTTACTCTAAATATACACAGTGAAATTTAAAGCCACGATAAATAACTATCGTGGCTTTTTTCATTAGCCGCCCGCCAGTTTAACTTTCATTCCTTTGGCTTCCAGTAATGATTTAATCAGATCGCGCTTATCGCCCTGAATTTCAATTATTCCCTCTTTAACCGCCCCACCGCAGCCGCATTTTTTCTTCAGCTCTGCGGCCAGTTTGGTCAGTTCAGCATCATCCATATCAATGCCGGTAACGAGGCACACCCCCTTACCTTTCCGCCCACTGGTCTGGCGCTGAATACGGACGATACCATCACCCTTTGGGCGTTCAACCGCCGCTTTCGGTTCGTCAATCCGGCCCGTTTCCGTGGAATAGACCAGACGGCTGTCAGAATTGTTCATCAGGCTCCCCGTTTCAGTGATGCATTAATGGCCTTCAGGGTTTGCGCAGGGTCAGCAGACTGCGTAACCGGTCGTCCTATAACCATATAGTCCACGCCCGCCGCCAGCGCCTGTTCCGGCGTCATGATACGGCGCTGATCGCCAGCGTCAGATCCCTGAGGACGAATACCCGGCGTTACCAGCTTAAACTCTGTGCCAAATTCCTGCTTAAAGCGCACCGCTTCCTGCGCCGAGCAGACCACGCCATCCAGCCCGCAATTTTGCGTCAGGCGCGCCAGACGTTCCGCATGCTCAGCCGGTGACAACGTCACGCCAAGATCCGCCAGATCGCTGGCCTCCATGCTGGTCAGTACCGTCACCGCAATCAGCAATGGCGCATCCTTACCCAGCGGCAGTAAGGCTTCGCGCGCTGCGGTCATCATTCGCGCCCCACCCGACGCATGGACGTTAACCATCCATACGCCCAGATCTGCCGCCGCCGCAACGGCATGTGCCGTGGTATTTGGAATATCATGAAATTTCAGGTCAAGAAAGATATCGAAGCCGCGCTGCTGCAAATCACGAACTAACTGCGGGCCGAACAGCGTGAACATCTCTTTGCCGACTTTCAGGCGGCAATCACGCGGGTCGATTCTGTCGACGAAAGCCAGCGCGTTATCACGATTATTGTAATCCAGAGCAACAACGACAGGAGAATCGGTAACAGCGCGGGAAGAAGATGAAGCAGTAAACGTCATGACCAGACCTTCTTGATGATGGGCGCCGGGTGCGGCGCGAAATGGGTAAACGGCGTGCATTCTACCTGCGCAAGGGCAAAATGAACAGGCGCGATTGTACCTCTGCGAGGCGATATTGCCCGGATGCCCGTGTGAGGGACAGGTAAAAATCAACAGGATGTTGTAACTAAAATACAGACTTTTTTAAAACTACTGCCCGTCAAGGCCGCGAATAGGTTTAATCGTCGACCACGCCCGGCAGGAAGGACAATGCCAGTACATGGTATAGGCGGTAAACCCGCACTTCTGGCAGCGATAACGCGGCTTGCTGCGCACCTGCTCACCAACCATATCACGCAGCACCATCAGGCTCTCTTTCGCGCGTCCTTCTTCTGCCTCATTGAGGTGATAATCCATCAGCTTATGAAACACCCGCATGGTCGGATGGCGCTGTAACTGGCGAGTGATATAGACCTGCGCAGTGTCGTGCCCTTCCCGCGCTTCCAGAATATCGGCAAGCATCAACTCAGCGGCGGCGCCGGTGTTTTCTTCCACGGCCCGACGTAAGAACTCCGCCCATTCATCATTTTTACCAAGCTGCTGATAGCACGTCTGCAACATTTCCAGCGTTTCACTGACCAGTTCTTTATCCTGGGAGATAACCCGCTGTAAGCTCTCCACCGCTTTGGCGTATTCCCCCTTTGCCATAAACACACGGCCCATCATGATAGAAACACGGGCGCTGTTTTTGTCTGCGGCGGCGCCTTTTTTCAGCAACGTCATGGCGCGATCCATATCATCGCAGCCCATCTGTTGCAGCGCCAGTTCACAATAGAAATGTGCGATCTCAATGCGCTGTTTGTCTTTGCCGAGCTTCACCAGCCGCTCAGCCACATCAATCGCTTTCTGCCAGTCGCTGGTCGCCTGATAAATTTGCAACAGCTGTTGCAACGCCCCTACGCGGAAATCCGTTTCATCCGTGAGCTGGTTGAACATATCTTCCGCCCGGTCATACAACCCGGCCGCCATGTAATCACGCCCCAGTTGCTGCACAGCCAGCAGACGCTGCTCATAAGTCAGCGACGCGCTTTCCATTAAGGTCTGGTGGATGCGAATGGCGCGGTCTACTTCACCGCGAGAGCGAAACAGGTTTCCAAGAGTGAGATGAGCCTCAACGGTGCCGGTATCCTCTTTCAGCATGTCGAGGAACAGATCCACCGCTTTATCCTGTTGGTTACTCAGGAGGAAGTTAACCCCCGCCACATAGTCGCGAGAAAGACGGTTAGCTTCGTCCTGTTTTGTTTGTTGCGCACTTCTGCGACCCATATACCAGCCATAGGCTGCCGCTACAGGTAAAAGCAGAAACAACAACTCCAGCATAAATGATTATTCCTTCACAACCGACGAATCGGCAGATACCGCAACGTCGGTCGCAGGCGAAAGCTGGTTTTCCAGTCGTTTGATTTTACGTTCGGCACGCACCAGGGAGACGCGAACACGCAGCCAGAACAGGCCACAAATTAGCCAACCAATAGCAAAGCCTGCGGCAAATAAAACGGCAAGCAACGTAGAAATACGGTACTCCCCTTGAGCCAGCAGGTAATTAAACGTTACCTGTTGATCGTTCTGCGCACCCAATGTCACCGAAATAACAAAAATCGCCAACACCAGTAAGAAAATGAGTAAATATTTCACATTACTTCCCGTTATGTGGTTTGAGCGAATAAATCGTGTTCAACTTACCGCATTCAGCCCTTTAAATTACCATTTTCGCGACGCGCGCGAAACGGAAAAGCGTTCTGTCCACTCATGATTTAAGGGCAAATTACGGAAAATCAACCACCGTCAACGTTCTTGCTCCCGCTGCGCTATCTCGCGAGCCTCTTCAACGGGTGGCGTAAGCGGCCCGCAAATGCGCTGAGCAAACCAGGTCGCCAGCGTCACCAGAAGCCAGGATATCAACGTCGCGACAACTAAATCGCGCGGCCAATGCATACCCAACAACAGGCGACTGCCCATAACACTTGTCGCCCAGACTAACAAAATCGCAATCGTAAGGGTACGCCTGCGCGGCCATAATAGTCCTACCGCCAACAACGCCCAACTTGCGGCAAACAGGGTATGCCCGGAAGGAAACGCGAATCCGGTCTCTTTTTGCCAGTGTTGACGCAGAAAAGCCGGAATATCCTGCTGCCCGGACAGTTGTTCTTTGACTAAGTGCCCGCGTTCTTTACGTTTTAAAGTGTAGAACTCATCAACGGGAATATGGTGCGTTTTTTCCAGCCAAATAACAAAAGGTCGGGGTTCCTGCACCCGCTCCTTCACCAGCGATTTTACCCCCTGCCCCAGCAGGATCGCACCGGCCAGAATAGCAAAAAGCATCATTGCGGCTTTCAGGCGAAATCTCAGGCACCAAAGAAACCAGGCGCACAGAAGCACATGCGTAATAATTCCCCACGGCTGCGTCACCGTTTCTGTCACCCAGTATAAGGATTTTAACCACCAGACCGAGTGTCCGGGTTGCCAGTTCCAGCCTGAAATCCATACGCTAACCGGCATCACAAGCAACAGAGCAGCACCTACGGTTGTGCGCTTCGCAATCGAAAGCATGACCTCTCCTTTCGTCGATAAGTGCCACAATCATAACTGAAAACCTGGCGTGCCGGAAAATTGACAAATTTGTGCCATTCCAAAAGCGATCGCACGGCAGCGATTAGGTGAAGTCCGCCGCCTTATGGCAAAATAGAAACATACAGAAGCCAATTGGCGATGACACCAGCATTATCTGGAGAAATACATGCAGCTTAAACGAGTGGCAGAAGCCAAACTGCCAACCCCATGGGGCGATTTCCTGATGGTGGGATTTGAAGAACTGGCAACCGGACACGACCACGTCGCGCTGGTTTATGGCGATATCTCTGGTCAAACCCCTGTCCTGGCTCGCGTCCATTCAGAATGTCTGACCGGCGACGCATTGTTTAGTCTGCGCTGCGATTGTGGTTTTCAGTTAGAGGCGGCGCTGACGCATATCGCGGAAGAAGGTCGCGGTATTCTGCTCTACCACCGTCAGGAAGGACGTAATATTGGCCTGCTCAATAAGATTCGCGCCTACGCGTTACAGGATCAGGGCTACGATACCGTAGAAGCCAACCATCAGCTGGGGTTTGCCGCCGATGAGCGTGATTTCACCCTGTGTGCCGATATGTTTAAACTGCTGGGCGTCGATGAAGTCCGTCTGCTGACCAATAACCCGAAGAAAGTCGAAATTCTGACGGAAGCAGGTATCAATATTGTTGAGCGCGTACCGCTGATTGTTGGCCGTAACCCAAATAACGAACACTACCTGGATACCAAAGCCGCTAAGATGGGGCATTTATTGGGTAAATAAATTTTTGCTATTAAAGGCCTGATAAGCACCGCGCTATCAGGCCTTTTTTATGTCTTAATGCAACATATTACGAATCACATAATGCAGAATGCCGTCATTCTGGTAGTAGGTTAATTCAGTTGCGGTATCGATACGGCACCGGCACGAAATCACCTCTGTGCTGCCATCCACTTTGGTTAACGTCACCGGAATGGCGGCGCCAGGCTTCAGGTTTTGCAAACTGGCAATATCAATTGTCTCCTCACCGGTTAACCCGAGCGTTTTACGCGTAACGCCCTGCGGGAATTCCAGCGGTAGAATCCCCATACCAATCAGGTTTGAACGGTGAATACGTTCAAACGACTCGGCAATCACGACGCGAATACCCAGCAAACGCGGGCCTTTGGCCGCCCAGTCACGGCTGGAACCGGAACCGTACTCTTTACCCGCAATCACCGCCAGCGGCGTTTTCTCCTGCTGATACAGCATCGCTGCATCATAGATGGAGATCACCTCCGTCCCCGGCAAATGTCGGGTCATTCCTCCTTCAACGCCGGGAACCATTTCGTTGCGGATACGAATATTCGCAAACGTACCGCGCATCATCACTTCATGGTTTCCACGGCGCGAACCGTAGGAGTTGAAGTCCCGACGCTCAACGCCATGATTCTGCAAATAGCGCCCTGCCGGGCTGTCCGCCTTTATGCTGCCCGCCGGAGAGATATGGTCAGTGGTGACGGAATCCCCCAGCATGGCCAGAATACGGGCGCCATGAATATCCTCAACCGGATCGGGTTGAACCTGCATTTCGTCAAAGAACGGTGACAAGCGGATATAAGTGGAGTCATCCTGCCAGCCATAGGTATCTGAGCGATCAACATTGATCGCTTTCCATTCCGGCGTCCCTTCAAAAACCTCTGCATACTCTTTGTGGAACATTTCTGACGACACCAGCTCAACGGCGCGGGCGATCTCCTGCGCGGAAGGCCAGATATCCTTCAGATAAACCGGGTCGCCTTTGCGATCGTGGCCCAGCGGCTCTTTCGCCAGGTTAATATTCATATTGCCCGCCAGCGCATAGGCAACAACCAGCGGCGGCGACGCCAGCCAGTTGGTTTTCACCAGCGGATGGATTCGGCCTTCAAAGTTACGGTTGCCGGAAAGTACCGCGCCCACCGTCAAGTCGCCCTTTTTGATTGCCGTTTCGATAGGCTCCGGCAGTGGGCCGGAGTTACCAATACAGGTGGTGCACCCATACCCCACCAGATTAAAGCCAAGTTCATCAAGATAAGGCGTGAGTTTCGCCTGCGCCAGGTAATCCGAGACCACTTTCGATCCCGGCGCCAGCGAGGCTTTCACCCACGGCTGCCGTTTCAGTCCCAGCGTTACCGCTTTTTTCGCCAGCAAACCGGCGGCCATCAGCACGCTGGGGTTTGAAGTATTGGTACAGGAGGTGATAGCTGCAATCACGACAGCGCCGTCCGGGAGCTGGTATTGATGGCCGTTCATAACATAATCGATTGGCTGCCGGTCTTTTTGCGCGGTGTTCAGTTCCAGCTCCGTGCTCGCGGCGAAGGCTTTCGGCACATCTGCCAGCGCAACCCGATCCTGCGGGCGCTTCGGCCCGGCAAGGCTCGCCTCGACATCCCCCATATCCAGTTCCAGCGAACTGGTGAAAACAGGTTCATCGCCAGGGTTTCGCCACATCCCCTGCGCTTTGGCATAGGTTTCGACCAGCTCAACCTGCTCCTCGCTACGGCCGCTTAAACGCATATATTCGAGGGTGATGCCGTCAATCGGGAAGAAGCCGCAGGTCGCGCCATATTCCGGCGACATGTTTGCTATCGTCGCGCGATCGGCCAATGGCAAGGAGTCCAGACCGTCGCCGTAGAATTCAACGAATTTACCAACGACGCCGTGTTTACGCAGCATCTGGGTCACGGTCAGCACCAGGTCGGTCGCGGTGATACCTTCACGCAGCTTACCGGTCAACTTGAAGCCAACAACATCGGGAATGAGCATTGAAACCGGCTGGCCCAGCATCGCGGCTTCCGCTTCAATCCCCCCGACGCCCCATCCCAGCACGCCAAGGCCGTTAATCATCGTGGTGTGGGAGTCGGTGCCGACCAGCGTGTCCGGGTATGCAACCCACTCTCCCGCCTGCAATTCGCTCCAGACGGCCTTGCCAAGGTACTCCAGGTTCACCTGGTGGCAGATCCCGGTTCCTGGCGGCACCACGCTGAAGCGACTAAAAGCCTGTTGCCCCCATTTCAGGAACACATAACGCTCGTGGTTGCGTTCCATTTCCAGACGCACGTTCTCTTCGAAAGCGTCATCATCGCCAAAGCGATCGACCGTTACCGAGTGGTCAATAACAAGGTCTACCGGGGATAGTGGATTCACTTTCGCAGTATCCCCGCCGAGGCGTTTGACCGCTTCGCGCATGGCGGCCAGATCCACCACCGCCGGGACGCCGGTAAAATCCTGCATTAATACACGGGCGGGTCGATAGGCAATTTCGCGATCGGCATGGGCTTTTTTCAGCCACCCGGCTAACGCCTGAATATCTTCTTCGGTAACAGAGTCACCGTCCTGCCAGCGCAGCAGGTTTTCAAGCAGAACTTTTAGCGACTTGGGCAAGCGGGTAATATCGCCCAGTTTTTTGGCAGCCAGGGGCAGACTGTAGTAATGATAGGTTTTGTCTTTGGCCTGCAACGTGTCCTTACTGGCTTCTCGTAGGGTTGACGACATAGCTCCTCCTTAATAACAGGGTTGGATACCCTGACTCTCCTCAGGGTTAGTATTAAAGATAACACAAACAGAATGTAACGTTTTGATAACAACCCAAATTGATAAAAGAGGAGAAACCTTACGGACGGGAATCGGCATGCGCAGGCCCGATGACGTTGCGCCATCGGGCATTTACCGGCATACGATCAGAAAGAGACAATCCAGATAAGTTGAGCCCAGAACAAGAGCGATACTGAGAACGCCCCAATCCATGACCAATATTTAAGATTCACAGTTTGCATAGGCTACACCGACATTTGTTTAATACTTTATGCTGAGATTTACTCAGCGCTTATTGCTGTGGTGTATAAGGAAATACAGTACGGGATGTTAATGACCTGTACTGGAAATGATGATTAAAAAAATCGCCAATTATTGTTTCTGTTGCTCATCTTCAGCGAATGAATCAATAAATGCCTGTTGCTGTTGTGTGAGTTTCCAGGATCCTGGAATATTCGTCACACATTCGCTCCGCGCTTCCTTCACGCTATCACGAGGCTGACGTGCTGGCGTTGAGGGTTGCTGATGTTCCTGCGAAACCATGACTTACCCCCACACTTGCCAGATAACCAGCGCAATCACAACCCAGAACAGCGCAGAGCCGAGGAATACCGCCAGCCATGCTTTGCGTTTAAGCTCGGGGTCCCTGCGGGGTTCCTGGTTTCCAGAAGGCATTGCTAACCTCATACAATCGGCATCACTTATCATTTCAGCACCAAACAATCGGTACAATTAATCATCAGATGAGACAAATCCTAAAGAAACTTTAGTCAAAAATCCAGTGAATTTACGAATCGTTTCCCATGAATAAATCAATCTTTTGACCGGAAATAAATATTTGAAAGGCGGAATTTGCGAGGCGGGTAATTCGAAACTACTTTACTGGCGCTTTTCCATGAATACCATGCAGGTAATATGATCGCAGAAAAAACGAAAACCATAATCCATAAATTTAGTGGTTATTCAGGTATCTCCTCGTGTCTGGAGATACCTGAAAACTCACGCGCGTGATTACTTTTCCGGTAATTTAATATCGTTAAACATGGCTTCAATTTCTTCGTTAGAACGCAAGGCCACGGCGGTATCCACAACATCGCGCGTCAGATGCGGCGCAAAGCGTTGAATAAAGTCGTACATATAGCTGCGTAAAAACGTGCTGCGGCGAAAACCAATTTTCGTGGTGCTATGGCTGAAAATATCATGCGCATCGACACGCACCAGGTCCGGGTCGGAAATCGGATCGACGGCCATGCTGGCAATCACCCCAACCCCCAGGCCAAGCCGGACGTATGTTTTTATCACGTCCGCATCGGTTGCCGTAAAGACAATACGCGGCGTCAGCCCGGCGCGATTAAACGCGGTATCCAGCTCGGAGCGCCCGGTAAAGCCAAAGGTGTAGGTCACCAGCGGATACTGTGCCAGTTCCTCAATCGTCACCGATGATTTAGCGGCCAGCGGGTGCTCTGGCGTGACGACGATAGAGCGATTCCAGTGGTAGCATGGCAGCATCACCAGATCGTCATACAGGTGCAGCGCTTCAGTGGCGATAGCGAAGTCGGCATTCCCTTTCGAAACCGCTTCCGCGATTTGCGTGGGCGACCCCTGATGCATATGCAATGAAACGCGAGGATAGCGCTCAATAAAGCCCTTGATCACATTTGGCAGCGCATAGCGCGCCTGAGTGTGCGTGGTGGCAATATACAGAGAACCTTTATCCGGCCAGGTGTGTTCGCCCGCCACGGACTTGATGGCATCGACTTTGGACAACACTTCGCGCGCAATGCGAATAATTTCCTGCCCGGCTGGCGTCACCTGCGTCAGGTGTTTACCGCTGCGCGCGAAAATCTGGATGCCAAGCTCATCTTCCAGCATACGAACTTGCTTACTGATGCCCGGCTGGGAGGTGTAAAGCCCTTCGGCGGTGGAAGAGACATTAAGGTTGTGATTAACCACCTCAACAATGTAGCGAAGCTGCTGTAATTTCATGTTAAACCATCCAGATTAGCGCCGTCATGTCATCGTTTGATAAGCAGCACGTCACGCGCTGCTAATACGATTTAATAATAAAAAAGCCGTTAACTATAACCACTATATCATTTATATCAGAGCTGTATAGATGCGAAGAAAAAATAATAAGCCCGGAATAAAAAAGGGCCGCTTGCGCGACCCTCTTAAGTGAAATTCAGCCAGGTGACTGTTATTTCTTACCTTCTACCCACTTGCCATCAACGAAGAATGCGGACCATCCCGTCGCTTTCCCGTCTTTTTCAGCGGCAACATACTGCTGTTTCGTCTTACGGCTAAAACGCACCAGCGTCTTATTGCCTTCCGGGTCCTGCTGCGGCGCATCGGCCAGATAACGCAGTTTTTCCGGCAGACGGTCGCGGAAGCGGTACAACTCTTCCACTAACGGCGCACGCGTTTCACGCGATTTCGGGAAGGTATTCGCCGCGAGGAAGATCCCTGCGGCGCCGTCACGCAGCACGAAATACGCGTCCGATTTCTCGCACGGCAGTTCCGGCAACGGCACCGGATCTTCTTTCGGCGGCGCGACTTCACCGTTACGCAGAATCTTACGGGTATTTTTACATTCGTCGTTAGTACAGGCCATGTACTTACCAAAACGCCCCATTTTCAGGTGCATTTCAGAGCCACATTTTTCGCACTCAACGATCGGGCCGTCATAACCTTTAATGCGGAACTCGCCCTCTTCGATTTCGTAACCGTCGCAGGTCGGGTTATTACCGCAGACATGCAGCTTGCGTTTCGGATCGATCAGGTAGCTGTCCATTGCGGTGCCGCACTTCTGGCAACGACGTTTTGCACGCAAGGCGTTGGTTTCCGCATCATCGCCTTCCAGTACGTTCAGCACTTCATTTTCCGGCACCAGGTTGATGGTGGTTTTGCAGCGCTCTTTCGGCGGTAGCGCATAGCCGGAACATCCCAGGAACACGCCGGTGCTGGCGGTGCGAATCCCCATCTTGCGCCCGCATGTCGGGCAGTCAATGCTGGTCAGCACCATCTGGTTAGGACGCATGCCGCCCTCTTCAGGATCTTTCTCCGCTTTATCAAGCTGCTGAGTAAAATCGCTGAAGAAGTTATCAAGCACGTTTTTCCACTCGGCTTCGTGGCTGGCCACCTTGTCGAGGCTGTCTTCCATCTGGGCGGTGAAATCGTAGTTCATCAGCTCGCGGAAGTTTTCTTCCAGTCGATCGGTGACAATCTCACCCATTTTTTCAGCATAGAAGCGACGGTTTTCCACGCGGACATAACCGCGATCCTGAATGGTCGAGATGATCGACGCATAGGTGGATGGACGACCAATACCGCGTTTTTCCAGCTCTTTAACCAGCGATGCTTCACTGAAGCGCGCCGGTGGTTTGGTGAAGTGCTGCGCCGGGGTCAGTTCAACCAGCGTCAACACATCGCCTTTATTCACCGCAGGCAACGTCCGATCCTCATCGCCTTTACGCAGCGCAGGCATGACTTTCGTCCAGCCGTCGAAACGCAGAATGCGGCCACGCGCTTTCAGGCGGAAATCACCCGCGCCGACCGTCAGCGTGGTGGAATCGTACTGGGCTGGCGTCATCTGACAGGCGACAAACTGACGCCAGATCAGCTGATACAGTTTCTGCGCGTCCGCTTCCATATCCTTCAGCGCTTCGGCCATCACCGCGACATCAGAAGGACGGATCGCTTCGTGCGCTTCCTGTGAATTTTCTTTGCTGGCGTACTGGTTCGGGCTCTCCGGCAGGTATTTCTTGCCGAAGCTATCGCTGATATAACCGCGAACCATGTTTACCGCATCCTGGCTCAGGTTGGTGGAGTCAGTACGCATGTAGGTGATGTAGCCCGCTTCGTACAAGCGCTGCGCCATCATCATGGTTTTTTTCACGCCAAAGCCCAGACGCGTGCTCGCCGCCTGTTGCAGCGTCGACGTGATAAACGGCGCGCCAGGCTTGCTGCTGGTCGGTTTATCTTCACGCTCCAGTACGCTGTAACGCGCTTTTTCCAGCAGGCTGACCGCCGCCAGCGTTTGCTCGCGGTTAACCGGACGGAACGGTTTATCATTCTGGTGCGTAACGTCGAGCGGCAAGGCATCGCCAGAAGGCGTTGTCGTGCTGGCGTTCACTTCCCAGAACTCTTCCGGTACGAACGCTTTGATGTCACGTTCGCGCTCAACAACCAGACGCACGGCAACGGACTGTACGCGGCCTGCCGACAGGCCTCGCGCAATTTTTTTCCACAGCAATGGCGACACCATATAGCCCACAACGCGGTCCATAAAGCGGCGCGCCTGCTGCGCGTTAACACGATCGATATTCAGTTCGCCTGGCTTATCAAACGCCTGGCGAATCGCGTTTTTGGTTATTTCATTAAACACCACGCGGCTATAGCGCGTGTCATCACCCCCGATCACTTCCCGCAGGTGCCAGGCAATGGCTTCCCCTTCGCGGTCAAGGTCGGTTGCGAGATAGATGTGGTCGGCTTTTTCAGCCAATTGTTTCAGTTCAGAGACGACCTTCTCTTTACCGGGCAGCACTTCATACTGCGCATCCCAGTTATGCCAAGGGTCAACCCCCATTCGGTTGACGAGAGCGCCACGTTCATCCTTTTTGGGCTTTTTAGCCGTTTTGGTGGAGGTAGAGTCGGCGCTCTTTTTAGCTGCTGAGCCACTGGTCGGCAAATCACGGATATGACCGACGCTGGACTTAACCACGTAATCATTACCCAGATACTTGTTGATCGTTTTGGCTTTTGCCGGGGACTCAACGATGACAAGAGCTTTACCCATATTCACCTTTACCTAAATTGATTCTTCCTGGAATGCGTCGCACGTTGATTCACCTTCCACTGGCGACGAGACACCGATATGGTCTCTGTGTCGGCGGATATCAACCCCTTGTACTGACTCAGTGCGCGAAACGTGATCCTCAGGTGACTGAGTTAACAGGCTTTTTAGCACACAAGCGCTATAGCACGACGGAATTTTGGTCGAATGTCAAGCAAATCTGTTGCCAGATTGACGAAAGCGTCACACTGTACCTGATAAAATTCGTTACGCAACTTTATTAGCATGCAAAAACAAATCTCGCCAGTAACAGCACCTTTACAAGACCTTCGTGTTTATCAGGGAATATTTGCCCATAAGCAGCGCCCGGCGTAGACTAATGTCCTTGTTTAAGGAGTAAATAATGCATAAAGACACCCAACCTATCGATCGTGAAACACTGCTGATTGAAGCCAACAAAATCATTCGTGAGCATGAGGACACGCTGGCGGGGATTGTCGCCACCGGTGTGACGCAGCGAAACGGCGTGCTGGTCTTCAGCGGCGATTACTTTTTAGACGAGCAAGGTTTACCGACGCCAAAAAGCACCGCCGTGTTTAATATGTTTAAACATCTGGCGCATGTGCTTTCTGAGAAGTATCACCTGATCGATTAACGCAGGAAAGGTTTTGCCGGATGGTGGCTGCGCCTTATCCGGCCTACAAAACAATCCGCAGGCCCGGTAAGCATTAGCGCCACCGGGCTGTTTGCTGGATGGCGGCTGCGCCTTATCCGGCCTACAAAACAATCCGCAGGCCCGGTAAGCGTTAGCGCCACCGGGCAATGACAATTTTACATCAGCGGTTTTTGTCCGCGCTGCCACCAGCGTAGCAACAAACGATCGGCGCTTTCTGCGGCGCTGCCCGTAAACCGATCCATCAATTTCTTGCGCTGCATAAAGCGAACGTTGAACACCTCATAACCGTCCATCAAGCGGAGAATGACGTCATCACTGGTGTTGATTTCGTCCACCAGACCTTTCTCCAGCGCCTGTTGGCCATACCAGTGCTCACCTGTGGCCACCTGTTCGATATCCAGCACAGGGCGCATCTGCTGCACAAAATGCTTAAACAGGTGATGGGTTTCATTCAGATCTTCACGGAATTTCTGACGCCCTTCCTCCGTGTTTTCGCCAAGCAGCGTCAGCGTGCGCTTATACTGGCCCGCCGTGTGCAGCTCAATATCGATATCCTTCCCTTTCAAAAAGCGATTAAAGTTAGGGATTTGCGCCACAACGCCAATAGAGCCGACAATCGCAAACGGCGCCGAAACAATTTTGTCGGCCACACAGGCCATCATGTAACCGCCGCTGGCGGCGACTTTGTCCACCGTTACCGTCAACGGGATCTGCTTATCGCGCAGACGCTGCAATTGCGAAGCCGCCAGGCCATAGCCATGCACAACGCCGCCGGGGCTTTCCAGACGCACGACCACCTGATCCTGCGGTTTAAACGCTGCTAACACCGCCGTCACCTCCTCACGCAGCGCGCTGACTTCGTGGGCATCCATACTGCCTTTAAAATCCAGCACCCAGGCACGAGGTTTCTCCGTCGCGGCATTTCCCCCCTGCTTTGCTTTCGCTTTCGCCGCTTTTGCCTCCAGCTTCTGCTTCTTTTTCTGCGCTTTATGCCAGAGTTTTTGTTGATGACCGTCCATCAGCGCCGTCGCCAGATCGTCCTTCATCTCTTTATATTGCTCGCTGAGATTCGTTACCCGCAGCTCCCCACGCTGGCGTTTACGCTGGGCAGCATTCACGATCAGCATCACAATGACGGCGATTGCCACCACGACAGTGACGATTTTTGCCAAAAACAACCCATATTCAGACAACAATTCCACGAGTCCCACCTTGGTTACACAACGCTATTTTGGCTCAGTGTACAACAGGCGTGTTAGCCCGTCTCGTTTGATCCTGCGTTGCGGTTACTGGGTGAAAAGTATGACAAAGTGTTCATTTTTCGGCGTTATCGCCGTTGACTGATTGAAATGACGCGGGCTTTCAGGCATAAAGCCGAAAAGTTAAAGAGAAGATAAGACAACTGGCAGGGTGACCCAACGCGTCGCCGAGGAGTAGCCGTGCATTACCAACCTAAACAAGATCTATTGCAAAATCGCATTATTCTGGTCACTGGCGCCAGTGATGGCATTGGTCGCGAAGCCGCGCTCACCTATGCGCGTTACGGCGCAAACGTTATTTTGCTGGGTCGAAATGAAGAAAAACTGCGTCAGGTCGCACAGACTGTCGCCGAAGATACAGGCGCATTGCCACAGTGGTTTACACTGGATCTACTGACCTGCACCGCTGAAGAATGCCACCAGTTAGGCCAGCGGATTGCGGCACACTATCCACGACTGGATGGCGTTCTGCATAACGCCGGGTTACTGGGCGATATCTGCCCAATGAGCGAACAAAATCCGCACGTCTGGCAGGATGTTATGCAGGTTAACGTCAATGCGACATTCATGCTGACCCAGGCGCTGCTTCCTTTATTACTTAAATCCGACGCCGGTTCGCTGGTCTTTACCTCATCAAGCGTCGGTCGTCAGGGACGCGCCAACTGGGGCGCGTACGCCACCTCTAAATTCGCCACCGAAGGCATGATGCAGGTACTGGCAGACGAATACCAGAACCACCCCTTACGTGTAAATTGCATCAACCCAGGCGGCACGCGCACGAGTATGCGCGCCAGCGCCTTCCCTACGGAAGATCCGCAGAAGTTAAAAACGCCCGCCGATATCATGCCCCTCTATTTGTGGCTGATGGGCGACGACAGCCGCCGTAAAACCGGTATGACTTTTGATGCCCAGCCGGGCCGTAAACCAGGAATCGCCCAATGACTGAAGAACGCTATCAACAACGCCAGCAGCGTGTGAAAGACCGGGTCGACGCCCGCGTTGCGGCGGCGCAGGACGAACGCGGCATCATCATCGTGTTTACCGGCAACGGTAAAGGCAAAACCACGGCGGCATTCGGCACCGCAACGCGCGCCGTCGGCCACGGTAAAAAAGTGGGCGTAGTGCAGTTCATTAAAGGCACATGGCCTAACGGCGAGCGCAATCTGCTGGAGCCCCACGGCGTGGAGTTTCAGGTGATGGCGACCGGGTTCACCTGGGAAACGCAAAATCGCGAAACCGACACCGCAGCCTGTATGGCTGTCTGGGAACATGGCAAACGTATGCTGGCGGACCCAACGTTGGATATGGTCGTGCTGGATGAACTGACCTACATGGTGGCGTATGACTATCTGCCGCTTGAAGAGGTCATCAATGCCTTAAATGCCCGTCCGCAGAATCAGACGGTAATTATTACCGGTCGCGGTTGTCATCGCGATATTCTGGAACTGGCCGACACGGTCAGCGAGCTGCGTCCGGTCAAACATGCTTTTGAAGCGGGCGTAAAGGCCCAGATGGGAATTGATTATTAGGAAACGGTGCCGGATGACGGCGTAAACGCTTTATCCGGCCTACAGGCAAAACATAGGCCCGGTAAGCGTAAGCGCCACCGGGCATTCAGCATCAACCGTTGTTGTTACGACCGCCTGAACGACGACCGCCGCCAACCTGGCTGTGACGCTTCACCGCACGGCGAATCTGGTTCGCCTTCATACGACGTCGGTCTTTCTCCACGGCCACTTTGGAGGTGGTTTCCGGCGCCAGCTGCACCAGCTCACGCAGATAGTTGGTCTGCGCCAGATCCAGTTCAGTCCAGCCACCGCGCGGCAGCCCTTTCGGCAATGGAATATCACCATAGCGCACGCGGATCAGTCGGCTAACCTGCACGCCAACCGCTTCCCACAGACGACGTACCTCACGGTTACGCCCTTCGGTCAGCGTGACGTTGTACCACTGGTTAATACCTTCACCACCGCTGAATTTGATGGTTTTAAACGCCGCCGGGCCATCTTCCAGTTGAACGCCACGACTCAGGTCACGCAGCTTGGCGTCATCAACCTGACCAAATACGCGCACGGCGTATTCACGCTCAACTTCACGACTCGGGTGCATCAGACGGTTCGCCAGTTCGCCATCCGTCGTGAACAACAGCAAACCGCAGGTATTCACATCCAGACGACCTACGGCAATCCAGCGAGCGCCGCGCAGTTTCGGTAAGCGATCAAAAACGGTAGGACGACCTTCCGGGTCGTTACGGGTACACAGCTCACCTTCTGGTTTGTAATAGGCCAGAACGCGACAAATTTGTTCCGCAGACTCTTTCACCGAGATCAGATGACCGTCGATACGGATTTTCAGACCCGGCGTGATTTCAACGCGATCGCCAAGCGTGGCGATTTTGCCGTCAACGCTTACGCGGCCTGCTTCAATAATGGATTCAATTTCACGGCGAGAACCGTGGCCAGCGCGAGCCAGCACTTTTTGTAACTTTTCGCTCATAGAGCTTCCTTCAGGTGTCGCCTTCACAGGCGTCGAACAGGAGAATCAACGGCGCTTTACAGCGCCATTTTAAGGCCGCGTAGTATACAGAGTTGCGCCCTTATAAGAAAGGTTTAACGTCACCAACGCCTTCGCGCAAGACAACCGGGGAATCATCGGTTAAATCAATCACCGTGGTCGGTTGCTGGCCGAGGTAACCGCCGTGAATGATCAAATCGACCTGTTTTTCCAGGCGGTCTTTGATCTCTTCCGGGTCGGACTCGGTAAATTCGCTGCCGGGCAGCATCAGCGAGGTGGAGAGCATTGGTTCGCCCAGCGCTTCCAGCAGTGCCAACGCGATCGGGTTCGACGGCACGCGCAGACCGATTGTTTTCCGTTTTTCCTGTAACAGGCGGCGCGGCACGTCTTTCGTTCCCTTCAGGATAAAAGTGTAGTTGCCCGGCGTATTGTTTTTAATTAAGCGAAAAGCAACGTTATCGACAAACGAATAGGTCGATAACTCAGACAGATCCCGACACATCAGCGTGAAGTTATGCCCGTCCGGCAGGTGGCGAATGCGACAGATGCGCTCCATCGCCCCTTTATCTTCGATTTTACAACCCAGCGCATAGCCGGAATCGGTTGGATAAACAATCACCCCGCCTTTACGCACAATTTCAACCGCCTGATTGATCAGCCGTTGTTGCGGGTTTTCAGGATGAATATAAAAAAACTGGCTCATACTTCCCTCACTGTGGTGTTTGTGGCTCTTCCCACAGCTGCCATACGCCTTCGACGCCTGCTGGCAGCCAGAGCTTGCGACCCAGTTCAATCCACGGGCACGGCTGATGAAAATCAGAGCCTTGTGATGCCCATAAATGGTGCTGGCGCGCATAGGTCGCCAGTTGGGTTCGCTCATTGGGCGACTGCTGGCATTGCGCCACTTCCATCGCATCACCGCGATGCAGCGCAAAATACGCAATCAACCTTTTCAGCCACTTAGCGCTAAGGTCGTAGCGGCCCGGATGGGCCAATACTGCCTTACCGCCAGAATGATGAATCACATCAATAGCTTGTTCTATTGTACACCACTGTGGCGGAACGTATCCGGTTTTCCCACGCGCAAGGTATTTTTTAAAAACATCGGCAATGCTCCCGGCTTTGCCGCACTCCACCAGAAAACGGGCGAAATGCCCGCGCGTCACGGCCCCACCGTCGGCAAGCCGCAAAGCGCCTTCCCACGCCCCAGGAATATGCGCTTTCTCCAGACGCTCGGCAATCAGACGCGCACGCTGCTGACGACGTTCGGTTTGTTCCGCCAGGAACGCGCACATCGCCGGATGCGCAATGTCGATATTCAGACCCACAATATGGATCTCATGATTTTCCCAGACAGTTGAAATTTCCACGCCAGGAATCAGGTTCAGGGCAAGCCCGGAACGTGAAATTTCTTCTCTTGCCGCCGGAATAGCGGCTGTGGTGTCATGATCGGTGATCGCCAGTGTGCCGACTCGCATCTCTACCGCACGATGTACTAACGCTTCTGGCGTTAACCGACCATCGGACGCCGTTGTATGACTGTGCAGGTCGTAAATCACTGCGTAATTCGTGTCGCTCAAGGCGGCTCCCGTCTTAATAAATGTTCTTTCACAAACATCATAACGGTTCCGGCAAATATACTGAAATCAGGTGTTGACTTTATTTCATCGAACTAGTTAACTAGTACGCAAGTTCACATGAAGAAGGTATCTGAGATGAAAGCAACATTCGTACTGCACGGTTGGTGGCGCACTTCCTGATTTCGGGCAGTGTATGACGTCTGCAATAAGCAACCAGATACCCGGCCCGCCAGATGAGCGGGCTTTTTTTTGAACAGAATGAATGAGAATAACGATGCAAATACAAAAACCAACACTCGAATTGCTTTCCTGCAATGCCGCCTACCGTGAGAACCCGACGGCGTTGTTCCATCAGGTTTGTGGCGACCGCCCGGCAACGCTGCTGCTGGAATCCGCTGATATCGACAGTAAAAATGATCTGAAAAGCCTGCTGTTGGTCGATAGCGCGCTGCGCATTACCGCTTTGGGTGACACTGTCACTATCGAAGCGTTAACGGATAACGGCGCATCCCTGCTCCCGCTGCTGGATGCCGCGCTGCCCGCAGGTGTTGAAAATACAGCGCAGCCCGGCAACCGGAAGCTGCGCTTTCCCGCAGTAAGTCCGCTGTTAGATGAGGATGCGCGTCTGTGTTCGCTGTCGGTATTTGACGCATTCCGTCTGTTGCAGAACCTGGTGAATGTGCCTGCTGAAGAGCGCGAAGCCATGTTTTTCGGCGGTTTGTTTGCCTATGACCTGGTGGCGGGATTTGAAGCGTTACCGCAACTGGAAGCCGGTAATCGCTGCCCGGATTACTGCTTCTATCTGGCGGAAACGCTGATGGTGATTGACCATCAGAAGAAAAGCACCCGTATTCAGGCAAGCCTCTTTACCGATAATGAAGCGGAAAAACAGCGTCTGACGGCGCGCCTCGCGCAGCTGACGCAGCAATTAACCGAACCCGCGCCGCCGTTGCCCGTTACACCAGTGCCGCAAATGCGCTGCGAATGCAGCCAGAGCGACGAAGAGTTTGGCGCCGTTGTGCGTACCATGCAGAAAGCGATTCGCGCAGGAGAGATTTTCCAGGTGGTGCCTTCCCGCCGCTTCTCATTACCCTGCCCGTCACCGCTGGCGGCCTATTACGTACTGAAAAAGAGCAACCCAAGTCCATACATGTTCTTTATGCAGGATAACGATTTCACCCTGTTTGGCGCCTCCCCGGAAAGCTCGCTGAAGTACGACGCGACCAGTCGCCAGATTGAAATCTACCCCATCGCCGGCACACGCCCGCGCGGTCGCCGTGCCGACGGCTCGCTGGATCGCGATCTCGACAGCCGCATTGAGCTGGAGATGCGCACCGACCATAAAGAGCTGTCTGAACACCTGATGCTGGTCGATTTGGCGCGTAATGATCTGGCGCGCATTTGTACTCCCGGCAGCCGCTACGTTGCCGACCTGACGAAAGTCGATCGTTATTCGTTCGTTATGCACCTGGTGTCCCGCGTGGTGGGTGAATTACGCAGCGATCTGGATGTGCTGCATGCTTACCGCGCCTGTATGAATATGGGCACGCTGAGCGGCGCGCCAAAAGTTCGCGCCATGCAGCTTATCGCCGGTGCCGAAGGGCGTCGTCGCGGCAGTTATGGCGGTGCGGTGGGCTATTTCACCGCGCATGGCGATCTCGATACCTGCATTGTGATTCGCTCTGCTCTGGTGGAAGACGGCATCGCCACCGTACAGGCCGGTGCCGGAATCGTGCTGGATTCTGTTCCGCAGTCTGAAGCCGACGAAACCCGTAATAAAGCGCGCGCGGTTCTGCGTGCTATTGCCACCGCGCACCATGCACAGGAGATTTTCTAATGGCTGACATTCTGCTGCTCGATAACATCGACTCTTTTACTTACAACCTGGCAGATCAGCTACGGGCCAACGGCCACAATGTGGTGATTTACCGTAACCATATCCCGGCGCAGACCTTAATCGACCGTCTTTCGACGATGAAAAACCCGGTGCTGATGCTTTCTCCAGGGCCAGGCGTCCCCAGCGAAGCCGGTTGTATGCCGGAGTTGTTGACCCGTTTGCGTGGCAAGCTGCCCATTATCGGCATCTGCCTCGGACACCAGGCGATTGTTGAAGCCTACGGTGGTTACGTCGGTCAGGCGGGCGAGATTCTCCACGGTAAAGCGTCGAGCATTGAACATGACGGACAGGCGATGTTTGCCGGTCTGGAGAACCCGCTGCCAGTTGCTCGTTATCACTCTCTGGTGGGCAGCAACGTGCCTGCGGGGCTGACGATTAACGCCCATTTTAACGGCATGGTGATGGCGGTGCGTCACGACACGGATCGCGTCTGCGGTTTTCAGTTCCACCCGGAGTCCATTCTTACTACGCAAGGTGCGCTGTTGCTGGAACAAACGCTGGCCTGGGCGCAACAAAAACTGGAGCCGACCAATACGCTGCAACCGATTCTGGAAAAATTGTACCAGGCGCAAACCATGACCCAGCAGGAAAGCCACCAGCTTTTCTCTGCCGTGGTCCGTGGCGAACTGAAGCCAGAACAACTGGCGGCGGCGCTGGTCAGTATGAAAGTGCGTGGCGAACATCCGAATGAAATCGCTGGCGCCGCTACCGCGCTGCTGGAAAATGCCGCGCCATTCCCGCGCCCGGACTATCTGTTTGCCGATATTGTCGGCACCGGCGGTGATGGCAGCAACAGCATCAATATCTCCACCGCCAGCGCCTTTGTGGCGGCGGCCTGTGGACTGAAGGTGGCCAAACATGGCAACCGCAGCGTCTCCAGTAAATCCGGTTCGTCCGATCTGCTGGCGGCATTCGGTATCAATCTGGATATGAACGCCGATAAATCGCGTCAGGCGCTGGACGACCTGGGCGTCTGCTTCCTGTTCGCACCGAAATACCATACGGGTTTCCGTCATGCGATGCCGGTTCGCCAACAGCTTAAAACCCGCACCTTGTTCAATGTGCTGGGGCCGCTGATCAACCCGGCTCACCCGCCGCTGGCGCTGATTGGCGTCTACAGCCCGGAGCTGGTGCTGCCCATTGCCGAAACTCTGCGGGTACTGGGTTATCAGCGTGCGGCGGTGGTTCACAGCGGCGGTATGGATGAAGTGTCGCTGCATGCGCCAACCATTGTGGCTGAACTGCACGATGGTGAAATCAAGAGTTACCAGCTCACGGCGGAAGACTTCGGCCTCACCCCGTATCACCAGGAACAGCTGGCAGGCGGCACGCCGGAAGAAAACCGTGACATTCTCACCCGCTTGTTACAAGGTAAAGGTGAAGCCGCTCACGAGGCCGCTGTCGCTGCGAATGTCGCCATGTTAATGCGCCTGCATGGTAAGGAAGATTTAAAGGCCAATGCGCAAACTGTGATTGATGTACTGCGCAGTGGCGCAGCTTATGACCGGGTTACCGCACTGGCGGCAAGAGGGTAAATGATGCAAACCGTTTTAGCGAAAATCGTCGCGGATAAGGCGATCTGGGTAGAAGCCCGTAAACAACAACAACCGTTAGCCAGTTTCCAGAATGAGATTCAGCCAAGTGCCCGCCATTTCTATGATGCGCTGCAAGGCACGCGTACCGCATTTATTCTGGAGTGTAAAAAAGCGTCCCCCTCCAAAGGGGTGATTCGTGATGACTTCGACCCCGCGCAGATTGCCGGTGTTTATAAACATTACGCGTCGGCGATTTCCGTTCTGACCGATGAGAAATATTTCCAGGGGAGTTTTGACTTTCTCACTGTTGTCAGTCGTATCGCGCCGCAGCCGATTCTGTGTAAGGACTTCATCATCGATCCTTACCAAATCTATCTGGCGCGTTACTACCAGGCCGATGCCTGTCTGCTGATGCTCTCCGTACTGGATGACGAGCAATGTCGCCAACTTTCCGCCGTCGCCCACAGTCTGAAAATGGGCGTGCTGACGGAAGTCAGTAACGAAGAAGAACTGGAGCGCGCCATCGCACTGGGTGCGAAAGTCGTCGGTATTAATAACCGCGACCTGCGCGATCTGTCGATTGACCTTAACCGTACCCGTCAGCTTGCGCCAAAACTGGGGCACGGCGTGACCGTGATCAGCGAGTCCGGGATTAACACCTATGCACAAGTGCGCGAGCTAAGCCACTTCGCTAACGGTTTCCTGATCGGTTCTGCATTGATGTCCCATGCCGATCTGCACGCCGCCGTGCGTCGCGTGTTGCTTGGCGAGAACAAAGTCTGCGGCCTGACGCGCGCTCAGGATGCAAAAGCCGCTTACGAAGCGGGCGCCATTTATGGCGGGCTGATTTTTGTTCCCTCGTCGCCTCGCGTCGTAAATCTCGACCAGGCGCGCGAGGTGATAGCCGCCGCCCCCCTGCAATATGTCGGCGTATTCCGCAATACCGCTATCACCGAGGTATGTGAAAAAGCGACCACCTTGTCGCTCAAGGCCGTGCAACTGCATGGCAGCGAAGACCAGGCTTATGTCGATGCTCTGCGCGCTGCATTACCGGAACAGGTACAAATCTGGAAAGCGCTTAGCGTGGGCGACACACTGCCTGCTCGTGATTACCAGCACGTTGATAAGTACGTTCTTGATAACGGCCAGGGCGGCAGCGGCCAACGTTTTGACTGGTCGTTATTGAACGGTGAAACGCTGGACAACGTATTGCTGGCGGGCGGATTAGGCGCAGACAACTGCGTGGAAGCGGCAAAAACCGGCTGTGCCGGTCTCGATTTTAATTCTGGTGTAGAGTCACAGCCGGGCATCAAAGATGCACACCTTCTGGCCTCGGTCTTTCAGACACTGCGCGCATATTAAGGAAGAAAACATGACAACATTACTCAATCCCTACTTTGGTGAATTTGGCGGCATGTATGTCCCGCAGATTCTGATGCCTGCCCTGCGCCAGCTGGAAGAAGCGTTCGTCAGCGCGCAGAAAGATCCGCAGTTTCAGGCCCAGTTTGCCGATCTGCTGAAGAACTATGCAGGCCGTCCAACCGCGCTGACCAAATGCCAGAATATCACCGCCGGCACCAAAACCACGCTGTATCTGAAGCGTGAAGATTTACTGCACGGCGGCGCGCACAAAACAAACCAGGTACTGGGTCAGGCGCTGCTGGCGAAACGCATGGGTAAAACAGAGATTATCGCCGAAACGGGCGCAGGTCAGCATGGCGTGGCTTCCGCGCTCGCCAGCGCCCTGCTCGGTCTGAAATGCCGTATCTATATGGGTGCAAAAGACGTCGAGCGTCAGTCGCCAAACGTCTTTCGTATGCGACTGATGGGCGCGGAAGTGATCCCTGTACACAGCGGCTCCGCCACCCTGAAAGACGCCTGCAACGAAGCGCTTCGCGACTGGTCCGGCAGCTATGAATCCGCGCACTATATGCTCGGAACTGCGGCAGGCCCGCACCCGTTCCCGACCATCGTCCGTGAATTTCAGCGCATGATCGGGGAAGAGACGAAAGCGCAAATCCTCGAAAAAGAAGGTCGTCTGCCGGATGCCGTGATTGCCTGCGTGGGCGGCGGCTCCAACGCAATCGGCATGTTTGCGGACTTCATCAACGAAACCAGCGTGGGTTTGATTGGCGTCGAACCTGGCGGCCACGGAATTGAAACAGGCGAGCACGGCGCACCGCTGAAGCACGGCCGCGTAGGCATCTATTTCGGCATGAAAGCACCGATGATGCAAACCGAGGAAGGGCAAATTGAAGAGTCCTACTCCATTTCCGCCGGGCTGGATTTCCCGTCCGTTGGGCCGCAGCACGCGTATCTGAACAGCATTGGTCGCGCCGATTATGTGTCGATCACCGATGACGAAGCGCTGGAAGCCTTTAAAACGCTCTGTCTGCATGAAGGGATTATTCCGGCGCTGGAGTCGTCCCACGCCCTGGCTCACGCCCTGAAAATGATGCGTGAAAATCCAGAAAAAGAACAATTGCTGGTCGTTAACCTTTCCGGTCGCGGCGACAAAGACATTTTCACCGTACACGATATTCTGAAAGCGCGAGGGGAAATCTGATGGAACGCTATGAAAACCTGTTTGCACAGCTGAAGGATCGCAAGGAAGGCGCATTTGTCCCTTTCGTGACCCTGGGCGATCCTTCCGTTGAACAGTCACTGAACATTATTGATACGCTGATTGAAGCCGGCGCCGACGCCCTTGAACTCGGCATTCCGTTCTCCGATCCGCTGGCAGACGGGCCGACCATCCAGGAAGCCACGCTGCGCGCGTTTGCCGCAGGCGTAACGCCTACGCAATGCTTTGAGATGCTGGCGCTGATTCGTCAGAAACACCCGACGATTCCGATTGGTCTGCTGATGTACGCCAACCTGGTGTTCAGCAAAGGGATCGACGAATTCTACGCGCAGTGCGAGAAAGTCGGCGTGGATTCCGTACTGGTGGCGGATGTGCCTGTTGAGGAGTCTGCGCCCTTCCGTCAGGCGGCATTACGCTACAACGTGGCGCCGATTTTCATCTGCCCGCCCAATGCCGATGACGATCTGTTGCGCCAGATAGCCTCTTATGGCCGCGGCTATACCTATCTGCTTTCGCGGGCAGGCGTGACGGGTGCAGAAAACCGCGCCGCATTACCGCTGCATCATCTGGTGGAAAAACTGCAAGAGTATAACGCCGCGCCCCCGTTGCAGGGCTTTGGCATCTCTTCCCCGGAACAGGTTACAGGTGCCATTGAAGCCGGCGCCGCCGGGGCGATTTCCGGGTCAGCGATCGTTAAGCTCATCGAGAAAAACGTCGCAAACCCCGGGCAGATGCTGACCGAGCTGAAAGCGTTTGTCACGGCAATGAAAGCCGCGACCCGCGCATAATATTGCGCAGGCAACAGGCCCGATAATGCCATGCTTATCGGGCCAATCCCGTCATTCCCTCATCTGCTTCATTTTGTACATTTCGTTATCCGCATCCTGAATAGCCGTATCCAGATCGCGGGTTACTTCTGCGACGCCCCATGACACCGACAGCGGTACAACATGACCATCAACCATAAATGCATAATCATTTATCTGGCCGGTTATCCGCTCCGCGATGGCTATCGCGTCACCGATCTGCGCGCGGTAAAGCAAAATAACGAACTCATCGCCGCCGGTACGAATCACCAGGTCATGACTGGTGCGGGTGTTAGAGAGCATTCTGTTGGCGATGATCTGCAACGCCCGGTCTCCCGCCACATGCCCCCAGGTGTCGTTGATGGCTTTAAACTTATTACAATCCAGCAGCACCACGCAGCTGCGCGTTAAATCCCTGCGCTTCACAATATCAAGGATCTTGCGGTTAAAGCAGCCCGTCAGCGAGTCGATATACACCTTCAGGTCGCTCGCGTTCAGCCAGAATTTTAAGCCGAGGAAGATCAGGATAAAGAAGAATGGCGCCAGCAGAATCGCAATCCCGGCCTGCGTGTCGTATCTGACGAACCGATGCAGAGAGAGCGAGGAATGGAACGCATATTTTGCAGACATTGCGCGGATGGACTCCCCGGCGACAGGCTGGCAATCACCGCTCAGGCAGAGATTTTCCTGCGTGGGCGTATGCACCAGGGCCACATTAAGGCCGGGTGGAATATGATGTTCAAAGGCCTCCGTCAGCGCCTCCTGTAGCTCAGGTTTAGAATGGTCATACACCAGATACGCAACGATATGATCGGAGATCTCTTTTCCAGAAAGATCGTAAATATAACTGACTACGCTGTACGCTTTTTCATTCGTGATTTTGTCCGTATAAAAGTCCGTTGAACTGAGCGACTTGGATTTGACATTCTTTTGCAGCAGACGCGTATAAAAGCCCACGGGCGGTAAGAAAAAGTCGGTGATATCGCCCGCCATTTTAGAGTCGCTAAAATAGAAGGGTTTTGCATCTGCTGGCGTGAACCAATAAAAATAGCTGGCATCTTTGGCGATAATGTAGCGATGCGCGGCATAATCCCCCGGATTAAGGGTGTTCATCCGATCCCGAATAAACTCCGCCGCCGCAAACATACATAAAGCGTTAATATTGGGCTGACGGGAAACAATAGTGCCCGTTGCGGAATGGATCCGCGCCCGGTCGGCATTGATACCCCATGAATCCGCATCTCTGGGGGAAAACCTTGAGAGGTTGCCGCACTGCCCGGCATTTTTGATCTGGTGATAGCGAACCCCTGTCGCATCGGCGATGAGTTCGTTATCGTTGAAAATATCCATCATCCGCGTTTGCAGACGACTCATCCCTTCATTCACAACGGCCTGTCGTTGTTCGTAAATAATAAAGAGATACAGTGAAGTAAAAAGTAAAGTGATAAGCGCTGACATCAACAACGCCTGGCTATTTCTTAGGCTGTCCTGAACAATCTTCACTGAGGCACCTTAAGCCTGAATCACGGGGCCGAATACGTTAGTAGATTTTGCTGATACAGTACAGTTTTCAGTGATTAATCATCTCCTTCAATCGGGTATCCCGCCCTGCGAATAGCCTCACGGCAGTCACTGACGCCAGCGGCATACCCAGCTTCAATCTCACAAACCGGACTCGAACTGCAATAAGGTAAACGGACGGGCGTAGTAATATTCTCTTCCAGCACATCAATCTTATGCATTGCATCCAGCAGCATACGCAGCGCCTGTAAAGTGAACTCAGCCTCTTCATCTCTGACTATCGATTCCAGGGTCGCGATTTTTTGTTGCAGAAGGGCTTGAGTTACTATCATCGTCAATGCTCTCAAAACAGGCTTGTTTCAAAGATAGCATCTCAGGGAGAGGTATGATGTTGAAATCAGCAGAATATAAAAAGCGGGCTGTATGACAGCCCGCTTTTTAGATGGGTCATATAAACTCAGAAACGATAACCGGCAGAGAACATAAATACCCACGGGTCGAGGCGGACGCTGTCATGCTGCTGGGCACCACCGAGTTTATAGCTTGCGGTAGTATCGATATCCATATACCAGACCGACATGTTAATTAACCAGTCCCGGTTAATCAGGTAATCCATACCCACCTGCCCGGCCATTCCCCAGGAATCCTTCAGACTCAGATCGGACAACCCTGTCTCTTTACCATTGTTGTTGAAACCTTCGTCAAAGAAGGTGGTGTAGTTTACACCCGCGCCAATATAAGGGCGCAGTTTGCTACTGGCGTCGCCAAAGTACCACTGCGCCATTAATGTCGGCGGCAGGTGACGCACGGTAGCGATATCACCGGTATCCCCTGTCCCAATTTTATGGCGGAACGGCGTCGCCGCCAGCAGTTCAATACCAATGTTGTCGGTTGCCATATAAGTAAAAGTCAAACCGAGTTGCGTATTGTTACTGACATCAAAACCGTTCAGACTCCCCAGCGTTCCGCCTGCCCCTTCCGTCGGTCTCACGGTCGCCGAGCCCGCACGGATAAAAAACTCACCGCTCTCATGCGCAAGCGCACTACCAGAGAGAAGAGTACTTACTGCCAGGGCTGCCACTGTTAACTTTTTCATATCCGCTCCATCGTTATGGTTATAAATGCGTCACGAATATACCTACAATGGAGTAATAAGTGATCCAATACAGATCACATTAGGCCCTGTAATTTAACCTTTATTGATCCAGATTAATTTAGAACTTGCATCTAAAATCCTGGTTAAAGCCGTTTGAATCAAATTTTCCGAATTTTAGTGATAAATGGCTTTTTTCAACCAGGCGGATGGATTGTAAAAGAGAGGACGGCTGGCGCTTTCGCAGCCAAAATTACCCGCGCTTTACAAAGATATGCTTTTCCATACACCCCGTGATGCTGCCACTGTAGAGTTATCCAGGGTACAATTGCCCGCAAATTAACACCTGCAAAACTCAAGGAGAGTGCATGTCTATCACGGCGAAGTCCGTTTACCGTGACACGGGGAACTTTTTCCGTAATCAATTTGTAACCATCTTGCTGGTTTCGTTGCTGTGCGCATTTATTACGGTGGTTTTAGGTCATGCCTTTTCCCCCAGCGATGCCCAAATCGCGCAACTCAGTGAAGGGGATCATCTGACCGGTAGCGTTGGCCTGTTCGATCTGGTGCAGAACATGACGCCGGAACAGCAGCAAATATTATTACGGGCTTCAGCGGCATCAACATTTTCAGGACTCATTGGCAATGCGATCCTGGCAGGGGGCGTTTTGCTGATGATCCAGCTGATTTCCGCCGGTCATCGGGTCAGTGCATTACGTGCTATCGGTGCCAGCGCGCCGGTTTTACCTAAATTGTTTGTCCTGATTTTTCTGACTACCCTGTTAGTGCAAATCGGTATTATGCTGATTGTCGTACCGGGGATTTTGATGGCGATTCTGCTGGCGCTTGCGCCGGTGATGCTGGTTCAGGACAAGATGGGCGTATTTGCCGCCATGCGCAACAGTATGCGTCTGGCGTGGTCTAATATGCGACTGGTCGCTCCGGCGGTGATCGGCTGGTTACTGGCGAAAACGCTCTTGCTGCTGTTTGCCCCCAGTTTTGCAGCGCTGACGCCGAATGTTGGCGCAGTGTTGGCGAATACGCTGAGCAATTTGATTTCCGCCATATTGCTCATCTATTTGTTCCGCCTGTATATGTTGATTCGCCAATAACCCTGAACGTGTTAAGGGCCAGTTTGCCCAAAACTTTTGATTACGGAATCGAAGAATGAAGCAGTTTCTTGATTTTTTACCGCTGGTTGTCTTTTTTGCTTTTTATAAGCTGTACGACATCTATGCGGCGACCTCCGCCCTGATTGTCGCGACAGCCATTGTGCTGATCTACAGTTGGGTTCGCTATCGCAAGGTCGAAAAGATGGCGTTGATCACTTTCGTTCTGGTTGCCGTGTTCGGCGGCCTGACCATTTTCTTCCACAACGATGAGTTTATTAAGTGGAAGGTGACGGTGATTTACGGCCTGTTTGCTGGTGCGCTGCTGATAAGTCAGTGGGTCATGAAAAAGCCGCTGATTCAACGCATGTTAGGGAAAGAACTGACGTTGCCGCAGCCGGTCTGGTCTAAGCTGAACCTGGCATGGGCCGTATTTTTCATCCTCTGCGGGCTCGCCAATATCTACATCGCGTTTTGGCTGCCGCAAAACATCTGGGTCAACTTCAAAGTGTTCGGTTTAACCGCGCTGACGCTGATTTTTACCCTTCTGAGCGGAGTCTACATTTACCGCCATCTGCCGCAGGAAGATAAATCCTGAGTTCTGTTTGCCAGACCGTCTGGTCTGGCATCCCCTTCACGCCAGCCTGGCGCACGTTTCCCCTCTGTTCTCCCTGCGCAAATCATAGTAGCATTCGCGCCTGAAATCTTTCTTCACAGTCGGTTCTACAATGACAACAACAAATAACGCTCCTCAGGGCGAACTGGTTTTACGCACGCTGGCCATGCCCGCCGATACCAATGCTAACGGCGATATTTTTGGCGGCTGGCTCATGTCACAAATGGATATTGGCGGCGCGATTCAGGCTAAAGAAATTGCTCATGGTCGCGTGGTGACCGTGCGCGTTGAGGGAATGAGTTTTCTGCGCCCTGTCGCCGTAGGCGACGTCGTATGCTGTTATGCCCGCTGCGTTAAACGCGGCACAACGTCTGTCAGCATTAATATTGAAGTGTGGGTGAAAAAGGTGGCGTCGGAGCCAATCGGCCAGCGTTATAAAGCAACCGAGGCGCTGTTCATCTATGTGGCGGTAGACGGTGACGGTAAACCTCGCCCGCTGCCGGTTCAGGCATGAATTACCGGATAAGGCGGTGCGCCGCCTTATCCGCTCTACGATTTAAGGGGATCGCGATTACTCGATCTGCGTGGTGCCGTTCAGACGGAAGATGATATTAACCACTAAGCCCGACCCCGGTTTCCCTGCTTCATAGCGCCATCTGCGCATCGCGTTTTTCACTTCACGCTCAAACATGTTCGCTGGCTGAGCGGAAAGCACCTGAACATTCTCCACTCGCCCGTCTGAGGTGACGTCGAATTTCACTTTCACGCGGCCTTCGATACGCAACGCTTGCGCTCGTGCCGGATACTGCGGCTGGTTGCGGCTCAACGCGCGAGGCCCCGCAGGAACACTGACGGCCGGTTTGCTGGTTGCCGCTGCGGTATTCGTTGTCGGACGCGACGGCGCCGTATTTTCAAACGGTGCGGACGGGCGCGGTTCAGCAGGCTTAACATCACGTTTAGGCTGCTCCTGAACCTTTTTCACCGGTTTAGGTTTTGGCTTCGGCTTAGGTTTCGGCTTCTCAATCACCACCGGCGCCTCTTTTGGCGGCTCAGGAACAGGTTCCGGCTCAGGTTCGACGACGGGTTCCGGCGGCGGCTGAACCGCCTGTGGTGGCTCAAGATCGGCAGGCGCGACCATTGTGATTGAGATCGGCTGCGCGGGCGCAGGCAGTTCAATAACCTGATGTACCGAGGTATACAGCAGACCCGCCACTACAGCACCATGAATGCCAACGGAAAGTAACGTCGGCCAGGGAAAGCGACGAGGTAAATCAAGGGTCATTGAAGTCATAATCGTTTCAGTTAAAAAACCAGGCCTCGATTTTAAATGCAAATAGCAATCATATTCAATAAGACATCACGGTAAGCCGCATTTAAAACGCAATATTACCGCAAAAAGTCCCTGTGTTATGCACGGTCTTAACAAAGTCGTTATCTTTGCGTTGCAGTTGAAAGACCTTTCCAATAACGTAATTAACGACTTTTACCGATTAAGGAGCTCTACCCGTGCTGTATGTCATTTACGCTCAGGATATCGCCGATTCTCTTGAAAAACGTCTTTCCGTCCGCCCTGCCCATCTGGCGCGCCTGCAACTGCTCCATGATGAGGGCCGACTGTTGACCGCAGGCCCTATGCCAGCCGTCGACAGCAACGATCCCGGTGCCGCCGGGTTTACCGGCTCAACCGTGATTGCACAATTCGAATCGCTGGAAGAAGCGCAGTCCTGGGCAGACGCAGACCCGTATGTGGCTGCGGGCGTGTATGCGCAAGTCTCTGTAAAACCGTATAAGAAAGTCTTTTAAATCAGGCGGGGTTTGCATTCATGGGCACCGAATACGGTGCCCTGGTTGTATCAGATGCTGTGAATCGCAAACAATAACGTGTTACGTTGATGATTGAGAATGCATTTTCTGATTGAGTGGATACGCATATTACGACGCGATTGTCCTTCAAGCCAACGCGCTTTACGGCGGCTAGCCTGACGTTGCATGCGCCAGCGTCCCACTTCCGTTCTACTACGCTTCATGTTAACTACTCTTACAGTGCCAGAGCAGGCATTATACCCTCTCGTCAGGAGCAGACCAGCGCTTTTCCGGTGTTTTTATTTGCCAGATGAAGCCTGATGCGTAAACTCTTAACAATACGCTTTCAAAAGGATTTTTAAATTTATGACAACCTTCTACACAGTGGTGAGTTGGCTGGTCATTCTGGGGTACTGGATACTTATTGCCGGTGTGACGTTACGTATTTTAATGAAACGACGCGCCGTTCCCTCCGCGATGGCCTGGCTCTTAATCATCTATATTCTGCCGCTGGTAGGGATTATTGCTTATTTATCATTTGGCGAGTTGCATTTAGGGAAACGCCGCGCCGAACGCGCCAGAGCGATGTGGCCGTCCACTGCGAAGTGGTTGAACGACCTCAAAGCCTGTAAACACATTTTCGCCGAAGAGAACAGCAGCGTCGCTTCGTCGCTGTTTAAGCTGTGTGAGCGACGCCAGGGAATCGCTGGCGTTAAAGGCAATCAGCTGCAACTGCTGACCGACTCTGACGATGTGATGCAGGCGCTTATCCGCGACATTCAACTGGCGCGCCATAACATTGAGATGGTGTTCTACATCTGGCAGCCCGGCGGCATGGCGGATCAGGTTGCAGAGTCGCTGATGGCGGCGGCGCGACGCGGCATTCATTGCCGTCTGATGCTGGACTCCGCCGGAAGCGTGGCCTTTTTCCGCAGCCCGTGGGCGGCCATGATGCGTAACGCCGGAATTGAAGTGGTTGAGGCGCTGAAGGTCAATCTGATGCGTGTCTTTCTGCGCCGTATGGATTTGCGCCAGCACCGCAAGATGGTGATGATTGATAACTACATCGCCTATACCGGCAGCATGAATATGGTCGATCCGCGTTTCTTCAAACAGGACGCCGGCGTGGGACAATGGGTTGATCTGATGGCGAGAATGGAAGGCCCGGTAGCGACCGCAATGGGGATTGTCTACTCCTGCGACTGGGAAATCGAAACGGGTAAACGCATCCTGCCGCCGCCTCCAGACGTCAATATCATGCCGTTTGAGCAGGCCAGCGGACACACCATTCATACTATCGCCTCAGGGCCAGGCTTCCCGGAAGATCTGATTCACCAGGCGCTGCTGACGGCAGCCTATTCCGCTCGTGAATATCTGATCATGACAACGCCCTATTTCGTCCCCAGCGACGATTTATTGCACGCGATCTGCACGGCGGCACAGCGCGGCGTGGATGTCAGCATCATCCTGCCGCGTAAAAATGACTCCATGCTGGTCGGCTGGGCCAGCCGCGCCTTTTTCACTGAACTGCTGGCCGCCGGAGTCAAAATCTATCAGTTTGAAGGTGGATTGTTGCACACCAAGAGCGTGCTGGTGGATGGCGAGCTGAGTCTGGTTGGCACCGTGAACCTGGATATGCGCAGCCTGTGGTTAAATTTTGAAATCACGCTGGTGATTGACGACGCCGGATTCGGCGGCGATCTGGCTGCGGTTCAGGATGATTATATTTCGCGTTCTCGCCTGCTTGATGCCCGCCTGTGGGTAAAACGGCCATTATGGCAGCGGATTACTGAGCGACTGTTTTACTTCTTCAGTCCGTTGCTGTAAAACGTGCCCAAGAGACGGTAAACGGGTAGTCATTATGGAAATGGATCTGAACAATCGCCTGACTGAAGACGAAACGCTTGAGCAGGCCTATGATATTTTTCTCGAACTGGCGGCAGATAATCTCGATCCGGCAGATATTATTCTGTTCAATTTACAGTTCGAAGAGCGCGGCGGCGCGGAGTTATTCGATCCGTCAGAAGACTGGCAGGAACACGTTGATTTTGACCTCAACCCTGACTTTTTTGCCGAAGTCGTGATTGGCCTGGCGGATAGCGAAGACGGCGAAATTAACGATATTTTTGCCCGCGTGCTGTTATGCCGCGAAAAAGATCACAAACTTTGCCATATCCTTTGGCGTGAATAAGAAAGACGTCGAACGATCGGGCCAGTGCCAAAAAAAAGGGCTGACATCATGTCAGCCCTTAAATTTATAGCGGGTCCACCTTCAGGCAGGAAACCGCATGCCTGAAACTGCCCTCCAGCACCGGTCGGGTTTTCGCACATTCCGGCCCGGCAATCGGGCAACGCGTGCGGAAAACACACCCCGACGGCGGATTGATGGGTGACGGTAATTCCCCTTCCAGCAACTGAATCGTCTTGTTCTTTTCCAGATCGGGGTCGGGAATCGGCACGGCGGACATCAGCGCTTTGGTATAAGGATGCAGCGGATTGTGATACACCTCATCGTAGGTTCCCAATTCCACCGCATGACCCAGGTACATCACCAGCACACGATCGGAAATATGCTTCACCACCGCCAGATCGTGAGCGATGAAGATCAGCGATAACCCCATTTCACGCTGTAGCTGTTGCAGCAGATTCACCACCTGCGCCTGAATCGACACGTCCAGCGCCGAAACCGGCTCATCGCAAATAATCAGCTTCGGCTCCAGGATCAGAGCACGCGCGATACCAATACGCTGGCACTGGCCGCCGGAAAACTCATGCGGGTAACGGTTAATCAGATTCGGCAGCAGCCCCACCTTTATCATCATCGCTTTCACCCGATCGCGCACTTCCTGGCGCGGCAATTTTGGATGATAGGTGCGTAATGGTTCAGCGATGATTTCTCCAATGGTCATGCGTGGGTTCAATGACGCCAGCGGGTCCTGGAAAATCATCTGAATATCGCTGCGTACGTCCCGCCATTCATCAGGTTTCATCCCCAGCAGATCTTTCCCTAACCACGCCACGCGGCCATCGGTCGCTTTCACCAGACCAATAATCGCCCGCGCAAAGGTCGATTTACCGCAGCCGGATTCCCCAACCACCCCCAGCGTTTCACCTTCATACAATCGCAGCGTAACGCCATCGACCGCTTTCAGGGTTTTCGCCGGCTGCCAGAACCACTGTTTGCCATCTTTGATATCGAAATGCACTTTGAGATCGGCAATTTCGAGGAGCACTTTTCTCTCCTGGGTCACAGCATTCATACCAGCTCCTCCACCGGTTTAAAGCAGGCGCGCAAACGCCCCGGACTGAACTCCTCCAGGGGTGGAGTTGAACTGCAAATCTCCATCGCATACGGGCAACGCGGCTGGAATGGACACCCTTTAGGCAAGCGCAGCAAGTTCGGCGGGTTGCCCGGAATGGTCAGCATCGTTTCCCCTTCGGCATCCAGACGCGGAACCGCATTGAGCAAACCGATGGAATACGGATGAACAGGCTGGTAAAAGACGTCGCGCGCCTTGCCGTATTCCATCGTACGCCCGGCGTACATCACCAGCACCTTATCGCAAATACCGGCCACGACGCCAAGGTCGTGCGTAATCATGATAATCGCCGTGTTAAATTCGCGTTTCAGTTCATTAAGCAGCGTCATGATCTGCGCCTGAACGGTCACGTCCAGCGCGGTTGTCGGTTCATCTGCAATCAGTAATTTCGGCCGACACAGCAGCGCCATCGCAATCATCACACGCTGGCGCATCCCGCCGGAAAACTCATGCGGATACATCTTCATCCGTTTCCGCGCTTCCGGCATTTTCACCGCGTCCAGCATTCTGACAGACTCTTCAAACGCTTCGGCCTTGCTCATACCTTTATGCAGCATCAGCACTTCCATTAACTGCTCGCCAACCCGCATGTACGGGTTAAGAGAGGTCATTGGGTCCTGAAAAATCATTGAGATTTGTTCAGCGCGTAGCCTGTTGAGTTCACGCTCTGGCAGGTTGAGAATTTCGCGGCCGTTAAACGTCGCAGAACCACCAATGCGGCCATTCGCCGCCAGCAGCCCCATCAACGCAAACGCCGTTTGCGATTTGCCTGAACCTGACTCGCCAACAATGCCCAAGGTCTCCCCGGCACGCAGCGTAAAGTTCAGGTCGTTTACGGCCGTCACATCGCCGTCGGGTGTACTAAACGTCACGCGAAGATCTTTCACGTCCAGCAGTGCGTTAGCCCGTTGTTGCGCGAGTGGCGCGGTTGAGGTTTCAATTACGCTCATGGCTGCACTCCTTAACGATCTTTCGGGTCGAGGGCGTCACGCAGGCCATCGCCGATAAAGTTAAAACAGAATAAGGTCACAACGAGAAAACACGCCGGGAACAGCAGCAACCAGGGTGAGACCTCCATAGAGTTCGCACCATCGCTCAACAATGCGCCCCAACTGCTCAGCGGCTCCTGCGTCCCTAAACCCAGAAAGCTGAGGAAGGATTCAAACAGGATCATGCTCGGCACCAGCAGCGATGCATAAACCACCACCACGCCCAGCACGTTCGGCACAATATGACGCACAACAATGCTGACCGTTGAGACGCCGCCAACCTGCGCCGCTTCGATAAACTCTTTGCGTTTCAGGCTTAACGTCTGCCCGCGAACGATACGCGCCATATCCAGCCAGGAGACCATCCCGATCGCCACAAAAATCAGCAGGATGTTTTGGCCGAAGAAGGTCACCAGCAAAATGACGAAGAACATAAACGGAAAGGAGTTGAGGATTTCCAGCAGACGCATCATTACGGAGTCAATTTTGCCGCCAAGATAGCCGGACAGCGACCCGTACAGCGTACCGACAACCACCGCCACCAACGCGGCAGCAATGCCGACCATCAGCGAGATTCGCCCGCCTATCGCCACACGAACCAGCAGATCGCGCCCGGAGGAGTCCGTACCAAAATAGTGGCCCGACTCCATATCCGGCGCGCTGGACATCATGCCCCAGTCCGTATCGAAATAGGTGAACTGTGACAGCATCGGCGCCAGTGTGACAAACAGCGCGATAATGACCAGAACGACAAGGCTGGCCACCGCCGCGCGGTTATGCATAAAACGACGGCGAGCATCCTGCCACAGGCTGCGCCCTTCAACCTCCAGCTTCTCACTGAAATTCTCCAGCGTCTCGCTGTTTTTCTTACTTAACATCATAGCGAGCTCCAGTATCAGTAACGAATTTTCGGGTCGATAACGGCGTACAGCACATCGACAATCGCATTAAACAGAATGGTGAGCGTACCGACGAGAATGGTCAGACTCAGCACCAGCGAATAGTCGCGGTTCAGCGCCCCGTTCACGAAAAGTTGCCCGATCCCCGGCAAACCATAAATCGTCTCGATAACCATTGAACCCGTAATGATACCGACAAAGGCCGGGCCCATATAAGACAGTACGGGTAACAACGCCGGTTTTAAGGCATGACGGAAGATAATCCGGCGCATCGGCAAACCTTTTGCGCGCGCGGTACGGATAAAGTTGGAGTGCAACACTTCAATCATGGAGCCACGGGTAATACGGGCGATACTGGCGATATAGGCGAGCGACAGCGCGACCATCGGCAGAATCATAAATTTCAGCGCCCCGCCATTCCAGCCGCCGCCGGGCAGCCATTTTAAGGTGATGGCAAATATCATGACTAATAAGGGGGCGACCACGAAACTGGGAATCACGACCCCGGTCATTGCCATCCCCATCACCGTATAATCCCAGCGCGTATTTTGTTTCAGCGCCGCAATCACGCCCGCGCTCACGCCAATAATCACGGCAAGGAAAAAGGCGGCTGCGCCCAGCTTCGCCGAAACCGGGAAACTCGACGCCACCAGATCGTTGACCGTATAGTCCTTATATTTAAACGAAGGCCCAAAATCGCCATGCGCCAGTTGTTTCAGATAGCTGAAGTACTGCGTCATGATGGGATCATTAAGATGGTATTTCGCTTCAATATTCGCCAGCACTTCCGGCGGTAATGCGCGCTCTCCGGTGAAAGGGCTTCCCGGTGCGAGACGCATCATAAAGAACGAAATCGTAATAAGTATAAAAAGCGTCGGAATCGCTTCCAGACAGCGACGTAAAATAAATTTTAACATTGCCCGTACCTTCTGGCGTGTGCCTTTACATCTCGTCATTCAGACGCACTGAAAGAGAGATGTTTATAGTGCGATGAAAATAAGACACTGTGGGGCAAAACACATTTGCCCCACGCTTTGCCATTAATGCTTGATAATATACAAGTTCTTAACGTAGATATTATCCATCGGGTCTTTACCGGTATAGCCGCCTACCCACGGTTTCACCAGACGCGCGTTCACATAGTAATAGAGCGGCACAATCGCAGAATCTTTATCAAGCTGCTGTTCCGCTTTGGCATACAACTCGGTGCGTTGCGCTTCGTCGGTCACTTTCAGCGTGTCGGCAATCAGCTTGTCAAACTCCGGGCTCTTATAGTGAGCGGTGTTGTTCGAGCTGTCGGACAGCATGGTGTTCAGGAAGGACGTCGGTTCATTGTAGTCTGCACACCAGCCCGCACGCGCGACATCAAACGTCCCCTGATGACGGGTATCAAGGAAGGTTTTCCACTCCTGGTTTTCCAGCTTCACGTTGGCGCCCAGGTTTTTCTTCCAGATTGACGCGACCGCGATCGCCAGTTTTTTATGCAGATCGGAGGTGTTGTACAGCAGGTCAAACGTTAACGGCTTATCGGCGGTATAACCGGCTTCCGCCAGCAGTTTTTTCGCTTCTTCGTTACGTTTTTCCTGTGACCATGTGAACCACTCAGGCTCAACCAGTTTCGCGCCATCGGTATACGGAGGGGTGTAGCTGTAGGCTGGCAAATCGCCCTGGTTCTTCACTTTATTAACGATAATGTCGCGATCCATCGCCAGTTTCAGCGCGGTGCGAACGCGCACGTCGTTAAACGGCGCTTTCTGGTTATTAATTTCGTAATAGTAAGTGCACAGATACGGGTCAACGCGCACTTCATTTGGGATCTCTTTTTTCAGCTTTTGGAATAACTCAATCGGCATGTTGTTATAGGTCATGTCGATTTCACCGCTGCGGTAGCGGTTCACATCAGTTACTTCAGAAGAGATTGGCAGATAAGTCACCTGGTTGATAACCGTTTTATCGTTATCCCAGTACTGGGTATTACGTTCCAGAACAATCCGCTCGTTGACGACCCAGTTTTTGAGTTTATACGCGCCGTTGGTCACGATATTCGCAGGTTGGGTCCATTTCTCGCCAAATTTTTCCACAGCCGCTTTAGGAACCGGAGAAACGGACGGGTGAACCAACAGTTTGTAGAAATAAGGCACCGGTTCGCTCAGCGTCACTTCGAACGTATTATCGTCGATGGCTTTTACGCCGAGATCGGTCGCCGGTTTTTTGCCCGCAATAATGTCATCGATATTCGCGATGTGCCCGTATTGCAAATAGCTGGCATACGGTGATGCGGTGTTCGGATTCGCCAGGCGCTGCCAGCTATATACAAAATCGTGCGCGGTAACAGGCGTGCCGTCTGACCATTTTGCGTTTTTACGCAGATGGAATGTCCAGACTTTAAAATCTTTATTTTCCCACTTTTCAGCAACGCCCGGTGACGGGTGGCCTTCAACGTCGCTGATCAGTAAACCTTCAAACAGGTCGCGGCTGACGTTTGACTCCGGGACACCCTCAATTTTATGTGGGTCGAGAGACTGAACTTCAGAACCATTATTGCGAACCAGCGTCTGCTTGTCAGACAGCTGAACACCCGCCGGGACATCTGCGGCCATTGCGACATTCCCGCCGATTAGCGCAGTTAAAATCCCCGCCGCCAGCAAACTTTTTTTTGTGATGTTGGACATTGTGTTTGTACTCCACTCATTATAATTACTGGTTTTCTTAACCAGCCTGTTTAATCCCGTTAGGGTCCTGTACAGCACTGGAGATTTTGCTGCTGCCAGGTCGTTTACTGCTTTGCTATCACCGACTTTATTTATTCTGACGATTCGTACGATCGCCTTACGTCGATTCTGTATCCGCCTCCCCTGTCAGAGACGGACATTTATTCTGTCTGGTGCAAGAAGCTTATTGAAAATAATTCTCATCACCGCAAAATTTTCTGCAAAATATCTGGCCGGAAAGTACCAAATGCGTTTCTTAACCGCCAATACATTTTACAGATTTGTTAACTAATTCTCTTTTACGGAAAAATTTTTGACCAGAAAGACATCTCCAAAAGAGATGTTTAGGAAAAATTATTTGCCCAGTCAATATGTTAACCACTCACCCGCAACCTGACCTCGTTCTGTTGCTGCCGTCAGGCCAAAATGCACATAAATTTAACAATTGGTTATTATTTAGCACATTCATCTGAGAGAGCGTTGAAATAACTAATAACATTTCGATAATCCTTCATCAAGCCCCAGAGTATGATGTTAAGAAAATAACAGGCGACATAACGGCAGGCGTGAGTGTTATTAGAATAATTTATAATAGAATCAATAACAAAGAGGCATAAACATTATCAGCATCTTTTATTATTTCAACGCTGAATTTCAACTTTAGTGAGAAGATTTACTGATAATGAAAAAGAAACGGAGCCTGAAGCGGCTCCGTTTTATCGGTCAGGATCGTTAATTCAGTAAACCGGGGAAAATCGCTTTAATCCCCGTAACAATGAATTCAATGCCCAATGCCATCAGCAACAAGCCCATAATACGCGTAATGACGTTGATGCCCGTTTGCCCCAATAACCGCACCAGCCAGGGCGCCATGCGGAACACTCCCCAACAACAGAACGCAAACAGAGCGATGGCCACAGAGAAGCCGATTAAATGCATAATGGTGTGGTAACGCGTTCCCCACACAATCGTCGAACTAATGGCCCCCGGCCCTGCCATTAATGGTAAGGCCAGCGGAACCACGCCAATACTTTCGCGAATGGCGGTCTCTGATTTTTCCTGTTTGTTTTGCTTATCTTCACCCAGCTTCCCGCTGATCATCGACATCGCGATCGTCACTACCAGAATCCCACCGGCAATTCTGAACGAATCGATCGAAATGCCGAAGAGTTGCAAAATGCCATCTCCGAGAAAGAGCGAAATCCACAAAATGATGGCTACCGACAGGTTTGCCGTGAGATTTGTTTTGTTGCGCGCCGCTGCCGTCTGGTAGCTGGTCATGCTGATAAAGACGGGGATAATCCCCACCGGGTTTACCAGCGCAAATAACCCTATGAAAAACTTGGAATAAACAGGAAAATCAAAAAGCGTTTGGGTCACGGTTAGCTCCGAAACGTTAGCCGGATAAATGATGTCGATAAAAATGGTGAAAAACGCGCTGAAGATACGCCTTTTGTCAGCATATTTCACCTCCTGACTGCTTGAAATTACGACTATTTCTCGGTGTTATAAATATGTGTAGATTATGCTAACTTCACCTCTATTCATCACCACTATTTATTAACACTTGGCGGAAATGGCTCAAATGGGCTGCTGAAAGGTGTCAGCTTTGCTTAAATTTGATCTGGATCACGCAATTACTACTCAGAAGTGAGTAACCTTGCTTACGCCACCTGGAGGTAACGCGTTAGAGTTAGATAACGCTATCGCTTAAGCTCTTTTAGTAAATCAGAGCGAAATGGACGTTAAGTAACCGTTTGATTTTCAGACTGTTATACAAACTTTCGTCAATCTGTCTATACTCTCGTATCGAGCAGATGATTTACTAAAAAAGTTTAACATTATCAGGAGAGCATTATGGCTGTTACTAATGTCGCTGAACTTAACGCACTCGTAGAGCGTGTGAAAAAAGCCCAGCGTGAATATGCCAGTTTCACTCAAGAACAGGTTGACAAAATCTTCCGCGCCGCCGCTCTGGCTGCCGCAGATGCTCGAATTCCCCTCGCTAAGATGGCCGTTGCCGAATCCGGCATGGGTATCATCGAAGATAAAGTGATTAAAAACCACTTCGCCTCCGAATACATCTATAACGCCTATAAAGATGAAAAAACCTGTGGTGTGCTGTCTGAAGACGACACCTTCGGGACTATCACCATTGCTGAACCGATTGGTATCATCTGCGGTATCGTACCGACCACTAACCCGACGTCTACTGCGATCTTTAAGTCTCTGATTAGCCTGAAGACGCGTAACGCAATCATCTTCTCTCCACATCCGCGCGCCAAAGATGCAACGAACAAAGCGGCTGACATCGTTTTGCAGGCGGCTATCGCTGCGGGCGCGCCGAAAGACCTGATTGGCTGGATCGATCAACCTTCCGTTGAACTGTCTAACGCGCTGATGCACCACCCTGATATCAACCTGATCCTGGCGACAGGCGGTCCGGGCATGGTTAAAGCTGCATACAGCTCTGGTAAACCGGCTATCGGCGTTGGTGCAGGTAACACACCGGTTGTTATCGACGAAACAGCAGATATCAAACGTGCGGTGGCTTCCGTACTGATGTCCAAAACCTTCGATAACGGCGTAATCTGTGCATCTGAACAGTCCGTTGTTGTTGTTGACTCCGTTTATGACGCAGTTCGCGAACGTTTCGCCAGCCACGGCGGCTACCTGCTGCAAGGCAAAGAGCTGAAAGCCGTTCAGGACGTTATCCTGAAAAATGGCGCGCTGAACGCGGCTATCGTTGGTCAACCGGCATATAAAATTGCTGAACTGGCAGGCTTCACCGTACCAGAAACCACTAAGATTCTGATCGGCGAAGTAACGGCTGTTGATGATAGCGAACCGTTCGCTCACGAAAAACTGTCTCCGACGCTGGCAATGTATCGCGCTAAAGACTTCGAAGACGCTGTTGATAAAGCAGAAAAACTGGTTGCAATGGGCGGTATCGGTCATACCTCCTGTCTGTACACCGACCAGGACAACCAGCCAGAACGCGTTGCTTACTTCGGTCAGATGATGAAAACCGCGCGTATCCTGATTAACACCCCGGCTTCTCAGGGTGGTATCGGCGACCTGTATAACTTCAAACTCGCACCTTCCCTGACTCTGGGTTGTGGTTCCTGGGGTGGTAACTCCATCTCTGAAAACGTTGGTCCGAAACACCTGATCAACAAGAAAACCGTTGCTAAGCGAGCTGAAAACATGTTGTGGCACAAACTTCCGAAATCTATCTACTTCCGCCGTGGCTCTCTGCCAATCGCGCTGGATGAAGTGATTACTGATGGCCACAAACGTGCGCTCATCGTGACCGACCGTTTCCTGTTCAACAATGGCTATGCTGACCAGATCACCTCCGTGCTGAAAGCGGCTGGCGTTGAAACTGAAGTCTTCTTTGAAGTTGAAGCTGACCCGACGCTGACTATCGTTCGTAAAGGCGCAGAGCTGGCGAACTCCTTCAAACCAGACGTGATCATCGCGCTGGGCGGCGGCTCCCCGATGGATGCGGCGAAAATCATGTGGGTCATGTACGAACATCCTGAAACCCACTTCGAAGAACTGGCGCTGCGCTTTATGGACATCCGTAAACGTATCTACAAGTTCCCGAAAATGGGCGTGAAAGCGAAAATGGTCGCAATCACTACCACTTCCGGTACCGGTTCTGAAGTAACGCCGTTTGCTGTTGTTACCGACGATGCGACCGGTCAGAAATATCCGCTGGCAGACTATGCGCTGACGCCGGATATGGCGATTGTCGATGCGAACCTGGTTATGGATATGCCGAAGTCTCTGTGTGCTTTCGGTGGTCTGGATGCGGTCACTCACGCTCTGGAAGCCTACGTTTCCGTACTGGCATCTGAGTTCTCTGACGGTCAGGCTTTGCAAGCACTGAAACTGCTGAAAGAAAATCTGCCAGCGTCCTACCACGAAGGGTCTAAAAACCCGGTAGCGCGTGAACGCGTTCACAGTGCAGCGACTATCGCCGGTATCGCGTTTGCAAACGCCTTCCTGGGTGTGTGCCACTCTATGGCGCATAAACTGGGTTCTCAGTTCCACATTCCGCACGGTCTGGCAAACGCCCTGCTGATTTGTAACGTTATCCGTTACAACGCGAACGACAACCCGACCAAGCAGACTGCGTTCAGCCAGTATGACCGTCCGCAGGCTCGCCGTCGCTATGCAGAAATCGCCGACCATCTGGGTCTGAGCGCACCGGGCGACCGTACTGCCGCTAAGATCGAGAAACTGCTGGCATGGCTGGAAAGCGTGAAAGCGGAGCTGGGTATTCCTAAGTCTATCCGTGAAGCTGGCGTGCAGGAAGCTGACTTCCTGGCTCATGTAGACAAGCTGTCTGAAGATGCATTCGATGACCAGTGCACCGGCGCTAACCCGCGTTACCCGCTGATCTCCGAGCTGAAACAGATTCTGCTGGATACCTACTACGGCCGTGAATTCACTGAAGGTGAAGTTGCTGCGAAGAAAGAAGCTACCGCACCGAAAGCTGACAAGAAAGCGAAGAAATCTGCTTAATTCGTTAGCCCAGGCGACATTCTGAAAAAGCCCTCGTCTTCGGGGGCTTTTTTTTGCCTGATGGCGGCGCAAGCGCCTTATCAGGCCTACAGAACGCACGCAATCACGCGTGGCGGTGTTTCTCCTGAGTCGACGTCAGGGAGCCTTCGGCAAGGGCTTCTTTGTAATGCTTGCGGCATACGGAGACATAACGCTCGTTCCCACCAATCACAACCTGCTCCCCTTCATTATAAGGTCTGCCAGCCTGATCAAGACGCAATACCATGCTTGCCTTACGGCCACAGAAACAGATTGTCTTTAATTCGACGAGTTTATCTGACCACGCGAGTAAGTATTGGCTGCCGCCAAATAACTCGCCACGAAAATCAGTACGCAGTCCGTAACACAACACCGGAATATCCAGTTGGTCAACAACCTCAGATAATTCGTACACCTGCTGGCGAGTCAAAAACTGACACTCATCAACCAGAACGCAATGTATTGTCTGTTGCGCATTCTCGGTGCGAATCTCTTCAAACAACGATGAATTTTGGTTAAACAATTTTGCTGGCGAGGAGAGACCGATACGCGAACTGACTTTACCGGCGCCGAAGCGGTCATCAATTTCCGCTGTATATACAACGGTACGCATCCCGCGTTCCTGATAATTGTATGAAGATTGCAGCAATGCAGTCGACTTACCCGCATTCATTGCCGAATAGTAGAAATATAGCTGTGCCATTGGCAGCTGGCCCTCACCTGGCTGAAATAAAGATTGGGCGGGATTGTATCATAATTTACCGGCATGTCGGGGGCGCCTCGTCACGCCGCCGGTATAAAGAATTGAGCAAACATCGTTCGGTTATACACATTCCTTCACAAATTGTGCCTAAGATATTCATCAATGCTGCTTATCATCTCATCGCATTACCGGACGCTCATACTTATTGTTACGCTTCCTCATAAATGTGGCAACGTATTAGGACTTTCCCGTAAGGGAAACTAATACAAAAGGTTGAAATTACTGCAATGACAGCCTATTCCACCCTGATAAAATGTGACTAAAATCCTGGAATTTTAACGTTATGCCAGGAGTAACCTCGTTGCCAATAAGCTCTTTTTTGTGCGGTTCTTCAAGAAAAATTTAAGATGGGATAATTAATATCTGTACTTAATAAAGAGCAATTTTGAATTCCTTACATTCCAGGCTATTGCACATCTGAATTTATCGCTCTATTATTAGCTCAACAAACCACCCCCAATATAAGTTTGAGATTACTACAATGAGCGAAGCACTTAAAATTCTGAACAACATCCGTACTCTTCGTGCACAGGCAAGAGAATGTACCCTGGAAACGCTTGAAGAAATGCTGGAAAAATTAGAAGTTGTTGTTAACGAGCGTCGCGAAGAAGAAAGCGCCGCCGCAGCTGAAGTTGAAGAGCGTACCCGTAAACTGCAACAATATCGTGAAATGCTGATTGCCGACGGTATTGATCCGAACGAACTGCTGAATAGCATGGCTGCCGTTAAATCTGGCACTAAAGCTAAACGCGCTGCTCGTCCGGCTAAATATAGCTACGTTGATGAAAACGGTGAAACGAAAACCTGGACTGGCCAGGGTCGTACACCGGCAGTGATCAAAAAAGCGATGGAAGAACAAGGTAAACAACTGGACGATTTCCTGATCAAGGGATAATTCGGAATATGTTTGCTTAAAATCCCGCCAGTGGCGGGATTTTTTTTGCCCTTCCCTCATACCTCGTCTGTTCGGGGCAAAAAAAAACGGCGCTGTTAAACAGCGCCGCGCCTTTCAGATTATACCGCTTACTTCTTAATACCCAGTTCGTCTTCAAGCCATGCTTTAAATTCAGCGCCCAGAGAATTATGACGGATGCCATATTCAACGAACGCCTGCATGTAACCTAATTTATTACCGCAGTCGTGGCTTTTGCCCTTCATATGGTAGGCTTCGACCGTTTCTTTTTCGATCAGCATATCAATCGCGTCGGTCAGCTGAATTTCGTCGCCCGCTCCCGGAGGGGTTTTCGCCAGCAGAGGCCAGATGTCCGCGCTCAGGACATAACGGCCAACTACCGCGAGATTAGACGGCGCGACATCCGCTTTCGGCTTCTCTACAACGCCAACCATCGGCACGCTTTCGCCCGGTGCCAGCGCCGCGCCCTTGCAATCAACAACGCCGTATGCGGTAACATCTTCAACAGGCTCAACCATAATCTGGCTACAGCCGGTTTCGTCAAAACGACGAATCATTTCAGCAAGGTTATCCTGAGACAGATCGGATTCGTATTCATCCAGAATAACGTCTGGCAGAATCACCGCGACGGGCTCATTACCAACAACAGGATGCGCGCACAATACGGCATGACCCAGGCCTTTCGCCAGCCCCTGACGCACCTGCATAATCGTTACGTGCGGAGGGCAAATAGATTGCACCTCTTCCAGCAGCTGACGCTTAACACGTTTTTCCAGCATAGCTTCCAGCTCGAAGCTGGTATCGAAATGGTTTTCGATCGAGTTTTTGGAAGAGTGCGTCACCAGCACAATTTCAGTGATGCCCGCAGCAATACATTCATTCACGACATACTGAATTAATGGCTTATCAACCAGCGGCAGCATCTCTTTCGGGATCGCTTTCGTCGCCGGTAACATCCTGGTTCCTAATCCCGCGACCGGGATAACGGCTTTTTTGACTTTCGAATTTAGGGCAGCCATTTAAAAATCTCCTGGACTGTTCATGTATTGAACGTGTTCATCAATCTGTATCGCATCCGAGTATATCAGCACTGGTACAAGCCTCAGTTCCGAAAAGGACGCGTGTTAGTATAATTAAGACAAATACGTATAATCTGGCGCTGATAGTAGCACCCACAGAGAAAGGCGGGTAAATCAATTTCACTTTGCCTTTTCATTTGCTCATTCCGCAGACAACATAAGACGCAAACGCCCGCCCGCGCCCCAAATTTGGCACTGCCATGACTCGCAGCGTTGGCTTAATTGGTTCAGGTAGGTATTGCCCAATGTGCCCAGCGGAACGCCATTACTGATCTGTACCTGGTGAGAACCGGTATTTAACGTCGCATTCAGGCCTGCTGAAACCAGTATCAAATTTTTAAGACCGCTGTGGTAATAACCCACTAATAGCGGAAACTGTCCCGGCAAATTCGCCTGCCGAAGCAGATGATTGACCTGTTTCAATAACGCCCCCAGTTCCGGCAAACGCTGATTCTGATGAGCGAGCTGTTCCTGCAATAAGCCATTAAATAGCGCCCGCAGTAATAACGCGGCCAGTACACCATTATCCCCTGCCCGCGTCACGTCGAGGCAATAAAAAGCGAGATCGTTATCAGACAGCGGCGCAATATCCAGCACCAGACCGGGTTTGTCTGCCGCAACAAGTTGGCGGTAATTGATTCGGCAATGCGAGATAACCTGCTGAACCGGAGGTTGCAACTCCTGCAACAGCTTTGCTGCCGCCACCGGGTTATCAACCATCGCATCCCAGTCCCGAAACAGGCGTTCTTCTTCTTCAACCCGAGAGTTAAACATATTGGGATAGAGGCAGGCGAAAACGGTTTCCCGCAGACGATTGAGATCTTTCACTGGCTTTAGCAGGACGTCCTCAACGCCCAGTCGCAGCGCTTTGGCGATATCTGCCATATTTTCTGTCGCCGAGATAACCAGAATGGGGGTCTGATCGCCCCGATTACGTAAATGCTCTACCAGTTTGAGACCGTTCATCCTTGGCATCGCAAGATCGCAGATCATCAGATCAGGCGTAAAACTTCCCAGTAACTCCAGGGCGTCAAGACCATCGCCCGCCAGTGCCGTTGTCGCTCCCAAAGAGGAAAACCACGAATCCAGAAGCGAGCGAAATACAGGCTCGTCCTCCACAATAAGAATCTGTTTTCCGACCAATGGCTGCGTCATGTTTTCTCCCCTGACTGGCTTTAGTAAATAGTGGCATGCTATTGCCGCTCGCGCCTGTCAGAATTTGCTTAAGTGTGTATAAAAGGTGCGTTAAACGTCGGTACGCACCAAAGGCAAAAGTTCGTCCATCTTTTTCTCTACCGCCAGTTGTCCCGCAGCAATAGCGGCACTGGCACGGTGGAAGTCCAACGTGGATATTTGCGGACAGAACGGTTGAATCAGAATATCCGGCGGGTCGCCTGCCATTCGGTTGCGTTTAAGGCGGTTTTCCAGCACCTGAATGGACGTTGTCATAATCTCCATCGCCGTTGGTGCGGTGACCGCACGGCGTGAAGTCATGCTGCTGAGGCGCTCTTTCAAACGCGCATGCCAGGAGAGCGAATCATCACTCTCGTCGTTATCATTGCTGACATTCAAAGACAGAAGATCTTGCTGCATGAGGTGCGCATCGTGCTGAAGATCGACCGCAATAACAATATCGGCGCCCATCGCACGCGTCAGAGAGACAGGAACAGGGTTAACGACGGCGCCATCCACCAGCCAGTAGCCGTTATGCGCCACCGGAGACATCAGGCCTGGCATACTGCAAGACGCGCGAACCGCAAGGTGCAGGTCGCCTTCGGTAAACCACAATTCTCGCCCTGTACTCAGGTTGGTCGCCACCGTACCAAAACGTCGGGTGCATTGTTCAAAATCCAGTACCGGCATAACGTTCCGGTACTGATTGAAGACGCGCTCGCCGCGCAGCAACCCTCCTCTGCGCCAGGAGAGATCCATCAGGCGCAGGACATCCCAGTAACTGAACGAACACACCCACTGTTCAAGCGCGGGCAGTTTATTGCAGGCGTATGCGGCGCCAACCAGCGAACCAATTGAACATCCCGCCACGATATCGATATCAATGCCCATGTGTTTCAGGGCTTTGATGACACCAATATGCGACCATCCTCTTGCGGCGCCGGAACCTAGCGCCAGCCCTATTTTAATTTTTCTCATCGTACGTAAAAACTTCCCCTGGCTTCCAGACGTAGCAACATCGTCACCACTCGGTTAACATAGCGCTACCCTGGCGTTTGTACGCCGTTTTTTTTATCCAGGGAGATGATTGTGTCTCAGCTTTGTCCCTGCGGTAGCGCTGTCGAGTATAGCCTATGTTGCGGCCCTATTGTGTCCGGTGAGCGAGTTGCACCCGATCCGTCACATCTCATGCGTTCTCGCTACTGCGCTTTTGTGATGAAAGACGCAAATTACCTGATTAGAACCTGGCACCCCGCGTGTGGTGCAACCGCCTTTCGGGACGATATTGTCGCGGGGTTCGCCCATACTGAGTGGCTTGGGTTGACCATTTTTGAAGAGAGCGGGTCAGACGCGGAAAACACAGGGTATGTTAGTTTTGTGGCCCGTTTTATCGAACAGGGAATACCCGGCGCGATTATTGAACGTTCGCGTTTCTTAAAAGAAAACGGTCAGTGGTACTATATTGACGGTACGCGCCCCCAGTTTGGTCGAAACGATCCCTGCCCCTGCGGGTCCGGCAAAAAATTTAAAAAGTGCTGCGGCTAAAACGCCTGACAGTGCTGATACAGCAAACACATTAAACAGGATTTACCCGGTAATGCATTCACTACAACGAAAAGTTCTGCGCACTATCTGCCCCGATCAGAAGGGCCTCATCGCGCGTATTACAAATATCTGCTACAAGCACGAACTCAATATCGTGCAAAACAACGAATTTGTTGACCACCGGACCGGGCGCTTCTTTATGCGCACAGAGTTGGAAGGCATTTTTAATGATGTCACGCTGCTTGCCGATCTCGACAGCGCATTACCGGAAGGTTCGGTACGCGAGTTAAATCCTGCCGGGCGTCGCCGCGTCGTCATTCTGGTCACCAAAGAAGCGCATTGTCTGGGCGATCTGTTAATGAAAGCCAACTATGGCGGGCTCGACGTTGAGATTTCCGCCGTAATCGGCAACCACGAAACCCTGCGACCTCTGGTTGAACGTTTCGATATTCCTTTCGAGCTGGTCAGCCACGAAGGGTTAACGCGCGACGAGCACGATAAACAGATGGCGGACGCCATTGATGCGCACCAGCCTGATTATGTCGTGCTGGCTAAGTATATGCGCGTCCTGACGCCGGAATTCGTTTCCCGCTTCCCGAATAAGATTATCAATATTCACCATTCGTTCCTGCCGGCTTTTATTGGCGCACGTCCTTACCATCAGGCTTATGAGCGTGGCGTGAAAATTATCGGCGCTACCGCGCACTACGTGAACGATAATCTGGACGAAGGCCCGATCATTATGCAGGACGTAATTCATGTCGATCACACCTATACGGCTGAGGATATGATGCGTGCAGGGCGTGATGTTGAAAAGAATGTGTTAAGCCGCGCATTGTATAAGGTGCTGGCCCAGCGTGTGTTTGTTTACGGGAACCGCACCATCATTCTGTAATCGTCAACGATATGAATTGATTAGCTTTACTCCGTTACGGATGAAAAGTACGCAAACAGTTCATTTTAAGCAAAGGAATGCTTTACAGCGGCGTGTCATTTGATATGATGCGCCCCGCTTCCCAACAGGAAGCAGGCCAGTACAAAGCATTACCCCGTGGTGGGGTTCCCGAGTGGCCAAAGGGAGCAGACTGTAAATCTGCCGTCATCGACTTCGAAGGTTCGAATCCTTCCCCCACCACCATCTCTTCGCAAGACCTCTACAATTTGAATTACCCCTGGTGGGGTTCCCGAGTGGCCAAAGGGAGCAGATTGTAAATCTGCCGTCATCGACTTCGAAGGTTCGAATCCTTCCCCCACCACCATTACTTCCTGAAAGCACACAAACTACTTTTAATAACCTTGCCTTATATTCTGTCCTCACGGGGAAGGATGAGAAGCTTCGACTAAGGTTCGATTCGAGCGGAAGCGAGAAAGCGTTGCCGAAGGCAACGACCCGAAGGGCGAGGCGCAACGCGCCGAGTAATCCTTCCCCCACCACCATTACTTATCTGTTGCACCCCAGCCAAATTAAATTCCTGTACTCCATATTTTGCCCGGTGGCACTCCGTTTACCGGGCCTACATGATCACATAACCACATGTTATGTCCGATCGTAGGCCGGATAAGGCGCAGCCGCCATCCGGCAGACAGGCATAAAAAAACCCTGCCGAAGCAGGGTTTAGCCGCACGCAAAGCCGTATCAGCGACGGGCACGCACGACCTGGTATTTACGCGTCAGGTACTCGACCGGCGCGCTCCAGATGTGAACCAGGCGCGAGAACGGGAACAGCAGGAACAACGTCATCCCCAGCACCAGGTGTAGGCGGAAAATGAACGCTACGCCCTCTAAATGCTCAGACGCGCCGCCGTGGAACGTCACCACAGATTGTGCCCATCCCACCAGTTTCATCATTTCGCTACCGTCCATATGTTGCGCAGAGAACGGAATAGTCAGCAGTCCCAGCGCGCACTGAATTACCAGCAGAGAAAGGATCAAAATATCCGCTCCCGTGGTCGTTGCACGCACGCGTGGGCTGAACAGACGGCGTTTGAGCAGCAGTACACCACCGACCAGCGTCATCACGCCACAGGCGCCGCCGGCAATCATCGCCATTTTCTGCTTCACTTCAATCGGCAGGAACGCTTCGTACATCCAGTGCGGCGTCAGCATCCCCAGGAAGTGACCCGCGAAGATCCCCAGAATACCGAAGTGGAACAGGTTCGAAGCCAGGTTCATCCCTTTGCGATCCAGCATCTGGCTGGAAGCCGCACGCCAGGTGTACTGACCGTAGTCATAGCGCAGCCAGCTGCCAATCAGGAACACTGACCCGGCAATGTACGGATAGATATCAAAGAAGAACATATTCAGGAAGTGCATTATTGCTGTCCTCCGGTGGTGATATTCAAATATTGCGGAGCGACAGCCCCGGCAAAACGACGCTGGTGAGCGGAAATCTCCGACTCGCCGCAACCCTGCTCAGCAAAGAATTTCACCTGTTCTTCTTCCCAGACGGCATCCAGTGCTTGCGGGGTATCGTCACGGACTTCATCCGCAATTTTCTCTGCCACTTTGTCGCTGTCGATAACGGTATTAGCCAGCTTCAGCAGCAGATCGAACAGCACCGCATAGCGACTTTCCCGCTGTTGCAGACGTGCGCCCAGCAACGCCAGAATCGGCGCGATGTCCTGCAAGCCGCCAAGCGCGTCGTTTTTCGGCAACTGCGCCAGATACTCCAGATACAGCGGCAAATGGTCAGGCAACTCACGACTGTCGAGTTGCAGGCCGTGCTGCTCGTACTGCGCCATCAAATCGACCATTGCCTGGCCGCGATCGCGGGATTCGCCATGAACATGCTCAAACAGCAACAGCGACGTGGCGCGACCGCGATCAAACAGTTCGCTGTAGCTTGCCTGTACATCCAGCATCTCCTGCGCAGTGAGATCGCGCAGGAAAACCGCCAGACTCTGGGCATCTTCTTTATCCAGGTTTTCGGATGACGCGAGTGCATCGAAAAGTTCCTGTTGATGCTGCCATAAGGCAGCATCCGGGTACTCGAGCAGACGCGAAACAATGACGAGTTCAATCATTGGTGCGGCTCCGTTTTGCTGCTCACATCGATGGCATCAATGCGGCGGCTGTTGAACAGGTTGAATTTGGTATCTGAACCGTGGCAACCATCGCCGAACGTAAAGCCGCAACCGCTTTTCTCCGGGAACGCCTCACGCGCCAGCTCACGATGGCTGCTAGGGATAACGAAACGGTCTTCATAGTTCGCAATTGCCAGGTAACGGTACATTTCCTGCGCCTGCGCTTCGCTCAGACCCACCTCTTCCAGCGCGCGGGTATCCAGTTTACCGTCAACGGTTTCCGCACGTTTGTAGTGACGCATCGCCAGCATACGTTTCAGCGCCAGCAGTACCGGCTGGGTATCGCCTGCGGTCAGTAGGTTCGCCAGGTACTGAACCGGAATACGCAGGCTTTCCACGTCCGGCAGGATGCCGTTGCTGCCCAGTTCGCCGGCGTCCGCCGCAGACTGAATCGGTGACAGCGGCGGCACGTACCAGACCATCGGCAGCGTACGGTATTCCGGGTGCAGCGGCAGCGCCAGCTTCCAGTCCATCGCCATTTTGTAAACCGGGGACTGCTGCGCCGCATCGATAACGCTCTGCGGAACGCCGTCTTTCAGCGCTTGTTCAATGACCGCCGGATCGTTCGGATCGAGGAACACATCCAGTTGGCGCTGATACAGATCTTTCTCGTTCTCGGTGCTGGCTGCGCTTTCAATCGCATCGGCGTCATACAGCAGCACGCCAAGGTAACGGATACGACCCACGCAGGTTTCGGAACATACGGTCGGTTGACCCGCTTCAATACGCGGATAGCAGAAAATACACTTCTCGGACTTCCCGCTCTTCCAGTTGAAGTAGATCTTCTTGTACGGGCAACCGGTGATGCACATACGCCAGCCGCGGCATTTGTCCTGATCAATCAGGACGATGCCGTCCTCTTCACGCTTGTAGATGGCGCCGCTCGGGCAGGTCGCCACGCACGCCGGGTTGAGGCAGTGCTCGCACAGGCGCGGCAGATACATCATGAAGGTGTTTTCGAACTGGCCGTACATCGCCTTCTGCATGTTTTCGAAGTTCTGGTCTTTGGCGCGTTTTTCAAATTCGCCGCCCAGAATTTCTTCCCAGTTCGGACCGCTGGTGATTTTGTTCATCCGCTGACCGGTGATCAGCGAGCGCGGGCGCGCAATCGGCTGATGCTTGCTTTCCGGCGCGGTATGCAGGTTCTGGTAGTCGTAATCAAACGGCTCGTAGTAATCATCAATGCCTGGCAGATGCGGGTTAGCGAAGATTTTACCCAGCAGCATCGCGCGGTTGCCCATGCGAGGTTGCAGTTTGCCGTTAATTTTACGGACCCAGCCGCCTTTCCATTTTTCCTGATTTTCCCAGTCGTTCGGGAAACCGACGCCTGGCTTACTTTCCACGTTATTGAACCAGGCGTATTCCATACCTTCACGGCTGGTCCAGACGTTTTTACAGGTCACTGAACAGGTGTGGCAGCCGATGCATTTATCGAGATTCAGCACCATGCCGACTTGTGAACGAATTTTCATTTTACGCTCTCCTGTACCTGGTCATTGCCTTCGCCATCCAACCAGTTAATGTTCTTCATCTTACGCACCACAACAAACTCATCACGGTTTGAACCGACCGTACCGTAGTAGTTAAAGCCGTAGGCCAGCTGCGCATAGCCGCCGATCATGTGGGTCGGCTTCGGCGTGATACGGGTTACCGAGTTGTGAATACCGCCGCGCTGCTGGGTAATTTCTGAACCCGGCAGGTTAACGATACGTTCCTGCGCGTGGTACATCATGGTCATCCCGGCCGGAACACGCTGGCTTACCACCGCGCGTGCCGTCAGCGCACCGTTGCTGTTAAAGACCTCGATCCAGTCGTTATCTTCAATACCCAGATCTTTGGCATCGGTTTCGCTCATCCAGACAATCGGCCCACCGCGCGACAGCGTCAGCATCAGCAGGTTGTCGCTGTAGGTAGAGTGGATACCCCACTTCTGGTGCGGCGTCAGGAAGTTGAGCGCTTTTTCCGGGTTGCCGTTAGATTTCTCACCCATCACCGCTTTCACTGAACGCGTGTCGATTGGCGGACGGTAAACCAGCAGGCTTTCGCCAAAGTCACGCATCCACTGATGATCCTGATACAAAGACTGGCGGCCAGACAGCGTACGCCACGGAATCAGCTCGTGAACGTTGGTATAACCGGCGTTGTAAGAGACGTGTTCATCTTCCAGGCCAGACCAGGTCGGGCTGGAGATAATCTTACGCGGCTGCGCCTGAATATCGCGGAAGCGGATTTTCTCTTCTTCTTTATTGGTCGCCAGATGCGTATGGTCGCGACCGGTGAACTCACTCAGCGCCGCCCAGGCTTTCACCGCTACGTGGCCGTTAGTTTCCGGCGCCAGCGTGAGGATCATCTCGGCGGCATCAATCGCGGTATTCAGCATCGGCTGGCCTTTTGCCGGGCCTTCAGCTTTGGTGTAATTGAGCTTGCGCAGCAAATCCATTTCGCTCTGAGTGTTCCAGGCGATGCCTTTGCCACCGTTGCCGATTTTCTCCATCAGCGGGCCGATAGAGGTAAAGCGCTCATACGTCGCCGGGTAGTCGCGTTCCACCGGAATGATGTGCGGCGCGGTTTTACCTGGGATCAGGTCGCACTCGCCTTTTTTCCAGTCTTTCACGTCCAGCGGCTGCGCCAGTTCGGCAGCGGAGTCATGCTGAATCGGCAGCGTCACCACATCGGTTTCTTTGCCAAGGTGTCCCACGCAGACTTCAGAGAATTTCTTCGCGATGCCTTTATAGATTTCCCAGTCGCTTTTCGATTCCCAGGCCGGGTCAACGGCGGCAGACAACGGGTGAATAAACGGATGCATATCCGAGGTATTCATGTCGTCTTTTTCATACCAGGTCGCGGTCGGCAGCACGATGTCGGAGTACAGGCAGGTGCTCGACAGACGGAAGTCCAGCGTCACCACCAGGTCCAGTTTGCCGTCAAGACCGTTATCCTGCCATTCCACTTCTTCCGGCTTCACGCCGCCCTGCATACCCAGATCTTTGCCCTGAATACCGTTTTCCGTACCCAGCAGGTACTTCAGCATGTACTCATGCCCTTTACCGGATGAACCCAGCAGGTTCGAGCGCCAGATAAACAGGTTACGCGGGTGGTTTTTCCCGTTTTCTGGCTGTTCCGCCGCAAAACGAATCGAGCCTTCTTTCAGCGATTTCACGGTGTAATCCACCGCCGTCATCCCGGCTTTTTCCGCTTCACGCGCGATGTACAGCGGGTTGGTGCCCAGCTGCGGCGCAGACGGCAGCCAGCCCATGCGTTCAGCACGCACGTTGAAGTCGATCAGATGACCGCTGTAGCGGGATTTATCCGCCATTGGCGACAGCAGTTCCTGCGCGGTAACCGTCTCGTAGCGCCACTGGCTGGAGTGGTTATAGAAATAGGAGGTGCTGTTCATGTGACGCGCCGGACGCTGCCAGTCAAGAGCAAACGCCAGCGGCTGCCAGCCAGTCTGCGGACGCAGTTTTTCCTGGCCGACATAGTGCGCCCAGCCGCCGCCGCTCTGACCGATACAGCCGCAGAACACCAGCATGTTGATAAGCCCACGATAGTTCATATCGAGGTGATACCAGTGGTTCAGGCCGGCGCCGACGATGATCATTGAACGACCATGCGTCTTATCGGCGTTATCCGCAAATTCACGGGCGATACGGGTGATTTGCGCACGCGGTACGCCGGTTATCTGCTCTGCCCACGCCGGAGTATAGGCTTTAATGTCGTCGTAGCTGGTTGCGCAGTTTTCGTCGTTCAGACCGCGTTCCAGGCCATAGTTCGCCATCGTCAGATCGTAAACGGTAGTCACCAGCGCGGTGGTTCCGTCTGCCAGTTGCAGGCGTTTCACCGGCAGCTTGTGCAGCAGAACGTTTTGCAACTCGACTTTGTTGAAGTGTTCAGTGCCTTCACCGCCAAAGTACGGGAAGCCCACTTCTGCGATATCGTCCTGGCTACCCAGCAGGCTGAGTTGCAGTTCGGTTTCCTCGCCTGACGTACCGTCACGCTGTTCGAGGTTCCATTTGCCTTTCTCACCCCAACGGAAGCCAATAGAACCGTTCGGCGCAACCATATCGCCGCGGGTGTTGATGGCAACGGTTTTCCATTCCGGGTTGTTTTCCTGACCCAGCGCGTCAATAAGATCGGCGGCGCGCAGCATACGGCCAGCGGCATAGTAACCATCGCGTTCTTCAAGCATCACCAGCATCGGCATGTCGGTATAGCGACGGACGTAATCGGTGAAATACTGGCTCGGGTTATCAAGGTGGAATTCACGCAGCATAACGTGGCCCATCGCCAGCGCCATCGCGGCGTCAGTCCCCTGCTTCGGCGCCAGCCACAGGTCGCACAGCTTGGCGATTTCAGCGTAGTCAGGCGTAACGGCAACTGTTTTGGTGCCTTTGTAACGCACTTCAGTAAAGAAGTGGGCATCCGGGGTACGGGTCTGCGGAACGTTAGAGCCCCAGGCGATGATGTAGCTGGAGTTGTACCAGTCAGCGGATTCCGGTACGTCCGTCTGCTCGCCCCAGGTCTGCGGAGACGCAGGCGGCAGGTCGCAGTACCAGTCGTAGAAGCTCAGGCAAGTCCCGCCGATCAGAGACAGGTAACGCGCGCCGGATGCGTAAGAGACCATCGACATTGCCGGAATCGGCGAGAAGCCCGCCACGCGATCGGGACCGTAATTTTTAATGGTATAAACGTTGGATGCCGCAATCAGTTCGTTCACTTCCTGCCAGGAAGAACGAACGAAGCCACCACGACCACGCGCTTGTTTGAAGCTTTTTGCTTTATCGGCGTCTTCGATGATGGAAGCCCAGGCTTCTACCGGATCGCTGTGCAGTTTTTTCGCATCACGCCACATTTTCATCAGGCGCTTACGCATCAGCGGATATTTCAGGCGGTTTGCACTGTAGAGATACCAGGAGTAGCTCGCGCCGCGCGGGCAGCCGCGAGGTTCATGGTTCGGCATATCCGGGCGGGTGCGCGGGTAGTCTGTCTGCTGGGTTTCCCAGGTGACCAGACCGTTTTTCACATAAATTTTCCAGCTGCAAGAGCCGGTACAGTTTACCCCGTGGGTTGAACGCACGACTTTGTCATGCTGCCAACGTTGGCGGTATCCATCCTCCCAGTCCCGGTTTGTTTCGAGAAGCTGGCCGTGCCCATCGGCAAAGGTTTCGCCCTTCTGTTTGAAGTAGCGAAACCGGTCCAGGAATTTACTCATCGGGTTTCTCCTGTTTGGAGCCTGACGGCTCTCTGATAAATCGACATTGCTGGATTGGCTGTGAAGGTAACGCTCTGAAAGGGCGTCAGAATTGATAACGATCAAGGCAGACGGGGATGAAAATCGGGGGTGTTTTTTGACATACCCCTTAAGGAGGATGATTTTTATTCACTCAACATACTGATTAATATGAATATTTTTAAATTAATACATTATGTAAATGTTAAATTCTTTATAAGTGGGTATTAAGGGGTATGCCCCCTGCAAGGCATAAATGAACGCTGTTCTGACAAACCAGCGCTGTTTATTTATAAATAAGTATGTTGTAACTAAAAACAGGCCAAAAAAAGCGCGGTCTAACGCCGCGCAATGGATAATCAAACAATTACTTTTTTATTTTTTAGAATGACGTCCGTATACCGCCCAGGTGATGACTACGCAGGCGATATAGAAAATCAGGAACACTTTCATCGCATCGACCGGTGAGCCGGTTAATGCCAGAGATGTCCCGAATGCTTTCGGAATAAAGAAACCGCCGATTGCGCCAATCGCAGAGATAAAGCCCAATGCGGCTGCGGTATCGGTCGCGGCTTCACGCAGCGCTTTCTCTTCAGAACCCCCTTCCGCTTTAACCCTGTCCATCGTCAGCTTACGGAAAATAACGGAGATCATCTGGAAAGTAGACCCACTGCCCAGCCCGGCAGTCAGGAACAACGCCAGGAAGACAACGAAGAAGGCGATAAAGCTGCCGCCCTGGCCGTTAGAAGGCAAGGTCAGGAACAGTAAGGCGCTGAAAATCGCCATCAGCACAAAGTTAACCAGCGTCACCCGCGTTCCGCCCAGACGGTCGGAAATTGCCCCGCCCGCAGAACGGGCCAGCGCGCCGATTAACGGGCCGAAGAAGGCATAATGCAGGATCTGTACTTCCGGGAACTGTGTTTTAGACAGCATCGCAAACCCGGCGGAGAAGCCGATGAATGAACCGAACGTCGCCAGATACAGCAGGCTCATCATCCACAGGTGCCCACGTTTAAGTACCGGCAACTGATCTTTCAGCGAAGCCTTCGAGGTCGCCAGCTCATTCATACCGAACCAGGCGGCCAGGGTGAAAATGGCCAGGAACGGCACCCAAATCCAGGCGGCGTTCGCCAGATACAGCTGCGAACCGTCCGGCTGTTCCACACCGTGACTGCCAAATACGGCAAAGACAGACAACGAGACCACCAACGGCGCGACCAGCTGCATAACGCTCACGCCCATGTTGCCTAAACCGCCGTTCAGACCCAGCGCACCGCCCTGTTTCTGTTTTGGAAAGAAGAAGCTGATGTTAGCCATGCTGGAGGCAAAGTTCGCGCCGGCAAAACCGCACAGCAGAGAAATCAGAATAAAGGTGCTAAACGGCGTGGAGGTGTCCTGCACGGCAAAACCTAACCATACGCAAGGAATGACCAGAATCCCGGTGCTGAACGCCGTCCAGCGGCGGCCGCCAAACAGAGGAACCATAAAGGAGTACGGCACACGCAGTAATGCGCCAGAAACAGACGGCAAGGCGGTCAGCATGAACAGCTGATCGGTGGTGAAGTTAAAACCGACCTTCGGTAAATTCACCGCGACGGCGCTGAATAACATCCATACACAAAACGCCAGCAGCAAACAGGGGACGGAAATCCACAGGTTGCGGCTGGCAACACGATGACCACGCTGTTCCCAGAAAGCGGGATCTTCCGGCCGCCATTCTGTGATTACAGCTCCAGATGCCCTTTCGGGGGCAGATGAGTGACTCATAGACACCTCTGTTACTCGATTCGATGTCTGCCACATTAGGGTTTACAGCCGGGGGTAAGTTGATATAAATCAAAGGAAAAGCCGTCATTATTCGCGGCTAAAAATTATCATGCCCCTTAGTGAGTAGGCTTTGTCGACAAAAAAGATGTGGTTTTTCACGGTGCTGTATAACCCTACCCCCCGGCTTCGCGATCCCCTCCCACCACCAGCAATTAAGAGGTAACTCGTTATAGGTATGGGTATACTCCAGGGTATGGCTGAGAATAACGTCACTGTCGAAACGCCCCTCGGTGAGCATCCCGGCAGAATCGTCATTCATTAAGGTTTCCTGAGCAGGAAGCCTGAAGGAAGAAGTCTACATGTTTAAACGTTGTCTCTCTCCACTCACGCTGGTCAACCAACTGGCGCTTATTGTTCTCCTGTCCACCGCTATCGGTGTGGCGGGCATGGCTATCTCTGGCTGGCTGGTTCAGGGCGTACAAGGCAGCGCCCATGCGATCAACAAGGCCGGTTCGCTGCGTATGCAGAGCTATCGCCTGCTGGCAGCAGTGCCGCTGAGCGCCCACGACCAAAAGCTGCTGGATGAGATGAAACAGACGGCGTTCAGCCCTGAACTGACCCGCGCTGCGGAACGCGACGGGCAACAAGAGCAGCTTCGCGCACTACAGGACTACTGGCATACGGAACTGGCGCCAGGGCTGCAACGCGCGCAGGACAGAAACGCCGTTGCCGGCGATGTTATGCGTTTTGTCACCGGTCTGGATCGGTTAGTCACCGCCTTTGATCACACGACCGAGCTGCGCATTGAGCGCGTGGTGATGGTGCATCGATTAATGGCCATCTTTATGGCGCTGCTGTTCGTCTTTACGATCATCTGGCTACGGGCGCGCCTGCTGCAACCGTGGAAACAACTGCTTTCGATGGCGCGAGCCGTCAGCCAGCGCGACTTCACCCAGCGGGCGCATATCAGCGGGCGCAATGAGATGGCGATGTTAGGCTCAGCGCTCAACAACATGTCGGAAGAGCTGGCCGAAAGTTACGCCGTACTGGAACAACGCGTGCAGGAAAAGACGGCCGGGCTGGAGCATAAAAACCAGATCCTCTCATTCCTGTGGCAGGCCAACCGCCGCCTGCATTCCCAGGTGCCGCTGTGCGAGCGCCTCTCCCCGGTGCTGAACGGCCTGCAAAACCTGACGCTGCTGCACGATATTGAACTGCGGGTTTATGACCTGGAAGATGAAGATAATCATCAGGAGTTCACCTGCCAGTCCGACAGCAGTTGTGATGACAAAGGGTGCCACCTCTGCCCGCGCGGCGCGCTGCCCGCGATCAACGGCGGCACCACGCTGAAATGGCGACTTACCGATGCCCATACGCAATACGGCATTCTGCTGGCGACGCTGCCGCACGGGCGCCATCTGAGTCACGATCAGCAGCAGATGATTGATACGCTGGTCGAGCAATTGACCGCTACGCTGGCGCTGGACAGAAATCAGGAACGCCAGCAACAGTTGATTGTGATGGAAGAGCGTGCCACCATTGCCCGCGAACTTCATGATTCTATTGCACAATCGCTCTCCTGCATGAAGATGCAGGTCAGCTGTCTGCAAATGCAGGGCGCGACGTTGCCGGAAAGCAGCCGCGAGTTGCTCAGCCAGATCCGCAACGAACTGAATACCTCCTGGGTACAGCTACGTGAACTGTTGACCACCTTCCGGTTACAGTTGACCGAACCCGGCCTGCGGCCTGCGCTGGAGGCGAGCTGTCAGGAATATAGCGCCCGATTTGGTTTTACGGTGAAGCTGGATTATCAGCTCCCGCCGCGACGGGTGCCGTCGCATCAGGCTATCCACCTGTTGCAAATTGCCCGCGAAGCGTTAAGTAACGCCCTCAAGCATTCCCATGCCGATGAGGTGGCCGTCGCCGTGGTGCAAAATGGCAATCAGGTCAAACTGACAGTAAAAGACAACGGCTGCGGCGTACCGGAAAACGCCGAGCGCAGTAACCATTATGGCATGATTATTATGCGTGACCGCGCGCAGAGCCTGCGTGGCGATTGTCGTGTACGCCGTCGTGAGACGGGCGGTACGGAAGTTGCTGTCACCTTTATTCCCGAAACAAACTTCACAGAAGTCCAAGGAGATACCCATGAGTAATCAGGAACCGGCTACCATCCTGCTGATCGACGATCATCCGATGTTACGGACCGGTGTTAAACAGCTTGTCAGCATGGCGCCCGATATTAGCGTGATCGGCGAAGCCAGTAATGGCGAGCAGGGTATTGAGCTGGCAGAGTCTCTTGATCCCGATCTGATCCTGCTGGATCTGAACATGCCGGGCATGAACGGTCTGGAAACCCTGGATAAGCTGCGTGAGAAATCACTGTCAGGCCGTATCGTGGTATTCAGCGTGTCCAATCATGAAGAAGACGTGGTGACGGCGCTGAAGCGCGGCGCAGACGGCTATCTGTTAAAAGATATGGAGCCGGAAGATCTGCTGAAAGCCTTACAGCAAGCGGCCGCTGGCGAAATGGTGCTGAGCGAAGCGTTAACGCCGGTTCTGGCCGCCAGCCTGCGGGCAAACCGCGCGACCTCTGACCGCGACGTGACCCAACTGACGCCGCGCGAACGAGATATCCTGAAGCTGATCGCCCAGGGGCTGCCGAATAAAATGATCGCCCGCCGCCTGGATATCACCGAGAGTACGGTCAAAGTGCATGTGAAACATATGCTGAAGAAGATGAAGCTGAAGTCACGCGTCGAAGCGGCGGTATGGGTGCATCAGGAACGCATCTTCTGATTACTCCTCCGGGAGCAGCTTCCAGCGCGGATCGTTATCGGGCATCGCCATAAACGGTTCAGTCAGTGATAGCGTGATCTCATTGGAGGAGACACGCTGGCCCTGCTCATCTTCAACAACGACCGACAGCCGCCAGCGATTTGTCGCCCCTTCGCTGCTGTCCCAGGCCGGCATGATAATGGTCCAGCCCTCTGCGCTGTCCGCCTTCGCTCCTGCCGTCAGACTCAGCGCCTGCGTATCGCCCTGCCATGTTACATGACGAACGCCATACCGACTGCGAATCTGCACCTTCAGCGGCACCGTCTCGCCAGGCTGGAGATCCCACGGCGGCGTCGCCAGAAAAACAGTGAGCGTTTTACGCTGACGGTACTCCATCGTCGGGAGATTATTGCGCTGCGGGTTATCATAGCGACTGCCGCGCAACGACTGACTCTCCGCCACCTCGCTGGCCGACAGCTGTTTGTTCAGCGGCACGCCAAAACGGTAGTTCAGGTTCAACCCCAGATTATTCTGGCTCACCCCGCTCTCGCCCTGTTTATGTTGCGCCGTTACCGTCACCAGCGGCACCGGCGTGTAATTAAGCCCCAGTTTTACCGCTACCGGATTATGGTATCCCGTGCCTGAGTCAAACAGATCCACCCGTTCGCCGAAATACTGTTCCACGCTGACGCTGGTGTTGAGGTGTTGATAAAACGGCATGCGCATCTGCGCGGTAACATCGTAGCCGCGCGCCATACGCTGCTCTAAGGCAGTGGTCTGTTCATGCCAGGAAGCGAAAGGCTGGTAGTAATTGGCGGATAATCGCAGGTATTCGCCCCACGCTTCCGCGCCAAATCCCGCCCGTTGCAGATTTTCATCCAGCAGGTTGTCATAAAAAGTGTTGTACCCTAACAGCCAGCCGTCACGCGCCCAGCGTTGGCCGATGCCGACATTACTGACCAGGCCATCGTCCTGCTGAGTCAGCCCGAGTTGACTCCAGGTCAGATACCGCGTGTTGTCCTGCCAGGGAATAAACCAGCCCCCACGACTGCCGGTAAAGCTCCCTTCGTTATCAATCCTGAGATCGACACTCGCATTCCCCCAGGGCGAAAGCCAGGACTCCAGTTGATGATTCACCTGTTCACTCACGGCGTCCCGCACCTGGCCAAACGCAAACTGACGCGCCTGCTCGCCGGTATCCAGCCCATTGTCGGTCATGCTCGCTTCGCCAAAGGCTTTCACCATCTCAGCAAACTGTTTTTCACCTTCGTGTGACTCAGGCGTCATGCCCAAATCAGGTAAACCATCCTGGTTGTTATCGAAGGGATTTTCCGCCTGTTGAATAAACGAGGATTGCGCGCTGGCAGTACCGCCTGCCAGCAGCAAGAGTATGCAAAGGGAAAGAGGGCGATAAACAATACGGCTCAAATTGTCAGCTGCTTTTACATTAAACGAATGAAATCTCACACTTAACTAAAACCATAACGTTTCCATCCGCGTTTTGCAGCCCTTTATCGCATTTTCAGGAGAATCCCAGGCTTCCGGCGGATGCCGTTTGCGCCAGCAGCGCTTTCAGCTCCGGTACGCATGAGCCGCAGTTGGTGCCGCAGCGTAATGTTTTGCCCAGCGCCTGAACGGAGTCGCACCCTTGTGCGATAGCCTGCTGAATAGCACACTCCCCCACGCTAAAGCAGCTACAGATAATGCGTCCCTGGTCGGGCATCCCGCCGCCTGGTTTGCCGCTCAACAGGCCATGCCGTTCAGGGGCGTTTTCCGGCGGATGGCGGAACGCAGCAATCACCGCCGCATCGTCTGTTTCGGGTTTTATCGCATCTGACCAGAACCCCAGCATTAATTGCCCCGCCTGCCAGGCCAGAATGTTCAGCCCTTGCGGCGTCTGCGCGGTCTGCAATTGCCAGCGCTGTTCGCGGCACATCGCCAGCAACCAGTCGCGATCGTCACGATCGCTTGCGAGAGTGAAACGCGCCACGCCTTCCGCCGCTTTACGCCACCAGTGAACAAAAGGAGGAAAGGTTATCTCTTCGCGGATGAACAGTTCCCCCTGCCAGCGCGGCTGCCACGGCGTGATGCGCACCGCAGTTTGTTTACTCTCCGGCTGCCCTGATTGAGGATCGCAGACGGGCGCGACCAGCGCATTCACCCTTCCCTGACGGGCAAAGCGATTATTCCAGTGCATCGGCGTAAACGCCGTCCCTTCCCGCAAGCCGGCCTGAATCACCACTCTGGCGACCATTACCCCACGCGAGGAGCTGATACGGCCAAATGCGCCATCCACCAGGTGAAAACGGGCGGCATCGGACGGTGAAACCTCAACAATCGGTTCGCTAATGTGCTGCATAAGCCGAACCACCGTTCCGGTTCGGGTCATGGTGTGCCACTGATCGCGCAGGCGGCCACTGTTTAAAATAAGCGGATAGAGCGCGTCACAGCGCGTTCTCATGCCCTCCGGTTCAACGGGCACCAGCCGCAGACGCTTATTGCGATGCCAGCCGTGAGCCAGGTCCAGCGCTCCGTGGTGACGGCTGACCGGCCAGCGGACAGGCGCCATTTCATCCCACGCCGCGCGGTTCAGATCCGCCAGCGCGCCAATATCAAACGCGCGGTCGCCGTCATTCTCAAACCCCGACAGCGCAGCGTGCTCCCGAAAGACATCCCACGCATCCTGCCAGGCGAATGCCTCGCCAAAGCCGAGTTGTTTCGCCATCTGCGCGACAATCCACCAGTCTGCTCTGGCCTCGCCGGGGGCGGTTAAAAATGCGCGCTGACGCGAGATGCGCCGTTCAGAGTTGGTGACGGTGCCGTTTTTCTCCCCCCAGGCCAACGCCGGAAACCGGATATGCGCCAGTCGACTGGTATCGGTATCGGCTACCACCTCCGAGACAATGACCAACGGGCAGGCAGACAGCGCCTGACAGACGGCATGAGTGTCCGGCAGCGATACCGCCGGATTCGTGCCCATGATCCACACCGCCTTCACCTCGCCGCGCGCGATAGCGTCGAACAGATCCACCGCCATCAACCCCGGCGTCTGCGCCAGCCGCTCCGTGCCCCAGAAACGGGCAACCCGCGACAGATCCTGTGGCTCAAAATTCATGTGTGCCGCCAGCTGTGTCGCCAGCCCGCCGACTTCACGCCCTCCCATCGCATTTGGCTGTCCGGTCAGCGAAAAGGGCCCGCAGCCTTCCCGCCCGTATTTACCGCTGGCAAGGTGTACATTAATGATCGCGTTACATTTATCACTACCGCTGGCGGACTGGTTAATCCCCATCGTGTAAAGGGTGATTGCGCGCGGCGCGGTCAGAAAACCATCATAAAACCGGCGGATTTCCGCGGGTTCCAGACCACAAAATTGCGCGACTCGCTCAACAGGCCAGCGGCTGGCGCGGGCAAACGCCGCCTGCGCATCATCAAAATCGACGTCATATTCGCCGCTTGTCGCGATAGCGTGCAGCAGCCCGACAAACAGCCCGCCATCGCTGCCGGGCGTCAGAGCCAGGTGCATATCCGCAATATCACAGGTGGCGGTGCGCCGGGGATCAATCACCACCACTTTCATAGACGGGTTCTCTTTTCGCGCCTGCACCAGGCGCTGATAGAGCACCGGATGCGTCCACGCCGCGTTCGAGCCGACCAGAATCACCAGATCGCTGCGCTCTATATCTTCGTAGCTGCATGGCACCACATCCGCGCCAAACGCGCGTTTGTAGCCCGTAACGGCTGACGACATGCACAGGCGCGAATTGGTATCGATATTAGCCGCACCGATAAATCCCTTCATCAATTTATTCGCCGCATAGTAGTCTTCTGTCAGCAGTTGCCCCGAGGCGTAGAAAGCCACCGACGTTGGGCCATATTGCGCGATGATGCTGCGCAGGCGCTCGCCCGCCGTGTTCAGCGCCTGCTGCCAGCTTACCGTTTCACCGTTAACCTGCGGGTGTAATAACCGCCCGCTCAGTCCGGTGGTTTCCCCCAGCGCGGCGCCTTTCACACACAGTCGCCCAAAATTGGCCGGGTGATCGGGATCGCCCTGAACCGTGACGCCCTGTTCGCTGACGCGGGCGATCACCCCACAGCCGACGCCGCAGTAAGGGCACGTTGTCCGGGTTTCATTCATGACGCCTCCGCACGCAGCAGTAGCGCCTGATTCCCTACCCATACCTTGCCTGCTTCGACTTTCACCGGCCAGGCGCGCACAACGGGCTCACCGCTGTCATACTGCCGACCATCGCGCAGGCGAATACGCTGTTTGTAGAGCGGTGAAATGACAACGGGTTCACCGCCGGCATCCCCCAGAATTCCCCGGGAAAGCACGTTTGCGTCGCTGCCGGGTTCATGGTTATCAAGGGCGTAAATCGTCTGACCAAAGCGAAACAGCGCAATTTGCAGGTTGCCTAAACGGGCGCCAATGCCCGCCTGCTCGGGGATCTCCTCCAGCTGACAAACCTCCTGCCAGGGTTTTGTCGGCAGGATGGTTCTCGCTGGCGTCGCCGGTTTCGCCAGCTGCGGCTGTCCACGTAGCATCTGGCGCGCTACGGCTTCATCCGGTTCGTCGCCGTTCACGCTAGAGCGGAACAGCGCCAGACGCTGCGGATCGTTCAGCGTGGTTTGCCATTCACACTGGTATGTTTCCACAATCCGCGCCATCTCCTGTTCAAGCTCGTCGCCGATACCCAGACTGTCGTGTATAACCACCTCACGCAGATAGTCGATGCCCCCTTCAAGATTATCCATCCAGGTGCTGGTGCGTTGCAGGCGATCGGCGGTACGGATATAGAACATCAGGAAGCGATCCACGAATTTAATCAGCGTGGCGTCATCCAGATCGCTGGCGAACAGATCCGCATGACGCGGCTTCATACCGCCGTTTCCGCAGACATACAGGTTCCAGCCTTTATCGGTGGCGATCACGCCAACGTCTTTCCCCTGCGCTTCGGCACACTCGCGGGTACAGCCGGAGACCGCCATTTTGATTTTGTGCGGGGCGCGCAGTCCCTTGTAGCGGTTCTCCAGCGTAACGGCCAGACCGGTTGAATCCTGAACGCCATAGCGACACCAGGTTGATCCGACGCAGGATTTCACCGTGCGCAACGACTTCCCGTAGGCGTGCCCAGTTTCAAAACCGGCGGCAACCAGATCGCGCCAGATATCCGGCAGTTGTTCGAGGCGCGCGCCAAATAAATCGATACGCTGCCCGCCGGTAATTTTGCTGTAGAGCTGATAACGTTTGGCGATTTCACCAATGGCGATCAGCCCATCCGGCGTCACCTCGCCTGCCGCCATGCGCGGTACGACGGAATACGAACCGTCTTTCTGGATATTGGCAAAGTAACGATCGTTGGTGTCCTGCAACGGCAGATGCGCAGGTTTTAGCAGATACTCATTCCAGCAGGAGGCCAGCACCGAGCCCACCAGCGGTTTGCAAATCTCACAACCATACCCGCGACCATAGCGGCTAATCAGCTGCTCAAAGGTGTGGATGCGGTTCACCCGCACCAGGTGGTAAATCTCCTGTCGCGAGTACGCGAAGTGTTCGCAGATATCCTTTTTAACCTCCACGCCCTGTGCCGCCAGCTGGAACTCCATCACCTGTTTCACCAGCGCGCTGCACCCACCGCAGCCGGTTGCCGCTTTGGTGCACTGCTTGATTGCGCCCATCTCCGTTGCGCCCGCGCTGACCGCCTGGCAAATATCTGCCTTGCTGACGTTATGACAAGAGCATATTTGCGCGCTGTCCGGTAATGCCGCAACGCCCAACGCTTTCGGCGCGCTGCCCGCTAAAGCAGGTAAAATCAGCGATTCCGGCTGTCCGGGCAGCGCCATACCGTTAAGCATCATTTGCAATAACGTGGCGTAATCCGCCGCATCACCCACCAGCACGCCGCCCAGCAGCGTCTTGCCGTCCGCGCTGACCACAATTTTTTTGTAGATTTGCTCCGGGCCATGCGTCCACTGGTAGCTTTGCGCGCCTGGCGTGCGCCCCTGCGCATCGCCGAACGAGGCCACATCCACCCCCAGTAATTTGAGTTTGGTGCTCATATCCGCCCCGCTGAACGCCGCATCTTCACCGGCCAACTGCGCTGCCGCCACGCGCGCCATCTGGTAGCCCGGCGCAACCAGCCCGAACACCCTGCCGTCCCAGAGCGCACATTCACCGATGGCCAAAACATCCGCGTCAGAGGTCAGACAGTGGTTATCAATACACACCCCGCCGCGTTCTCCGATACGAAGTCCGGCGCCGCGCGCCAGCGCATCCTGCGGGCGAATACCGGCAGAAAACACCACCATATCCGTCTCCAGACGTTCACCATCCGTAAACACCAACTGTAACCCTTGCAGGGTGGAGTCAATTTCCGCAGTGGATTTTGAGGTATGCACGCTCACGCCCAGCGCCTCGATTTTTTCGCGCAGCATCGCCGCGCCAGCGTTATCAAGCTGAACCGCCATTAACGATGGCGCGAACTCGACAACATGCGTCTCCAGCCCTAATTGCCGCAAGGCGTTCGCCGCCTCCAGCCCCAACAGCCCGCCGCCAATCACCACCCCACGGCGAGAGTGTTTTGCCTTCGCGGCAATTGCATCCAGATCGTCCAGCGTGCGATAGACGAAACACGCCGCCGAATCACCGCCTTTCACCGGCGGAACAAAGGGATATGATCCGGTTGCCAGCACCAGTTTATCCCAGTGCGTTTCATGTCCGCTGGCGGTGCGAATAACGCGGGCATCCCGATCGATCGCCGTGACGCATTGCGACAACCGCAGCTCAATACCGTGGCGGGCAAAAAAATCGCCTTCCACCAGCGAGAGCGATTCTGCGCTGCGCCCGGCAAAATACTCCGACAGATGAACGCGGTCATAGGCGGCATAACGCTCTTCGCCAAAGACCACAATCTGATAGTCAAGATGCAGATTGCGGCTAACGCATTGCTCAAGAAAATGGTGGCCAACCATACCGTGTCCAACAACAGCCAACGTGGGTTTTGTCATAGTCACCTGTCCTGCAGCCGCAGGCTGCGTATCGAATCTGTCGAATAACCAGTCAGGATTCGCCGACGCAGCCTGCGCCAGCAAATCAGTCAACGGCGCGGCGCTACGGCAATCGCCCATCAGCAGCACCCCCTGTAACCGTCCATTGCGGATCAGCAGACGACGGTAATGGCCGCTCAGCGGGTCAAATGTGCGCAGCAGGTCATCACCTGCCGTAGCGTTTACCTCCCCGGCGCTGAACAGATCGATGCCCGTCACCTTCAAACGCGTACCGCTGTCCTGCCAGTGAAAATCAGCGCCGGGGATTCCCGCCAGGCGGGCCGCCAGCACCTCCGCGTGCGCCAGACAGGGCGCGACCAGCCCCCAGGTCTGGCCGTCGATTTCACAGCACTCGCCTATCGCGCTGATCCCTGCCACCGCCGTGCGCAGTTGCCCGTCCACCACAATTCCACGCTGACAGGACACCCCGCTTGCCAGCGCCAGCGCCGTATTGGGTTTTACGCCAGTGGCAATCACCACGCGCGTTGCAGACAGCACGCAACCGTTCGTCAACGTGACGTCATCAGGCGTAATCCTGTCGATACCGGACGACAGCACGCAGTCAATCCCGCGTGCGGCAAGGTGTTCCGCCAGCAGTTCCCCGGCCTGCTCATCAAGCTGTTGCTCCATGAACCGATTGCCGCGATGAATTAACGTGACATTGTCACCTTTTAGTCGCAGCGCGGCGGCCGCCTCGACTCCAAGCACACCGCCGCCCAGCACGGCAACCGGCCCGCAGCCATGCAGGATGCTGTCCACATCGTTAATCGTGCGAAAAGCATGCACATGGGGTAAATCAGCGCCGGGGATCGGCGGAATAAACGGAACCGAGCCGGTGGCAAACACCAGCGCATCCCACGCCAGCGTTCGACCGGTGGTAGTGGCGGTACGCGCTATCGCGTCAACGGCGATGACGGCTTCCCCCGTCAGCACCGTGACGCCGTGGCGCTGATACCACTCAGGCGGATGCAGCAGCGTCTGCGCAAAGCGCTTTTCGCCGCCCAGTACGGGCGAAAGCTGAATACGGTTATACGCATGCTGCGGTTCTTCCCCCACCACGGTTATCGTGAAGGCCTGCGGCGCCTGCGCCAACAGCGCCTCCACCAGACGGGTGGCGGCCATCCCGTTGCCGATAATGACCAGTCGCTGCGTCATACCGCCTCCCTACGCCGCCTTCGGCTGCTTTTCGTAGAGGAAGTGAAGAATCTGCTGGCGCAACTGGTGGTATCGGCTGTCGTCAGCCAGCTGCACGCGATTACGCGGGCGAGGAAGCGTGACGGGCAAAATGTCGCCTACCGTCGCCGCCGGGCCGTTGGTCATCATCAGCACGCGGTCGGAGAGCAGCACCGCTTCATCCACATCGTGGGTAATCAGCACAATGGTGGTATTGAGCGACTGCTGGATTTGCATCACCGTGTCCTGCAAATGCGCGCGCGTCAGGGCGTCCAGCGCGCCAAACGGTTCATCCATCAGCAGCACTTTGGGTTTCATCGCCAGCGCCCGGGCGATGCCGACGCGCTGCTTCATCCCCCCGGACACTTCTCCCGGATGCTTGTGCATGGCGTGCCCCATTTGCACCCGTTCAAGATTGTGTTCAATCCATTCCCGACGCTCTGTTTTCCCCATCGTGCGGCGAAAGACCCGATCAACCGCCAGCGCAACGTTATCGAAGCAGGTCAGCCACGGCAGCAGCGAGTGATTCTGAAAGACCACCGCCCTTTCCGGCCCCGGCCCGGCGATTTCCCGGTTGTCGCAAATAAGCCCCCCGTCGGTAGGGAGCGTAATTCCGGCAATCAGATTCAACAGCGTCGATTTCCCGCAGCCGGAATGCCCAATAAGGCTGACGGTTTCACCTTCATGAATGTCGAAAGAGACGTTTTGCAACGCCAGAAATTCGCCGCTGGCGGTAGAAAAACGCTGACTGACGGCCTGTACCTGAATTAACGGTTTCATGATGTTCCCCTTATTTTTCCTGCCAGCTAAAACGACGCGCCACCAGCATTAAGCCCAGCTCCAGCAGCAGGCCAACCACGCCGATGATGACGATAGCGATGAGAATGTTTTCCACATTGAGGTTGTTCCACTCGTTCCAGATCCAAAAGCCAATGCCGAGGCCGCCGGTGAGCATTTCCGCCGCCACAATCACCAGCCAGGCGATGCCGATAGACAGGCGCACGCCGGTCAGCACCGCAGGCAGAACCGCCGGAAAGAGAATACGGCGCATCACCGTCCATTCCGGGAGTTGCAGGACACGGGCAACATTAAGGTAATCCTGTGGGATGCGGCGCACGCCTTCGGCGGTGTTGATCACCATCGGCCAGATAGAGCAGATAAAAATGGTCCAGCTTGATGCCGGTTCCGCTTTCTGAAACAGCAGCAAGCCAATTGGCAACCAGGCCAGCGGGCTGACCGGTCGCAGCAGCGCGATCAGCGGGGTAAACATGCGCGAGAAAAAGGTGAACCGGCCGATCAGGAAGCCAAGCGGGATACCCACCAGCGCCGCCAGCCCAAAACCAATCGCCACGCGCTGTAGCGACGCCAGCACATTCCAGCCAATCCCCATATCATTAGGCCCACCGTTATAAAACGGGTCGGCAAACAGCGTCAGCGCGGAATCAAGGGTGCTGAGCGGCGTCGGGAAGCCTTTGCTGTTAATGGCCGCCAGTTGCCAGCCCACCACCAGCAGCGCCAGCCCCAGCAATGCGGGAACGGTCCGCTGCGCCAGCGTTCGCATCAGATGCGACAGCGGCGGATTACGCCTGCGCACCGTAACGGGCGGCAGCGTAATCACTTCACCGGCGGCGGGTTCAGGGATGCGTCTTTGCGCGTTTTGTACTGTTTTCATGTCAGGCCCCTTGATGATGGAGAGTGAAACTGTTGGCGTAACGTTCGGGGTCCCGCCCGGTCCATACGGAACCATCCATGAGGGTGCTGGTGCGTAACAGCTGAGAAGGCGGCGTGATGCCGCCTACCGCTGCGGCGGCGTCCCGCCAGATGTCCGTGCGATTAATCCGGGCGGCGATGGCGTTATAATCCGGCGCGTCCTTGAGCAACCCCCAGCGACGAAACTGCGTCAGGAACCACATCCCGTCGGAATGCCACGGAAAACTCACTTCCGCATCGTGATAAAAACGAATGGCGTGCGCGTCCTGCCAGCGATGCCCTGCGCCGTTGTCGTACTCGCCCAACATACGTCCGGTCAGGTACTGCTCTTTGGTGTTGAGCCAGGCGCGACGGGCCAGTATTTGTGCGGTTTCGCGTCGGTTTTCCACTGAGGCGTCGATCCAGCGCGCCGCCTCCAGTACCGCGCTGACCAGCGCTCTGGCGGTGTTTGGATGCTGTTCGACCCAGTCACGGCGCGTTCCCAGGATTTTTTCCGGGTGATCGGGCCAGATGGCCTGCGAGGTCGTGGCGGTAAAACCAATACGATCATTAATCGCGCGGGCATTCCACGGTTCACCGACGCAAAAACCCACCATGTTGCCAATACGCATGTTCATCACCATTTGCGGCGGCGGCACGACGACCATTCGGACATCAGAGAACGGGTCAATACCCGCGCTGGCCAGCCAGTAATAGAGCCACATCGCATGCGTTCCGGTCGGAAAGGTATGCGCAAAGGTGTAAGTGCCGGGCGCTTGTCCGGCGATCATGTTTTTCAATCCGCCAGCATCGGTAATACCTTTCTCCTGGAGCGCCGTCGACAGCGTGATTGCCTGCCCGTTCTGATTTAGCGTCATCAGGTTCGCCATCGGCTGCGGCTTACTGGCGATACCAAGCTCAAGACCATAGAGCAGGCCATACAGCACATGCGCCGCGTCCAGTTCGCCGGAAACGAGTTTGTCGCGCACCGCCGCCCAACTGGCCTCTTTGGTCGGCACGAGGGTAATGCCGTATTTCTTATCAAACCCTTTCAACGCGGCGATGATCAGCGGCGCGCAGTCGGTGAGCGGAATAAAGCCGACTCTGACAATTTCAAGTTCGGGTTTGTCCGACCCTGCCGCCCACACGGACTGCATCAAACCGGGCACCAGCAGCGCCCCGCCCATCGCGGCCCCTGCCTGCAATAATCGACGTCGCGTCAATGAAACAGACCTGTCACCCATACATGCTCCCCATTGCAAAAAAAAAAGCGCCCGGCAATGCCGAAGCATTGCAGGACGCCTTTATCCCAAACGCGCGCAAACCGTCGTTGGTTTGCCGCTAAACTGTTTTCAGAACTCTTTTACCATTTCAGTATTGCAATTCAGATGCCAACATCAACATGCCCCTATTCCGCCGCTTTTCAGGCGGTACGCGAACGCGCTTGCACCCGAATCTGGCACACGATGCCCAGCCATTGTGCAGCTACCCTTTGGTTGTCACCTGCCAGAGCGATTTCACCGTGAGCAGCGCACGCGCGATGTCCACCATCCGCTGGTTCTTATCCATCGCCATTTTGCGCAGCGACTGCCAGGCCTGCTCTTCAGACAGATTCTGGTGATGCATCAGCACATATTTGGCCTTATCAATAACCTTTCGCTCCTCCAGCGCATCCTGTAGCGACGCCAGTTGCCCGCTGAGCTGCTCCAGTTCCCGCGCCTGTTGCCGCACAACCAGCAGCAACTGCTTATCCCGACGCAATGAGAACGTATCGTCGGTGGCATCATCCAGCCAGCTGGCGAGCGGCAACGTTGTCTCATCCTGCGCCAGACGGCGCTCCACCGCAGACATTAACTCGGCGATCAGCATCTCCTCGATGCTGCGCAGTTGCTCCAGCCGTTGCGTCTGGAGCGTGAACCAGCGTAAAGCGCTTTCGCCCTTATCGGGCGCAGGCTGGCGCGTACAGGCCAGGCGGCGCCACTGTTCGATAGCGGCTTCCGCTTCGCACTGCTGGCGAAATGCGTGAACCACCGCCGGTGACGCCAGCGATATAAAGGTGTCAAAGCAGAGCTGCTGTCCGTCAATGCGATCCACCAGTTCCTGTCGCATCTCGTGGCTGAACGCCCCTTGCGTGAACCCTATCGCCCCCAGCGCCCGCTCCTGCCCCACCAGCTCCTTACCCTGCATAAAGCTGTACAGCGCGACCATCCCTCCGGCGATGTGGGGATGGTCGATGTTGTCGTTAAGCTGCGGCACAATGCTTAGCAGGTGGCGCAGCGTGCGGCTGTACTGATCCATCGCCTGTGGCGCATCGCTATGCCGTCCACTGACCGCTTCGCGCAGCTGCGGCAACTGCTCCAGACACCAGACAGCCCCGGCGATGCGATGACAGAGCGCGCTGTTCGCCATCGGCCTCATCTCCTGCAACAGGGACTGCAACCGGGCGTGTTCTTCGTCCACCAGCGCGCGGCTGGCGCGTATCTCCGGCCCATAAAGTTGCCCTGCGGAACACAACCAGATGTTGGATGCGCCGCGTTCGCACTGTAGCATATGCACCAGATGGCTAATCCGGGACACCAGCTTCCCTGACTGCGCCAGTTGGCGAAGCTGCGTATTCTCAAGCTGGCGCGCATAATGAAACCATTGGGTGGCGCCGGGGCGGCTTTCCATATTCGTCATCATCGTTGCTCTCCCGGGTAACAGGTCTACCCGTACTACAAGCAATATCCATGCCCCCCTGACAACAGGAGTCAAAATGCAAAAGATAGTGATCGTCGCAAACGGTGCGGCATACGGTAGCGAAGCGTTATTTAACAGCCTGCGTCTGGCCATTGCGCTACGTGAACAGGCCGGCGACCTCGATCTGCGTTTATTTTTAATGTCGGATGCCGTCACCGCAGGATTACGCGGACAGAAGCCTGCGGAAGGTTACAATATCCAGCAAATGCTGGAGATCCTGACCGCGCAGAACGTCCCGGTGAAACTGTGTAAAACCTGTACCGACGGGCGGGGAATCACCACATTGCCGCTCATTGACGGCGTGGAAGTCGGTACGCTGGTCGAACTGGCCCAGTGGACGCTGGCGGCGGATAAAGTTCTGACCTTCTGATCCCTGGCGCGGGAATTGCCCCTGGTTTCCGCGCACCTTCATTAGCGCTTAACGCGCGTTTAGCCCTGCTGATACTATTTTCTTATGGACGCGGTTGCAGCCTCAAGATTCGTCGCCCGGTAGCCGATAGGATTTCCAATACCACACTGAAGGAAATACTATGTTCAGCTCAATTCGCGCCCGTATTATTGCGGCGACAACGGGATGTCTGGTTGTCGCCCTCCTCCTTAACACGCTGATTAACCTTCAGGTAACGCGTCTCGATAACCGACAAGCGCAGCAGGATACGCTCACCAGTACCAGCGCCAGCCACAGTCTGGCGATTGCCGACTGGGTTAGCGGTAAAATGAATATGATTTCCTCGTTGCAGCAGGCGGCGCTAACCGACGATCCGGTGCCGGTATTTCGTCAAATGGCGCTGGGCGGCGGCTTTACGAATATCTATGTCGGGTATGCCAGCAAAACAGCAAAATTCTCCGACCCGGCAGGCATACCGCCAGATTTCGATCCGACGTCACGCCCCTGGTATCAACAGGTTGTCAGCGCTGACGCTGCCGTCGTTACGGCCCCCTATGTTGATGCCGGAACCGGCAAGCTGGTGGTAACGTTCGCCGTTCCGGTGAAAGAGAATGGCGAACTGAAAGCGGTGGTCGCCGGTGATGTCGCGATGGATGCCGTCGTGGCGAATGTACACGGTATTCAACCGACGCCCGCCAGCAGCGGTATGTTGCTCGACCAAAACGGAACGCTCATCGCCGCCAACGATCCGGCGCTGACGATGAAACCTTTCGCGCAGGTCGTCAGCGGCGTGGATTTCAATCAGGTAAAAAGCGGACACCCTGTTCAGGCGCCGATCGGCGAGAGTAGTAAAACGCTGCTGGCGACGCCGGTGCAAGGAACCCACTGGTGGCTGGTCGTGGCGTTAGACGAAAAAGAGGCAACCTCCGGCATGCTGGCGCTGCTGAAGGCGTCCACCCTGTCCCTGCTGCTGTTGGTTCTCGCGGGCGGCGCAGTGATGCACCTTCTGGTGGCTCGCCTGATGAAGCGTCTGTCCACGATCCGCGACGCGATGCATGCCATTGCCAACGGGACGAACGATTTGTCTCAGCGTTTGCCGGACAGTGGCACGGACGAGGTCGCGCAAATCGCCAGGGCGTTTAACGGTTTTAGCGATAAGCTGTCCGTGGTAATGGTACAGCTACGCGATGCCAGCGCCTCGGTGAAAATGGCCGCGCAGGAAATTGCCGCCGGTAACCGCGACCTTTCAGGCCGTACCGAGCAGGCCGCCTCCAGCCTGCGTGAAACCGCCAGCGCCGTTGAGCAAATCACCGCATCGGTCGCCCAGTCCACGGAATCTGCCGCCGAAGCCAACGATCAGGCGCAAAAAGCCTCACAGGCCGCCACGCGCGGCGGCGACGTGGTCTCGCAGGCAATCACGACAATGCAATCTATTGAAGGGGCATCGGCGAAAATCGGCGATATCACCAGCGTGATCGACGGCATTGCGTTCCAGACCAATATTCTGGCGCTGAATGCTTCGGTCGAAGCCGCCCGGGCGGGAGAGCAAGGCCGCGGGTTTGCCGTTGTCGCGGGTGAAGTGCGCAACCTTGCCAGCCGCAGCGCGCAGGCGGCAAAAGAGATTAAATCGTTGATCGACTCCACAACCACCAGCGTCGCGACAGGTTCACGTTATGTTCATCTGGCCGGAGAAAGTATGCAGGAGATCCTGTCCAGCATCGGCCACGTCTCCGGCATCATGCATGAAATCAGCATCGCCACCAGTGAGCAGATGAAAGGCATTCAGGAAATAAATCACTCCGTGAACCACCTTGATCGCATGGTGCAACAGAACGCTGAACTGGTGGTGCAGTCTGCCGCCGCCGCAGGCGCCTTGCAGAGCCAGGCAGGCGAGCTGGCTGAAACTGCCGGGCATTTCCGAATTTAATCTTATAAGGGCGTGTTTTTGTCGAAAGTTACCACGCCCTTTCAATGATTTTCAGGTATTTTGTCATTTTTGTTTAATGGTTATGCCATTTTTTGATCAAAATCAGCATCCGTGAGCTCACCCTTTGGTGTTATGCAGTGAGTGAAATGTGAACAACATCACGCAGCACTTCCGCAAGGGAGTACGTTGTTTTCAAGAACGGGGTGAAAAATGGCATTAGTGAAAGCAAGTTTGAAATTGTTTGGTGGGGATACGGTGATAGTGCGTTGTTCTGAACGCTGCCACATCCATTTAATGAGCGAGAAAAAACACGTCAAAGACACGCAGACCGATATTTTAAGCGTGCAGAACCGTGATAATGCCTGGCTGACCGTACCGTACACCGGTGTCTGGAACGTGCTGATCGACAGCCACAGCCAGTCACTGGAACACTCCATCAGTTATATCGCAGCCTGATGTTTTTGCCCCTGGATTCAGGGGCAACGCTCAGGCAAATCCGGGGTTGAATCCCCTTTCCGGCTGATTCTCGCCTAACAAGCCTCTGACTTTCGCCACCAGATCGTTCAGGCAATCGTCCCGCATCCCCAGTCTGGCAAGCTCCTGTTCCAGCGAGAACAGATATTGCGCGTTGGTGCCCAACGGCCCACTGGCAGCAGCGATCAGCGGCGCGATAATCTGAGCGCGAGTATCCGACTCATACAACGGGTGTCGCGGGTCCATAATAAACACCAGCGCATTGACCGTCCGGCCATCATCCAGCGCCAGCTGGCACCAGGTGGGAAGATAGCAGCCGGTAATCATTTCCCGCTTCCACAGCAGCGTCAGCTCCTGCTCCAGCGCGTTCTCCGGCAGTTTATAAGCCACGCCAGTAGTTCGCCCGCCCTCTTTCAGCGCCAGCATCCGTCCGGGCTGGCACGCCGTTCCACGCCCTGCCGTCAGACGCAGACAAAACGCCCGGTGCCAGCCGACCAGCGTACCGGTACAGGACTCGTCAAATTCTAACACCGGATTCCACATCAACGATCCATAACCGAAGATCCACACCGGCCCATCATCGGGCCTACAGGCAAGCGTCGCCGCCAGTGAAGCGGCCCGTTGTTCTGCTGACCAAAGTAGTGATTCTTCAATAGCGCCAAACGCCGTTTTACAATCGGCATTCAGTAAAAAATCACGCGTTAACACCTTACACCTCCGCCACTGCAAACTTCCCTGCAACACTTTTTTGACGCCTTCCGGGCATTTTAACTGCTCATTTTGAAACCACTAACAGGACAATATGCAATTCAATCGCCGCTTGCAAGGCAACAGACGCTCAACGCGCATCATTTGCCTGGTCTGGTATGAAGACGATCAGCGCTTTTTATGCCACTTATCATCATCCCCTTTTTGGTAATCATTTTTGACGGCAGCCCAGGCAACCTTATGCGCGGTCTCCTCCCGGCTGGCGTCGTCACGTCTGTCCGCTTTATCTTTATATTGTTCCCAGGCGCTATTAAACGCCTCTTTATAGATATCCTGCGCGTGCGCAGGCAGCACATTCTGAACGCTTTCCGGCAAATCGCTTTTCGTTTTATAAGGCATTGCTGACTCCTCTTTTTGCTGTAAACCTTTAGTGTGGTCAACAATGTTTTGTCTCGCCAGTCGGGTGCTATTTTACTTTTTATTTGTCACTAACCCACTGTTATTCATATACTCTCTAAACAAGACGTACTTTTTTATTCACTCTGCGGGGAAAAATAGCCCATGCCGTAAAATTACGTAAAAACACAATGATGAAGCCGCGATTTCTGTTATTTTTTACAATCTTTAATACATTTATAATTAAAAACACCTGCGGAGATGGAGAATCATAATGACACACGCACATGAGGCGGTGAAAACCCGCCACAAGGAGACCTCGCTTATTTTCCCGGTTCTGGCACTGGTGGTGCTGTTCTTATGGGGAAGCAGTCAGTCACTACCAGTGGTCATCGGTATTAATATACTTGCCCTTATTGGTATTTTAAGCAGCGCTTTCAGCGTTGTCCGCCATGCGGATGTATTAGCGCACCGACTCGGCGAACCTTACGGTTCCCTTATCTTAAGTCTTTCTGTCGTTATTCTGGAAGTGAGTTTAATTTCCGCATTGATGGCCACCGGCGACGCCGCGCCAACACTGATGCGCGATACGCTCTATTCAATCATCATGATTGTAACTGGCGGACTGGTCGGTTTTTCTCTGCTGCTTGGCGGTCGTAAATTCGCCACGCAATATATGAACCTGTTTGGCATTAAACAGTATTTAATTGCCCTGTTTCCGCTGGCGATTATCGTGCTGGTCTTCCCTATGGCGTTGCCAGGGGCGAATTTTACTACGGCTCAGGCGCTGTTAGTGGCGCTTATTTCCGCCGCGATGTACGGCGTTTTCCTGCTGATTCAGACGAAAACGCACCAGAGTTTATTCGTTTACGAGCATGAAGATGAAAGTGATGACGATGACCCGCACCACGGCAAACCGTCCGCGCACAGCAACATCTGGCACGCTGTATGGCTGATCGTACATCTGATTGCCGTTATCGCCGTGACGAAAATGAACGCCAATCCGCTGGAGACACTGTTAACCGAACTGAATGCGCCAGTGGCATTTACCGGTTTCCTCGTGGCCTTGCTGATCCTCTCCCCTGAAGGGCTGGGCGCGCTGAAAGCGGTGTTGAATAACCAGGTACAGCGAGCCATGAACCTGTTCTTTGGTTCGGTACTGGCAACCATCTCCCTGACCGTACCGGTGGTGACGCTGATTGCATGGGCTACCGGAAATGACCTGCTCTTCGGTTTGGGCGCCCCGGAGATGGTGGTAATGGTGGCCTCGCTGGTGCTGTGCCACATTTCTTTCTCGACCGGGCGAACCAATGTGTTGAACGGCGCGGCGCATCTGGCTCTGTTTATCGCTTACCTGATGACCATTTTTGCCTGACGGACAAAAAAGCCCGGTAGCGTTTACGCTTTCCGGGCTTACGAAACCGCGTTTATTGTAGGCCGGATACGGCGTCAGACGCCCTCCGGCACACATCATCCCCGCTTAGTGTTCGGTATCCAGCTCGCCGAAGCTTTTCACCAGATCGTCAATCGCTTTAATTTGTTTCAGGAACGGTTCCAGCTTCGCTAACGGCAGCGCGGACGGACCGTCACATTTCGCATGCTCCGGGTCCGGGTGCGCTTCAATGAACAAACCGGCCAGACCTACCGCCATACCGGCGCGCGCCAGTTCGGTAACCTGCGCGCGACGACCGCCGGACGCGGCGCCAAACGGGTCGCGGCACTGCAACGCATGGGTGACGTCGAAAATAACAGGCGAGTTACCGGAAACTTTCTTCATCACGCTAAAGCCCAGCATATCAACAACCAGGTTGTCGTAGCCGAAGTTCGCACCGCGATCGCACAGGATCACTTTATCGTTGCCGCCTTCGTGGAATTTGTCCACGATATTGCCCATCTGACCGGGGCTGACGAACTGCGGTTTTTTCACGTTAATGACCGCGCCGGTTTTTGCCATCGCTTCCACCAGGTCGGTCTGGCGAGCGAGGAATGCCGGAAGCTGAATGACATCCACCACGTCAGCGACAGGCTGCGCCTGACTGGCTTCATGAACGTCGGTGATCACTTTCACACCAAACGTTTGTTTCAGTTCCTGGAAAATCTTCATCCCTTCTTCCAGACCCGGGCCACGGTAAGAGTGAATAGAAGAACGGTTGGCTTTATCAAAAGAGGCTTTGAACACATAAGGAATACCCAGCTTCTGGGTCACGGTTACGTAGTGTTCACAGATACGCATCGCCAGATCGCGTGATTCCAGCACGTTCATACCGCCAAACAGCACAAACGGCAGGTCATTTGCCACGTTGATGTCGCCAATGCTAACCACTTTTTGTTTCATAGGATCGCCTTAACCATGGGTAAAATGTCGATTAATTAATGCAAAACAATTTGCTTGTGCGCAATGGTATTAATCTGCGCACGAATCATTTCGCTGATCGGGTCTTCTGGACACTGTTCAACAAAATAACTTAAATCCGTCAACGCAACATGTTCACACTCCAGTTGCGCATAAATCAGCCCCCGGTCGCGGATCTCGTAAGGGTCTTCCGGGTTAAATTGCAGTAACGCTTCGCTGGCGCGCAACGCCAGTTCCATTTGCCGCTCTTCCATCAAGGAAGATTTCAGCGTATCCAGCAACTTGCGAATGACCTCAGCGTTATCCGCCTCATCCAGATCTTCGTTAAACAGCTCAGCGACCGGGCTAATATTGCCCTTCAGCCAGACTTCCAGCGTATGCTCATCGAGCGTTTCGCCGTTAAATGGGTTGATCAGCCACATTTCCCCCTCCAGCGATTCAATACGCAGAATCAACTGGGTCGGGAAAATGACCGGCACCAATGGGAGACCCAGCCGGTGAGCCAGCCACAATAAGATTGCGCCTAACGATACCGCGCTCCCCTGGCGGTTTTTCAGAACCTGATCGAGCCATAATGCATCAGAAAGACGGTAGACGCCGTGGGTATCTCTGAACCCCCACTCGCCATAAAAAAGTGCCAGCAATTTTTCCAGTTGCTCATCCTGAGACAGGAGCTGGCTAATTTCTTCATGCGCCAGACTGGCCAGACGTTCCAGTTCGTCATAGACCGCTTGCGTCGGAAAATCCAGGCGGATCGATTCCGATGCCAGGATCATCCCATCGCACAGTGGCGCTTTATTAAATTCGAAATCAGCTAACGACCTCATGACTTACCCCAGTAACGGTATTTTTGTGGTGGCGAGTTTAATGATGATGTACAGCACCACCAGCGCCAGCGGGAAGGCGATAACGCGCGCCTGCTGACTGCGCGCCTGACGATAATCAAGCGCAATAAAACCCAAAACGATGTAGATGATAACGCCAAACAACTTCTCAGTCAGCCATGTCCCCTGTTCGGTGAATGGCAGGATGTGCGTTTTTATGATCAACCCCGCTCCGCTAAGCAGCAAAACGGTGTCAATAATCGGCGGGACAACCCGCGTCCAGCGTGCGGATGCCAGCGCATGGCGGGTATAGCGCCACCAGAAACGCAGCACGAACAGGCTAACGGAAAGCGTAACGCTGGTCAGATGGACGCCCAGCAGCAGCGTAAATGTATTCATGGCGCGATCCGCCCAAGCGTGATTCGTTCGTTGTCGCCATAATCACGGCAGGTCTCAACCTGAACGTACCCCGCCTGCGTCAACGCGGTTCTGACCGCCGCCCCTTGCTGCCAGCCGTGCTCCAGCAACAGATACCCCCCCGGCGCCAGCGCATGGCGCGCCTGCGCGATAATGTACGTGATATCCGCCATGCCGTTATCGTCTGCGACCAGCGCCGACAGCGGTTCAAAACGCACATCGCCCTGCGCGAGATGGGGATCATGCGCATCAATATACGGAGGGTTGCTGACGATCATATCAAATTGCTGCCCCGGCAACGCCGCGAACCAGTCGCTTTGCAGTATGCGAACATTGTGAATCGCCAGATGTTGCGCATTACGTCCAGCCAGCGCCACGGCGTCCGGCATACGGTCTACCGCCGTGACCTCGCAGTCCGGTCGCTCTGTCGCCAGCGCCAGCGCAATCGCGCCGGTTCCGGTGCCGAGGTCGAGAATCCGACACGGCGAATCAGGCAGACGCGCCAGCGCCTGCTCGACCAGACATTCGGTGTCCGGGCGCGGAATCAGCGTAGCGGGCGAGACAAACAGCGGCAGTGACCAGAACTCGCGCATGCCAGTCAGGTGTGCGACCGGTTCGCCGCGCTGACGACGCGCCAGCAACTGCGCCAGTTGCTCACGCTGCATGTCGGTCAGCGCCGTTTCGCCAAATGCCAGAATAAAGGTGCGCGCCTTACCGGTAACGTGACCCAGCAAAATCTCGGCATCACGTCGGGGGCTTTCACTCTCCTGTAAGCGGCTTATCGCCTCACGCAACCAGTGCTGGTAATCCATTATTCCTGCTCGGACAACGCCGCCAGTTGGTCGGCCTGATGTTCCTGAACAATCGGCTCAATGAGCATGTCCAGTTTCCCCTCCATCGCCTCATCCAGACGGTAGAGGGTCAGGTTAATACGATGATCCGTCACGCGACCCTGCGGGAAGTTATAGGTACGGTTGCGATCACTGCGGTCGCCGCTGCCTAACAGGTTACGCCGGGTTGAGGCTTCAGCCTGCTGACGCTTCGCCGTTTCTGCGGCATGAATGCGCGCCCCAAGCACCGACAGCGCCTTCGCTTTGTTTTTATGCTGTGAACGTTCGTCCTGGCACTCCACCACGATACCGGTCGGTAAGTGCGTAATACGAATTGCGGAGTCGGTGGTGTTAACGTGCTGACCGCCCGCGCCCGAAGAGCGGAAGGTGTCGATACGTAAATCAGCCGGGTTAATATCCGGCAGCTCGGCCTCCGGCAGTTCCGGCATAACGGCGACGGTACAGGCGGACGTGTGGATACGCCCCTGCGATTCGGTCGCCGGAACGCGCTGAACGCGATGGCCGCCGGACTCAAACTTGAGTCGCCCGTAAACGCCATCGCCGCTGATTTTGGCGATGATCTCTTTATAGCCGCCATGCTCGCCTTCACTGGCGCTCATGATCTCTACCCGCCAGCGACGCGCTTCCGCGTAACGGCTGTACATGCGGAACAGATCGCCTGCGAACAGCGCGGCTTCATCGCCGCCCGTTCCGGCGCGCACTTCGAGGAAAGCGTTACGTTCGTCATCGGGATCTTTTGGCAGCAGCAGAACCTGCAACTGTTGCTCCAGTTGTTCACCTTTTTCTTTGGCTTCGCGCAGTTCATCCTGCGCCATCTCGCGCATTTCAGGATCGTCGAGCATCATCTGTGCCGTTTCGATATCATCCTGAACCTGTTGCCAGTCCGTAAAACAGCGAGAAACATCGCTTAATTGCGCATACTCACGCGACAGCGCGCGAAAGCGTTCCTGGTCTGCGATGGTTCCCGCATCACCCAACAGCGCCTGAACTTCTTCATGGCGTTCGTGCAGGGCTTCCAGTTTGGCAACGATAGAAGGCTTCATAGGCGTAAATGCACCCTGTAAAAAATAGATTGGTGTGCTGCTACTCCAGCCCGAGGCTGTCGCGCAGAATATTCAGGCGTTCGTCATCCCCGTCACGGGCGGCCTGTTGAAGAGATTTAGTTGGCGCATGGATCAGGCGGTTGGTCAGTTTCCATGCCAGATCCTGCAAAATGGCTTGCGCGTCGCCGCCCTGTTCAAGGGCTGCCAGCGCTTTAACTGTCAGTTCATCGCGTACATGCTCTGATTGACTACGGTATTCGCGGATGGTCTCGCTGGCGCTTTGCGAGCGCAGCCAGGCCATAAATTCGCTGGCTTCCTGCGCGACAATCGTTTCGGCCTCCACTGCCGCCGCTTTACGCTGCGCCAGGTTATGCGAAATGATGCTTTGCAGGTCATCAACGCTGTACAGATAGGCATTCGCCAGTTTCCCGACTTCCGGCTCCACGTCGCGCGGCACGGCAATGTCCACCAACAGCATCGGCTGGTTACGACGGCTTTTTAACGCGCGCTCCACCATCCCTTTGCCGATAATCGGCAGCGGACTGGCGGTTGAGCTGATAATAATATCGGCTTCCCGCAGACGTTCGTCGATGTCGCTCAACGAAATAACCTCAGCTCCCACTTCATCCGCCAGCACTTGCGCGCGTTCGCGGGTGCGGTTGGCGATGATCATTTTCTGTACTTTATGTTCACGCAGATGGCGCGCGACCAGTTCAATGGTTTCACCCGCCCCGACCAGCAACACCGTCACCGTGGAGAGGGATTCGAAAATCTGACGCGCCAGCGTACAGGCGGCAAAAGCAACGGACACGGCGCTGGCGCCGATGTCTGTTTCGGTGCGTACGCGTTTGGCGACGGAAAACGATTTCTGGAACATGCGTTCCAGCGCGCTGGCATGCAGATGACCTTTTTGCGAATCCGCAAACGCTTTTTTCACCTGACCGAGAATTTGCGGTTCGCCCAGCACCAGCGAGTCCAGCCCGCTGGCGACGCGCATCAGGTGGCTGACGGCGTCGTTATCCTGGTGCCAGTAGAGGCTATTGCGCAGGTCGTCTTCATTGAGATTATGGTAATCACATAACCAACGAATCAGCGCCTCTTGCAGGTTATCCTGTTCTTCAACGCTGAGGTACAGCTCCGTACGGTTGCACGTCGACAACACCACGCCACCCTGCACCATCGGCTGCGCAAGCAGGCTGTCCAACGCCTGATCGAGCGTATCTGGCGAAAACGTTACGCGTTCTCGCAGCGATACAGGTGCCGTTTTATGGTTAATACCGAGCGCTAAAAGGGTCATGTGTGCGGGAATAGTACCAGCGTTGATAAGGTTAGACTGGGTGCATCATACAGGATGCTCGTGGTCAATAAAAGAGACAGCCTCCTTTTGGAGTAATAGCTTACTGTTTAAATTAAGATAACGTGAACGTAGACGATGTACCCGGTCAGCGCTAGCATTAAGGGTTATAACTGCAACCAACCGACGGGTTCAGTTTGTCGGCCTGATAAGCATAGCGCCATCAGGCAATTATCGCACCGTATTACAAGGATTCGTCATCACTATGACCCTGCCTGATTTTCGCCTGATCCGCCTACTCCCGCTGGCTAGCCTGGTCCTCACCGCCTGTACGATCAATGCGCCGAAAGGTCCTGGCAAAAGTCCCGACTCCCCTCAGTGGCGTCAGCATCAGCAGGACGTGCGCAAGTTGAATCAGTATCAGACGCGTGGCGCGTTTGCTTATATCTCCGACGATCAGAAAGTGTATGCCCGCTTCTTCTGGCAGCAAACCGGTCAGGATCGCTACCGTCTGCTGTTGACCAATCCGCTGGGCAGTACCGAACTGGAGCTGAACGCCCAGCCGGGCAATGTGCAACTGGTCGATAATAAAGGGCAGCGTTACACCGCCGACGACGCCGAAGAGATGATCGGCAAGCTGACCGGGATGCCCATTCCGCTTAACAGCTTACGCCAGTGGATTCTCGGTCTGCCGGGCGACGCCACCGATTACACCCTCGACGACCAGTACCGCCTGAGCGAAGTGAACTACCGCCAGGACGGTAAAAACTGGAAAGTGGTATACAGCGGATACGACAGTAAAACGCAGCCCGCCATGCCGGCAAATATGGAACTCTCTGACGGCGGTCAGCGCATCAAACTGAAGATGGATAACTGGATTGTAAAATGATGACCCACTGGCCATCTCCGGCAAAACTGAATCTGTTTTTATACATCACCGGACAGCGTGCGGACGGTTATCACACATTGCAAACGCTGTTCCAGTTTCTTGATTACGGCGACACAATCGGCATTACGCCGCGCGGCGACGGCGAAATTCATCTTTTGACGCCTGTCGAGGGCGTCGAAAATGACGACAATCTGATCGTCCGCGCGGCGCGGTTGCTGATGAAGACAGCGTCCGCCCACGGGCGTTTGCCCGCAGGCAGCGGCGCGGATATCAGCATCGAGAAACGTTTGCCCATGGGCGGCGGTCTGGGTGGCGGCTCGTCCAATGCGGCGACCGTTCTGGTGGCGCTGAATCATCTCTGGCAGTGCGGATTATCGGTCGATGAACTGGCGGAAACAGGCTTAACGCTGGGCGCGGACGTCCCGGTGTTTGTCCGTGGACATGCGGCCTTCGCCGAGGGCGTGGGTGAAATCCTGACGCCGGTAGACCCGCCGGAGAAGTGGTATCTGGTTGCCCACCCAGGGGTAAGCATCCCCACGCCGGTTATTTTCAAGGACCCCGAATTACCGCGCAACACGCCAAAAAGGTCAATAGAAACGTTATTAAAATGTGAATTCGGCAATGATTGCGAGGTTATCGCAAGAAAACGTTTTCGCGAGGTTGATGCGGCGCTTTCCTGGCTGTTAGAATACGCGCCGTCGCGCCTGACTGGTACAGGGGCCTGTGTCTTTGCTGAATTCGATACAGAATCCGCTGCTCGTCAGGTGCTTAAGCAAGCCCCGGAATGGCTCAATGCGTTTGTGGCGAAGGGTGTCAACCTCTCTCCATTGCAAAAAGCCATGCTTTAAGCCGGGCAAGCTGAGTTTCGGTGACAACGTCACCCTGTTCCAGACGTTGCATCGCGCTCTTTAATACACCGCCTGGATAGGATATTGCCTGGCCCGCACAGTTTTCGGCAGATTCTATCCACCAATGGACGCATGCCTGAGGTTCTTCTCGTGCCTGATATGAAGCTTTTTGCTGGTAACGCCACCCCGGAACTAGCACAACGTATTGCCAACCGCCTGTACACTTCTCTCGGCGACGCCGCTGTAGGTCGCTTTAGCGACGGCGAAGTCAGCGTACAAATTAACGAAAATGTACGCGGTGGTGATATTTTCATCATCCAGTCCACTTGTGCCCCTACTAACGACAACCTGATGGAATTGGTTGTTATGGTCGATGCGCTGCGCCGTGCTTCCGCAGGCCGTATCACCGCCGTTATCCCTTACTTTGGCTATGCGCGTCAGGACCGTCGTGTACGTTCCGCTCGTGTACCGATTACCGCAAAAGTCGTCGCTGACTTCCTGTCCAGCGTTGGCGTTGACCGCGTTCTCACCGTTGACCTGCATGCTGAACAGATCCAGGGCTTCTTTGACGTTCCGGTTGATAACGTATTCGGTAGCCCAATTCTGTTAGAAGATATGCTGCAACTGAACCTGGATAACCCGATTGTGGTTTCTCCAGATATCGGTGGCGTTGTGCGTGCCCGCGCTATCGCTAAGCTGCTGAACGATACCGATATGGCGATCATCGACAAACGCCGTCCGCGCGCTAACGTTTCTCAGGTGATGCACATCATCGGTGACGTTGCTGGCCGCGACTGCGTACTGGTTGATGATATGATCGATACCGGTGGTACGCTGTGCAAAGCAGCAGAAGCACTGAAAGAACGTGGTGCCAAACGCGTATTCGCCTACGCGACTCACCCGATTTTCTCAGGCAATGCGGCAAACAACCTGCGCAATTCGGTGATTGATGAAGTCGTTGTCTGTGACACCATTCCACTGACCGACGAAATTAAAGCACTGCCGAACGTGCGCACGTTGACACTGTCGGGTATGCTGGCCGAAGCGATTCGTCGTATCAGCAACGAAGAATCCATTTCAGCTATGTTCGAACATTAATCGAACCCGGCTAAAAAACCCGCTGCGGCGGGTTTTTTTGTCTGTAACTCTTATTTGTATGACCAATGCCTCCTTCACCTGCCATTTAGTTGACAGATGATGCGCTCATGGATGAAACATTATTGTGAACAGAATATTTTCCTCACATGTGATGCCTTTCCGCGCCCTCATCGACGCTTGCTGGAAAGAAAAATATACCGCCTCACGGTTCACCCGTGATGTGATTGCCGGGGTAACCGTCGGGATCATCGCTATCCCGCTGGCGATGGCGCTGGCAATTGGCAGTGGTGTTGCACCGCAGTACGGTCTTTATACGTCCGCTGTGGCGGGAATTGTTATTGCCTTAACCGGCGGGTCACGCTTCAGCGTCTCCGGCCCGACCGCCGCATTTGTCGTTATTCTCTACCCGGTATCGCAACAATTTGGGCTGGCAGGCCTGCTGGTCGCCACCCTCATATCCGGGGTGTTCCTGATCCTCTTCGGCCTCGCGCGTTTTGGCCGCCTGATCGAATACATTCCCGTATCGGTCACGTTAGGTTTTACATCAGGGATCGGCATCACCATCGGGACAATGCAGATTAAAGATTTCCTCGGTCTGCAAATGGCCCATGTGCCGGAGCATTACCTACAAAAAGTCGGGGCGCTGGTTATGGCGTTGCCGACCATTAATCCGGGCGATGCCGCTATTGGCGTGGTGACGCTCGGTATGCTGATTTTCTGGCCGCGTCTGGGGATTCGTCTGCCGGGCCATCTTCCGGCGCTGCTGGCGGGCTGCGCCGTTATGGCCGTGGTTAATCTGCTGGGTGGCCATGTGGCGACGATTGGTTCACAGTTCCACTATGTGCTGGCCGATGGTTCGCAGGGCAACGGCATTCCTCAGCTGCTGCCGCAGCTGGTGTTGCCGTGGAATCTCCCGGATTCAGATTTCACGCTAAGCTGGGATTCATTGCGGGCGTTATTGCCAGCCGCTTTCTCGATGGCGATGCTGGGGGCGATTGAATCCCTGCTGTGCGCGGTCGTGCTCGACGGCATGACGGGCACCAAACACAAAGCAAACAGCGAACTGATCGGCCAGGGGCTGGGGAATATCGTGGCACCGTTCTTTGGCGGGATCACCGCGACGGCGGCGATCGCCCGTTCTGCGGCAAACGTGCGCGCAGGTGCGACCTCGCCCATTTCCGCCGTTATCCACGCAATTCTGGTCATCCTCGCCCTCCTCGCGCTGGCTCCCCTGCTGTCATGGCTGCCGCTTTCCGCCATGGCCGCGCTGCTGCTGATGGTTGCGTGGAACATGAGTGAAGCCCATAAGGTGGTCGATTTACTGCGACATGCGCCCAAAGACGACATCATCGTGATGATGATGTGTATGTCGCTGACGGTGCTCTTCGATATGGTGATTGCGATCAGCGTCGGGATTGTCCTGGCTTCCCTGCTGTTTATGCGCCGTATTGCCCGTATGACGCGCCTCGCGGCGGTAAACATCACGGTTCCCGATGATGTGCTGGTATTACGCGTTATCGGGCCGCTCTTTTTCGCCGCCGCGGAAGGGTTATTTACCGACCTCGAATCACGCATTGAGGGTAAACGCATTGTGGTGCTGAAGTGGGACGCCGTTCCGGTGCTGGATGCCGGTGGTCTGGACGCCTTCCAGCGCTTTGTGAAGCGTTTGCCGGAAGGCTGTGAACTGCGCGTCAGTAACGTGGAATTCCAGCCGCTGCGCACCATGGCCCGAGCCGGTATCAAACCCATTCCAGGTCGTCTGGCATTTTTCCCGAACAAAGATGCCGCGCTGGCGGATATCTAATCCCGGCTGCCGGTCTGTATCTCAACAGACCGGCAAGTTTTCTTATTGAAAACTGGTTTTCTGCGTCTGGCTTGTTATTATCGTTTTCCTGATATTTGTTAGCGATAACCGATATGAAACCAACCTCTCCGTTTGTTTTTCGTGAAATAACGCGGGACGATATTCCTGCCGTACAGTCCTTTATTATTCGGCATCTTAATCTTTATTTTAATGCCGGAAGAGCATTACCCACTGCGAGTGACGACGTATTCGACCTCCAGGGAAATTATCTTGAGCGGGAAAGAAACCAATTGTTCGGCGTCTGGAATGAACAACAGCAGATAATTGGGACGCTGGCGATATGTCAGTACGATGACAGAATAGAGATGTTGCACGGTCGTTATAATTTACCGGAGACAGCTGAGATTTGTCGCTGCTATGTCGATCAGCATTATCGCAGGCAAGGTATTGGCAGCCAACTGGTCTCGCTGGCTGAACAATTTTGCGAGCAGCAACACTATAAAATATTATATTTGCACACCCATCATTTTTTACCCGGCGGGTATCAATTCTGGCGGCGAAATCTGTTTAACGTCTTCATGGATGTGGGCGACGAGTGGCAGATCGTGCATATGGAAAAACCGTGTAAATATATTGTTACCAGCGACAATATTGATAACATTCACTGTTTATAATAACGCCTTCTTTCTCATCGCGATTAATTGATCAACGTCAATCAATTCTCATTTGCCTTTCCGTTATTACTTGCGGTTGCAATAATCACCACTCCAACAAAAACACAACCATTTGAATTTAAATTAATTAATATAAAAATCGCCATAAAGTATGATGTTTTTGCTCTTTTTTCATACGGTTGACGAGGTTATTGATTGCCGATACAGTCGCCAGTGACAGTATTCATAACACAGCCGTTGTTTTGAAAGGAATATGGTGCGGATTATTTTAATCTCATTCCATAGCTGCCCCCGCAACTGTAGGCGGATACCGAATATCTGCGTGTGGTTATTGTAACCACCGGTCACTGTAAAGATTTGCTTTATGGGAAGGCCGATATTCTGATTACCGCGAGCCAGGAGACCTGCTGTCAGGGTTGTACACATTGAGTGGACGGGATGGTCCATGGGATGATTTATTTGGCATAAATACCATTATGAATTGATGAGCCTATTCCTGCTGAGATTTTGCATTCTCATAATTTCATCATTCAATGTCATCTATCGTCATGTACCTGTCCCGATATATGGAACCAAATAAACCATGACCAGACGTTCAGATTCTGGCATGTACAGGACGATAACAATGTACGCAGACTTTACTTTACCTCATAAAAAATACCTTCTGGCTGTGGCTGGCGCAGCGTTATTATTCACATCAGGATTGACTCATGCAGCAAAAACAGTCTATCCGTTGACGATTAAAAACTGCGGCCGTGATATTACCTTCAATAAAGCCCCGGAACGCGTTGCCACGGTCGGGCAAAACAGCACTGAAATTCTTTATTCCCTGGGACTGGCCGAGCGCGTTGTCGGCACATCGCTGTGGTTCGGCCCCGTCCCGGATGCTTACAAAGCGGCAAATGAAAAAGTGGCCGTGATTGCGCAGAACATCCCCAGCTTTGAAGGCATTATTGCCAAAAAACCGGATTTGGTCGCCAGCCAGTTTGAATGGCAAATTGGGCCTGCCGGAACCGTCGCCTCTTACGAGCAGTTTAGCGAGTTGAACGTGCCGGTATATACCGCGCCTGCGGACTGCGCTAAAGACAACGAAGACGGTGGCGACGGTGTACGTAAAGGCATGTTTGATATTGCTATGGTTTATCAGGAAGTCTCCGATCTGGCGAAAATTTTTGACGTGCAGGACAAAGGCGATGAATTGATCGCCAGTCTGAAGGCCCGTGAAGCTGCCGCCAAAGACAAAATTGCCGGAATGGATAAAAACGTCTCCGCCGTATTCTGGTTTTCCAGCGCCGACCTGCAACTGGACCCCTATGTGGCCGGGAAATTTGGCCCTGCCGCATGGATCGCCCAGACGCTGGGGGTGAAAAATGTGATTGATTCTGCTGAAGAGTGGCCAACCGTTGGCTGGGAAACCATCGCGAAAGCCAGCCCGTCCGTCATTGTTCTCGGTGAAATGAGCCGTCGTCGTTTCCCGGCAGATGACTGGCAGGTCAAACTGGAATATCTCAAGTCCGACCCCGTGACTAAACTTATCCCCGCCGTGAAGGAGAACCATCTGCCAGTGGTGGATGTGCAAACAATGAACGCCGGCATCAGAACGATAGATGGCGTCGAGAAACTCGCAGATGCGTTGGTTGAATACGGTCTGGCTCATCCGAAAACGGCTCAATAATCTTTATGTCGCGCTATGTCTTACCGGGCATAGCGCGCCTCTGGTATTCAGGATTGCAGGTAGATGATGAGCGAAACTCGCAGGACGCGTCGCGCTGTCGGCCAGTTAACGATAAGAATCGGGGGACACGCCCTTTGGGTCAGCGTGCTGATGTGCTGCGTTCTACTGGCGGGTATCTCCATTGGCGAGACGTTTATCCCCTGGCAGCATGTCATCCATACGCTTTCTAACCAGTTCTTTGATACGCGCTATGCCGTTGATGCGCTGGATGCGGGCATTATCTGGAACTATCGCCTGACGCGGGCGTTGGTTTCTGCCTGTTGTGGCGCGTGTCTGGCGGTTTCCGGCGTCGTATTGCAGTCATTGCTACGAAACGCGCTGGCAGAGCCTTATCTACTGGGGATCTCTGCCGGCGCCTCGACCGGCGCTGTTCTGATCGCCTTAACAGGGCTTGGCGCTGGGATCGTCAGCATGTCGCTCGGGGCTTTTATTGGGGCGTTAACGGCTTTTCTTTTCGTGGCGTTACTGGCGATCGCCGCCGGGGGGAGACAGGGAAGCGCCACCACGCAAATCATCCTGGCCGGGATCGCCAGTTCACAGTTATTTAATGCCCTCACCTCGCTAATCATCACTCGCTCAGCGAATGCGGAACAGGCCCGTGGGATTATGTTCTGGCTGCTGGGCAATCTGAGCGGCGTTCGCTGGCCAGATGTCGTTTTGGCCGTCCCTACCGCGCTGGTCGGTGTGGCGTTATGTTTTTGTTACGCCCGTCATCTGGATGCGTTTTCGTTTGGCGCAGAGTCCGCAGCGTCACTTGGCATCCCGGTAAAACGCACGCGCGGAGTCCTGATTGCCGCCGTTACCGGGATGACGGCAATTATGGTCTCCATTGTCGGGGCGATTGGTTTTGTCGGCCTGGTGATCCCCCATGCCGCCCGCCTGCTGGTGGGTAATCAACACCATCGATTGCTGCCAATCAGCGCCATGATCGGCGCCATTTTTCTCATTATCGCCGACGTAATCTCCAGAACATTACTTCCCGGGCAGGTGTTACCCATCGGGGTGATTACGGCGCTTGTAGGCGCACCTGCGTTTTCCATCATTTTGATCAGAGGAAACCAGACAAAATGACGGTAAATTCTGCTCTCACCGCTCCACGCTATCCTTCTGCAACAGTCCGAAACCTGGTGCAGGCGCAGCAACTGCACTGGGAAGTAAAAGGCAAAGCCATCGTCAGCGACGTCTCTTTTCACGTCGCGCCCGGTGAGTTTGTCGGCATTATCGGCCCCAATGGCTCAGGCAAAACATCACTGATCTCATTGCTTGCCGGTTTACTGAAACCCTCGTCAGGCAGCGTAACGCTGGAGAATAAAAATATTCGCCACTACTCGCGCCGCCATTTAGCGCAAAAAGTGGCGCTGGTAGAACAACAAGCGGAAACCAGTGAACGTCTCACCGCATTGCAGGCTGTCTCTCTGGGGCGCACCCCGTGGTTGAGTCTGCTCTCGCCCTGGTCTAAACAAGATGACGATATTGTCCAGACCATGCTGGAGAAGGTAGATCTACAGCGCGTACAAAATCGCTGCTGGAATACCTTTTCTGGCGGGGAAAAACAGCGTCTGCATATCGCCCGGGCCCTGGCGCAGCAACCGAAAGTGCTGCTGATGGATGAACCCACGAACCATCTCGACATTCAACATCAGATAGGTCTGCTTAATCTGGTGAAACGCCAGAAGCTCACCGTCATTGCGGCTCTGCACGACCTGAACCATGCCGCCATGTTCTGCGACCGCATTCTCGTAATGAAAGCGGGTCAACTGGCAATGCAGGGCAGCCCTGCAACCATTTTTACGCCTGAAAACCTCAGCCAGTGGTTTGGCATTAATGCCATCGTTGAGCAGGCGCCGGATGGATTGAGCTGCTTCATCCGCTACCAACGACCGGAATAAACACCTAAGGGAGAACCCATGAAATTGATTAAGCAAAGCCTGAGCATGTTATGTCTGTTAGCGCTGACCACCACGGCTTTCGCTCAGACCCACGAAGTGCTGATGAAAAACAGAGGCGCGGGCGGCCCGATGGTATATGAACCGGATTATCTGGCGATTCAGCCAGGCGACACCGTGAAGTTTATTCGCAAGCATAAGAGCCATAACGCTGCGTCAATCGCAGAGCTTTCGCCAGCAGGCTACCCCGGATTTGTCGGCAAGATTGATGAGGAAATAGAGGTCAAGTACGACAAACCTGGATTTTACGGTATTAAATGCACCCCGCATTACGCGCAAGGGATGGTGATGCTCATTAAAGTGGGTGATGCAACCCTGCCTGACAGCTATCGAACCTTTAAGGCGCCGGGGATCGCGGATAAGCGTTTCCAGGACATTTATACACGCATTGAGAAACAGTAATCCAGATACGCGAAAATGGTGAGGGGCGCACGGTGGCGGATAAAAAACAGAGCAATGAAGACGTTCAGGTACAGCGGCGAGAATGCCTGTGTAAACTCACAAAATTTGTCGGGGCTGCGGGTGTCACCGCCGCCGTCTGGCCGCTCATCTCCGCACTGGGGCCGGATGATAAAACCGTAGCGGAAAACGAACCTGTCGATGTCTCTCTTGCCGGGGTTGCCGTCGGCCAGACGGTGAAAAGAGTCTGGCAGGGAAAGCTTATCCTTATTCATCACCGTACCCCGGAGGAAATTCGCTCAGCGCAGCAGGCGGATGTCCATCGTTTTATCGATCCGCAGGCTGACGGCGAACGTATCAAGACAGAGTATCCGCAGTGGCTGGTCATTCAAGGTTACTGCCCCCACGCAGGCTGTGTGCCCAATGCCAAACCCGGTGGGCAAGGCTGGGTATGCCCTTGTCATGGCTCGGAGTTTGACACTTCAGGGCGCGTCACGCGGGGGCCCGCTACGGCGAATCTCGCAATCCCCGATTACGCGTTTCATCCCGATGGCCTGACTGTGCGTATCGGCGCGAAGGAAGTCTGAAATGGCGGCAGAACATCTATCCGTACCCCGACGAGAACGAGTGTGGCGTATTCCCTTCCCTCGTACGGTCGCAGGCGTCTGGGTTTTTGCCGTCGGGATCATTCTGCTGGTGATGCTCGGAGTACAAATCCTTTCTGGTCTCGTTCTGGCGATGTTTTATGTACCCACGGAAGGGCTGGCCTTTGATTCAATCATTCATATTATGCGATCCGTGAGACACGGCGAACTGGTGCGCAACGCGCATTCTATTGGCGCATCGCTATTTTTCTTCGCCTGTTACCTGCACATCTTCCGCGCCATGTATTACAACGTGTACCGAAAGCCTTATCTCAAAATGTGGATGATAAGCGTGACGTTATACGTGTTACTGATGATCACCGCATTTCTGGGATATAGCCTGATTTGGGGGCAAAAGAGCTACTGGGCCGCCACCGTTATTACCGGATTCACTCGTGCGATCCCGTGGGTGGGAGATACGTTGTATTCGTTTTTAGTCGGCGGGTATGCTCCAGGAACACCCACATTAGGCCGGTTTTATGTGCTTCATTTTATTATCCCCTTCGTCATTGTCGGGGGAACGATATGGCATATCCGCACCGTACAGTCCGCATTTGCGCAGGCAATGAAAAAGACATTTACGCAGAGCGAGTCCCGGAAACTGTTTTTCGATTATAAAATCACCGACAGTGATGCCATCAAGCTCACTCTTTTCATGATGCTGTTCGCCTGGTTTTTATTCTTTGCCCCGCACTATCTCAGCAGCGCCGACAATTTTATCCCGGCAGATCCCACCGTAACGCCCGCTGTCGTGGCGCCTGAGTGGTATTTTTTGCCGTTCTTTTCCATTTTGCGCTGCTTCCCAAACGAACTTCTCGGGATAGTCGCCATGTGTGCTTCAGTGCTGATTTTTTATTTTCTCCCCTGGCTCGACACTTCACGCGCCCGCTTTCGCAATTACAGCAAGCTCGTTAAATGTGGTTTTTGGCTCTGGGTTGCTAATGCATTCTTTTTAGGATGGCTGGGTTCAAAAGCGCTGGTCGGCCCCGACCTGCCTGACGGTTTCAGTAATGAAGAGGGCTGGATACGCGCGGCATCGCAACTTTCAACGCTGGTTTACTTCGGATGGTTTGTCATCGTACTGCCCTGCCGACGTTTTCTGGAAAAGCAGGATTAACCGCCATGAAGGGATTAGTAAGATATAGCGTTTTATGGCTGTGCATTCTGGGCGCCAGCGCTGTCTGTGCGCAAGAGACGCCACCTCGCCAGGCGTGGAGTTTTAGCGGCATAACGGGCCACTATGATAAAGAACAACTGCGGCGCGGTTTACAGGTCTACGAAGAGAAATGCCGCGCCTGCCACGGGATGGTTCATCTTAATTTTCGCACCCTGACAAAGCCAGGCGGACCCGAACTCTCGCTCACAGAGGCAAAGCGTCTTGCCAGCGGCTACGTCTTTCCCGACATTCAGGATGATGGTCAACCCGGCGAGCGGGAAGGCAATCTCAATGATACGTTTGTCTCGCCCTACCTTAACGATCAGGAAGCAAGATATCTTAATAATGGCGCCCTTCCCGTCGATTTAACCTATATCGTTCGCGCCAGAACGTACGACCGGGGGTTCCCGCAATTTCTGTTCGATGCCTTCTTGCCCTATACCGATCAGGGGGCGGATTACGTCTATGCCTTGTTGACCGGTTATCTGCCTGACGACCCGGAAATGAAGGCAAACCGATACGCTCCCGGCGGCATAATTAACATGCCGAAGCCGTTGTCTGATGGGGAGATCACCAGGTCAGAAAAGGACGATATACCAGAAACCGAAGAGCAGTACGCGCGGGACGTTACGGCTTTTCTGGCATGGGCTGCCGATCCGGCGCTTGAACAGCGAAAGCATCAGGGCCATTACGTAATGAGTTATCTGGTCATTATGCTGGCATTGCTGCTGATTTTGCGCCGATTAAAGAAACGCTCGTCAGAAAAAACGAGTGAGAATGGTTAAGACAATGACCAGTCAGTTCAACGCTGACTGGTCTTAAACCGACGCGATACCTTAGCTGTGACGGCGATTGTCGTTACGGCGGCAGCGTTTGTCGTAGTGGCGAACCCACCAGTAACGATCGCTCACCTGTTCATGTCCACCTACACGGGCGCCTGCCAGCCAGAGAATGGCACCGACAAAGATGCTCAGCACCGCACCATGTGCAAAAAATTGTGGCAGGTTAAACTGCGGTAACTGGTTTAAAATAGAATAACCAACACCAACCACCATGACCACTAACCCCAACCCCATGAGCACGTTACCGAGTAACGAAGCGTTTTTGCGTTTCATATGTCACCTCCGGAACTTTTGGGTTGTTTCAGGGAATACCCCTAATCCTTATGTGTAAAGTATAGACAACACTGTGCTTTATGAGTGCGTGGGCGATCACAATTACAACCTGTTATTCAACAAAACTTTACAAATAACCCTCTGAACAGCTTGACTTTCCAATAGTTCAAACAGGCAATTATTCAGCTTCCGGCGCAATCCACGCTGTTTTTTGTCAAGCGCGGCCGCAGACAGTAAACTACGCGCCAGTTATGGACACACTCAGGACAAAAAACGTGACGATTAAATTGATTGTCGGCCTGGCGAACCCCGGCGCAGAATACGCGGCGACACGCCATAATGCGGGCGCATGGTACGTCGATTTACTGGCAGAGCGACTACGCGCGCCTCTGCGTGAAGAGCCGAAATTCTTCGGTTACACCTCCAGAGTGACCCTCGAAGGGGAAGATGTTCGCCTGCTGGTGCCGACCACGTTTATGAATCTGAGCGGTAAAGCCGTCGGCGCGATGGCCAGTTTTTACCGCATCATGCCCGATGAGATTCTGGTTGCCCACGACGAACTGGATCTCCCCCCTGGCGTCGCGAAATTTAAGTTAGGCGGCGGACACGGTGGTCATAATGGCCTGAAAGACATCATCAACAAACTGGGTAATAACCCTAACTTTCATCGCTTACGTGTCGGAATTGGTCATCCGGGCGATAAAAATAAAGTTGTCGGTTTTGTTCTGGGTAAACCGCCGGTGTCGGAACAAAAGTTAATTGACGACGCCATTGACGAAGCGGCACGTTGTACTGAAGTCTGGTTCAAAGAAGGGTTAACCAAAGCGACGAACCGATTACATGCCTTTAAAGCACAATAAGCAGTGATGTGCGGCATTTTTGCCGCGCGCTGTGTATAATAGGCAAAGTTGTTTACTTTTCTACAATCTGTTTTCTGCAACAGGTTGATTATCAAGATATTAAGGTGATTTAAATCATGGGATTCAAATGCGGTATCGTTGGTTTGCCCAACGTCGGGAAATCCACCCTGTTCAACGCCCTGACTAAAGCCGGTATTGAAGCGGCAAACTTCCCGTTCTGCACCATCGAGCCAAATACCGGTGTAGTGCCGATGCCCGATCCGCGTCTGGACAAACTGGCTGAGATTGTCAAGCCGCAGCGCATTCTCCCTACCACCATGGAGTTCGTCGACATTGCCGGTCTGGTAAAAGGCGCGTCGAAAGGCGAAGGCCTGGGTAACCAGTTCCTGACAAACATCCGTGAAACCGAAGCGATTGGTCACGTAGTACGCTGCTTTGAAAACGACAACATCATCCACGTTGCGGGGAAAGTAAATCCGGCGGAAGATATTGACGTTATCAATACCGAGCTGGCGCTGTCCGACCTTGATACCTGTGAACGCGCCATTCACCGCGTGCAGAAGAAAGCCAAAGGCGGCGATAAAGACGCGAAAGCTGAGCTGGCCGCGCTGGAAAAATGCCTGCCGCACCTGGAAAACGCCGGCATGCTGCGCTCACTGGATCTGACAGACGAAGATAAAGCGGCGATCCGCTATCTGAGCTTCCTGACGCTGAAGCCGACCATGTATATCGCTAACGTCAACGAAGATGGCTTCGAAAATAACCCGTACCTGGATCAGGTTCGCGCCATTGCCGATGCAGAAGGCTCTGTCGTGGTTCCGGTTTGTGCCGCTATCGAGGCCGACATCGCAGAACTCGACGATGCTGACCGTGACGAGTTTATGGCTGAGCTGGGTATTGAAGAACCGGGTCTCAACCGCGTTATTCGCGCTGGCTACAAGCTGCTGAATCTGCAAACTTATTTTACCGCTGGTGTGAAAGAAGTACGCGCGTGGACGATTCCTGTCGGCGCAACCGCACCGCAGGCTGCGGGTAAAATTCACACCGATTTTGAGAAAGGCTTTATTCGTGCGCAGACCATCGCTTTCGACGACTTCATCACGTACAAAGGTGAACAAGGCGCAAAAGAAGCCGGTAAGATGCGTGCGGAAGGCAAAGACTACATCGTTAAAGACGGCGATGTGATGAACTTCTTGTTCAACGTCTAAATAAAATTTGTTGTCTCATGAGATCTCACTGAATCTCATGAGAATCTCAAAAAGCCATAAAATCCACGCAATTGCGTGGATTTTTTATTTAAAGCGTATCCGTTGATATCATGGAAGTGCGGTCGGAACTGAGTATAGCGGTGGTTATAATCTGAATAGCCACCCATTTTGTAGACGCCTTAAGTGGTTGTAGTTATAAATTATCCTTTGTATGAGGCTTCTTGTCCGCAATGACAGGTGGAAGTCGGCTAAAAACGATATTACATGTTATTTAATCATATCCAGAATGTCTTGAGCCTTTTGAAATAGCTCGTCATAAGTGACAATCTCAACGTTTGTCATACTATTTCTGAATAGCTCAAATGATTTGTATTGACTATTATCTTTAAGCTCCGACTCAAGTGTACCAATAACAATTAAGCATTTAGGGTTGAATGCCAAAAATGAATCACCTCCGTTACCTTCACTTAGTTTGAAATATTCCTTCATTAATTGGTCTTTATAATTTAACACCTGAACAAATGCCCCAGATAGTTCTTCGCTAATTGAATAGGCATTAGTTCTATATCTTTTCCCCAGCAATATCGTCTTTGGGGTCTTTATTTCGACCAATACTATATTTCCAGTCAGTCTGCTTGCGTAGATAAAATCGACAAGATTACCACCCGAATTGCTTATCGATTTTCCACCAACATAGCATTTACTGCCTAACTGAAACATACTTTGCGGAAATATCTGTGATAATACAGCTGGACATTTTTGTAGAAGAGTTTGCCAGAATTCCTCGGATGCATTTTCACGATTTACTTTCCAGACACCTATTGCTTCCTCTAAAGAGATTTCGACCTGCTCATCCAGCTTGACCTCTGCTACACACTTCGAGGCAGACACTATTTCTGATATTTTATTTAAATGTTCTTTCCTGGCCTTTCTTAGCCACTCAGTCGAATATATTTCCGGCTGTCTGTCAATAATCGCATGATGATTCGGGCACAACAGAAGATAGTTTTCTGTTTGAAATAGTTGGTCTGCATTTTTAGAAGGGTTGTGTCTTGGCCCATGAGAGTGAATGGCTTCAATCGAAGCTATTTCCCCAATAAATGATGAGTCCTGAAGCATGAGGTTTTGATCACAACCTGGAAACGAGCATCGATAGCCGCTCAATATAGCTACCTGCCGCTTCACGCTAGCGGAGAGATAACGTCTTACCTTTCTCTCAAAGGTTACTTTTTCCGCCTCAAATTCCATTAGCACAACCTCAACTTTAGCAGTGTATTTTATTTATCCTGACGCGCATCTTGCAGATGCGTACAGCATATTCGAGTATCTTTACCTGCATCATACGATTTTGTCAGTAGATTTCCACTCACCGTTTTTGAGTGAAGATTCTCCGCAATGAGCATAAATCTGCCCGAAACGGGTATTCATGAACGGAAGCTTTACTCGTCATTGACTCATCTTCGTGAAAGGTGACTCTTTCACGAATAACAAAAATCCACGCCAAAGCGTGGATTTTTTTCATAACGCTACGCTTCACATTAATAACCAGCCGCTGACTGCCTGGACGGGCAATCTCACTCGATTACCCCTGCTCTGCCGCTATTAAATAGGGCGCAATGCTCGCTAATTTCTCCCGGGTTTCCGTCAGTTCGCGTTCCGGCGTAGATTGCGCGATGATCCCCGCCCCCGCCTGTATCCAGCTGCGCTGGCTGTCCTGAAATACGGAACGCAGGACCAGCGCCGCATCAAAGCGCGTATCGTCCAGCAGCAGGATTGCGCCGGAATAAAGCTCTCGCGGCGTCTTCTCAATTTGCATAATCGCGTTCAGAGCAGCGTTTTTAGGGATGCCTGAGGCGGTAATAGACGGAAACAGCACGGTAAACGCATCCCAGGCATCCTTGTTTTCCGAGAGCTGGCCGCTCACGCCAGACCCCAGATGCTGAACGCTGCCGCGCTGGCGAACCGACATTAAATCTTCAACCACCACGCTGCCCGGCTGGCAAACGGCCTCCAGTTCAGCAATCGCTTCTTTGACAGAAAGGATATGCTCAAGCACCTCTTTACTGTCGTGCAGCAGTTCTGCCTCTTTCGCCTTATTATGCTCCGGGTTTCCCATGCGATCGCGGGTGCCCGCAAGCGGTTCAGTAACCACTTTATTGCCCGTCACTGACATCACCAGTTCTGGGCTAAAGCCCAGCGCTTCGCGTCCTTCCTGACGGAACATAAACGAGCGCACAGGCGTGTTTGCCTGCCGCCCGTATAACAGCGTGGCGGGCATATCAATCCGCGATGGCAGGGGAATGGCGCGCGAGACAATCACTTTGACATACTCGCCACGGCGGATCTCCGCAACGGCGCGCGCAACCTGTTGTTTATACGCCTCACCATTGAGGGCGGTATCCACCGCCTGTGGTGCGTTCTGCGTCGTTGTACTGGCCTCTTTTACCCACTCGCACAAACGTCGGCACCCGTCGGCGGAGTCCGCATAAACGGTGACATTTCCCTTTTCAAAAATAAGTTCTTCACGGGGAACGGTTAACGTCAGCAGCGGCCACTCCCCGGCGTTAAAGGCAATCCCCCGCGCATGCGCCGCAAAGTTGAACCCAACCTGTCCATATACCCGACGTCCTTTCACCTGAGGATGTGCCATAAAACGACGTGCGCAGTCGGCAATGGAATCCACCGCCCATTGTTGCTCCCCGGCATCATCAATAAATGTCGCCTGCGTTCCGTCGGCATTAATGTGCAGCCGTGCCTGGCACCCTTTGCCTAAATACCAACAGGGTTGACGCTCATAGACATAACACTCTTCTTCTGCGAACTGGCGTAAAACGCCAGAAATCGTCGGCAGCCATTGTTCCTCTGGTAACGCCAGGTGTAAAAATTCACTGATTTTCATCCCTTACCTCTCTGTGTTATTCCCGGATCAATCAATTGCGCTTGTCATCAGTTCTCTTGCCGAATGCAGCCGGATATAAGCAACCCACGCCGCCAGCAACGTGAATGCCCCGGCAAACAGGAAGCAGGCCGCATAGCCAAAATGTTGAGCAACAACGCCGCCGATAACGCCTGCCAGAATGGCGATTGCCGCGTCAGTACATTGAAAGAGGGTGAAGTCGACACCGGCCTGCAAAGGCGATGAAAGCGACATCAGCGTGGCGTAAAGACAGACCAGCGCGCAGGCCAGCGAAATGGACTGGACAATGACCAGACACTGGAGAATCGGCAGCAGCAGATGACCCGGCGCCATCATGAGCGTAATAACCACCGCCAGCAGCGCGATCCCCTGGACGCCATAAGCCGTCAACAGCGCTCTGCCGGGTGAGGTGTATTTCATCAGCAATCCGCCGGCCAGCGTTCCTGCTATGCCCGCTGCAATATTGCCGCCGCTGAACAGCGCGCCCAACGCGGACATGCTTAACCCATGATCCAACAACAGCGGCGCCAGAAGAGGCAGCACAAACCGCATGCCTGAATTCAGCATCAATACCAGCAGTAAACCCAGGCGCGCCTGTTTCCTCCGTAGCGCATAACCTAACGCCGGAACATGCGGGATAGTCGCTGTTCGCGTCGGCTCCGTAATGCGCCACAGCGGGAATGACAGCGCCATAATCAGCACCGCCATCATCAGCATGGCGACAGGCCAGCCGGATGCTGCCGACAGCATCAGGAACACCCCGCCGCCGCACATCATTCCCAGATAGCTGCCGCCAACCTGCACGCTGTTTCCCCAGCCGTAACCCGCGCGGGTCAGTTGATCGACGCAAAAGCCGTCGCTGGCGATATCAATGGTGGAGGCGACCGTACCTGCCACCATAAACAGAACAAATAACGCGACGATTTGCGTATCAGGAAATCCCCCTTCTCGCCCAAACCAGCCAATCGCTGCGGCAATAGTCAGGATCGCCGCTAGCGCGACCTGACCACGCAGGATTAACATCCGGGAACGGCGTTCCTGGCTACCGGGCGGAAGCCGCCAGCGTTCGATCCACGGCGCCCAAATAAACTTCAGCGCCCAAGGCAGCATAAACAGGGTTGTCGCACCGGCAAGCGCCAGCGATCCGCCAGCAGCGCGCACCAGCGCGGGTAAGGACTGCATAGACAGCGCCGATACCAGGCTCTGCGTCACATAGACGCCGGCAATAGCAAAAATCACCCGCCCGGTCGTCAACGTCAGCGGTTTCACATTCGACTGAACATCACTCATGCACCCACTCTCCAGACGCGGAAACCCCGTCGTCGCGCCACACGCGCGCGGCCATTTGCGCCTGCCACAGCGCCTGATAACGTCCATGATGAGAGAGCAATTGCGCATGAGTACCCTGCTCAACCACCTGTCCCTCTACCATCACCAGGATGTTTCCGGCCCCGGCGATGGTGGATAAACGGTGAGCAATGATAATCACCGTCCGGTTGTGAACCAGGTTATCGATCGCTTTTTGCACCGCCAGCTCGCTTTCAATATCCAGTGCGGCGGTCGGTTCATCGAGAATGACGACCGGCGCGTTTTTCAATAACGCTCTGGCAATGGAAATCCGCTGGCGCTCGCCGCCCGATAGCTGGCCACCCATCTCCCCCATTGGCGTCAGCCAGCCTTGCGGAAGACGGGAAATAAACTCAAGGCACTGCGCCGCGCGGGCGGCCTCTTCCACCTCCTGTCGCGTCGCCTGTGGGCGCGCGATACGGATATTCGCCAGCAGCGTGTCATCAAACAGCCAGACATCCTGGAAAACAACAGAAATCAGGCTATTGAGCTGTTCCGGCGTCAGGCGGCGAATATCGACGCCGCCAATAGAAATCTGCCCTTGCTGCGGATCGGCATAGCGCATTAACAGTTTAGTGACCGTGGTTTTGCCTGCGCCGGAGGCGCCCACCAGCGCGCTCATACTGGCCGCCGGGAACGTCAAAGAAACATGATTAAGCGCGTGGCCGTCGCCTTCTTCGTAGCGATAGCTGACGTTGTCAAAGCGGATATCATAACGTTCCGGCATCTCGCTTTGCTCTGCGACGGGAAGCGGCGCTACCGCCATAAACTGCTCAATCCGTTGCAGGGCGCTGGCGATCAGTTCCACAACCGAGGTGTAGCTGATAAACATCGCCATCGGTTCTGCAAAGCGCATAATCATCGCGACGGCGGCAATCAGAAAGGCGAGGTTCAGAGTGCCCGTCACCACCCAGACGATCCCGGATAACACCACCACCTGTAGGCCCAACTCCACGACGCTGGCGATCAGCATCGTCGCGCCAGCGCCCTGACGGTGAGTGCGGGTCTGTAAGTTTTCCAGCGCATTGAAATGCGCCAGCAGCGCCCGGCTTTTATCGGCATCGCTGCCGCAGGTGCGCAATACCATCATCCCCTGAGCAAATTCAACGATATCACCGCTCAGCCGCTGGTGCGCTTCCCCCAACGTCTGCATTTGTCGCCGCATCGCCGGGCGGCGCCAGTAATAAAACGGCACCAGCAGAGGGAAGATCAGCAACATCACCAGCCCCAGCCGCCAGTCTATCCACAATGTCGCCAGAGACGCCGTCAGCGGCGTGACAATGGTGAGCAGCAAAATATTGGCTATCGCAATAACATAATTGAGGTTTTCATCCACGCTGCCCAGCAGCAAGGCGTTCATTTCGCCCGCCCTGCCGCGCTGGAGCTTCTCCAGCGGCACGCGGCGTAACTGCTCGCCAAGTCGCAGGCGCAACTCATGGGTGGCCTGCGCCAGATGACCACGGTATTCAAAGCCCAGGCCATACCAGCGTAGCGCCAGCGTCACAATCGCGGCGACGCTGAAGGCCACAGCCCAGTTAAGAAGTTGCGGCGCGTCTCCCCGTAACAGCGCATCAATGATCGGATAAAGACAGGCAAAGGCGATCCCCTGCATGAATGCCGCCAGCAACAGCGCCAGCATACTGCGCCGCAGCATCCTGGCCTGACTGCCAACGCTGGAGATAAGCTGGCGCCAGATGACGCGCCAGGCCAGGTTATCCGCAGGATTATTGTCTTTCATTTTCCACCACCTCTTCCTGTGTTCCACCCGGCACCCAATGCTGCGCCTGCTGATAGTGTTGCCAGAGCCGTTGATACAGGCCGCCCTGCGCCAACAGTTGCGTATGGTTCCCCATTTCCCTGAGCTGTCCGTCGGAAAACAGCAATATCACATCGGCCTGAGTCACCATTGAGAGACGATGCGCGACCATGATGACCGTCCGGCCGCGCATGGCCGCCGCGAGCGCCTTGATAAGCGCCGCTTCGTTTTCCGGGTCAGCAAACGCCGTCGCCTCATCGAGCACCAGGATGGGGCGATCCTGCAAAAGCGCCCGGGCGATAGTGATGCGCTGCCGCTGGCCGCCGGAGAGAAATACCCCGCGCTCCCCGACTCGCGTGTTGTAACCTTCTGGCAGCGCGCTAATAAAATCATGGGCCTGCGCCACTCTGGCCGCCGCTATTACCGCCTCCAGCGGCGTATCCGGCGCGCCCAGACGAATGTTATTGGCTATCGTGTCGGCAAAAAGGAAGTTGTCCTGAAACACAAATGAGAGTTGCTTCATCAGGGTGTCCGTCTGCATATCGCGCAGATCCACGCCGCCAATACGGATATGGCCTTTGTCCGGGTCGGCGTAACGCAGCAGCAAGCGCGCCACGGTGCTTTTTCCGGCGCCGCTTGGCCCGACCAGCGCCACAATTTGCCCGGCAGGCACATGAAAGCTCACCTCCTGCAACGCGGCGCCAGTACGCGCTTGCGGATAATGAAAGCTCACCTGCTCAAAGGTAATGCTCGCCTCTTGCGGCTGCTGGTCGGACAGCGGCAGCGATAACTCCGGCATCGCGAGAACCTGATAAATACGCTGAATGCTTAAACGCGTTTGCGCGACCAGGTTATTGAGCATCATCATTGGCATTACGGCTTCGGCCATTCCGCTGCCCAGCAGTAAAACGGCCACCCACGCAATAAAATCGAGACTGCCATAGTGCAACAGGCCGTATCCCGACCAGATCAGGACAAACAGGGTCGGGAGAGGATTCAGAATCGAGAAGGAAAAACGCGCTGAAAAACCGGCTTTGCGATACCAGGTTTTGAGCACATCGACCCACTCTTCAAGGGCGCGTTGATAGCGCAAAAAACTGGTGCTGCCGCTATCAAACGTTCTCACTACGGGCATGGCCTGCACGAACTCAATAACCGCCGCGCTGACCTGCTCGCGCGCCTTATGATAACGCTGAGCCATATCTTCCGAACGCTGGCGGGCGAGCACGAGAACAACCGATCCAAACGCCAGTACCCCCAGCGTCGCGATTGCCAGCCGCCAGTCCAGCCAGAACAAGATAACGATTGTCGCCAGCGGCATAATGATCGCGCGGGCATAGAGCGGCGTGCTGTCGGCCACAAAAATATGTAACGACTTCACGTCATCCAGCATCACTTTCGCCACTGACCCGCTGCCCATTTGCTGTAACACGCCAGGCGGAAGCTGCAATGCTTTACGGGCTAACCTGCTGCGCAGAATGTTCTCCAGATGAAAAGCCGCGTAATGAGAGGTGTTGAACGCCTGCAAGCGCAGAACAAAAGTTAAGATCACGCAGCCGATCACGCCGCCCAGCGGCCAGGCCGGAATAGCGTCAGGCGTCGCGCGAATGTCGCGCAGGCTCCACGCCAGAAAAAGGAGCGCCCCCAGGCTGGTTAATGCCGCCAGCCCCGCCAGCGCCATAGCTAAAATAACCTTCCTGCGAACCGGTGTAATCACCTGCCAGAGAGGAAATCGGGACAGCGATTCAGTATTGGATGATTGAGATGACATGGGAGTAACTGAATTTCCTGATGAATTTTTACGGACGCCAAAAACGACAATTCAGGGTGGCGTTCTGAGAATTAATGTGAATAATAACCATTATCAATAACTCATCTACCCCATTCGGTTCTATTTATACCCTAAATAGTTCGAGTTGCAGGAAGGCGGCAAGCGAGGGAAGCCCCAGGAGCTTACAGAAGTAAGTGACTGGGGTGAGTGACAAATCTGTCTGGAACAGATTTGAACGCCGCTTGCGGCGGCCCGTAAGGGCGAGGCCCAGGGATGGGCCGAGTAACCCGTAGCCAACGCACATGCAACTTGAAATATGACGGGTATATGCCCGCATTGGTCTAAGCCACAGGGAGATAACCAGGTCATGACGGAGTCACCGCAAACGCAATCTGAAATCTCTATTCACCAGTTGGTGGTCGGGAAACCTGCAAACGATGGCAATATTCCTGCTCAGTGTGAACTGCTGCGCTGTTCGTTGCAGGAAGGTATGGATATTTTGCTCTGGAGGGGCCATTTTGCGCGGCCTGAGACGTTGCAGCTACACGACGATCTGGGCAGGATTAACTTCTCGTGCATCCTGGAAGGCACATCGCGCTTTGCGATTCAGGGACTCCGGCGCCACACCGACTGGGAGCTTGCGCGCAATCGCCATTACATTACCCATACGCCAGACTGCCGTGGCAGCGCCTCCTATTGTGGCCGATTCGAGAGCATTACCCTCTCCTTCAGCCCTGAAACCCTCGCGCTGTGGGTACCGGATATTAGCGCGGTCATTAAGAATAAGATCGACTCCCACTGCTGTTGCCAGCAGCAGCGTTGTAATGCTGAAACCCACTTAACGGCTCAGGCCTTGCGTCACGCGCTGATGCGCATGCACGGCGGCTTCAGCCATGAACAAAAGCCGTCGACGCTATGGTTGCAGGGGCAAAGTCTGGTCATGCTCAGTCTGGTGCTGGATGAACATCGCGAAGACGCCAGTTGCCTCTCCTGCCACTTCAACCCGATGGAACGCCAGAAACTGCTGCGGGCGAAGGATCTGCTGCTGGCTGATCTGACGCAAGCGCCGGGCGTCGCGGAGCTGGCCAGAGAGTCCGGTCTGAGCGTTCTCAAAATTAAGCGAGGCTTCCGCGTTCTGTTCAACAACAGCGTCTATGGCCTGTTTCAGGCTGAACGAATGCAGGAAGCCAGAAGACGCCTGGCTAACGGCAATACCTCCGTCATGACGGTGGCGGCCGATCTGGGCTATGCCAACGCCAGTCATTTCTCTGCCGCCTTCCAGAAACAGTTTGGCGTAACACCTTCGACCTTTAAACGCGTGATGTAACCGGGGTCGCGCCCCCCTAAATTCCTCCCTGACAGAGGCCCGGATACCCCATCCGGGCCTCTGTTCTTTCCGCCTGTTACCAACCCGAAACGGGCATAAATAAACCCGTTTCGGGTAGCATCCAATTGTTAATAATTATTATTCTCATATGAGAAATGCTTTTCGGTAAGACGTGCCATCAGGAGGAAGAATGATTTCTGGCGCACCATCTCAGGATTCGCTGTTACCGGACAACCGCCACGCGGCTGATTACCAACAATTACGCGAGCGGCTTATACAGGAACTGAATTTAACGCCGCAGCAGTTACATGACGAAAGCAACCTGATCCAGGCCGGCCTGGATTCAATAAGATTGATGAGATGGTTACACTGGTTTCGTAAAAATGGCTACCGCCTTACCCTTCGCGAGCTGTATGCCGCCCCCACGCTGGCGGCATGGAACCAGTTAATGCTCAGCCGGTCGCCGGAGAACGCGGAAGAAGAAACGCCGCCCGACGAATCATCCTGGCCGAACATGACCGAAAGTACCCCCTTCCCATTGACGCCGGTACAGCACGCCTACCTGACGGGCCGCATGCCGGGGCAGACGCTTGGCGGCGTGGGTTGCCACCTGTATCAGGAGTTTGAAGGCCATTGTCTGACGGCGTCACAACTGGAGCAGGCCATCACGACCTTGCTGCAACGCCACCCAATGCTGCATATCGCCTTTCGCCCCGACGGGCAGCAGGTCTGGCTACCGCAACCTTACTGGAACGGCGTCACCGTTCATGATTTACGCCATAACGACGCTGAAAGCCGCCAGGCCTATCTGGAGGCGCTACGCCAGCGCCTGAGCCACCGTCTTTTACGCGTGGAGATCGGCGAAACGTTTGATTTTCAGCTGACGCTCTTGCCGGACAATCGCCACCGCCTCCATGTCAATATTGACCTGCTGATTATGGATGCCTCCAGCTTTACGCTTTTCTTCGATGAGCTTAACGCCCTGCTGGCCGGAGAATCGCTGCCGGCTATCGACACCCGCTATGATTTCCGTTCGTATTTGCTGCACCAGCAGAAGATCAATCAACCACTGAGAGACGACGCGCGCGCTTACTGGCTGGCGAAAGCATCGACGCTTCCCCCCGCGCCCGTCTTGCCGCTGGCCTGCGAACCCGCCACGCTGCGTGAAGTCCGTAATACCCGGCACCGCATGATTGTCCCGGCAACACGCTGGCACGCCTTTAGCAACCGGGCCGGCGAATATGGCGTGACGCCAACAATGGCGCTGGCGACCTGTTTTTCTGCCGTGCTGGCTCGCTGGGGCGGCCTGACGCGTCTGCTGCTTAACATCACCTTATTCGACCGCCAGCCGCTGCACCCGGCGGTTGGCGCAATGCTTGCCGACTTCACCAATATTCTTCTGCTGGATACCGCCTGCGATGGCGATACCGTCAGCAACCTGGCGCGTAAAAACCAGCTCACGTTTACGGAGGACTGGGAGCATCGCCACTGGTCCGGCGTCGAGCTACTCCGTGAACTCAAACGCCAGCAGCGCTACCCCCACGGCGCCCCGGTGGTGTTTACCAGCAATCTGGGGCGTTCCCTCTACAGCAGCCGCGCAGAATCGCCGTTGGGCGAGCCGGAATGGGGCATCTCGCAAACGCCGCAGGTCTGGATAGATCATCTGGCGTTCGAGCATCACGGCGAGGTCTGGCTGCAATGGGACAGCAACGACGCGCTGTTCCCTTCGGCGTTAGTCGAAACATTGTTCGACGCCTACTGCCAGTTGATTAACCAACTCTGCGATGACGAAAGCGCCTGGCAAAAGCCGTTCGCAGATATGATGCCCGCCAGCCAGCGCGCGATACGCGAACGGGTCAACGCCACCGGCGCCCCCATTCCCGAAGGCTTGCTGCATGAAGGCATTTTCCGTATCGCTCTGCAACAACCGCAGGCGCTGGCGGTAACGGACATGCGTTATCAGTGGAATTATCATGAGCTGACAGACTATGCCCGCCGTTGCGCAGGCAGGTTAATCGAGTGCGGGGTTCAGCCCGGCGATAATGTGGCTATCACGATGTCGAAAGGCGCAGGACAACTTGTTGCGGTTCTGGCCGTCCTGCTGGCCGGGGCGGTTTACGTTCCGGTTTCGCTGGACCAGCCTGCCGCACGGCGCGAGAAAATCTATGCTGACGCCAGCGTCCGGCTGGTGCTCATTTGCCAGCACGACGCCAGCGCCTGGTCAGACGATATTCCCGTCCTTGCCTGGCAGCAGGCCATTGAGGCGGAGCCAATCGCCAACCCGGTGGTACGCGACCCCACGCAACCGGCCTACATTATCTACACCTCCGGCTCTACCGGCACGCCGAAAGGAGTAGTCATTTCTCACCGGGGAGCGCTCAACACCTGTTGCGATATCAATACCCGCTATCAGGTTGGCCCGCATGACAGGGTGCTGGCCCTCTCCGCCCTGCATTTTGATTTATCGGTTTACGACATTTTTGGCGTACTGCGTGCGGGCGGCGCGCTGGTGATGGTGATGGAAAATCAACGGCGCGATCCTCACGCATGGTGTGAGCTGATCCAGCGCCATCAAGTCACGCTCTGGAACAGCGTCCCGGCGCTGTTCGATATGCTGCTGACCTGGTGTGAAGGTTTCGCCGATGCCACGCCGGAAAACCTGCGCGCAGTGATGCTTTCCGGCGACTGGATCGGGCTTGACCTCCCCGCCCGTTATCGGGCCTTCCGGCCACAAGGACAATTTATCGCGATGGGCGGCGCCACCGAGGCGTCTATCTGGTCTAACGCCTGCGAAATTCACGACGTCCCTGCCCACTGGCGCTCCATCCCTTACGGTTTTCCGCTAACCAACCAACGCTACCGGGTGGTGGATGAACGGGGCCGGGACTGCCCTGACTGGGTGCCGGGCGAATTATGGATTGGCGGCATCGGGGTCGCGGAAGGCTATTTCAACGACCCCCTGCGCAGCGAGCAGCAATTTTTGACGCTCCCGGACGAGCGCTGGTATCGCACCGGCGATCTCGGCTGCTACTGGCCAGATGGCACAATCGAGTTCCTCGGTCGTCGCGACAAGCAGGTCAAAGTCGGAGGATATCGCATCGAGCTGGGCGAAATCGAAAGCGCGCTCAGCCAGTTGGCGGGGGTGAAACAAGCAACCGTTCTGGCGATCGGCGAAAAAGAAAAAACGCTGGCGGCATACGTGGTTCCTCAGGGCGAGGCTTTTTGCGTTACCGATCATCGGGACCCGGCACTGCCGCAGGTGTGGCACACGCTTGCGGGAACGTTGCCCTGTTGCGCCATCTCGCCAGAGATCTCCGCAGAACAGGTAGCCGATTTCCTTCAGCATCGCCTGTTAAAACTAAAGCCGGGTCACACCGCTGGCGCCGATCCTCTCCCCCTGATGAACTCACTCGCTATCCAGCCGCGCTGGCAGGCCGTGGTGGAACGCTGGTTAGCATTTCTGGTGACGCAACGGCGACTGAAGCCCGCTGCTGAAGGTTATCAGGTCTGCGCTGGTGAAGAACGCGAGGATGAGCACCCGCATTTCAGCGGACATGATTTAACGTTATCGCAAATTCTTCGCGGCGCCCGCGACGAACTGTCGTTACTGAACGACGCGCAGTGGTCGCCGGAAAGCCTGGCCTTCAACCATCCGGCCAGCGCCCCGTATATTCAGGAACTGGCGACAATTTGCCAACAGCTTGCACAGCGCTTACAGCGCCCGGTACGCCTGCTTGAGGTGGGAACCCGCACCGGCCGCGCCGCAGAATCGCTGTTGGCACAGCTCAACGCCGGACAGATTGAGTATATCGGGCTTGAGCAGAGCCAGGAGATGCTGCTGAGCGCCCGGCAGAGGCTCGCCTCCTGGCCTGGTGCCCGTCTGTCCCCCTGGAATGCAGACACGCTGGCGGCGCACGCTCACTCGGCGGACATTATCTGGCTTAATAACGCCCTGCATCGTCTGCTGCCGGAAGATCCCGGGCTCCTTGCGACATTACAACAGCTTGCCGTTCCCGGCGCGCTGCTCTACGTGATGGAGTTTCGCCAGTTAACGCCGTCCGCCTTGCTCAGCACGCTTCTGTTAACCGATGGGCAGCCGGAGGCCTTGCTGCATAACAGCGCCGACTGGGCGGCATTATTTAGCGCAGCCGCCTTCAACTGTCAGCATGGCGATGAGATCGCGGGGTTACAACGCTTCCTCGTACAATGCCCTGACAGGCAGGTGCGCCGCGATCCCCGTCAACTTCAGGCCGCCCTCGCCGGGCGCCTGCCGGGGTGGATGGTGCCGCAACGGATCGTTTTCCTCGACGCCTTACCGCTGACGGCTAACGGGAAGATTGACTATCAGGCGCTGAAGCGTCGTCATACCCCTGAAGCGAAAAACCAGGCCGAGGCGGATTTACCCCAGGGCGACATTGAAAAACAGGTTGCCGCCCTCTGGCAGCAACTCTTATCGACTGGCAATGTCACCAGAGAAACCGACTTCTTCCAGCAAGGCGGCGATAGCCTGCTGGCGACCCGTCTGACCGGGCAACTTCATCAGGCAGGTTATGAAGCGCAATTAAGCGACCTGTTTAATCATCCCCGGCTGGCGGATTTTGCTGCCACGCTGCGGAAAATCGACGTCCCGGTCGAACAACCATTCGTCCACTCCCCTGAAGATCGCTACCAGCCCTTTGCGCTTACCGACGTGCAGCAGGCTTACCTGGTGGGGCGTCAGCCGGGCTTTGCCCTGGGCGGCGTCGGCTCACATTTCTTTGTTGAATTTGAAATTGCCGATCTGGATCTCACCCGGCTGGAGACGGTCTGGAACCGATTAATCGCCCGCCACGATATGCTGCGCGCCGTCGTGCGTGATGGACAGCAACAGGTGCTCGAACAGACGCCCCCCTGGGTGATACCCGCACACACCCTCCATACGCCTGAAGAGGCGTTGCGGGTGCGCGAAAAACTGGCGCATCAGGTACTCAACCCCGAAGTGTGGCCGGTATTCGATCTCCAGGTCGGATACGTGGACGGGATGCCTGCCCGCCTGTGGCTGTGTCTGGATAACCTGTTGCTTGACGGTCTGAGCATGCAGATCCTGCTGGCGGAGCTGGAGCACGGCTACCGCTACCCGCAACAGCTGCTTCCGCCGCTGCCCGTCACCTTCAGGGATTATCTGCAACAACCCTCGCTACAGTCGCCCAATCCAGATTCTCTGGCATGGTGGCAGGCGCAGCTTGATGATATTCCTCCGGCGCCAGCGTTGCCGCTGCGCTGCTTGCCTCAGGAGGTTGAAACACCGCGCTTCACCCGCCTGAACGGCGCGCTGGACAGCACGCGCTGGCATCGGCTGAAAAAACGGGCGGCTGACGCCCATCTCACCCCGTCGGCCGTGCTGTTGTCGGTGTGGTCAACGGTTCTCTCTGCATGGAGTGCGCAGCCTGAGTTCACGCTTAACCTTACGCTTTTCGACAGGCGACCGCTGCACCCGCAAATCAACCAGATTCTGGGCGATTTCACCTCGCTGATGCTGCTGAGCTGGCATCCCGGCGAAAGCTGGCTGCACAGCGCGCAGTCACTACAGCAGCGGCTGAGCCAGAACCTCAACCACCGCGATGTGTCGGCCATCCGCGTGATGCGTCAACTGGCGCAACGGCAAAACGTGCCTGCCGTTCCAATGCCCGTCGTCTTTACCAGCGCGCTGTGCTTTGAGCAGGATAACTTCCTCGCCCGGCGTAATCTGCTCAAACCGGTCTGGGGCATCTCCCAGACGCCGCAGGTCTGGCTCGATCACCAGGTTTATGAATCCGAAGGCGAACTGCGCTTTAACTGGGATTTTGTCGCCGCGCTGTTTCCTGCCGGGCAGGTGGAGCGCCAGTTTGAACAGTATTGCGCATTGCTAAACCGAATGGCCGAGGATGAAAGCGGCTGGCAACTGCCGCTCGCCGCGCTGGTGCCTCCCGTTAAACACACAGGGCAATGCGCAGAGCGCTCACCGCGCGTATGCCCTGAGCACTCTCAGCCGCACATTGCGGCGGACGAGAGCACCGTCAGCCTGATTTGCGACGCCTTCCGCGAGGTGGTTGGCGAGTCTGTCACACCCGCAGAAAACTTCTTTGAGGCGGGCGCAACGTCGCTGAATCTGGTGCAACTGCACGTTTTGTTACAACGTCACGAATTTTCCACCCTGACGTTGCTTGACCTCTTCACCCACCCTTCTCCTGCCGCCCTGGCCGATTATCTGGCCGGCGTCGCCACGGTGGAGAGAACAAAACGTCCTCGCCCTGTTCGCCGTCGTCAGCGGCGGATATAGCGCGAAGCAAACTGATTTTCCCCGGAACGCCATCGCGAACGCATGGCGTTCCATTGACTTTGTGAATCTTAGGAAACGGGACCGATTATGGATAACTTGCGCTTCTCTTCTGCGCCGACAGCAGATTCCATTGATGCATCGATCGCTCAACACTACCCGGACTGCGAACCTGTCGCGGTTATCGGCTACGCCTGCCATTTTCCTGAATCGCCGGATGGCGAAACGTTCTGGCAAAATCTGCTGGAAGGTCGTGAATGCAGCCGGCGCTTTACACGCGAAGAGCTTCTGGCCGTCGGTCTGGATGCCGCCATCATTGACGATCCTCATTATGTCAATATCGGTACGGTGTTAGACAACGCCGACTGCTTCGACGCCACCCTGTTTGGCTATTCGCGACAGGAAGCGGAGTCGATGGACCCGCAGCAGCGCCTGTTTTTGCAGGCGGTCTGGCATGCGCTGGAACATGCCGGTTATGCCCCCGGCGCCGTCCCCCATAAGACCGGCGTTTTCGCCTCTTCCCGGATGAGTACCTACCCCGGTCGCGAAGCATTGAACGTGACAGAAGTCGCGCAGGTAAAGGGTCTGCAATCTCTGATGGGCAATGATAAAGACTATATTGCCACCCGCGCCGCGTACAAACTCAACCTGCACGGCCCGGCGTTATCGGTACAGACCGCCTGCTCCAGCTCGCTGGTTGCCGTGCATCTGGCCTGTGAAAGCCTGCGCGCAGGCGAATCCGATATGGCGGTTGCCGGCGGCGTGGCGCTCTCTTTCCCTCAGCAGGCGGGCTACCGCTACCAGCCCGGAATGATTTTCTCTCCTGACGGTCACTGTCGTCCTTTTGACGCCTCGGCTGAGGGCACCTGGGCCGGTAACGGTCTCGGCTGCGTGGTGCTGCGTCGCCTGAGAGACGCGCTGCTGTCAGGCGATCCGATTATCTCGGTGATCCTCTCCAGCGCGGTCAACAACGACGGCAACAGAAAGGTCGGCTATACCGCCCCTTCCGTCGCAGGGCAACAGGCGGTCATCGAAGAGGCGTTAATGCTGGCGGCCATCGACGACAGGCAGGTAGGTTACATTGAAACCCACGGCACCGGCACACCGCTGGGCGACGCGATTGAAATTGAAGCGTTACGCAACGTCTATGCGCCTCGCCCGCAGGATCGGCGCTGTGCGCTCGGCTCCGTGAAAAGTAATATGGGCCATCTGGATACCGCGGCGGGCATTGCCGGACTGCTGAAAACCGTTCTGGCAGTCAGCCGCGGGCAAATTCCACCCTTACTGAATTTTCACACCCCCAACCCGGCGCTGAAGCTTGAAGAGAGTCCCTTTACCATACCGGTGTCGGCGCAGGCGTGGCAGGACGAAATGCGCTATGCGGGCGTCTCCTCCTTTGGTATTGGCGGCACCAACTGCCATATGATCGTCGCCTCGCTGCCCGACGCGCTCAACGCGCGCCTCCCCAATACGGATGGCGGCAGAAAAAGTACCGCGCTGCTGCTCAGCGCCGCCAGCGACAGCGCGTTGCGGCGGCTGGCGACGGATTATGCCGGGGCGCTGAGAGAGAATGCGGATGCCAGCAATCTGGCCTTCACGGCCCTGCACGCGCGCCGTCTCGATCTTCCCTTCCGCCTGGCGGCGCCATTAAACCGTGAAACCGCCGCTGCGCTCAGCGCCTGGGCCGGTGAGAAATCGGGGGCGCTGGTTTACAGCGGCCACGGCGCCAGCGGCAAGCAGGTGTGGCTGTTTACCGGCCAGGGCTCGCACTGGCGCACTATGGGTCAAACGATGTACCAGCACTCAACGGCGTTTGCCGACACGCTGGATCGCTGTTTTTCCGCCTGTAGCGAAATGCTCACGCCGTTACTGCGCGAAGCGATGTTTAACCCCGATTCGGCGCAGCTGGACAATATGGCCTGGGCGCAGCCAGCGATTGTCGCGTTTGAAATCGCGATGGCGGCGCACTGGCGCGCTGAAGGACTGAAGCCAGACTTCGCCATTGGGCATTCCGTCGGTGAATTTGCCGCTGCCGTTGTCTGCGGACACTATACGATTGAACAGGTCATGCCACTGGTTTGTCGGCGCGGCGCGCTAATGCAGCAATGCGCAAGCGGCGCGATGGTGGCGGTATTTGCAGACGAAGACACGCTGATGCCGCTGGCTCGCCAGTTTGAGCTGGATCTCGCCGCCAACAACGGTACGCAACATACGGTATTTTCCGGGCCGGAAGCCCGTCTCGCGGTATTTTGCGCCACGCTCTCGCAGCATGATATTAACTATCGTCGCCTGAGCGTAACCGGCGCGGCGCACTCCGCTTTACTGGAGCCGATACTCGATCGGTTCCAGGACGCCTGCGCGGGGCTGCACGCAGAGCCGGGGCAAATACCGATTATTTCCACGCTCACCGCCGACGTCATTGATGAGTCAACGCTCAACCAGGCGGATTACTGGCGCCGACACATGCGCCAGCCGGTGCGTTTTATCCAGAGTATTCAGGTGGCGCATCAGCTCGGCGCCCGCGTTTTTCTGGAGATGGGGCCCGATGCCCAGTTGGTTGCTTCCGGGCAGCGCGAATACCGCGATAACGCATACTGGATAGCCAGCGCCCGGCGTAACAAAGAGGCGAGCGATGTCCTCAATCAGGCCCTGCTCCAGCTTTACGCTGCCGGCGTCGCCCTACCGTGGGCCGACCTGCTGGCGGGCGATGGACAACGTATCGCTGCGCCATGTTATCCGTTTGATACTGAGCGTTACTGGAAAGAGCGCGTCTCCCCGGCCTGCGAACCTGCCGACGCAGCGCTGTCTGCCGGGCTGGAGGTGGCGCGTCGCGCCGCGACAGCGCTCGATCTCCCCCGTCTGGAAGCGCTTAAACAGTGCGCCACGCGACTGCACGCCATCTACGTCGATCAACTGGTACAACGTTGTACCGGCGATGCCATTGAAAACGGCGTGGACGCCATGACCATCATGCGCCGTGGACGTCTGCTGCCCCGCTACCAGCAGTTACTCCAGCGCCTGCTGAATAACTGCGTGGTCGACGGCGATTACCGCTGCACCGACGGGCGATACGTCCGCGCCCGCCCCATTGAACATCAACAGCGGGAATCACTGCTGACGGAACTTGCCGGTTATTGTGAAGGTTTTCAGGCTATTCCCGACACCATCGCCCGTGCCGGCGATCGGTTATATGAAATGATGAGCGGCGCGGAAGAACCGGTGGCGATTATCTTCCCGCAAAGCGCCTCCGACGGCGTGGAGGTGCTGTATCAGGAATTCAGCTTTGGCCGCTATTTCAACCAAATCGCCGCCGGGGTATTACGCGGCATTGTCCAGACGCGTCAGCCCCGCCAGCCGTTGCGTATTCTTGAAGTTGGCGGCGGAACCGGCGGCACCACCGCGTGGCTGCTGCCGGAACTTAACGGCGTTCCGGCACTGGAGTACCATTTCACCGATATCTCGGCGCTGTTCACCCGCCGCGCCCAGCAGAAATTCGCCGACTATGATTTTGTGAAGTATAGCGAGCTGGATCTCGAAAAAGAGGCGCAGTCTCAGGGCTTCCAGGCACAGTCTTACGATCTTATCGTGGCGGCGAACGTGATTCACGCCACCCGCCATATTGGTCGCACGCTCGATAATCTGCGCCCCCTGCTCAAGTCGGGCGGGCGCCTGCTGATGCGCGAAATCACCCAGCCAATGCGTCTGTTTGACTTCGTTTTCGGCCCGCTGGTTCTTCCGCTACAGGATCTCGACGCCCGCGAAGGTGAGTTATTCCTCACCACCGCTCAGTGGCAGCAACAGTGCCGCCACGCCGGATTCAGCAAAGTGGCATGGCTACCGCAGGATGGCAGCCCGACCGCCGGGATGAGCGAACATATCATTCTCGCCACGCTGCCCGGTCAGGCGGTTAGCGCCGTAACATTCACCGCGCCATCAGAACCCGTGTTGGGACAGGCGCTGACGGATAACGGTGATTATCTCGCCGACTGGTCTGATTGCGCAGGTCAGACTGAACGGTTTAACGCCCGCTGGCAGGAGGCCTGGCGTCTGCTCTCACAGCGTCATGGCGACGCTCTGCCTGTGGAACCGCCCCCCGTCGTCGCCCCGGAGTGGCTGGGGGAGGTTCGCTTAAGCTGGCAAAACGAAGCCTTTTCCCGCGGTCAGATGCACGTTGAAGCCCGTCATCCTGCTGGCGAGTGGCTGCCGCTATCGCCCGCTGCGCCTCTTCCTGCGCCGCAGACGCATTATCAATGGCGCTGGACGCCCCTCAGCATCGCCAGCGTTGACCATCCGCTTACCTTCAGCTTTAGCACCGGTACGCTTGCGCGCAGCGACGAGCTGGCGCAATACGGCATCATTCACGATCCGCACGCCTCTTCGCGACTGATGATTGTTGAGGAGAGCGAGGATACGCTGGCCTTAGCGGAGAAAGTGATAGCAGCGCTCACCGCCAGCGCAGCCGGATTGATTGTGGTTACTCGCCGCGCGTGGCGAGTCGAGGAAAATGAAGCACTCTCTGCGTCCCATCACGCGCTATGGGCCTTGCTTCGCGTCGCGGCCAACGAACAGCCGGAACGGTTGATTGCCGCCATCGATCTCGCCGAAAACACCCCGTGGGAAACGCTGCATCAAGGGTTAAGCGCAGTCTCACAATCACAGCGCTGGCTCGCCGCGCGGGGTGACACCCTCTGGCTCCCTTCACTGGCGCCCAATACGGGATGCGCCGCCGAATTACCGGCAAACGTGTTTACCGGCGATAACCGCTGGCATCTGGTGACCGGAGCGTTTGGCGGATTAGGCCGCCTTGCCGTGAACTGGCTCAGAGAAAAAGGGGCGCGACGCATCGCCCTGCTGGCGCCGCGCGTGGATGAGTCATGGCTACGCGATGTGGAGGGCGGGCAGACGCGCGTCTGCCGTTGTGATGTGGGCGATGCCGGGCAACTGGCCACGGTTCTTGACGATCTGGCGGCCAACGGCGGCATTGCCGGAGCGATTCATGCCGCTGGCGTATTGGCTGACGCGCCCTTGCAGGAGCTTGACGACCACCAGCTGGCCACCGTTTTTGCGGTAAAAGCGCAGGCGGCAAACCAGCTGTTGCAAACCCTGCGCAACCACGACGGACGCTATCTTATTCTCTACTCTTCCGCTGCCGCCACCCTCGGCGCGCCGGGTCAGAGCGCCCATGCGCTGGCCTGCGGCTACCTGGACGGGCTGGCCCAGCAGTTTTCCACCCTTGATGCGCCGAAAACGCTCTCTGTCGCCTGGGGCGCATGGGGAGAAAGCGGTCGGGCGGCCACGCCGGAAATGCTGGCGACGCTCGCCAGCCGTGGTATGGGCGCGTTAAGCGATGCCGAAGGCTGCTGGCACCTGGAACAGGCGGTGATGCGCGGCGCCCCGTGGCGACTGGCGATGCGCGTTTTTACCGACAAAATGCCCCCGTTACAACAGGCTCTGTTTAACATCAGCGCCACAGAAAAAGCCGCAACGCCGGTCATTCCTCCTGCTGATGACAACGCCTTTAACGGCAGCCTGAGCGATGAAACGGCGGTGATGGCATGGCTGAAAAAGCGGATTGCGGTTCAGCTAAGGCTGAGCGATCCAGCGTCGCTGCGCCCAAACCAGGATCTGTTGCAACTCGGCATGGACTCGCTGCTCTTCCTTGAACTCAGTAGCGATATTCAGCACTACCTGGGTGTACGCATCAATGCGGAACGGGCGTGGCAGGATCTGTCTCCTCATGGACTCACGCAGCTTATCTGTTCTAAGCCAGAGACGACGCCTGCCGCTTCGCAGCCGGAAGTGTTGCAGCACGACGCCGACAAGCGTTATGCGCCCTTCCCTTTGACGCCCATTCAGCACGCCTACTGGCTGGGGCGAACCCACCTCATTGGCTATGGCGGCGTCGCCTGTCACGTCCTGTTTGAGTGGGATAAACGCCACGATGAGTTCGATCTCGCCATACTGGAGAAAGCATGGAACCAGCTTATCGCACGCCACGATATGTTGCGCATGGTGGTTGATGCCGACGGGCAGCAGCGAGTCCTGGCGACAACGCCGGAGTATCACATCCAGCGTAACGATCTGCGCGCGCTTTCCCCGGAAGAACAGCGCATCGCGCTGGAAAAACGGCGGCATGAACTGAGCTATCGCGTTTTGCCTGCCGACCAGTGGCCTCTCTTTGAGCTGGTGGTCAGCGAAATCGACGATTGCCATTACCGCCTGCACATGAACCTCGACCTTTTGCAGTTTGATGTGCAGAGTTTTAAAGTCATGATGGACGACCTGGCGCAGGTCTGGCGCGGTGAAACGCTGGCGCCGCTCGCTATTACCTTCCGTGATTATGTGATGGCTGAACAGGCGCGCCGACAGACATCGGCATGGCACGATGCCTGGGATTACTGGCAGGAAAAACTGCCGCAACTGCCCTTAGCGCCAGAGCTGCCGGTGGTTGAGACGCCCCCGGAAACGCCACACTTCACCACCTTCAAATCGACGATCGGCAAGACAGAATGGCAGGCCGTGAAACAGCGCTGGCAGCAGCAAGGCGTCACACCGTCTGCCGCGCTGCTCACGCTGTTTGCCGCCACCCTTGAGCGCTGGAGCCGCACCACGGCATTTACGCTGAACCTGACGTTCTTCAATCGCCAGCCGATCCATCCGCAAATCAACCAGTTGATTGGTGATTTTACCTCCGTCACGCTGGTTGATTTTAACTTCTCAACGCCGGTGACGTTGCAAGAGCAGATGCAACAGACCCAACAGCGCCTCTGGCAAAACATGGCGCACAGTGAAATGAACGGTGTTGAGGTGATCCGCGAACTGGGCCGCCTGCGCGGGTCACAACGTCAACCGCTGATGCCGGTGGTGTTTACCAGTATGCTGGGGATGACGCTGGAAGGCATGACTATCGATCAGGCGATGAGCCATCTGTTCGGCGAACCCTGCTATGTGTTCACGCAAACGCCGCAGGTCTGGCTGGATCATCAGGTCATGGAGAGCGACGGCGAGTTGATGTTTAGCTGGTACTGCATGGACAATGTGCTGGAACCCGGCGCTGCCGAGGCGATGTTTAATGACTACTGCGCCATCCTGCAAGCCGTCATCGCCGCCCCTGAAAGCCTGAAGACTCTCGCCAGCGGCATCGCCGGGCACATTCCCCGCCGACGCTGGCCGCTGAACGCGCAGGCGGACTACGACCTGCGGGATATTGAGCAGGCGACGCTCGAATACCCCGGCATCCGGCAGGCCAGAGCGGAAATGACCGAACAGGGCGCGTTGACGCTGGATATCGTAATGGCCGACGATCCGTCGCCATCAGCGGCGACGCCTGATGAGCACGAACTTACCCAACTGGCGCTGCCGTTGCCTGAGCAGGCGCAGCTTGATGAGCTGGAGGCGACCTGGCGCTGGTTGGAGGCGCGTGCGCTACAGGGGATCGCGGCTACGCTAAATCGTCACGGCCTGTTTACCACGCCGGAGATCGCCCATCGCTTTAGCGCAATAGTACAGGCGCTGTCCGCGCAAGCGTCTCACCAGCGTCTGCTGCGCCAGTGGCTACAGTGTCTGACGGAAAGAGAGTGGTTAATCCGCGAGGGTGAAAGCTGGCGCTGCCGCGTTCCGCTCAGCGAGATTCCTGAGCCTCAGGAAGCGTGCCCGCCAAGCCAATGGAGCCAGGCGCTGGCGCAGTATCTGGAAACCTGCATCGCCCGGCACGACGCCCTCTTCTCCGGGCAGTGTTCTCCGCTGGAATTGCTGTTCAACGAGCAGCATCGCGTGACCGACGCGCTGTATCGCGACAACCCCGCCAGCGCCTGTCTGAATCGCTATACCGCGCAGATTGCCGCCTTGTGCGGCGCAGAACGGATTCTGGAGGTTGGCGCCGGAACCGCAGCCACTACCGCGCCGGTGCTGAAGGCCACGCGGAACACGCGGCAGTCGTACCACTTCACGGACGTCTCCGCGCAGTTCCTCAATGACGCCAGAGCCCGTTTCCATGATGAATCGCGGGTGTCTTATGCCTTGTTCGACATCAACCAGCCGCTGGATTTCACCGCCCACCCGGAAGCGGGTTACGACCTGATCGTTGCCGTCAATGTGCTCCACGACGCCAGCCATGTCGTCCAGACGTTGCGCAGATTAAAACTGTTGCTGAAAGCCGGCGGACGTTTGCTGATCGTTGAAGCGACGGAGCGAAACAGCGTATTCCAGCTGGCGAGCGTGGGCTTTATTGAGGGATTAAGCGGATACCGCGATTTCCGCCGCCGGGATGAGAAACCGATGCTCACCCGCTCCGCATGGCAGGAGGTTCTCGTTCAGGCCGGGTTTGCAAACGAGCTGGCGTGGCCCGCGCAGGAATCGTCGCCGCTGCGTCAGCATCTGCTGCTGGCGCGTTCGCCTGGCGTAAATCGCCCGGATAAAGAAGCCGTGAGCCGCTATTTACAGCAGCGCTTTGGCACCGGTCTGCCCGTTTTACAGATCCGGCAAAGAGAAGCGTTATTTACGCCGCTGCATGCCCCGTCTGATGCGCTGATTGAGCCAGCCAAACCCACGCCAGTTGCCGGGGGGAATCCGGCGCTGGAAAAACAGGTGGCTGAACTCTGGCAATCGCTGCTGTCTCGCCCCGTGGCAAGGCATCACGACTTTTTCGAACTGGGCGGCGACAGCCTGATGGCGACAAGGATGGTCGCGCAGCTAAACCGGAGAGGGATTGCCAGGGCTAACCTTCAGGATCTGTTCAGCCATTCGACGCTGAGCGACTTCTGCGCCCATCTACAGGCGGCTACGTCAGGAGAGGATAACCCGATACCCCTTTGCCAGGGCGACGGCGACGAAACCCTGTTCGTCTTCCACGCTTCGGACGGCGATATCAGCGCCTGGCTGCCGCTCGCCAGCGCGCTGAACAGGCGCGTTTTCGGCCTGCAAGCAAAATCGCCGCAGCGCTTTGCCACGCTTGACCAGATGATCGATGAGTATGTCGGGTGCATCCGTCGCCAGCAGCCTCACGGCCCTTATGTACTGGCGGGTTGGTCGTATGGCGCGTTTCTCGCGGCGGGCGCCGCACAGCGCCTGTACGCCAAAGGCGAGCAGGTTCGGATCGCGTTAATCGATCCCGTGTGCCGACAGGATTTCTGTTGCGAAAACCGGGCGGCCCTGCTGCGCCTGTTAGCCGAAGGACAAACGCCTCTGGCACTGCCCGAACATTTCGACCAGCAGACGCCCGACAGCCAGCTTGCCGACTTTATCAGCCTCGCTAAAACGGCCGGTATGGTGTCGCAAAACCTGACGCTGCAAGCGGCAGAAACGTGGCTCGACAACATCGCGCATCTGCTGCGTTTACTGACTGGGCATACGCCGGGCGAAAGCGTTCCTGTCCCCTGTCTCATGGTGTATGCCGCCGGGAGACCCGCGCGCTGGACGCCAGCAGAAACCGAGTGGCAGGGCTGGATAAACAACGCCGACGACGCTGTGATTGAAGCCAGCCACTGGCAAATCATGATGGAAGCCCCCCACGTTCAGGCTTGTGCGCAACACATTACGCGCTGGCTTTGCGCAACCTCAACGCAACCGGAGAACACGTTATGATGCCGTCCGCCTCCCCAAAACAACGCGTACTGATTGTGGGCGCCAAATTTGGCGAAATGTACCTGAATGCCTTTATGCAGCCCCCGGAGGGGCTGGAACTGGTCGGCCTGCTGGCGCAGGGAAGCGCTCGCTCAAGAGAGCTGGCCCATGCGTTTGGCATTCCGCTGTATACCTCGCCGGAACAGATAACCAGGATGCCGGATATCGCCTGTATTGTCGTGCGTTCGACCGTCGCCGGAGGAACCGGTACGCAGCTTGCCAGACACTTTCTGGCGCGCGGCGTACACGTCATTCAGGAGCATCCCCTCCACCCGGATGACATCAGTTCCTTACAAACGCTGGCGCAGGAACAGGGCTGCCGCTATTGGATAAACACGTTTTATCCGCATACGCGCGCGGGACGCACATGGATTCGCGATGCGCAGCAGCTGCGTCGCTGCCTGGCTAAGACGCCGCCGGTAGTCCACGCCACCACCAGCCGACAGTTGCTCTACTCCACGCTGGATTTGTTGTTGCTGGCTCTGGGCGTTGATGCCGCCGCCGTAGAGTGCGACGTGGTTGGCAGCTTTAGCGATTTTCACTGTCTGAGACTCTTCTGGCCGGAGGGAGAAGCCTGTCTGCTGCTTCAGCGCTATCTCGATCCTGACGATCCAGATATGCATAGCCTTATCATGCACCGCCTGCTGCTGGGCTGGCCGGAAGGTCATCTTTCGCTGGAGGCGAGCTACGGCCCCGTCATCTGGTCATCCAGCCTGTTTGTCGCAGACCATCAGGAGAACGCCCACAGTCTCTACCGCAGACCGGAGATCCTGCGCGATCCGCCGGGTCTGACGCGCAGCGCGGCGCCCCTGAGCTGGCGTGACTGCTGCGAAACCGTCGGGCCGGAGGGCGTCAGCTGGTTGCTACACCAGTTGCGCAGCCATCTGGCGGGCGAACATCCACCAGCGGCCTGCCAAAGCGTACATCAGATCGCGTTATCACGGTTATGGCAGCAGATTTTACGTAAGACCGGCAATGCGGAGATCAGACGCCTGACGCCGCCGCACCACGACCGGTTAGCCGGTTTCTACAACGATGATGATAAGGAGGCGCTGTGACGCAATCTGTAATGTGCATCCCGCTGTGGCCCGCCCGGAACGGCAATACTGCGCATCTGGTCATGTGCCCTTTCGCTGGCGGCAGCAGTAGCGCGTTTCGCCACTGGCAAGCTGAGCAACTGGCTGATTGCGCGCTTTCTCTGGTGATCTGGCCGGGGCGCGATCGCCTTCGCCATCTGGAACCGCTCAGAAGCATTACACAACTGGCGGCACTGCTGGCGAACGAGCTGGAAGCATCCGTATCGCCTGACACGCCGCTTTTACTCGCCGGGCACAGCATGGGGGCGCAGGTGGCGTTTGAAACCTGCCGGCTTCTGGAGCAACGGAGGCATGCGCCGCAAGGACTGATTATTTCCGGGTGCCATGCCCCGCATCTGCATTCTGAACGCCAGCTCAGCCATCGCGATGATGCCGACTTTATCGCTGAACTGATAGACATTGGCGGATGTTCTCCTGAACTGCGGGAAAACCAGGAATTAATGTCGCTGTTTCTTCCTCTTCTGCGCGCTGATTTTTACGCCACCGAGAGCTATCACTACGACTCGCCCGGCGTCTGTCCGCCGCTGCGCACGCCTGCGCTGTTATTGTGCGGCAGCCACGATCGCGAAGCCTCCTGGCAGCAGGTTGATGCCTGGAGCCAGTGGCTGAGCCACGTTACAGGCCCGGTGGTGATTGACGGCGATCATTTCTATCCCATTCAACAAGCCCGGTCCTTTTTTACGCAGATTGTCCGCCATTTTCCCCACGCATTTTCTGCAATGACCGCGTTGCAAAAACAGCCCAGTACTTCAGAAAGGTGACGCATGAACTCTTCCTTTGAATCTCTGATTGAACAGTATCCCTTACCCATTGCCGAACAGTTGCGCCACTGGGCGGCTCGTTATGCCTCGCGAATTGCCGTCGTTGATGCAAAGGGGTCGTTAACCTACAGCGCGCTTGATGCACGGGTTGACGAACTTGCCGCAGGTCTGTCATCACTGGGTTTGCGTTCGGGGGAGCATGTAATTGTGCAGCTTCCCAACGACAACGCGTTTGTTACCCTGCTGTTCGCCTTGTTAAGACTGGGCGTTATCCCCGTGCTGGCGATGCCCTCGCAACGGGCGCTGGATATCGACGCGCTGATTGAGCTGGCGCAACCCGTCGCTTACGTTATTCACGGGGAAAACCACGCAGAGCTGGCCCGACAGATGATGCACAAACATGCCTGCTTGCGTCATATCCTGGTCGCAGGAGAGACCGTGAGCGACGATTTTACGCCGCTCTTCTCCCTTCACGGTGAGCGGCAGGCATGGCCGCAGCCTGATGTTTCCGCCACCGCGTTGTTGTTGCTTTCAGGCGGCACAACCGGCACGCCCAAACTCATCCCGCGCCGACATGCCGACTATAGCTATAACTTCAGCGCTTCTGCTGAACTGTGCGGCATCAGTCAACAGAGCGTATATCTCGCCGTCCTCCCGGTGGCACATAACTTTCCGCTGGCCTGCCCCGGCATTCTGGGAACGCTTGCCTGCGGCGGAAAAGTGGTGCTGACCGACAGCGCCAGCTGTGATGAGGTGATGCCTTTAATCGCGCAGGAAGGCGTGACTCACGTCGCCCTGGTTCCGGCGCTGGCGCAATTATGGGTGCAGGCCAGGGAGTGGGAAGACAGCGACCTTTCGTCGCTGCGCGTCATTCAGGCAGGCGGCGCCCGGCTCGACCCGACGCTTGCTGAGCAGGTTATCGCCACCTTTGACTGTACCCTGCAACAGGTCTTCGGTATGGCGGAAGGCCTGCTCTGTTTTACCCGGCTGGACGATCCGCATACCACCATTCTCCACAGCCAGGGGCGCCCGTTATCCCCTCTGGATGAAATCCGCATCGTTGATCAAGACGAGAACGACGTCGCGCCAGGCGAAACCGGGCAATTGTTAACGCGCGGCCCTTATACCATTTCGGGCTATTACCGCACCCCTGCCCACAACGCGCAGGCCTTTACTGCACAAGGGTTTTACCGCACAGGCGACAATGTCAGGCTGGATGAGGCGGGGAACCTGCACGTTGAGGGGCGCATAAAAGAGCAGATCAACCGCGCCGGAGAAAAAATAGCCGCGGCTGAAGTGGAATCGGCACTGCTGCGTTTAGCGGAAGTGCAAGATTGCGCGGTGGTCGCCGCGCCGGACACGCTGCTTGGCGAGCGGATTTGCGCGTTTATCATCGCGCAGCAGGTGCCAACTGGCTATCAACAGTTGCGTCAACAACTGACCCGTATGGGACTCAGCGCGTGGAAAATTCCTGACCAAATCGAGTTTCTGGACCACTGGCCGCTCACCGCCGTCGGCAAGATAGACAAAAAACGCCTGACGGCTCTCGCCGTCGACCGTTATCGCCATTCAGCCCAATAAGCGCAAACCGACCCGAAACAGGTTGAAATAAAACCGTTTCGGGTAGCACCACTATTAGAAATAGTTATCATTTTCAATTCACCATTGTCGGTATTTTTGGCGTTTCGCCGTCTTACAGGGACTCACAACAATGAAAATGACACGGCTTTATCCTCTGGCCTTGGGGGGATTATTGCTCCCCGCCATTGCTAATGCCCAGACTTCACAGCAAGACGAAAGCACGCTGGTGGTTACCGCCAGTAAACAATCTTCCCGCTCGGCATCAGCCAACAACGTCTCGTCTACTGTTGTCAGCGCGCCGGAATTAAGCGACGCCGGCGTCACCGCCAGCGACAAACTCCCCAGAGTGTTGCCCGGGCTTAATATTGAAAATAGCGGCAACATGCTTTTTTCGACGATCTCGCTACGCGGCGTCTCTTCGGCGCAGGACTTCTATAACCCCGCCGTCACCCTGTATGTCGATGGCGTCCCTCAGCTTTCCACCAACACCATCCAGGCGCTTACCGATGTGCAAAGCGTGGAGTTGCTGCGAGGCCCACAGGGAACGTTATATGGCAAAAGCGCTCAGGGCGGGATCATCAACATCGTCACCCAGCAGCCGGACAGCACGCCGCGCGGCTATATTGAAGGCGGCGTCAGTAGCCGCGACAGTTATCGAAGTAAGTTCAACCTGAGCGGCCCCATTCAGGATGGCCTGCTGTACGGCAGCGTCACCCTGTTACGTCAGGTTGATGACGGCGACATGATTAACCCCGCGACGGGAAGCGATGATTTAGGCGGCACCCGCGCCAGCATAGGGAATGTGAAACTGCGTCTCGCCCCAGACGACCAGCCCTGGGAAATGGGCTTTGCCGCCTCACGCGAATGTACCCGCGCCACCCAGGACGCCTATGTGGGATGGAATGATATTAAGGGCCGTAAGCTGTCGATCAGCGATGGTTCACCAGACCCGTACATGCGGCGCTGCACTGACAGCCAGACCCTGAGTGGGAAATACACCACCGATGACTGGGTTTTCAACCTGATCAGCGCCTGGCAGCAGCAGCATTATTCGCGCACCTTCCCTTCCGGTTCGTTAATCGTCAATATGCCTCAGCGCTGGAATCAGGATGTGCAGGAGCTGCGCGCCGCAACCCTGGGCGATGCGCGTACCGTTGATATGGTGTTTGGGCTGTACCGGCAGAACACCCGCGAGAAGTTAAATTCAGCCTACGACATGCCGACAATGCCTTATTTAAGCAGTACCGGCTATACCACCGCTGAAACGCTGGCCGCATACAGTGACCTGACCTGGCATTTAACCGATCGTTTTGATATCGGCGGCGGCGTGCGCTTCTCGCATGATAAATCCAGTACACAATATCACGGCAGCATGCTCGGCAACCCGTTTGGCGACCAGGGTAAGAGCAATGACGATCAGGTGCTCGGGCAGCTATCCGCAGGCTATATGCTGACCGACGACTGGAGAGTGTATACCCGTGTAGCCCAGGGATATAAACCTTCCGGGTACAACATCGTGCCTACTGCGGGTCTTGATGCTAAACCGTTCGTCGCCGAGAAATCCATCAACTATGAACTTGGCACCCGCTACGAAACCGCTGACGTCACGCTGCAAGCCGCGACGTTTTATACCCACACCAAAGACATGCAGCTTTACTCTGGCCCGGTCAGGATGCAGACATTAAGCAATGCGGGTAAAGCCGACGCCACCGGCGTTGAGCTTGAAGCGAAGTGGCGGTTTGCGCCAGGCTGGTCATGGGATATCAATGGCAACGTGATCCGTTCCGAATTCACCAATGACAGTGAGTTGTATCACGGCAACCGGGTGCCGTTCGTACCACGTTATGGCGCGGGAAGCAGCGTGAACGGCGTGATTGATACGCGCTATGGCGCACTGATGCCCCGACTGGCGGTTAATCTGGTCGGGCCGCATTATTTCGATGGCGACAACCAGTTGCGGCAAGGCACCTATGCCACCCTGGACAGCAGCCTGGGCTGGCAGGCGACTGAACGGATGAACATTTCCGTCTATGTCGATAACCTGTTCGACCGTCGTTACCGTACCTATGGCTACATGAACGGCAGCAGCGCCGTCGCGCAGGTCAATATGGGGCGCACCGTCGGTATCAATACGCGAATTGATTTCTTCTGATCCTTTAAACAAACAGGGATGCCGTGACGGCATCCCTGATGCGCTTATCCCGCCCAGGGCAGCTCAGACTTGAGCTGCCAGTTTCAAATCTGGCTGTTGGCTGTGAGTGAGGAGCAGACATGGTTTTGAAGATGTTACTGGCTTTTATTTAGTGTCAGTGTCTCAGTCCGTAATAGGTTTGCTCATATTGATACCCGTAACCCTGAATCCGCTGGTTTCATAGACATGCCGGGCGCGAGCATTATCACCTGCAACACGCAATCTGATCTCTTTAAAGCCCTTCGCTTGCAGATACTCTTCAAAAGCACGTAGAGATTGTTTGCCAAGCCCCAACCCCTGACTGGAGTTGAAAATATGAAAATCGTAGATAAAAACAGTGTGCTTAGTCGAGTCTGGTTTGTACCAGAGATAACCTACATGGTTGTTAGCCTTGTCCGACTGAGCAACAATACACATTAATACTTGCCCATGAGTATTAACTCCATCGGGAAGCATTTCCGAAATTTCCTGCTTCGCTCTGGCAAGAGAATCACGAAGGGATGCCCCGTAGTTTGATTCGATCTCATATGCATAATCATTAACAAAATATTCGAGATAAGCAGGATACTCATCTTTTGTCATCATTCGGAAAGAAATCACACCTGTCCCCTCACCCTTATCATGCTGAAAATATGAATATATTAATGACGATGCAGTCCTCTATCGTCAATCGTATTCACTTCTAAATACGCGTTCAGGCCAGGTGATTAACATAAAAAGGGTATTAATGTCCGCTCCTGGCACACAGCGGACACGTTAACTGGGCTAAAAGTCCGCTGTGAGCGAATAGCAGCCAATGGTTTCGAAGATGGTGCTGGCTTTTATTTAGTGTCAGTGTCCTTACGTTACAAGAATGAATGCAATATATGGGATAAACGCCGTGGTTGTGCCAATGTTTACAGAAGCCCACATGCGAATGTGGGCTTCTGGTATTACTGTTCTTCACCTTCCTTACCGTAGTAAAGTTTACCGAGTTTGATGAGCGGCCTGCCCTGCGATTTACGGTGCATATTAGTATCACGCAGTGAATAGACGCAGCCACAATACTCCTGCTGGTAAAACTGCTCGCGTTTGCTGATCTCAATCATGCGCGATGACCCGCCCTGCTTACGCCAGTTGTAATCCCAGTATGCCATTCCCGGATAATGCGCAGCAGCGCGTTGTCCGCAGTCGTTAATCTGCTGCATATTCTTCCAGCGGGAAATCCCGAGTGAGCTGCTGATCACGCTGAACCCATGTTCCGCGGCATACAGCGCGGTGCGTTCAAAGCGCATATCAAAGCACATGGTACACCGAACACCGCGCTCAGGCTCCCACTCCATCCCTTTCGCACGCTCGAACCAGTTGTCGGTGTCGTAATCCGCATCAACAAAAGGCACGCCGTGTTTTTCGGCAAAACGGATATTCTCCTCCTTACGGATGAGGTACTCCTTTTGCGGATGAATATTAGGGTTATAAAAGAAAATTGTGTAATCAATGCCCGAGGCCTGAATCGCCTCCATGACTTCCCCCGAACAGGGCGCACAGCACGAGTGCAGCAGTAGCTTGTCTGCGCCGTTCGGCAGCGTCAGTTGCGGGCGTTTAAAATCAGCGTTCTTCATAAATGGATGCTTTGGCAATAGTGAAACTTTCAGGAATTTTAGCATTCACATCGGCGATAACGAAATTAAGAAGTCGCTGTTGTCGTTGAACAAAGGTTTGCTGAGAAGCATCTGAAACGGTCGACAAAATCTGACCGCGATTTGAGAGCTGGTCAGAACAATTAAACTTCCGCTCCTGGCACACAGCGGACAGTACAGTTGTCTGTCAGGTCCGCTTTGAGCGAAGAGCGGACTTATCCGTACAAGGCTTACCATCCAGAAATGGAAGTTCCCCCAAAAGGAAAACACTCGCAAACCTTCTAGACAACCTTTTCCCGAGCATTTAGCCTGAATTAAAATTTTAATATCTGTCAGGCTAGTTCATTATGAAAAATGATATCAGAACCCTCGACCTTAACCTTCTTAAGGCCCTTGATGCATTACTGGATGAGGGAAGCGTGACTCGGGCTGCACAGCGCCTCTCCCTGACGCAGCCTGCCGTCAGTGGTATGCTTATTCGCTTGCGTGATTACTTTGACGATCCACTCTTTGTTCGCACCAGCCACGGTATGGTCCCCACAATGCGGGCCAACGAACTTTCTACGCCGGTAAAACAAATCCTCACCGATATCGCTATCCTGCTGAAACCAAAGAAATTTGATCCCGTGACGGTGGAACTGACTTATACCATCGTCGCAACGGACTATGCACTTAAGGCTGTTGTCGTTCCGTTGATGGCTGAGCTAAAACAACGTGCACCGTATATTAAAATCGCCGTGCGGCCCGTGGACAATGAGCGAATGTATCAGCAGTTGTCTCGGGGTGAAGTTGATCTGGCTTTGATAACACCGCAAACAACCCCCGAAGACCTGCATGGAAGAGCGCTCTATGAAGAAGATTATGTCTGCGTAGCACGACGTCATCATCCTCTGGCAGCGAGTTCAGAAATGACGCTCGAACAATTTTGCAAACAGGAACATATTCTGGTGTCTTCAGAAGGTAACTTCACCGGTGTTACAGATGAAGCACTGGCTAAGCTCAGTCTGACACGACGAGTAGGCATGTCAGTTAATAGTTTTCAGGTGATACCTGATATATTGCGAGTGACTGATATGATTGCAGTTGTACCTCACCGCATGGTCCTGACTAACAACGATCTCATCATTCTCCCTTTGCCCCTGAAAGTACCCGGCTTTACCAAGAGCATGGCCTGGCATGAGCGAACCCATCGTGACCCAAGTCATCAGTGGATTCGTGCTTTATGCGCAGAAGTAAGCCAACATCCCGCGTCCTGATATAATTTATCTTATTAAGAATATAAGTAATGACAATTCGCCTTATAACTCCATTGCACCAATAATCACTGTCATCACGTTACTGCCGTAATGACACACGCAGTGCACTCAACTATAGCAATTGGAGAAATTTATGAACGCGATTAACTGGCCAGAAGGCTTTGTTCCGGGTTTTACCGATAACTTTGTTTCTAATGAAATGATCATCTCAGGTCTGAACGTCAATGATGTCTGGCCGCTCCTGAGTCAGCCATTGCTATGGCCGGAATACTATAAAAATTCCGCCGATGTGCGCTTTTATGACAACAAAGGTCCAGAATTGGAAAATGGGGTTCGCTTCTACTTCAGCACGTTTGGTTTCCCAGTTGAAGCTCAGGTTGTGGAGTTTGTTCCACCTGCTGAAGGTAAACCTGCTCGTCTGGCATGGCACGGATGGGCCGGTGAAAAAGATACCGCTCAACGACTCGATGTCCATCATGCGTGGCTACTGGAGGATCTTTCCGGTCACAGGGTCCGTATCCTAACGCAGGAAACACAGAACGGAGTCCCGGCAAAAGATCTGGCAAATACCCGCCCGAACCCAATGCTTAATGGTCATCAGGAATGGCTTGACGGCCTGATTCGAGCAGCAAAGAAATAATAAACCGCTTTCCACAGTCATATCACTGAGGCTGCACTTCCCCGTAGCCTCAAGAATATTTGCCCGTTTGCTATTGCACTTGATTACAGGTAAATCATGTAACCCCCGCAAGTGACACCGCGCGGCCATATCTGTAATGTCCCCTCCTGGCACACAGCGGACAAGTGCGAAGGTCTACTATGAGCGAGAAGCAGGCATTGACGATGCCCCTGGTACAACATATATGTCGGTTGACTCAGATGCCATTCTGAAATGAATGTATGTGTAGAACCTCGCTGCAACATTTCCAGAATTGGGCATGTTTTGCCGTTTCATTTTTCAGTAACTAAATTCGTCTCTCAACAATCCAAATACCCAATCATCATGCCAGCAACCATGCAGGAAATAGTTTTTTCTTAGAGTTCCCTCCTGCTGAAATCCGACTTTATGCAATATTCTCCGCGATGCATTGTTGCCAGCTGTTACCGTAGCAGTGAGCTTACGATACCCATGCTCATCGAAAGCAAAGCGGGCAATATCTTTTAACGATTCTGTACCAAAACCTTTGCCGTGAAATTCTGATGCCAGGATAAACCCCACTTCCGCTATGCCTTCACCACGATCAATAAAGCCAGTTACACCAATTGGTATATCTGTATCCTTTCGACTCATTATCATACATAACCAGCGTTAACTGCCTTTATGCCAGGGCTGTAGACGGCTTTCAAAAGACTGGGTTCTAATCTCGTCATCAGTACGTGAATCACTAATAAAATGCATCACATGACGATCCTGATTTAATGCCAAAAAAAATGGCCAGTCTGTATGCTGGAGACAGCGATAATTGAGACTGACAGAAGAGATATGATGCATTAGATTTAATCACCTTTTTAGAGAGAGGAGTTAACAACTTTATCATTCACACCTGAATGATCAACTTTGACTGGCGCACGTATAAAGTATACAACTTCCCCTCCTGGCACGCAGCGGCTGGGCTGAGTGGTCGTCACGTCTACAGTGAGCAAGGAGCAGAATTTTTTTGAACTAATATGGCACCATTCTCTCTGCATTAGTCATGACAATTTATCTTTCTCACATAAAACTAATGTCATAAAACGGCTATTTGGATCAGACTGATAATCAGCAAACGGCTCGCAGTTAACGAAACCGTGCTTAATATAAAGTTGATGGCAAGCGGAAAACCCTGGCTGTGTCCCGGTTTCTAAACTTAAACGTCGTAGGCCTTTGATATGCGCAACCTGCAAGATATGCTGTAAAAGCTGATTCGCTACGCCACGACGCAAAAAATTTGGCGCGGTACGCATTGATTTCAGCTCACCATGTTCATCATCCAGTATTTTCAGCGCGCCAATTCCTGCGAGTTGTACCCCTTCCCATGCTGACCAAAATATCACAGCTGGGTCACGCAGTTTTCGAATATCTAAAGCATGGCTGCTTTCTGGTGGGGACTGCTCCAGCATGCCGGAAATATGATAGGCCACTAACGCTTGCACTGCTGGATGGGAGAGATCGTCAGTTTTGATAGTGAACAAGACTTTTCCAAAAAAATTGATTACATATTTGTAACATACAAACAAGCGGCAGTATCTTTGTCTAATATCTATTTCTTATGGCACTGACCTGCACTCCGCTGATTAATACGCCGTTGCGTTAGCAATATCCCCTCCTGGCACAACGCAGTCAGTCTAAAGCGCCGTCAGGTCTGCCATAATCGTACAGCAGACCTTTTACCGGAAGCCCATTCCGAACCGCATTCTGGACGTTCTAGCGCAACAGTACCTTACCCAGCAGATAAGTTGTTGCCTGTCCGCCGATGTGGACTCGATCCCCCACTCGCTGGCAGCGTAAATCCCCGCCACGTTCGGCGCCCTGGTGCGCCAGCATTTGTGTTTTTTTCAGTTTTTCAGCCCAGTACGGAATTAGCATGCTATGTGCTGAACCTGTAACGGGGTCTTCCGCTACGGCTTCTCCCGGGCAAAAGAAACGGCTGACAAAATCGTATTTCTCTTCGCCGGGCGCGGTTATGCAAACCATTTTTCCCAGAGGGAGCATGGCATTAATGTTCGGGCGTAGCGCTTCTACCTGCCGTTGATTATCCAGCACGACCATGTAATCACGCGCCACGCGCACTTCTTTGTATTCTGTGATGCCCAACGTTTCCAGCAATAAGGACGGCGGCATGACAGGCTCGGTTTCCCAGGCAGGAAAATCAAGCGTCAACCACTCGCCGCTGCGTGCTACTGTCAATGGGCCAACAAACCGGGTATCAAAATGGATAGTCGCGCCCGGGTAATCAAGATGTTCAAAGATGACGTGCGCAGCAGCAAGTGTGGCATGCCCACACAGATTTATTTCCCCCTGAGTGGTAAACCAGCGCAACTCGAAGCCGTTTTCATTTGGGACAAAAAAAGCCGTTTCTGACTGGTTATGCTGTTTAGACATTTTCAATAATGTCTCATCAGGCAACCACTCGGTGAGCGGACACACGGCTGCGGCATTGCCGCCAAAAGTAGCCGTGCTAAAGGCATCAACCATGTAAAAATCAATTTGTTGCATAGCGCAAACCTCGAATCATTCTTTGAGCCCCCCCACTCTACCATGCCTCGACAACGCGCAATCTCGTATTTTTCATCGTTTGATGTTCGGCTTCGGCGCCATTCCGTTGCTGGCGCTGTATCCCAATACCAGACGACATTTAAACAACGTCGCAACACCCCATTGACCTTCAAGTGAACTTTAAACTTATACTTTGAAAAAGGCCAATGGGCCGGGACACCCATCTGACATTGTCGAAGAGGAAGTGAGATGCAAACGATTCTGGGGGCAAGCGGACAGATTGCCCGGGAACTTGCTCGCGAGTTAACGCATTCTTACAGTGCTGAACTGAGGCTTGTAAGCCGTAATCCACAGAAGGTAAATGACAGCGATAGCCTTATGCCCGCTGATTTACTGGATGCCCGTCAGACACTGGAAGCGGTTAAAGGAAGCCGCATTGTCTATTTTGCGGCGGGTCTGCCGCCGGATGCCGACCTCTGGGAACAGCAGTTTCCGGTAATGCTGCAAAACGCGCTGAACGCGTGTCGGACAGTGGGGGCAAGTTTTGTTTATTTTGACAATACTTATATGTACCCACAGGACAGCAGATTGCAGACCGAGGAAACGCCGTTCCTGCCGTCAGGGCGCAAAGGGCGGGTTCGGGCCCTGATGGCAAACAAAGTGCTGGAGGAGATGCGCCGGGGCGACATCCCTGTGCTTATCGGGCGCGCGCCCGAGTTTTATGGGCCGGGGAAAACCCAGAGTTTTACCAATGCCTTAATTTTAGACAGGCTTAAAGCAGGGAAAAAACCACGCGTGCCATTACGTGACGACACATTACGTACGCTCATATGGACTCCCGATGCCAGTCGGGCTTTAGCGCGTCTTGGCAACACCCCTGATGCCTTCGGTCAGACGTGGCACCTGCCCTGTTGCGATGAACGGCTCACCTATGCGCAGTTCGTTTCTCTGGCCTGTAACGTATTCGGGAAAGAAACGTCATGGTCTGTCCTGAGCAAATTCGCCTTGTTCGCCGCCGGTATCTTTTCCAAAGGCCCACGGGAACTCCGGGAACTCCTGCCCCGCTATCAACATGATAACCTGTTTGATTCATCAAAATTTAAGCGGCGATTCCCGGACTTTCAGATAACAACGTACCGTCAGGGACTGGAAACCTTTTACCGTGAATGGAAAGCGTCGCTCACCGTAAAGAAAGACCAATAAACAGCCACGCGGGTGGTATCAATCAACCCCTGACATTAAACAGGTAGAATCAGATGAAACTCATTGAGATAACAGAAGCTGGCGGCCCTGAAGTTCTGAAGGTAAGCCAGGGAAAAATGCCGGAATGTGGCGAGAACGATGTCCTGATCTCAGTTAAAGCGGCCGGCGTGAATCGCCCGGATATTATGCAGAGAGAGGGAAAATATCCCATGCCAGAGGGTGTTACGCCGGTTCCCGGGCTGGAAGTCGCGGGTATCGTACACGCAATCGGGAAAAACGTTGCTCACTTTTCAGTTGGCGATCGCGTCTGTGCGCTCACCAATGGCGGGGGATATGCAGAATTTTGCGCCGTTCCGGCAGGTCAGGTATTGCCTGTCCCACAAAATTTAAGTTTTACAGAAGCAGCAGCGCTCCCGGAAACATTCTTTACGGTATGGGCCAATCTTTTTTCGTTGGGAAAAGTGAAAAAAGAGGATGTTGTTTTGATCCACGGTGGCGCAAGCGGCATAGGGACGACCGCGCTGGCGTTGTGTAATGCCATGAATATTAAAGCGTTCAGCACCGTCGGAAGTGACGATAAAATTCCGTTCCTGCAACAATATGGGGAAGTCATTAACTACAAAATCCATGATTTTGAAGAAGAAATCCTCAGCAGAACCGACGGAAAAGGCGTTGATGTTATTCTTGATATTGTCGGCGCCGCTTATTTTAACAAGAACCTTCGCCTTCTTAAAAAGGATGGTCGGCTCGTACTGATTGGATTTATGGGGGGCAGGATGGTTAAGGAATTTGATATCCAGGAACTGATTCTTAAAAGAGCGGTGGTAACCGGTTCAACGATGAGGAGCCGGGACGCTGCTGAAAAGGAAGAAATCGCCCAACAGCTCATACAAAAAGTATGGCCTTTAATCGAAGCCGGAAAGTGTAAACCCGTCATTCACCAGACAGTTAAATTTGAGGATGTCCGTCAGGCACATACGTTACTGGATGCCGGAACTCATATCGGTAAAGTTATCCTTACCCTTGAATAAGCGCAAAGGGCGGGAGCACCCCCTGTCCCGCCCTGAACAATTATACAATCCTCAGCGGGCCAGCCCCTGGTAACTGGGTTATCAGATTTGCGCCCATTAACGTTGCCGGCGTGTAGGCCCCTCCTGCAATCCGGTTCATCATCAGGTGCTCAACCACCGCTAACGCCCCCATAATGGTCAGGGTATAACCATTCGGTGTACGGATACGGGCAGTTTTTTTGTCGCCACGGGCGTTGATGGCCTCTCCCCACACAAAAGAGGGCGTCTGTTCACGTTTCATTTCTCCGGGGCCTTTCACCGTTCGGGATATATAAGCCTTGAGGAGCTTCTGCACCCATGCCAGTCGCAGCAATGGCCTGATGTAGTTTGCTCTCCGGGCCTGGGAAATCATGCGCGTCGAACCCGGCACAAAGACCTGAATGTCTGGAATACCTGTCGTGTAATACGCCGTGGACACGTCCCCCCAGGGGATTGTCATCGCGTCCTTCTCGCCATCGCCGAAGTCAATACGGCGAACTTCATAAGCAAGCGGCACGGTAATGATCTTCCCTCCTCGCCGAATTTTTCCGCCCTGCGCCAGCCCCTCGATCGCCGTTTTCGCCGTACCCGGAGAAAAAACAGAGCGTGAATCGAATCCCAGGTTAAGGCGGATCGCATCCGGCAGGGCCTCCTTCAGGGCGGCCGCCACGCAGTCCGTAGGAATAACGTCAAACCCGACGCCGGGGCACAATACAACACCGGCATCCCGGGCACGGGTATTCAGCAGTTGTGCCGCTTCGAACACGCCTATCTCCCCTGTAATATCAAGATAATGGGTTCGGGTTTGCAGGCAGGCCTCCATCAAAGGCGCCGCAGTAGCGGAGAACGGCCCCGCACAATTTAATACCAGAGCACACCCTTCGAGCTGTCTGAGCAGTTCAGCCGGATTATCAAGGGCGAAGGCGTGAGCCTCAAGCCCGAGATTGCAAGCCAGAGAGTCTATCGTTTCTTGCCTGCGCCCCGCCAGAACTGGCCTGAATCCTCGCCGTACGGCCTCACGGGCAATCATTTCTCCGGTATAACCGTTCGCGCCATAGATCATCCAGCGCGGAAATTCTGGATGGGAATGTTGCTCATTCATTGCATTAACCCCTTTAATAAATAAATTGCCCGGCTTACGTCACAGCATAACCTTAAAGTTAACTTCAAGGTCAATATACCCGTCATACTTCACGTGGCATGTACATTGGTTGCGCCGTAACGGTGACAGTTCAAATCTGAGCCAACAGACATAACGTAATGATTAAATTCACCAGCGAATGATAAAACCAATACCATTACTTTTATTCCGCCTTATTTTTATTCGTCATTGATTGTCAGACGGCAAAATAACGATTAAAATAGTTTCTATCGCATTCACCCTTCGTTGAATCCTTCTCATTACATCTTCAGAGAAATCGTCAGTCATGATTATCAGACCAGAGCAACATTGGTTTTTTCGATTATTTGATTGGCATGGCTCGGTATTGTCAAAAATAACATTTCGGTTATTTTTAAACCTTGTCATGTCAGCTATCGCAATTATCATTTATCAATGGTATGAGCAACTGGGCATCCACTTAACCGTTGCCCCTTTTAGCCTGCTGGGGATCGCAATCGCTATCTTTCTCGGCTTTCGCAACAGCGCCAGCTACAGCCGCTTCGTTGAGGCTCGGGGACTGTGGGGAACCTTACTGATTGCCGAGCGTTCCATCATCCGTCAGTTAAAAAATTTGTTGCCGAATGACGTTGAGCTACATAAAAGAATTTCAGGTTATCTGATTGCCCTTTGCTGGAGCCTGAAACATGAATTACGTAAAACCGACGCCGGATATGATATGTACCGAATTCTGCCCCGGCATATTCTTACCCAGGTCATGTTCAGCCCGATGAAAACCAACCGGATATTATTATTGATCGGCGATGAAATGGCAGCATTGCGTGAACAAGGCAAGCTGAGCGATATTACATTTGGCCTCATCGATAATAAAATAGATGAAATCACCCACGTTATTGGCGGCTGTGAACGAATTGCAAATACCCCGGTGCCGTTTGCTTATACATTAATACTCCAGCGAACCGTTTATCTTTTTTGTACCCTTCTTCCTTTTGCGCTGGTTGGCGACCTGCATTACATGACGCCATTCGTGTCCGTTTTTATTTCCTATACCTTTTTATCCTGGGATTCCCTGGCGGAAGAACTTGAAGATCCCTTTGGCACATCGGCTAACGATTTACCGCTCAACGCGATTTGCAACACCATTGAGCGCAATCTGAAAGAGATGACCGGGCAACAGCCCCTGCCGGAGCCGCATCAGCCCGATCGCTACTTCAATCTGACCTGAGTCCATTGCCCGCTATCCACCAATGTACGACAGGTTTTGCGTAATGCCGGTGTTCCCCTGATGTAAAAAATGCGTCTGTTTTTTATGCGTCAGCGCATCGGCAATACGCATCTTAAGGGCATCCTGCTGCGTATCGTCTTGCAACACGTCTCGTAAATCGACCCCGCCATCACCAAAAAGACATAAATGCAGTTTGCCGATGGAAGAGACGCGCAGCCGGTTGCAACTGGCGCAGAACGTTTTTTCATAGGGCATGATCAGGCCAATTTCGCCAGCAAAGTCCGGGTGGCAAAAGACCTGTGCCGGGCCATCACTGCGCTGGCGAATCTGGCGCACCCAGCCGCGTCGCAGCAGTTCATCACGCAGCACCACGCCCGAAATATGATGGCGTTGAAACAGCTCACTGCCCTCACCCGTTTCCATCAGTTCGATAAAGCGCAACTGAATGCGACGAGGCTTAATCCAGGCCAGAAACGTGTCCAGTTGATGATGATTCACATCGCGCATCAGAACCGTATTCACCTTGACCTTTTCAAAACCGGCGGCAAACGCCGCATCAATACCGTTCATCACTTCCTGAAATTTATCCTGCCCGGTGATGGCATAAAACTGGCGAGCGTCCAGACTGTCCACGCTGACGTTGATGGCGGTTAATCCGGCCTCACGCCAGCGTGCGACGTCACGCGCCAGGCGATAGCCATTGGTCGTTATCGCAATCTGGCGAATCGCCGCATTTTCACGCACCGCCGCGATAATATCGATAAAGTCGCGGCGTAAGGAGGGTTCCCCGCCGGTAAGACGGACTTTTTCCGTACCCAACGCGGAGAACGCGCGGGTGACGCGGCGAACTTCATCCACCGACAAGAATGACTTGTTGCTCACGCCGCCGGGTTTGTACCCGTCCGGCAGACAGTAGGTACAACGAAAATTGCACACATCGGTAACGGACAGACGTAAATAGGTGAATTTACGCTGCCATGAGTCCATAAGCGGTTGCATAGATAACCTCGGGAGACAACGAACAGGCAGGCCACATCACGCTGATGTGGCCTGAGACAGGAAGTAAGACGTGTTGTTAGTGGGTTTTCATCCCCGCCGCCAGCATCAGCAGCTTAAACCCGGATGCGACGACGGCCAGCGCCATAACGCTTGCCGCCCAGATGATGACCATCCAGCCCACCCTTTTCCACCAGGCGCGTGGGGCGGTATCCGCAGGTTTAGCGTGCTCTGTGTCTGATAGTGAAGCCATTAATGATACCCCTCATCAGGATTAATTTTTCCGCGAAAGACGTAGTAACTCCAGCAGGTGTACATCAGAATCACCGGGATAATCAGTAACCCGCCCACCAGCATAAAGCCCTGGCTTTGCGGCGGTGACGCGGCCTGCCAGATAGAGATCGACGGCGGAATGATATTGGGCCAGATGCTGATGCCCAGCCCGCTGAATCCCAGGAAAATCAGTCCAAGGGTCAGCATAAACGGCCCATAGCTCGCTTTGCGGTTATAGGCGGAACGCACAATTCCCCAGCAGCAAACCAGCACTAACAGCGGGACAGGCGTAAACCAGATGATCTCTGGCAGGCTGAACCAGCGTTGAGCAATCGCCGGATGCGTCAACGGCGTCCACAGGCTGATAATGACGATGATCGCCAGCAGCAGCAGCGTCAGGATAATCGCCTTCTCCGACATGCTTCGGTGCAGCGGGCCTTCCGTTTTCATGATAAGCCAGGTGCAGCCCAGTAACGCATAGGCCACCACCAGCCCCACGCCGCAGAACAGCGGGAAAGGCGCCAGCCAGTCCATCGTCGAGCCGCTGAACGCCCGTCCGGTTACCTGCAAGCCGTTAACCAGCGTTCCCACGGCGACGCCCTGGCTGAAGGTTGCCAGCACAGAACCGCCGATAAAGGCTTTATCCCAAAGCGGACGGTGTTCCGGCGTCGCTTTAAAGCGAAATTCAAACGCCACGCCCCGGAAAATCAGCCCCAGCAGCATGGCGGTTAACGGCACGCTGAGCGCATCGACAATCACCGCATAAGCCAACGGAAACGCGCCATATAACGCCGCGCCGCCCAGCACCATCCAGGTTTCATTGCCATCCCAGACGGGAGCCACGGTATTCATCATCATGTCGCGCTCTTTCTCGTTCTTATTGAACGGAAAAAGAATGCCGATCCCCAGATCAAAGCCGTCCATCACGATGTACATCAACGTTGCGAAAACAATGATGACGAACCAGATTATTGACAGGTCGATGCCCATTTTATTCTCCCCTGCGTGTGTTCATGGGTTCGCTCACCGCCGATAACGGACGCGCTGGCGTACCCCCCTGAGCGATATCATGCGCATGCTCGCGCACTGGCCCCTTTTTGATCAGCCGCACCAGGTAGAGGTAGCCTACTCCAAAGACGGACGAATAGACGAGGATGAACGCCAGCAGGCTGACGGACATGTGCATGTCGCCGTGTGCGGAAACAGCATCACGCGTGCGCTGCAAACCGTAGACCACCCACGGCTGGCGGCCAATCTCGGTGGTAAACCAGCCCGCCAGAATAGCGATTAATCCTGATGGCCCCATGCAGAATACGAACCACAGGAAAGGACGACACTGATACAACCGGCCACGCCAGCGCAGCCACGCGCTCGCCACCCCGGTCAGGATCATCAGCATCCCTAGCCCCGCCATTATCCTGAACGACCAGAAAATGATGGTTGAGTTCGGGCGATCCTCTTTCGGGAACGACTTCAGCGCGGGCACTTGTTTGTCGAGGCTGTGCGTCAGAATCAGGCTTCCCAGATAAGGGATTTCAAGGCTGTACTTCGTTTTTTCCGCATCCATATCCGGTACGCCAAACAGAACCAACGGCGTGGCTTCGCCTGGCGGGTTTTCCCAGTGCCCTTCAATCGCCGCAATTTTCGCCGGCTGATGTTCCAGCGTATTGAGACCGTGCGCATCGCCAATCACCGCCTGAACCGGTGCGACAAACAGCGCCATCCACAACGCCATCGAAAACATCTTTCTGATCGCGGGCGTGTCGTTTCCTTTCAGCAAATGCCAGGCTGCCGACGCGCCGACGAAGAAAGCGCTCGCCAGAAACGCCGCCGTGGACATATGCAATAAACGGTACGGGAACGACGGGTTAAAGACGATGGCCATCCAGTCCACCGGCACGACAACGCCGTTCTCAATCGCGTAACCCTGCGGCGTTTGCATCCAGCTATTGGAAGAGAGGATCCAGAACGTTGAAAACAAGGTTCCCAGCGCAACCATACAGGTCGCGAAGAAATGCAGCCCCGGCCCGACGCGCTTCCAGCCGAACAGCATCACGCCCAGAAAGCCCGCCTCAAGGAAGAATGCCGTCAGAACTTCATACGTCAGCAACGGACCGGTGATACTTCCGGCAAATTGTGAAAAGCCGCTCCAGTTAGTCCCGAACTGGTAAGCCATGACCAGGCCTGAGACCACCCCCATCCCAAAATTGACGGCAAAGATCTTTGACCAAAAATGATAAAGGTCGCGATACGTTTCATTTTTGGTTTTGAGCCATAGCCCTTCAAGGACGGCGAGAAAACTTGCCAGGCCAATTGTTATTGCGGGAAAAAGAATGTGAAAAGATACGGTAAAGGCAAATTGTATCCTCGCAAGGTGAAAAGCATCTATTCCAAACATAATTCCCCCCACGGAGTCGACATTGACTGATTTATTTTGTACAACGCTTTCATTTCCAGCCTTTTTCTTTGATTAATAGCGATTTTCTGAATATTTCAGAGCAGGTGAATCTAATAATTTTCGGCGTGTTTAATTAGTCTCAAACAATTATTCAAAAAGTTCAAATAGGTTAAATTTAATAAGTGATAGATAACATTTATTATGATAATGATAAAATCCTGTTATAATTTCTTTAAATCGACAGCGCAGACGCCGCATAATCCGGGCAAACCCCGCGAATTAACTGGGTTCCACCATCTGTTATATAAAGTTTTATATAACGAATAATAAAAGATGTTGCTGTTATCTCCCGGATAGAGACAACTGTTTGTATTTATTAACCATCACCATTACCCATTTTTTAAATAAGGTTAATGGCTTTTCAAATGGATATTTGTCCGGCTGGCTTTTATTTATATAACGCGCAGCCGCTAAACGTAATTGTTAAATACACTGGAATAACCCTACCTGTTATGTAGCTATTTCAGGATGCCAATGTGACCAGAATAGTCAGGAGTTCATATGAATAAGAAAAGACGTTCAGTTCCCGGAGTCAGACACTATGACGGTCCTGCTGGCGGCTGGGGCGCGTTAAAAGCAACGGCCATTGCCGTTCGTACACAAATGGACGCGCTTGAAGCACCCGTTACCCTGTTACGCACAAATCAGCCAGACGGCTTTGACTGCCCAGGATGCGCATGGCCGGATAAAGAACATAAATCAACGTTTCAGTTTTGCGAAAACGGTGCGAAGGCCGTCACGTGGGAAGCGACAAGCAAGCGCGTCACACCGGCGTTTCTGGCCAAAAATACCGTCAGCGCGCTGCTGAAGAAAACAGATTTCGAACTTGAAGGGTATGGTCGCCTGACTCATCCGCTGGCCTATCACAAAGAAAGCGACACATTTCGCCCTGTCGAATGGGAACAGGCCTTTGCCCGCATCGGCGAAGTGCTTCGCGGTCTCTCCCCTGAACAGGTGGAATTTTACACGTCCGGTCGCGCCTCCAACGAAGCGGCATATCTGTTCCAGCTTTTTGCGCGCGAATACGGCAGCAACAATTTTCCCGACTGTTCCAATATGTGCCACGAAGCCACCAGCGTAGGCCTGCCGCGCTCAATTGGCATCGGTAAAGGAACCGTATCGCTGGATGATTTTGAAAAGACGGAACTGGTGATCGCTATCGGCCATAACCCAGGGACAAACCATCCCCGTATGATGGGGACGCTGCACGAGCTTGCGCGCCGCGACGTGCCGATTATCGTCTTTAACCCGCTGCGAGAAAGAGCGCTGGAACGCTTTGCCGACCCGCAGAGCATCATCGAAATGGCGACCTACAGCTCAACCGACATCGCCTCAACCTATTTCCAGGTCAGGGCTGGCGGTGATGCCGCCGCGCTGAAAGGCATTGCCAAACATGTGTTGCAGCTGGAAGCCGAGCGTGGCGATGTTCTGGATCGCGAGTTTATCGCCGCCCATACGCTGGGCTTTGACGATTTTGCCGCAGATATTGCCGCAACCTCCTGGGAATCCATTGAGCGCGAATCAGGTTTAAACCGTGAGCAACTGGAAAAAGTCGCGGAAGCCTACGCCAGGTCCAACGCCACCATCATCACCTACGGCATGGGCATTACCCAGCATAACAAAGGGACGGCGAACGTGCGTCTGATTGCCGACCTGCTGTTAATGCGCGGCAATATTGGCAAACCCGGCGCAGGTATTTGCCCGCTTCGCGGCCACTCCAACGTTCAGGGGAACCGCACCGTCGGCATTACCGAGAAACCGGCGCCAGAATTCCTCGAACGGTTGAGCGACGTTTTCGGGTTTGTTCCCCCGTCGAAACACGGACACGACGCCGTACAGGCGACGCAGGCCATGATCGACGGGCGCGCCAGGGCGCTGATCTGCCTGGGCGGTAACTTTGCCGTGGCAATGCCCGATCACGAACAGGGGTTCCCGGCTATGAACGGGCTGGACTTGAGCGTCCACATCGGCACCAAACTGAACCGAACGCATCTGCTGGTCGGGAAAGAGACGTTCATCTTCCCCTGCCTCGGACGCACCGAACTGGATATTCAGCGCACCGGCAGACAATCCATCACGGTAGAAGATTCTATGTCGATGGTGCATGCCTCCTCCGGCAAACTGAAACCGGCGTCGCCGTTATTGCGTTCGGAACCAGCCATTATTGCCGGAATGGCGAAAGCCACGCTGACAAACAGCAAAATCGGCTGGATGGAGCTGGTTGCTGATTACGATCTCATCCGCGAACTGATTGAACAAACCATTCCCGGTTTCGACAATTACAACGATCGTATCCGGGTGCCTGGCGGTTTCCGTATGCCGCTGCCGCCGACCGAACGCGTCTGGCCGACATCGACGGGCAAAGCCATGTTCTCCGTATTCCACGGCGTTAACGAGAACGTGACCGGCGAAGGTGAAAATACGCTGCGTCTGATTACCCTGCGAAGTCACGATCAGTACAACACCACCATTTACGCGATGGACGATCGTTATCGCGGCGTATTTGGCCGTCGTGACATTATCTTTATGAACGAAGGCGATATGGAGCAGTTAGGGCTTGAACATGGCGATCGCGTCGATATCCGAACGGCCCTGCCTGACAGCGATCTCTGCCTGGAAGATATCACCGTCGTGGCCTACAGCATTGCGGCAGGTTCTGTCGGCGCCTATTATCCCGAGGCCAATGTTCTGGTTCCGCTCAATTATATTGATAAAGAGAGCGGTACGCCTTCTTATAAATCCGTACCGGTAAATATCACCTTGCGTTCAAAAGAAATTCGCGCGCTGTAAAATTCGCCCCTTATTCATGGCGTTCTGCTGAATAAGGGGATTTATTTTTCAGCCACTGACGCGCAGAAACGGTATTGCCACGCCGCAATTCGGTTACAAAATTTATACATTTATGCAATAATGTGAACCCATGTCGTAGCGCAAACGGCTGCCGGAGCCTCTTCTTTGCCCCCAACAGACCGTCTGCCGAAGAGATGAATGATGGACATAAAACAACTCAAATATTTAATCGCGCTGGATCAGACCCGTCACTTTGGTAAGGCCGCATCGCAGTGTAATATCACGCAACCCACCCTCTCCATGCGCATTCGCAATCTGGAGGAGGAGCTTGGTCTGGTGCTTATCGTTCGCGGGCAACGCTTTGAAGGCTTTACCCCGGAAGGCGAACGTATTCTGGCATGGGCAAAATCCCTGCTGGCCGCGCACGATGGCTTACAGGCCGAGGCCGCGCTCTGCAAAGGACAGGTTGTCGGCGTGCTCCGTCTGGGTATGGTGCCGCTCGCCAGCGTCGATCCTATGCTGTTTATTCGCGAATTAACCCCCAAATACCCGGAACTGCAATTTAGTCTCTATTCCATGACCTCGGAGCAAATTGCCGAAGGCGTAAACAGCAACCAGCTGGAGCTGGGAATATGTTATCTGAATAACATTGATGTCAGTCCGTTTGATGTTATCCCGTTAGCGAAAACCCGGATGGGTCTGCTGCACGACACGCGCCATTTTGAAATAGAAAATGAGAGCCTCTCCTGGAACGATCTCATTAATTTCCCGCTGGGTTTTCTGACCAAAGGTATGCATTACAGAGAGCACATGGATATGAGTTTTAAATCAGCCGGAATCTCGCCTAAGCATATTTTCGAAAGCGATTCGACATTCCAGATTATTCAGGCCGTACAGCGCGGCATATGTTGCGCCATTATGCCGCTCAATAATGGGCTGGAGAATTTAAACAGTAATTTCCATATTACGCCGGTCGTCAATTCCAACATTGAAGCCCCTGTCGGCCTGATCATGCGTAAGCAAGCGCCGGTTTCCTCGCTCGCGCTGCGCTGCTTTACGGACGCGCGCGACATCTACGCCGCCCACAACCCACAGCATTCGTAATACCCGCAATCCGCGCCTTTGCGTGGATTGCTTACACAAGCCATCCATCGTCATCATTGCAGGATTCGCACATGCCGTTTCTGTGCCGGTTTTTTTCCTTTACGGCATTTAAAAACAGTAATAATTCACGATCGGTTCTTAAGCGGAATTTCGTCATTAACGCGTTTCGATGCGCCAGCACCGTTTTCTGACCGATCGCCATTTTGTAGGCAATCTGCTTTGACGTCATCCCCGCATAAAGAAAGGCAGCGAGCTGGTTTTGTTGCCCGGTAAACGTCTTATGCGGGCAATGCCCGCAGTGGTGTACGGCATGGGGCGTTTTTGCTTGCTGTAAAGAAAACCAATGCTGCTTAATCACTTTACTGATCTTACTGACGTTCGCATTGAGCGGAATAAACACGATGTTTTCTATACAGGAGGGAATTTCTCCTCGCGCGGGAATATGTTTTTTATCCACCAGGCCAATCATCAGGCGTGGCGCACGAAATCGCATTTCAGCATGACAAATATACTGTTCACCGGGGTGCAGCATCAGAATTAAGATATCGGCACAGGCGGCGTTTGCGTAGTCATAGTCGTTAAAGGTGAGCGTGGTCCGATTCAGGTTCGGTGGAAATATTTCGCACAATAACGCGCGCAATCCGTATTGATAAAAACGATCCTGACATCTGATGACAATATTCATGTATACGCGGCTCCGGGTAATAATTACTGATAGCTCAATGAAACCGTCACAACCGAATCAATGGTTCCCGGTGAGACCTGCCCTTGTTCACTGTAGAGCCGGGCGCGTAAATTCCAGGTGTAACGCTGTGCGACAATTTCACTGGTCAGAACCTGACCGTCGCCCAGCGGTCGACCGTCCGCCGCCTGCAACTGTATCGCGACAGGGGTAGCGGTACCCAGATTGCGATACATATCATCGCGATGCATGTCATCAGCGTTGCCGTTAAACTGAATCATCACGCCGGTTGTGCCTTCCGGGCAATGTTCAATGCTGAAATCAAAACTGACCCACGGCGTCGTTGACCCTGCGGTATACATTGATGAAGCCGTTACCGGACTCCCCGCCGTTAAATCAACGGTTTTAGTAATGCTGTCGCTGCTCACCTGACACGGCGCGGCTTTCACATTCCCTTTGATGTTTAATGCGATCGGATCGCCCTGACCCCATACCTGACCAGTAAGCAGCATCAGGGCCAGCAGCCAGCGTTTTCTTCCAGGCATACTTTTTCCTTGGGTTATTGGTAGGTAATATTCAACGTGGCGGTGGCATTCGCGCTGCCCGGCTTCACCTGGCTTTTCGTCTGGTAATAACGCGCCACCAGCGGAAATGTCTCCTGCCCGCCTGCGGATTTTTTCAATACGATGCGGTTATTCAGTTGCAGCGGCACATCGTTATAAACTATCTGGACTCCCACGCCGCCTGCCGTTTCGGGGCTACCCTGCCCGGTCAGCGCCAGAACGCTGGCGTCAGCCGGCGCGTCAGGGTTTTGCGTTCCCGCCAGTTCAACATTGATATTCGCCCCCGGATCGCAGTTCAGCCCCAGATTTTGCGTATCGCTGTGCGACAGCACGGCTCCGGGCTGGCCGGTGAACTCGGCGGCATTAATATCACCGAGCTGAAAATTAAGAATCTGGCTGGAAAACGAACATGCGAGCGCCGTCACCTGGGTATCGGCGCCCATTGAAATCTGCATAAAAGAATGATCCGGCGTACCAAACCATCCCTGTGCAACCACTCCCGGCGTCAAATATCCCGATTGGATCGTTGCTGTTTTAATCAGCATCACGTCATAGTTACCGAGGTTATAGATATAGCTGGCGCCATTTGACGGCAGCACAAAATCCCCTGCGGGAATGGATAGCCTGATTCCCACCCCCTTCAGATTGGTGTTGTAAACATGATTTATCGGCGAAGGCGTCGCTGACAGGTAATTGATCGCATAAGCACCGTTGCAATAGACGGCACCGCCAGGCGCCGTGACCAACAATTTGGCATACCCGGAGACCCTGGCGCGGGCGATTTCTGCCCCTACCGGCGCATCTCGCTGCACGACAATATTCCCCATTGAGACGGTATTAAATAATGTCGTATTCACGGTACAGTCATCGGCAACGCTGAGCCCTGAAAAAAGCATCAGTAAACTGAATAAGAGATAAGTTCGTTTCATTGTCAGATTCTCACGCGAGGTCAGCCCACTTAGCGGCAAAGAGAGCCGGTCACGCTAACGCCGCTGTAGTTCTCGGCTGCGGTTAATGAATAATTTGCCGTGCAGCGCTGCTCGCCGTCACGTCCCCAGACCACATTCAGCGTCCCTTCCGGCGGCATGCCGCTTAAATAGACCTGCCCCTCGTCACCGACAATAAATTGTTGTTCTTGCGCGCCTTTTAACGTCACCATCGCCCCAAATGGCACCGTCGAACCGTGGGGCCTGGTCAACGTCAACAGCACGCGCAGCCCAACATTAGCGACATAGTCCGCCCTCACGACCGCGCCACGGGTTGGCACAACGGTTTTGTTGGTGAGCGCCAGTTCAACATCGTCCGCAACGGATGCCGTATCCAGGCCGATATCATTTTTGCGATACGGTGAAACATTGGCGGAAACGGTGTAGCCACGAAAATCAGTTCGTACGCCGCTCTGGTTTTTAATCCCGACCCCCGATGCGCCAGGCGCGCCAATCAGCACGTTGGTTTCCCCCAAAGGCTGAGAGAACGTTACGCCATCGGCATATGCCAGCACGCCCCCCGCGAGAGCGTAATTCACGCGCTGCGAGTGGCGATCGTAACGATACCCCCCGCTAACATCGGCGTAAGTACCCTTATAATCCGCGCTCAGACTACCGGTATATCCCACGTCATCCGTGCCGTAACCTTGCTGAATATTCCAGTTCAGCGCGTTTCCAGCCAGCGCCGTTCCACTCAGCCCTGTGCTATGAGTCGCGCCCTTCCCGCTGCTGGCATTCATGCCATAACTGGCCCAGGTATTGCTCATAAAGCGATCCAGCGGAATGCTGATATTCAGCGCCAGCTGTTGGTCTTTATCATAACGATCGCCGCTGCCGTTTTTACTCAGCGTCCAGGCGACGCTATAGCTCACGCCGTTCCAGGCATTGTGATACCCCACGCTCCACGACTGCATCGGTTTTCCGGTATGCCAGTAGTCTTCCTGTACCGCGCTTAACGCCAACGATCCGCCGCCTGCGCCCAGGGACTGGTTGACGTTGGCTTCCATACGGTTACGTCGTTTCGTTATCTGCCCGGAACTACCGCCATACGTATCGAAAGTGTCCTGCATACCGTAGTAACCGCGCGTTGAATATCGGTAACCCGCAATCGAAAAGTTTGTTCCTGTCGCGACGCTATTTTTGCTATAGCGCACACGCCAGGATTGCCCCTGAGTCGTGCTGCCATCAGCGGGTTGCGCCCATGACTGGATTACGTCGGCAGAAAGCGCGCCAATCGTTCCCAGATTTTTACCGACGCCGGACGCTATCGCCCGATAGTTACGGGAAGTCTGGACGCCGCCATAAAGCGTGAAACCGCCCGGCAAACCATAAATCGCGGTTCCCTGGCCGAAATCGGTTTGTTCCACACGACTGTCGCTGGAGCGATAGCGCCCGCCGGTTAACGCATATTTGAACCGGCCTTCACGCTGTAACACCGGTAATGATGCGAACGGGACGGTGAAGTGCTGCTCACTGCCATCCGCCTCTTTAACCGTGACCTCCAGATCGCCGGCGCCTCCCGTGGGGAACATGTCGGTAATGTCAAACGCGCCAGGGGCCACGTAACTTTGGTAGATTTGGTAGCCATTTTGCCGGATGACGATCTGCGCATTGGTGCGGGCAATACCGCGCACCACGGGCGCATACCCCTTCAGCGAATCGGGCAGCATGTCGTCATCTGACGCAAGCTGGCCGCCACGAAACGGTATACTGTCAAAAACATCCGCAGGAGAGGCGCTGTCTCCCAGCACCAGTTGCGCTTTCAGCGGGACGATATTGCGCTGGACATAGGTATAAATCGAATCCCAGTCCTCATCGCCCTGGCCGCCGCGCCGCCAGGTGGTGTAATTGCGCAAACGCCACGGGCCGATATTTATTCCGGGGCGCAAATTAGCGTACTGACTATTACTGTTATCACCGCTCAGACTGTAGTTAAGCATCGCGGCGGTAATGCCCTCATCCCAGAGTTCCGGCGCGACATCCCCCCGCGCCCTGGCAGATAACGCCGCCTGCGGAATACTTAACAACAGCTTTTGCGTCGAAAACTGGAACTCACTTGAAGCCTGTGGAATAGCGGACAAATCGGCGCAATCCCCTTTGCCCTGCACACCCGGATACTGCGCGATGTTAACGCCATAGCGTTGCAACATTTCCCCCGACAGGCAGGGCTCAAGCGCATCCTCACCAGAAGGCGTTGGTGTTTTATTGAATGCGATATCCTGCGTGTCCAGAAACTGCCCGTTGAGGATAATATCGACATGGTAAGTGCCCTGTGCCTGCCCCCCCATTTCAAAACCAGAAAGATCGATATTCTCGCTACCGGATGATATATGCTCCAGTAGCGCCGGATTAAAGTAATCCCGACCCAGAACCTCATTCAGCACGCTGAATATTCCCAGGGAGATAAACAATACAAGCCTGGCCGGATACGGATTAATTATATATTTGGCTATCATCATTAACGTAATTCCGACCCGTCGCTACTTAAACAGAACCGCTGTACTCCTCGCTGATTCCACCGTAATCATTAATAATCCTGAATTTCACGCTTCCGCCATTTCCGCCCGAAGGCAGTGCAAAACGGGCGGTACTCCCCGGCGCCACAAACGTTACATTGTCAACTTTCTTACCGGATACGGTAATTTCATTGAAATTAACGTAATAAGGCGTGGGGTTATTTACCTGAATAAACGCCCCGCTCCGGCTCCAGCTTAACTTTCCGAGCTGCGCTTCAGGCGTTGACTTGCTCAGCAACGCAGGCCGATAAATCAGTTTTATTCGTGTTTTAACCGCAATCTGTAACGTATTATCTTTACGTTGGGCCGACGGTATCGATTTAATATTCAGCCAAAACAGGGACTCTTTATCCTCAGGCAGATTTCCTGCCCGAATAATACGCATTACGTTTTGCTGCCCGTTATCAAGCCGGTAAAGCGGCGGTGTAATAATAAAAGGAGCTTTGCCCTTACCGTCATTTTGCGTTTCGATCCACGACTGAATTAAATACGGAATATTATCGGGATTACTGACGCTTAATGACGCTTCTTTTTTACCGCCATCGTAAATAACCCGTGTTCCGCCAATGGAAACGCCAGCATTCACACTGGAAACGCCGGTAACAAACAGCGCCAACGCGGTGGCGCAAACACGTAATACTCTCATGGAAAACCTCTGAGAGGGCCGGTTATCGGCCCCCCAAACAACATATGCTCGTCAGTTATAGTTAACGGTGAAGTTCGCTACGGCGTTCACGACGCCCGGCACAACAGGCACGCTGGTAGCGACATAGGCGGCGTAGAAATCCAGTTGGTTGTCAACCATATCTAACAGTGAATAGGAATAGCCATTGATCTGATTAAGGCCTAAAGGCGCTCTGTCTGCCGTCATCAGTCGAATGGCCACCCCGCTTGCCGAACCGGGATCGGCGGACAGCGCTAACAGATCGGTATTACCCGAATGATTAACGCCATCAAATTTCACCCGCGCGGACGTGACGGAAGAGGGGCAGTTAATCAGACGCAAGGTAAATTTGGTCGTTGACGCTTCATCCCCTGCGTTGGTAAACGCTGTCTTATAGACACTACCCATATCAACGGTCATCGTATTATTGGCGCCAATATCTACGGTACAGGCGGTATCAAGAACCTGACCCACAAATTTGACCGTGCCGTCATACGCTATCGCATTTGATATTGACAAAATGGCCGCAGCGGAAAGCGCCATTGCTATCATATTTTTTTTCATCATCGCTATCCTTAACACCTGTTTATTTATCGCGTTACGACATAATGTCCATACATTTTCTGCTCTGGAAATGGGCTGCCGGGAAACGCTTATTTTGGGCTATCATCGTAAAGACAAGGAGATAAATAACATGCGATTTCCCCTTCATCATTCCGGGCCGCATCACGTCAGCGGTTTGAATCCTGAATCAAGGCGCGATGTCAATTAAGTTCTCCTTAATTTAAATTTTCATATAAATGCACATATTTGCTCAAGTGATTTTTTGGTGTAATTTTACACCTTGTTCTGGATTCACTTATTTTTAGTCTGTCACCATAATTATTAGCTCAAGCAAGACGTTACGCTATTACAGAGACTATTATATGGGAGGACAGATCATGCCTGAAACCAAAATAGCTATTGAATCAAGTATGTATAAGGCTCTGCCTCTGAAGCCAATTGAACATGTAGAAAAACTGATTGCGCACCTGAAGCCACACGCAAACACACGAGAAACAAAATGCAGACAAATTATTAACAACGAAAATAATAGACCACATCAATGTTATTTATTGCTGAAGGGAACCATCGGGGTTTTCAGAGCACGGGACGGCTTCATGCTTAACTCAGAAGTCGCCCCCTTTATTTTTGGCCTAAGCAATCAACTGGTTGATGCTGAATATTTGCTGATGCGCAGTGAGGAGTGCTCTGAGATCGCCTTTATTCCGCTGGAGAAAGTTAACGACGTTATAGCAAATGAGAATCTTTGGGAAAGCCTGGCGAAGGTGCTTATCTACACCGCCGGTCGGGTGTACGACCACTGTACGCGCATTTCAGCGCCGACATCCTATGATATTATTCGCGCTCAGTTGTATGAATTAATGCGTGAGTCTAATGAATTCAGACAAAATATAACTGCCGCAAATTATATTCAGTCAAGAACATTTCTGTCGCGCAGCAGCGTGATGAAGATACTGGCCGATTTAAAAAAAGGCGGCTACATCGTGACCGATCGCGGTGTTCTGAAGCAAATTCAGCAGAATATTCCCCTGAAATACTAGCTATGTTCAACACGCATTAACGCAGAGCCACTAAAATAGAATGACAACGACAGTGACCGGATAACACCTACCATGCCCCTGGATTCTTCCTTTAATCAACTGAAGCAGCCTTCGCCCTACGCAATTGCGCTGCTCAACGCACTCACGTCAGAACAGGATTTCAAACGGTATCCTCGCGGAAGTCGCTTTGTCTTCGTCCAGGGGGGCGAGCACCAGTGCCTGTTTTTCCGCACGGGCGTCGTAAGCATTGAGAACATCGAAAATAGTCTGTTGCTGGGGATAGCTTCTGCCCCAGTCTCCCTAGGGTTCACCAGCGCCCTGTCGGATAAACTGCTGATTCGCGCGCTCGAAGAGTGCGAAGCGGCGACAATTCCCCTGGATGATGTGATGGAAACCATTGAGCGCAAGCACCTGTGGGAGATCATGGCAAAGCATATGATCATCGTCACCAATAAATTGTTTATCCAGAATGAAATGGCAACAGCGCCGACCGCTTACGATCTGCTGTGCTACCAGTTGCAGGCGCTAAGCCAGGAGCCGGAAAGCATCCGCTCTCAGATGGCGGCTTACCAGTATATTCTTGAACGTACCCGCCTTTCGCGCAGCAGCGTGATGAAGATGCTGTCAGCGCTGAAAAAAGGCGGCTATATCGAACTGGAACAGGGCAAATTAATCGCAATTAATCACCTCCCTTCTCGTTTCTAACCCCCCGTTTTTTACGCTTAAAGCGGCGGCCTTCGTTGGTCGGGATCGCAATTCTGACGATTACCTCGCTTTTACGTTCCATAATGAAACATGATTAAGCATAAATGTTCCGTTGATGAAACATGTTATGGCCGAATTTTCTTTTCCGCTCACTGTTGCACAATAAGGTTATCGGCAGTGAGTGGTAGCCGTGTCATGGTACACAACCGATACCCCTACAGCAGAAGATGCGGAGCAAAATAATGAAAAAGCTGATTAACCGTGTAGAAGAGGTACTGAACGAACAACTCGCTGGTCTGGCAAAAGCGTACCCGACGCTGACGCTGCATCAGGACCCGGTCTACGTTACCCGGTCAGATGCGCCAGTGGCAGGAAAAGTGGCGCTGCTTTCCGGCGGCGGCAGCGGGCATGAACCCATGCACTGCGGCTATATTGGGCCAGGCATGCTCTCCGGCGCCTGCCCGGGCGAAATATTTACCTCACCGACGCCAGACAAAATGTTTGAGTGCGCCATGCACATTGACGGCGGCGAAGGCGTCTTACTGATCATTAAAAATTACACCGGCGACATCCTGAATTTTGAAACCGCCACGGAGCTGCTGCACGACAGCGGCGTAAAAGTCACCACCGTCGTGGTGGATGATGATGTGGCGGTCAAAGACAGCCTTTATACCGCCGGTCGTCGCGGCGTCGCCAATACGGTATTAATTGAAAAACTGGTGGGCGCGGCCGCAGAACGCGGTGACACGCTGGAAGCCTGCGCGGAGCTTGGCCGTAAGCTGAATAATCAGGGGCATTCAATCGGCATCGCGCTCAATGCCTGTACCGTGCCTGCGGCGGGCAAACCGTCCTTCACATTGCAGGATAACGAAATGGAGTTTGGCGTGGGAATTCACGGCGAACCCGGCATTGACCGTCGCCCCTTCTCTTCTCTCGATCAAACTGTCGATGAAATGTTTGACACGCTACTGGAAAACGGCGCATACAGCCGCACGCTGCGTCACTGGGATCATCATCAGGGAAGCTGGCAGGAAGATAAGCAGAGCAAACAGCCGTTGCAGCGTGGCGATCGCGTCATTGCGCTGGTCAACAATCTCGGCGCCACGCCGCTGTCTGAACTGTTCGGCGTCTATAACCGGCTTGAAAGCCGCTGTCAGGAAACCGGCATTACCATTGAACGCAACCTGATCGGCTCTTACTGCACCTCTCTGGATATGACCGGCTTTTCCATCACCCTGTTAAAAGTGGATGATGAAACGCTCGCGCTCTGGGATGCGCCGGTTCACACGCCTGCGCTCAACTGGGGCAAATAAGGAGATTATGTATGTCACTCAACAGAACACACATTGTTAACTGGCTCTATCGCTGCGGTGAGATTTTCACCAAAGAGAGTGATTATCTGACGGGTCTGGACAGAGAGATTGGCGACGCCGACCACGGGCTGAATATGCATCGCGGCTTCAGTAAAGTCGTCGAAAAATTACCCGCGATTGCGGATAAAGACATCGGCTTCATCCTGAAGAACACAGGGATGGTGCTGCTCTCCAGCGTCGGCGGCGCCAGTGGCCCGCTGTTCGGCACGTTCTTCATTCGCGCCGCCCAGGTGACACAGGCGCACCAGAGCCTGACGCTCGACGAGCTGTACCAGATGATGCGGGAAGGCGCAGAAGGCGTGACCAGCCGAGGTAAAGCAGAGCCTGGCGATAAAACCATGTGTGACGTCTGGGGGCCGGTTGTGGAGTCGCTGCGCCAGTCATGCGAACAGCACTTGTCGGTACAGGCGGCGCTGGATGCCGCCAGCGCCCAGGCCGAAGCGGCGGCGCAGAGCACCATCACCATGCAGGCCCGCAAAGGGCGCGCCAGCTATCTTGGCGAGCGCAGCATCGGCCATCAGGACCCGGGCGCAACCTCCGTGATGTTCATGATGCAAATGCTGGCGGCAGCGGCAAAAGAGTAAGGATAACGCGATGGTAAACCTGGTCATTGTTTCGCACAGCGCCCTGTTGGGTGAAGGCGTCGGGCAGTTAGCCCGGCAGATGTTAATCGGCGATGGTTGTAAACTCGCGATTGCAGCCGGTATCGACGACCCACAAAATCCGATTGGCACCGATCCGCTCAAGGTGATGGAAGCCATCGAATCCGTGGCTGATGCGGACCATATCCTGGTCATGATGGATATGGGCAGCGCATTATTGAGCGCCGAAACCGCCCTGGATTTGCTCGACCCGGCGATTGCGGCGAAAGTCCGCTTATGCGCGGCGCCGCTGGTAGAAGGCACGCTGGCGGCGACGGTCAGCGCGGCAATGGGCGCCGGTATTGATAAAGTCATCAATGACGCCATGAGCGCGCTGGATGCCAAGCGTGAACAACTGGGTTTACCGTCACCCGCGCAAGCCGGGGGCGTCGCCACAAAACCAGCATTTCAGGATAACGACGCCCACTCCATTTCTGTTGTGGTGAAAAATCCAAACGGGCTGCATGTTCGTCCGGCATCGCGGCTGGTCTCCACGTTGTCGGGGTTTCGGGCCGACATGCTGCTGGAGAAAAATGGCAAATGCGTGACGCCGGACAGCCTGAATCAGATAGCGTTATTACAGGTGCGCTGCAACGATACTCTGCGCCTGATCGCCAAAGGAGAACAGGCCGACGAGGCGCTGGCGGCGTTCAAACAGCTGGCGGCGGAAAACTTTGGCGAGTCCGTGGAGGAGACGCCTGCCAGCAGCACGGCGCGTCAGCTCCCCGCGCAGGTCTCCGGCGTGGTGTTCTGCTATTCCCCCGCTGCACCGGACGTCGCAAATCCGACGACCGTCAATTTGCCGGAAGAGCAGCAGCGCCTGCAAACGGCGATTCGTCAGACGCTGGACGATCTCAACGCGCTGACCACGCTGGCGGAAGAGAAATACTCCGCCGACCTGGCGGCGATTTTTTCCGGGCATCACACGCTGCTGGATGACCCCGAGCTGTACGAGATGGCATGTGAAGTGATGCGTGATAAACCGTGTCGGGCGGAAACGGCGTGGCGCAGCGTGCTGGACGATCTCCGCGATCAGTACCGACAGCTCGACGACGCCTATTTGCAGGCCCGCTATATCGATATCGACGATATTCTCCATCGGACGCTGAGGCACCTGAGCGGAATAAACGCGCGCTTGCCGGTATTCACGCGCCCGACTATCGTGGCGGCGGAAAATATCTTCCCGTCCACCGTGTTGCAGTTCGACCCACAGACGGTTAAAGGGATCTGCCTGAGCGCAGGCAGCAATGAATCACATTCGGCAATCATCGCCCGTGAAATGGGGATCGGCTGGCTTTGTCAGCAAGGGGAAGCGGTATATGCCCTGAGCACCGGCGAGTCGATTACGCTGGATCTCGCGGCACAGCGCATTCTCTTTTCTGACTGACCGCTCTCCCATCGCGCGTCCTCTTCTGAGGGCGCGCTGTCGCATCACCGCGCTCATCCCCACGCTTCAACCGGCGATAACGGGAAATGTTTACCAGTTCCCAAAATAGCGGTTCGATCACGCGCACATGACAATCCTGGACTAAGGTTTTGTCATGGTTCATGCCGCTGACTGCGGCACGCCGTTAAGGAGAATATTGATGATAACACCTGCGCTTCGCCATTCCGGCACGCTCTCTTTCGCCATAAAACTGACCGTTGCAGGCACCCTGCTGACATTCGCGTCGCTCTCGGCGCACGCTGAGGAACAGCCAGTCAGTCCCCCGCAGCCCCCGGATATTCTGCTGGGGCCGCTGTTTAATGACGTGCAGAGCGCCAAACTGTTCCCCGATCAGAAAACGTTCGCCGATGCCGTGCCTAACAGCGATCCGCTGATGATCCTCGCGGATTACCGGATGCAACGAAACCAGTCAGGCTTCGATTTGCGTCACTTTGTTGATGTGAACTTTACGCTGCCCAAAGAAGGGGAAAAATACGTTCCGCCGGAAGGACAGTCGCTGCGTGAACATATTGACGGCCTGTGGCCCGTGTTGACCCGCACAACGGAGAGCGCCGGAAAATGGGATTCGTTATTGCCGCTGCCGGAACCGTATGTGGTGCCTGGCGGACGTTTCCGGGAAGTCTATTATTGGGATAGCTATTTTACCATGCTGGGACTTGCCGAAAGCGATCACTGGGATAAGGTCGCCGATATGGTGGCGAATTTCGGCTATGAACTGGACTCCTGGGGGCATATCCCCAACGGCAACCGTACCTACTATCTGAGCCGCTCGCAGCCGCCTTTCTTCGCATTTATGGTGGAATTGCTGGCGCAGCATGAGGGTGACGACGCCCTGAAAAAATACCTGCCGCAGTTGCAAAAAGAGTATGCCTACTGGATGGAGGGCGTGGAGAATCTCCAGCCCGGCGAGCAGAATAAGCGCGTGGTGAAACTGGATGACGGCACCGTCCTGAACCGCTACTGGGATGACCGGGACACGCCGCGACCGGAGTCGTGGATGGAAGATATCACCACCGCGAAGAGCAACCCGAACCGCCCGGCAACCGAGATTTATCGCGACCTGCGATCTGCCGCCGCATCGGGCTGGGATTTCAGCTCGCGCTGGATGGACGATCCGAATCAGCTGAGCACCATTCGCACCACCAGCATCGTCCCTGTCGATCTCAACGCCCTGCTGTATAAACTGGAGAAAATGCTGGCGCGCGCCAGCAAAGCGGCAGGCGATGACGCCAACGCGAACCAGTATGAAGCGCTCGCCAGCGCCCGTCAGAAAGGCATTGAAACGCACCTGTGGAACAATCAGGAAGGCTGGTATGCCGACTACGATCTGAAGAGCAAAAAGGTGCGTAACCAACTGACGGCGGCCACGCTGTTCCCGCTGTATGTCAACGCGGCGGCGAAAGATCGCGCCAGCAAAGTGGCTGCCGCGACCCAGGCGCACCTGTTGCAGCCTGGCGGACTGTCCACCACCTCGGTGAAAAGCGGGCAGCAATGGGACGCCCCCAATGGCTGGGCGCCGTTACAGTGGGTGGCGACCGAAGGGTTGCAGAATTACGGGCAGGACAACATCGCGATGGATGTCACCTGGCGCTTCCTCACTAACGTTCAGCATACCTACGACCGCGAACAAAAGCTGGTTGAGAAATATGACGTCAGCAGTACGGGAACCGGCGGCGGCGGTGGAGAATATCCTCTTCAGGATGGTTTCGGCTGGACCAACGGCGTGACGTTAAAAATGCTCGACCTGATCTGTCCAAAAGAGAAACCGTGCGACAGCGTACCGGCCACTCGCCCCGCAGCGCCAGGCGCTTCCCAGCCTGCGCCGCAAAAACAGGTTGAAACCACGCCGTAATGTGACCCGACCATCATGCTGACAAAAATCCGCGCGCCGTCGCGGATTTTTCTTCCTGGCAATGCCGCGCGTTCATCTCTGCCCCTCATAGCTCTTAAGGGTTAGACCCCCTTTTCATCGGTGAGAATTTGATACTGAACAAGTTTTTTAACGTTATATATGTAAACATATAGCGATTTTTTAACCATTTCAGGATGAAAACAATGCCGCTCACAAGACGGAGATTCGCTCAGGCAATGGCCTCTGCGCTACTGTTTCGCCACCTCCCTGGCATTGCGCAGACACCGCTGACGTTTGCTATTGGCCGCCCGCCGGAAGGCAATATTATTCGCCGCGTGGTGAGCGCCGGTGCGCCCGCCGATGTGTTACTGCTGGCCGTCGCGCCGGAAAAGCTGGTGGGTTTCTCCTCTTTTGATTTCTCGCGCCAGGCGGCGATTCCCTTCCCCGAGTCCATTCGGGCGTTGCCCAAACTGGGCAGGCTGGCGGGGCGCGCCAGCACGTTGTCTCTGGAAGGGCTGCTGGCCCTGCATCCCGATCTGGTAGTGGATTGCGGCAACGCCGATGAAACCTGGCTTTCGCAGGCGCGCCAGGTCAGCGCTCAGACCCGGATTCCGTGGCTGCTGATTAACGGTGAACTGCGGCAAACGCCGGAACAACTGCAAGCCGCAGGACAAGCGCTGGGAATGGAGGCGCGTACTGCCGCTCAGGCGGCGCTGGCTCAGCGCTTCATTGCGCAAGCGCTCGCGTTTTCCCGCACGCCTGCTGCCGGTATTCGTTTTTATGCGGCGCGAGGCGCCCGAGGTCTGGAGACGGGATTACAGGGATCGCTGCATACAGAAGCGGCAGAGTTGCTGGGATTACACAACGTAGCGCGAATCCCCGGACGAAGCGGACTGGCCCAGGTCTCTATGGAAAACTTACTCACCTGGCAGCCCGACATCATTCTGGTACAGGATGCCGCCACGGCGCACTACCTGCGTCACGACCCCGTCTGGCAAGGCGTTAAGGCGGTTGCGGACAAGCGCATTCTTTTCCTGAGCGGCCTGCCGTTTGGCTGGCTGGATGCGCCGCCGGGCATTAACCGTTTACTCGGGCTGCGCCGGTTGCATGCCTGGCTGGACCCGAACGTTAATCAACATTTTAAAGACGATATGGTGCGTTATGCGCGCCTGTTCTGGCATACGTCGCTGACTGACGAACAGTATCAACAGTGGGCGATCATCTGATGAGAACGACCACCCTTTCTGTCCTGATGCTGGGGATTGCCCTTCTCTGTATTGCCTTTGCCACTGTATCGGGCGCTTATCACCTCGATGCCCGGCAGGTGCTGGCGATGATCTTCAGCCATGACACGGTGCCGACACAGGATCAAATCGTGTTCTGGCAGATCCGCCTCCCCCGCATTCTCGCCGCGCTGCTGCTGGGCGCTGCGCTGGCGGGCGCGGGCACGACGTATCAGGGGATGTTTCGCAATCCGCTGGTCTCCCCGGATATTCTCGGCGTTGCCGCCGGAGCGGGTTTAGGCGCATGTACGGCGATTTTGCAGGGCCTGCCGATTTTGTTTATCCAGCTCTACGCGTTCGGCGGCGGTCTGCTGGTGGTTGCTGGCGTCTGGCTGATTACCCGTCGGGTGACACGTCACGACCCCGTATTAACCCTTGTGCTGGTAGGTATCGCGCTCGGCACGCTGTGCGGCGCGGGAATTTCCCTGATAAAAACGCTGGCCGATCCCTATACCCAGTTGCCTTCCATCACCTTCTGGTTACTCGGCGGACTCTCTACCATCACGCTGCATGATCTTTGTTTCTCGGCGCCGCTGATTCTGTTCGGCGCCATCCCTTTGCTGCTACTGCGCTGGCGTATGAATTTACTGACGCTTTCAGATGATGAAGCCCGTTCCCTGGGCATCAACGTTACCCGCCTTCGGCTCGCGCTGATTGTCTGCGCGACGCTCATCACCGCCAGCACGGTGGCGATTGCCGGGATTATCGGCTGGATAGGCTTAGTCGTGCCGCATATCGGCAGGTTGCTCACCGGCAATAACCACCAGCAGTTGCTTCCTGTCTCAATGGGCGCCGGCGCCATTTTACTGCTGCTGACCGACACACTCGCGCGCGCAATCAGCAGTACGGAGATTCCACTGGGTATCCTCACCGCATTTATCGGCGCCCCTTTCTTTTTGCTGCTTCTGCTGCGCGGAGGACGCCAATGACACGACTGACGGTTCACCACGCCAACCTGGGATACGCCCGACGCCCGGTTTTGCGCGACGTCTCTTTTACCGTACCGGCGGGAGAAATTTGCTGTTTACTCGGCGCAAACGGCAGCGGCAAGACCACGCTGATGCGCACCATTCTTGGCGTTCTCCCCTTGATCAGCGGCGACATCCTGCTTGATGGCGTGGCGGTGCAGCGTTTTTCAGACCGGGAGCGCGCCAGCGCCATTGCCTGGGTGCCACAGGCGCACGACGGCGCGTTCGCCTTCACCGCTCTGGATATGGTGATGATGGGGCTGACGCCGAAAATGGCGGCATTCGCCGTTCCCGGCGCCAGGGAGCGAGAGATTGCCCACCAGCAGCTCGCCGCGCTTGAAATCGTCCATCTGGCGCACCGACGCTGGAACACCCTGAGCGGCGGAGAGCGTCAACTGGTGCTGATCGCCCGCGCTCTGGCGCAACGCCCTCGCCTGCTACTGCTGGATGAACCCGCCTCCAGCCTCGACTTTGGTCACCAGATCCGCCTGCTCGACACGCTGGTGACACTGAAAAAAACGGGGATGGCGCTACTGATGTCAACCCATCATCCGCTCCATGCCAGGGCGATAGCCGACAGCGTCGTACGCGTGGAGTCCGACGGCCAGGTATCGCAAGGCGCGCCAGAGCGCCAGCTCGCTGCCGACAATCTGGCCGCGCTTTATCGGGTCTCGCCCACACAAATCCACCGCCATCTTTTTGGCGATCAGCAATAAGGGACAGCCATGCTCATTGATGACATTGATTTTGCAGACCTCTACCGCCAGCAGCTGTTGCAGGCGAAACGAACGGAAAAAACGCCCGACCATTGGGATAAACGGGCAGAGAAAATGGCAGAAAACTGCGCGTCGCCGACGGACACCTACCTGCAACAGCTGATGGAGAAAATGGATTTGCAGGGCGTGAACTCGCTGTTTGATATGGGCTGCGGCCCTGGCACCGTCTCGCTGGCGTTAGCGGGCAAAATACCGCATATCTGCGGCGTGGATTACAGCCCCGGAATGCTGCGCGTTGCCGCCCGTCGTGCGACAGAGCAACGGGCAACCCATGTTCACTGGGTGCAACGCGCCTGGGAAGAGGACTGGAGCGATCTTCCGCGCTGCGATATCGCCGTGGCCTCCCGCTCAACGCTCGTTGCGGATATGCGCCAGGCGATGACAAAACTCAACAACCAGGCGCGGCTGCGCGTCTATACCACGCACCTGGTCAGTTCCTCTTTTGTTTCCCCCACTATCCAGCGCGCGTTGGGTCGCGAGGTTATCGAGCTGCCTAACTATATTTATGCCCTCAATGTCCTGTACCAGATGGGGATCTGCGCCCATGTCGATTTTATCCGTGGACAGAACTGCCAGCAGGACAACAGCACCTGGGAACGCTTTGCTGAAAACGTTCGCTGGAGCATGGGCGACATCAGCGATGAAGAGCGTGAGCGTCTGTACCGCTGGTATCAACAGCAGGATGCCAGCGCCCTTGCCCCGGCCAGCCGGGACTGGGCGCTGATCTGGTGGGACAGCATTCCACAAAAGGCGCTGAAATGATCTACTTCTCACACGCACAAACAGACGCATTGCTGCTGGAGGATATTCAGGGAGGCGACCTGACCACGCGCGCTCTGGGCATCGGCAATCTGCCAGGCCGCATGACCTTCCGCCATCGCCAGGGCGGCTGCGTGAGCGGCATTGCCGTAGCCAGACAAATGTTGCAGTCGCTGGGGCTGACCGTCCTGGAGCAGATGAACGACGGTGAGCGCGCCGCAGCCGGTCAACGATTGATCAGCGTCAGCGGGAATGCGGCGGCGCTGCACCAGGGCTGGAAGGCCGTACAAAACGTACTGGAGTGGAGCTGTGGCGTTTCACACTATCTCGACAGCATGCTTCACATCCTGCATAGCCGTTACCCCGAAGGGCAAATAGCCTGCACGCGTAAAGCCATTCCCGGCACCCGGCTGTTAGCCGCACAGGCGGTGCTCGCCGCAGGCGGAATCATTCACCGCGCCGGGTGCGCGGAAACCGTGCTGCTGTTTGCAAATCACCGCCGCTTTCTCGCCCCCGGTAACGACTGGGCCGGGGCCATTTCGCAGTTGCGCCGTCATGCCCCGGAAAAAAAGATCGTCGTCGAAGCAGACACCCCAGAGGAAGCCCTTGAAGCGCTCCGCGCAGGCCCCGACGTTTTGCAACTCGACAAATTTACCCCACATCAGGCGGCGGAGGTGGCCCGGGCGGCGCCTTCACTGGCCCCCCATTGCACGCTGGCGCTGACTGGCGGCATCAACCTCGCCACTCTGGCGAGTTATCTCGACTGTGGTATCAGGCTCTTTATTACATCCGCACCGTACTACGCACCACCGATGGATATCAACGTCATCCTGAACCCGGACGAAAGTGACATATAACATTGATAAATGGAATAAAAACAATGAAATTCACTCAGAGTTGTCTTTACACGGCATTATCGGTAGCTTTTGCGCATAATGCGTTTGCTGGGCAAGAAAGCGATACCATGACCGTCTGGTCGAGCCCCGCCTCTGCGGCGACCACCACGGTGCTTGGTCAACAAACCATGCAGGATCTGGATAAGCAGAATGTGGCGCAGGCATTAAGCGTCATCCCCGGCGTGGCGTTGCAAAAATCAGGCAACCGCAACGAACAGCAGGTCAAAGTTCGCGGTTTTGACAGCCGCCAGGTTCCGATCTTTTTCGACGGCGTGCCGGTTTACATCCCTTACGACGGCAACCTCGACTTAGGGCGCTTCCTCACCTCGGACATTGCCTCCGTTGAGGTGTCCAAAGGCTACTCATCGCTGTTGCAAGGCCCTAACCAGATGGGCGGCGCAATCAACATCACCACCAAAAAACCGACAAAACCTCTCGAAGGGAGCATCGGTTATCGCCAGGGATGGAGCCGGAGCAAAGATAACGCCCACGATATGCACGCCTCGTTTGGCGCCAGTAATGAGCTGGGTTATCTGCAAGTCAGCGGTAGCCAGTTGAAGCAGGATTTCCTGGGTCTGCCGCACGGGGTGGACAACGCCATTGCAGGCAGCAACGGGAAAATGATCAACTCGTCGGCAGATGATAAACGGGGCATTGTTAAGCTGGGCTTCACGCCGCGCGAAAATGACGAGTACACCCTGACCTATATCAACCAGGACGGTGAAAAGGACAACCCGCCATACGCAGGCACCAGCAGCCAGAAGTCGCGCTACTGGCAGTGGCCGCAATACGATAAAGAGAGTTATTACTATCAGGGCACCACGCATCTGGGCGATCGCTTCACGCTGAAAAGCCGGATTTATCGCGACACCTTTGAAAACACGCTGATGATGTACAACTCCCTTGCCGACCTGAAAAACAAGAAAGGCAGCTACAGCCACTATTCCGATTACAGCGATGGCGCAGGGTTACAACTCGCCGCCGAAATGCATGAAAACGATCTGCTCTCGTTCGCCGTTAACTGGAAAGATGACGTCCACCGTGAAAAAGGCGCGCCGCATGCGGCATACGATCGCTATGAAGATCGCACCTGGTCGTTAGCCAGCGAATACCAGTGGGCCGCCGCCGATAATGTGGATGTCGTGGCCGGTATTAGCTATGACTGGCGTGACAGTCTGGAAGGGATGAAGCACGAAAAAGACGGCAGCGTAACCCACTACGACGACAACAACCAGTCGGCGTTTAACTGGCAGATCATGACCAAATACCACTTCGCAAACGAGGACACGCTGGCGCTCTCTTACTCTGACCGGACGCGCTTCCCGACGCTCAAAGAGCGGTATACCACGTCGAAACCGGCGTATAACCAGGTGGCTATCGTCAACCCGCAGTTAAAACCCGAACGCGCCCGCAGCGTGGATCTGACCTGGAACGGTTCGCTGACCCGCGACTGGGGATTCGAGGTCAGCGTGTACTATAACCGCGTGACCGACGCAATCCTGTCGCACAATATTGATGCCGATACGATCCAGAACCGCAATAGCGGCCGGGTGGATTACACCGGTCTGGATGCCGGAATCAAAGGCAATGTGTCTGAAATGCTGGATGTCGGGCTGAGCTATGGGCTGATCCACGCGGACGTCAAGCGTGATGAAATCGGTGAAATCACCGATTTGCCAACGCAGACGCTCACCGCATGGATGACGCTCAAGCCGTGGGAACCGCTGAGTATTACGCTGTCAGAAGAGGCGCGTTCCTCCAGCTACAGCAATTCAGACGGTTCACAGAAAGCGGGCGGATTTGCCATTACCCATATCCGCGCGGATTATGCGGTGGGCTACGGTTTTAGCGTCAACGCGTCCGTGAACAACCTGTTCGATACGAAGTATGCCTACAGCGAAGGGTTTATCGAGGAAGGCCGTAATTTCTGGGCCGGGGTGGAATATAAGTTCTGATTGTTCCGCCGAATGAAAACGAACCCGGCCTGCGCAATTGCAGGCCGGGTTGCTATCAGAAGCTGTAGCTGGCGCCAACCTGAACGGTGCGGTCGCGACCAATCCAGCAGTTGTTGTCGTCGTAACAGCTAAACGTCTCTTTGTTGGTAATATTCTGCGCGCTGGCCTTCAGCGTCACCCCGCTCAACGATGGGATCGCCTCTCCCAGACGGTAAGAGACGGCCATATCATACTGCGTCGTGCCGCCGAGTTTGCCTTTGTCGTTAGCTGGCGAGATCTCCATCGGCCCGGTATAACGGACGCCCGCGCCAACGTTCAGCCCGCGCAGCGGCGTATTATCAAAGGTGTAATCGCCCCACAGGTTAAACGCGTTTTCCGGCACCTGGGTCGGACGTTTACCTTCATACGTTTCATCTTCCGTGTTGATCGCATGGGTATAGGCATAGTTGGCGATCAGCGTGACGTTATCCGCCGGACGGCTGACAATCGACAGCTCGGCCCCTTTTGACTCAATCTCGCCGGTCTGACGGTAATCCCAGGTCGGTGTGGCGGAAAGCACATTTTTCTGACGGATATTAAACACCGATGCGGTAAAGGTGGTCGCGTATTCCGCCAGCAGGTATTTCACCCCGCCCTCAACCTGCTTGCTGGTGGTCGGCTTCACCTCTTTCGAGGTCAGAGTCCCTTGCGGCGAGATCGGCTTAAAGCCTTCGGAATAGCTGATAAATGGAGAGATCCCATTTTCAAACGCATATAACGCACCGAAACGTTTGGTGACGCGATCCTGTGAAATCCAGGTTTTATCGCCGTTTTGCAGATAGTCGGTCGTGGCGGAACGATAGTCATCGTAACGCACGCTCGCCAGCAGGTTCAGGCCGCCAAACGCAATCTGATCCTGAAGATAATAACCATTCTGCTGATAAGAGAGACGGTTATTCTGCGCAGTACTCAGCCCTAAATCGTCGGTATGAATCTGACGATAGTTCGGGTGGCGCATGTCGATCCCCGGCGTGCTGCTGGCATAGCGGTAGAAGTAATGGCTGTCGAGCTTCTGGTAATCGAAGCCTGCCAGCAGATGGTGCTGCCAGTCGCCTGACACTACCGTTTTCGTAACCTGGTTGTCGATGTTAAAACTTTTCAGGTCTTCATCGGTCGTGTAGGCAAACCGGTTCAACTCCCAGACCGGATTCCCCGTATTTCCGGTGGAGTAGACGCTGCGCTGGTGGGTATCCACATCAAAGTAGCGCGCTTTCTGATTGAAGCCCCAGCCGCTGTCAAACTGGTGTTCAAAGCTGTAACCCAGCATCCATTGACGCTGCTTAAAGCCGCTCCACTCATCTCCGGCAAAATCACGACGCCCCGCATACTCTGAACGCAGATAAGAAATGGGCAGCGGGTTGGAAGGCGACAGCGACGGTGTATTCTGCGCCAGCGCATCAATTGTCAGACGCGTTTTGTTGTCCGGTTGCCAGGTAACGGACGGGGCAACCAGATAGTTTTCATAGCGGGAGGTATGCGGTTGATCATCCCCTTCCGTCGCTTTGCCGAGTAAACGGTAGTTCCAGTCGCTGTCGCTGATTTGCCCGGTTGAATCCAGATAACCCTCTTTCAGATTACGGGTGCCGGTGTTGAAGCCCACTTCCGTTTTCTGTTCCGCCTGCGGTTTTTTACTCTGGATGTTTACCAGTCCACCCGGCGATCCATTGCCGTACAGCACCGAGGCCGGGCCTTTCAGAATATCCACGCTTTCAATCAGCAGCGGATCAATACGCGCTTTGGTATTCCCGGTCACGTTGTACGGCAGTTGCAGGCCGTTGTAATACTCCTGATCCACCGTAAAACCGCGAATCTTATATTCGCTCATATAGGAGGTATTACCGCGAACTTCCGTTGACACGCCCGGCGCGTAGCGCAGAATTTCATTCACCGAGTTGGCGTGGCGTTGCTCAATCTCCTGCCTGTCGATGGTGTTGATCACCTGCGGCGTTTTGCTTTCCGGCACGGGGGATTTGGTGGCGCTGTTGGTCCAGGCCGGAAGAAGGCTCTCCTGCCCGGCGGCGGTGACCACAATGGTCGACTCTTTTGCCTCTTCAGCATAAGACGGGACAGTCAGGGCTAAGGTGATACATCCAGAGAGCGCGCGTAATGTGAAACGATGAGTTGTTTTCATGAGCAAATTATTATATGTGAAATGGAATGACAATTATTCTCATTTTTATTCACAAATCAAGCCAGCTTTCGCCGTTAATCCGGCCAGGCGTTGCTCAGGAATACAGATTGTTCTGACGTCTGTTGAATTCCCGTAAACGTGCCGGGAAGACGCCTCCCCTGACACGTTCACGACTGATAATGCGCCAGAGCGATAATGGGCATCAAGTGAACGGAAAACACGCCTGGGTAGCATGTCGCCGATTTACGCACTCATCCCCACATCCGCTCTGTTCATTTAATTGCGCCGCAGAAGGCGAAAAACGCCGAGCACAACAATCGCCCCGACGACGGCCACCAGGAAACTGTGAAGATTGAACCCACTGATGCTGCCGCCGATACCAAACATGGTTGCCAGCCAGCCGCCGACAACCGCACCAACGATACCGAGAATACAGGTCAGTATAAAACCACCGCCATCGCGACCCGGCATAATCAGCTTAGCGATAACACCTGCAATCAGACCAAAAATAATCCAGGCAATAATTCCCATATTCAGGCCCTCTTTCCAGTGAAAGCATGCGCAAGACGTTCTTGCGCCAGTCCCTTAAGTATAGGCAAATCAACCGGTCGTGCTTTTCATCCTGCAACGTTATGCGCTGGCGTTGATAAAAATTTCACCCATTTGTCTTAAGTTCCGTCATGCCATGCCGATAACCAAACGATAATCTGTCAGGCATCCAGGAGTCATTACGCGTGAGTCACTACAGTGAGCAGTTCCTGAAGCAAAACCCGTTGGCGGTATTAGGCGTACTCAAAGATTTAAACAAGAGCCAGGTGCCGCTACGCATCTCCTGGGCCGGGGGGCAGTTCATCAGTAAGATTCTGGACGTTAACGCGGAAAAACTGGTGATGGATTTCGGCAGCCAGGACTATGAAAACATCGCCGTTCAGCGCGCCAGACAGATAACCATTACCGCAGAAACGCAGGGCGCGAAAGTGGAGTTCACGCTGGATCAGCTCACCCGCGGCGAATACCAGCAGCTTCCGGCATTTATTACCGCGCTGCCGCCCGAGCTGTGGTTCGTTCAGCGCCGGGAGTATTTCCGTATTTCCGCGCCTTTGCATCCCCCCTACTACTGCCAGGCGAAAATGCCGGACGACAACACGCTACGTTTTCGCTTGTTCGATCTCTCGCTGGGCGGCATGGGCGCATTGCTGGAAGCGACAAAACCCGCCGGATTAACCGAAGGCATGCGCTTTTCGCAAATTGAGCTGAACATGGGGCAATGGGGCGTTTTCCACTTTGACGCCCAGCTTATTTCCATCAGCGAACGCAGAGTGATTGACGGGAAAAATGAGACGATTACCACTCCCCGCCTGAGCTTTCGTTTTCTCAACGTCAGTCCGGCGGTGGAGCGGGAATTACAGCGGATTATTTTCTCTCTTGAACGGGAAGCGCGGGAAAAATCCAATAAAGTGCGTGAATAACCCCCGTGTGGGTTACATCGCATCCAGCGCTTGCTGGAGTTTCCAGATATAACGCGGCGCCTGTGGCGCAGGATGATTTTTGGCAACGTGCTCGAAAAACTCATCCGCGCTCAGATCGTTGATTTTCTCAATCGCTTTTTTGCGATCGGAAGAGAACGTGCGCAGCAGCGCGCCCGCGCCATTGGCATAAGAGACCACCAGCGCGTACTGCATCACCTGCGGATCGTTAATACCGGCCAGCGACCCGTGTTCCAGAATACTCAGGTACGCCGTCCCCATTGAGATATTCCGCTCCGGGTTTTTCAGTTCGCTGGTCGACGGTTCGCCGCTCCAGCCCATATGACGATAAACATCGCGCCCGGACGTCGAGGCCTTCAGTTGCATTAACCCAACCGCCCCGGATTTACTGACCACCGTCGGATTACCGCCCGATTCAATCGCGATGATCGCGGTAATCAGACGCGGGCTGACGCCCCAGGCTTCCCCGGCTTTTTCACTTATCGGCATCCACTGCATTGCCCGTTTAACCGGGACTTCAGCGTTCCAGGGCGGATTCTTGTAATCCTGCTTTGAACTACAGCCCGCCAGCAATACAACCAAAAAAGCAAACCATCTCAATTTCACGTCATCTATCCTTATAGCCGGAATTCGCCGCTGCGAGTGACAACGACATGCTCAATCGGCATGATATACATTTGGTTTTAGATGTCAGCAAGGAATTGCCATGTCCCTGTTTCACTTAATCGCCCCATCGGGTTACTGCATCAATCAGCAAGCGGCTTTACGCGGCGTACAACGGCTGATCGAATCTGGCCACCAGGTGGATAACGCCGCCGTCATTGGCCGCCGTGACCAGCGTTTTGCCGGTTCAGACGCCGAGCGTCTGGCGGATGTTAACGGCCTCGCCCGCCTGACGACGCCCGATACCATTGTGATGCCGGTTCGCGGCGGTTACGGCGCCAGTCGTCTGCTGGAGAGCATTGACTGGCTGGCGCTCATCGCACGGCAGCAGGCGAACCCGCTGCTGATCTGCGGCCACAGCGATTTTACGGTGATTCAGTCCGCCCTGCTGGCGCTGGGCAAGGTGATAACGTTTAGCGGCCCCATGCTGGCGGCGAATTTCGGCGCGGAGGAGATGAACACCTTCACCGAGCGCCATTTCTGGCGGGCCTTGTGCAACGCGCAGTTCACGGTGGAGTGGCAAGGTAACGGCCCGACATGTGAAACGGAAGGCACGCTGTGGGGCGGCAATCTGGCCATGCTGGTCTCCCTTATCGGCACCCCGTGGATGCCCGCCATTGAAAATGGCGTACTGGTGCTGGAGGATATTAACGAGCATCCTTTCCGCGTTGAGCGAATGCTTCTGCAACTGTATCACGCGGGGATTCTGGCCCGGCAGAACGCGCTGATATTGGGCAGTTTCAGCGGTAGCGCGCCGAATGATTACGATGCCGGTTACGATCTTGACGCGGTTTACACGTTTCTGCGTTCCCGTCTCTCCATCCCCGTCGTGACCGGTCTGGATTTTGGTCATGAGCAACGCACCGTTACGCTGCCGCTCGGCGCCCACGCGGTGCTAAAGAATGGCGAAAATGGCAGCCAACTCACACTCTCCGGCCATCCTGTCCTCAAATCATAAAAAAAGCCGTCGCCTGGGCTAAGTAAAACGCTGTTTCTGTCGTTATTATGTTAGGGTTTATTATTAGAAACAGCGTAATTCAGGAGTAACATAACGTTGGATGCCGCAGCCATTATTAGTCTTTTCATTTTGGGTTCAGTCCTCGTAACCTGTAGTATTTTATTAAGTTCATTCTCATCTCGTCTTGGCATCCCTATTCTGGTTATCTTTCTCGCGATTGGCATGCTCGCGGGTGTTGATGGCGTTGGCGGTATCCCGTTTGATAATTATCCTTTCGCGTACATGGTGAGTAACCTCGCGCTGGCAATTATTCTGCTGGATGGCGGGATGCGTACCCAGGCCAGCTCCTTTCGCGTCGCCCTGGGCCCGGCGCTCTCGCTCGCGACGGTAGGGGTACTGATTACCTCCGGTCTCACCGGCATGATGGCCGCCTGGCTCTTTCATTTGAATCTCATTGAAGGGCTGCTGATTGGCGCCATTGTCGGTTCAACGGATGCGGCTGCCGTTTTTTCTCTGCTGGGTGGTAAAGGGCTTAACGAACGCGTCGGTTCGACGCTGGAAATCGAATCCGGGAGTAACGACCCGATGGCGGTTTTCCTGACCATCACGCTGATAGAGATGATTCAGAAACATGAGACCGGCCTGAGCTGGCTCTTCGTGCTCGATATCATCCAGCAGTTTGGACTGGGGATCATGCTGGGGTTAGGCGGCGGATATCTGCTTCAGCAAATGATTAACCGGATTGCCTTGCCCACCGGGTTATATCCGCTGCTGGCGCTGAGCGGGGGAATTCTCGTTTTCGCCGTAACCACCGCGCTGGAAGGCAGCGGCATTCTGGCCGTTTACCTGTGTGGATTCCTGCTGGGCAACCGCCCTATCCGCAACCGGTTTGGCATCCTGCAAAACTTTGACGGTCTGGCCTGGCTGGCGCAAATCGCCATGTTCCTCGTGCTGGGACTGCTCGTTACGCCATCCGATCTGCTGCCTATCGCCGTTCCGGCGCTGGTGCTGTCGGTCTGGATGATTCTGGTGGCTCGCCCGCTCTCCGTTTTCGCGGGCCTGCTGCCGTTTCGGGGCTTTAATCTGCGTGAGCGGATCTTCATCAGTTGGGTAGGGCTGCGTGGCGCCGTGCCTATCATCCTGGCGGTTTTCCCGATGATGGCCGGGCTGGAGAATGCCCGACTGTTTTTTAATGTCGCATTCTTTGTGGTGCTGATATCGCTGCTGTTCCAGGGAACGTCCCTGACCTGGGCGGCCAAAAAAGCCAAAGTGGTGGTGCCTCCCGTCGGCTGGCCGGTTTCGCGTATCGGGCTGGATATTCACCCGGAAAACCCCTGGGAGCAGTTTGTCTACCAGTTGAGTGAAGATAAGTGGTGCGTCGGCGCCGCACTGCGCGATCTGCACATGCCGCAGGAGACCCGCATCGCCGCCCTGTTTCGCGACAACGTGCTGTTCCATCCGACCGGAAGCACCCGTTTACGCGAAGGCGACGTTCTGTGCGTTATTGGACGTGAGCGCGACCTTCCGGCGCTGGGCAAACTGTTCAGCCAGTCGCCGCCGGTCGCGCTGGATCAGCGTTTTTTCGGCGATTTTATTCTCGAAGCCAATGCGAAATTTGCTGACGTCGCCCTGATTTACGGTCTGGACGAGGGAACGGAATATCGCGATAAACAGCAGACGCTGGGGGAAATCGTGCAGCAGTTGCTGGGCGCTGCGCCGGTTGTGGGCGACCAGGTGGAGTTTGCCGGCATGATCTGGACGGTCGCAGAGAAAGAAGACAACGCCGTGCGTAAGGTCGGGGTTCGCGTCGCGGGGGATGAAATGGAATAATGGAGACGCTGCCGGATGGCGGCGTTGACACGCCTTATCCGGCCTACACTCTGTCTTCTGTAGGCCGGATAAGCACTGGCGCCATCCTACGGCGCCACAAAAAAGTTACGCCGTCACAACCGGAACACGCGGCGCCAGCGCGCACATCAGTTCATACCCCACCGTTCCCGCCGCAGAGGCGACATCATCAATCTTGATCTCTTTCCCCCACAGTTCCACAGACGTACCGATACCCGCCTGCGGACACGGCGTCAGATCCACCGCCAGCATATCCATCGACACGGTGCCAACCGTTCCGGTACGCACACCGTCCACCAGCACTGGCGTGCCGTTTGGCGCATGACGGGGATAACCATCCGCGTAGCCCGCCGCCACAATCCCGATGCGCTGCTCCTGAGTCGCGGTATAGCGTCCGCCATACCCAACCCGATCGTCCGCTTTCAGCGTCTGTACGCCAATAATCTGGCTGCTCAGGGTCATAACCGGTTTCAGCCCGGTATTGGCGATATCCCGCCACTGTCCTGACGGCGATGCGCCATACAGAATAATTCCGGGTCGCACCCAGTCAAAATGGGCTTCAGGATGCCACAGCGTAGCCGCTGAATTCGACAGCGAGCGACGGCATTCAAGCCCTTCCGTCGCATGGGCGATTTTCGTCATCGCCTGGTCGATCCCTTCCGGGTGCTCAGCATCGGCAAAATGCGACATTAACGTCATTTCGCCCACATTCGGCAGCGCCCGCAGTTGCTGCCAGACGGTCTGTACCCGCTCGGGTAAAAAACCCAGCCGGTTCATGCCGCTATTCACTTTGAGATAAACATCCAGCGGCGCGTTCAGGCGCGCGTTTTGCAACACTTTGAGCTGCCAGTTGCTGTGTATGCAGGTTGTCAGACGGTATGTGTCATATATGGCCAGCTCGTCGGCATGGAAGAACCCTTCCAGCATTAAGATCGGCCCTTTCCATCCCCGCTCTCGCAGCGTAATCGCCTCTTCGAGATTGAGCATGGCAAAGCCGTCGGTCGCCCCCAACGCCGTCCAGATACGCTCGATACCATGTCCGTAGGCATTGGCTTTCACCACCGACCAGACGCGAGCGTCCGGGGCGGCCTGGCGCACAATGCCAAGATTTTGTTTCATCGCCTGCAGGTCAAGGCTGGCCAGTATAGGGCGGGTCATCTCGCTTCCTTATTAGTTATGCGCGCCATGAAGATGCTGGGGTCGTGACGGCGTAAAGCCAGGGCTGTACCGCGCGACGCTCAGGTCGTCATAAGGAATAGCAGGTGTACGACCTGAAAGAATATCGCTCAGTAATTGCCCTGAACCGCAGGCCATTGTCCAGCCCAGCGTCCCATGCCCGGTGTTCAGCCACAGGTTTTTGAAGCGCGTCCGTCCGATCACCGGCGTACCATCCGGGGTCATTGGCCGCAGCCCGGTCCAGAACGTGGCTTGTTCCACATGCCCTCCGCGCGGGAAGAGATCGCGTACGACCATCTCCAGCGTTTCACGACGCGGTTGTAATAATTCAGTGTTAAAGCCAACAATTTCCGCCATTCCCCCCACGCGAATACGCTTATCAAAACGGGTAATGGCAATTTTGTAGGTTTCATCAAGGATAGTCGAAACTGGCGCGCCATCGTCCTGTGCGACCGGAATCGTCAGCGAATAACCTTTAAGCGGATAGACCGGAATATCGACGATCCCTTTGAGCATCGCCGTCGAGTAAGAGCCAAACGCCATCACGTAAGCATCGGCTTTGATGATGTCATCCCCGCACTTCACGCCGTAAATTTGTTCACCTTCGTACAGCAGTTTTTCCACCGGCGTGTTGAAGCGAAACGTCACGCCCGCCTGTTCCGCCATCTGCGCCAGGCGTTGAGTGAACAGCTGGCAATCTCCGGTTTCATCATTAGGCAAACGCAGGCCGCCGGTCAGTTTGTGCGCCACTTCCGCCAGCGCAGGTTCAACCTCCGCCAGGCGGCTGGATTCCAGTAGCTGATACGGTACGCCAGCATCTTCCAGAACGGCGATATCGCGGGTGGCGTTCTCATACTGTTGCGCGGTACGGAATAACTGCAATGTTCCGCCTTGACGCCCTTCATACTGAATGCCGGTTGAGGCACGCAGCGCTTTCAGGCAATCACGGCTGTACTCCGCCAGACGCACCATGCGCCCTTTGTTCTCCATGTAATGGCGGGTGTCGCAGTTACGCAACATTTGCCACATCCACTTCAACTGAAACTGCGTCCCGTCCAGGCGAACAGCCAGCGGCGCATGGCGCTGGAACATCCACTTGATGGCCTTCAGCGGCACACCCGGCGCCGCCCACGGCGCGGCATAGCCCGGAGAAATTTGTCCGGCGTTCGCCGCGCTGGTTTCCAGCGCCGGGCCAGGTTCACGATCGATGACGGTGACGTCATGCCCAGCCTGACACAGATACCAGGCGCTGGTTACGCCAACGACGCCACTTCCCAGTATGACAACTCGCATAGCCACTCCGTTAACAGTAAAAGAACAATCTTCTAATTACATCTTGATAACTCAGTTGAAAATATTATTCAACATATGGCTTTTTTATGGTGACGCACCTCACATCTGCCTCTGTTGTCAGGGATCTCTCTGCTTTGGCATCTCCTGCTGTGCGTCATTTTTATCCAGCATAAAATATCGCAGCCATGCCAGTTTCTGGCGTGCCGGCGCTGCGAAATCGCAAAGAAAAATTTTCTTCATCAGCACGTTTTTTAACACGGTGTTCTATGCTTGAAATGAGGTGCTCCAGACAGAGAGTGCCGCCAACAATGAGGGTGCGCGAATGGCTACGATTGATTCCATGAACAAGGACAGCACACGTTTGAGCGATGGACCCGACTGGACGTTTGATCTGCTGGATGTCTATCTGGCGGAGATTGACCGCGTCGCGAAACTCTACAAACTGGATACCTATCCGCACCAAATCGAGGTGATCACCTCTGAGCAGATGATGGATGCCTATTCCAGCGTCGGGATGCCGATCAACTATCCTCACTGGTCGTTTGGCAAAAAATTCATTGAAACCGAGCGCCTGTATAAGCACGGTCAGCAAGGGCTGGCCTATGAAATCGTCATTAACTCCAACCCGTGTATCGCTTATCTGATGGAAGAGAACACCATTACTATGCAGGCGCTGGTGATGGCGCACGCGTGCTATGGGCATAACTCTTTCTTCAAGAATAACTACCTGTTCCGCAGCTGGACTGATGCCAGTTCGATTGTCGATTACCTGATCTTTGCCCGTAATTACATTACCGAATGCGAAGAACGCTATGGCGTGGACGAAGTTGAAAAGCTGCTGGATTCCTGCCATGCGCTGATGAACTATGGCGTCGATCGCTACAAACGCCCGCAAAAAATTTCGTTGCAGGAGGAGAAAGCCCGGCAGAAAAGTCGCGAAGAGTATCTGCAAAGCCAGGTGAATATGCTGTGGCGTACTCTGCCGAAGAAAGAGGAAGAGAAAGCCGTCGCCGAAACGCGGCGTTACCCGTCTGAACCGCAGGAAAACCTGCTCTACTTTATGGAAAAGAACGCGCCGTTGCTGGAGTCATGGCAGCGCGAGATCCTGCGCATCGTGCGCAAGGTCAGCCAGTATTTCTATCCGCAAAAACAGACGCAGGTGATGAACGAAGGCTGGGCGACGTTCTGGCACTACACCATCCTGAATCATCTTTACGATGAAGGTAAAGTGACCGAGCGCTTTATGCTGGAGTTTTTACACAGCCACACCAATGTGGTGTTCCAGCCGCCGTACAACAGCCCGTGGTATAGCGGAATTAACCCTTATGCGCTTGGCTTCGCGATGTTCCAGGACATCAAACGCATTTGCCAGTCGCCAACGGAAGAAGACAAATACTGGTTCCCGGATATCGCCGGTTCAGACTGGCTGGAAACCCTGCATTTCGCGATGCGTGATTTTAAAGACGAGAGCTTTATCAGCCAGTTCCTGTCGCCGAAAGTGATGCGTGATTTCCGTTTCTTTACCGTGCTGGACGACGACCGGCACAACTATCTGGAAATTTCGGCCATTCACAATGAGGAAGGTTATCGCGAGATCCGTAATCGGCTTTCGTCACAGTACAACCTGAGCAATCTGGAGCCGAATATTCAGATCTGGAATGTGGATTTACGCGGCGATCGCTCTTTGACGCTACGCTATATTCCTCACAACCGCGCGCCGCTGGACAAGGGACGTAAAGAGGTGCTGAAACATGTGCATCGCCTGTGGGGGTTTGATGTCATGCTGGAGCAGCAGAATGAGGATGGCAGCGTTGAGCTGCTGGAGCGGTGTCCGCCGAGAATGAACAGCCTGTAGTTTAATTGCCGGATGGCGGTGTAAACACCTTATCCGGCCTACAAACAGCACATCACCGTAGGCCGGATAAGCAAAGCGCCATCCGGCGCAAACAAACAGCACATCACCGTAGGCCGGATAAGCGAAGCGCCATCCGGCGCAAACAATCAGCACAACCGCCGTAGGCCGGATAAGCAAAGCGCCATCCGGCGCAAACAATCAGCACACCACCGCAGACCGGATAAGCGAAGCGCCATCCGGCACAAACAAACAGCACATCACCGCAGGCCGGATAAGCGAAGCGCCATCCGGCGCGAACAAACAGCACACCACCGTAGGCCGGATAAGCGAAGCGCCATCCGGCGTATAACGATTAGCGGCCCTGAATGGCCAAATCGCCTGGCAAATTCTTCTGCATACGATGCCAAATCTCACCGCTGTCATGACCGTAACGGCGTACCGTTTCGTACACCTGGTCATGCGCGCCCTGTTCGCAAAGCGATGACAGCTTATGGTAGAAACCGAGCGCCAGGCTCCGGGCTTCCGGGTTGGCGAAATAGTGACGACCAATGCGGGTATACAGCCCTTTCATCCCGTTCAGGATCAGACCGTAAATCGGATTACCGGAGGCAAACGCCAGACCGCGGAAAATGTTGTAATCCAGCTCCGCGAACGCATCGGCGTAGTCGGCCACTTCATTCGCCGTCGCCAGTACCTCCTGCGCCTTATCAGGATGCTGACGAAACGCGGTGCGGATAAAAATCGTGGAGATATTGGTTCGCACCGACAGCAGATTATCAATCAGTTGCGGCACGCTTTCATGATCAAGACGCGCGAGCGTTTCAAGAATATTCAGCCCGGACGTTTCCCAGAAATTGTTCACCTTTGTCGGTTTGCCGTGTTGAATCGTCAACCAGCCGTCTCGCGCCAGGCGCTGCAATACTTCGCGTAACGTGGTGCGCGTCACTCCGATAAGTTCGGAGAGTTCACGTTCGGCAGGCAAAATAGTGCCAGGTGGGAAGCGGTTATTCCAGATACTTTCAATGATGTACTCTTCCGCGAAACCCGCCGGGCTCTGCGCCTTAATGACCATAGTGAGATTTCCATTACACAGCAAAACATAGTTACACTCATCATACCAGACGGGTTTCATGGCTGATAGCGGACAGGATGAAGAAAAAGGGGATCAAGGCTTCATTTTCTGGATAACGCCGCGCCATCACGTTAAGGACTTGCCTGCTTTTACCCTGACCGCTAAGCTTTGCGCCTAAACATAAAAACATGATTCTCACATTTACAGGTAAGGGAAACTGCCATGGAGCTCTCCTGGGGTCGCGCATTCTGGCGCAACTTTCTGGGCCAGTCGCCTGACTGGTATAAACTTGCATTAATCGCTTTTTTAATTGCTAATCCACTGATTTTCTTCATCAACCCATTTGTAGCGGGCTGGCTGCTGGTCGCTGAATTTATTTTCACGCTGGCGATGGCGCTGAAGTGTTATCCCCTGCTGCCAGGCGGATTACTGGCGATTGAAGCGGTCATCATTGGGATGACCAGCGCAGCGCATGTGCGCGAAGAGGTTGCCGCCAACCTCGAAGTGCTGCTGCTGCTGATGTTCATGGTCGCAGGCATCTACTTTATGAAGCAGTTGCTGCTGTTCATTTTTACCCGCCTGCTGCTTAGCATTCGTTCCAAGATGCTGCTGTCGCTCGCATTTTGTATGGCTGCCGCCTTCCTGTCCGCTTTCCTTGATGCCCTGACCGTTGTCGCGGTGGTCATCAGCGTCGCGGTCGGCTTTTATGGCATTTATCATCGCGTCGCCTCTGCGCGCGGCGAAGAGAACGATCTCCAGGATGACGACCACCTCGACCAGAACAGTAAAGCGGTGCTGGAACAGTTTCGCGGTTTCTTGCGCAGCCTGATGATGCATGCGGGCGTAGGCACCGCGCTGGGCGGCGTCATGACGATGGTCGGTGAACCGCAGAACCTGATTATCGCCAAAGCGGCGGGCTGGCATTTCGGCGATTTCTTCCTGCGCATGTCGCCGGTGACGGTTCCGGTGCTAATTTGCGGGCTGCTCACCTGCGTGCTGGTCGAGAAGCTCCGCTGGTTTGGCTATGGTGAAACGCTGCCGGAGAAAGTGCGTCATATTTTGCAGGAGTTCGACGATCAAAGCCGTCAACGTCGTACACGCCAGGACAAACTCAATCTGTTTGTACAGGCGATTATCGGCGTCTGGCTGGTGACGGCGCTGGCGCTGCATCTGGCGGAAGTGGGCTTAATTGGCCTGTCGGTCATTATTCTGGCCACGTCACTCACCGGCGTCACCGATGAACACGCGATTGGCAAAGCATTTACTGAGTCCTTGCCGTTTACCGCGCTGTTGACGGTTTTCTTCTCCATCGTGGCGGTCATTATCGATCAGCATCTTTTCGCCCCGATCATCCAGTTCGTTTTACAGGCTTCCGAACATGCGCAGTTAACGCTGTTCTACCTCTTCAATGGCCTGCTGTCGTCCATTTCCGATAACGTGTTCGTCGGGACGATTTACATCAATGAGGCCAAAGCGGCTATGGAAAGCGGCGCAATCAGCATGAAACAGTACGAACTGCTGGCGGTAGCGATCAACACCGGCACCAATTTGCCGTCCGTAGCGACGCCAAACGGCCAGGCGGCATTTTTGTTCCTGCTCACCTCTGCGCTGGCGCCGCTGATTCGTCTCTCTTATGGCCGTATGGTCTGGATGGCGTTGCCATACACGCTGGTGCTCACCCTCGTTGGTTTACTCTGCGTCGAGTTTACCCTCACCCCCATCACGGAGTGGATGACGCAATCTGGCTGGTTAGCTACATTCTCATAACATCAAACCGGGCAAATCACTGCCCGGTTTGACTTTTTGCATGATAATTATCCGATTATACTTTATTTCATTTCCCACTACTGGCGCATAAATTGAATTGGTTTACACTGCGGTGTCTACGCATGTTGCAGGGAAATAATTATGTTGCGATTTTTAAACCAGTGCTCACGGGGTCGGGGCGCGTGGTTACTGATGGCGTTAACTGCCTTTGCGCTCGAAATGGTAGCGCTGTGGTTCCAGCACGTCATGCTGCTCAAACCTTGCGTGCTATGTATTTACGAACGTAGCGCGTTATTCGGCGTGATGGGCGCGGGTCTGGTTGGCGCTGTCGCCCCTAAAACGCCGCTGCGTTATGTGGCGATAGCGATCTGGATTTACAGCGCCTGGCGCGGGTTGCAGTTGGCTTATGAACACACGATGATCCAGCTTCATCCTTCGCCGTTCATGACCTGTGATTTTGCTGCGCGCTTCCCGACGTGGCTGCCGCTGGATAAATGGCTGCCGCAGGTCTTCCTGGCTTCCGGCGACTGCGCCGAGCGTCAGTGGTCGTTTTTAACCCTGGAGATGCCGCAGTGGCTGTTGGGGATTTTTGCGGCGTATCTGGCGATCGCGATCCTGGTGTTGATTGCTCAACCGTTTAAGCCGAAAAGACGCGATCTCTTTAGTCGATAACAGAACGCTCCTTCGGGAGCGTTTTTTTCGCCTGACGGCGTTGCTTCCGGGCATCTATAAGATGTATATTAAATACATCTTATAGATGCCCCCACAAGGAGACGCCTTATGTCCCATTTACGCATCCCGGCAAACTGGAAAGTTAAACGTTCCACTCCCTTCTTCACCAAAGAGAATGTGCCAGCCGCACTGCTCTCCCACCATAACACCGCTGCGGGTGTCTTTGGGCAACTCTGCGTGATGGAAGGCACGGTCACTTACTACGGTTTCGCTAACGAAGATGCCAAAGAACCAGAACTCAAAGTGGTCATTAACGCCGGTCAGTTTGCGACCAGCCCGCCGCAATACTGGCACCGCATCGAATTAAGCGACGATGCGCAATTCAATATCAATTTCTGGGTTGAAGACGACAACCACGGCGATGAAATGTATCAGGCGAAAAAAGCGTAATTAACGCTTGCTGAACAATGGGCGGTTCAGTCCGCCCATGAAGGTTTGTTTAAGATGTGATCCTGCCAGTCCCGCACTTCAGATTCTTTCACCGCAATATGGCGCACGGAAATACGCTCGCCGTGCATCGCCGCTTTCGACCCGGTCAACAACGGATGCCAGCCCGGCAGCCCCTTTCCTTCCGCTAACAAGCGATAGGCGCAGGTCATCGGCAACCATTCAAAGGTAGGCAGATTATCGCGGGTGAGTTTAATGCAGTCTGGCTCGTACTCGAACCGACGTTCATAGTTACGACACTGGCAGGTTTTGATATTCAACTGACGACACGCCACGTTGGTGAAATAGATTTCGTCGGTGTCTTCATCCATCAGTTTGTGCAGGCAACACTGGCCGCATCCATCACACAACGACTCCCACTCGGCATCGGTCATGTCATCCAGGGTTTTACTTTGCCAGAAAGGTATGTCGCTCATCAGGGTATCCGCCATTGCTGTAAAGCTGCACCTTATAACCAGTCTGGCACGCTGATGCAAGTTTTGCCGCCCGAAAAGGCGGCAAGCAGAGATTACAGGACGCGCGTCGTCAGCGTTTGACCGTTAAAACTGACTTCCAGCTCGTCGCCGCTTTGCAACGGGCCGACGCCTTCCGGTGTGCCGGTCAGGATCACGTCTCCCGCCTTGAGCGTGAAGAAACGGCTCATGTAGGCGACGAGCGGTACGATGTGGTGGATCATCTCCGCCGTCGAGCCTTGCTGACGGATTTCGCCGTTCACTTTCAACCCGAGCGCGGTATTTTGCGGATCGCCATGAAACTCCGAAACCGGAATAAAACCTGACAGCGGGCAGGAATTATCAAACCCTTTTGCTTTTTCCCAGGGCTGACCGGCTTTTTTCATTTTGCCCTGAATATCCCGCAGCGTCAGATCGAGCGCCACGCCATAACCGGCAATCGCCTTGCGGACATGGTCTTCCGTCGCCTGGCGCAGAGTCGAGCCAATCAATATCGCCAGTTCGACTTCATGGTGAACGGCGCCCATGTCCGTCGGAATCGCCAGCGGCTGGCGCAGATCGCACAGCGCCGTTTCCGGTTTAATAAAAAGAACGGGTTCATCCGGCGTTGCGCTACCCATCTCCTTAATATGCTTTGCGTAGTTACTGCCTACACAAACCACTTTACTTACCGGGTAATCAAGCAGAGCACCTTGCCAGTTGTGATGTTGATACATTATTTTCCCCTAACGTAATCGTGGATTTCAGGAACTGCATCGGCAGGGCATTCGCGTTGCCGGATACAGTTTAACTTTTAGCGTCTGGTTTATTTTCGCCCGGCGCAGAAAGATGTTGTTTGAGTAAATCTTCCGGCGGTGGCGGCAGTTGTAAATAATACCCCTGGTCGGTTAACGCTTGTTTTACTTTCTCCAGGTCGGCATTCACTAATTTCTTACGCCCATCCAACGGCAGAATCATTGCCAGCGTTGGCTGCCCGAATCCCTTCATCAGATCTTCAGGAACCCGTGAGAAATCGTCTTTTTTTTCGACGTATAAATAGGTCTGGTCGCGTTTGCTACTTCGATAGATCACACAAAACATACTTTTACTCTGAATTAACGGGATGGTGACTTGCCTCAATATAATACTGACTATAACATGCCTTCTAGTCTTCGGAATATCGCCCCGCATTGGGGATGATAAATAGCAAATTGAGTAAGGCCAGGATGTCAAACACGCCAATCGAGCTTAAAGGCAGTAGCTTCACCTTATCAGTGGTTCATTTGCACGAAGCTGAACCCAAGGTTATTCGTCAGGCGTTGGAAGACAAAATCGCTCAGGCACCTGCTTTTTTAAAACATGCTCCCGTGGTCATTAACGTCAGCGGCCTTGAAAGTCCAGTAAACTGGCCTGCGCTGCAAGAGGTGGTGACGTCTACCGGTCTGCGTATTATCGGCGTTAGCGGCTGCAAAGACGCGGCGCTAAAAGCGGAAATTGACGAGATGGGTCTTCCTTTACTGACTGAAGGTAAAGAGAAAGTCGCTCGTTCCGCCCCGGTCGAAGCCCCGGCACCGAGCGCGCCGTCACAAAATGTTACCCCCATCACAAAAACGCGATTAATTGACGTACCGGTTCGTTCCGGTCAGCGCATTTATGCTCCACAATGTGATCTAATTGTTACAAGTCACGTCAGCGCTGGCGCAGAGTTAATCGCAGACGGCAATATCCACGTTTATGGCATGATGCGGGGTCGCGCGCTGGCAGGCGCCAGCGGCGATCGGGAAGCGCAAATTTTTTGTACCCATCTGACGGCAGAACTGGTGTCTATCGCAGGTGTTTATTGGCTGAGTGATAAAATCCCGGCAGAATTTTATGGCAAAGCGGCGCGTCTGCGGTTAGCAGATAACGCTTTGGCAGTTCAACCGTTGAATTGATCCCTTTTTAACAAGGAATTTCTATGGCACGCATTATTGTAGTTACTTCGGGTAAAGGGGGCGTTGGCAAGACCACCTCCAGCGCGGCCATCGCTACTGGTTTGGCCCAGAAGGGAAAGAAAACTGTCGTTATCGATTTCGATATCGGTCTGCGTAACCTCGACCTGATCATGGGATGTGAGCGTCGTGTCGTTTACGATTTCGTGAACGTGATTCAGGGCGATGCGACGCTAAACCAGGCGTTAATCAAAGATAAGCGCACTGAGAATCTCTTTATTCTTCCGGCATCGCAAACCCGCGATAAAGACGCGCTGACCCGTGAGGGCGTAGCAAAAGTTCTCGATGACCTGAAGACAATGGATTTCGACTTTATCGTCTGCGACTCTCCGGCGGGCATTGAAACCGGCGCGCTGATGGCGCTCTATTTTGCCGATGAAGCGATTATCACCACTAACCCGGAAGTCTCCTCAGTACGTGACTCTGACCGTATTCTGGGCATTCTGGCGTCAAAATCTCGTCGTGCTGAAAACGGCGAAGACCCGATTAAAGAGCATCTGCTGCTGACGCGTTACAACCCAGGCCGCGTTAACAGAGGCGATATGCTCAGTATGGAAGACGTGCTGGAAATCCTGCGCATCAAACTCGTGGGGGTTATCCCGGAAGATCAGTCAGTCCTGCGCGCATCCAACCAGGGAGAGCCGGTTATTCTCGACATCACTGCTGATGCGGGTAAAGCCTATGCAGATACCGTAGAACGTCTGTTGGGAGAAGAACGTCCTTTCCGCTTCATTGAAGAAGAGAAGAAAGGTTTCCTCAAACGCCTGTTCGGAGGATAAGTTATGGCATTACTGGATTTTTTTCTCTCGCGGAAAAAGAGTACAGCCAACATCGCTAAAGAGCGACTGCAAATCATTGTTGCGGAGCGCCGTCGCAGCGACGCCGAGCCGCATTATTTACCGCAGTTGAGAAAAGATATTCTCGAAGTCATCTGCAAGTATGTGCAAATTGATCCAGAAATGGTCACCGTACAGCTTGAGCAAAAAGACGGCGATATTTCAATTCTCGAGCTTAACGTGACATTACCGGAAGCCGAAGAGTCCAGATAATCTCTTTTCGGATAACGCAACGCGATAAAAAGGCAGAGTATTCTGCCTTTTATTTGCTGCTGTGCCATAAACAATAACGCGGCGGCGCTTATTCCAGGCTGAACTTCGGGTAACGCTCCTGAAAATAGCGGCGCAGAAATTCAACCGTAATGCGAATTTTTGCCGACGAGGAAAGACGGGAAGCGGAGACAGCCCAGATATTGGCAGGCTGATAATATTCCGGCAGAACCTGCACCAGATGACCGCTGGCAATGTTATCGCAGACATCCCACCACGACCGCAACGCAATGCCCTGCCCGTCCAGACACCATTGATGCACAATCTCACCGTGGTTGGAGGACAGTGACCCTGTCACTTTAATCGAATATTCCCGTTCTTTTGTGCGTAACTGCCAGATTCCAAAGGGATGGTCACGCTCTTTAATCACCAGACACGGAAAGGCTGCCAGATCGCTGAGCTGCTTCGGCGTGCCGTGCTGCGCCAGAAACGCCGGCGATGCGCATAAAATACGGTAATTGGTTCCAAGCTTATGCGCGATTAAATTAGAGGCAATCTCATCACCAATACGAATATCAAGATCGACCCCTTCATTCACCAGATCCACCAGCCGGTCCTCAACGTCGAACCGCAACTCCAGCTGTGGATACTGCTTCGCCAGCGCCGACAGCGCGGGCGCAACAATCCGCCGACCGAAGCCAAAACTGCTGATAATACGCAGCATACCTTGTGGGACTTGCCGCACGTCAGACAGCTCATCCATCATCTGATCCACATCCTGCAAAATGCGCTGCGCCCATTCGTAAATACGCTCGCCCTCTTCCGTGATCGTCACCCGCCGGGTCGTTCGGTGGAGCAGCACCACGTTCAGCGTCTGCTCCAGCAACGCCACCCGTTTGCTGATAAACGCCGGCGAAACGCCCAGCTCTTCCGCAACCGCGCTAAAACCCGCACGCCGGGCAACCCGCATAAAGACGCGTAAATCATTCAGGAGAGGCAGATTATTCATGATCTGTGTTTTATGTTTCACCAGTTGGAAGGATTAACTCTCAATCAGTCAATTATAGGATAAGGGGTAAGTCAATTTTGACTACTGATAAGTGAGAGCTGGTATGAAGAAAACCTGTCGTATTGCCGCTATTCCCGGAGACGGTATTGGTAAAGAAGTCCTGCCTGAAGGTATTCGCGTATTGCAGACCGCCGCCGAACGCTGGGATCTCTCGCTCAGCTTTGAGCCGATTGAGTGGGCCAGCTGCGAATATTATGCACATCACGGTACGATGATGCCTGACGACTGGCATGCGCAGCTAAAATCGTTTGATGCGATCTATTTCGGCGCCGTCGGCTGGCCGGATACCGTCCCGGACCATGTTTCATTGTGGGGATCGCTGCTGAAATTCCGCCGCGAATTTGACCAGTACGTTAACCTGCGTCCGGTACGTCTGTTTCCCGGCGTTCCCTGCCCGCTGGCCGGAAAAAAAGCGGGAGATATTGATTTCTACGTCGTGCGCGAGAACACCGAAGGGGAATACTCCTCGCTGGGCGGGCGCGTTAATGCCGGAACCGAGCACGAAGTGGTGATTCAGGAGTCGGTATTTACCCGGCGCGGAGTGGATCGCATTCTGCGCTACGCCTTTGAGCTGGCGCAAAGCCGACCGCGCAAAACGCTGACGTCCGCCACCAAATCCAACGGCCTGGCCATCAGTATGCCTTTCTGGGATGAACGCGTTGAAGCCATGGCGCAGCACTACCCGGAGATTCGTTGGGATAAGCAGCATATCGACATTCTGTGCGCCCGCTTTGTCATGCAGCCGGAGCGCTTTGACGTGGTTGTCGCCTCAAATCTGTTTGGCGATATTCTGTCCGATCTTGGCCCGGCCTGTACCGGCACCATCGGCATTGCGCCTTCCGCAAACCTGAACCCGGAACGCACATTCCCGTCGCTGTTTGAACCGGTACACGGCTCTGCGCCGGATATATACGGCAAGAATATCGCCAACCCTGTTGCCACCATCTGGGCGGGCGCCATGATGCTGGATTTCCTCGGCAATGGCGATACGCGCTACCGGGAGGCACATGACGGTATTCTCGCGGCCATTGAGCAAGTTATCGCCGACGGCCCGAAAACACCGGATCTGAAAGGCACCGCCTCCACCCGGCAGATGGCGGAGGCGATCTGTCAGGCGCTGCGCTAATGATGGAGCGGCCGGGTAGCGGCCATCATCCGTATTACAGCGGATATTCCTGCAACAGATTCCGCAGTTTTTCCGCCATCAGTTCCGCACGCCAGCCGGAGATAAGTTCCGGCTGCGTGGCCTGCGGTTTTAACTTCCAGTGCCAGTTAAGCAACTGGTTGATTTGCCGACGCGACGCCAGCAATTCCGCACTGACGTTGTGCCTCGCGCTAACGTCCGCCACCAGCGCTTTGATGGCTTTAAACGCCTTGCGATAGCCTGGCATATCCATCAGGTTCAGCAAGGGTTCCGGCAGCGTCTCTTCCGGCAGCGTCTGCGCCTTCTCCACTAACGCGATCAGCGTCTTACCGTGAAAACGAATTTCGCTGCCAGAAAGCCCCAGGCTGTCCAGTTCGCCCAGACTCCCCGGCATATAGCGCGCCACCGCCCACAGGTGCTCTTCGCGCACCACAAAGTTGACCGCCAGATCGCGCTCACGCGCCTTGCGCAGTCGCCAGTCGGCCAACAGTTGCAGGCAGGCCAGTTGACGGGTACGCAACTGCCAGGCATTGGTAATGTCACGCCAGGCCTCTTCCGGCGCCAGAATTTCCTGACGACGCTGCTGCATCAGACGGCACTCATCCAGCGCCGCAGGCAGCCAGCCGGATGCTTCGGTTTCGACCATCAGTTTTTTGGTGATCGGTAACAAATACCAGACGTCCGCCGCCGCATACTCGCACTGGCGTTCGGTTAACGGTCTTGCCAGCCAGTCGGTACGGGACTCGCTTTTATCCAGCGCGACGCCCGTAAACTCCTCGACCATCGCGGCAAAACCCCAGGACAAGGGGCGGCCACAAAATGCGGCAAGGATCTGCGTGTCGATCAGCGGTTGCGGTAGCTCCCCGAAGGTGTTGAGAAAAACCTCCAGATCTTCGCTGCCCGCATGCAAAAATTTGGTTATCGCGGTATCACGCAACACGGCGCGCAGAGGCGACCAGTCGGTAATGCCGTGAGGATCAATCAGGGCGACATGCTCGCCATCAAACAGCTGGATAAGCCCAAGTTGCGGGTAATAGGTACGCGTACGGACAAACTCCGTATCAAGGGCAATCGCCGGAAATGCCCGAACCGCTTCACATAACGTCGCCAGCGCGTCGTCCGTAGTGATCATTTGGTAATTCAAATCATATTCTCTTTAGTTTGCGCCAAAAAAAACGCCGGCTTAACCGGCGTCTGGCGACTTGCTTAAAGCTCAGGCTTTATTGTCTACTTTGCCACGCGCTTCGTCACGTAATTCTCGTCGTAAAATTTTTCCGACGTTCGATTTAGGCAGTTCGTCGCGAAACTCCACCAGCTTCGGCACTTTATACCCCGTCAACTGGCGACGACAGAAGGTAATCAATGCCTCGTCGGTCAACGCCGGGTCTTTCTTCACGACAAAGATTTTCACGCTTTCACCGCTGCTGCCCGAAGGCACGCCGACTGCCGCCACTTCCTGAACGCCAGGATGCTGCATCACCACGTCTTCAATTTCATTAGGATAGACGTTAAAGCCGGAAACCAGAATCATATCTTTTTTGCGATCGACGATGCGCAGGAACCCTTCGTCATCAATCACCGCGATATCCCCCGTGTAAAGCCAGCCGTCTTTGACGATTTCATCCGTCGCGTCCGGGCGCTGCCAGTATCCCAGCATCACCTGCGGCCCCTTCACGCACAGCTCGCCAGGCTCGCCTGTCGGCACCTCATTGCCCTCGTCATCCACCAGTTTTACATCGGTAGAGGGAACGGGCAACCCGATACTGCCGCTGTGATAATCGATATCATGCGGGTTCACGCTGACCAACGGCGCGCACTCGGTCAGACCGTAGCCTTCAAGCAAATATTGTCCGGTCAGTTTCACCCAACGTTCTGCAACCGCATGCTGTACCGGCATACCGCCGCCAGCAGAAAGGTGCAACGTAGAGAAGTCCAGTTGCTGGAATTCTTTGTTGTTCAGCAAGGCGTTAAACAGGGTGTTAACGCCGGTCATCGCGGTAAACGGATATTTCGCCAGCTCTTTCACCATGCCCGGAATGTCGCGCGGGTTAGTGATGAGCAGGTTTTGCCCGCCCAGTTCAATAAACAGCAGGCAGTTCATGGTCAACGCGAAAATGTGATACAGCGGCAGCGCCGTCACCACCAGCTCTTTCCCCTCATGCAGCAACGGCCCGTAGGTGCCTTTTACCTGCTCCAGGTTTGCCAGCATGTTGCGGTGCGTCAGCATCGCGCCTTTCGCTACGCCGGTTGTACCACCCGTGTATTGCAGGAACGCCAGATCTTCGGTGACCAGCTCAGGCTTCACGTACTGCATCCGATAACCTGCGTGTAGCGCGCGGCGAAAAGAGATCGCATCCGGCAGGTGATATTTCGGCACCAGACGCTTAATGTATTTCACGACAAAGTTAACCAGCGTACCTTTCGCGGTAGAAAGCTGGTCGCCCATACGCGTCAGAATTACGTGCTGTACGGACGTTTTATCGACCACTTTTTCCAGCGTGTGGGCAAAGTTAGAGACGATCACGATAGCCGCCGCTCCGCTGTCATTGAGCTGATGCTCAAGCTCACGCGGCGTATACAGCGGGTTGACATTCACGACGATCATCCCGGCGCGCAAAATACCAAACAGCGCGACCGGGTATTGCAGCAGATTCGGCATCATTAGCGCGACGCGGTCGCCTTTTTTGAGGCCCAGCCCTTCCTGCAAATAGGCCGCGAATGCCCGGCTGCGCTCTTCCAGTTTGCGGAAGGTCATCACCTCCCCCATATTGACGAACGCAGGCTGGTCGGCGTAACGCACGACGGCATGTTCAAATAATTCAACCAGGGATTGATAACGGTCAGGATTGATCTCCGCCGGGACATCAGCGGGATATCGGTTAAGCCAAACCTTCTTCAAAGCATCACCTCTAAAATGAGTGTTCGTCGTCATCGCAACCCCAGTTAATAAACAAGTCGTTAACATAATATTAACTCAGCGTACCAGTTTATTAATCACTCAACGAAAAGGTTGCGAAGCGCGTCACTATTTATTTTTCTTATGTCCGTATTAATGCAGAAACAGCGGACCAGCCGCTGTCTCTTTTATTGATAAAACAAGGGGTTATTCAGTTACGATCGTTTGAACCTGTGCGGGGCCTGGGTTATACCATCCCCAACCGCCATAGCCGTACGGCCAGCCTCGTCCACCGTAGAACCAGGGATCGATCGGCTGCGGCGGCATGACGATCTGCTGAGTAAGGTGCCAGCGTTTATAGCCCGTTGCCTGCATCAGCATAAACTTATACGGCGTACTGCCGACCTTACCGTCCACCGTGCCGGTAATCGGCCCGACGACCGTCACCAGTTGCCCACGGAAGTCTACCGGGTCAAGGAAGCCGTTCACGTCGGCATAAATCCGCCCTCGCGAAGCCTCACCGAGGATCGGACGCGCGCCGTTATCAAGCGGCACGCTGGCGATTTCCAGCCGCGTTTTTCCCTGCTGGTTTTGCACATCCACCACTTTACCGCCAAAACGCGCTTCCTGGCCGACGTACAGCTGCGGCGCATTCATAACCCGCACCAGATCCTGCTGCGGCGTGGGACTGGAACCTTTGATGGCATCCGGGACGGTAACGCAGCCACTCAGCGTTAACGCGACCACTCCCGCCAGAATTCCTTTCATTACCTGTTGTTGAACCGCCATAGTGCGACTCCTTTTTTCTCAGCACATATTCTCGTCATACTTCAAACTACCTGTGTGTAACAGCTACGTTCAAATTATTCAGGGTGATAATACTGAGATTCATTCTTTGCCCGGAAGTTTCTTCCACGCGACGTTGTTACGTAAATAAACCGGTTCGGCCTGTTCAACCGCGACGGTTTTCCCCGCTGCCAGCATCTGACTGGCGAGAGGCAGCATATCCTCCGCCGCCGGAAGCAGAACGTCGCCATCGCGCAAAGCCAAACCGCTGTCTTTACCCAGATCAGGCCATGCAGGCCAGCCTGTGCCAACAGTAGCCCACTCCCCGGAAAGCTGCTTCAACCGTTCGCTAACCAGCCCGGGATTTAACACGGCCTCGGTCTCTTCCCCGTGCCAGACGCCATTTTCATCACGCTGGTATTCCGCCCAGTAGACTTCGCCCATACGTGCGTCAATCGCCGCCAGCACGCGCGTCGCGCCGCTTTTACGCCAGGCGCCCTGCGCCATTGTCGCCAGCGTTGAAACGCCAGTCATCGGCAGGTTCGCGCCCAGCGCCAGCCCCTGCGCAATGCCAATGCCAATGCGCACGCCGGTAAAACTGCCGGGGCCGCGACCAAACGCCAGCGCGTCGATATCGGTAAGCGTAATGCTGTTGGCGGCCAGGATATCCTGCACCATCGGCAAAATACGTTGGGTATGTTCTCGTGGGCAAAGCTCAAAATGAGCGTTGATATTACCGTCATTCCACAGGGCAACGGAACACGCTTCTGTGGCGGTATCGATAGCCAGAATTCGCATGGGTCTTCGTGCTTAAATCAATAAAATGGCGCGCATCTTACCATACTCCGTAACAAATTACTCGGCCGTTGGTATGGCGAGAAATCTGACGGCGCGGGCGATGTCCCGGGTGCGCGGCGTGGGCGGCAGGCTCGCCAGGAAGGTGGCACCGTACGGTCGCATCACCAGCCGGTTATCACAAATCACCAACACCCCACGATCGTCAGAATCGCGAATCAGACGCCCCACCCCCTGTTTCAGCGTGATGACCGCGTCGGGTAGCTGCACTTCATCAAACGGATCGCCGCCGCGCAGACGACAATCCTCCATCCGCGCTTTCAGCAAGGGATCGTCAGGAGAGGTAAAAGGTAATTTATCGATAATCACCAGCGACAGCGTATCGCCGCGCACATCCACCCCTTCCCAGAAGCTGCTGGTTGCGACCAGTAGCGCATTACCGGCGCTGACGAACTGTTGCAGCAGTTGACCTTTGCTGGTTTCGCCCTGCAACAGGACGGGCAGCGTCATGGTGGCGCGGAACTGTTCCGCCAGATCGCGCATCATGGCATGCGACGTACACAGCATAAAGCAGCGGCCATTGTTGGCTTCGATGATCGGTCTTAACATTGCCGCCAGCTGTCGGGCAGAGCCCGGCTGGTTAGTTTGCGGCAGGTTACGCGGCACGCACAACAGCGCCTGGCGGGTATAGTCGAACGGACTGGGCAACAGCATCGATTCGGCCTGTTCAATGCCCAGCCGCGCCGTAAAGTGATGGAGATCGTCGTTCACCGACAGCGTGGCAGAGGTAAAAATCCAGCTGCCGGGTTTCTGCGCCATCACCTCTTTGAATTTATCCGCGACCGTAAGCGGAGTGAGCGCCAGCGTGAAATGGCGCGACGTGCATTCGTACCAGTAGCTGTACCCTGGCTGGTTGATCTCTTTTAAGCGTTTCAGCCGCGCGCGATACAAGGTCGCACGCTCGAAAGCGGCATCCAGCAATGCGGAACGCCCCAGAGAGAGTTTTGCCACGTCGTAGCAAAGCTCAAGCGTATCGTCGAGCAGCAATAGCGCGCGCTGTACCCGTGGGTCGGCCAGCAGCTCACGTAAATTTCCGCGATAGCCCGGCTCGCCCAGTTGCAGGCGAAAATCCTGCGCGCTCTGCGCCAGTCGGTCGGCGCATTTCTGCAACTGCTGAGTGTCTTTCAATTCCGTGCGGTAGGCGATGGTAAAATCTTTCGCCAGGTCGAGAAGCTGCCGGCTGGAGAGCGACTGGCCGAAATACTGGCTGGCGATATCAGGAAGCTGGTGGGCCTCATCGAAGATCATCACCTCCGCCTCCGGGATCAGTTCGCCAAACCCACTCTCTTTGACCACCATATCCGCGAGGAAAAGATGGTGGTTGACGATAACCACATCGGCGTCCATCGCCTTTTTACGCGCTTTAACCACAAAACAGTCTTTATACAGCGGGCAGTCGCTGCCCAGACAGTTATCATTGGTGCTGGTGACCAGCGGCCACGCCTGCGAGTCTTCCGCTACGCTGACGCAGGTACTGATGTCGCCGTCTTCGGTCTGATTCGACCACGAACGCAGCAAAATCACATCGCTTAAAATTTGTACCGGCAAATCGCCGCCCGCCAGCGCTTGCTGTTCGAGACGTTCCAGACAAAGATAGTTAGAGCGCCCTTTCAACAGCGCCAGTTTACCGGTGAATTTGAGGGCGTTTGAGACGGTGGGAAGATCGCGACTGTAGAGCTGATCCTGCAACGCTTTCGATCCCGTCGAGATGATCACTTTTTTTCCGGCGCGTAACGCCGGCGCGAGGTAGGCATAGGTTTTGCCTGTCCCCGTCCCGGCTTCGACAACAAGCGGTTGTGATTTTTCAATAGCATGCGTGACGGCAACGGCCATCTGCCGCTGTGGTTCGCGCGGTTTAAATCCCGGTATCGCTTTAGCCAACTGACCGTCTGCTGCAAAATCGTCCGTCACACTACCCCCTGTTGATTTGAACAGGGATTATGTCAGGACGCCGTCGCTTACGCCAGTTGAAGAGGTGACGGCAACGCAACATTATGGCAGTCTTGCCGCGTCGAACGGAAAGTTAACGAGGAATGATTTATGACTATCATACGTATTGATGCCGAAGATCGTTGGTCTGATGTAGTAATCCATAACAACACGCTTTATTACACCGGTGTGCCGGAAAACCTCGACGCCGATGCGTTTGAACAGACCGCCAACACGCTGGCGCAAATTGATGCGGCGCTGGAAAAACAGGGCACCCGTAAGTCACGTATTCTTGATGCCACTATTTTCCTGGCCGATAAAAGCGATTTTGCCGCCATGAACAAAGCCTGGGACGCGTGGGTCGTTGCCGGTCACGCGCCGGTACGTTGCACGGTGCAGGCCGGGCTGATGAACCCGAAATACAGAGTTGAGATCAAGATTATCGCCGCAGTGTAATGCGACGTTATTCGTCCTCATCCTCAAAACGCGCCACGATCCGCTCGCCGGTATGGGTGGCGCGCAGTTCATCCGCCACCTGCGCGATTGCCTGTCCGCTGCTCATTCCTTGCGACATCAGTTCCTGAATGCGCTCTACCGCTTTTTGTTGCTGCTCGTGGCTGAGTGAAGGTAAACCTGCAAACATTGTTAACTCCTGCTAAATTATCTGCGCTAATTATTTCATGCTACCCGGCACATAGCCAGTAGACCAGGACCGATGAAGACATTATCACCCGCTGTTATTATTTTACCGTGGCGCCCGGACGCCGCCGAGTACTATTTTGCCCCGCTGAGCCATCAGCCCTGGGCCATGCTGCTGCATTCCGGCCATGCTGAACATCCGCATAATCGTTTTGATATTCTGGTGGCCGACCCCGTGGCAACGCTGTCAACACACGGCGAAGAGACCCGCGTGCGCGATAAGCATGGCACAACCACGACCGCCGACGATCCCATGACCGTGTTGCAGGCGGCGCTGGCGTCTGCGGGCATCCAGCCGCCATATGACCCCAATCTGCCGTTTCAGGGCGGCGCGCTGGGGCTGTTAGGTTACGACCTTGGCCGCCGTTTTGAATCCCTGCCCACGCTCGCACAGCGCGATATCACCCTGCCGGATATGGCGATCGGCATTTACGACTGGGCCTTAATCGTCGATCATCGCAGACAGACCGTCTCTCTGCTGAGCCATACCGATGTTCACGCTCGCCTTGAGTGGCTGGCGCGCCAGCAGGTGCCGGTGCGAAAGCCCTTCGCGTTGACCTCCGCATGGCAATCAAACATGACCCGCGCGCAGTACGGTGAAAAATTCCGCCAGGTGCAGAGCTGGCTGCACAGCGGCGACTGTTATCAGGTTAACCTCGCCCAGCGTTTTCAGGCTGACTATCAGGGAGACGAATGGCTGGCCTTCGTGCGGCTTAATCACGCTAACCGCGCCCCGTTCAGCGCGTTTTTGCGCCTGGAGGACGGTGCGATTCTGAGCCTTTCTCCCGAGCGCTTTATTCAGTCCGAAGAGGGGCACATTCAGACTCGCCCAATCAAAGGCACCCTTCCCCGGCTGGACGACCCGCAGGCGGATCGCCAGCAGGCGCTAACGCTCGCGATGTCGGCAAAAGACCGCGCAGAAAACCTGATGATTGTCGATTTGATGCGTAACGACGTCGGCCGCGTTGCCGTTCCGGGGTCGGTCAAGGTTCCCGAGCTGTTTGTGGTTGAACCCTTCCCGGCGGTACATCATCTTGTCAGTACCATTACCGCCCGTTTGCCCGATAATTTACATGCCACCGATCTGCTGCGCGCCGCTTTTCCTGGCGGTTCGATTACCGGCGCGCCAAAAGTCCGGGCGATGGAGATCATTGACGCGCTGGAGCCGCACAGGCGCAACGCCTGGTGCGGCAGCATCGGCTACCTGAGTTTTTGCGGCAACATGGACACCAGCATCACGATCCGCACGCTTACCGCTGTAGACGGGCATCTCTATTGCTCTGCGGGCGGCGGCATCGTAGCGGACAGCCAGGAGGACGCGGAATATCAGGAGACGTTTGATAAAGTGAATCGAATTTTGCAGCAACTGGAGAACTGAGTCGTGGAAAACAGCAGCCTGACCCTTGATGATTTTTTATCACGCTTTCAACTTTTGCGCCCGCAGGTGAATGGTGAGACGTTAAACCATCGTCAGGCTGCCGTGCTGATCCCGGTGGTTCGCCGCGCCCGGCCGGGTCTATTGCTGACTCAGCGTTCAGCACGCCTGCGCAAACACGCCGGTCAGGTCGCGTTCCCCGGCGGCGCCGTTGACAGCAGCGATGCGTCGCTGATTGCCGCTGCGCTGCGTGAAGCGCAGGAAGAGGTGGCAATCCCGCCGGAATCCGTCGAAGTGATTGGCGTGCTGCCGCCCGTAGACAGCGTCACGGGTTTTCAGGTTACGCCGGTGGTCGGCATTATTCCCCCGAATCTGCATTATCACGCCAGCGAAGATGAGGTGGCCTCTGTCTTTGAGATGCCGCTTTCAGAAGCCCTGCGTCTGGGGCGTTATCATCCGCTGGATATTTATCGACGCGGCGATTCACATCGCGTATGGCTTTCGTGGTATGAGCATTATTTCGTCTGGGGAATGACCGCCGGAATAATTCGTGAGCTGGCGCTGCAAATTGGCGTGAGACCCTGACTATACTTATCTTTACACGCGCAGAACACAACTTGAGATTCCCGTCCCAACATTAGTAAATACGTGGTTATCCATTAGTTTAATTCATGTGAATAGTTAAGCCGATCGCCGCGTTCCCTCTTACACTATGCGCAGTTATTACATCGTAACCGGGAAGCCCGGTCACCCTGTCAGGAGTATTATCGTGATTAGTCTATTCGACATGTTTAAGGTGGGGATTGGTCCCTCATCCTCCCATACTGTAGGGCCTATGAAGGCGGGTAAACAGTTCGTCGATGACCTGGTCGAAAAAGGATTACTGGATAGCGTTACCCGTGTCGCCGTCGACGTGTATGGTTCACTGTCGCTCACGGGTAAAGGTCACCACACCGATATCGCCATTATTATGGGTCTGGCGGGTAACGAACCTGCCACCGTGGATATTGACAGCATCCCTGGTTTTATTCGCGACGTTGAAGCGCGCGGTCGCCTGTTACTGGCGCAGGGCCAGCACGAAGTGGATTTTCCCCAGGATAACGGGATGCGTTTTCACAATGGCAACCTGCCATTGCATGAAAATGGAATGCAGATCCACGCGTACAATGGCGAAACCGTCATTTATAGCAAAACGTATTATTCCATCGGTGGCGGCTTTATTGTCGATGAAGAGCATTTTGGTCAGGACGCCGCCAATGAGGTCAGCGTCCCTTATCCGTTTAAATCGGCGACCGAAATGCTGGAATATTGCAACAGCACCGGTCTGTCGCTCTCCGGGATGGTGATGCAGAACGAACTGGCGCTGCACAGCAAAAAGGAAATCGAAGAGTATTTCGCCAACGTCTGGCAGACCATGCAGGCGTGTATCGATCGCGGGATGAATACTGAAGGGGTTCTGCCGGGGCCGCTGCGCGTTCCGCGTCGTGCTTCCGCACTGCGTCGCATGCTGGTTTCCAGCGACAAACTGTCCAGCGATCCGATGAACGTCATTGACTGGGTCAATATGTTTGCGCTGGCGGTGAACGAAGAAAACGCCGCAGGCGGGCGTGTCGTTACGGCGCCGACCAACGGCGCTTGCGGAATCGTGCCTGCGGTGCTGGCTTACTATGACCACTTCATTGAACCCGTCAGCCCGGATATCTACACCCGTTACTTCCTGGCCGCTGGCGCTATCGGCGCGTTGTACAAGATGAACGCCTCGATTTCCGGCGCCGAAGTCGGCTGCCAGGGAGAAGTCGGCGTCGCCTGCTCAATGGCGGCGGCAGGACTGGCGGAGCTGCTTGGGGCCAGCCCGGAGCAGGTGTGCGTCGCCGCGGAAATCGGCATGGAGCACAACCTGGGGCTGACCTGTGACCCGGTTGCCGGTCAGGTTCAGGTGCCGTGTATCGAGCGTAACGCGATTGCTTCGGTAAAAGCGATCAACGCGGCGCGTATGGCAATGCGCCGTACCAGCGCACCGCGCGTCTCGCTGGATAAAGTCATTGAGACCATGTACGAAACCGGCAAGGACATGAACGCGAAGTACCGCGAAACATCACGCGGCGGGCTGGCGATTAAAGTCCAGTGTGATTAACAAAACATAGCCTGCCACTTCGCCCATCTCCCACTGATGGGCGAATTTTTCTCATCAATCTCGTCTGCGGTAAATTTCCCCACTACACTTGCTGTGTTGCAATTGGCTTTTGTGACCAACGGCTTATCAGGCGGCCCGCATGCAAACAGCACAACGGATCATTAAAAATTATCGCCGCAATCGTTTCATCGTCTGCACGGTCTGTGCGCTGATCACGCTTATCCTCACATTGAGTATCCGATTTATTTCGGAGCGAAATATAAATCAGCACCGCACCGAAACGTTCGCCGCTCACGCCGTAGAGACGCTGGATGAAGTGCTCCGCCCTCTACAGGCCGGGCGCGATCTCCTGCTGCCCCTGGTAGGACAACCCTGCCCGGCCGCGCATTTTCCCCTGCGTAAGCAGGTCGCCAGACTGCAAACCGTGCGTTCCATTGGTCTGGTTCAGAACGGTATTCTCTACTGCTCCAGTATCTTTGGCTCACGCGACGTGCCGATTCACCAGCTACAACCCGATCTACCCGCGCCAAATAACCTGTTGCTGCTGTCTACCGATCAGTCCCTGCTCAAAGACAGCCCGATTCTGATTCAGTGGTATCCGTCATCGCCTGATGGCAAAAACGGGCTCTTTGAGATCGTCAATATTGATCTTCTGGCGATGATGCTGCTTGAACCGCAACAGCCGCAGATCGCCAGCGCAAGCCTGACGGTCGGCAACCGCCACTTACTCTATGGTCAGGGGGTGGTGGAGGCGCTACCCGCCCTGAACGGTGAAAAACGTTATCAGCGCGCATCCCAGCACTTCCCCTTCACCATCAGCGTGACGGGGCCCGGCGCTGGCGAGCTGGCGCTACGCCACCTGCCGACGCAGCTGCCGCTGGCGGTGATGCTGAGTTTACTGGTGGGATACCTTGCCTGGCTGGCAACGGCCAGCAGAATGAGTTTTTCATGGGAGATCAATCTCGCCCTTGCCGCCCGTGAATTTGAACTGTTTTGCCAGCCGCTGTTAAATGCCCGTACGCAGCAATGCGTGGGGGTTGAGATCCTGCTGCGCTGGAATAACCCGCGACAGGGATGGATTTCTCCCGATGTTTTTATCCCTATCGCTGAAGAACACAACCTGATCGCCCCCCTTACCCGCTATGTCATTGCGGAAACCATTCGGCAGCGGCATTTCTTCCCGATGAACAGCCAGTTCCATATCGGCATCAACGTTGCGGCCAGCCATTTTCGTCATGGCATGTTATTAAAAGATCTCAATCATTACTGGTTCAGCGCCCATCCTGTTCAGCAACTTGTGCTTGAGCTGACGGAACGGGATGCCTTACTGGACGTCGATTATCGGCTGATGCGTGAACTTCACCGCAAAGGGGTGAAGCTCGCCATTGATGACTTTGGCACCGGCAACAGCTCGCTGTCATGGCTGGAGAAATTGCGCCCGGACGTGCTGAAGATCGACAAATCATTTACCGCGGCGATCGGTACTGATGCGGTGAACTCCACGGTGACCGATATCATCATCGCGCTGGGGCAAAGGCTGAATATTGAACTGGTGGCGGAAGGCGTTGAAACGCGAGAGCAGGCGCAATATTTGCGGGGACACGGCGTTCAGGCGTTGCAGGGATTTCTGTTCGCAAGGCCTATGCCGCTTCACGATTTTCCTCAGTGGCTGGCGGGCAGCGCACCGCCGCCCGCCCGGCATAACGGACACATGACGCCCGTTATGCCGTTTCGTTAGATCCCGGTTTTACCGGGGAACGGCGCTTATTCGTCTTCGTGGTGAGCAGGTTGTTCTTTAACAATACGAACCAAATCAACACGGTAGTCGTTCGCTTCGACAATCGTGATATGAAGCGGCGCAACGTCGATAACATCGCCCACCTGCGGGATATGACCGTTTACGGCGATAACCAATCCAGCGACGGTAGCGATGTCTTCCTCGTCGTTCACCAGGTTATCGACATCCAGCGCCTGTTGCAGGGCATGCAGATCCGTTCCCCCCTTCACCAGCCAGCCGCCCGCTTCGGTAATGATCTCTGGCGTTTCGTCGGCATCCGGGAACTCACCGGCAATCGCTTCCAGCACGTCCAGCGGCGTAACCAGCCCCTGCACGACGCCAAACTCATTGGTGACGATGACGAAGCTGCCGCGAGCGCGACGCAGGACGCCCAGCAGATTAATCGGGTCCAGCGTTTCCGGGACGACAATCGCTGGTGATTCCGAAGCAATCGCGGCCACATCCACGCCTTCTTCCAGCGCCACCAGCAGTTCTTTCGCGCGAACAATACCGATGATCTCATCCAGTTCGCCGCGACACACCGGGAACAGGCTGTGCGGAGAAGAGAGTAACTGTTCGCGGATTTCATCCACGCTCAGGTCAGCATCCACCCAGCTGATTTCACCGCGAGGCGTCATGATGCCGCGCAGCGAACGGGACGCCAGGGTCAGCACGCCGTTGATCATATAACGCTCTTCTTCAGCAAACGCGCCTTCAGGTACAGGCACCGTCACCGGGCTGTCAGACTCGTGCTGCGCGCTCGCCTGACGTTTACCGCCCATCAGTCGCAGGATGGCGTCTGCGGTGCGTGCACGTAGCGGTAACGTTGACTGATGGCGAATAAAGTTACGACGCGCAATCTGGTTGAACAATTCGATGACGATTGAGAAACCGATAGCAGCGTACAGATACCCTTTCGGAATATGGAAGCCAAAACCTTCCGCCACCAGGCTCAGACCGATCATCAACAGGAAGCTCAGACAGAGCACTACAACCGTCGGATGCTGGTTGACGAAACGGGTAAGCGGCTTAGACGCCAGCAGCATCACCGCCATCGCAATCACCACGGCAGCCATCATCACCGGCAGATGGTTAACCATACCCACGGCGGTAATTACCGCGTCAAGGGAGAAGACGGCATCAAGGATAACGATCTGCGTTACCACGACCCAGAAACTCGCATAGCCTTTGCCGTGCCCCGAGTCATGCTCGCGGTTTTCCAGGCGCTCATGCAGCTCCGTCGTGGCCTTAAACAGGAGGAAGAGACCCCCGATGAGCATGATCAGATCGCGCCCTGAGAAGGTGAGATCCCAGACGGTAAAGAGTGGTTTCGTTAAGGTCACCATCCACGAAATGATGGACAGCAGGACCAGGCGCATCACCAGCGCCAGCGACAAACCGATAAGACGCGCCTTATCACGCTGCTTTGGCGGCAGCTTGTCAGCCAGAATCGCGATAAAGACCAGGTTATCAATACCCAGAACAATTTCGAGGATAACAAGCGTGAGCAAACCCGCCCAGATTGAGGGGTCCATTAAGAATTCCATGACAAGCTCCTGCTTAAGGAATAGCGAACAGGCGAGAAAGCAATATGCGAATTAAGGTTGCGGCCAAAAGAGCCAGACAGACAGGCCTGATACGGCCTCAAAGTGAAATGACGTCGGTGACGATCCATACGGCGGGCTACTGCCCTATACTCCTTACTAATTAAACGGAAGCTAAACATAACAGAGACAATGTCTTTTTGGCAAAGATTTACCTTCCTTTGCAATGAGATGTTACAGGGATATTTTACACTACGAAATTTCTCTGATGTGAAAGCTAAATTGCGGATCTTCATCACATAAAATATTTTTTTCGCTATCTAAAATAATTCCCGGAAATAACTGTTTTTTCATTATAACCCTTATCTGAATCGATTCGAGTGCGGACGGCGATTCAAAATACATCTGTCACGTTGATGTGTTAACGATAATAAAGGAGGTAGCAAGTGACCATTGCTATTGTTATAGGCACACATGGTTGGGCTGCAGAGCAGTTACTTAAAACAGCAGAAATGCTGTTAGGCGAGCAGGAAAACGTCGGCTGGATCGATTTCGTTCCAGGCGAAAATGCCGAAACGCTGATTGAAAAGTACAACGCTCAGTTGGCAAAACTCGATACCAGCAAAGGCGTGCTGTTTCTCGTTGATACATGGGGAGGCAGTCCATTTAATGCTGCCAGCCGTATTGTCGTCGACAAAGAGCACTATGAAGTCATTGCTGGCGTCAATATTCCGATGCTGGTGGAAACGTTCATGGCCCGCGATGACAATCCGAGCTTTGACGAATTAGTCGCTCTGGCGGTAGAAACCGGTCGTGAAGGCGTGAAAGCGCTGAAAGCGAAACCGGTTGAAAAAGCCGCTCCGGCGCCGGTTGCTGCGCCAAAAGCGGCGGCGCCCGCTAAACCAATGGGACCCAACGATTACATGGTAATCGGTCTCGCCCGTATTGATGACCGTTTGATTCACGGCCAGGTCGCCACCCGCTGGACCAAAGAGACCAACGTCACCCGCATCATCGTCGTGAGTGATGAAGTAGCGGCGGACACCGTACGTAAAACGCTGTTAACACAGGTGGCACCTCCGGGCGTAACGGCGCATGTGGTAGACGTTGCCAAGATGATTCGTGTCTACAACAACCCGAAATACGCAGGCGAACGTGTGATGCTGCTGTTCACCAACCCTACCGATGTGGAACGTATCGTTGAAGGCGGCGTGAAAGTGACTTCCGTAAACATTGGCGGTATGGCTTTCCGTCAGGGTAAAACGCAGGTTAATAACGCCGTTTCCGTCGACGAGACCGATATCGACGCCTTTAAAAAGCTCAACGAACGCGGTATCGAGCTTGAGGTTCGTAAAGTTTCCACCGATCAGAAACTGAAAATGATGGATTTGATTGCCAAAGTGGCGAAATAACCACCCGGCATTTAATTAGCATTCACACTTAAGTCTGTATAGCAATAGGAGAAGTACAATGGAGATTACCACTCTTCAGATTGTGCTGGTGTTCATCGTCGCATGTATCGCGGGTATGGAGTCGGTACTTGATGAATTTCAGTTCCACCGTCCATTGGTGGCCTGTACGCTAATCGGTGCCGTTCTTGGGGACATGAAAACCGGTATTATCATCGGTGGTACCCTGGAAATGATCGCGCTTGGCTGGATGAACATCGGTGCTGCCGTTGCGCCTGATGCCGCGCTGGCTTCCATTATTTCAACCGTGCTGGTTATCGCCGGTCATCAAGGCATTGGCGCAGGTATCGCGCTGGCGATTCCACTGGCGGCCGCAGGTCAGGTGCTGACCATCATCGTACGTACCATCACCGTGGCATTCCAGCACGCGGCGGATAAAGCGGCCGATAGCGGCAACCTGACGGCGCTGTCCTGGATCCACGTATCCTCCCTGTTCCTACAGGCAATGCGTATCGCGATTCCGGCGGTTATCGTGGCGATTTCTGTCGGCACCAGTGAAGTTCAGGGCATGCTGAATGCGATCCCGGAAGTCGTGACCAGCGGTCTGAACATCGCCGGCGGCATGATCGTGGTTGTCGGTTACGCAATGGTCATCAACATGATGCGCGCGGGCTATCTGATGCCGTTCTTCTACCTCGGCTTCGTCACTGCGGCATTCACTAACTTCAACCTGGTTGCTCTGGGCGTAATTGGCGCGGTGATGGCCATCCTCTACATCCAGCTGAGCCCGAAATATAACCGCGTAGCCGGTGCGCCAGCTCAGGCTGCTGGTAACAACGATCTCGATAACGAACTGGACTAACAGGTGAACGAAATGGTTGATATGACTAAAACTACCACTGAGAAAAAACTCACTCCGAGTGATATTCGTGGCGTGTTCATCCGTTCTAACCTGTTCCAGGGGTCATGGAACTTCGAACGTATGCAGGCGCTGGGCTTCTGCTTCTCCATGGTGCCGGCGATCAAACGCCTGTACCCGGAAAACAACGACGCGCGTAAACAGGCGATCAGACGTCACCTGGAGTTCTTCAACACCCATCCTTACGTTGCCGCTCCGGTACTGGGCGTTACGCTGGCGATGGAAGAACAGCGCGCCAACGGCGCGGAGATCGACGATGGTGCCATCAACGGTATCAAAGTTGGTCTGATGGGGCCGCTGGCAGGCGTGGGCGACCCGATCTTCTGGGGTACTGTTCGTCCGGTATTTGCCGCGCTGGGCGCGGGTATCGCGATGAGCGGCAGCCTGCTGGGACCGTTGCTGTTCTTCATTCTGTTTAACCTGGTGCGTCTGGCGACCCGTTACTACGGCGTGGCTTACGGCTACCGTAAAGGCGTCGATATCGTTAAGGATATGGGCGGCGGCTTCCTGCAAAAACTGACTGAGGGGGCGTCAATCCTCGGCCTGTTTGTCATGGGGGCGCTGGTTAACAAGTGGACGCACGTCAATATTCCGCTGGTGGTATCACGCATCACTGACCAGACGGGTAAAGAAAACGTCACCACCGTGCAGACCATTCTCGATCAGTTGATGCCGGGTCTGGTTCCGCTGCTGCTGACCTTCGCCTGCATGTGGCTGTTGCGTAAGAAAGTGAACCCGCTGTGGATCATCGTTGGCTTCTTCGTCATCGGTATCGCCGGTTACGCTTGCGGCCTGCTGGGTCTGTAATTCTGTTGTACACTACCGGGGCCCTTTGGCCCCGGTTTTTTATCTGGAGGATTAATGACTGTCACGGACCTGGTGCTGGTTCTTTTTATTGTCGCGTTACTGGCTTACGCCATCTACGATCAGTTCATCATGCCCCGCCGTAACGGCCCCACTCTGCTTGCAGTGCCTCTGCTGCGTCGTGGTCGTGTTGATAGCGTTATCTTCGTCGGCCTGGTCGCCATTCTTATCTACAACAACGTTACCAGTCACGGCGCGCAAATTACCACATGGTTATTATGTGCACTGGCGCTGATGGGGTTTTATATTTTTTGGGTTCGCGCCCCCAGGATCATCTTCAAACAGAAAGGTTTTTTCTTCGCCAATGTCTGGATAGAATATAACCGTATTAAAGAGATGAATTTATCGGAAGATGGCGTACTGGTGATGCAATTAGAACAACGGCGCCTGCTTATTCGCGTACGAAATATCGACGATCTGGAAAGAATATATAAGCTTCTTGTTTCATCTCAATGAGTTACAGATATAGCCTGAACTATGTTTTAAGTATATTCGCGAACAAAAAAACATAGCTAAGGCTATATTCATCCCGCCTGATTTGTTATTTATTTTAACGTTTTATTGATAATTAAATCTAAATGAAAATCGTTTTCAATTAGAAGTCAAATAATATTTCGCCATTGTTGTTTTATATTCTCAAAATATGTTAATGTTGCGCCGTCATTTGGGGAGTAGCCGATTTCCAGACTCAGGAAATGTACGTGTCAACATACTCGTTGAAAAACGTGGCGCGTACGGACTGATATCACTCTATTTTCAGTCAGGCGAGACCATATGCACATCAACTGCTATGCATAGCTTATGAACGCCATGTTCAGGTATGCATGTTCGCTGGGGGCAGTGATGTGTTTTATGGAACCCCGGTCAGGACGCTGTTATGAATATCACCGCAACTGTTCTTCTCGCTTTCGGCATGTCAATGGATGCTTTCGCGGCATCGATTGGTAAAGGCGCCACGCTACACAAACCTAAATTCTCCGAAGCCCTGCGCACCGGCCTTATTTTCGGCGCGGTTGAAACGCTCACCCCGCTGATCGGCTGGGGGTTGGGTATGCTGGCCAGTAAATTCGTGCTGGAATGGAATCACTGGGTTGCGTTCATCCTGCTGGTGTTTCTGGGGATTCGTATGATTATCGAAGGCGTTCGTGGCGGTAATGACGAAGATGACGAGCCGTTACGCCGCCACAGTTTTTGGCTGCTGGTCACTACCGCTATCGCCACCAGCCTGGATGCAATGGCCGTTGGCGTCGGTCTGGCGTTCTTGCAGGTGAACATTATTGCGACCGCGCTGGCTATCGGCTGTGCCACGTTAATCATGTCCACGCTGGGCATCATGGTGGGGCGCTTTATCGGCCCGCTGCTCGGAAAACGGGCGGAAATTCTTGGCGGGGCTGTACTTATCGGTATCGGCGCCCAGATCCTCTGGACACACTTCTACGGTTAACGCTCACGTTGCCAGATGTGAAGGCTGAAATCCGTCTGGCAATCAAACTGCTGGCAAGCCGCCAACCGCTCCCATACGTCAGGTTTTGCACGCCAGGCGAAAGGCGTCATCTGGAGCAACGCAACGGCCTCATTACCGCGCAACCGCATCTCATACCCTAACGCCATGCTTTGCTGCAACGTAAACCCTTCAAGCTGCTCAGTATGCGGGGCATGTAAGCGCACTTCATCATAGATCAGCCCTTTTAGCGCCATCAGATGGCGCGGCCCCGGCGTAACGGTAATTACCCAACCACCCAGTTTTACCACTCGCGCTAACTCTTCAGCCTTACAGGGGGCATAAATCCTGACAATCGCATCCATAGAGGCGTCGGCGAAAGGCAGACGATGGCTTGACGCCACACAAAACGTCACCTGCGGATAACGTTTCGCCGCCGCTTTAATGGCGACTTTCGCGACATCCAGACCAAATGTGGTGCCTGACGCCAGCGTTTCGGCGAAGGCATGTGTGTAATACCCTTCACCGCAGCCGATATCCAGTATCGACGTTGCATTCTCGTCCAGCCGTTCGGCAAGTATCCTGACGATGGCATCGCGCAACGGCTGATAATGCCCGGCATCAAGGAATGCCCGACGCGCCTGCATCATTTCGGCGCTGTCGCCCGGGTCCCGTGACCGTTTATGCTGCACGGGCAACAGGTTGACGTATCCCTCTTTCGCCACATCAAACTGATGCCGTTGTGGGCAGATAAAACTGTTTTTCACCTGCGCAAGTGGCTGATGACAAAGGGGACAAGAAAACGACATGACAACTCCGGCCGGTAATTTTAGGGCGCAAGTGTAACGCGAATTGCGCCCCGGGAAAATAACTTACAGCGAGGGGGACGACAGGCGGTTGCCGTGCATCACTAACAGGTGATCGGAGTCGGCGGGCATACCGTCCGGTTTAACGTTTTCCAGGCGCAGAACATCACCCATAATCTGGCTGAACACCGGCGCCGACACCGCGCCGCCATAGTAAGATCCGTTTTGCGGATTGTTAATCACAACCACCAGCGCAAACTGCGGATCGCTGGCCGGAGCCACGCCCGCCGTATAGGCCACGTATTTATCGACATACTTACCGTCATCGCCGATTTTCTTCGCCGTACCGGTTTTTACCGCCACGCGATAATCTCTGACTGCGGCTTTGGTTCCTCCCCCGCCGGGGAGCGCGACGCTCTCCATCATATGCTCAACCTGATGCACCAGTTCGGCGGGCATCACACGCGTCCCCACAACGGGCGGATCAATACGCGTAATGGAAAGCGGTCGGTAGATACCAAAACTGCCGATGGTGGCATATACGTGCGCCAGCTGGAGCGGCGTCACCATCAGACCGTACCCGAAGGCAAACGTCGCCCGATCCAGATCGCTCCAGTAACGACGCTGCGGCAGTAAGCCGCTGCTCTCCCCGGTGAGCCCCAGTCCCGTAGACTGCCCAAAGCCAAAGCCTTTATACGTATCCAGCAGTCGTTGAACCGGCATAGCGAGCGAGAGACGCGACACGCCGGTATCACTCGATTTTTGCAGGATTCCGGTCAAACTCAGCTCCGGGTAATACCCCACGTCACGAATCCGGTGGCCGTCAAGATTAAACGGATGCGTATCAATCACGCTGTCGGGCTGGACAATGCCCTGCTGAAGCGCCGTCATGATCACCAGCGGCTTGACCGTGGAACCCGGTTCAAAGGTATCGCTGATGGCACGGTTGCGAAAATCATCCAGCACGGCGCCTTCCCGGTTATTCGGATTAAAGTCCGGGAAGCTTGCCATCGACAGAATTTCCCCCGTCGCGATGTTGACCAGTACCGCCGCGCCGGACTCCGCTTTGTTCCAGGTGACGGCGTTATCCAGCGCATCCTCCGTCACTGTCTGTAGACGTTCATCAATACTGAGCTGAAGCTCATGCGCTGGCACAGGATTTGTTTCGGTTATGTTCTCGATAACATGACCAAACTTATCTTTGCGAACAAGGCGGGAACCGGGTTTCCCCGTCAGTTGGGCATTAAAACTTTTCTCAATCCCCTCAATCCCCTGCCCGTCAATGTTGGTAAAGCCAATCAGGTTGGCTGCCACATGCCCTGCCGGATAAAAACGCCGGGACTCTTCACGCAGGTTAATGCCAGGAAGATTGAGCTTATCGATCCATTCGGCCTGCTGCGGCGAAATCTGGCGCGCCAGATAGATAAACCGCCCGGCAGGATTGCTGTTTACCCGCTCAGCCAGCGTAGCCAGTGAAAGATGCAGCGTCTGCGCCAGCGCCTGCCAGCGTTGGTTATACCCCACGCCGCCTTTACTGACGATCGTCTTCGGATCGGCCCAGACCGCATTGACCGGCACACTAACGGCTAACGGACGCCCTTCTCTGTCGGTAATCATGCCGCGTGGCGACGCCGTGGTGACCTCACGTAACGAACGCCTGTCCTCTTGTTTAACCAGATTTGTCGGCGTGATGATCTGTAACCACGCCACGCGTCCCAGCAATAACCCCATACTCAGCAAAATCGCCACGCACAGCAGTACAAAACGGATGGGAGCAAAATTACGCACGGCGCCGTCGCTTTTCTTTTTCACCTGGTCTCCAGCAAGGTCGTTTTTCAGGTGATTGATTTAACGGGAATTGACGAGGGAAAGCGGGAAAAACAATGCTACGAACATCGCGGCTTTGCAACAAAGCGCTAACAGAAGTGTATTCAGAAATATTTTGAAGGAACCTGAATTAAAAAGCCCCGCACTGGCGAGGCTTTATATCTGAGGTTGATGCGCCTTGGCGCTTCAAATCAGTGGTGTCGATCAGATAGCTGTTACGTTAACAGCAGCCGGACCTTTCTGGCCGTCCTGAATTTCGAACTCAACGTTCTGGCCTTCAGCCAGAGTTTTGAAGCCGTTACCCTGGATAGCGGAGAAGTGTACGAACACATCTTTGCTGCCATCAGCCGGAGTAATGAAGCCAAAACCTTTAGACTCGTTGAACCACTTAACTTGACCTTTAATCTTTGCCATTTGCAAAATTCCTTAGAGTGTTTTCTTCGCCCGCAGGCATAACATAGATAAAACTGAGACATTACTGCTTGAGGCACTAATATAAGGTTCGGCAGAGAAGCGGTATTCAACGTCAACGTGTTTACTCAGGACTTCTTTACTGAAAATGCCACACATAAACAGAACTGTACCTCGTTTAACCCAAAACGTGTTATCACATACAACGTTAATTATGGCAAGCCATTTTTAAACGTGTCTCGATCAGTCGCACAAATCCAGAGAGATATCAAAGATCAACTGCACAGTTATGCGGCACAGTTCCCGACGATATATTATCGCTTCTCCAGGCGCCTTTCGACAGGCTTACGCCCGTACAGCGGCTTTTCTACCATAGCTCAATAACTTCGGTTGTTCCAGGTCATGCGTTGATCTTATCGATACGGTAAACAGATATCACTTTTTATGCTTTGTAATGCATAAATTGTCACAACGCAAAAAAACCAATATTGTTTAAAAATGCGAAGTATTCGACCATTTTTCATCCGTTTCACTGATAGCCAATACGTGCTTTGGTTGTGCACCAAAATAATGAAAGAATGATGACAATGCACAAAAAAAGTGAGAGAAACGTTTCGCTATTAATAAAAACGATCGCTATCACAAAAGCGACATAATCACATTATTAGCGTATGGATAAATATATTTAAGGAGAGATTAAGTTAAAGCATTAAATGATCAATGAAATAACAGACCTGGTATACACAGGGTTACATTAATGAAAACAGGATGGGCCTGCCTGAAGGAATGGCTGGCAGACGCGCATCCTGTCTCTGCTTGTCGTTACCGTTCAGCGACCAGACGGATGATATCGTCATCCTCTTCCTGAGGTTTCGCTTCAGACTCGGCCTCAGCGACTTTTTCAGGCTCGTTAGCTTCGCACAGACGGCGTAGCAAGGCATTTTGCCGCTTTTGCTGATCCAGCAGCGCTTCAAGCAGCTCAATCTGCTCATTTGTTCTTGAACTTGCCCGGTTCACAAAAAACCACAGGACCAGCCCGACAATCAGAACCACCACCGATACAATCAAAGACGTAAAAGTCAGTACGCCAGAATTCAGAACTTCGTTCATGTTACCACCTCAATGTAGACGCCGTATTTTACCACTGCTACACGGGAAGGTAATCAACTGTTGTAAAAATGCTATCACCAGGGGATAAATTTATTGATGGCACAAATTCCGTTGAAAAATTGTACATCCTGATCGCACATTATGTTGAACACCTGCGCCCACAGCAGCAGACATACCAACGCAACAATAATCAGGATTACCCACCGAAACTTTTTCACTCCGCTCTCCGCATCCACATCTTATGCCATCAAATTACCACGCGTTATCTAAACCGGAACTAACTGGAGCGACATTATATACTTTTAGGAATGATACACTTGTTTCAGTGGGCGTTCAGGCTACCCTTATTCTAACCAAAAAAAGAAAAGAGGTAGTAATGCGTTTGATCATTCGCGCGATTGTTTTGATTGCTCTGGTATGGATTGGTTTATTGCTCAGTGGCTATGGGGTTCTGATTGGCAGCAAGGAGAACGCCGCCGGTCTGGGTCTGCAATGTCAATATCTGACCGCTCGCGGCACCAGTACAGCGCAATATGTCCATACTGACAGTGGCATCATTGGTCTGTCAGACTGTCCTGTATTCAGAAAAAGCGCCGTGGTGGTCGATAACGGCTAATCTGGCATCACATCCATTCATCTGCATAAATATCAGGCATAACGTGGTTATGCCTTTTTAATGCGTTTTTTAGCAGGAGAAACCTCTCTCCCGCCCCTTTTCAGGGCAATAAAAAAGCCAGCAGGTATCTTCTACCGGCTGGCTTCTGAACGCCTCAGGGCACGCTCACCTCAGAATGGATAGTCGTTGTAACCCATCTGCTCAGAGATTTTACGCGCTGCCGTGTGCAGCATAGCGACATACTCATGCAGACGTTCTTCGGAGAAACGCAGCGTCGGGAACGAAATGCTCAGACCGGCGATCACCACGCCAAAACGGTCGAACACCGGAACGCCAATACAGCGCAGACCTTCTTCCTGCTCTTCGTTATCTTCGCCGTACCCCTGCTCGCGCACCTGATCCAACATCGGCAGTAACGCCTCGGTGCTGGTAATCGTGCGCGCGGTGCTACGTTTGTACTCCACGCCATCCAGTATCTGTTTGACTTCATCACGGTCGCGCCATGCCAGCAGCACTTTACCAATTGCGGTGCTGTACAGCGGGTTACGGCGGCCAATGCGGGAATACATGCGCAAATTGTACATGGAGTCGATTTTATGAATGTAGACAATGCTGTCTTCATCCAGCGCACCGAGGTGAATTGTCTCTTTGGTCAGACGGGAAATTTCACGCATCTGAATATCAGCGCTACGGATCAGATCAACGTTTTGCAGCGCACGGGCGCCCAGCTCAAACAATTTCAGGGTCAGCGAATATTTTTCAGATTCACCTTCCTGCGCGACATAACCCAGCGTTTTCATCGTTTGTAAAAAGCGATAAACGGTGCTTTTAGACATCATGACACGTTGCGACAGCTCGGTGATCCCTATTTCGCGCTCTTCACCCAGCGCTTGCAGAATGCCAAAAACCTTCAGCACAGAAGAAACAGAATCAGGTTGTTTATCCAGATCTGCGATAGCCATTTATCACCTCATTGCGAGTGTTTTATAAAAATCAGAACCGGTTTTTATTATAATTTCACGTCATGGCGGTCGCAATCCATCTTTGCTTACTTAGTTACAAATCTGCGACATAACCCCGCGATATCAATGCTAAAATCATTACTCTGATCATAATCCCCCGAAAGACATTGACTCTCTATGGACAAAATCCAGGCCGATGGCCTGCCATTACCCCAGCGTTACGGCGCCATTTTAACCATCATTATTGGTATCTCGATGGCCGTGCTGGATGGCGCAATCGCGAATGTCGCGCTCCCTACCATTGCAACCGATCTCCAGGCGTCCGCCGCCCGATCGATCTGGGTTGTTAACGCCTACCAAATCGCGATCGTGGTTTCTCTCTTATCGCTCTCGTTTCTGGGGGACATGTTCGGCTATCGACGCATCTATAAATACGGCCTGGTCATTTTCCTGTTTTCGTCGCTGTTTTGCGCGCTGTCGGACTCCCTGGAAATGCTGACGCTTGCGCGCGTCGCGCAGGGGTTTGGCGGCGCCGCGCTGATGAGCGTGAACACGGCGCTGATCCGGCTTATCTATCCGCAACGCCACCTTGGGCGCGGAATGGGCATCAACTCCTTCATCGTCGCGGTGTCTTCGGCTGCGGGGCCGACCATTGCGGCAGCAATCCTGTCGATAGCGTCATGGAAATGGCTGTTCCTGATTAACGTTCCGTTAGGCATTATCGCATTGCTGTTGGCTATGCGTTTCTTACCCCCAAACAGTGCTCGTAGCGCCAAACCGCGCTTCGACTTGCCCAGCGCAGTGATGAACGCCTTAACCTTCGGCTTGCTGATCACCGCTCTCAGCGGATTCGCACAGGGGCAACCTTTAACGCTGATTGGCGCAGAACTGGCGGTTATGCTTGTCGTCGGTTTCTTCTTCATTCGCCGCCAGCTCTCACTCCCGGTGCCTTTGTTACCGATTGACTTACTACGCATTCCGCTCTTTTCTCTGTCGATCTGCACCAGTATTTGCTCTTTCTGCGCGCAGATGCTGGCGATGGTTTCCCTTCCCTTCTATCTGCAAACGGTACTGGGGCGTAGCGAAGTCGAGACCGGGTTATTGCTGACGCCCTGGCCGCTGGCGACAATGGTGATGGCGCCGCTGGCGGGCTACTTAATTGAACGGGTTCATGCCGGGCTGCTGGGCGCGTCAGGACTGATAATTATGGCCACAGGACTTTTTGCGCTGATGCTGCTGCCAGCCTCGCCGTCAGATATCAGTATCATCTGGCCGATGATCCTTTGCGGAGCCGGTTTTGGCTTATTCCAGTCGCCCAATAACCACACGATTATCACCTCTGCGCCACGCGATCGCAGCGGAGGGGCCAGCGGGATGCTGGGCACGGCGCGTCTTCTGGGCCAGAGTACCGGCGCAGCGCTGGTTGCGCTCATGTTGAATCAGTTTGCGGACAACGGTACGCATATTTCCCTGATGACGGCGGGCATCCTGGCGACCGTAGCCGCCATTATCAGCGGCTTGCGCATCACTCAACCCCGCTCCGTGGCGTAAAAAAAAAAGCGCATCAGATGATGCGCTTTTTTAGAATGCCAGGCATACCGCCTTACTTCAGGTACTCGCCGCTACGCAGCGCTTCAATACGCTTATCCAGCGGCGGGTGAGTCATGAACAACTCGCTCAGTGACTTCGACTTGCCGTTGATGCAGAACGCCATCATGCTGTTGGCTTCCTGCGGCTCATAGCTGGTTTTCAGGCGCTGCAACGCGGCAATCATCTTTTCACGGCCGACAAGCTTCGCAGAACCGGCGTCCGCATGGAATTCACGGTGACGTGAGAACCACATGGTGATAATGCTTGCCAGTATCCCGAACACCAGTTCAAGAACCATCGCCACCGCGAAATAGATCATTGGGTTGCCGTTGCTGCTTTCACCCTCATCACGGTTTCCACCGAGGAAGCCCGCGGCGATCTGCGCGATAATACGCGAGATGAAGATCACAAAGGTGTTCACAACCCCCTGAATCAGCGTCATGGTGACCATATCGCCATTAGCGATGTGGCTGATCTCATGCGCGATAACGGCTTCGGCTTCATCCGGGCTCATGTTTTGCAACAAGCCGGTGCTCACCGCAACCAGCGATGCATCACGGCGCGCGCCGGTCGCAAACGCGTTGATATCCGGCGCATGATAGATAGCCACCTGCGGCATAGCGATTCCGGCCTGACGCGCCTGCGTCGCCACCGTGTTCATCAGCCAGCGTTCTCTTTCATTACGCGGTTGCTCAATGACTTCCCCACCCACGGACTTTAACGCCATCCATTTGGACATCAGCAGCGAAATGAAGGAACCACCAAAACCAAACAGCAGCGCCATAATCAGCAAGCCTTGTACGCTGCTTGACTGTATCCCTGTCAGGCTCAGCACCAGCCCGAAAACGACCATCACGGCCAGGTTCGTCAGCAGGAAGAGCGCGATTCGCATCATAATTTTCTTTTAACCTCAACTTAACAAAACGCACTATGCGATACCCACATCGTATGGGTCTTGTGGCTATTTTCAAGCATCTGCGGGCGGTAAGTCACCAGAAAGACACAACTTTACATTTTGTTGCATAAGACTGACGGCTTAATGCGCTTGTTAAAAAAACAGGCACAATTTCTTGTGCCTGCTTGACGCTATTTGCTGGTTGCGGGTTGCTCCGCGGGCTTCTCTTTCTCAAGATGCGCCAGATCCAGCGCTATCCGTACCGTTTCATCCAGATACGGATCCGGCTCTTTATAATCCTTCGGCAGATCGTCCAGTTTCTTCAGAAGCGGCTTGCCTTCACGTTTAAACCGATCGTTGATACGCGCCAGACGCAGAGCATCGTCTTCGTTATTCTCTTTTTCGCGCTGGGCGAAATTGAGAGAGGCGATATTGCGCTTATCTTTCATCGCGTTAAAACGGGCAATGTCCTTCAGGATGTACTGGAACTCAGGATCGTTCGCGATGCGCGCGTTATGCTCTTTCAGCAGTTCCGGGCCAAACGGCGTTAAATCATCTGACTTCACGTACGTTGCCGCATCAATGCTGTCCCACGGCAAGGCGTTGTCTTCAAACTTCTCGCCGGTTTCCGTCTCTTCATTCCCCGTCGGCATGACGATATCCGGCGTGACGCCTTTACGCTGCGTGCTGCCGCCGTTAACACGGTAGAATTTCTGAATGGTGTACTGCACGGAGCCCAGCGCAGGCCATTCAGGACGCAGCATCTGATCATAAATACGGTTCAGAGAGCGGTACTGCTGTACGGTGCCTTTACCGAAAGTCGGTTCACCGACAATCAATGCGCGACCGTAATCCTGCATCGCTGCGGCAAAAATCTCCGACGCGGATGCGCTGAAGCGATCGACCAGTACCACCAGCGGGCCTTTGTAATACACCACGCCATCGGTATCGGCGTCTTCACGCACTTTACCGTTGTTGTCACGAACCTGAACAACCGGGCCAGACGGGATAAACAGACCGGACAGCGAAACCGCTTCGGTCAGCGCGCCGCCGCCGTTGGTGCGCAGATCGATAACAATGCTGCTCACGTTCTGTTTTTCCAGTTTCTGTAGCTGGACTTTGACGTCATCCGTCAGCCCCACATAGAACCCCGGAATATCCAGCACGCCGACTTTCTCTTTACCGACCGTTTTCACCGTCATTTTAACGGCGCGGTCTTCAAGACGAATGCGTTCGCGCGTCAGCGTAATGGTTCGCGTTTTCGTGCCCTTACCGGCAGGCAGAATTTCAAGACGAACTTTGCTGCCTTTCGGCCCTTTGATCAGCGCCACCACGTCATCAAGACGCCAGCCGATCACATCAACCATTCCTTTCCCCGTCTGGCCTACGCCTACAATGCGATCGCCTACGCTTATCGCCTTGCTTTTTGCCGCCGGGCCGCCGGCAACCATCGAGTTGATGACCGTGTAGTCATCGTCCATTTGCAGAACCGCGCCAATACCTTCCAGAGACAGGCTCATTTCAGTATTGAACTGTTCGGTATTTCGCGGAGAAAGGTAGTTGGTATGCGGGTCGATTTCGCGCGCAAATGCGGTCATCGCCAGTGAGAACACGTCTTCACTGTTGGTTTGCGCCAGACGGCGAATCGCAGATTTGTAACGACGCGTCAGCGTTTCGCGAATTTCTTTATCGTTCTTGCCCGTCAGCTTCAGGCTAAGTTCGTCGAATTTCACCTTGCCATCCCACAACGCGTTCAGCTCAGCCTCATTTTTCGGCCAGGGCGCTTTGCTGCGGTCAAGGTTAAACGTGTCGTTACCGGTGAAATCCATCGGGCGTTCCAGCACGCTTAACGCGTACTGATAACGTTCGAAACGGCGTTTTTGCGCCAGGTTATAGAGGTCATAGAAGACATCCAGTTTACCTGTACGCAGCTCATCGCCGAGGACAGTTTTGCTTTTCGCAAACTGCTCCACATCACTCGCCAGCAGCACATTGTGGCTGTAGTCGAGCAGATTAAGATAGCGATCGAAAATCTTTGCCGAAAACGCCTGATCCAGGTTGAACTGACGATAGTGGGAACGTGTAAAGCGCGAAGTCACGCGCTCACTCACGGTCGCATGCTGCGTTTCTTCCTTCAGAACGGGAATTTGATCGGCGCGCGTAATGTCATCGACGGCGAAGGACTGGCCTGCTATTGCAAGCAAGCCAGCTAACGCGGTAAGCCTAAAAAAAGTGTTCATGCCAGGCCTGGCCTCCGTTTCAGAACACCAGGTGTTCTGCGCGTACAATCAAAGACATACCCGAATTCAGCTGCACACGGACGCCATCTTTGGTGACTTCTAATACGGTGGCATCCATCGCATTGTTGCCTGCTTTCACCTTCAGTGACTGCCCTACCGTCAGCGCTGAAATATCAGACACCGGGGTATGCTGTTCTTCGCGTGGTGCGCGTGGTGCTTTAGCCGCCGGTTTTTCAGCGCGAGGAGTACGCGGAGTCGTCTCTTTACGACGTGGCGCAGGACGCGGTTTACGCTCACGGCGCGGAGCGTCTTCTTTTTCGCCTGCCGCAGCGGCAGCTTCGCGTTTTTTCGCCTGCTGTTCCGCACGTTGCGCCTGGACGCGTGCTTTCGCTTCTTCAAGCTGCTTACGCGCATGTTCAACGTGCTGCTCATCCAGCTCACCGCAAGGGTTGCCGTCGAGATCGACACGCGTTGCGCCCGGCTTAACGCCGTACAGGTAACGCCAGCTTGAAGTATAAAGACGTAAAGCGGAACGAAGTTGTGTCTTGCTGAGGTTCATTTCGCCCTCAACACGCTCTACCAGATCCTGAAAAATGCCAATTTTCAGCGGGCGCGCTTCGCCTTCCGCACTAAAACACTGTGGAAAACGTTCGGCCAGAAACGCGATAACTTCTTTACTGCTATTCAACTTAGGTTGATTTTCCATGAAATTTCCTGATTACAACGGACGTAGCCAACAAGCCGCAGGCATGAACAGGCGTCATTATAATGACGCCATCAGTAATTGCTACGTTATCCGTTGATTATCCTGCAACGGTCGCAAAGAATTTTTTGTAATCCGTCGTTGCAAGCACGGTTTCAAGCCGCGCGACAAGCTCACGCAGGCCTTGCTCATCCTCTTCGGTAAAGCGGCCAAATACCGTGCTATCAATGTCCAGCACGCCGATTATCTGATTGTCTACCGTCAGAGGCAGCACAATTTCAGCATTGCTGGCGCTATCGCAGGCGATGTGTCCGTCAAACGCATGAACGTCCTCAATGCGCTGCACCTGGTTCTGCGCGACCGCCGTACCACAGACGCCGCGTCCAACCGGGATCCGCACACAGGCGAGTTTCCCCTGGAACGGCCCCAGCACCAGCGTGTCGTTTTCCAGCAGATAGAACCCCGCCCAGTTGACGCCCGAAAGGCGCTCAAACAGCAGCGCGCTGGTATTTGCCAGGGTAGCGAGAAAACTGGTTTCACCTGCCATTACTGCCTGAAAGTCGCGGTTAAGATCCGCGTATAGCTCTGTTTTGCTCATTATATAGTCACTTAGTTGTCTTACTCTAAAACTACAGCCTATTAAAATAAGCATTAAATGCGTTAATGCTCAAGATCATTCCCGTCATGAGTTAAGATTACATTAATCTAACACTTTGATTCACGATACATGGCCCTGAACACCCCGCGACTCACGCCAACAAAGAGAATAACGGTCTGGTCTATCAGTGAAGCGTTGCCCCGCGCCCATTATCAGCGCTGCCCCCAATGCGACATGCTGTTTAGCCTGCCGAAAATGCAATCGCACCAGAGCGCATATTGCCCACGTTGCCAGGCCAAAATTCGCGATGGACGCGACTGGTCACTGACGCGTCTGGCGGCGCTGGCCGTTACGATGCTGCTGCTGATGCCCTTTGCCTGGGGCGAGCCGCTATTGCGTATCTGGCTGTTAGGGGTGCGTATTGACGCCAATGTGATGCAGGGCATCTGGCAGATGACCAGGCAAGGCGATCCGCTTACGGCCGCCATGGTGCTCTTCTGCGTGGCGGGCGCGCCGTTAATTCTGGTCACCGCCATCGCTTATCTATGGTTCGGTAATATTCTCGGCATGAATCTGCGTCCGGTATTGCTGATGCTGGAGAGGCTCAAAGAGTGGGTGATGCTCGACATTTATCTGGTCGGTATCGGGGTCGCCTCGATCAAAGTGCAGGATTACGCCTTCCTGCAACCCGGCCTGGGGCTTTACGCCTTTGTGGCGCTGGTGATCCTCAGTATTCTGACGCTGTCGCATCTCAATGTGGAGCAACTCTGGGAGCGCTTTTACCCACAACGCCCCGCCCGACGCCCGGACGAAAAACTTCGCGTCTGTCTCGGATGCCACTTCACCGGTTATCCTGACTCACGGGGACGTTGCCCCCGTTGCCATATCCCGCTACGCCTGCGCAGAAATCAGAGCATACAGAAATGCTGGGCGGCGCTGCTGGCCTCTGTCGTCCTGCTGCTGCCCGCAAACCTGATGCCGATATCCATTATTTACGTGAATGGCGGGCGTCAGGAGGACACGATTTTATCGGGCATTATGTCGCTGGCGAACAGCAATATCGCCGTGGCGGCCGTGGTCTTTATCGCCAGTATTCTGGTGCCATTTACCAAAGTTATTGTGATGTTTACACTGCTGCTCAGCATCCATTTCAAATGTGAGCAAGGGCTGCGTACGCGCATCCTGCTGCTGCGGATGGTGACCTGGATCGGCCGTTGGTCCATGCTGGATCTCTTTGTTATTTCGTTAACGATGTCGCTGATTAATCGCGATCAGATACTCGCTTTTACTATGGGACCGGCTGCGTTTTATTTCGGCGCAGCGGTAATATTGACTATTCTTGCAGTGGAATGGCTGGATAGCCGCTTACTTTGGGATGCACATGAGTCAGGAAACGCCTGCTTCGCCGACTGAAGCGCAGATAAAAACAAAACGTCGTATTTCCCCTTTCTGGCTGCTGCCGTTTATCGCATTGATGATCGCAGGCTGGCTGATTTGGGGAAGTTATGAAGATCGCGGCAACACCGTGACGATCGACTTTATGTCGGCGGATGGCATTGTTCCGGGGCGGACGCCTGTGCGCTATCAGGGCGTTGAAGTGGGTACGGTGCAGGACATCAGCCTGAGTAAAGACCTGCGCAAGATAGAAGTGCGCGTCAGCATTAAGTCAAACATGAAAGATGCCTTGCGCGAGGAGACCCAGTTCTGGCTGGTGACGCCAAAAGCGTCGCTGGCGGGCGTTTCGGGTCTGGACGCGCTGGTCGGCGGGAACTATATCGGCATGATGCCCGGCAAAGGAGCCGAGAAAGATCACTTTGTCGCGCTTGATACCCAGCCGAAATACCGTCTGGACAACGGCGACCTGATGATCCATCTTCACGCGCCTGACCTTGGCTCTCTTAACAGCGGGTCGCTGGTCTATTTCCGCAAAATTCCGGTGGGTCGGGTATATGACTATGCCATCAATCCCAACAAACAGGGCGTCACCATTGACGTACTGATTGAGCGTCGGTTCACAAACCTGGTGAAAAAAGGCAGCCGTTTCTGGAATGTCTCCGGCGTCAATGCGGATGTCAGCCTTAGCGGCGCGAAGGTGAAGCTGGAGAGCCTGGCGGCGCTGGTAAATGGCGCAATCGCGTTTGACTCGCCCGACGATTCGCAGCCTGCAACCGCAGATGACGCATTTGGCCTCTACGAAGATTTAGCCCATAGCCAGCGCGGCGTCATCGTCAAACTTGAACTTCCCGGCGGCGACGGCCTGAAAGCCGACTCCACGCCGCTGATGTATCAGGGGCTTGAAGTGGGCGAGCTCACCAAATTAACGCTCAACCCCGGCGGGAAAGTCACGGGCGAAATGACGGTTGACCCCAGCGTGGTAACACTCCTGCGTGATAAGACGCGTATTGAGCTGCGCAGTCCAAAGCTGTCGCTGAGCGATGCCAGTATCAGTTCGCTTTTGACCGGCAAAACGTTTGAACTGGTGCCAGGCGAAGGCGAACCGCGCAGTGAATTCGTCGTGGTGCCTGGCGAAGAAGCCCTGCTCCATGAACCAAATGCGCTGACGTTAACCCTGACCGCCCCGGAAAGCTACGGTATTGACGCCGGTCAACCGCTGGTTCTGCATGGCGTGCAGGTGGGCCAGGTCATTGAACGTAAGTTATCCAGTAAAGGCGTTGCGTTCACGGTGGCTATCGATCCGCAACATCGCGCCCTGATTCAGGGTGACAGCAAATTTGTGGTCAACAGTCGCGTGGATATCAAAGTCGGTCTCGACGGCGTGGAGTTTCTCGGCGCCAGCGCCAGCGAGTGGGTGAGCGGCGGCATTCGTATTTTGCCCGGCACAAAAGGCGAAATGAAATCCAGCTACCCGCTGTACGCCAATCTGGAAAAGGCCGTGGAAAACAGCCTCAGCGACCTCCCCACGACCACGGTGAGCCTCACTGCTGAAACGCTCCCGGATGTACAAACGGGGTCAGTGGTGCTGTACCGTAAGTTTGAGGTAGGTGAAGTAATCACCGTGCGCCCACGCGCTAACGCCTTTGATATCGATCTGCATATCAAACCGGAATACCGCAACCTGTTAACCAGCAACAGCGTATTCTGGGCGGAAGGCGGGGCGAAGGTACAGCTTAACGGCAGCGGCCTGACCGTGCAGGCCTCTCCCCTGTCGCGTGCGCTGAAAGGCGCTATCAGTTTCGATAATCTGAGCGGCGCAAGCGCCAGCCAGCGTAAAGGCGACAAACGAATACTCTACGCCTCGGAAACCGCCGCCCGCGCGGTGGGTGGGCAAATCACCCTGCACGCCTTTGACGCCGGTAAACTCGCGGCGGGTATGCCGATTCGTTATCTCGGCATCGACATCGGCCAGATCCAGACGCTGGAGCTGATTACCGCGCGCAATGAGGTCCAGGCGAAAGCGGTGCTCTACCCGGAGTATGTCCAGACCTTTGCCCGAAGCGGTACGCGTTTCTCGGTGATCACGCCGCAAATCTCCGCCGCGGGCGTGGAGCATCTCGATACGATTTTGCAGCCCTACATTAACGTGGAACCCGGACGCGGCAATCCGCGTCGTGATTTCGAATTGCAGGAAGCAACCATTTCCGACTCGCGCTATCTTGATGGTCTGAGCATCGTCGTGGAGGCTCCTGAGGCAGGTTCGCTGAACATCGGCACGCCAGTGCTGTTCAGAGGTATCGAAGTGGGCACGGTAACGGGAATGACGTTAGGTTCGCTGTCTGACCGCGTGATGATTGCTATGCGCATCAGCCAGCGTTATCAGCATCTGGTGCGTAATAACTCCGTCTTCTGGCTGGCCTCCGGCTACAGTCTGGACTTTGGCCTGACCGGCGGCGTGGTGAAAACCGGCACCTTCAATCAATTCATTCGCGGCGGCATCGCGTTTGCAACCCCGCCAGGGACGCCGCTGGCGCCGAAGGCGCAGGCGGGTAAACACTTCCTGCTGCTGGAAAGCGAACCGAAAGAGTGGCGCGAATGGGGCACCGCCTTGCCACGTTAACTCCCCCGCTCCGGCGTGCTCGCGCCGGAGCATTTATGCTACACTGCGCGCCTGTTTTATTGCCGGTGGTACCCAAGTGGCTCAACACGCTGTTTATTTCCCTGATGCCTTTCTGACGCAAATGCGCGAAGCAATGCCTTCGACACTCTCTTTTGACGATTTCCTCGCCGCCTGCCAGCGCCCGTTACGTCGCAGCATTCGCGTGAATACGCTAAAAATTTCTGTGACCGACTTTCTTGCCCTGACGGCGCCCTATGGCTGGTCGCTGACGCCTGTTCCCTGGTGCGAGGAAGGTTTCTGGATCGAACGCGATGATGAAGAATCGTTGCCGCTGGGCAGCACCGCCGAACATCTGAGCGGCCTGTTTTATATTCAGGAAGCCAGCTCAATGTTGCCGGTCGCCGCGCTGTTTGCTGAAGGGAATACGCCGGAACGCATTATGGATGTTGCTGCCGCGCCGGGTTCGAAAACCACCCAGATTGCCGCGCGGATGAATAATCAGGGCGCCATTCTGGCGAATGAATTCTCCGCCAGCCGGGTCAAAGTGCTGCACGCCAACATCAGCCGCTGTGGGATCAGTAATGTTGCCCTAACCCATTTTGATGGCCGCGTCTTCGGCGCCGCGCTCCCGGAGACATTCGACGCTATCTTGCTGGACGCGCCCTGTTCAGGTGAAGGCGTGGTGCGCAAAGATCCCGATGCGCTTAAAAACTGGTCTGTCGAAAGCAACCTGGATATTGCCGCCACACAGCGGGAACTTATCGACAGCGCATTTCACGCTCTGCGCCCTGGCGGTACGCTGGTCTACTCCACCTGCACGCTAAATCGCGAGGAGAATGAGTCCGTCTGTTTGTGGCTGAAAGAGACCTACCCGGAAGCGGTTGAATTTCTGCCTTTAGGCGATCTGTTCCCGGAGGCGGAGCGCGCGCTGACGGCAGAGGGTTTTTTACACGTTTTCCCGCAGATTTACGACTGCGAAGGTTTCTTTGTCGCCCGTTTGCGTAAAACCGCAGCCATTCCCCCGCTTCCCGCGCCTGGCTATAAGGTCGGCAAGTTTCCGTTCGCGCCGATGAAGGGGCGTGAGGCGACGCAAATCACTCAGGCGGCTAACGCCAGTGGACTTCAGTGGGGAGAAAACCTGCACCTCTGGCAGCGAGATAAAGAGGTGTGGTTATTCCCGGCAGAGATTGAAGCGCTGATCGGAAAAGTCCGCTTTTCCCGCCTGGGCATAAAACTGGCGGAAAGCCATAATAAAGGTTATCGCTGGCAGCATGAAGCGGTGATCGCCCTCGCCGATCCACATCATGCCAACGCATTCGAGCTGTCTCATCAGGAGGCGGAAGAGTGGTATCGGGGGCGGGATGTCTACCCGCAAACCGCGCCGTCTGCCGATGATGTGCTGGTCACGTTCCAGCATCAGCCCATTGGTCTGGCGAAACGGATTGGTTCCCGGTTGAAGAACAGTTACCCACGCGAACTGGTTCGCGATGGCAAACTCTTTACCGGCAACGACTGAAAGCGGTCAAAAATAGCGCACTTTTTTACTGGCGCTTTTGCTGAAGTTGGCTACGCTGAAATTTGGGCGATCAAACTGGTCGTACCACAATCAGCGAACTAACGGAGAGCACGATGATGAAAACCAGTGTGCGCATTGGCGCTTTTGAAATCGACGATGCCGAGTTACATGGCGAATCGCCGGGGGACCGAACGTTAAGCATTCCCTGTAAATCCGACCCAGATTTATGTATGCAACTGGATGCCTGGGATGATGAAACCAGCATTCCCGCCATTTTAAACGGAGAGCACTCTGTTCTATTCCGCACCCGTTACGATCGTAAGTCCGATGCCTGGGTCATGCGTCTTGCCTGACTCAAAAAGAACCCGTCGCCAGACGGGTTATTTATTTCACCCTTTCCCCCTTGCGACAACCTCTCCTACACTATCGATACGGCAGGACAATTTGAGGATGGAATGTTCGCACTGGTACTTTTTGTTTGCTACCTGGACGGCGGCTGTGAGGACATTGTGGTGGATATCTACAATACTGAGCAGCAGTGCCTGTATTCGATGGACGACCAGCGGATTCGTCACGGCGGTTGTTTTCCGGTCGAAGACTTTATTGACGGCTTCTGGCTACCCGCTCGCCAGTACAGTGATTTTTAATTACTGAAGTTGAACCAACGTTAGTTCCCCGCCAAATACCGCGCCGGTATCAATATAGTGCAAATTATCGATATCAACGCGATGACGCAGCGGCGTATGACCAAACCAGAAGTGATCGGCCCCGGCAATGCCGTTTCCCTGACCCGCATGCCGCTCGCTCAACCGGGAACGACGCCATAGCACCTGGTGTAAATCCACCTCTTTTTGCCAGGCATAGACCTGATGCGGATAATCAGCATGCGCCACAACATGCATGCCGTTCTGGCAGTGCAATTCCAGAATCCAGGGTAAACGCTGACAGTCGTCGAGCGCTTTCCTCGCCAGGCGCTGCTGGTTTGCCGACAATGCGGCATACCAGTCGCCGCCGTTCATAAACCATAACGATAACTGCGAGGCGGCCAGCGCGTCTAACGCCATCTGCTCGTGATTCCCTCTGACGGCAACCACCCACCGTTTGTGCAGAAGTTCCAGACACCGCAAGCTGTCAGGCCCACGGTCGATCACATCCCCCACCGACACCAGCAGATCCTGCCACGGATCAAACCGACACTGTCGTAGTTTCTCCATCAACTGCGAAAAACAGCCGTGGAGGTCGCCGACAATCCAGACATGCCGCCACTGACTCCCCTCAATTTTCTGATAGACGTTTTCCGGCTGTTTCATTGGTTCACCATCAGTAAAAATGAACCTGACATACTTAACCATAGCAGGAAATCTTCAGTCGCAGGCCGCCTCTCCTGAGACCATTAATCATTTTTATAGCAATAATTTAACCTGCAATAATTCTTGTTGATTTCAATAAAATCATATAAATGCCAATTTATGTAAAAGTGTAATGATAATTATTTTTATTATCATTTTCATGCATTATCTTATTGACTTTGCTTTTTTTAACAAAGGAAGTTCGATAATGCGTATTAAACCTCTCGCTTCACTTGTCTTATCTTGTCTGGGCGCCACAAGTTTTAATGTTTTTGCAGAAGATGTCATGGTCGTCACCGCATCGGGATACGAGAAAAAGATCACCAATGCGGCAGCCAGTGTTTCTGTTATTTCACAACAAGAATTACAGACCAATAAATATAATGATCTTGGCGATGCTCTCAGGGCCGTTGAGGGAGTGGACGTTGAAAGCAGTACCGGAAAAACAGGGGGGCTTGAAATAAGTATTCGTGGGATGCCTGCCAGTTATACCCTTATTCTTATTGACGGTATTCGTCAGAATGGAACATCGGATGTAACACCGAATGGCTTTTCTGCAATGAATACCAGTTTTATGCCCCCACTTTCAGCCATTGAACGTATAGAGGTTATACGCGGGCCCATGTCTACACTTTATGGGTCAGACGCCATTGGCGGCGTGGTGAATATTATTACCAAAAAAAGCACCGATAAGTGGAGCACGGCCATTAATACGGGAGTGAACCTACAGGAAAGTAATAAATGGGGAAACAGCACAACCGCAAATTTCTGGTCAAGCGGTCCCCTGGTGCCTGGCTCGCTGGATATGCAGGTCCGTGGAAGCACAACCCAGCGACAAGGCTCCAGCATTACATCACTGAGCGACACCGCAGAAACACGCGTTCCTTATCCCACTGAGTCGCAAAACTACAACATCGGCGCGAGATTTGACTGGAAAGCCAGCGCAAACAATACGCTATGGATGGATCTCGACACATCCCGACAGCGTTATGATAACAGCGACGGTCAGCTTGGTAGCCTCACGGGCGGATATGATAAAACGCTCCGCTATGAGCGCAATAAAGTGACGTTAGGACATGACACCGCCTTAACGTTTGGTACATGGAAATCGTCTCTTAACTGGAATGAGACAGAAAACAAAGGACGGCAGCTGGTTTCCTCCGCTCTGACACCCGATCAAGCCTGGAGAGCGGGTGACGATCGTGAACTGAAAAATACCAATGTTATTCTCAACTCGGTGCTTCTCACGCCGCTGGGAGAATCACATTTACTGACGGTGGGTGGCGAATACTGGGACGCACGAATGAAAGATGGCGTCGTTCTGGCCAGTTCAGGTGAAAAGTTCCATCAAAAAAGCTGGGCGACTTACCTTGAAGATGAGTGGCATATTCTGGATTCTCTGGCGCTTACCGTAGGGAGTCGCTATGAACATAACGACGTATTCGGCGGTCATTTCAGTCCTCGTGGCTATCTGGTCTGGGATATGACAGATGAATGGACGCTCAAAGGGGGAATCACAACCGGTTATAAAGCGCCTTCTCTTAGCCAGTTACATAACGGCATCAGCGGTGTTTCTGGTCAGGGAACAATCAATACCGTCGGTAATCCAGATTTAAAACCTGAAGAAAGCACCAGTTATGAAACCGGACTTTATTACGATAATAGCAATGGGTTCAATGCCAATATAACCGGATTCTACACTGAATATCGCAATAAAATTGTTTCTTATTCGATTGATGACAATACCAGTAGCTATACCAATAGCGGAAAAGCGCGTACCGATGGTGTCGAATTTGCAACATCGTTCCCGCTCTGGTTGGATAATTTGAGTCTGTCGCTCAACTATACCTATACTCAGAGCAAACAGAAAGATGGAGATAATAAAGGCGCACCACTCAGCTATACACCAAAACATATGGCAAATGCCCGCGTTAACTGGCAGGCGACAGATGATTTAAATGCCTGGCTTAGCGCCCGCTATCGCGGTAAAGCGCCCCGCTTTACTCAAACCTATGACAATCTCAGTGCGGTACAGCAGAAAGTGTATGATGACAAAGGCGCAAATCTAAAAGCATGGACAGTGCTGGATATGGGGTTATCTTATAAACTGACTAAAGATTTAACCCTGAATACCGCCGTCAATAACGTACTGGATAAAGACTTTAGCGACGTCAAATTATATCAATCTGGCCGTTCCAGCACCTATGCCGGTGATTATTTCCAGACAGCGCAGTCAACGACCGGATACGTTATTCCAGGTCGCAACTACTGGATGTCTTTAAACTATCAGTTCTAATAATACAGCAAGCGTCCATACACTCCGTATGCGGCGCTTGCTTATCTTTTTGTGAGTATAAACAGCCCAAAAACACACGGATATTAATTAATAAATATCTACCCTCACAATATGAATTACCCAATAAAATCAATCTGATTATCATTATCGCACATCTTGAAAAGATTCCAGGCATTAAAAAATAGAGAATAGTCACTGAACAACCCCACTCTTCAATGTGGTATCGCTGAGGCATTCTTTGTTGCGACGCAATTCACAACCAGGAAACCTCGCCGTCATCACCGTTGATTTCATTGATGTAAATCAATTCCCTTCATGCGTAGTTACGCGAAAGTAACAGTGATGTGAATTAGTTGCGAGAAGCACCTTATGTCGATAAAGAACTTTACAGGCAAAACAGTGATAAAAAACATCCGTTTTTCATACAGTTTGCTGAAACAAATAGAGCAAGTGATGGCGAAGGAAAAAACCAGCAATTTTTCTGCATGGGTAAAAGAAGCATGTCGTGAAAAAGCCCTGAATTCCAGTACGCCCAAAGACGTAAATAGAAACAAAAATTAACTCTTTATAGCTACGACCAAAATGAAAAGATGCTTATTTATTAGTAAATACACCTTTATCCTGATATCTATTGGGAATGTTATCTATTTCATTTTGAATTATCACGCATTAGACGCGGTGTTGATCATACTGTTTTATGTCGCTCTGATTTTTACCCCCGTCATTCTCATCCTGCGCGCCTTCTGTGCACAGCATGAGTAACTCATCGAGCATGATTCATAAACGTTCATCCATGTAAACCTGGCTTCACACGGCACTCTGACGCACAAAAATTAACATACCAATCAAAAAACCCTGGACGCACTCGGTACAGAGTATGTTATGGTTTGGACAGGATATGGAAAATTCGAGTAACTTTCGTGTGGTTTCGGGTTAGTATCTGAAAACACACTTCAAAACAAACAGATAAAAAGAGACCGAATACGATTCCTGTATTCGGTCCAGGGAAATGGCTCTTGGGAGAGAGCCGTGCGCTAAAAGTTGGCATTAATGCAGGCTAAGTCGCCTTGCCCTTTAAGAATAGATGACGACGCCAGGTTTTCCAGTCCACGACGAAAGTGGCCGGTAAAAAACGACCGTTGTCAGCCGCAACAACGAAAAAACCGCAAGTTCCTCTGCATGAGGCTTGCGGTTTTTTATTGGAAATCAGAAAGATACTTCTGGTAATTAGCAGAGCTTTTCCGCGCGTTCAATAAACGGTGCCAGGCTCATTTTTTCACCCGGTTTTGCCGGATCGTCAATCTGAATGACGGTGATAGCCTGCGCGTTGGTTTTGCCGCTTGCAACTTGCTGCTCTGCAACATCGTTCAGCGGGTATTGCACCAGCGTGCTCGGGTTGATGACATACAGGGCATGGCCCGGTCGGCAGGTTAGCATCACCTCTTCGCGGTTAAACGCCCACTTGTCTTTACCCACTTCAAAGCGGCTCACGGTGATAACCTGAGGCGCCGCCAGCGCAGCGCCTGAACTTGCCAACAAGAGCAGAGAGAGAATCATTTTTTTCATGAGTTTTGCCAGTCCATCAGAAGGGTTCCAGGGTTGCGAACAGGCTGACAATCGCCAGCACAACGGCTCCAATTCCCCATTCAATCTGAGTCATCCAGATAAACCAGAGATTCGCGCGGCGATTTTCCTGCCGCATACGTGGTACGAGAACATACCGGTTCGTTAGCGCAATTGCCACCATTAGCAGGACAAGGACACATTTTAACAAAAGAAACTGCCCGTACGCGATATGCCAGGGGGCGGAAAACCCCGTAATAAAAAGCACATTTGCGATGCCGGTGCACAATACGCCCGCGACAAACAGATGACCATAGCGGGAGAAACGCATCATTGTTTCGATGGCCTGTTGTCGCCAGCGGCCTTGCGCCATACGCATACAGTAGATAACCGGCAGCAGGCCGCCAAACCAGGCCGCAGCGCACACCAGATGAGTCGCATGGTTAATCTGCTGTACCGCGCCCACCACGCCATCATTCAGCGTGGCGTGGCCAACGCCTGCCAGCAACATAAACTGGGCAATCATCAGGATGAGCAGCAGACGCGGTAAATTTCTCGGCACAACCAGCGTCATGACCAACGTGACAAGCGCGAGAATAATCTGCCACAGCCATACGCCGCCAAATTGAGTCTGTAAAACCGCGCCCCATATCGAAACCGAGATTACGTCCTGCCAGCCCGCCCCCATTAGTCCACCCTGGATCGCCAGCATCAGCGTCGCGCTGACAAAGCTCCACACGGCAGCGTGCTGTTGCAGGCGCAGAAAGCGGCGCGTCATCAGGCGACGAACAGAAACCGGCGCCAGCCACGCGCCATATAACGCGCAGCCAAACACCAGCATCATGGCGCTAAAATGGATAAAGCGAAGCGCTACCCAGGTAAACGTCAGCATGATTACTTCACGCTAAAGGTGTATTGCCCTTTTGTCTTATGACCGTCAACCGACACCACATGCCAGTTAACCGTATAGGTTCCGGGATTAAGCGTCTGATCCAGAGGAATAATGAGCTGTTTCGCATCCTGCTCATTGCGCTTCGCAGGCCGCGTTTTGATGCTTTCCTGCTTTGGCCCGGTCAGCGTCGCCCCGCTGAAGCCAGGCTCAATGCCTTCGGAGAAATTCAGCGTCAATGCCTGCGGCGCGGCAGTCACCTCAGCGTCAGCCGCCGGGTATTGGTGCGTCAGATGCGCATGTGCCCAGGCCGCAGGCGCCGCCAGCGTTGAGGCGAGGAAAAGGAGAGCATAGCGCAAAGAAGGTGCAGTAGAAGCCATATCAATTATTCCTTTTTGTTATGTCTGATTTACAGAGAATAACCTTCTATAATGGTCGAGTCGAGAATCATCATTTCCGGCTTGCCATTGAGGCGCACTCTTAGTAACTTTTGCGCGCCATTGATGATAAGGAGAAGCGTATGCAAACGAACCTGGCTCAACTTGAACAAGCTGACATGGATAAGATCAACGTTGACCTGGCCGCAGCCGGTGTGGCGTTTAAAGAGCGTTACAATATGCCCGTCGTGGCAGAAGTCGTTGAACGTGAACAGCCAGAACACCTGCGCGAATGGTTTCGTGAACGTCTGATTGCCCACCGTCTGGCGTCGGTTTCCCTGTCACGCTTACCTTACGAACCTAAAGTTAAATAAACTTATATAGCGTTACACTTCCTTACACATGAGTTGCTACAGTATAAGTACATTCTTAAACTAAGATTTAAGGATGATTGTAGACACTATGAAAAGGAAATCATTATGTCACACTGGAAAATCGCGGCGGCGCAGTATGAACCACCTCGCGCCACGCTGGCAGAACATGTCGCGCACCATCTGCAATTTGTTGAGATTGCTGCCAGCCAGCAATGCGAACTCCTGGTATTCCCTTCCCTGTCGTTAACCGGATGCAACGATACGGCGCAGGCGCTCCCTGTCCCGCCCGATGAGTCCTTATTACAGCCGCTTGCTTATGCGGCATCCGCGTACCGCATGACGATTATTGCCGGGCTGCCGGTTGAGCATAACGGCCAGTTAGTCAGAGGCATTGCCATTTTCGCCCCCTGGGTGACATCGCCGCTGATCTTTCATCAAAGCCACGGCGCCTGCGTGGCCCGCCACCGGAAAACGATAAGCGTGATGGATGAGCAGCCGGAAGGCATTGATATCGATCCCGCCTTTTCGTTATTCACCACCAGCCAGTGCGTCAGCGAACATGATTTATTTACCTCCACCTCCCGGCTACAACGTTTTTCGCATCGCTTCGCCATTGCCGTGTTGATGGCAAACGCCGGAGGCAGCAGCGCGCTATGGGATGAAAGCGGCCAGCTCATTGTCCGCGCGGACAGCGGTTCTCTGCTGTTAACAGGTCAGCATACGACACGGGGTTGGCAAGGCGATATCATTCCATTACGCTAGGTGTTTTCGGTCGGGAGCACCCCATGTTGCGAGTTATAGATACGGAAACCTGCGGACTACAGGGCGGGATTGTTGAGATTGCCTCTGTCGATGTGGTGGCGGGGAGAATTGTCAATCCAATGAGCCATCTGGTTCGTCCCGACCGCCCCATCAGTCCGCAGGCGATGGCGATTCACCGTATCAGTGAATCGATGGTTGCCGATAAACCCTGGATCGAAGATATCATTCCGCTCTATCACGGAAGCGAATGGTATGTCGCGCATAACGCCAGTTTCGACCGGCGTGTACTGCCAGAGATGCCGGGAGAGTGGATCTGTACCATGAAGCTGTCCCGCCGGTTATGGCCGGGGATCAAATACAGCAACATGGCGCTCTACAAATCCCGTAAGCTAAGCGTGCAAACACCGCCCGGCCTTCATCATCACCGCGCATTGTATGACTGCTACATCACGGCGGCATTGCTGATCGATATTATGAACACGTCAGGCTGGACGGCGGAACAAATGGTCGACATTACCGGACGCCCGGCTCTGTTAACGACATTTACGTTTGGCAAATATCGCGGCAAAGCCGTTTCTGAAGTCGCCGAGCGCGATCCGGGCTATCTGCGCTGGTTATTTAATAACCTTGACAACATGAGCCCGGAGCTTCGTTTAACGCTTAAACACTATCTGAGCGACGCCTGAGCGCCTGCCTGCCCTGGCAACGTGCCCTGAGCGAGGCCAATCAGAAAAGCGAATTCCAGCGCCACTCCCTCATACGCTTTAAAACGCCCGGACTTCCCGCCATGCCCGGAATCCATATCCGTACACAGCAACAGCAGGTGGTCATCCGTTTTCAGTTCGCGCAGTTTAGCGACCCATTTGGCGGGTTCCCAGTATTGCACCTGCGAATCATGTAACCCGGTGGTAACCAGAAGATGCGGATAGTCCTGCGCGGTGACGTTGTCGTACGGACTGTAGCTTTTCATATACGCGTAGTATTCCGCATCCTGCGGATTTCCCCACTCTTCGAACTCTCCCGTGGTTAAAGGGATAGATTCATCAAGCATTGTCGTCAGGACGTCAACAAACGGCACCTGCGCGATGACGCCATGAAAAAGTTCAGGACGTTCGTTAATCGCGACGCCCATCAACATGCCGCCCGCGCTGCCGCCCATGCCATAGCAAAATGAAGGCGAGCCGTAGCCCAGTTTCAGCAACGCGTCGCAGGCATCAAGATAGTCATTAAACGTATTTTTCTTTTTCAGAAACTTACCGTCTTCATACCACTGATGACCTAACTCACCGCCGCCGCGAACATGCACGATGGCGTAAACAAACCCGCGATCCAGCAAACTTAACCGACTGCTGCTGAAATCAGCATCCATGCTGGCGCCATAGGAACCGTAGCCGTAGACAAGCAGTGGATTTTGCCCCTTGCGGAAATGTTTTCGATGGTAAACCAGCGAAACCGGAACCTCTACGCCATCCCGGGCGACAATCCACAGGTGCTCGCTCTGATAATTCACAGCGTCAAATCCCGGCACATCCGTTTGTTTGAGCACGCGCCGCTCGCCGGTATCCATGTCCAGCTCAAACAAGGTGTCCGGCGTCGTCATCGATGAATAACCATAACGTAAGCGGGACGTTTCCGGTTCAGGGTTATAGGCAAGCCAGGTGACGTAGGCCGGATCGTCGAACGCAATCCCCGTAACTTCACGCGTTTTACGGTTAATCTGCCGCAGGCTGGTCAAACCACGCTGGCGTTCTTCCACCACCAGCCAGTCAGTAAAAAGGGTAAACCCTTCCAGCATGATGCTCTCGCGCGGCGCAATCAGCTCTTCCCAGGCGTTTTCATCACGTACCCGGCTGCGATACAGACCAAAGTTTTTTCCGTGGCGATTGGAACGCAGATAAAACTTATGCTGGTAATGATCGAGACTGTATTCATGATCTTTACGCCGCGGTAAAAACGAGAAGGGTTCCGCATCGGCCAGTTCAGCATCCAGCAACAGCACTTCACTGGTGGTCGCACTGGCGAGATGGATCACCACATAATGCTGAGAGGTGGTTTTGTGCAAACTGACGTAAAAAGCGTCGTCCTTTTCTTCATAGACCAGTTGATCCTGCGTGGCCGGCGTACCCACGGTATGGCGCCATACCTGGTAAGGCAGCAACGTGGTGCCGTGTTTACGCACGTAGTAAAGCGTCAGCGAATCATTCGCCCAGACAAACTCTGGCGCCACGTTATCCAGCAGTTCCGGGTACCAGTTACCGCTTTCAAGATTACGAAAACGCAGCCCATACTGACGACGGGAAAGATAATCTTCCGCCAGCGCCATGATGGTGTTGTCCGGCGTAATGGCCATTCCACCGAGGGTATAAAACTCGCTGTGGGCTGCTCGCTGATTCGCATCCAGCAATAAATCCCACGCATCCGACTCTTCACTTCGCGCCGGCTGGCGTTGGTAAATAGCATATTCACACCCTGGCTCATAAATCTGCCGGTAGCGATAACCATTTTTGACGTAAGGTGCGGAAACATCTCTGGGCGGAATGCGATCGATAATCTCTTTCAGCACGCGATCCTGTAACGCCTGCTGTGACGCCATGACCTGATGTCCATAGGCGTTTTCCTGATGCAGATAGTCAAGGACATCAGGCTGCGAGCGGGAGTCGTCTCGCAGCCAATAATAGTTATCGACACGGGTGTCGCCATGCAACGTCATGGTGTGCGGAATACGGGTGGCTTTTGGTAGCATGTCTTTGTTCTTTTGTCTTTAAACACCCTATAAGGGTGGCAAAAGTCACGCACGATGCAAGCGAAACATGCTATGCAGGGGATTACGTTAGCCTGGCAGAGCCTGTTTTTGCTGTTGCAGATCCTGCTCGATGCCATCCCGCACATCCTGAGGAATTTTCAGCGCATCGCCCAACGCATTCAGATAACTGCGCTCCATAAAATGGTCGATATCAATGGCGGCACAGCTCAGGAAGTAAATTTCCAGCGCCTCTTCCTCATTACGGATGCCTTGCGCCAGACGCTGCGGATCGAGCGGCTGTTCAATCGCCTGTTCGATAAGCACACGTCCCTGCTCCTCCACCCCGGCTTCACGCAACTGGCGTTCGATGGCTGCACGCTCCTGGCTATCGATATGCCCGTCGCTTTTCGCCGCAAACACCAGGGCGAGGATCAACCGCTCGGTTCGTTGGTCCAGCGGCGTACTCTGCGCGCCGAATTGCGGCTCATCCTGATGCGCAGCACGTACCCTCTCTTTGTATTTGTTCCATAAGACGGTGCCTGCCACCGCGCCGCCGCCAACCAACAGGGCGCTGGTGCCATATTTAGTCAGTAACTTACGGGAAGATTTATTGGCGACCAGTAAACCGGCCAGACCGCCTAACGCGCCGGGAACCAGCAGTTTACTCAACCCTTGTTCGCCTGAAGAAGATGCAGAGGCTCCGTTTTGCCCGAGAAGAGATTGTAATTGGTTTAGCCAGTTAGCCATTTTACCCCTCAAATACAAACGATGAATCGTCAAAGCGTACTTGAGGGGATGTCAGGAAGTGTCTAATTCAGCAAAAGATGCGCAAATTTGCCATTAGCGGGGCTGGTATTCCGCGGTTCCGGCTTTGCAATCAACCTTTACCAGATAATGAAGATCGGCACTTTTCCCGCGAACAGTCAGAGGAACCGTCCAGTTACCCTCTTTGCCGGTAATATCCTGAGTGTTGACCCACACCACCGGATTCGCCTGTCCGACCTTTTTTTGGTCATCAGCCCAACGTACGATACGGTTTTGCTGATAATCGCGCTTTACGCTGGCGGCGATCCCATCAGCGTTCAGCCCTTCACAGGTCGGGAATTTCACCGATTTGCTGGCCGTATCGGCAGCGAAGACCGATACGCTGGCGGACAACAACAGCAGGCTCAACAGCGCTCCTCTTTTTTTATTCATACTTTTCTCCTTATATCTCCTTCGTCTTTCAGGCTGCATGTTTGCAACGCGAAATCCACGGGCATAGCACAATGATTCAGGAAAAAGCATGGTACAAAACGTCAGGAGCGCAAGTCAGACTCAGGCTGCTTGCGTGTCATCCTCCGTCGTCGCATCGCTTTTAACCACCTGCGGCGACGGCAATTTGCCGGTTTTCAGGATCGTGCTCAATACGTCTTTTTGTTCAGCCAGCCACAGAGAAAGCGCTTCGCGCTGTTCGTCTTCCATCGCTACCGGAGACTGCTCAAGCCATGTGTCGAGCAGGTCTGCCGTATCAAGCATTTTGTCATACGCATCGGCGTCCTTTTTGCTGGTAAACGACATTTTTTCCTCACCTTCCCGAATGACCACGTATTTAACTTCAACCGCCATTTTTGCAGCCTCTCAATTACCTGTAATTATGTACAGTATATTACTTTTCAGTAATGAAATCAACCTGGCAATAAAGACAGACGCAAACGTTTTCGTATATACTGCGCCCAGTTAAATCAGGGGATATATTTTATGACGTTATTAGGCACCGCGCTGCGTCCGGCGGCTACGCGCGTAATGTTATTGGGTTCAGGCGAACTGGGAAAAGAAGTGGCGATCGAATGCCAACGCCTGGGTGTGGAAGTTATCGCGGTGGATCGCTACCCGGATGCGCCTGCGATGCACGTCGCCCACCGTTCACACGTCATCAATATGCTGGATGGCGAAGCGCTGCGCCGCGTGGTTGAACGCGAAAAGCCGCATTTCATTGTGCCGGAAATTGAAGCTATCGCGACGGACATGCTGGTAGAGCTGGAGCAGGAAGGACTGAATGTGGTGCCTTGCGCCCGGGCGACGCAACTGACGATGAACCGTGAAGGCATCCGTCGTCTGGCGGCAGAAGAGCTGGCGTTGCCGACCTCTTCTTTCCGATTTGCCGACAGCGAAGAACGCTTTCGCGAGGCGGTGGCGGAGATCGGTTTTCCCTGCATCGTGAAGCCGGTGATGAGCTCTTCCGGTAAAGGGCAGAGTTTCATCCGCAGCGCCGACCAACTGTCGCAGGCATGGGAATATGCCCAACAGGGCGGCCGCGCTGGCGCAGGGCGCGTGATTGTCGAAGGCGTGGTTAAATTCGATTTTGAAATCACTCTGCTGACCGTCAGCGCCATAGACGGCGTCCATTTTTGCGCCCCTGTCGGCCATCGTCAGGAAGACGGCGATTATCGTGAATCCTGGCAACCGCAGCAGATGAGCGATCTGGCGCTGGCACGCGCGCAGGAGATCGCCCGCAAGGTTGTTCTGGCGTTAGGCGGCTATGGGTTATTTGGCGTCGAGCTTTTTGTCTGCGGCGATGAGGTGGTCTTTAGCGAAGTCTCCCCGCGACCGCATGATACCGGCATGGTGACGTTGATTTCGCAAGATCTGTCAGAGTTTGCCCTGCACGTTCGCGCTTTCCTCGGCCTGCCCGTGGGCAAAATTCGTCAGTATGGCCCTGCCGCGTCCGCCGTTATTTTACCGACGCTTACCAGCCAGAATGTAACGTTTGATAATGTACAAGCGGCCGTCGGAGCGGGTTTACAGGTGCGGTTCTTCGGCAAGCCGGACATCGACGGAACTCGTCGGTTAGGCGTCGCGCTGGCGACAGCGGAACGCGTTGAAGAGGCCGTTGAGCGTGCAAAATACGCGGCGGCACAGGTGAAAGTCGCGGGGTAAAAAAATGCCGGATGGCGCTGCGCTTATCCGGCCTACAACCCTATAAAACGTAGACCCGGTAAGCGTCGGCGCCACCGGGCATTTGAGCTTACTGTTTCGCGCCTTCTACCGCTTCGCGAGCCAGTTTCGTGATGCGATCGTAGTCCCCCGCTTCCAGCGCGTCAGCCGGAACCAGCCAGGAACCCCCGATACACAGAACGCTTTTCAGCGCCAGGTAGTCACGGTAGTTCGCCGGAGAGATACCGCCAGTCGGGCAGAAGCGTACCTGAGAGAACGGACCTGCGATCGCCTGCAACGCTTTGGTGCCGCCGTTAGCTTCCGCCGGGAAGAATTTGAACTCTTTCAGGCCGTAGTCCATACCCAGCATCAGTTCGGAAACAGTGCTGATACCTGGAATCAGCGGAATGGTGCCTTCGGTCGCCGCTTTCAGCAGAGGCTCCGTCAGGCCCGGGCTGATAGCAAACTGCGCGCCCGCTTCCGTCACTTCCGCCAGCTGTTGCGCGTTCAGAACCGTACCCGCACCGATGATCGCTTCCGGCACTTCTTTCGCGATAGCACGGATGGCATCCATCGCACACGCGGTACGTAAAGTCACTTCCAGAACGCGCACACCGCCTGCAACCAGCGCTTTTGCCATCGGCACAGCGTGTTCCAGTTTGTTCACCACGATCACCGGTACAACCGGGCCTGTGGTCAGGATTGCTTCTGCACTTGTTTTCCAGTTTTTCATCAGAGTTTTCTCTCGCCTGAGTACAAAATTTGTCGTCTTAAAACGTCATACAGGTTGCGCCCTGCTCGGCGCCGGACAGTTTTTCACGCAACGCGCTGAACATCTCACGGCCTGTACCGATGCGCGATGCGCTCAGGTCAGGAATGTGAGGCTGGCGAGCGGCAAGTTCCGCATCATCAACCAGCAGCGTCAGTTCGCCTGTCTGTCCATTCACACGAATAATGTCGCCATCGCGTACTTTCGCCAGCAGCCCGCCATCATAGGCTTCCGGGGTTACATGGATTGCTGAAGGCACTTTACCTGAAGCACCGGAAAGCCGTCCATCGGTAACTAACGCAATTTTGAAACAACGGTCCAATAATACACCAAGTGGCGGCATGAGTTTATGTAATTCTGGCATTCCGTTCGCTTTTGGTCCCTGATGGCGCACAACCACCACGCAATCGCGGTCAAGCAGACCCGCTTCAAAAGCCGGTAAAACATCATGCTGACTTTCAAAAACAACCGCTGGCGCTTCAATAATTTGATTTTCAACCGGCACCGCAGACGTTTTCATGACCGCGCGGCCAAGGTTGCCGCTCAGCACTTTCGTTCCGCCGTGGTGGGAGAACGGCTTATCAAAGGTGGCAATCACATTGCTGTCCAGGGATTTCGCCACCCCTTCGCGCCAGTCCAGTTCACCGTTGTTCAGCCACGGTTCGAAGGTATAGCGAGACAGACCAAAACCCGCCACGGTATTCACATCTTCATGCAGCAGTCCCGCATTCAGCAGTTCACGCATCAGTGCCGGTACGCCGCCTGCCGCCTGGAAGTGGTTAATATCTGCCGGGCCATTCGGATACAGACGCGCCATCAACGGTACGATTTCCGACAGATCGGAGAAGTCATCCCAGTTAATCAGGATACCTGCCGCCCGCGCCATCGCGACGAGGTGCATGGTGTGGTTGGTTGAACCGCCGGTTGCCAGCAGCGCCACAATGCCGTTCACGACCACTTTTTCATCAATCATCTTACCGATCGGCATCCATTCGTTGCCGTTACCGGTCAGGCGCGTCACCTGGCGCGCGGCGGCAGCGGTCAGCGCTTCACGCAACGGCGCGTCCGGGTGAACAAAGGATGAGCCGGGCAACTGCATCCCCATGAACTCCACCACCATCTGGTTGGTGTTGGCGGTGCCGTAGAACGTACAGGTGCCTGGCGCGTGGTAAGAGGCCGCCTCAGATTCCAGCAGCGCCATGCGATCGACCTTCCCTTCCGCATATAACTGGCGGATACGCACTTTTTCTTTATTAGGCAGACCGCTTGCCATCGGGCCGGAAGGCACGAAAACAGATGGCAGGTGGCCAAATGACAACGCCGCCATCGCCAGACCGGGGACGATTTTGTCACACACGCCAAGGAACAGCGCACCATCAAACATATTGTGAGACAGCCCCACCGCCGCCGACATTGCGATCACTTCGCGGCTCAGCAGAGAAAGCTCCATACCGTCCTGCCCCTGCGTCACGCCATCACACATCGCAGGAACGCCGCCAGCGACCTGGCCTACCGCATTCGCAGAATGCAGCGCTTTGCGGATGATTTCTGGATAGTGCTCATACGGCTGATGAGCGGAAAGCATGTCGTTGTAAGAGGTGATGATCCCGATATTGTTACGCAACATGCTCTTCAGTGACGCTTTGTCGTCAGGCTGGCAGGCGGCAAAGCCGTGCGCCAGGTTACCGCATGCCAGCTGCGAGCGATGAACAGTGGATGTTCTCGCTTGTTCAATACGGGCGAGGTAGGCAGAACGTGTCTCACGCGAGCGTTCGACAATGCGTTTTGTTACGCGTAACAAATCTGGATTCATAGAGGCTCCTGAAATTTATTTGTCTGTGCCGCCGATTAACAAAGGGTTTCAGTAAGGTTAAATATTGCTGAATCGCTTGTTATATGGCGCACTGGGGCAAAATCACTTCCGGCAGTGTAATAAAAAAAGCCCCGCGGGTGAATCCACGCGAGGCTTAAAAGTGCAAAAATTGTTCTACAATCTGTGTTAGATCATGTTACCGGTAAAATAACACCTATGGGCTAGATGGAATTTTACTCAAACTCATTCCAGGAACGGCCATCACGGGTGATCATCGCCACCGAAGCGACCGGCCCCCAGGTCCCCGCCTGATACGGTTTTGGCGCATCATTATCCATTTCCCAGGCTTCAGTGATGGAGTCCACCCACTTCCAAGCTTCTTCAACTTCATCACGACGCACGAACAGCGCCTGAATACCGCGCATGGTTTCCAGCAACAGACGCTCGTAAGCATCCGCCAGATGCGTTTGATTGAAGGTTTCGGAGTAGCTCAGATCCAGCTTGGTGATCTGCAAATTATGCTTGTGATCCAGACCCGGCACTTTGTTAAGCACCTGGATATCCACACCTTCATCAGGTTGCAGACGGATGGTCAGCTTGTTCTGCGGCAGATCCTGCCAGGATTCTTTGAACAGGTTCAGCTCAGGCGTCTTGAAGTAGACGACAACCTCAGAGCATTTGGTCGGCAGACGTTTACCGGTGCGCAGGTAGAACGGTACGCCCGCCCAGCGCCAGTTGTCGATGTCCACGCGAATCGCCACAAAGGTCTCGGTGTTGCTGCTCTTGTTCGCTCCCTCTTCTTCGAGGTAGCCCGGCACTTTTTTGCCCTGAGCAAAACCGGTGGTGTATTGCCCGCGAACCGTTTTCTCGCGCACGTTCGAGCGATCGATGCGGCGCAGCGACTTCAGCACTTTCACTTTCTCATCGCGAATGCTGTCGGCCGTCAGATCGGACGGCGGCGACATCGCAATCATGCACAGAATTTGCAGCAGGTGGTTCTGGATCATGTCGCGCATCTGGCCCGCCTGGTCGAAGTAACCCCAGCGACCTTCAATGCCCACCTCTTCCGCAACGGTAATTTCCACATGATCAATCGTGCGGTTGTCCCAGTTATTCACGAACAGCGAGTTGGCAAAACGCAGCGCCAGCAGGTTAAGAACGGTCTCTTTGCCCAGATAGTGGTCGATACGGTAAACCTGGCACTCTTCAAAGTACTCGCCCACCTGATCGTTGATTTCACGCGAGGTCGCCAGCGAGGTGCCCAGCGGTTTTTCCATTACCACGCGAGCCGGTTTAGCGTTCAGCTTCGCTTCACCCAGACCTTTACAGATGGCGCCAAAGGTGCTCGGCGGCATCGCAAAATAGTTAATGGTGGTGCGCGATTTTTGATCCAGCATGGCTCCCAGGCGACCGAACGCCTCAGTGTCGTTAACGTCCAGATTGCAAAAATCCAGACGGCCGCTCAGGGTATCCCACAAGCCTTCATCAATCTTTTCTTTCATGAAGGTTTCGAGCGCTTCGCGAACCACTTTGGTATAGGCATCTTTGTCCCAGTCCGCGCGACCCACCCCGATAATACGGGTATCCGGGTTAATCTGACCGGCTTTCTCCAGTTGATACAGGGAAGGCAGCAATTTTCGGCGCGCCAGGTCGCCTTTCGCGCCGAAAATGACCAGGTCACATGCCTGGGCTGTTTGCGTTACCGCCATGTCATTCTCCTCAGTTAAATATCCCGGTGCTTTTGCCAGGGTATAGTTGTAATTTTATTACAATGCACTGTACTGCTTTTACGTGAATCCCGAAACTGTAAACGCTTATCCACCCGTGCGATTCGGGCGATCTTCGGTTTTCCCGCGGTAAATAGCCGTAAAACAGATAAAAAAATTGTCGTTTTCGTACATGTAACAGACAGCTAAAATCAGACACCGATCATGTAATGAAAAAAAACAACAACTATTCTATCCATTTTGCCCCCTTCCCGGATGCTCAGGGGTAATATCTAACAAAATCGCATCTCGATTTCCCACATCATTGAAATCGTTATTAACTGTGAGCTTTTCTACATCATGAATATGCTAGAAAAAATCCAGTCTCAACTGGAACATTTGAGCAAGTCAGAACGTAAAGTAGCCGATGTTATCGTTGCCTCCCCCGACCGCGCGATTCATTCAAGTATTGCTACGCTGGCCCAGGAAGCGAACGTCAGTGAGCCTACCGTGAACCGTTTTTGCCGCAGCATGGATACGCGCGGCTTCCCTGATTTTAAACTGCATCTGGCACAAAGTCTGGCGAATGGTACCCCTTATGTTAATCGCAATGTGGATGAAGATGACAGCGTTGAGTCCTATACGGGGAAAATCTTCGAGTCTGCGATGGCCAGTCTGGACCACGTTCGCCAGTCGCTGGATAAATCTGCGATAAACCGTGCCGTCGATTTGCTCACCCAGGCGAAGAAAATCGCCTTTTTTGGCCTGGGTTCCTCTGCGGCCGTGGCGCACGACGCCATGAACAAGTTTTTTCGCTTCAACGTGCCGGTGATCTACTCCGACGACATTGTCCTGCAACGTATGAGTTGTATGAATTGTAGCGATGATGACGTGGTCGTGCTCATTTCCCACACCGGCCGAACCAAAAGTCTGGTGGAACTGGCGCAGCTGGCGCGCGAAAACGATGCGATGGTGATTGCGCTAACCTCTGCCGGAACGCCGCTGGCACGAGAAGCAACGCTGGCAATTACCCTTGATGTGCCGGAAGATACTGACATTTATATGCCCATGATCTCTCGACTTGCTCAACTGACCGTGATAGATGTGCTGGCAACAGGATTTACTTTGCGTCGTGGGGCAAAATTCAGAGATAACTTGAAGCGTGTCAAGGAAGCGCTCAAGGAATCGCGTTTTGATAAAGAATTACTCATCAAGAGTAATGACAGCTAAAAGCAATAACAATGTTCTATCCTTTTCGTCATTCGGATACGTTCATTTTTAACCGTTAAGGTCTCAGAACGACCGGATCAATGTTCACGCAACACCAAGTTGTTTCAGTCAACGGAGTATTACATGTCCAGAAGGCTTCGCAGAACCAAAATCGTTACCACGTTAGGCCCGGCAACTGACCGCGATAACAACCTTGAAAAGATTATCGCTGCTGGCGCGAACGTCGTACGTATGAACTTCTCTCACGGCACGCCGGAAGATCACAAAGTGCGCGCGGATAAAGTTCGTGAGATTGCCGCCAAACTGGGGCGTCATGTGGCGATTCTGGGTGACCTCCAGGGGCCAAAAATTCGTGTATCCACCTTTAAAGAAGGCAAAGTTTTCCTCAATATCGGCGATAAATTCCTTCTTGATGCCAACCTGGGCAAAGGCGAAGGCGACAAAGATAAAGTCGGTATTGATTATAAAGGTCTGCCTGCTGACGTCGTGCCTGGCGACATCCTGCTGCTTGATGATGGTCGCGTACAGCTAAAAGTGCTGGAAGTTCAGGGCATGAAAGTCTTCACCGAAGTGACCGTCGGCGGCCCGCTCTCTAACAATAAAGGGATCAACAAGCTGGGCGGCGGTCTCTCCGCCGAAGCGCTGACCGAGAAAGATAAAGCGGATATCGTTACCGCAGCGCAGATCGGCGTGGATTATCTGGCGGTCTCCTTCCCGCGCTGCGGCGAAGATCTGAATTATGCGCGTCGCCTGGCGCGCGATGCAGGTTGCGACGCCAAAATCGTCGCGAAAGTAGAGCGCGCGGAAGCCGTCTGCGACCAGAACGCAATGGACGACATTATTCTTGCATCAGACGTGGTGATGGTTGCGCGTGGCGACCTCGGCGTTGAGATTGGCGATCCTGAACTGGTCGGGATTCAAAAAGCGCTGATTCGCCGCGCTCGTCAGTTGAATCGTGCGGTGATTACCGCCACGCAGATGATGGAATCGATGATCACCAACCCAATGCCGACCCGCGCGGAAGTAATGGACGTGGCGAACGCCGTGCTGGACGGCACCGACGCCGTCATGCTGTCGGCGGAAACGGCGGCAGGACAATACCCGGCAGAAACCGTTGCGGCAATGGCGCGCGTTTGCCTGGGCGCAGAAAAGATCCCGAGCATCAATGTCTCTAAACACCGTCTGGATGTCCAGTTCGACAACGTTGAAGAAGCGATCGCAATGTCCGCCATGTATGCGGCGAACCACCTGAAAGGGGTAACGGCGATTATCTCCATGACCGAATCCGGTCGTACGGCGCTGATGACTTCGCGTATCAGTTCCGGCCTGCCGATTTTCGCCATGTCCCGCCATGAACGCACGCTGAACCTGACCTCTCTTTACCGTGGCGTTACGCCGGTTCACTTTGACAGCGCGGCAGACGGCGTTGTCGCGGCAAGCGAAGCGGTTAACCTGCTGCGCGATAAAGGCTATCTGGTTTCGGGCGATCTGGTTATCGTGACCCAGGGCGACGTGATGAGCACCATCGGCTCCACCAATACCACGCGTATCCTGACCGTCGAGTAATCGTTGGTGATAAGCCTGATGGCGCTTCGCTTATCAGGCTTACAGGCCGGGTAACAAAAAAGCCTCTCTGACGAGAGGCTTTTTTTATTTGATGGGATACCACTCTTTGCGCTTATACGGCTGAATTTCACCCGGTTTGCGGGTTTTGAGCAGTTTCAGAATCCAGGTATATTGCTCAGGATGCGGTCTGACAAAAATCTCCACCTCTTCATTCATCCGTCTGGCGATAGTGTGGTCATCCGCAGTCAGAAGATCGTCCATCGGCGGTCGCACCTGGATGGTCAGACGGTGCGTTTTACCATCATAAACCGGGAAAAGCGGCACCACGCGAGCACGACACACCTTCATTAACCGGCCAATGGCTGGCAGCGTCGCTTTGTAGGTCGCGAAGAAATCAACAAACTCACTGTGTTCCGGGCCATGATCCTGATCCGGCAGATAGTATCCCCAGTAGCCCTGACGGACAGACTGGATAAACGGCTTGATGCCATCATTGCGCGCATGCAGGCGGCCGCCAAAACGACGACGGACCGTGTTCCAGACATAGTCAAATACCGGGTTGCCCTGGTTATGGAACATCGCCGCCATTTTCTGCCCCTGGGACGCCATCAGCATCGCGGGAATATCCACGCCCCACCCGTGCGGCACCAGAAAGATCACCTTTTCATTATTCCGCCGCAGCTCATCAATGATCTCCAGCCCCTGCCAGTCGACGCGCTTTTGCAGTTTTTCAGGCCCACGAATCGCCAGCTCAGCCATCATGGTCATCGCCTGTGGCGCGGTCGCAAACATTCTGTCGACAATAGCTTCACGCTCTGCTTCGCTGTACTCAGGAAAACACAGAGATAAGTTGATCAGCGCGCGACGCCGGGCGCTTTTCCCCAGACGTCCGGCAAAACGTCCCAGCTTCGCCAGTAAAGGATCGCGAAACGACGCGGGCGTTAATGCAATACCCGCCATTGCGGCCACGCCCAGCCAGGCACCCCAATAGCGTGGATGACGAAAAGATTTCTCAAACTCAGGGATGTACTCAATGTTATTTTTTTTCGTTTCCATGCTTTTCCAGTGTTTGATGCCACGAAAAGTAAATCTGTTGATAGTGTAGCGGCGCGCTGTGCGCCACACAAAATAAAAAAGCCGGTACGCATCGCGTACCGGCTCCATAAGCGTATTTATTAATCGAAGCGCAACTGCGGCAGGACTTCTTTAACCTGCGCCAGATAAGCACGGCGATCAGAACCTGTCAGCCCTTCGGTACGCGGCAGTTTTGCCGTCAGCGGGTTAACAGCCTGCTGGTTAATCCAGACTTCATAGTGCAGATGCGGCCCGGTAGAGCGCCCGGTATTGCCTGACAGCGCGATACGATCGCCACGTTTCACTTTCTGCCCAGGTTTCACCAGCAGCTTACGCAGGTGCATATAACGCGTGGTGTAAGTACGGCCGTGACGGATAGCGACATAATAACCTGCCGCGCCGCTGCGTTTCGCTACCACGACCTCACCGTCACCGACCGACAGCACAGGCGTACCTTGCGGCATCGCAAAATCGACGCCTTTATGCGGCGCAACGCGACCGGTCACCGGGTTCAGACGACGCGGATTAAAGTTTGACGAAATGCGGAACTGCTTCGCCGTCGGGAAGCGCAGGAATCCTTTCGCAAGCCCTGTGCCGTTTCGGTCATAGAACTTACCGTCCTCCGCGCGAATCGCGTAATAATCTTTTCCATCTGAACGCAGACGCACGCCCAGAAGCTGGCTCTGTTCACGCTTGCCATCCAGCATTTCACGCGACATCAACACAGAGAACTCATCGCCTTTTTTCAGCTTACGGAAGTCCATCTGCCACTGCATCGCTTTAATGACGGCGCTGACTTCTGCGCTGGTCAAACCGGCGTCTTTCGCACTGGCGACAAAGCTTCCGCCAACCGTGCCTTTCATCAGGCTATTGACCCAGTCGCCCTGCTGCATTTCGCTACTCATTTTGAAACCCGTTCCGCTACGATCGTAGGTACGCGTTTCGCGGCGTGAGACTTCCCAGGTCAGGCGTTGCAAATCGCCGTCTGGCGTCAACGTCCAGGAGATCTGCTGGCCGATTTTCAGATTACGGAGTTCCTTATCCGCAGCGGCCAGTCGGCTGATATCGCCCATATCAATGCCATACTGATTCAAAATGCTGCTCAGCGTATCGCCAGTGGAGACAACATATTCATGCACGCCCACTTCGCCAGACGTTTTGTCGTCCAGCTCATCCTGTGGGATCGCTTCATCTTCCTGCGCCGCCTGATCAATCGGTTCGCTGGCCTCAGGCAGCAGCGAACGAATTTCACTCTTTTCCAGTTCGATAGTTTTGACGATGGGCGCAGAGTCAGGGTGGTAAACGTAAGGCCGCCATACCGCGACGGCCAGTGTCAGAACAGTAAGCGACCCCAGCATAACGCGGTGGGGTCGGGGCAGATTATTAAATGCCAGGGCGACAGAGCGGGCTATCTGTTGCACGTATTCACTTCCTCATTAATCTCCTTTCAGGCAGCTCGCATACTGGTTGGCTAATTGATTCAGAAACGCTGAATAGCTTGTTTTACCCAGTTTAATGTTCGTTCCGAGGGGATCCAACGTTCCCATTCGAACGGATGTCCCTCTCGCAACGGCTTCAACGACCGCTGGCCTGAACTGTGGCTCAGCAAAAACGCAGGTTGCTTTTTGCTCAACCAACTGTGTTCTTATTTCATGTAAACGCTGCGCACCAGGTTGAATCTCAGGGTTCACGGTAAAGTGACCAAGCGGAGTTAGCCCATAATGTTTTTCGTAGTAGCCGTAGGCGTCATGAAAAACGAAGTACCCTTTCCCCTTGAGCGGTGCGAGCTCGTTACCTACCTGCTTATCGGTTGCGGCTAATTGTGCCTCAAAATCCTTCAGGTTGGCGTCAAGTTTGGCTCGACTTTGCGGCATAAGTTCCACTAATTTTTCATGGATTGCAACCGCTGAAGCCCGCGCTATCTCTGGGGAAAGCCAAAGATGCATGTTGTAATCACCATGATGGTGATGTGCGTCACCTTTTTCACCGTGCGCATGCCCGTGATCGTGATCGTCATCGTCGTCATCAGCGCCTTTCATGAGTAGCGGTTTCACGTCGGCGAGCTGCGCAATCGTTACCTGTTTTCCGTCAGGAATGTTCTTTACTGACTTTTCCATGAACGCTTCCATCTCAGGGCCGATCCAGACAACTAAGTCCGCGCCCTGTAAGCGTTTTACGTCAGACGGACGCAGTGAATAATCATGCTCAGACGCCCCATCCGGCAATAAAACCTGGGTGTCCGTGACGCCATCGGCAATGGCGGAAGCGATGAAACCTAAGGGCTTGAGAGAGGCGACAACGGCGGCATTTGCGGCCTGTGTTGCACCACCCCATAGCGCAGCGGATAATGCTGCGAAAAGAAGCGTATTTTTATGTAACATAATGCGACTAATCATCGTAATGAATGTGAGAAATGTGATATTATAACATTCTATGACTTCTGCAAGCCTAAAATTGACATGACGACTTTGGTTTCACTGGAAAATGTTTCGGTCTCTTTCGGTCAACGCCGCGTCCTTTCTGACGTGTCGCTTGAACTCAGACCAGGAAAAATTTTGACGCTTCTCGGCCCAAACGGCGCCGGGAAGTCTACGCTGGTACGCGTAGTATTAGGGCTGGTAGCGCCTGATGAAGGGCTGATCAAGCGCAACGGGCAGTTGCGTATTGGCTATGTCCCGCAAAAACTGTATCTCGACACCACGTTGCCGCTGACGGTAAGCCGCTTTTTACGCTTACGCCCCGGTACGCAAAAAACCGACATTCTTCCTGCCCTGAAACGCGTTCAGGCCGGACACCTCATTGACGCCCCCATGCAAAAGCTGTCCGGCGGTGAAACCCAGCGCGTTTTGTTAGCCCGCGCGCTGCTGAATCAACCACAGCTGCTGGTGCTGGATGAGCCGACTCAGGGCGTGGATGTCAATGGTCAGGTCGCCCTGTACGATCTCATTGACCAGCTGCGGCGCGAGCTGGATTGCGCGGTGCTGATGGTCTCGCACGACCTGCATCTGGTGATGGCGAAAACGGATGAGGTGCTGTGTCTGAATCACCATATCTGTTGCTCCGGCACCCCTGAAATCGTTTCCATGCATCCTGAATTCATCTCTATGTTCGGGCCGCGCGGCGCAGAACAGTTGGGAATTTACCGTCATCATCATAATCATCGCCACGATTTACAAGGTCGTATCGTACTGCGCCGGGGAAATGGACACTCATGATTGAACTGTTATTGCCTGGCTGGTTAGCCGGGATCATGCTGGCCTGCGCCGCTGGCCCGCTGGGCTCGTTCGTGGTCTGGCGTCGAATGTCCTATTTTGGCGATACGCTGGCGCACGCCTCGCTGCTGGGAGTCGCTTTTGGGTTGCTGCTGGACATCAACCCGTTCTATGCGGTGATTGCCGTTACGCTGATGCTGGCAGCCGGTCTGGTGTGGCTGGAGAAACGCCCTCACCTCGCTATCGACACGCTTCTCGGCATTATGGCGCACAGTGCCCTGTCGTTAGGTCTTGTGGTCGTCAGCCTGATGTCCAACATTCGCGTGGACTTGATGGCTTATCTGTTTGGCGACCTGCTGGCCGTGACGCCGGAAGACCTGATTTTCATCGCCATCGGCGTGGTTATCGTGCTGGCGATCCTCTTCTGGCAGTGGCGTAATCTGCTGTCGATGACCATTAGCCCGGATCTGGCTTTTGTCGATGGCGTGAAGTTACAGCGCGTTAAGCTCCTGCTGATGCTGGTCACCGCATTGACTATCGGCGTGGCGATGAAGTTCGTTGGCGCGTTGATCATCACCTCATTGCTGATTATTCCTGCCGCCACGGCGCGTCGCTTTGCCCGTACCCCGGAGCAGATGGCTGGGGTTGCCGTTGGTGTGGGAATGATAGCGGTTACAGGCGGTCTGACGTTTTCTGCGTTTTACGACACGCCGGCAGGCCCGTCAGTGGTGCTGTGTGCCGCGCTGCTGTTTATCTTCAGCATGATGAAGAAGCAGGCGAGCTAAGCGTGTGTTTCCCGGTGGCGCTCCGCTTACCGGGCCTACGGCAGGCCGGATAAGGCGTAGCCGCCATCCGGCCTAACGCACATAAGTTAAGGCATTTCCGGCGGCGTTATTCCAAAATGATTCCACGCCCGCACCGTCGCCATTCGCCCGCGCGGGGTTCGTTGCAAAAAGCCCTGCTGAATCAAATACGGTTCCAGTACGTCCTCAATCGTTTCACGCTCTTCGCCAATGGCTGCGGCCAGGTTATCGAGACCGACGGGGCCGCCAAAGAATTTATCGATTACGGCCAGCAGCAGCTTGCGGTCCATATAGTCAAACCCTTCCGCATCGACATTCAGCATATCCAGCGCCTGAGCGGCGATATCCGCAGAGATGGCGCCGTTATGTTTCACTTCGGCAAAATCACGTACGCGACGCAACAGGCGGTTGGCGATACGCGGCGTACCGCGAGCGCGGCGGGCAACCTCCAGCGCGCCTTCATCGCTCATTTCCAGCCCCATAAACCGTGCGCTGCGCCCGACGATGTGTTGCAGGTCAGGCACCTGATAAAACTCCAGACGCTGAACAATACCGAAACGGTCACGCAGCGGCGACGTCAATGACCCGGCTCGCGTGGTGGCGCCAATCAGCGTAAAAGGCGGCAGATCGATTTTTATCGAACGCGCAGCAGGCCCTTCGCCAATCATGATGTCCAGCTGATAATCTTCCATTGCCGGATACAACACCTCTTCCACCACCGGTGATAAACGGTGGATCTCATCGATAAACAGCACATCATGAGGTTCAAGGTTGGTCAGCATCGCCGCCAGATCGCCCGCCTTTTCCAGCACCGGGCCAGACGTGGTGCGCAGGTTCACGCCCATTTCATTGGCGACAATGTTAGCCAGCGTCGTTTTCCCCAGCCCCGGCGGGCCAAAGATCAGCAGGTGATCGAGCGCGTCGCCGCGCAGCTTTGCCGCCTGGATAAAGATCTCCATTTGCGAACGCACCTGAGGCTGACCAATGTACTCTTCCAGCAACTTCGGGCGAATGGCGCGATCGGCAACCTCTTCCACCTGGGTTCCACCTGCTGAAATCAGGCGATCTGCTTCTATCATCCTTTACCTCATAACGCGGCGCGGAGTGCTTCGCGAATCAATGTTTCACTGCTGGCGTCAGGGCGGGCAATTTTGCTCACCATGCGGCTGGCTTCCTGTGGTTTATAGCCCAGCGCCACCAGCGCAGCAACCGCTTCTTGCTCCGCATCATCCGTTGCCGGACTTGCCGGAGAGGTCAGCACCAGGTCGGCGGCAGGCGTAAAGAGGTCACCGTGCAGGCCCTTGAAGCGATCTTTCATTTCAACGATCAGGCGTTCTGCGGTTTTCTTACCAATACCCGGCAGTTTCACCAACGCGGCGGGTTCCTCGCGCTCAACGGCATTCACAAACTGCTGAGCCGACATCCCGGAGAGGATCGCCAGCGCGAGTTTCGGCCCGACGCCGTTCGTTTTGATCAGTTCTTTAAACAGGGTTCGCTCCTGTTTATTGTTAAACCCATACAGCAACTGCGCATCTTCACGCACCACAAAATGGGTGAATACGGTCGCTTCTTTTCCAGATTCCGGGAGCTCATAAAAACAGGTCATCGGCATATGGACTTCATAGCCTACGCCGCCCACCTCAAGTAATACCAGCGGGGGTTGTTTTTCCAGAATAATGCCTCTGAGTCTGCCTATCACATTGCGCTCCTGCGTTGGGGCCGAAAAAGTAAAGTGGTATCATAAAAAAAGGCTGGATAGATATCCAGCCTCATTTGTCATTATCGTAGCCGCCCACGCGCCAGATTGAGCCGCGAGTCACTCATTTGCATCGCGTTCTGGCTAACGTGGCAGTGGGTGATGGCGATAGCCAGCGCATCCGCCGCATCCGCCTGGGGATTTGCCGGGAGTTTCAGCAACGTGCGCACCATGTGCTGTACCTGGCTTTTCTCGGCGCTGCCGATCCCGACAACGGTTTGCTTCACCTGACGGGCGGCATACTCAAACACCGGAAGATCCTGGTTTACCGCCGCGACAATCGCCACGCCGCGCGCCTGACCCAGCTTAAGCGCGGAGTCCGCGTTCTTCGCCATAAACACCTGTTCAATCGCGAAATAGTCCGGCTGGAACTGGGTGATGATTTCCGTCACGCCCGCATAAATCAGCTTCAGACGAGACGGTAAATCATCCACTTTCGTGCGGATACACCCGCTGCCCAGGTAAGTCAGTTGCCTGCCCACCTGACGAATCACGCCATAACCCGTGACGCGTGAACCCGGGTCGATACCGAGAATAATAGACATCACGCGCCTCCGATTAGAACGGAATTAAACCACGTCATTATAACGTAGCCGCAACCTCATCAGAGATCTCACCGTTATGGTAAACTTCCTGCACGTCGTCGCAGTCTTCCAGCATATCGATCAGACGCATCAGTTTCGGCGCGGTTTCCACATCCATATCCGCTTTGGTGGACGGGATCATGGACACTTCAGCGTTGTCCGCTTTCAGACCCGCAGCTTCCAGCGCGTCGCGCACTTTGCCCATCTCTTCCCATGCGGTGTAGACGTCAATCGCACCGTCATCAAAGGTCACAACGTCTTCCGCACCGGCTTCCAGCGCGGCTTCCATGATGGTGTCTTCGTCGCCCTGTTCGAAGGAGATCACCCCTTTTTTGCTGAACAGGTAAGCCACGGAACCGTCAGTACCCAGGTTGCCGCCGCATTTGCTGAAAGCGTGACGCACTTCCGCAACGGTACGGTTACGGTTGTCAGACAGGCACTCAACCATCACAGCCGTGCCGCCAGGACCGTAACCTTCATAGATGATGGTTTCCATGTTCGCATCATCATCGCCGCCGACGCCGCGCGCAATCGCACGATTCAGCGTATCGCGGGTCATGTTGTTCGACAGCGCTTTATCGACTGCCGCACGCAGACGCGGGTTAGCGTCCGGGTCGCCGCCGCCCAGTTTGGCCGCCGTCACCAGCTCACGAATGATTTTGGTGAAAATTTTACCACGTTTAGCATCCTGCGCTGCTTTACGATGTCTGGTGTTGGCCCATTTACTATGACCTGCCATAAATAATATCTCCAAAAAGCGCGCCTTCTCAGGCGACGTTAATTACAAACTCTTCAATCGCCTGCCGGTTACTCCACGACTTGGTTAACTGCGCGGCTTCATCCGCATTAACCCAACGATAGGTCAGATGTTCGGTGAACACGATCTCTCGTTCAGAGGGAAGTGCCAGGCAAAACCAGGATTCAGTATTACGCTCAATTCCCGGCGCGTAGCGATGACGTAAATGTGAAAAAATCTCAAATTCCACCGTGCGCTGACAGTCAATTAAGGTCAGTTGCTCTGCTGCAACATCTATTGTGACCTCTTCCTTTACTTCGCGCATAGCGGCTTGCGACGCGGTTTCGCCCTCTTCCAGACTGCCGGTAACCGACTGCCAGAAATCAGGATCGTCGCGTCGCTGTAACATCAGCACTCTCCCGGTGTCCTTTGCATAAATCACGACTAACACCGAGACAGGCTGTTTGTATGCCATATCAGTTATTCTCGGCCTTCTTAACGACATCAATACCCAGCTCAGCCAGCGCTGCCGGGTTCGCGAAACTTGGCGCTTCGGTCATCAGACAGGCAGCGGCAGTCGTTTTCGGGAAGGCGATAACGTCACGGATATTGTCGGTGCCGGTCAGCAGCATAGTCAGACGGTCCAGACCAAACGCCAGACCCGCATGCGGCGGCGTACCGTATTTCAGCGCATCCAGCAGGAAGCCGAATTTCTCGCGCTGTTCCTGTTCATTAATACCCAGAATACCAAACACGGTCTGCTGCATGTCGCCACTGTGGATACGCACGGAGCCACCACCGACTTCATAACCGTTGATCACCATATCGTAGGCGTTAGCAACCGCGTTTTCCGGTGCGGCTTTCAGCTCGGCGGCGGTCAGGTCTTTCGGTGAGGTGAACGGATGGTGCATCGCCGTCAGGCCGCCTTCGCCGTCATCTTCAAACATCGGGAAGTCGATAACCCACAGCGGCGCCCATTTGGCTTCGTCGGTCAGGTTCAGATCTTTACCCACTTTCAGACGCAGCGCGCCCAGCGCATCGGCAACCACTTTTTTGTTGTCGGCGCCGAAGAAAATCATATCGCCGTCTTGCGCAGCGGTACGATCCAGAATCGCTTCCACGATTTCCGCGTTAAGGAACTTCGCTACCGGGCTGTTGATGCCTTCCAGACCTTTCGCGCGTTCGGTGACTTTAATATAAGCCAGCCCTTTCGCGCCGTAGATCTTAATGAAATTGCCGTAGTCGTCGATCTGCTTACGGCTTAAGCTTGCGCCACCCGGCACGCGCAGAGCCGCTACGCGACCTTTCGGATCGTTAGCCGGGCCGGCAAAGACGGCGAATTCTACAGATTTCAGCAGGTCGGCAACGTCCACCAGTTCCATCGGGTTACGCAGGTCCGGTTTATCGGAACCGTAACGGCGCTCGGCTTCGGCGAAGGTCATGATCGGGAAGTCGCCCAGATCCACGCCTTTCACTTCCTGCCACAGATGGCGTACCAGCGCTTCCATCACTTCACGCACCTGCGGCGCAGTCATGAAGGAGGTCTCGACGTCGATCTGGGTAAATTCAGGCTGACGGTCAGCACGTAAATCTTCATCACGGAAGCATTTTACGATCTGATAGTAACGGTCAAAACCGGACATCATCAGCAGCTGTTTGAACAACTGCGGAGACTGCGGCAGCGCGTAGAATTTACCTTTATGGACGCGCGAAGGCACCAGGTAGTCACGCGCGCCTTCCGGCGTCGCTTTGGTCAACATCGGGGTTTCGATGTCGAGGAAGCCGTGGTCGTCCATAAAACGACGCACCAGGCTGGTGATTTTGGCACGGGTTTTCAGGCGTTGAGCCATTTCCGGGCGACGCAGATCCAGATAACGGTATTTCAGACGCGCTTCTTCGGTATTGACGTGATTAGAGTCAAGCGGCAGAGAATCTGCACGGTTGATGATCGTCAAATCGGACGCCAGCACTTCGATTTCGCCCGTCGCCATGTCGGCGTTGACGTTTTTCTCGTCACGCGCACGCACGGTGCCGGTCACCTGGATGCAGAACTCATTACGCAGTTCAGAAGCCAGCTTTAACGCATCCGCACGATCCGGATCAAAGAAGACCTGTACGATACCTTCGCGGTCGCGCATATCGATAAAGATCAGGCTACCAAGATCACGACGACGGTTGACCCAACCACACAGAGTCACCTGCTGCCCCACGTGGGACAGACGTAGCTGTCCGCAATATTCTGTACGCATGAGATATCCCTTAACTTAGCCGCTGGCGGATTGTTGCCTGCTTTACAGGCGACGTTGTCGCAGCTTTAGCTGAATGTCACAACTGAATGAAAAAAGGCGGCTATTATACTGGAAATTCTGCCGCACGATAAGTCCGATACTGACTGTACGCGTGTTTGCTACGCGGTTATTGCGTATTCTCACAAAAATTAACAATATTTGTCGTCACTTTCCTTCGGGAACGCGCTTAAGGTGTAGCGGAATCATCTATTTTACAGGAGTCATCATGCTGGAACTGAACGCCGCAACCACTGCCCTGGTCGTTATTGATTTACAGGAAGGGATCTTACCTTTCACTGGCGGCCCCCATGCGGCAAGCGATGTTGTCGCCCACGCAGCGAAACTGGCCGCAAAATTTAGGGCAAATGGCTCGCCGGTGGTGATGGTTCGCGTCGGCTGGTCCGACGATTATGCCGACGCGTTAAAGCAACCCGTCGATGCCCGGGCGCCAGCCAACGCGCTGCCGGAAAACTGGTGGCGTTATCCGGCGGCGCTCGGTAAAGGCGACAGTGACCTGGAAGTCACCAAGCGTCAATGGGGCGCGTTCTATGGCACCGATCTTGAGTTACAATTACGCCGCCGGGGAGTCGACACCATCGTGCTGTGCGGCATCTCCACCAATATCGGCGTAGAATCCACCGCGCGTAACGCCTGGGAGCTGGGTTTTGGTCTGGTGATCGCCGAAGATGCCTGTAGCGCCGCCAGCACGGAACAGCATCAAAGCAGCATGACACATATTTTTCCGCGTATCGCCAGAGTGCGCAGCGTGGAGGAGATCCTTAACGCGTTATGATCTACATCGGATTACCGCAATGGTCGCATCCTAAATGGGTGCGTCTGGGTATCACCAGTCTTGAAGAGTATGCCCGCCACTTTAACTGTGTGGAGGGCAACACCACCCTGTATGCGCTGCCGAAAGCAGAAATTGTCGAACGCTGGCATGCGCAAACAACGGACGATTTTCGCTTCTGCTTTAAGTTCCCCGCGACGATTTCGCATCAGGCCGCGCTGCGTAACTGCGACGATCTTGTGCAGGAATTTTTTACCCGCATGTCGCCGCTGGAGGCAAGAATTGGTCAGTACTGGCTGCAACTCCCCGCGACGTTTTCACCGCGCGACCTCCCTGCGCTCTGGCGCTTTCTTGACGCGTTGCCAAAGGCATTCACCTATGGCGTCGAAGTGCGCCATCCCGTGTTTTTCGCCAAAGGCGAGGAAGAACAACAGCTCAATCGCGGCCTGGTTGAACGCGGGGTGAATCGGGTGATCCTCGACAGCCGCCCGGTACACGCCGCGCATCCTCATAACCAGGCCATTCGCGAAGCGCAACGCAAAAAACCTAAAGTGCCGGTCCATGCCATCGTGACTGCGAAGCATCCGTTGATCAGGTTCATCGGCAGCGACAATATGGTGCAAAATCAGACATTTTTTGCCGACTGGCTGGCGAAACTCCCGCGGTGGGAAACGACCTCTACGCCGTATCTTTTTCTACACACGCCAGATATCGCGCAGGCTCCCGAGTTAGTGAATACATTATGGGAAGATTTACGCGCAGCCTTGCCCGGCATTGGAACCGCACCGTCTATTCCACAGCAATCTTCTCTTTTCTGAAATTGCCACCTATCATAGACAGTGCCATCAGGCATTTTAAAGGGAGTTTGTATGGTAAGCGCGCTATATACCGTATTAGGTGCGTTGTTGTTGATGAAGTTCTCTTTTGATGTTGTCCGACTACGGATGCTGTATCGCGTTGCCTACGGTGACGGCGGTTTTAGCGAACTGCAAAGCGCCATCCGCATTCACGGTAATGCGGTGGAATATATTCCTATCGCTGTCGCGCTGCTGCTGTTTATGGAAATGAACGGCGCCGAAACATGGATGGTGCATATCTGCGGGATTATTTTAATCGCTGGTCGGCTGATGCATTATTACGGTTTCCACCACCGTCTGTTTCGCTGGCGGCGTTCCGGGATGAGTGCGACCTGGTGCGCCTTGTTGCTGATGGTGCTGGCGAATCTTTGGTATATGCCCTGGGAGTTGGTTTTCTCCTTGCATTAGCGCACAATACGCCACTTTATTTTTCCCGGATTTTTACGTTATGTCTCACCGCGACACGCTTTTTTCTGCGCCTATCGCCAGTCTGGGCGACTGGACCTTTGATGAACGGGTAGCTGAAGTCTTCCCGGATATGATCCAGCGCTCTGTTCCCGGCTATTCCAATATCATCTCCATGATTGGCATGCTGGCCGAACGCTTCGTACAACCCAATACGCAGGTCTACGATTTAGGCTGTTCACTGGGCGCTGCGACGCTCTCGGTGCGTCGTAATATTCATCATGCCAACTGTAAAATCATCGCCGTCGACAACTCCCCGGCGATGATTGAACGCTGCCGCCGTCATATCGACGCTTACAAAGCCCCGACCCCGGTTGAGATTGTGGAAGGCGATATTCGCGACATCAGCATCGAGAACGCCTCAATGGTGGTGCTGAATTTTACCCTGCAATTCCTTGAGCCGCTTGAGCGCCAGGCCTTGCTGGATAAGATTTATCAGGGTCTGAATCCGGGCGGCGCGCTGGTGCTGTCGGAAAAGTTCAGCTTTGAAGACACAACGGTTGGCGAATTGCTGTTCAATATGCACCATGACTTTAAACGCGCCAACGGCTACAGCGAACTGGAGATCAGCCAGAAGCGCAGTATGCTGGAAAACGTCATGCTGACCGACTCGGTTGAAACCCACAAAGCGCGTCTGCATCAGGCTGGTTTCGAGCATAGCGAACTGTGGTTCCAGTGCTTCAACTTTGGTTCGCTGGTGGCGCTGAAGTCCGGGGTGCCCGCATGATCGAGTTCGGTAACTTTTATCAGCTGATTGCCAAAAGCCCGCTTTCTCACTGGCTGGAAACCCTGCCTGCGCAAATCGCGACCTGGCAGCGCGATCAGCATGGTCTGTTTAAGCAGTGGTCGAACGCGGTGGAGTTCCTGCCGGAATTAACGCCGTACCGTCTGGATTTATTGCACAGCGTCACTGCCGAAAGCGAAACGCCGTTGAGCGAAGGCCAGCTTAAGCGTATCGACACCCTGCTGCGAAACCTGATGCCGTGGCGTAAAGGCCCGTTCTCTCTGTATGGCATCAATATTGATACCGAATGGCGTTCCGACTGGAAATGGGATCGCGTTTTGCCGCACCTGTCCGATCTGACCGGCCGCACCATTCTGGATGTCGGCTGCGGCAGCGGATATCACATGTGGCGCATGATTGGCGCGGGCGCGCATCTTGCCGTGGGAATCGACCCGACGCAGTTGTTCCTGTGTCAGTTTGAAGCGGTACGAAAATTGTTGGGCAACGACCAGCGCGCGCATCTGTTGCCGCTGGGCATCGAGCAGCTTCCGGCGCTGAATGCGTTTGATACCGTCTTTTCAATGGGCGTGCTTTACCACCGTCGTTCTCCGCTGGAACATCTCTGGCAACTGAAAGATCAACTGGTGAAAGACGGCGAACTGGTGCTGGAAACCCTGGTGGTGGAAGGCGATGAAAACACCGTGCTGGTGCCAGGCGACCGCTATGCGCAGATGCGCAACGTCTACTTTATCCCTTCCGCGCTGGCGCTGAAAAACTGGCTGGAGAAATGTGGTTTTGTCGATGTGCGGATTGCCGATGTCTGCGTGACCTCCACCGAGGAGCAGCGTCGCACCGGATGGATGGTCACCGAGTCGCTGGCTGATTTCCTCGATCCGAATGACCACAGTAAAACCGTCGAAGGTTACCCTGCCCCGCTGCGCGCGGTGCTAATTGCGCGCAAGCCGTAGTCTTTTTGCCAGAAAGCATATTTTCTCCAAAATAGTTCAAGTTGCAGCAAGGCGGCAACGCAGTAAGTCCCCGGGAGCGTAGATAACTACGTGACCGGGGCGAGCGAGGCAGCCAACGCCGCTGCGGCTTGAAATATGAAGGAGAAAAAAAGGCCCCTGTTGAAATGGCAGGGGCCTGGTACGAGCAAGCATCATATTGGGCGACATGATGCAACGGTAAAAATCAATTGGCCTGATGGCGCACAATGACTCCTTTCATTTCAGCAACCGCCGCCCCGTCTACCGCATAGCGCGAATACTCGTCCGCTTGTGCGTCAGTTGACATGGACAATCCATGATTGCGATAACGCATTGGTGAGGCTTGCCACGCTCCTGCGGAGCTGTGCACTTCCTGCACCCCGGCATCAAGGAAACGTTGCAGATTCTCTGAACGTACCCCTGCTCCGGCCATAATGATTGGAGCATCGCCCTGCGCAATAAGTTCCATAATTATTGGCAAACCGTGCACCGCATCTGATTTTTGCCCTGAAGTGAGCACTCTGGCGACACCCAAATCCGCGAGATTCTTCAGTGCATTGAATGGATTAGCGCACATATCAAACGCGCGATGAAAAGTGACGGCCAGCGGCCCGGCGGCGGCCATTATTTTCTCCATTCGCGCGAGATCCACATTGCCATCGACATCCAGCACGCCAGTAACCAGACCGGGAAATCCCAGTTCTCTGACAGTACGCACATCCTCAAGCATTGCGGCAAATTCACCATCGCTATAACAGAAGTCGCCGCCGCGAGGACGAATAATGGGATGCACCGCAATCGCGACATGCTGGCGAACCGTGCGCAGCACGCCCAACGATGGCGTCAGTCCCCCCTCTTTTGGCGCCGCGCACAATTCAATGCGATCCGCGCCATTTTGCTGCGCGGTGAGCGCACATTCCATGCTGTAACAACAGATCTCCAGTAACGCCATGTTCACTCCTTTTTAGCGTTTTCGCGCGTCACGTCAGTCGGCTGACTGTTCGCTTGCCACAATGGCCTCAATTGACCAGGGATGAAATTTAATGGTCACCTTGCCGTCGGTCACGGCCAGCGTCGGGTTCGGCAGACGCTCGCGCGCCCCTTTCGGCGAACTGGTTTTCACGACAATGCCCGGCTGGCTCAGCCCCTCGTCGGACAACAGCGCCAGTGCCCGCGCGTTCAGGCTCTCCGGCTCGCCCGGGAGGACAATTTCGATATGTTCCCAGCCTTCATGCGGGTAGCGTTTTTCACCCGGCCACGGCAATTCAACAATCGAAAACCGCCAGTGTTCGACGCAAACAGGCTCATGTAATTTGAACAGGCAGATCGGCCTGCCGTTGATGATATTTTCCGACAGCAGCTCGCCGCACTGTTCAAATCCGCGACGCCAGCGCTCAGCGGTCGCATTCTGGTGGCAGCGCAAAGAAATGTGATCGGCTTCAAGCGGTGCGAAATCCAGACCGAGGCGAGTGGAAAGTTCTCTGAACGCCAGAGTGAATCGCGGTAAATCTGCGGAAATATCATGCAGTTCGTCAATAGTCTGCCAGTTCGCCATAATCAAAACTCTTATCGGTGTACAAAGTCGCTAATTTACTCTGTTGTGCATCGCCAACCAACCGCTGATTTCTTTGAATATAAAATGAATGCTTATGCATAATTTTATTGCGCATATTTCCAGCGATACGGCGCGCGCGCAATGCTGACGCCAACGGGCATTTGCAGTATACTCCCGCCCTAAATTCTTAAACTGGCGCGGACTCAGTTAATCCGCGTCTTACACGTAAGGTATTCCGGTGAATATTCAGGCTCTTCTCTCAGAAAAAGTTAGTCAGGCCATGATTGTTGCAGGCGCGCCTGCAAATTGCGAACCGCAGGTTCGTCAGTCAGCAAAAGTACAGTTCGGCGACTATCAGGCCAACGGCATGATGGCAGTTGCTAAAAAACTGGGTATGGCGCCGCGACAACTTGCAGAGCAGGTGCTGACTCATCTGGATCTCAACGGCATCGCCAGCAAGGTTGAAATCGCAGGTCCTGGCTTTATCAATATTTTCCTCGACCCGGCATTTCTTGCTGAACATGTTCAACAGGCGCTGGCTTCTGAGCGTCTGGGCGTGGCTAAGCCTGCGAAACAGACCGTGGTTATCGACTACTCCGCGCCTAACGTCGCGAAAGAGATGCATGTCGGCCACCTGCGCTCCACCATCATCGGCGATGCCGCCGTGCGCACGCTGGAGTTCCTCGGCCATCACGTTATCCGCGCTAACCACGTCGGCGACTGGGGAACACAGTTCGGTATGCTTATTGCCTGGCTGGAAAAACAGCAGCAGGAAAACGCAGGTGAAATGGCGCTGGCCGACCTCGAAGGTTTCTACCGTGATGCGAAAAAACATTACGATGAAGACGAAGCGTTCGCCGAGCGCGCGCGTAACTACGTGGTGAAACTACAGGGCGGCGACCCGTACTTCCTCGACATGTGGCGCAAGCTGGTCGACATCACCATGACGCAGAACCAGATCACCTACAATCGCCTGAACGTTACGTTAACCCGTGACGATGTGATGGGTGAAAGCCTGTATAACCCGATGCTGCCCGGCATCGTCGCCGACCTGAAAGCTCAGGGTCTGGCGGTTGAAAGCGAAGGCGCAACCGTTGTTTTCCTTGATGAATATAAAAACAAGGAAGGCGAACCGATGGGCGTGATCATTCAGAAGAAAGATGGCGGCTATCTCTACACCACCACCGACATCGCCTGCGCGAAATACCGCTATGAAACGCTGCATGCGGATCGCGTGCTGTACTACATCGACTCCCGCCAGCATCAGCACCTGATGCAAGCATGGACCATCGTACGCAAAGCCGGTTACGTGCCGGATTCCGTGCCGCTGGAACACCATATGTTCGGCATGATGCTTGGTAAAGACGGCAAGCCGTTCAAAACCCGCGCGGGCGGTACGGTGAAGCTGGCCGATCTGCTGGATGAAGCACTGGAACGCGCACGCCGTCTGGTGTCCGAGAAGAACCCGGATATGCCTGCCGACGAGCTGGAAAAACTGGCCAACGCGGTTGGTATCGGCGCGGTGAAATATGCGGATCTCTCCAAAAACCGCACTACTGACTACATCTTCGACTGGGACAACATGCTGGCGTTCGAAGGCAACACCGCGCCATATATGCAGTATGCCTATACCCGCGTGCTGTCCGTGTTCCGTAAAGCGGAGATTGACGAGAGCGCCCTGTCCAGCGCGCCGGTCGTTATCCGTGAAGATCGCGAAGCCCAGCTGGCTGCGCGCCTGTTGCAGTTTGAAGAAACGCTGACCGTGGTCGCGCGTGAAGGTACGCCGCATGTGATGTGCGCCTACCTGTATGATGTTGCCGGTTTGTTCTCTGGCTTCTACGAGCACTGCCCGATCCTCAGCGCGGAAAACGAAGAGGTTCGTAACAGCCGTCTGAAACTGGCGCAACTGACCGCGAAAACGCTGAAACTGGGTCTGGATACGCTGGGTATTGAGACCGTAGAACGGATGTAATCACATCGAGTGATGTGAAAACCCGCGCTATGTCGCGGGTTTTTTATTTTCCCGAATGACCGCCCTCGTAGGCCTGATAAGCGAAGCGCCATCAGGCGGTAAGGCGCACCTTGCCGGATGGCGGCGTAAACGCCTTATCCAGCCTACGAGAAACGGCTACGTTAACTGTAATTTGTAACGACTCACAAGGAATGACACATTTCCGTAGAGAGATGGAACATCTTTTGTCTGTCATGCCGGTGACGCCTCCGTATTATTAGGCGGCGAATTTATCGGGTGTGGACAATGACGTTTAAAGATTTTGCTGCGGAAGAAAAACTCTTTCTGAGACGCGTGATAGTGGCCTTTGGCCTGGTGGTTGTCTGCTTTGGCGTCCTGATTGTCAATCTCTACGATTTACAAATCCGTCAGCATCAGTATTACACGACCCGCTCAAACGAAAATGACATCAAAATGCTGCCCGTCGCCCCGACGCGCGGCATCATCTACGATCGCAACGGTATTCCGCTGGTGCGCAATATCACCTGGTATGATATTTCCGTCACCCCATACAAAATTGCCGACATGGACGCGCTGTTACGTCAGCTTACCCCTCTCGTGGATCTCACGCCTGATGATATTGCGGCCTTTCACCATGCGTTGAAATCAGGCAGCCGCTATCGCCCGGTGGTATTGAAAAACGCGCTGTCGGACGTCGAAATTGCCCGCTTTTCCGTTAACCAGTTCCATTTCAACGGCGTGACGATCAACAGTTATGAAGACCGTCAGTACCCCTACGGCGCGGAGCTGGCGCATGTGCTCGGTTACGTGTCGAAGATTAACGACAGCGACCTGAAAGCGCTGGATGAAAAAGGTCTGGCTGAAAACTATGCCGCCGATCACAACATCGGTAAGCAGGGCATTGAACGCTATTACGAAAATGATCTGCACGGCAAAACGGGCTACCGGGAGGTCGAAGTGGATAACCACGGACGCATCGTGCGCCTGTTAAAAAATGTCCCGCCCGTTGCCGGCAAAGACATCCACCTGACGCTGGATTTACATCTACAGGAATATATAGAAAGCCTGCTTGCCGGTCAGCGCGCGGCAGTGCTGGTCGAAGATCCCCACGACGGTTCAGTGCTGGCGATGGTCTCCACGCCCAGCTATGATCCAAACCCGTTTGTGAAGGGCATCAGCCATCAGGATTACGGCAGGTTACTGCATGATAAAGATCTGCCGTTGATTAACCGCGTCACCCAGGGGCTGTACCCGCCCGCCTCCACGGTGAAACCTTATATCGCAATGTCTGCGCTGTTAAACGGCGTTATCACGCCGCAAACCACCTTCTTCGGCGCGCCGACCTGGACGCTCCCCGGCACGCAACGTCATTACCGCGACTGGAAAAAAACCGGCCACGGTATGCTGGATGTCACCAAAGCGATTGAAGAATCCGCAGACACCTTTTTCTATCAGGTTGCCTGGATGATGGGGATCGATCGCATTAACACCATGCTCGGTCAATTTGGTTACGGTAAGCCCACCGGTATCGATCTGGATGAAGAGTATAACGGCCTGCTGCCCAGCCGCGAGTGGAAAGAGAGAGTACATAAAAAAGCCTGGTATCAGGGGGATACGATTTCAGTCGGTATCGGCCAGGGGTACTGGATTGCCACGCCGATCCAGATGGTGAAAGCGATGGTAGCGCTGATCAACAACGGGAAAGTGATCGCCCCTCACCTGCTTCAGAGTGAAGTGTCCGGCAAGACCGTCATGCCCTGGCAGGAGCCTCAGACGGAAACGCAGATTGCCGATGCCGCCTCGCCTTATTGGGGGCTGGTGCGACAGGCGATGTTTGGTATGGCAAATGCGCCGAATGGCACCGGTTATAAATTCTTCCACACCGCTCCCTACGGTATTGCGGCCAAAAGCGGCACTTCGCAAGTGTTCAGTCTGAAAGAAAACCAGACCTATAATGCGAAAATGATCCCCATCCGTCTGCGCGACCATGTGTTTTACACCGCTTTCGCGCCGTATAAAAACCCGAAAGTCGCGGTGGCGTTGATTCTGGAAAACGGCGGCAGCGACGGCGTGACCGCCGCGCCGGTGATGCGGCAAATCATGGATCACCTTTTTGCGCCGCAATAACAGCACATGCCGGATGGCGGCGTAAACGCCTTATCCGGCCTACAAACTGCGTCGAACCGTAGGCCCGATAAGCGCAGCGCCATCGGGCGTCCCTCTCAAAAATACTTACGCAAATACTCTGTCAGACACAGTATCGCCATCGCCTGCCCGTACGGCATTGATGTCAGCGGAATGTCGCGATAGAAATCCAGATCGTGCCCCATTCCCGTGCCAAAGGACGTTTGCAGCAGCTCGCCTTCCGGCGAAATGTGTTTCACGATACCGCGAATCGCGCTTTCAGCCGTCTGCGCATATTCCGCCCCAACATAGCGTTTACGCACCGCTTTCAGAATGCCGTAGGCGAAACCCGCCGTTGCCGAGGCCTCCAGATAGGAATCAGGATCGTCCAGCAGGGTATGCCATAGCCCACTCTCATCCTGACAATTTGCCAGCGCGGCGATCTGCGCGTTCAGAACCTGAATCAGATAGCGGCGAACCGCGTTCTTCTCCGGCAAATCGACCAGTTCCAGGAAATCTGGAATCACGATGGTAAGCCAACTGTTACCCCGCGCCCAGCGAGCCCTGGCAAAGTTATGATGTCCATCATAACTCCAGCCGTGGAACCACAGACCGGTCTCTTTATCCATCAGGTTCTGTACGTGCAGCAGGAACTGATAAATCGCCTCTTCCACATACTCCGGGCGGTTGAGCAGTTTGCCAATCTTCGCCAGCGGCATCACCGTCATCATCAGCGTGTCATCCCACATCTGCTGATGGTTTTCTTCCGCCAGCGTCATGTGCTGCATACCACCATGATCGGTGCGCGGCATCTCATTCATCGCCCACTCCGCCCAGGACTCAAGCCAGGGCAGATACGCCGGGTTACGCGTCTCTTCATAGCGATACGCCAGCGTCAAAAACGGCGCCATCGTGTTAACGTTTTTGGTGGTCGCGCCTTCGGCGAAACGCTCGGCAAACCAGTTATCGATAATGTCGCGCATTTTCTCATCACCGGTCTGTTGATAATACTGATGCATACCGTACAGACCGACGCCATGCGTCCACTCCCATCCTGCCCAGCCTTTGGTATCAATCACCCGGCCATCGTCCAGGCGCAGCAGAAATTGTCCGCTCTCATCCCTGATATTGACCAGATTGTTCGTCACCGTCTGAATCAAGGCTTGCAGCGCTTTCCGGGAGATAAATCGCTCCGGCTGACGTAATAATGGGCTGTGTTTGACGGGCCAAACTTTCATATCCTTAACCTCTGTTCAATGTCGAATTCAGCGCAGCGCCCTGTTGAAGCGAAGGCGCCGCAGGTTTATTACGGTTCAGATAACCAATATTGTTGTTACCCCACAGTGATTCATACGGCATACCGGAGAGCATCTCGACGGTCGCACGCGCCTGCGGCGTGATGGCTTCCGGCATCACCCGGCCCGACTCACGCATTTTGGCGGTCTCTTCACGCAGGGTGCCGTGCGTTTGCAAATTCAGTTTGAAACGCAAAGAAACCAGGAAACCAAAGGCCAGCACGGACAGCGTGCCGCAGCTCAGAATCAGCAGAATGGTATGACTGACCGCTTCAGGCTGTATGCTCTGCCCTGATACAAAACCAGACATCTGCATCACAATCCCGACCAGCATGACGGCCCCGGCCTGAGAGGCTTTACGGGTCAGCGTCATGATGCCCGCGAAGATCCCTTCCCGCCGTTGACCGGTAATCACCTCATCAACATCGGCAATATAGGTGTAGGTATTCCACGGCACATAGTTGATCCCGCCGCGACCAAGCCCCGCCAGCGCTGAGATCAGCAGCAGCAGCGAATAAACATCGCTTAAGCCCGCATAATAAAGAACGGCATAAGAGAGAGAACTCAGACCAAAGAGCACCACGACCATCCGGTATGACGGCGCGGGCCCGAAGCGAATGCACAGCGGGATCATGGCAATCACCGCAATGAACTGGAAGATAGCCATCGTACCGAGCAGATTCGACGCCAGTGAGGCTTCCTGCATCAGGACAAAAACAACATACCAGGTAAAGACGGCGTTAAAGACGTCCTGTGCGATATATCCCCCAAGATACATCCCCAGATGCTGGCGGAAAATCTTGATGCGCAGCGTCGAGCTCAGCTCAACAAACAAACGACTCATACTCTGGCTGAACGTCAGGCTTTTCTTCTCTTCCTCCGCGCGCAGCGCCGCCTCCGTCCACTCTTCGCGCGGGCGCTCCCAGGTAAAGAACCACACAAAAGTCAGCATCAGCGCGCACAGCACCGAGAACACCAGGCTGGCATAGAAAAAAGAAACGGGGTTGTCTTTACCAAAGGCAGTCAGCAGGATGCCCGGCAGGAACGAGGCCAGAATCGCAGACATCTGCGCCATTGAGATACGCGCCCCGGAGAACCGGGTCTTCTGTTTGAAGTCATCGGTCATTTCCGGCACCAGCGTCTCGTAAGGGACAAGAATCATGGTGTAGACAATGTCGAACAGCAGATAAGTCAGCAGGTAGTACCAGAATCCCATATCGCCAACCCACATGAGCGAGTAGCTAAAGACGCATGGAATACCCAGCAGAATAAAGAATTTACGACGGCCAAAGCGTCTGCCGAACCAGGTCGACCCGAAGTTATCGGTCAGAAAGCCCATCAGCGGGCTGACGACCGCATCCAGAACCCTCGCGGCAGCGAAAATGAATGTCGCCTCAATCGGCGTAAGGCCACAGAAGGTCGTATAGAAATAGAGTAACCATGCGGCGGTTAATGCAGTGGTTCCTGCGCCCAGAAAATCGCCCGAACCATAGGCTAAATAATTCGCCAATCCAATTTTACGTGTTTTCATGCCGTTAACCCTGCAAATTGTTGGGAGACCCCCGGCATATTGGCTTCGCCAAAGGGAGTTTTTACACGGCCACAGTAAAAGCTAACAGGAAGTGAAACCTTTTCATTTTTGCCACACCATCAGACGAGATGGCAAAAATACAAAGAGTCTGGCAACGCGCGTCACCGATTTATAAAACAGCGTTTCTATTGAATCAAAAGATGGGGTCAAAATTGTGAGGCAGCCAGCACGTTGTCTGCTGGCTGCTGTTGGCGCGGAGAGTTAACGATAGTTTACAATCACCTGATTACGCTGCACTTTTAATGCGGGAATCAGTCGCCCGCCGCCCGGCACCTCCCACACGAAGCGCAACGGTTCAGCGGCAGGCACATTCGCGAACCCGTGGGTGGTTCCGCTCTGTCCGTCCAGCTCCACGCAACGGGACTGTGAACACAAACGCACCCGAAGCCCCGCCGGCGTCGGGCCATTCAGTTCATAGCGCCAGGCGACCAGCGTCATTAAACCGGACACCGGCTGGCCTGACGACAATGGAGCAGACGACGCCGACACCCCACGATGGTTCAGGGTAATGCCGATACTGCTGGCCCGCCACGCCCCTTCTCCGGCGGCCTGTACCGCCAGCGGAAATAACAATAAACCGAGTAATTTACGCATTATTTCCCTCCAATTGTCGCCGTCATACGGATGTTGCGATTATCAGAAAGCTCCATGTTCGACAACACCACCAGCTGCGGCAAACTCCGGCGTAAAAAGCGCGACAGCAGCGGGCGTAGCGCGTGGTTCACCAGCAGAACCGGCGGCGCGCCCAGCATTTCCTGACGGGACAGCGCCTCCTGGGTTTGCGCCAGCAAGCGATCGGCCAGCCCCGGCTCAAGGCCGCCACCGCCCTGTAACGCCTGCAACAGCAGGCGCTCCAGCGGAGTATCCAGCCCAATCACCTGCACTTCGTCATTGCCCGGGAACCACTGCTGCGTAATCGCCCTGCCCAGCGCCACACGCACCACGGCGGTTAATTCATGCGGATCGCTTTGCAACGGCGCATGTTCCGCCAGCGTTTCCAGAATCGTGCGCATATCACGGATCGGCACTTTTTCATCCAGCAGGTTCTGCAACACTTTATGCAGGGTCGTGAGCGTTACAACGCCAGGCACCAAATCTTCCGTCAGCTTTGGCATCTCTTGTGATACGCGATCCAGCAGTTGCTGCGCCTCCTGGCGACCAAACAACTCTGCGGCAAACTGACCAATCAAGTGGTTAAGATGCGTCGCCACGACGGTGCTGGCTTCCACCACGGTGAAGCCCTGAATCTGCGCCTGCTCTTTCAGCGCGCTTTCGATCCAGATGGCGTCCAGGCCAAAAGCGGGATCGACAGTCTGTTCGCCCGGCAGCGTTCCCGCCGCCGTGCCAGGGTTAATCGCCAGCCAGCGCCCCGGATAGGCGTCGCCGCTGCCAATTTCTACCCCTTTCATCAGAATGCGATAGCGCGCTGGCTGTAAGTCCATATTGTCGCGAATGTGTACCACCGGCGGCAGGAAGCCCATATCCTGGGCAAACTTTTTACGAATACTGCGGATTCGCCCGAGCAGTTCGCCGTCCTGCTGGAAATCCACCATCGGGATCAGGCGGTAGCCCACCTCCATGCCCAGCGAATCTTCAAGCTGTACATCGTTCCAGGTGGCTTCAACCACCGAATTATTTTCCGGCATCTTGACGGCCTGCGGCTCTGCCGGTGGTTTTTGTTCACGCCCGCGCAGCCACCAGGCAAGGCCCAATAGCGCCGCCGTAAACATCAGGAACACCAGGTTTGGCATCCCCGGCACCAGACCAAGCAGGCCGAGAACCGATGCGCTGAGCAGCATCACGCTCGGGTTGCTGAACAGTTGCCCCACCATCTGTTCGCCCACATCCTGGTCGGTGCTCACGCGGGTGACGATAACGCCCGCCGCCGTAGAGATCACCAGCGCCGGGATTTGCGCCACCAGGCCGTCGCCGATCGTCAGCAGGGTGTAACTTTCCGCCGCGTGCCCCATGTCCATCCCGTGTTGCAGAACCCCCACCAGCAGGCCGCCCACGATGTTAATGACCATGATTAAGATACCGGCGATGGCATCCCCGCGCACAAACTTACTCGCACCGTCCATTGACCCGTAGAAATCCGCTTCCTGCGTTACTTCAGCACGCCGTTTTTTCGCTTCATCTTCGCCAATCAGACCAGCGTTCAGGTCGGCGTCGATCGCCATCTGCTTACCGGGCATCCCGTCCAGCACGAAACGCGCGCCCACTTCCGCGATACGCCCGGCGCCCTTGGTGATAACCATAAAGTTGATGATGACGAGAATGACGAACACCACAATACCGATCGCAAAGTTGCCGCCGACCAGGAAGTGACCAAACGCCTCGACCACTTTCCCCGCCGCCGCTGCACCGGTATGCCCTTCCATCAGGATGATACGGGTTGACGCCACGTTCAGCGCCAGGCGCAACAGCGTGGTGAAAAGCAATATTGTCGGGAATGCGGCAAATTCCAGCGTGCGCTGGGTGAACATCGCCACCAACAGCACCATGATCGACAGCGCGATATTAAAGGTGAACAGCAGGTCGAGGATGAAGGCGGGCAGCGGCAGCACCATCATCGACAAAATCAGCAGGATGAGGATCGGCCCGGCAAGAATTTGCCATTGCGTGGATTTCAGGTTGCTGGGCAGGCGCAGCATCGCGACCAGATTAGCCATCAGTATTCTTCTCGTTCATAAAATCCAGTGCTTCGGGCACAGGAAGATTTTCAGGTTGTGGAGGACGTTGTCCACCGGCAAGACGCCAGCGTTTGAGCTGCCATACCCATGCCAGCACTTCTGCCACTGCGGCATAGAGCTGGCCGGGGATTTGCTGACCAATTTCAGCATGCCGATACAAGGCGCGCGCCAGCGGGGGCGCTTCTAAGGTCGGCACCCGATGTTCCGCGCCGATTTCGCGAATGCGCAGAGCCACCAGTCCCGCGCCTTTGGCGACCACTTTTGGCGCACTCATTTTGTTTTCGTCGTACTGCAACGCAACCGAGTAATGCGTCGGGTTAGTCACGATGACATCCGCTTTGGGCACATCTTCCATCATGCGACGCTGCGCAGCCGCACGCTGCATCTGGCGAATTTTCCCTTTGATGTGCGGATCGCCTTCACTCTCTTTAAATTCATCGCGAATATCTTTACGCGACATCCGCAGTTTCTTCAGGTGGCTGAAGATCTGAAAAACGACGTCAAACGCCACCATCGGAATCACGCCCAGTACAACCAGAAGCGCGCACAGCCCGACTAAATCAAGCGCGTTGCCCATCGCCGTAACCGGAGATTCCGCCATCAGGCGCATCATCTCCGGCCAGTGATGCCAGAGATAAAATCCCGCCACGCTTCCCACCAGCGTCGATTTCAGGATTGCTTTCAGCAGTTCCGCGCCGGTCTGGGCGGAGAACATGCGTTTAATCCCCGATAGCGGATTCAGTTTTGAAAATTTGGGTTGCAGTGATTTACCGCTGAAAATCAGGCCGCCGAGCATGACCGGCGAGATCAGCGCGACCAGCACAACGCCAGTGATGAGCGGCAGCAACGCAATCATCGCCTCTTTAATCAGCAAAATAATCTGCCCGAGGATCAAATTGGGGTCGTTCACCATGCTGTGATCGAAACGCAGCCCAGCCGACAACATCCCCGCCAGGCGACGCGCCAGCGACTCACCGCCGATCCAGATAATGCAAACGCCCACCAGCAAAATCAGCAGTGAGGTCAACTCCTTCGATCGGGGGACTTGCCCTTCCTCCCGCGCTTTTTCAAGTCGGTGGGGTGTGGGGGCTTCTGTTTTGTCGTCGTCGCTCTCTTCTGCCACTGCATACGCCTGCTGCCATTACGTTGCATCGATCATGCCAGAACACGCCGCAGTCAATAGGCGGAATAGCCCCCATAACGCCCTCTTTTTGTCTTGTTTGTCAGCAAGCGGATTTTCTCTGCCGGTCAGGCGTCTTATTTTCGGAATAAGGGAAGTGGGATCACATTTCATTGACATAAAATACAATGAGCATTTATATAAACCTGTATTACGGAGGTTAATTTCGCCTTCTGACATCAAGATCAAAGAAGTCTTTAAAATATATTACCTGGTTTTCATTTCTTCAATTTATATTTTCACCAGAGAAAAAATACTTTATTACAATATTTATGCACAGAAAGCAGGCGACACTGACGGTATAATAGCCTTCATTGATTCACAGAATATATTTCAAATTCACACATATAGATATAATTTAATATTGACCCCGTTTTCTATTTGCAATAAATTCACCCCATCTGAAACTGAACAATTTCATATCATGGATATCACCGTTAAGGAACTACAGTTATGAACGCAAGAGGACATATTATATCAGGCGCACTGCTGGCACTGGCGTCAACGGGAACCTTCGCCGCCGAACTGAATGCCGGTACGATTCACTTTACAGGACAAATTATCGAACCCAGTTGTGAGATTCAGGGCGATGATGGAACGAACAGCACCGTGCCATTAGGTACTTACCCCACCTCGCTTTTTTCCACTCCAGGAACTGAATCAACGCTTGCCCCCTTTTCCATTGTATTAGTGGATTGCCCACTTAAAAGCGATGGTCTGCCCGCCGTTCAGTTAACGTTTAACGGGACAACCGCCCTGACAGGTTCTTCGACATTACTGGATGTCAGTAAAATCACTACCGCCGGAGATACGGCGGCAACAGGGGTCGGTATTGCCGTTAGCCCGGAAAATAAAGACACGCAACTCATTACAATGGATGGAGGAGAAGGACAGGTGTTTATCGAATTACCCACTCTGACGGGCGACTCTGTTCAGGCGAATTTCAATGCCCGTTATAAATCATTCGCGCAAACCGTCACTGCGGGCCCGGCCGATGCGGACATGACCGTAAATATACTTTATCGTTAATAACCTGACTTTACTCATTGATAAAATCCATAGCATCTTCTGGCATTAACAGATTTATTTCAGGAAGGCGAATCTGATAATAGTCCGAAAATGGACCCGGACTATTATCTCCCCCGCTTTTATATGTCCACTTAATATAAGTTAAGGTTATGCGTACTGTATCTCAGGTTTTATTATGCCTCCCTGTAATATTAACATCATTTAGCCATGCCGCTGGAATTCAGGTTGGCCGCACGCGCATTATTTATGACGCAGGGAAAAAAGAGGTCGCCCTTCCGCTGGTCAATAAAGAGAAGGAACTGCCGTGGCTGATCCAGTCATGGTCCGATACCGGCGACGGTAAAACGCGTGGGCCTTTTATTGTCACGCCGCCACTGTTCCGTCTTGACCCGCAGAAAGAACAAAGCCTGCGTATTGCCTGGAATGGAACCGCGCTTCCCACAGACCGGGAATCCCTGTTCTACATGAATGTGCGCACAATTCCCGGTACAGCCAAAGAAGACGATGATAAAAACGTGTTGCGTCTGATTTACAAAACGCGTCTGAAATTGTTCTGGCGTCCGAAGGGCTTGCAAGGTACGCCCACCGAGACCTGCAAGAACCTGCATTTTGTTCGTCGCGGCGAAATGTTAACGGTGGTCAATGAAGGCGCGTTTCACAGCATCTTTGACAGTCTGCTGCTCGGCAACACCAGACTTGAGAAAGCCGATATGGTCACTCCCAGGTCCAGCGTGCAAATCCCGGTGCCGAAAAGCGCCTCGGGAAACACCGTTAGCTGGCGTTGCATTACGGATTACGGCAACGCCTCTGACAAATATACTGTCACTCTGGCTCGGGATTAAACCACCTTATGGCTTTTGGCCCACCTCTTTTACGTCAGCGTCTCACCCCACTGGTGCGTTGCCTTGGCGGTATGTTGCTGGTCTCTTCCTGTGTCGCGAACGCGCGCGAGTATCGCTTTTCGCCTTCTGCGCTGGAGGGGAATATGCTGACGCAGCAGGATATCGATCTTTCCTTATTTTCTAAATCCAGTGCGCAATTGCCCGGCGTCTACGCTTCCCGGGTTATGATTAACGATGTGCGCCTGGATGATGCGGATATCACCTACCTCGGCACGCCTGGCGGCGAACTGACGCCGCAGCTCACGCCGGATATGCTAAGAAAATGGGGCGTGGCGGTCGATAAATATCCTGAATTAGCCGCACTCAATGCGGCGAAGCCACTGCCTGAACCGTTGAGCGCGTATATCCCACAGGCGCTGGCAACGCTCGATTTCTCCGTTATGACGCTGCGCCTTAGCATCCCGCAGGCCGCCATTGCCGGCACGGGTAAAGGTTATATTGATCCGTCACGCTGGGATGACGGCGTCCCCGTCGCCTTTGTCGACTACGCCTTTTCCGGTTCACAAAACCAGGACGACACGCAAAACAGCACCACTAACCAGTACCTGAATATGCGCAGCGGCACCAATATCGGTGGCTGGCGGCTGCGCAATTACGCCACCTGGAGCGACACTGACGGCAGCCATCACTGGGAAACCATCAACACCTATTTGCAGCACGATATTGACGCCCTGAAAGCGCAGTTTACCGGGGGAGAAAGCAACACCCGGGGCGACGTTTTTGACAGTCTGCAATACCGTGGCGTCAATATCGCCTCTGATGAAGAGATGCTGCCTTACAGCCAGCGCGGCTACGCGCCGGTGATTCGCGGCATCGCCAGCTCCAACGCCGAAGTGTCGGTACGTCAGAACGGTTATCTCATCTATCAGCAAAACGTCGCGCCGGGCGCATTTGAAATTAACGACCTTTATTCCACGACCAACAGCGGCGATCTGGAAGTCACGGTAAAAGAGGCCGATGGCACAGAGCGCCACTTTACCCAGCCTTATTCCAGCGTCGCCGTGATGCAGCGTCCTGGGCATATGAAATATGAAGTTACCGCGGGTCGCTATCGCGCAGACAGCGGAAGCGAACAAAATGAACCGGACTTCGTGCAGGGTAGCCTCATTTATGGCCTGAACAATAGCGTCACGCTGTTCGGCGGCGTAACCGCCGCGCAGGATTATCAGGCGATGAACAGCGGAGCTGGCCTCTCCCTTGGCATCGTCGGGTCGCTTTCCGCCGATGTGACGCTGGCGAAAACCCAGCTTGATGATGACACTCAGCACACCGGCCAGTCTTATCGCCTGCTCTACTCCGGGAAAATTGACACCACGGAGACAAACTTTACGCTGGCCAGCTACCGCTACTCTACCCGTGGTTATTACAGTTTCGCCGACGCGAATCAAAAGTACGACGATCATGAAGATGATCTGCTGTTTCGCTTTAACAAACGCAACCGGATTCAGGCCAGCATAAGCCAGAACGTGTCCGGCGCCAGCCTTTACCTGAACGGTTATCAGCAGGATTACTGGGGCACCGCCTACAAAGAGCGCAGTATTTCGGCGGGCCTGAATACCACGATTAAAAATATCAGCATCCACCTTGCTTATACCTACAGCAAAAGCAACGGCGAAGAGAGCGACCAGATGATCGCCTTCGGCTTCAGCGTGCCGTTAAGTCAGTGGCTACCGGGGGCCTGGAGCAGCTACAACATCAGCAATAACAAGCATGGCTACACCCAGCAAAATATCGGGTTAAACGGTACGCTGCTGGACGATGAACGCCTGAATTACGCCTTCCAGCAGAGCCATTCCAACCATGACGGCGCAGACACCAGCAGCGTATACGGTAGCTATCGCTCACAATATGCCAACCTCAATGCGGGTTACTACACCTCCTCTGACGATACGCAGCGCTTGAGTTACGGCGTCAGCGGTGCGATTGTCGCCCATCCACACGGTGTCACGCTGGCTCAGCCTTTAGGCAGTCAGTTTGCTATCGTCAACGCCAACGGCGCATCGGGCGTACGCTTCCAAAACCAGCGCGGCATTCAGACTGACTGGCAGGGCAACGCCATCATCCCGTCATTAAGCCCCTATCAGGAAAACCGGATTCGCGTCGACACCAGCAGCCTGCCGGAGGACGTTGATACCAGTGAAACCGCCGTGACGGTGATTCCTTCGCGCAATGCCGCCGTTTCCGCCGCTTTTGATGCGCATGTCGGCTATCGCACGCTCATAAAATTAACCCGCCCGAATGGCATGACGGTGCCTTTTGGCGCGATGGCGACGGTCGACGCCCTCGCCATCAGCGGCATCGTGGATGATACGGGTACGCTTTACCTGGCCGGGGTCGCCGACGACGTTCAGTTAAGCGTCAAATGGGGAAATTCACAGGATCAACAATGCACAGCCCACATCACGCTGGATCGCGAACACCACGCGGTCAGCCCGACCGGCATCCATTACCTCAGCGCGACTTGTCAGCAGGAACCGCAAAATGTTAAGTAAAATGGGAAAATACGCACGTCTTTCATTGTCCGCAGCAGGTCTTTGCCTGATGGCGTCCGCAACAGCCCAGGCCGCAACCATTCTGCGTGACTGCTTTACCGCGCCACAGTATTACAGCGTCACGTTCAGCAACGAAATCAACGCAAACGACAACACGGCCAACAATATTGTTAAATTTGATGAGCATATTGTCGGGAACGGCGTTGAAATGGCGGCAAACTGCACATGCCCTGGCAATGTGTTTGAATCAACGGCAATAATGGAATTGACGCTGGCCGGAAGCCCGCTTAATGCCGGTATCGCCGGGTACGGTTATCTGACTGAAAACATAGATATTGATGTTGCAGGTTATAGCGATGCCGTTAATTCTCTGGACGGTACCGGCCTGATTCAGATCAGCATTAACCAGTATCCGACGCCGGTGTCGTCGATGGGGAAAGTGATCGAGTCAATGAAACCCACCGAAGGTTCCGCCAGCGTCTGTAGCGACAGCACCCATCCTGGCGCGCCCGCCCCCGCGAAGCGAACGTTCAGATGGAATGTTATCGCCGCCACGTTTTATATCAAAAAGCCCATTCTCGGTATCGAAGTCATTCCCCCAACGATACTCGTGCAAAACTACGCCTGTCTCTATTTTGACTCAGGAAGCTGCGACGCTGGCAGCGCACAGCACGTATCAAATATCTGGCTGAGTGGCTCACTCTCTGCCCCGCTGAGCTGTACGATTAATGCCGGAAGCACCATTGAGGTTGATCTGGGGAAAATTGTGAGTAAACAGTTTGTCACCAGGGGTCAGCCTCCCGAAGGCTACGCCCTGAAAAACGTTGATATCTCTTACCACTGCGACGGCAATGCCGTGGGAAATACCGACAGAATCAAGCTAACGCTCAGCGCCGACCAGGGGGTTGTAGACAGCAGCGATCCCCTGATAGCCAAAATGCTCGGCAGAGACGACCTGGGAGTGAGAATCTTTAGTGAGGACAACCAAAATGTTGCGCTGGACGGCACCTTTGAATTTCCGGTGACGATGGATGAGCAAGGTAACGGCGCGGTACGCATCAAAGCCGCATCGGTGAGCACGACCAGCGCAACGCCAGCGCCCGGCGAATTTGAGGGCAATGTGACGGTAAAAATGGATCTGCGCTAAACGTTCCTCAGGTTGTCGGCACAACCTGAGGATACCTTACCGCATCAGAACCCGAGGCTATCCAGCAGGTCATCCACCTGATCCTGGCTGGCGACAACGCCGGCTTTGGTGGTGTCGACCTGTGGGCCATTGAGCAGGCTTTCATTCTCGCGTTTCGGACGTGAATTTTGCTCAGGGATGTTTTCCAGCAATACCATCAGCAGCTGGCGCTCAATCTCCTGGATCACATCCATCATGCGCTTGATAACCTGACCGGTGAGATCCTGGAAATCCTGCGCCATCATGATGTCCAGCAGTTGCGCATTGGTGAAGCTGGTATGCCCCGGCACATCACCGAGGAATTTACGCGTATCCGTAACCAGTTCGCGGGCGTCGGCGAGTTCAATCGGGTTTTCGAACCACTCATCCCAGCGTTTGGTCAGCGCTTTGGCGCCCTTCTCCATTTCATCCTGGTGTGGCTGAGAGGCTTCAACGCTGTTCAGCGCACGTTCCGCCGCCTGCGCCGTCATCTGTACAACATAGTCCAGACGATCGCGCGCGTCAGGAATCGCTTCCGCCGCTTCTGCTATCGCCTGATCCAGCCCCAGTTCGCGCAGGCTGTCACGCAGCATTCGGGTCAGACTGCCGATGCGCGCAATGATGTCCCCTGCTGAATGCTCATCAACAGGTTTAATTTGTGGTTGCATCATACTCAGACCCTCACATGCCCAGTTTCTCAAAAATTTTGTTGAGTTTCTCTTCCAGCGTCGCCGCAGTGAACGGTTTCACCACATAGCCGCTGGCACCCGCCTGCGCAGCCGCAATAATGTTCTCTTTCTTCGCTTCTGCGGTCACCATCAGCACCGGCAATGACGCCATTGCGCCATCAGCGCGAATCGTTTTCAGCAGTTCCAGACCGTCCATGTTGGGCATGTTCCAGTCAGAAATTACGAAGTCAAAGCCGCTTGCCTGCAATTTGTTCAGTGCGTCAACGCCATCTTCGGCCTCTTCGACGTTATTGAAACCCAGCTCTTTTAGCAGGTTGCGCACGATGCGACGCATGGTGGAAAAGTCATCCACAACCAGAAATCTGAGCTCTTTGTCCGCCATAAAAAAATACTCCTCGTTAAATACGTATTGCCTGTCCGGCACTGATTTTCGCCAGCATCTGCTGGCTTACCTGGCTAAGATCGACCACTTCGCTCACGCCACCCATATTGATGGCCTCGCGCGGCATGCCGAACACCACACAACTTGCTTCGTTTTGCGCGATAGTCCAGGCGCCAGCCTGGTGCATCGCTAACATTCCGGCCGCGCCATCGTTGCCCATACCGGTAAGGATGACCCCTACCGCATTGCGCCCCGCATGTTTCGCGACCGAATGAAACAGCACATCCACTGACGGGCGATGGCGGTTAACCGGCGGCCCGTCATGAATTTTGATTTGATAGTTCGCCCCGCTGCGCGTCAGTTCCATATGCTTGTCGCCGGGGGCGATGTAGGCATGGCCAGGCAACACGCGTTCGCCGTCTTCCGCCTCTTTCACGCTAATCTGGCAGAGCTTATTTAACCGCTCGGCAAACGAACGGGTAAAACCGGGCGGCATATGCTGGGTGATGATCACCGCCGGACTGGAAAGCGGCAGCGGTTGCAGCACATGACGTATGGCCTCGGTTCCCCCCGTCGAGGCGCCAATCGCGATCAGTTTTTCAGAACTGAGCAGCGGCCCCGCTTTTAGCGTCACAGGCGCAGCCATCGGCTTATGCGCCGCCAGGCGAGCGCGTGACGCGGTGCGGACTTTCTCTGCGATCATCTCGCTGTACGCCAGCATCCCCTCGCGAATGCCCAACTGAGGCTTGGTGACAAAATCAATCGCCCCCAGTTCCAGCGCGCGCAGCGTCACCTCTGAACCTTTCCCGGTCAGAGAGGAGACCATAACCACCGGCATCGGACGCAGACGCATCAGTTTCTCAAGAAAATCGAGACCGTCCATGCGCGGCATTTCCACATCCAGCGTCAGCACATCGGGGTTATATTTTTTGATTAAATCCCTGGCAACCAGCGGATCGGGCGCCGTCGCCACCATTTCCATATCGCTATGGCTGTTAATAATTTCGGTCATGATTTGGCGCATCAGCGCTGAATCGTCAACCGACAACACCCTGATTTTACTCATGCTTTGTCCTTACTTAGCGCATACACCGTCTGTCCGCGCAGGCTAAAGTCGCGCACGAGGTTGCTAAAGTTTTCTGAGTGACCCGCAAACAGCAGTCCGTCAGGCTTAAGGAGTGGAACAAAACGACGCAGAATGTCCTGCTGCGTTGTTTTATCAAAATAGATCATGACGTTACGGCAAAATATCGCGTCGAATGGCCCGGGAACGTTGTACTGTTTATCCAGCAGGTTGAGGGTGGAAAACTCAACGTAATTAGCCAGTTCCTGTCGCACGCGCACCAGCCCTTCATGCGGGCCTGTACCGCGCATGAAATAACGCTGCAACTGTTGTGGCGACAGCGTTTTCAACTCGTCCTGACGGTAAATCCCGCTTCTCGCCTTTTCCAGCACTTCGGTGTCGATATCGCTGGCGAAAACTTTCCAGCGCCCCGGCGCCATCCCTAAGGCATCCGCCAGCGTAATAGCGATGCTGTAGGGTTCCTCTCCGGTAGAGGCCGCCGCGCTCCACACACGGTATTCCCCGTTGCGGCGACGCGCGTGATCCGCCAGTACCGGGAAGTGATGCGCTTCACGGAAGAAGGCCGTCAGGTTAGTGGTCAATGAGTTAATAAAAGCCTGCCACTCAGCGCTGTTCTGGTTGGCTTCCAGCATGCTGAGATAACGGCCGAAATCATCCAGCCCCAGCGTTCTCAGGCGACGGACCAGGCGGTTGTAAACCATATCCCGCTTGTGGTCCGCCAGCACGATTCCCGCGCGCTGGTAGATTAATTGACATATCCGACGAAAATGCGCGTCAGACAGCGCGAGGCGCTGTGTCATCTGTAACAATAATGACGTTTGCCCGGTGGGCAGCGATGATGTCATAGCGCCTTCTCAATCACATTCAGGATACAACGGGTACCGCTTGCGGCGGCGCCGACTCTTGTTGTGTTACGACTTGCTCTTCAAGCTTAAATACCGCGACACGGGCAGAGAGATGGTCTGCCTGGTTCGCTAACTGATCGGTGGCGGCGGCGGCTTCTTCGACAAGCGCGGCGTTTTGTTGCGTCACCTGATCCATCTGGCTGACGGCTTGCGCCACCTGCTCAATTCCTCTGCGCTGTTCATCGGAGGCCGAGGCGATTTCGCCCATGATGTCGTTCACCTGGGTTACCGAGCTGACGATCTCCGTCATGGTATTCGCGGCGGTGTCCACCAGTTGCGATCCCTGATGCACACGGTTTACGGACTCCTCAATCAATCCTTTAATCTCTTTGGCCGCCTGTGCGCTGCGGCTCGCCAGGTTACGCACTTCGCCTGCGACAACGGCAAAACCGCGCCCCTGCTCACCGGCCCGCGCCGCTTCGACCGCCGCATTCAGCGCCAGAATATTGGTCTGAAACGCAATGCTGTCGATAACCCCGATGATGTCGCCAATTTTCTGCGAACTGGCGGCAATATCCTGCATTGTGCTGGCCATACGCGAAGCCTGGTCGCCGCCTTTTTTCGCGGTATCCGCCGCGCTTTTCGCCAGACCGGAGGCCTGACGGGCGTTATCGGCGTTCTGCCCGACCGTTGCCGTTAGCTGCTCCATACTGGCTGCGGTTTGCGCCAGCGACGCCGCCTGCTGTTCGGTACGTGACGACAGATCGTTATTGCCCATCGCGATTTCCGAAATGCCAGTATGCATCGCTAAACTGCCCTGCCGCACGTCGCTGACCGTTTCGCGCAGCGCCTGCTGCATGGCCTTCAGGCTGGCGAAAATAGCGGAAATCTCGTTGCGCCCATACACGGCGATCGGCCGCGCCAGGTTTCCGTCCGCAATGCTGTCAAAATGGCTGCCGATAATCGCCAACGGCTGAACAATCATTTTGCGTGACCAGAACAGCGCCCCGGTGGTTAACAACGCTGCGACGATCACCATCGTGATAAAAATGATCGCCGAGCGGTGATAATTGTCTTTTCCCTGTTCGCTGGCCGTCTCCAGAACACGGTTAATATCCTGCTGCCAGGTCGTGACGTTGGCGTCAAAGGCGTCCTGCGATGCCTGTACCGGCGCGGTCAGAAAATCCGACAGCTGGTTGCTTTCAAGCCAGGTGGCCTGATGCTCCAGATCGCTATACCACTGCGTATAACTCTTTTCCGTGGCGGCCTGTAACGCTTTCCCCTCTTCCGTACTCGCCTCTGTCGCCATAAAACCTTTAAACACAACGCCGGACTGCGCCAGGCTTTCCCGGGCGGTGGTCATCAGCTGTTTGATATCCTCGGGCGGATAGCTCAGCGCGGTTAACGTCCCGGCTTTATTCAGCGCGGTACTGGCCTGTAATAAAATGGCGCGTGTTTGCGCCAATGCTGCGCGTTGCTGATTACTCTGCTCGACCTGGTTCAGACTCTGAAAACCATCGCGAAATGCCCAAAAGGACAAGCCATTACTGCCAATCTGCAAAACACCGCAGAGGATCAAGATTAAAAACAGCGTGGTCGAGATTCGAATACGATTAAACATCAACGCTCCCATTAGGCGGCAAAGGCCACGATTAAAAGACGATCAAAATGTTTCCCAGTGAGTATCTTGTTCAGTTGCAAGCTGGCGCGGTTGCGCTGTACGCGGCGCCGCTGTGGTTGTATTCAGGTCTGTTTTTACGGTTAATGGACGAGATGCCAGACGAAACGCGGATACCGCCATCGTTAAACGGCTGGCCTGCTCTTCCAGCGCGGCCGCTGCGGCCGCCGACTCCTGCACCAGCGAGGCGTTCTGCTGCGTGACGCGATCCATCTCAGAGACGGCCAGCGCCACCTGATCGATCCCGCGGCTTTGCTCATCGGAAGCCGACGCGATTTCACCCATGATGTCCGTCACGCGGGTCACGGCGTTAACAATGTCTCTCATCGTTTCACCGGCGCTTTCCACCAGCACGGAGCCGGTATCCACCCGCGAAACGGAATCTTCAATGAGCGCTTTGATCTCTTTCGCCGCCTGCGCGCTGCGGCTTGCCAGGTTACGCACTTCCCCTGCCACCACCGCAAACCCGCGCCCTTGCTCCCCGGCGCGCGCGGCTTCAACCGCAGCGTTCAGCGCCAGAATATTGGTCTGGAATGCAATGCCGTCGATAACGCTGATGATGTCGGCGATTTTCTTCGAGCTGTCGGCAATTTCATGCATGGTGTTGACCACGCCATCCACCACTTTCCCACCGTGTTGCGCAGTGTCGGAGGCGCTTTGCGCCAGGTGCGACGCCTGACGGGCGTTGTCGGCGTTCTGTTTCACCGTCGCGGTGAGCTGTTCCATGCTGGCAGCCGTCTCTTCCAGCGCCGACGCCTGCTGCTCGGTGCGGGAGGAGAGATCGGTGTTGCCCGTAGCGATTTCGCTGGTGCCGGAATAGATGGCGTCAGACCCTTCACGTACCTGAGTCACTGTCTCTATCAGCGAACGCTGCATATGATCAACGGTTCCCGCCAGTTCACCGATCTCATTGCGCCCGGAGACGGTCAGCGTATTGGTCAGGTTGCCGCTGGCGATGTCACGAATATGAGCAATCACTCGCGCCAGCGGATTCAGCAAGGTATGACGAATGCCGTACCACACCACAACCAGAATCAGCACCAGGACAACCGCCAGAATACCCAATTGCCACTGGGCAAAATGGTAGTCACGCGCGCTCTCATCAAACGCCTTGCTGTACAGTTTTTCGCTCACGCCAGCGTATTTGCCCAGCGCTTCGCCAAGTGCGTTCTGCATCCCCTGGGTTGGCTGCGCGAAGTAGGCATCCATGTTGCCGTTTTCGAGGAACTGAACCAGTTCCGCCAGCGCCGCATGGTATTGCTGGTATTTTTCATCCACATTGCCGCTGGCTTCCGCCATCTCCGGCAGCGGATTAATATTTTTGAAGTTGGCATAATGCGTTGCCGCCTGCTCCAGCGTGCTTTTGGCGTTTTTCAGCAGGTCGTTTTTCGCGCTGCTCTGCTGATTAGAGGCATCCATCATCATGCGGGCCGAAGAACGGCTCAGGTTAATACGCGTTTGCAGCATGAGATCCCATGTCGAGGTCAGTTCGCTCTGCTGCTGGCGTAAATCATTTGAAATAACAAAACTTTGCTGGTTCTGCTGTAATGACGAAAACAACAGACCACCGGAAACAAGCTGTAGCAGTGCGAAAACCCCCAGCACCATCATCAGCATTGTGACAACGCGGATACGGTTAAACATAAGGCACCTTCCTGAAAACGAGTTATCAACGTTATCGGCACCAGAGAAGAGAACTTTACATTTGCGAAAAGGAAATAGAAGCAGGAAGCGCCGATCGGCAGATCGCGGCTGGCGGTTTTGGGGCGGCAACCAGACATTGACAGAAAAACATCATTATTATCATTATATTAACATTCATCACCCTCCTGGACAGTTTGCATTTTGCCGACAAAAACGATTCTTATGTGACCCCGATCACATAAGCACAGCCGTCAGAACACAACAAAATGAATAAATAATAAAAAATAGTTGTATCCCCCTGCGCTTTAATTCAATTTATATGATGAATATTTCAGTGCGACTCAATAAATAAAACAAAAGCGTTACTGACAACAACATGTTAAATCCAGCCAGAGGGCTTTTCAGTGGCAAGTGCAAACAAACTCACGTTATTTATCGTGATCTTCATGCTGGCAGGCATCCTGTCAGGCGCGGTGATTCACTCTTACGCGTCACAGGAGGCGATCGCCGCCTGGTCCGATAACATCACGCTCCTCACCGATATTTTCTTACGGCTCATTAAAATGGTGATTGCCCCGCTGGTCTTCAGCACGCTGACCGTGGGCATCATGCGTCTGGGCGAAACCGCCACTATCGGCCGCGTTGGCGGTAAAGCGATGGTCTGGTTTATCAGTTCTTCCGTGTTGTCCATTCTGGTGGGGCTGTTTATCGTGACGATTGAGCATCCGGGCAGCGGTCTGAATCTGGCAATTCCGGCAGAATCGGTCGACACCGGGCTTGCAGTGGGCGGTATGAGCTTAAAAGGATTCCTGTCGCACACCATTCCGACCAGCATTGCCGGGGCGATGGCCAATAATGAAATTTTGCAGATCGTCGTGTTTTCCATGTTCTTTGGTATTGGCGGCGCGTCGCTTGGCGAGAAATTCAACGCGCCGCTGGTCGCCGCCCTGGATGTGGTTTCACATATTATGCTGAAGGTGACCGGCTACGTGATGTACGTTGCGCCGTTGGCCATTTTTGCCGCGATCTCCTCGGTGATCGCCACCCAGGGGCTGGGGATTCTGCTTAACTACGCGTCGTTTATCGGCGGCTACTATGTGGCGATTCTGCTGACCTGCCTGGTGCTGCTGGCCGTGGGCTATATGGTGCTGAAAAAAGAGGTGTTCCGGTTAGTCAGCATGTTGAAAGATCCGGTGCTGGTCGCCTTTACTACCAGCAGCTCTGAAGCCGCTTACCCGAAAACGCTGGAACAACTGACGAAGTTTGGCTGCTCACGCAACATCGTGTCGTTTGTGCTGCCTATTGGTTACTCCTTTAACCTCGTCGGCTCAATGGTGTACTGCTCTTTCGCGTCGATGTTTATCGCGCAGGCTTATAATATTCATCTCTCTTTTGCGGAAATTACGGTGCTGATGCTGACGCTGATGCTGGCGTCAAAAGGAATTGCAGGCGTGCCGCGTTCTGCGCTGGTGGTGCTGGCCGCCACGATTCCGAGCTTCAATATTCCGGTGGCGGGCATTTTGTTGCTGATGGGGATTGACCATTTTCTTGATATGGGACGTTCCGCCATTAACGTGTTAGGAAACGGGATTGCCACCGCGATGCTGGCGCAGAATGAAGGTTTGCTGGAAGAGGACGCGGAAGAACGCGTTCCGCAGCAGTTAGTGGGGTAATGTATTTGCCGGATGGCGGTGTAAACACCTTATCCGGCCTACATACGGCGATGTGTCATGTGTAGGCCGGATAAGCGAAGCGCCATCTGGCACAAACAGAGAGCGCTTCACCCGTAGGCCGGATAAGCAAAGCGCCATCCGGCACAAACAGAGAGCGCCTCACCCGTAGGCCGGATAAGCAAAGCGCCATCCGGCACAAACAGAGAGCGCCTCACCCGTAGGCCGGATAAGCGAAGCGCCATCCGGCACGGGCAGTCAACGGTTATGCAACGTGGGAAGCGGCGATATCAAGCAGCGCCATCTCATCGCTGTTCAGCAGTTTCTCAATGTTCACCAGGATCAACATACGTTCGCCAAGCGCGCCCAGACCGGTCAGATATTCCGTAGACAGGGTAACGGCAAACTCCGGCGCCGGGCGAATTTGCTCCGCCGTCAGCGACAGCACGTCAGACACGCCGTCCACCACAATCCCTACCACGCGTTGTCCCAGATTCAACACGATGACCACCGTGTTATCGTTATACTCAACGTCGCCCTGGCAGAACTTCACGCGCAGATCGACAATCGGCACAATCACGCCGCGCAGGTTCGTCACCCCTTTAATAAAAGAAGGCGTGTTGGCGATGCGCGTGACCTGATCGTAGCCACGGATCTCCTGCACTTTCAGGATGTCGATACCGTACTCTTCATCTCCCAGTGTAAATACCAGGAATTCCTGACCTGACGGCTCGCCGGCCAGTTTGGTTACATTACTCATACCGGTCATATAATTACCTTTCTCACTCAATCAGGCGGCTGTGATCGCCATACGTTGTTCACGGTTTAAACCCTGCAATGCGGAGACATCAACGATCAGCGCCACGCTGCCGTCGCCCAGAATCGTCGCCGCAGAAATGCCTGGCACCTTGCGATAGTTGCTTTCCAGGTTTTTCACTACCACCTGGTGCTGTCCAATAAGCTGATCAACCAGCAGTGCGTAACGGCGACCGCCGCTTTGCAGGATCACCACAATGCCCTGCGTGGCTTCAGTTTTGGCGCCAACGACATCAAAGACCTTCCACAGTTCCACCAGCGGCAAATACTCGCCGCGCACTTCCAGTACGCGCTCGCCTCCGGCCAGCGGGTGCAGATCGTCTTCACGCGGTTGCAGCGATTCCATTACCGCATTCAGCGGCAGAATGAACACTTCGCCCGCCACGCGGACGGACATCCCGTCCAGAATAGCCAGCGTCAGCGGCAGCAGAATGCGAATGGTGGTGCCCGTCCCCTGCTTCGACTGGATTTCAACGTGGCCGCCCATCTCCTGGATGTTACGTTTCACCACGTCCATGCCCACGCCGCGACCGGAAACATCCGTCACCTGCTCGGCGGTGGAGAAGCCCGGCGCAAAAATCAACATGCCCACTTCTTCATCGGTCATGTTTTCGTTGACCGCCATCCCCTGAGAGACAGCTTTCGCCAGAATGCGCTCGCGGTTCAGCCCCGCGCCGTCATCGGTCACTTCAATGCAGATATTGCCGCCCTGGTGTTCAGCGGAGAGGATCAGATTACCGATCGCATTCTTCCCGGCTTCAAGGCGTGTTTCCGGCATCTCGATACCGTGATCGAGGCTATTGCGCACCAGGTGGGTTAATGGGTCGATAATGCGTTCAATCAGACTTTTATCCAGTTCCGTCGAGCTGCCGACGAGGGTCAGTTCAACCTGTTTGCCCAGTTTCCCCGCCAGGTCGCGCACCAGACGCGGGAAGCGGCTGAAGACGTACTCCATCGGCATCATACGAATCGACATCACCGACTCTTGCAGATCGCGGGCGTTACGTTGTAACTGACCCATGCTGGTGATGAGATCGCCATGATTAACCGGGTCCAGTTCATTAGAACGCTGGGCCAGCATTGACTGAGTAATCACCAGTTCGCCGACCAGGTTGATCAACTGGTCTACTTTCTCAACCGCCACGCGAATACTGGTTGACTCTCGCTCACGGGCCGGCTTTTCACGCTCGGCGCGCCCGGACTGCGGTTCGCTGGCGGCGGCTTTGGCAACAGGAACCACTGCGGTCGGTTGCGGCGTAGTTGCCACAGCAACAGGCTCCTCGACCTGCGCGACCGGGGCTGAGGAGACCGTCTCAAAGGCTATCTGATCGGCTTCAATCACAAAGCAGAGCACCGCAATGATGTCATCTTCCGCAATCGTGCCGTCGAGGGTCGCGGACAGCGAATCCGCGCCTTTCACCACATCCGTTAAGGTGGCCAGGTTGCCCAACTCTTCTTCAAGCAGATCGACTTCATTGGCTTTCAGGCGCGAAAGAACCACGCGCAGTTTGCTCTCTTCCGCGCTGTTTTCCTGTGCGACTGCCTCTTCCTGTATCGCCGTACCGTCGACGACGCTCAGTTTGGCAGCGTTAACCACCGCCGGAGCGGTTTCCCCTTTCGCCTCAAGCGCTAACTGACGTAACGCGTTGCAGATATATTCGAAGCTTGCGGCATCCGGCTCTTCCGAGCTTTTATAGGCGTCGAGCTGTTCCTGCATAATATCTTTCGTTTCCAAAAACAGGTTGATAATGTCGGTATTGAGCTGCATCTCACCGCGCCGGGCTTCATCCAGCAGGTTTTCCATCAAGTGGGTTGTTTCCTGCAAAACGGTAAAGCCGAAAGTACCTGCGCCGCCTTTAATGGAGTGCGCCGCACGAAAAATGGCATTCAGTTGCTCAGAGTCCGGGGCTTCAGGTGCCAAATCAAGCAGGTGCTGCTCCATGTCAGCCAACAGCTCGTCAGCTTCATCAAAAAATGTCTGATAAAAATCGCTAATATCCATGCTCACGCTATCACCTCGGATTGGCTGGTGGCGATGTGGGAACGCTTACCGGCGGGAGTGCCGCTGGCTGTTGTAAGACACTTACCGGCTCATTCTGGCTTTCAGCGTTTTCATGCAAAATGGCCTCTTCTGCCTGCTTGTTCAACACCAGCAGACTTATACGGCGGTTGATGGCGTCATCAGGACCGCGATCGCTCAGACGCATCGTGGCGGCCATGCCTACCACCCGTAATACTTTTCCATCATCCAGACCGCCAACCACCAGCTCGCGACGCGAAGCATTGGCGCGGTCGGCCGACAATTCCCAGTTGCTGTATCCCCGTTCGCCGCTGGCGTACGGGAAATCATCCGTATGACCGGAAAGGCTGATGCGGTTAGGAATACCGTTCAACACCGGCGCAATACCACGCAGAATGTCACGCATGTAAGGTTCAACCTCCGCGCTGCCCGTCTTAAACATCGGGCGATTCTGGCTGTCGATAATCTGAATGCGCAGCCCTTCCTGAACCAGGTCAATCTTCAGGTGCGGCCGCAATGCGCGCAGTTTGGGATCGGACTCAATCAGCTGATCCAGGTCGCCGCGCAATTTGCTCAGACGGCTCTGCTCCATACGCTTTTTCAGTTCATCAATATTGGGTTGCTTGTTCACTTCACCCTGCTGCTGGGTGTAGTCCTCGCCGCCGCCGGGGATCGGACTTTCACTGTTCGCGATGCGATGTCCGCCCGTTATCGCTGTTGCCAGTGGCGTACGGAAATATTCGGCAATTTGAATCAATTCTTTAGGACTGGAGATAGAAATCAGCCACATGACGAGGAAAAAAGCCATCATCGCCGTCATAAAGTCGGCATAAGCAATTTTCCAGGAGCCATGCGCCCCGCCGTGACCCTTATGTTTCCGCCGTTTTACGACGATAATTGGATGGGGCTGATTCTTCATGCTTCCTCGGTCGTCGTCTGCTGCTGGTTCGGGTTTCTCACTGCGCGTACGTGCTCTTCCAGTTCAATGAACGAAGGACGTTCGCTGGAATACAATGTTTTACGACCAAATTCGACGGCGATCGGCGGCGCATAACCGTTCAGGTTAGAAAGCAGTGTGATTTTTACGCACTGCATCATTTTGGTGGTTTCAGCGCTCTTTTGACGCAGCACGCTGGCGAGTGGCGAGATAAACCCATAGGCCAATAAAATCCCGAGGAATGTCCCCACCATCGCATGGGCGATCAGCGCCCCCAGTTCAGCCGCCGGACGATCAGCGGAAGCCAGCGCATGGACAACCCCCATGACCGCCGCAACGATACCAAATGCCGGTAATGAATCGCCCATCAGCGCCAGGCTGTTGGCAGGAACTTCCGCCTCGCTTTCGTGGGTTTCAATTTCCTCATCCATCAGCGCCTCAATTTCAAAGGTATTCATGTTGCCGCTGATGATCAGGCGCAGATAATCGACGATAAAATCAAGCATGATCGCGTCGGCCAGAATACGCGGATAGCTGGCAAAAATTTCACTCTCTTTCGGGTTTTCAATGTCACGTTCCAGCGAGAACATCCCCTGCTGGCGCGATTTGGCCATCAGGCGATAGAGCAACGCCAGCAAATCCATGTACATCGCTTTTGTGTATTTCGAACGACGAAACAGTAACGGGATCGCCTTTAACGTCCCTTTGATCGCTTTGCCGTTGTTACCGACAATGAATGCCCCGATCCCCGCACCACCGATGATGACGAATTCAGCCGGTTGATAGAGTGCTCCAAGGTGTCCGCCGGTCATCATGTAACCACCGAAAACTGTACCGAGAACTACCAGGTAACCTAATAAGATAAGCACGACATCATCCTTCCGCTGTTGACTAAAACAGGATGTACAGTCGGGCGAATAACACGTCGGCAAGGCAAAAAAAAGCAGCGGTAATCACTTACCGCTGCTGGAGTGTTTGTCCACACCGTATCGGTTAAACAGCCTGTTCGATCTGTTCATCCAGCAGTTGTGGAATAATATCGGCAGCATTTTGGGAAAGTTTACGTCTTTTTACTGCGCGGGACGGCGGCTGGCACAAACTACAGGCAAAACTCCCCGCAGGCTGATGCGCATGGGTAATAAAATTCCCGCCACAGCAATTACAGGTCGATAATTCAAGCAGCCCGCTTTCCACGAAACGCACCAGCGTCCATGCGCGTGTTAACGCCAACAATGGCCCGTCTTCCGCCTGCGGGCACTGTTCCAGATACAGACGGTACGCTTTAATGACCGCATCCACGCCGCTGCACAGACCGGTTTTGAGTAAGAACTGCCAGGCGTTGCAAAACATGGAGGCATGAATGTTTTGCTCCCATGTCATAAACCAGTCCGTTGAAAAAGGAAGCATACCTTTTGGCGGAGGACTGCCGCGTAACTCTTTGTATAATTTGATGAGGCGACCACGACTTAACTGCGTTTCGCTTTCCAGCATTTGCAAACGGGCGCCCAAAGAGATCAATTCCATCGCTAACTGGATATCGCGAGCTTCCTGAACAATGCTTTTTTCACTCATCATCAAGCCCTTTTCTTACGCGCCGCATCATCGGCCTGATTCACATCGTGTAACAGGCGTGTTGAAAGCATGATACCGGTATGAATTTGCTGAAGATCGTCAACGCGAGAATCCTGGGTCAGCTGGGTAACTGTCTGGTGGTTGTCAAAACGGAAATGACATACCAGCTGGTTCGTTTCGGCCAGTTTAACCATTTGTGGAAGAGTCAGAGTACCCAACGTGTTCGCCATCTCTTCACTGATACCAAGGCGGAACATCGCGGATGCTTTGTCCTGAACGATCAGACGCTGTGCAAGGAGTAAATATGACAGATTGATGTCATAAATGTGTTTCAGCAACTCGGATGTATGCATTGTTCCCATCCAGAATAACCAACTTTATTTTTATGCGGTGTAACCGCACCCCGTGATGTCGCCGGGAATCCCCGGTAAAAAAAGCAAAAAGGTCAAATGCATAGCCACGCCCAGGCACCGATGCATACAGTAAACCCCCCCTTAATGGGGTGTCAGGTTTTTACACGTTTACATGATTTATTACAAAATGCCTAAGATTTTTCCTAATTCGACGCAACTATACTCGTCAGCACGAACACATACAACGGAGCCGGGCTGCGAATTTGAGAAATATGTGATCCAGATCACATAAATCATCCAAATACTTAACATAAATCCATCAGTTGAACTTTTATTTTGATTATTTTTTAGCCTTTCGTTCAGTTTTTCTATTCCAGATACACGAATATGTGCGTAAATAATCACTCATGCGTTATGTTTAGCACCGTTAAAATAACATCTGAAAATATCCCCCTTCCTGAATATTCCTGTCGGGGACATAAAATAATTTAATCGTTTCTAAACAACCACTTAAATATTAAGCAGGGTTAACCAATAGACGGTATCTATGATGCATAACAAGTTAATTTTTGTTACATCGTAATTAACATTTTGTTTTCATAATTGGTCGATTTAAGTTAAAGCGCGTAATAACGTTTACAATGTGCGTTATGCCACTATTCCATTTATAAGAATAATTAATGAATTATTATGATAACCTTCACACTATCGTCACAGGAAAACATTGCAGAATTCGGCTAAACAGAGTAAAGCTGAAGAAGAAACCTCATATTCTTGCAATAAGGAGCGAGTTATGAGCTATACGCATATTCTTGTCGCCGTCGCCGTTACCCCCGAAAGTCAGCAGCTGTTAGCGAAAGCTGTCTCCATTGCTCGTCCCGTCAATGCCCGCATTAGCCTGATTACCCTCGCCTCTGATCCCGAGCTGTATAATCAATTCGCCGCCCCCATGCTGGAAGATTTGCGGGAGGTGATGCATGAAGAGACGCAGGATTTTCTCGACAAACTGAGTGCGAAGGCAGACTACCCGATTGAACAAACATTCATTACTTACGGGGAGTTAAGCGCGCATATTCTGGATGTGTGTCGTAAGCAGCAGGTGGATTTGGTCATTTGCGGCAATCATAATCACAGCTTCTTTTCGCGAGCGTCCTGCTCAGCGAAAAGTGTCGTTAGCGCCAGTGAAGTTGATGTATTGCTGGTTCCGCTTGCCGGTGATTAGCGGGCGTCAGGCAAGCTTTGGGAAGGTGGCGACCTTATTGCGATGCAGCGTTTCTGCGCTACGTGGCGCGACATCCTTTAGGTCGCGAATAAACCGTTGCTGCCAGTGATTAATATCATTTTTAATAATCGTCTCAAGCATTTCCGCGTGGCGTGAAATGCGTTCGGCAAGCGGCATGGTCAACGCGCGGTGGAGCGCCACGGCCACATCGTCCCGATCATAAGGGTTAACAATGAGCGCGGACGTCAACTCATTCGCCGCACCGGCAAACTGTGACAAAACGAGAACGCCGGGATTTGCCGGGTCCTGCGCGGCGACAAACTCTTTCGCGACCAGATTCATACCATCCCGCAGCGGGGTCACTAACCCGACATCCGAGTAGCGGAACACCTTCATCAGCAGCTTGCGATCAAAGTGCTGGTTAAGATAGTAGAGCGGCGTCCAGCCAAGCTGTCCATATTTACCATTGATACGCCCTGCTTCCGTCTCCAGTTGATGGCGGATATCCTGGTAAGCCTGCACTTCACCGCGCGAGGTCGGCGCTATCTGCGTATAGCGAATTTTCCCGTGGTGCTGGGGGTATTTCTCCAGCAGCGCTTCATACGCCTGGAAACGCTCCGGTAATCCTTTGGAGTAATCCAGACGCTCGACGGAAAAAATGTTTTGCACATTTTTCAGCTCCGCTTTTAGCTGCGCCAGTTTCGGCGGTAACGGCCCGGAAGCCTGTTGTGCGATCTCGTCAGGTTCAATGCCAATAGGATAGACCTCAGTACGGAAGGATTTTCCCCATGCCGAGTGGCTCTTACTGCCGCGCGTGGTTACTCTGGTCTGGCTTGACAGACTGTCCAGAAACGCCAGGCGGTCGTTTTCCGTCTGGAATCCTAGTAAGTCAAAATCACACAGTTGTTCCAGCAGCGTATCGTGCGGCGGCAAGGCATTGAAAATTTCCGGCGTCGGGAAAGGGATATGCAAGAAAAAGCCGATGCGATTATTCACGCCCCGCTTGCGCAATTCACTGGCAAACGGCAATAAATGATAGTCATGAACCCAGATAATATCGTCATCTTTCAGTAAGGGCAGCAGCTTATCCGCCAGCAGCGCATTCACCCGTGAATACCCTTCCCACGCGGGGCGCTGGAACTGCACCAGATCGAGTCGATAATGGAAGGCAGGCCATAAGACCGCATTCGAAAACTGGCAATAATATTCCTCGTAGTCCTGCTCGCTCAGATTAAAAGACGCCCAGGTCATATTGCCTCGTGTGACCTTTTTTAACGGCTTATCCTCGTTGCCCGTCTCGCCACTCCAGCCGAACCACAATCCGCCCGCCGCTTTCAACGCGCCCAGTACGCCAACTGCCAGGCCACCCGCGCCGCCTTTATTATCCGGGGGAGCAATTCGATTAGATACTACGACTAAACGACCCATAGCCATCTCTCCTGTCATTCATTAATTTTTTTTCTTGTTGTGGATTGTTAATTTCTTCCAGCCAGCGCCAGACCTCAGGAACGCCTGCCAGACGTCCTGTTGCCCGGGTCGCCCCGGCACCCACTTTGACTGAAATCCCTCCCAAATTATTGACGACGTCAAAGCCCGCCTCATCCGTCAAGTCATCGCCCACAAAGACAGGGATACGCCCTGCAAATGGCGCTTCTTGCATAAACGCGGCAATGGCCTCCCCTTTGTTCGCGCCTTTCGGTTTAATCTCCACCACGCATTTACCCGGCTGAAGCGCAAGCTGCGGCCATTTCTGCGTAATGTGCTGCGCCAGCGCCAGCAACGTCGCCTCATGCTGCGGCGCCTGCCGGTAATGCAGCGCAAAGGCCATGCCTTTCGCTTCCAGTTCCGCCCCTGGAAGATTTCCCAGCGCGGCGTGCAGCTGCGCGCTGACATCGCGTGCTATCGCCTGCGGAAGGCGCACGATATGGGTATTACCATTGATGTCACGGCGTTCCGCCCCATGCACCCCGGCGAGGGGAAAGCAAAAGGGGGCTGAGAGCGCATCAAGTTCAGCCATTGAGCGCCCTGAAATCAATGCCAGCGCCCCTGCGTTATGCGTCGAGAGGCGGTGTAACAGCTGGAGAATATTGTGCGGCACCACCACCTGATCCGGGTGTGGTTTAATCTCCGCCAGCGTCCCATCAAGATCGAAAAAATAAGCATAGTTTGCGGACAGTTCGGGGGATACGGTTAACGGTTCTGCCACCCTGTTCTCCTCCTTAATCATCGTTTTTGAGGCGCGCGGATCGGCCCCATTAGCCATGTAAGTATAGACAGTGTGACGCTGCTCGCCATTTAGAAAGACAATAGCCAGCCGGGGTAGCGGCTGGCTATCGGGAGGAGCTAAACTAAATAGTTACGGTTTATTTCATTAAACGGTGCGCTTCGCCTTTTGTTTGTAACGGTCGAAGATTACCGCTGCCAGCAGGATTAAGCCGCGCACGACGTACTGTGCAAAGGGGGAAATGTTCAGCAGGTTCATGGCGTTTTCCACCGTCCCCAGGATCAACACCCCCGCGACCACATATGAGATTTTTCCGATGCCGCCCTTGAGGGAGACACCGCCTAATACGCAGGCTGAAATCACAATCAGTTCATAACCAATGGAGGTCATTGGCTGGCCGCTGGTCATACGCGACGCCAGGATAATCCCCGCCGCCGCCGACACCAGCCCGGAGAGAACGAAGATAATGATCTTCGTGCGTACTACCGGCACCCCGGCCAGACGCGCCGCTTCTTCATTCCCGCCAATCGCCAGCGTATTGCGGCCAAACGTGGTTTTATTCAGCAATAAACCAAAGATAACCAGGCACCCTACCGTTAACCAGATCGGCGCAGGCAACCCAAACCAGTTGGCATACCCGAGGGTGAAGAAGCGCTCATCTTCAATCCCTACCGCTTTACCGTCAGAGATGATATAGGCCAGACCACGAACAATCTGCATCGTGGCGAGCGTGGTAATCAGGGCGTTGATCTTTAAACGCGCGATAACAAAACCGTTCACCAGTCCGCAGAGTATGCCCAGCAGCAGCCCGGCCGCCACGCCAATCCACAGGCTTTCGGTCATATTGATGACCACGGCGGTGGTGACGCCAGCACAGGCAATCACCGAGGCGACGGAGAGGTCAAAATCGCCGGACGCCAGACAAAACAGCATCCCACACGCCACCATACCCGACATCGAAATCGCCAGCCCCAGCCCCTTCATGTTGATGAACGTGGCAAAGTTAGGCACAAAGATCGCACACGCCAGGAACAGGACGGCGAACACCACCAGCATGCCGTATTGATCCCAGATACGCCCGAAGCTAAACGGCGACTTAGGTGCGCCAGAACCGGATGTAGTTACAGAAGACATCTTACTCTCCTTTACTCAGGCGACAGCCTGGCTGACTTTAGGCATAGCAAGGCTCAGGGCCTGCCGTTCATCCGCCTGTTCATGAAGTAATTCACCGGCGATCTCACCTTCACGCATCACCACAATACGGTCGGCAACACCAAGAACTTCCGGCAGATCGCTGGAGGCAAACAGCACGGCCACACCGCGCGCCGCCAGCGCGTAAATAACGTTGTAGATCTCGTGTTTTGCGCCGACATCGATACCGCGCGTCGGCTCATCAAGCAAAATGACTTTCATCTCTTCCGATAACCAGCGTCCCAGAATCGCCTTCTGTTGATTCCCCCCGGAGAGATTCATAATGAGTTGCTCAGCACCTGGCGTTTTTATATTGAGGGAGCGAATATGGTGTTCGGCATTGCTCTCTTCCCAACCGTTATTGATCAGGCACCCGCCCAGCACATGCTTACGTCGGGCGCTGATGTTGATATTGTCGCGAACCGAATGCACAGGAATGATCCCCTCCGCTTTGCGATCTTCCGGGCACAGCATCATGCCTGCCGCAATCGCGTGCGCCGGTTTGCGGATATCAATGGGCTGCTCATCAATGAACACCTGCCCTCCGGTGATGCGCGTTCCGCCGAACAGCCCTTTCATTAATTCACTGCGCCCGGCGCCAACCAGACCAAACAGGCCGACAATTTCGCCGCTGCGCACGGATAAGCTGACAGGCGCGCGAACGCCCGGCGCTTTCACCTCTTGCAGCCGCAGCCGCTCTGCGCCACAGGCGCGAGGCTGCCAGCCGTAGATATCGCCGAGATCGCGCCCAACCATCGCCTGAACCAGCGCGTCATGGTTAACCTGCGGCATATCGGTAAACGTTTTAACGTAGCGGCCATCTTTAAACACGGTAATGGCATCGCTCAGTGCAAAGATCTCTTCCATACGGTGCGACACATACAGAATGACGCGCCCTTCTTTGCGCAGTTCGCGAATTACCCGGAACAGGTTCTCGATCTCCCTGGCGGAGAGCGAGCTGGTCGGTTCATCGAAAGCGATAATTTTGGCGTTACGCGCTAACGCTTTCGCAATCTCCACCATTTGCCACTGGCCAATCGAGAGGTATTTCAGCGGGGTATCCGGGGAGATATCCATCCCCAGATGTTGTAACTGAAGACCGGCTTCGTAGTTGAGCAGCGTCCGGTTAACAATCCCCCCTTTATGCGGGAGCTGGCCGAGATAGATATTCTCCGCAACGGTCATTTCCGGCACGAGGTGCAGTTCCTGGTAAATAATGGCGACACCGGCATTCAGTGCAGCCGTGGTGTCGGCAAAGGTCATCTCTTGCCCACGGATCGCCAGCGATCCCGTGGTTGGCGCATAGTTGCCGCTGAGAATTTTTAAGAGTGTGGACTTCCCGGCGCCATTTTCGCCCATCAGCGCATGCACCTGACCGGCATAACAGTCAAAACTGATATCCGTCAGCGCCTTAACGCCAGGGAACGTTTTCCCGATGCCGCGAAATGAGAGATATGGGGTGGGCTGTTGCATAACGTCTCCGTGAGTCAGGATTTTGCCGGATGACGGCGTTGCCTTATCCGGCCTACTGAATACGCAATTCGCAGGCCGGATAAACCGTTTTCGCGTCGCCATCCGGCATTTGTGTTACTTGCCGCCTAAACCTTTTTTCGCCAGTTCTTCTTTGAAGTTGTCACGGGTGATCAGCACCACGTCGGTCACTTCAGTGAATTTTGGCGGTTCCGCATCTTTGGTTACCCAGTTGTAGAGCATTTCACTGGATTTATAGCCGTGTACGTCCGGGCTGGGCAGCAACGAGCCGTAGAATCCTGTCGCCTGCGCTTTTGACAGTTCGCTGATCGCATCCACACCGTTAATGCCGATGCCGATAACGTCCGCCGCCTTAAAGCCCTGACCTTCGGTGGCGCGCACACCGCCCAGCACGGTGTTGTCATTCATGCCGACAATCAGCCAGTGTTTCACTTCAGGGTGTTGAACCAGCATAGAGTTAGCGGCATCGAATGCGCCGGGAATATCATTGGATTTCGTTGGAACCTGATAGATCTGTTTTTCCGGGAAGCCCGCAGCTTTCAGCGCGTCCATCGAGCCGGATGTGCGGCGACGCGCGGTATCCAGTTCATTAGCGGTAATCGCCATCACCGCCGTTTCCTTCACATCCCAGCCGCGGTTTTGCATCTCCTTATACAGCTCCTGCCCCTGGCGCTCGCCAATTTTCGTGGCCGCCATCATCACCAGCGGTACGGTGTCCATTGGCTTACCTTTCGCGTTGACGAACTGATCGTCCACGGCGATTACCTTCATGTCATACCCACGCGCCTTCGCAACGATCGCTGAACCCAGTTTCGGGTCCGGGGTACAAATAACGAAGCCTTTTGCCCCACTCGCCGCCAGGCTGTCGATGGCGTTCAGGGTTTTCTCACCGTCCGGCACCGCAATTTTAATGACCTCAAAACCCAGATCTTTCCCGGCTTTATCGGCAAATTTCCATTCTGTCTGGAACCAGGGTTCCTCCGGTTGTTTCACCAGAAAACCGAGCTTCATGGTTTCCGCGATAGCGGATTGTGACATAACGGCAGCCAGACCGATGGCTGCCAGCGCTTTAGTAAATTTGTGCATGGTTAACTCCAGCTTTAGCGTTCTTTTATGTAGGGTAAAATCGAACGATTCTTTGTAATTTAGCCGTAAAACAAGGTATTACCTTAAAAGCCAAGGATTGATACCCGTGCTGGTGTTAGTTGTAGCGGGAAATTGATTCTCCATAGGAGAGCGGCATCACACCGCAGAATTACAGTAATTGCGTACATAAATTCAGCGGAAAATGACATAAAAAAAGAAGGTTTTGTCAGACAAATAAAAAAGGGGTAGCAGATTAGTCCATAACATCAGCCAGCAAATCCTTGTCCCCGAATGCAGGCGCATCCGGGGAAATATGCTTTACCAGGCATAGTAAATATGATCGGCATGATCGCGAACAGAAGCGTCATCCCCTGACAGACGAGCAGCCAGCGTCAGCGCAAAATCAAAAATATGCCCTAACCCTTTGCCGCTCAAGAGATTGCCATCTTCCACCACCGGCGCATCAACATATTCACCGTTAGTCACATTTTCCCATAGGTCGCCAGAGCAGACGTAACGGCGCCCTTTCAGCAGACCATTGCCCCCCAGCACACGCGCTGCGGCGGAGCAGACCGGACAGATCAGTTTACCCGCAGCGTCATGGCGGGAAACGAAGTCGATCACCTGCGCGCTGGCGGCCAGATTAGCGCTCCCCTGCGGGCCGCCGGGCAAGACGATGGCGTCATACAACGTGTCCAGACGCCCGGCGAGGGTGTTGTCCGCAACCATTGGAATATCGTGATAACTCACTACCGCGCGAGATTCCGCGCAGGCCAGCGTTTCAACATCAATATTCAGGCGACGCAGAATATCAATAGTGACCACGGCTTCTGCTTCTTCGAATCCTGGCGCCAGCAGGACAGCGACCTTTTTCATTTACGACTCCTCGCTTTACTCGTGTTAATCACACCGAAATGACGAATTGTTCATTCGGTTATATTTAAAAAATGGGCAAAAATGATCTGGCGCAAAAAACGTTGTCGATAATTTCGGCCAGAACTGTTTCGCCCGCTAATTATTCGATCCTAACACGCCGGTGTATTTTCTTTTGTGATATGAAACATCATTTCAAAAATAAATATCAAATTAAAATCACGTAAAATCAATCATATATATCAACACTCGTTATATTCTTACATTCGCCGTCAGCGATATACCTTCAGCAAACTGTAAAAAAATATAAACATTTGGATTTAAGGATTTTCTTATAGCCGTACTGGCGCTATGCTTATTTTCGATCGGCAACGGAATCAGCTTTTTGATCACATAAAGGACCGGCAGAACGGATTTATTCTGCTAACAGTATTCATTGCGCATACATGAGTAACGCGCATCACCCTTTCTGGAAATAAGGATATTGATATGGCGACAGCTGGAATGGTTCATAAGCTCAACACCCAAATGAACCTTGAGTTTTACGCATCTAACCTCTACCTCCACCTGAGCGACTGGTGTTTTGACCACAGTCTGACCGGCACGGCGACCTTTCTTCGTACCCAGGCGCAGGGAAACGTGACCCAGATGATGCGCATGTTCAATTTTATGAAGAACGCAGGCGCCAACCCCATCGTGAGAGCCATTGATGTTCCCGGCGAAGAGTTAACCTGTCTTGAAGAGTTATTTCAAAAAACGCTGGATGAGTATCAGCAACGCGCCAGTACGCTCTCACGCTTAACCGACGAAGCCAAAGCAATGAATGACGCGCCAACGCTCAACTTTCTCCACGACCTGGAAAAAGATCAGCAGCAGGATGGCGTTCTGTTACAGACGATTCTCGATGAAGTTCGCAGCGCAAAACGCGCGGGATTGTGTATGGTGCAAACGGACAAACACTTACTCAACGTCGTCAACTATCAACACCACTAACCGCTATATTGCCACGACGTTACGCCTCCCGTGCCGGGAGGCTGTTACGCAGTCGCTTTACTTTAGTGCGCTTCGTCCTGCGGCGTGAATTTCAGTTCAATCAACGCAATCGCCTTTTGAATGGCCCGCATAGTAACCGGGTCCGCAGCGGCAGGGTGGCTGGTAAAATCGATGTTTTTCAACTGACTGGACATCTTCTCCCGAACTTCAACCGGGGCAATAACGTCAATAACATCCAGAATCTGTTTGATAACTAACTGGCAGGCAACAACGTCAGAGACCAGTTCCTGATCGGCGTTCAGTGGTTGGGACATAGTAAGCTCCTTATAGAAAGGCCGCCATAGTACCCATTCAGGAGAAGAAACGGTAGCAAAGCAAACGCGGTAAGCCGGATAAACGCCGCGTTATCCGGCTGGCATGACACATTAACCGAGAATGTCGCGAACGAACGCTTCGATCTCTTTATCCTGGCAATTGTCAAAGAAACACTGCTGGAAACGTGGGCCGGAGACCGCCGTTTTCACCAGTTCAGGATCGATGGCGCGCAGCGTATCCAGATAGTTTTCTTTCACCACCGCCGCTTTCACCTGGTTCAGAATGCCCGCGTTACGCACCTGCGGTTCTTTACGTTCTGGTGGATACCCTTCCCCGTTACGGCCGGTGAATGCTTTTTCAAAGATGAAACGCACATTCAACTCCGCACCCCAGCCAAAGCCTTTTGCGAATGGCAGAGAAAGCGCATTACCGTTGTTAATCTGCGCAAACAGGAACGCATCCGCCGGGTCGATGCAGTAGCCGCACACCACGCCCGGATGAATATTCAGCGACATCAGCGCGCCCTGCCCGGTGCCGCAACCCGTCACAACAAAATCCACCGCTTTGGCGTTAAGCAGAATGCTGGCCATAATACCAAGGTGGATATAAGTCAGATGATGGTCGTTTTCATCGCTCATCCCGACGTTGAAAACAGGGAATCCCTTTTCATCCGCTACCGCTTTAAGCTCGCGATGAATGGTGGCATTTTTAGCTGCCTGGCTGTTTTCCATCATCAGTGCAATTTTCATTCTGTCTTCTCCTGAATGCGTCGCGGGAACCCCCGCCGTGAGTCGTTGACGTATACGTCACATTACTATCTCGCAAACATACTTTCAAATTTAGTGAAAAATGGTTTTAAAAAATTAAGATGTGCTCACACTTTTCCCGTATCGCACAAAGAGCCGGTGTCGTTGGGATTAATCATGGACAATTCTTAAGCTATTCAGGCCATTGAATGTCTACTGTTCAAGATAGGATGTGCTGTCACCGGATTCTCAGAGCGATATTATGAAAACCTTTATCCTTGGCCTCTCACTCATAGCCCTGACGGGATGTACCCTCACCAAGCAAGCGCAGGTCAGTGAAACCAACCCGACAAGCGGGATTGTCCGCCTCAGTTATAACCAGGCGATGATGCAAACGGCGCGCGCAGATGATTATGTTGCGCACGGTACGGCGACACGCGAATGTCAGCAGATGGGATACGCCAACGCCATCGCATTCGGTCAGCCAGTGTCAACCTGTAGCGTTTATGCCGGTTCGCTGTGCATGAACACCAGAATCACGCTGTCTTATCAGTGTCAGGGCGTAGCCATCCAGCCAATATCCGCTGGCGGGTATTAATATCTTTAGCCAGCATGACGCTGCTGGCTTTAATTATTCTCATTGCATATTTTTATATTTAATAGCGTTAATGCGTTTTATTCCCATTCGCATTTTTAATAATTAAATTTATTATTTTACCTTTTGCAAATAATTAAATAACAAATTATAGTGACGCCACATCAACGTATAATGATTCTTTGTGGAGCGGAACCATGCTGAAAACAGAAATGATCGACAAACTGAATGAGCAAATGAACCTTGAATTATATTCTTCTCTGCTCTACCAACAGATGAGCGCATGGTGCAGCTACCATAGCTTTGAAGGGGCGGCAGCGTTCCTGCGTCGTCACGCGCAGGAAGAGATGACGCATATGCAGCGCCTGTTCGATTATCTGACCGATACCGGTAGCTTACCGTGCATCAATACGATCTCTTCGCCTGCTGCCGAATATGCTTCACTGGATGAACTGTTCCGCGCCACCTACGAACACGAACAATTAATTACGCAGAAAATTAATGAACTGGCGCATGCCGCGATGACCAACCAGGATTATCCGACATTCAACTTCCTGCAATGGTATGTCGCTGAACAGCATGAAGAAGAGAAGTTATTTAAATCTATTATTGATAAATTAACGCTGGCAGGAAAAAGTGGTGAAGGTCTGTACTTCATCGATAAAGAACTGTCTACGCTTGATACCCAAAACTAAAATTAAACGGTGAGGCCCCCTCACCGTTTAGGCTCAATGACGGCAGATCTTGCTTTCGTGCGTAGAGAAGCCGTCATCCTTCGCAATAAACTTACCCTTCGCCGCCAGAAACGCCACCAGCTCCGCCGCCGTCATATCAGCAGCCGAACAGGTATGAAAACGCGCCTGTTCACCAAAACGCGCCGTAATCGCCGCTTCCAGGCTGGCATTCGAATACTGCTCGCCTGACTCAATCATCATATTCAGCACTTCGTGGCCGTGAATAGAATCCATACATCCTCCTCAATAAAGCCTGTAGCCTACCGGGAGCCGGTGAATACCGCTTTGCGCTAACGCAGGTTTACATGCACAGCCGATGCAATCGTGGTGGCGCACGCCTTCATGCCAATTTTCGTAAACAATGGTATACACATGTTGTAACGGTCATTTGACGAAAATAATGTTATGCCTTACCCTGCGCCGCAGATATAACCGTTGATTATCTCTGGGACAGAGGAAAGCGTGAAAAATAGAACTCTGGGTAGTGTTTTTATCGTGGCGGGCACCACTATCGGCGCCGGTATGCTGGCGATGCCGTTGGCCGCCGCTGGCGTTGGTTTCAGCGTCACACTGGCGTTATTGATTGGGTTATGGGCATTGATGTGCTACACCGCGCTGTTGCTTCTGGAAGTATATCAGCATGTTCCGGCAGATACCGGGTTAGGAACGCTGGCAAAACGCTACCTCGGACGTTATGGGCAATGGATCACCGGCTTTAGCATGATGTTTCTGATGTATGCGCTCACAGCGGCCTATATCAGCGGGGCTGGCGAACTGCTGGCCTCAAGCATCAGCGACTGGACGGGTGCCGATATGTCTCCGGCGATGGGCGTTTTGCTGTTCACCGTGGTTGCCGGTGGCGTCGTGTGCGTCGGAACCTCGCTGGTCGATCTGTTCAACCGCTTTCTCTTCAGCGCCAAAATTATTTTCCTGATCGCCATGCTGGCGCTGCTGATGCCGCATATTCATAAAGTGAATCTGCTTACGCTGCCGCTGCAACAGGGTCTGGCGTTATCAGCAATTCCGGTCATTTTTACGTCGTTCGGTTTTCACGGCAGCGTACCCAGCATCGTCAGCTATATGAACGGTAATATTCGCAAACTGCGATGGGTGTTTATCACCGGTAGCGCAATCCCGCTGGTGGCATACATTTTCTGGCAGCTTGCCACGCTCGGCAGTATCAACTCCTCTACCTTTATGGGCTTGCTGGCCGATCATGCCGGGTTAAATGGCCTGTTGCAGGCCTTGCGTGAGGTGGTTGCCTCGCCGCACGTTGAACTGGCGGTGCATCTGTTTGCCGACCTGGCGCTGGCGACATCGTTTTTGGGTGTGGCGCTGGGATTGTTTGATTATCTGGCAGACCTGTTCCAGCGACGTAACACCGTTGCCGGGCGTCTGCAAACCGGCGCGATTACCTTCCTGCCGCCACTGGCGTTCGCACTCTTTTACCCACGCGGCTTTGTGATGGCGCTGGGATACGCTGGCGTCGCGCTGGCGGTGCTGGCGTTGCTGATCCCTTCCCTGCTCGCGTGGCAAAGCAGGAAGCATAATCCGCAGGCAACGTATCGCGTCGCGGGCGGCGTTCCGGCATTAGTCCTCGTCTTTACCTGTGGGATAGTGGTGATCGGCGTACAGTTTTGTATCGCCGCCGGGCTACTGCCTGAAGTGGGATAAAACAAAAGGGGCGTTAAGCCCCTTTTTTGTGTTTAGTGCAGACAGCACTGTTTATATTTTTTACCGCTGCCGCAGGGGCAAGGATCGTTGCGCCCCACCTTTACTTCCGCTCTTACCGGCACCTGCACCGGCGTTTCCTGCGGGTGCGCCATCCAGTACGCGTGTAAATCCAGGGCCGCCAGACGAATCGCGTTAACGCTCTCTTCAAACGCCTCTGGTGACATTTTTTCAACCACGGCGAAGTTCTCTTCCGTACCGTGCAGCGCAATGGCTTTCAGCGCGGGTTGTAGCGTATCCGGTAAGGTGGACCAGTCAGAGAGCGCGACCCCGCGCATATAGCCAAAGCACCACTCTTCCACGATGGTCAGCTCATGACCTTCGACTTCACGCAGACCGAACAGCGGTTCAAACTGTTCCGGGAACTCATTAAGCCTGTCTGCCGTATCCGCCATATGCTGAAACGCCAGTTCCATAAAACGCGTCATCTCCTTTTCAGAGGACCAGCGCGGAACATACTGCGCCCCACCCCATACCGCGACCAGCCATTGCTCTGGCTCAATCTCATACGGCGAACTGAGTACAGCCGTCAGTAAACCATCCAACTCTGACACATCCAGAATCGCGTGATCGGTATTGTACTTTGTCAGTACATCATCCAGCCATTCCAGCTCGCTTTCGTTTAACGGTCCTGTTTTCATAACGCTTTTCCTCAGTGAAATACTCTCGCCCGCAATTATCTTACATGGCTGACGAAGTAAGGGATACTTATTGGGGAAGGAATGGCAGACAAGATCATCAGCGAACAGATGACAGACACAAAAAAACCACCCGGAGGTGGTTTTACGACACTGCTTATTGCTTTGATTATTCTTGTCTTTCCCATGGTACCCGGAGTGGGACTTGAACCCACACAGCGCGAACGCCGAGGGATTTTAAATCCCTTGTGTCTACCGATTCCACCATCCGGGCTCGGGAAGAAAGTGGAGGCGCGTTCCGGAGTCGAACCGGACTAGACGGATTTGCAATCCGCTACATAACCGCTTTGCTAACGCGCCATATTCTTCAGGCTTTTCAGCCGGACACCCGCTATTGCCGATGTCTTTAAACTGGAGCGGGAAACGAGACTCGAACTCGCGACCCCGACCTTGGCAAGGTCGTGCTCTACCAACTGAGCTATTCCCGCATCATCAAGTAACTTTGTTAATCACTTGATTTTGTTATCGTCTGGCAACCTGCGCCGCCGTTCGATGCGTTGCATTCTACTTACCTGACGCAACGAGTCAACGATATTTTTCGCCACCCACGATCGTTTGCTGAAATTTGCGGCGAAACGATCACTGATCAAGCAAATCCCCGCGTGCAGCGCTCAAATACTGGAACATAGACCACAGCGTCAGCACGGCAGCAACGAAGAAAAGCGCGATCCCGGCATATTCCACCCAAATGTTTGGACGCCACAGCAGCCACGCCAGCGCCGCCATTTGCGAGGTGGTTTTCACTTTGCCGATCCAGGAGACCGCCACGCTGCTGCGTTTGCCCAGCTCGGCCATCCATTCACGCAGCGCGGAAATAATAATTTCACGCGCAATCATGGTCGCGGCAGGCAGCGTCACCCACCAGCTGTGATAATGCTCCGTCACCAGCACCATGGCGATCGCCACCAGCACCTTATCCGCCACCGGATCAAGGAACGCGCCAAAACGCGTGCTCTGGTTCCAGCGACGCGCCAGAAAACCGTCGAACCAGTCGGTCACGGCGGCGATACAGAAGATTAGCGCAGTAACGAAGGGAGCCCATGTAAATGGCAGATAAAACACCAATACAAAGAATGGGATCAGAATGACGCGAAACAGCGTGAGCAACGTAGGGATATTAAATTGCATAGTGACGGGTAACTATCTGTTGTCAGAGAAATTACCCCTATGTTGCTACAGAGACCTCAATGTTTCAACGAGTAGAAGATCTTTTCTGCCAGACCTTGCGAAATACCCGGCACTTTTGCAATTTCCTCAACACTCGCGTTACGTAGTCCTTGCAAACCGCCCATATATTTCAACAGCATTTGTCGACGTTTTGGCCCGACGCCTTCGATAGTTTCCAGCGTGCTGGTGTTTTTCACCTTCGCCCGTTTTTTGCGGTGCCCGCTGATGGCGTGATCGTGCGATTCATCGCGGATATGCTGAATAACGTGCAGCGCAGGCGAATCCGGCGGCAGGCTAAAGCCCTCCCCCTCGGGTTCAAAGAACAACGTCTCCAGACCGGCTTTACGATCGGCACCTTTAGCAACGCCCAACAATAAAGGATGATTTTTATCCCACGGCACATCCAGTTCAGCAAAAACGGTCTTCGCCTGACCAAGCTGGCCTTTACCGCCATCAATCAGAATAACGTCAGGAATCTTACTTTCTTCAATCGCCTTGCCATAGCGTCGGCGCAGAACCTGATTCATCGCCGCATAATCATCGCCCGGCGTAATTCCGGTAATGTTGTAGCGACGATACTCCGCACGCAGCGGCCCGTTAGCGTCAAAAACCACGCAGGAGGCCACCGTCTGTTCTCCCATCGTGTGGCTGATGTCAAAACACTCCATCCGCTTCACCGCAGGCAGCTTCAGCACGCTTGCCAGCGCGGTCAGACGCTGCGTGATCGTCGATTGCTGCGACAGTTTGCTGATCAGCGCCGTCGCGGCATTGGTTCGCGCCAGCTTCAGGTAACGAGCGCGATCGCCGCGCGGTTTGGTCTGCACATTAATGCGCCGCCCGGCCAGTTCGGACAAAGAGTCCGCCAGCAGCGTTTTATCGCTCAGGTTGAAATCCAGCAGGATCTCTCCTGGCAGCGTGCGCATCTGGCTGCCTTGCAGATAGAACTGGCCGACGAACGTTTCCACCACTTCGCCCAGTTCCGTCCCGTTCGGCACTTTCGGGAAATAGCTACGGCTGCCCAGCACCTTGCCCTGGCGGATAAAAAGCACATGCACACAGGCCATACCCGCATCGAACGCCACGCCGATAACGTCCAGATCGTCGCCGGTATTGGAGACAAACTGTTTCTCAGTAACGCGGCGCACAGCCTGAATTTGGTCGCGTATGCGCGCGGCCTCTTCAAATTCCAGATTCTGGCTGGCTTTTTCCATTCGGGCGATCAATTGGGTCAGAACCTGATCGTCTTTCCCGGATAAAAACAGCCGAACGTACTCCACCTGCTGCGCATACTCGTCTTCACTCACCAGTCCTTCTACGCACGGCCCGAGGCAGCGGCCAATCTGATATTGCAGACAAGGACGCGAGCGGTTGCGGTAGACGCTGTTTTCGCACTGACGAATGGGAAAGACTTTTTGCAGCAGGGCCAGGGTTTCACGCACGGCATACCCGTTCGGGAACGGGCCAAAGTATTCACCTTTGGCATGTTTCGCCCCGCGATGCATTGCCAGGCGTGGATGGGTGTCACCGCTGAGAAAGATGAAAGGATAGGATTTATCATCGCGCAATAACACGTTATAGCGCGGTTGATACAATTTGATGTAGTTGTGTTCGAGCAATAGCGCTTCGGTCTCGGTATGCGTCACCGTGACATCAATTTGCTGAATTTGCGCAACCAATGCTTCGGTTTTTCGCGAAGCAAGGTTGCTGCGGAAATAGCTGGAAAGCCGTTTTTTCAGGTCTTTCGCTTTACCGACATAAATAACCGTACCACCGGCATCATACATACGATAAACGCCGGGTTGGCTGGTCACGGTTTTTAAAAATGCTTTCGCATCAAACAGAACACTCACTAGCTTGTTAACGTCTCCGCATTACACAGGCCGTGGCGAATTGCCAGGTGAGTCAACTCAACATCACCATGAATGTTTAGTTTACTGAACATTCTGTAGCGATAGCTGTTCACCGTTTTAGGACTGAGATTCAGTTGTTCCGAGATCTCATTAACCTTCTGGCCTCTGGTGATCATCAGCATAATCTGCAACTCGCGTTCAGACAAACTGGCAAAAGGCGTTTCTGTTTTCTCAGGCTCAATCTGGCTCAGCGCCATCTGTTGAGCGATATCTGAAGCAATATAACGCTGCCCGGAAAAAACCGAACGAATCGCGCTGACCACTTCCTGAGGCGCAGCGCCTTTACTCAGATACCCTGCGGCTCCGGCCTGCATGACTTTCGCCGGTAGCGGGTTTTCCGTATGGATCGTCAGCATGATCACTTTAATATCAGCGCTTGAGCGGGCAATTTTGCGCGTCGCCTCAAGACCGCCGATTCCGGGCATGTTCATGTCCATCAGCACAACGTCGACGGCGTTCGCGCGGCACCACTTTACGGCGTCCTCGCCACAACAGGCTTAACCGACAACCTTTATGCCCTTTATATCTTCCAGAATGCGTCGTATCCCTGCGCGCACCAGTTCGTGGTCATCAACAAGAAGAACGTTGATCAAAGGAATATCTCCAGAATAGGGATAACGCTACTGATAGTTAATCAGCCCTATATTAGCGGGTTTTATCTCAACTTTGAAACGTAAAAAACGTGGGGCATTCGATTTTGCTCTCGTTTTTGGAAATTAGATTGTACGCTTCGTGGAAACTCCCACAGCTAACGGCCTTTTTTTACCCTCTATTTCTGCATAATAGTTTCAGAATAGTGACAAAAAATTCACTCACTTCCGTCGAAATGCTAAATAGGCAAGTAACTTTGTAACAATAATTAACGCGCGAAATACGCGAGGTAAACAAAAAAATGAGGAAAATATATGCCTCGCAAGGCGTTGTTTATTTTAATGGCGCTGGTTTGATTTGCGATCAAAAAACAACCACTGCTATTTTTGGCGCAGCTTATGGTATACTCCGCCGCCTTAACATTTGCCATCGCACTTTTTCACTGAAACATAACGAGGAAAATAAATGAGTACGCCTGATTTTTCCACTGCCGAGAATAATCAAGAACTGGCCAATGAAGTCACCTGCCTGAAAGCCATGTTGACCCTGATGCTACAGGCAATGGGGCAAGCCGACGCAGGGCGCGTGATTCTTAAGATGGAAAAACAGATCGCGCAGATTGAAGATGAAACGCAGGCCGCGGTATTTTCCAGTACTGTTAAGCAAATTAAACAAGCTTACCGCCAGTAACAGGAAACCGGCTGAGAGTGAAACTTTCAGCCGGTTTTGCGTCTGGCACGCAGAACATTCGTTTTTTCAGATCAGGCCCGTCGCGGCCGCATAGCAGGCAATCTGCGTTTTATTCGGCGCGTTAAACTTTTTCTGCATGTTTTTCTGATGAAAGTTAACGGTGTTCTCTGAGATGGACAGAATCATCGCGATCTCTGATGACGTCTTTCCTTCCGCCGTCCACTTCAGGATCTCTTTCTCTCGCTTACTGAAGCGCATTTCTGGCGTCATCACCATTTCATCCTCCAGCCGCGTCAGCGCCGACAGGCTCTCACGCACCAGCAGTTGCAACCGGAGTTCAATTTCATCATGTGCAAACGGCGCATGGCGGGCGCTCGCCCGGGAGACAGAGAGGAAGCCCAGCGCCCGATTCGGCAGCATCAGGCATTGCGTCGCCCCCCGGCGTAGACCATGAGCGCGCGCCGCGTCCCATAGCGACTGCGCTTCGCTAAATAAGGCATCATTCCATGCCAGATGCCCCTGGCGGAAATTTTCCGGCTTTAATACCGGATCAATAGAGAAATAGTTTTCAGACTGATAATGCGCCACCCACGCTTGCGGGTACGTGGTGTGAACGGAGATTTTTGGCCGCGTAAACGGGACGGGATGGCGAACACACAGCGCATAATAATCATATTCAAGCTGCTGTGTCTGATGTTGTAATTCAGTGTAGACATCTTCTGCCGTCGCCATTTCCTGAAAGCGTACCAGCATACTCCGTCGCCAGGTGAAGAAATCATTTTCCTGCATACTAAACGGTAACACCCCTGAGATTGATAATCATTATAATGTTTAAAACAAGCTAACACATAAATGAAGTTTATATGTAGAAAATATCGGTCAGATGGCGAATTACTTGAGGTGTGTTTCACCCGGCGGGAGAACACAAAGGGATTACGGCTATAATCAGGCGGGTATTATTGATATTTATTTAAATACACTCGCCCAAAACGGGATTATTTCAGGCGAGTGCGCGAAAACACTTATTGCATCAGGAACTTCTCAAGAAACTGACGCGTGCGTGGTTGCTGAGGATTGGCAAATAACGGTTTGGCCGCGCCCTGCTCCACAATGCGCCCCTGATCCATAAATATCACCCGGTCAGCCACGTCGCGCGCAAAGCTCATTTCATGCGTCACGATGACCATCGTGCGCTTTTCCTGCGCCAGCTGGCGTATCGTACTGAGCACCTCCCCCACCAGCTCAGGGTCGAGCGCGGAAGTCGGTTCATCAAACAAAATCACCTCCGGGCGCATCGCCAGCGCGCGGGCAATCGCCACACGCTGCTGCTGCCCACCGGACAGACGACGCGGATAGCTGGTCTCTTTCCCGGCCAGTCCTACCTTCGCCAGCAGTTCCCGCGCTAATGCCGTTGCTTCGGCTTTGGGCTCGCCTTTCACAATCACCGGCCCTTCAATGATGTTCTCCAGTACGGTACGGTGCGGAAACAGATTAAAGTTCTGGAATACGAACCCCACATGCTGACGCAACTGGCGAATTAGCCCTTTTTGCTTGTTTAACGAGCTTGCGGTATCAATGGTAATGTCGCCCACTTTGATGGTGCCCGCCTCAGGCTGCTCCAGCAAATTAATGCTGCGCAGCAGCGTTGTTTTACCGGAACCGCTGGGGCCGATAATCGCCACCACCTCACCAGGTTTCACCTCCAGGTCGATGCCGTGCAACACCGTCTGACCGTGGAACTTTTTCACCAGGTTTTTAACTTCAATCGCACTCATTTTGGATCTCTCTCCTGGCGGTTAAGCTGCTCTTCAAAATAGTTTTGCAGCGCGGAAAGTACCGTCGCCATCACCCAGTAGATCAGCGATGCCGCCAGATACATGGTGAAGACTTCCAGCGTACGCGAGGTAATCAGCTGCGCCTGACGGAACAGTTCCGGCACCTGAATCGTCGCGGCCAGGGAGGTATCTTTCACCAGGCTGATGAAACTGTTGCTCAGCGGCGGCAACGCCACGCGGGCGGCCTGCGGCAAAATCGCGCGACGCAGCGTCTGCCACGGCGTCATACCGATACTTGCCGCGGCTTCCCACTGACCTTTGTCGATAGAAGAGATCGCCGCACGCAGCGTTTCCGAAGTGTAGGCTGCGGTATTCAGCGACAGGCCAATCATCGCCGCCGGGATCGGGTCCAGCTCAATGCCAAACTGCGGCAGGCCGTAGTAGATCATAAAAAGCTGGGCAATCAGCGGCGTACCGCGAAAAATGGAGATATAAAAACGCGCCAGCCAGCGGACAGGCAGCAGGGGCGACATGCGCATCAGCGCGAGAATGAAGCCCAGCAGCAGGCCGAAAAACATCCCGCCAATACTCAGCTGTAGCGTAAATACCGCACCTTTAAGCAGATACGGCAGCGAGTCAATCACCAGTTGGATACTTTCTTGCATGAGTGTTTTTCTACCCGGAAGTTACACGTGAGGATGGTAGGCAAACAGCGCTGGCGCCCCACCGGTATGAATAAAGAGAATCGGACCTTCATCTTTGAAGCGCTTCTGGCTGATGCCATCGATCAGGCCCGCCATCGCTTTCCCCGTATAGACCGGGTCAAGCAGAATGCCTTCCAGGCGCGCCAGCAGCTTCACGGCCTCCATCCCCTCTTCATTCGGCGTTCCGTATCCCGGCGCGAAATAGTCGTCCCACAGCAGGATGTCCGCCGAGGCGGTCAGTTCCAGCTCTTTAGCAATCGCTTGTTGCAGCGTAACCACTTTGGGCTTCTGATCGATAACCTTGCGCGACACGGTCACGCCGATCAACTCAACATCTGGCATCAGTTGTTCCAGACCTACTGCCAGCCCGGCGTGCGTACCGGCGCTTCCCGACGCCACCACCACGGAGGACAGCTGTACCGCGCCCTCGCACTGTTGGGCGATTTCCAGCGCGCTTTCCACGTATCCCATCGCACCTAATGGGCTGGAGCCGCCGACCGGAATCACATACGGCCTGAACCCCTGCGCCTCAATACGGGTCGCCAGTTCCTGTAGCTGGGCGTCAGGATCGGTCAGCGCGTCGCACATCTCAATTTGCGTGTTAAAAAGGTCCAGCAGCAGACGATTGCCGTTGGTCAGGTAGTTTTCCGCCGTCGTACCGATGGGATTTTCCAGTAACGCAACGCAGTGTAATCCCAGTTTTGCCGCTACCGCCGCCGTCTGGCGAACGTGGTTCGACTGGATGGCGCCCGCCGTAATCAGCGTATCCGCGCCTTCACGCAGCGCATCGGCAGCCAGAAATTCAAGCTTACGCAGTTTATTCCCGCCCATCGCCATCGGCGTTACGTCATCGCGTTTAATGAAAATGTCGCGACCCAGATAATCAGATAAACGCGGCAGGTATTCGAGTGGCGTTGGTGCGCCAATAAATTCCAGGCGTGGGAACCGCGTTAAATTATGCAGTGGCATAAAGCCTCCGGTATTCATTGTTGTGATGTTCTTTTTATTATGCACGTTCAAACGGATGAAATAAAAAAGGCGCCGTATTAAAGCGCCTTTTTTTGCAATTATGACGATTATTTAGTCACATCTGCGCCAAACCATTTCTCAGACAGCGCTTTCAGCGTGCCGTCTTTCTGCATATCGGCAATGGCGCCATCTACCGCTTTCAGCAGATCTTCATTGCCTTTACGCAGCGCCACACCGGCTTCCTGACGGGAGAACGCTTCGCCGGTAACGGCCAGCGTGTCTTTGGTTTTCTTCACCAGATCCAATGCGGCCAGGCGATCCACCAGAATAGCGTCAATACGGCCTACGCGCAGATCCTGGTATTTCGTCGGATCGTCATCATAGGTGCGAATGTCTACACCCTGTACGTTCTGGCGCAACCACTCTTCGTAGTTTGTTCCCAGACCAACGCCGACCTTCTTACCTTTCAGGTCAGCCGCCGTGTTGATGCTGCCTTCATTGCCTTTTTTCACCAGCGCCTGAATACCAGAAATAGTATAAGGTGTTGAGAAGTCGTATTTTTTCTTACGTTCGTCGGAGATAGTGACCTGGTTGATAACCACATCAATACGTTTGGAATCCAGCGACGCCAGCATACCGTCCCATTTGGTCGGTTTCAGCGAGGCTTTTACGCCGAGGTGTTTCGCCAGTTCTTCTGCGAACTCCACTTCAAACCCGGTCAGTTTGCCGTCATCACCCTGGAAACTGAACGGCGGGTAAGTCCCTTCCAGGCCTACCAGCAGCGTGCCGCGCTCTTTTACTTTGTTTAACAGACCTTCATCTGCATAACTCTTCACGCTCATCCCGGCGACAAGTGCAACTGCCATCACACCCATCAGAGCCTGACGTCCCAGAAGTGCTAATTTCATAGTTACCCCGAATGTTGTCATTAATGACCGTAGTGTAGAGGGTTTGCTGCTAATCACAAACACGACTCCGCTACATGTTATTCATTTTTAATATATATCAGAAGTAGCCATCCGGGATGATTTCTGCATCTGTCCGGCATGCGTATGCGTTTTATACTGTTCGTACTTACGCAGCGCGATCCGATAGTTATTAGTGCTGGTTTCGGGTAACCACGGGGCCAGGTTTTCATCAAGAAAACCTTCCTGTAGCAGGTCGTGAGAAATGTTCTGTTCGGTGAGATGGTTGCCCAGGCGACGCAGGCGCACGACATATTCACGCACGGTGCCGTGGCTCATTTCGGTTTGCTCAAACAAGAATTGTTTAAAACCGATGATGTCAAAGAAGTCACTCTGCTCTTTGCAGTGCAGATCGCCGCAGAAACGGCACAGCGCCGACCACTCCTTCTGCTCCTCCTGCCATTGTGCGTCGTCCATCAGCGTATCCAGGCGGGAAATCGCGATTTTATTGACAATCTGCCCCCGGCGAACCAACGTGATCCTGTCGAGCAATTTATGGCAATGAGCGCAATGCGTCTGGCTGTGTTTAAAGTCTTTGAGGTAGCGGCTTAGTGGCCGTCTTTTAGATTGCTGCACCGTCATGAGAACTCCTGGTAGTCAATACGTTGTGCGGCACTATTAAGGGGCGACGACGATCGCCCTTTATAACTTACCCAGCTTGGTGCGTAGACGCTTGATGGCCTGGCTGTGCAACTGGCTTACCCGTGACTCGCCGACTTCCAGCACCGCGCCAATCTCCTTCAGATTGAGCTCTTCCTGGTAATACAGCGTCAACACCAGCTGTTCGCGTTCTGGCAACGATTCAATCGCATCCATCACACGCTGGCGTAAATTGCTCTCAAGGAGCTGTTGTAACGGGTTTTCCTGCTGGTGTTCTTCCGTCACCAGCTCAATGCTATCGCCATGCTCTTCCCGCCACTCGTCATAAGAGAAGAGTTGGCTGTTATTGGTATCAAGCAACATCTGACGATACTCTTCCACAGGAATAGCCAGCCGCTCCGCCACCTCAGTTTCCGTCGCGTTGCGCCCTAATTCCTGCTCCAGTTGCCCCATCGCCTGCGCCACTTCGCGAGCATTGCGCCGGACGCTACGCGGCACCCAGTCACGGCTGCGTAGTTCATCCAGCATCGCTCCACGAATACGCTGCACTGCGTAAGTGGTAAATGCCGTTCCTTGCAGAGCGTCATATCGGTCAACTGCATTCAATAACCCGATACCGCCCGCTTGTAGCAGATCGTCCAGTTCCACGCTCGCCGGCAAACGCACCTGCAGGCGCAATGCTTCGTGACGCACCAGCGGTACATAACGCTGCCACAGCGAGTGTTTATCCATTACACCTTCAGCGGTATACAGTGAATTCACGATAAACAGCCCTGCGTTAGTTGAGTTATCGGCATGATTATCCGTTTCTGCAGTGCGTTCTATCGGCAGAATAATGTATGAAAATGGCTGTTATTTAAGGGTTTTATTTTAACCCTTTGAATAACTGAGACTTTTGAGACTAAACACAAATTTTGCTATCCATCGCATTTTCACTAAAAAAACTTCATACCGTTTTTACAACCTAATATTTCCATGCAAAGCGTAGTCAGACATAAAGGTCATGCAATTTTTTCCATTTTGCTGTCAGACGCTACCAGAGCGTAATGGCGTATAATTTCCACAATGTGATGTAAATCAGCATCTGAAAGTTCAGGAAACATCGGTAAACACAATATCTGTTCTGACATGTTAACCGCCATCGGTAGATTATGCGGTTGTGCCGAAGGAAGATGTCGATACATAGAAAATGAACTGATCAGCGGATAAAAATATCGCCTTCCGTGGAAACCTGCTGATTTTAGGGTATCATATAGCGCATCACGACTTAATGGATATTGTTCATTCACGGTGACAGGGAAATAGGCATGATTCCATTCAATATCCTCCGCTGCTAAAAACACATCAACGCCAGGAACATCTTGTAATAACTCACAATAACGATGGTATTTTTTGCGTCGTTTTCGTAGCGCCTCATCAATGTGTTTTAATTGAACAAGTCCAAATGCAGCTTGTACCTCATTCATTTTGGCATTAATGCCTGGCGCAACAACGGTCGTTTCATCAGCAAAACCAAAATTTTTCAGATAATCAATGCGCTGCTTCATTCTTGCGTCAGGACAAATGATTGCGCCACCTTCGAATGTATTGAAGACTTTAGTCGCATGGAAACTCAGGATTGATAAATCTCCATACTTTAAAATGCTCTGGCCAGTTTTCTTTACACCAAAAGCATGCGCCGCATCATAAATAACTTTTAAGCCCCAGGCATCAGCAATATCCTGAATTCTGTCTACATCACAGGGCAGTCCATAACAATGGACGGGCAGAATTGCAGTCGTTGCCGGAGTAATAAGTTTTTCGATTTGCGCAGGATCGATATTACAGGTGACGGGATCAATATCAGCAAATACTGGCGTCAGCCCATTCCAGAGTAAAGTATGAGAAGTTGCGACAAATGAATAAGGTGTCGTAATCACTTCACCCGTGATTCTTAATACCTGGAGTGCGGTAAGTAATGCCAGCGTACCGTTCGAAAAAAGGCAAAGATGTTCAACACCAAGATACTCTGCAAGCGCCGTTTCAAGCTGTTGGTGAAACGGGCCGCCATTGGTGAGTTGTTTATTCGCCCATATATCTTCAAGATAGGGTATGAACTCTTCCAGTGGTGAAAGCAATGGGCTGGTAACAAAAACGGGGTCTTTCATCGTCACTCCCAGAGAGGCAGCGCTCTGCTGTTAATCATTTCCTCAGCATAACGTTGCTCTCTGAATTCAATGACCTGAATACCCATTTAATTAGGCGCTATTTATTGTAAATTGGCTAGGCTGGTCCTGCACAACCTCTTCTGCCACGCAGAATGAAGAAGGCATTTCGCCGCGACAGTATCGTCCCCAAGCTTCTCTTACTGCACGTTGTAGATACACTGCTGGTGAACCACCGTGTAAGCCTTTACGTCGTATACGATCACGCATTCCTAGTCGAATCGCGTTCAAACCTTCAATGTCTTTAGCAACCTCCAATGCACGGGAAATGTATTCGCGGGTTGAGCTCACCACAAACCGATCCAAATCGAATTGACGCAGATTAGACGCTCCCTGGCGGGAAACAAAAGTCCCACCCACGAGGGTCAGACTCACCACCCCCATTTGCAGCGCAAAGTTGGTAGTTGTCCCTCCCGGATAAGGGAAGGCATCAAGTAACATATCAACTTCAGCATGCATACGTAAATATTCAGAAATGCCTGTTCTTTTTCTGAAAATCAATCTGTTACTATTAATACCATGTTCTGCAAATCGCTGCTCGTAGCGGGCGATCATGTCATCATCTACCATATTACCAATAAGCATCTGCGCGCTGCCGTGCTGGTTTAGCACTTCAGCCCAGCAGACCAGTACTTCATCATTAATTTTATTAGGTCGATTAAAACTACCGAATGTAAATCTGCCGGTCTCCAGAACTGGAGATGGCGTCACATCAGGCGCATGTTGAAACAGTGTAAATTGCTCATTAAAGGGAAGATGAATGAGTGCTTCTGTGAATTGACTATCCAGTTCACCTGGCTGCGACATTTTGTTATGCGCCAAATAATAATCGATCTGCTGAAGGCCTGTTGTCCCAGGATAGCCAAGGAACGACATGGAGACTGGTGCAGGTCGCAAGCCAAACATTTGCAATCGATTGAAGTTAGTGTGCCCTGAGAGATCGATAAGCACATCGATTTGGTCATCATTAATCTGACGCGCAAGTTCAACCTGACTTAAATGTGCCACTGAACGCCAGACCGCCGTTTTTTCTTTGAGCTGATCGGATATACCATCTTCTTTACTGTAAGTATGGTACGCATACAATTCATATTCTCGGGTATCAAATGACAACCAGATTGGCAAAATGAAGTTGCTCACCGGATGATTACGTAAGTCACCGGAAACAAAGCCAATACGCAATCTACGCGTGGGATCGTTAGTTTGTGGATACTGGAACAGCACATTTTGTTGCTTCGCCCATTCGGTGACCCGCTGTCCATATCGACAATGTTCTTTGAACACATAATCAGCACTGCTGCGGTGATGATGCAACAAAGCAAACAGGTAATTAGTCATGTAATTCAAGTCAGACGGCGCAAGTTCGCTGGTTTTGCGTAACCAAATCAATGCCTCGTCCTGATTCGACTGATCGGCATAAATATTCCCCATCAAAGATGCGGCCATTATATAGCCCGGTTCAATCGCAATCGCTTTTTCAAGGTATCCACTCGCCTGTTGTAGTTGCCCTTTTTCCATCGTTATTCGGGCAATAAACGTCCAGATTTTATAATTTTTATCGTCATGACGTAAGCATCGCCATGCCAGTTTTTCAGCATGCCAGTTATTCTCAAGCTTAATAAGTAACATGACAAATTGCTGGTAGTACTGTAAAGTTCGCGCTTCAAGAGCAAAGAGATGCATGAATGCATCCAGCGCTTTAGCATGATCCTGCATCCCCAGATACGTTTGTGAAAGCTGATACCAGATCCCCGGATTATTCGGCTCCACCTGCTGCAGTTCCAGCATATAGTGCAATGCCTGCTGGTACTCATGACGACCGAAGAAACCGTTAACTTTCTTCATCTGTTTATTATCAAGATAATCACGGCCTGCCTGTGGTAAAAATGCTATACGACGCGAACTTGATTGTTCAAAAAGAGAACTGCTGAATAACAATAGCGGGCCAATAGAACCAATACTCTCCTGAGCATCTTGTGCCAACAACATTTGCTGATAGTACCTTTGCCATGCCTGAGGTGAGCCCATTAGCAGACCTTTATGACGCAAGTTCTCCAGTTGTTGGTAGTTCTCTGCATTAACTTTCAACTCTGACTGTCTAAGTAGCGCCCTCTCTTCCGGTGTGATATCAACAGTTTCGTACCAGAAGTTAAACAGTATATTCTCCACATGCTCTGAACCCATCAACGCGACAACGCTTTTATGTCCACTCACCATTCGCACAGCATTACGCTGCCAGGCATCTATACCCTTACAGGTATGTAGTGCAGGAATACCCTTCATAAACAGCGAACGCATTACACGCATAACAGCCTGACGATGTGGGGCAAGTTCATCCCCGGGTATGGCGGTCTGCGACACAATGTCATCAAAGGATAGACTGTAAGGCCACACTTCACCTAACAGGTCGAGCACCGTTAACGTTAGCGGATGACTGATTTGCAGGAACTTACCATCATTGGTGATATGACCGGTTGTACCCTCTTCATGGGAGAAATAACGGCGGAAATTACCAGCCCAGTTCAGATGCTCAAGTTCGCTAAGTTCAGGAGCAGAAGTAATATAGGACTGGTGTTCTGCAACTACCAACAGGCTAAAACGTTCGCTACGGCTGGTGGCAAAATCAAGATACTGCTGACGCAACACCTTGTTATCCTGTGGACAAATCGTATTGAGCATGACTTGCACATTGTCGCCATAGAATTCAGCTATCTCTGTCCAGGGCTGAGCATCACCGAGGTAGCAGAGACCGTTTTGTTCCACCATCTGATTAAAATCAACCAAATAGTTAGCCTCATTCATACCACTTAAGTAGCGCAACGCCAGAGTGGTATCGCTGAGCGTATCCAGGGTTTTCAGTACAGATTGTAGTTTGTCATTTTGCAACCCTGTCGAACCGAGGGCCAAAAATGTCGCTATCGCCCGAGCACTATTGACTTGCTCCTCGTAGGAAGTAGCCAGGCTGCTATGTAGCAACATCGCATCTCTTAACGTCTCGTCATGGCGTGCGCCTGGATGGCACGGCCAACGAATGGCAATAATACCTTGCGAAGAAAGAGACTGCCGACACCAGGCGATAATGACCTGACGGCTGGGGTGGTCCAGATAGGTTAAATCACCCTGCACAAAAATATAATCTTGTTTTCCTACATCCAGTTCAACAAGCTGATTCAGCGATAATGCACCGAGCTGGACATTGTCTGCCCCTGCTGCCTGGCGCAACACTTCGCCCTGCTGAACACTTTCATCATCAATATCAATACCGATAACTTTCGCATCAGGATTGGCAAGGGCAAACGGTAAGAGGTTATCGCCGCGTCCGCAGCCTAAAATAAGCACTCGCGCCTTGTGAGATGGCAAGCTTTCGAAGCCATACAGAGAGGCCATCGCACAAATGTGCTCAGGATTTGCTATAGGGTCTGGATGCAAACTAAAAGGAATACCCAAAGAGTGAGAGGTCTCAATGACTTCATGAGTCGTCATACACCGTTCCTGTAATGTCGAACAATTGCTTCACTATATAAAAGCAACGCTCCGGCCAATACGGCAAACATAAGGCTATGAAGGGGCTATTTCCGCCATTGTCCGAAACAAAAAAGCCAACCCGAAGGTTGGCTTTTTTCTGCGAAGAGGGATTAACGCAGCAGGGACAGCACGTTCTGAGGAACCTGGTTGGCCTGCGCCAGAACAGAGGTACCCGCCTGTTGCAGGATCTGTGCACGAGACATATTGGACACTTCAGTCGCGTAGTCAGCATCTTCAATACGGCTACGTGCAGAAGACAGGTTGTTCACGGTGTTACCCAAGTTGGTGATGGCAGATTCAAAACGGTTTTGAATTGCACCCAAGGAGCTACGGAATTCGTCAACTTTAGCCAGAGCCTGGTCAATTTTATCCAGCGCACCAGAGGTCGCACCAGTAGTCATGCTCTTGAAGCTTAAAGAATCAGTATCAATAGTGAAAGCTGCAGTTGTAGGTGTAGAAGTATCCGCAGACTGCGAATCAAGCGCTACATAGAAACTTGCGTTAGAACCATCAGCAATCTCGAAACCATTCGCTTTCAGGTTGTTAGACTCAGCTGCGCTACCAGCAGATACAGTCACTTTCGCAAACAAGTTGCCTTTTTCATCTTTGTAAACATTTGCATCGTCAAATGCAACGTTAGCTGTAGATACGCCCAGACGAGTTGCCAGAGCATCGCCAGTTTTCTCTTCAACAGTAGCACTGGAAACCTGAGTGGTGTCGCCGTAGAAACCTTTGAAATCTGAAGCGGTTGCAGCAGATATTGTACCTTTCGGGCCGTTAACGTTAAAACTATCCAGACCCAAAGTTTTAGAGGTAATTTCTTGCAGGTTGATATCGATGGTTTCGCCATCGTTAGCACCAACCTGGATGGTCAGAGTCTGATTTTTACTCAGAATTTTGGTACCGTTGAACTGAGTTTGACCAGATACGCGATCGATTTCGCTTAAACGCTGTTTAATTTCGTCCTGGATAGAAGACAGATCGGAATCGGAGTTAGAACCGTTAGCAGCCTGTACGGACAGTTCACGGATACGCTGCAGGTTGTTGTTGATTTCGTTCAGAGAACCTTCAGTAGTCTGAGCAACAGAGATACCATCGTTGGCGTTACGGGAAGCCTGAGTCAGGCCTTTGATGTTTGAAGTGAAGCGGTTAGCAATTGCCTGACCAGCAGCGTCATCTTTCGCGCTGTTGATGCGCAGACCGGAAGACAGACGTTCGATAGCAGAGCTCAGGCTCCCCTGAGATTTGTTCAGGTTGTTCTGGGTCAACAGCGACAGGCTGTTTGTATTGATGACTTGTGCCATGATCTTTTCCTTATCAATTTACATCTTGATGTTTATTGGGCTGTTGCCCACGGTTTCTCACCGTAACCCATGTATCGGCACCTTAAATTCGAACTTTAGAAAATTTTTTGTTTTCGGGATCTTTTTTTTAGCCCATGAAATACCCGCTTTATACGTCATTATTCTGCGTATTATTTTCATAAAAATATCATTAAACTTTGCCTCCAGATTGCCGATAACGCGGTTAACTACTGTTTGCAATCACAAGGAATACGGCATGGCTTCATTTACATCATTAGGCGTAGGCTCAAACTTACCGCTGGATACATTGCTGACGAACCTGACCACTGCTGAAAAAAAACGTTTAACTCCGATTACCCAGCAGCAAAGCGCAAATACAGCCCGCCTGACGGCATACGGAACACTTAAAAGTGCATTAGAAAAATTTCAAACAGCCAATACCGCACTTAACAATGCAGACCTATTTAAAAGTACCAAAATCACCAGTAGCACTACAGACTTAGGCGTTGCCACCACCGCTGGTGCGTCACCGGGACTGTATACAGTTAGCGTAACGAAGCTGGCGCAAGCGCAATCGCTGACGACCGATCTGGATGTCAGCTCACAAAAAGATAAATTAGGCGATCTGACCGCAGGTACCCGTACACTGACAATTGAGCAAAAGGGCCGCGAAAAACCGTTAGAAATTAAACTGACGAACGATCAGACATCATTAGAAGGGATTCGCGATGCGATTAACGATGCAGACAGCGGGATCTCTGCCAGTATCGTTAAGGTAAAAGAAGGCGACTACCAATTAGTTTTAACCGCTGAAACCGGTACTGACAGCGAGATGACTATCTCAGTTGACGGTGACAGCAAGCTGAATGATCTTCTTGCCTACGACAGTACAACTGGTTCGGGCAATATGAAACAATTAGTTGCGGCCCAGAACGCGAATTTAACGGTAAATGGTATTGATATTGAGCGTCAGAGTAACACCATTACTGACGCACCGCAGGGGGTAACCTTAACCCTGACAAAAGAAGTAACTGACGCAAAAGTCACCGTGACCAAGACCAATGATAAGTCTACTGAAGCTATTAAAGCGTGGGTCGATGCCTATAACGCACTCATTGATACCTTCAGTACGTTGACTAAATACACGGCCGTTGATCAAGGCGCTGAAGAACAAGACTCGTCAAACGGTGCGCTGTTAGGTGATAGCGTTGTACGTACTATCCAGACTGGGATCCGCGCTCAGTTCGCTAATGGCAACAGTACCTCAACATTCAAAACATTAAATGAGATTGGTATTACGCAAGACGGGGCAACCGGTAAATTAAAAATTGATGATACCAAGCTGAAAAAAGCACTGGACGAGAATACCGCGGCTACACGCGAACTTTTGGTTGGTGATGGAAAAGAAACCGGTATCACTACCAAAATTGCCGAACAAGTAAAAAGTTACCTGGCTGATGACGGCATTATTGATAGTGCGCAAGACAACATTAACGCTACGCTGAAAAAGCTGACTAAACAATATCTGGCGGTTAGCTCCAGCATTGACGATACTATCGCACGTTATCAAGCCCAGTTCACGCAACTGGATACCATGATGAGCAAACTGAATAACACCAGTAATTATCTGAGCCAGCAATTTACTGCAATGAGCAATTCCTGATAACACGAGGTAACCATGTACACCGCGAGCGGTACCAAAGCTTATGCTCAAGTCAGCGTGGAAAGCGCCGTAATGAGCGCCAGTCCGCACCAGTTGATAGAGATGTTGTTTGACGGCGCGAATAGCGCCCTGGTGCGCGCTCGCCTGTTTTTAGAACAAGGCGACATCGTCGCTAAAGGCGAAGCATTAAGTAAAGCCATTAACATTATCGATAATGGCCTTAAAGCGGGTTTAGATCAGGAAAAAGGCGGTGAAATTGCCGCCCATCTTTCAGACTTATACGACTATATGATCCGCCGTTTGCTACAGGCAAACTTGCGTAATGACAGTCAGGCCATTGAAGAAGTGGAAGGGTTACTCGGCAACATTGCGGAAGCCTGGAAGCAGATTTCACCGAAAGTATCTTCCCAGGAGTCTCGTTAATGACCTCAGCCGTGGAGTTTATCAACCGTTGGCAGCGTATTGCGCTGCTTAGCCAATCGTTGCTGGAACTTGCGCAGCGAGGGGAATGGGATCTATTACTGGAGCAGGAAGTCACTTACCTGCAAAGTATTGAAACGGTTATGGAAACACAAACTCCACCGGGCATTACGCAAAGCCTTCAGGATATGATTGCGGGATATATCAAACAGACGCTGGATAATGAGCAACTTTTGCGCTCGTTACTTCAGGAACGACTGGATGAGCTTAGTAATTTGATCGGTCAATCAGCCCGTCAGAAGTCACTGAATAACGCCTATGGTCGGCTATCCGGTATGTTGCTGGTTCCTGACGTCCCTACCGCCCCACAATAATTTTTATCCACCTGTGAAAAATCATCCATACTCCAGAAGTTGGCCTGACGGCTTCTGGAGCACGGAAGATGAAAAACCCCACGCTATTGCAGTACTTCCACTGGTATTACCCTGACGGCGGCAAGCTCTGGCCAGAACTGGCTGAGCGCGCTGGCGGCCTCAATGATATCGGCATTAATATGGTCTGGTTACCGCCCGCCTATAAAGGCGCGTCCGGCGGATATTCCGTAGGTTATGATTCGTATGACCTGTTTGATCTGGGTGAGTTTGATCAGAAAGGAGCTGTCGCCACAAAATATGGCGACAAAGCGCAGCTGCTGGCCGCCATTAAGGCGCTAAAACAAAATGACATTGCGGTTTTGCTCGACGTGGTCGTCAACCACAAAATGGGCGCGGATGAAAAAGAGTCCATTCGCGTACAGCGGGTCAATGAAGATGATCGCACGCAAATCGATGACGAGATCATCGAATGTGAAGGCTGGACGCGTTACACCTTCCCTGCCCGCGCCGGTCAATATTCGCAGTTTATCTGGGATTTCAAATGCTTCAGCGGTATTGATCACATCGAAAACCCGGACGAAGACGGCATCTTTAAGATCGTCAACGACTACACTGGCGACGGCTGGAACGACCAGGTCGATGATGAGATGGGTAATTTCGACTATCTGATGGGCGAAAACATCGACTTTCGCAACCATGCGGTCACCGAGGAGATCAAATACTGGGCGCGTTGGGTCATGGCGCAAACCCATTGCGACGGCTTCCGCCTGGATGCGGTCAAACACATTCCGGCCTGGTTTTATAAAGAGTGGATAGAACACGTCCAGGAGGTTGCGCCAAAGCCGCTGTTCATTGTGGCGGAGTACTGGTCTCATGAAGTGGACAAGCTACAAGCCTATATCGATCAGGTGGATGGAAAAACCATGCTGTTCGACGCGCCGCTACAGATGAACTTCCACGAAGCCTCTCGTCAGGGGCGTGATTACGATATGAGCCAGATTTTCACCGACACGCTGGTGGAAGCCGATCCTTTCCATGCCGTAACGCTCGTGGCAAATCACGATACCCAACCGTTACAGGCGCTTGAAGCGCCCGTTGAAGCCTGGTTTAAGCCGCTGGCCTATGCGTTGATCCTGTTGCGGGAGAACGGCGTACCGTCAGTGTTCTACCCTGATCTCTACGGCGCACATTACGAAGATACGGGTGGCGACGGCGAAACCTACACCATTGATATGCCCGTTATCGAACAGCTCGATCAACTGATTCTCGCGCGCCAGCGTTTTGCCCACGGCATCCAGACGCTCTTTTTCGACCACCCCAACTGCGTTGCCTTTAGCCGTAGCGGTACAGACGACGATCCTGGCTGCGTGGTCGTACTTTCCAACGGCGATGACGGCGAGAAGACCATTACGCTAGGTGAAAATTACGCCAACAAGACCTGGCGTGATTTTTTAGGCAATCGGGAAGAGCGCGTAACCACCGATGAACAGGGTGAGGCCACGTTTACCTGCAACGGTGGCTGCGTCAGCGTATGGGTCATTGAAGATGCACTGTAAGTACAGGAGAGAACACCGGCCGGGTAAGCGTTAGCGCCCCCGGCATCAACATGATTACCGCCAGCGTTTACCGAAAATGTTTACGGTAACTGACTTGCGAGCGGATGTTTCGATAAATAGTCGGCGCATTCGGTCGTGGGTCGGTCCACGCGTTGCAGCGTCATACCATCATATTCCAGCGTGTTCCCTTCACGCTCAATCTCATAGAGTTCGCGCTTCACCGTAACGTTGGTTAAATCACCGGAAAGCAGCGTCAGTTTACCCGGCAGGGCAATCACCCGCTGCCACTGACGGCAATCCAGGGTATCTCCCTCTTTGGTCACCACCAGACTGGCTATCGCCTCGGGGCTCACCAGTTTGCGCTGAGGGCCTTTTGACTGCCAGTATCCTTCCAGTCCGGCTGGCGCTGGCGTCTTCACCACATCGTTATAATTCTGTACCTCTGCACACCCGGTAAGGACCAGAAATGCGCCAACGATCGCTATTTTTTTCATCATTCATCCTGCATGCGAAGAAAACAGGATTGTGGCATTAAAGCCCTGATGTCGCCAGCCTTTCAGGGCCAACAAGTAATATTGATCCAGTCGATATTACTTCTTATTAGTAGTAGGCAAAAAATCTGATCGGTGTACTATCCGCTCTTCTTTTATTTTCCTTCTGAGTTCAGAGGCTAAGAAAGCATGTCATGGCAACAATTCAAACAAGCCTGGTTAGTTAAATTCTGGGCGCCTGTCCCTGCGGTCATCGCAGCAGGTATTCTCTCCACTTATTATTTCGGTATCACCGGTACGTTCTGGGCTGTTACGGGCGAATTCACCCGCTGGGGTGGACAAATCCTCCAGCTGTTTGGCGTTCATGCTGAAGAGTGGGGTTACTACAAGCTGATCCATCTGGAAGGTTCCCCTCTTACCCGCATCGACGGGATGATGATCCTCGGCATGTTCGGCGGCTGCTTTGCCGCGGCACTGTGGGCCAACAACGTTAAATTACGTATGCCGCGCAGCCGTATCCGCATTATGCAGGCGATTATCGGCGGGATGATTGCCGGTTTTGGCGCGCGCATGGCGATGGGCTGCAATCTGGCAGCCTTCTTCACCGGTATTCCGCAGTTTTCTCTTCATGCCTGGTTCTTTGCGCTGGCAACCGCCATCGGCTCCTGGTTCGGCGCACGCTTCACGCTACTGCCCATATTCCGTATCCCGGTCAAAATGCAGAAAGTCTCCGCTGCCTCGCCGCTGACGCAGAAGCCGGATCAGGCGCGCCGCCGTTTCCGTCTGGGGATGCTGGTCTTTATCGGCATGATCGGCTGGGCGCTGCTGACGGCGATGAACCAACCAAAACTGGGGCTGGCCATGCTGTTCGGCGTGGGTTTTGGTCTGCTGATTGAACGTGCGCAAATTTGTTTCACCTCGGCCTTCCGTGACCTGTGGATCACTGGTCGCTCCCATATGGCGAAAGCCATCATCTTCGGGATGGCGGTGAGCGCTATCGGAATTTTCAGCTACGTGCAGTTAGGCGTGGAAGCGAAGATTATGTGGGCTGGCCCAAACGCCGTTATCGGCGGTCTGCTGTTTGGTTTTGGCATCGTGCTGGCGGGCGGGTGTGAAACCGGCTGGATGTACCGCGCCGTGGAAGGTCAGGTGCACTACTGGTGGGTAGGTCTCGGCAACGTTATCGGCTCCACTATTCTGGCATATTACTGGGATGATTTTGCCCCGGCGCTGGCAACCCGTTGGGACAAAGTGAATCTGCTCGACACCTTCGGCCCGCTGGGCGGCCTGCTGGTCACTTATCTGCTGTTGTTTGCCGCGCTGATGCTGATAATCGGCTGGGAAAAACGTTTCTTCCGTCGCACCGGGTTAACCCCTGCTAAGGAATCCGCATGAAAAATATCGTTCCTGATTACCGTCTTGATATGGTTGGCGAGCCCTGTCCTTACCCGGCCGTCGCCACGCTGGAAGCGATGCCGCAGTTAAAAAAGGGAGAAATTCTGGAAGTGGTGAGCGACTGCCCGCAATCCATCAATAATATTCCGCTGGATGCGCGCAATCACGGCTATACGGTGCTGGATATTCAGCAGGATGGCCCAACGATTCGCTATCTGATTCAGAAGTAATTAAACGGGGAACAGAGATGTTCCCCTTCTTGTATTCCTTCGTTTGTTGAGCATTTAACGCGTTATGCTAGTAACGGGATAGCATGCAAACGTAACAACCTCAACATTTACTCACTGGAGGGATTAATCATGAGTCAAAACCCGTTTGATCCTGGATATTATAATGAGAATGAACTTAGACAATTTGGCTTTAAGTCGGTAGGTGAAAACGTACAGGTCGCTAAAAACTGTACGATTATCGGCCTGGAAAATATCATTATTGGTCATCATGTTCGTATTGATGGCTACACTACGCTTGTAGCAGTTAACCAAGGGTATTTACATATCGGGTCATATGTTCATATTGGCGGCTATAGTGCAATCTTCGCTGGAGCAGGTGTTGTGTTAAGCGATTTTAGCGGGCTATCGCAAGGTGTAAAACTTTACACAACCAGTGATAATTATGATGGTTCAGTAATGACAAACCCAACTGTTCCGGCAAAATATACTGGTGTGATACGGGCACCAATCTTAATAGAAAGACATACCATAATAGGTTCTCAATCAATCATTATGCCAGGTGTGACGGTTGCCGAAGGCTGTGCAGTAGGCGCTAATTCATTCATCACAAAAAATACCGAAGCATGGTCTGTTTACTTTGGCTCTCCGGCCAGACGACTTAAAGCACGGAAAAGAACACTGCTTGAAAGTGAACAACAATTTCTGAATAACCTCTGAGGCAGAAAAACGGACAGTACTTCTTCATCGACAAGCATAAGTCCCAGAGATTACAAAAAATAAAATGACAGTTAATTATTAGGTGATATGTGAATATTGATACAGAAAAAGACTGTATGGGCGTAGATTCAAACCATCCGATGGCAAAACACTTTGATGTTCTGACATATAAAGATGGGTTATTCAGTACCCTGCCTAAGGGCTTCTTTCAGGATTGGCTAGGGATGCCTTCTAATGTTGGGACTATGTCCATAGGTAAATGTTCAGGATTTGGAGTCGGTTCAATTGTAAAATACGATGCGGGGAAACAGAATCTGCGCGTAGGAAGGTTCGTTTCCGGAGGGTTAAGACTAAAGTTTATCCTCAATGGCCAACATGAAACTAATACCATGTCTACCTCCATGTTTTCGTATTTTCATCCGGAACTCCGTAATCCGCAACCGCCACAATATAGCGATACCATCATTAAAAACGATGTCTGGATTGGAGACGAAATATTGATGCTAGGCGGAGGTGAAATAAATAATGGTTGTATCATCGGCGCCCGTTCTGTGCTGCCCCCCAATTTCAGGTCCGAGCCTTACGGTATCTATGCAGGTAACCCGGCACGCTTAATCCGTTTCAGATTCTCCGAAAAGATCATTGAATCTCTTAACGATCTGGCCTGGTGGGACCACTCAGATCTCGTTAACTGGTTAAGGCGCATTAATTTATACTTTTTGTATGACTTTAACGAAGATGAAGCGAAGACTCTTGATCTGCTTGCAGAAGTCAAAGCTATCAAGATGAAGTGGCAGGCTAATTAATTTCTCTCACCACCCGGCATGTTGAATCATGCCGGGCATGATTATCGTCTTCAGTGCCAAAGGCGCTAAACCTGCATCGACATCACTTCCTGGTACGCCGACATCAGTTTGTTGCGCACCTGAATGCCCATCTGCATTGAGACAGACGCTTTTTGCATATCGGTCATCACATCATTAAGCGCAATGCCTGGCTCACCCAGAGTAAATTTTTCTGCCTGTACGCGCGCGGTGGTTTGCGTGTCACTGATGCGATTCAGTGCCGCATGCAGTTGACCGGCAAAACTTACGGTTGGTTGTGGCAGCGCGTCTTGCGCCCGTGCGGACATCGCCGTTGCCTGTAGCTGGCTGATGACCCCTTCAATCCCCTGTATTGCTGACATGCTAATCCCCTGGATGATTTTTTACACAGCAGAGATTACCAGTTTGTCAATAAGATAAAGGCGCTAAATAGCGATAAAAAACCTCGGTTTTTGGCGCATAGAAAAATTCGAAACCGCAAATAATGAGACCGTCAATTTTTCGAGTTTGCTGACCCGGGAGTGAGTCTTGTTCCACTTTGCAAAAAACGCCGTCCACGATCAGTCACGAGGTGCGAGATGAGTGCGACTGCATCGACTGCAACCCAACCTAAACCTCTCGAGTGGCTTAATCGCCTGCGCGCGAATCCCAGAATTCCTCTGATTGTGGCGGGATCAGCCGCCGTTGCCATCATCGTTGCTATGGTTTTGTGGGCGAAAGCGCCAGATTATCGCACGCTGTTCAGCAACCTTTCCGATCAGGATGGCGGGGCCATTGTCACGCAGTTGACCCAGATGAACATCCCTTACCGCTTCACCGAAGGAAGCGGGGCGATTGAAGTGCCTGCCGATAAAGTGCATGAGCTTCGCCTGCGCCTGGCGCAACAGGGATTGCCAAAAGGCGGCGCTGTCGGCTTCGAGCTGTTAGACCAGGAAAAATTCGGCATCAGCCAGTTCAGCGAGCAGGTCAATTACCAGCGCGCGCTGGAAGGCGAGCTGGCCCGCACTATCGAAACCCTGGGGCCGGTAAAACGCGCCCGTGTCCACCTGGCGATGCCGAAACCTTCTCTGTTCGTGCGCGAGCAGAAATCCCCTTCCGCTTCCGTAACGGTCAATCTTGAACCAGGCCGCGCGCTGGATGAAGGGCAAATCAGCGCGGTGGTGCATCTGGTATCCAGCGCCGTTGCGGGTCTGCCGCCAGGTAACGTCACGCTGGTCGATCAGGGCGGTCATCTGTTGACTCAGTCCAATACCAGCAGCCGCGATCTGAACGACGCGCAGTTGAAATACGCCAGCGATGTGGAAGGACGCATTCAGCGCCGTATCGAATCGATCCTTTCGCCAATCGTCGGCAATGGCAACGTCCATGCTCAGGTTACTGCGCAGCTGGATTTTGCCAACAAAGAGCAGACGGAAGAGCAATACCGTCCGAACGGCGACGCATCGCAGGCCGTGTTGCGCTCACGCCAGCTTAATGAAAGCGAGCAAATCGGCTCCGGCTATCCGGGCGGGGTACCGGGTGCGCTGTCGAATCAGCCTGCGCCGGCGAATGCTGCGCCGATCAGCACACCGCCTGCTAATCAGCAAAACGCGCAGAACACGCAGACGACCAACAATGCGAACAGCAATGTGCCGCGCAATACGCAGCGCAACGAAACCAGTAACTATGAAGTGGATCGCACCATTCGCCACACCAAACTGAACGTGGGCGATGTGCAGCGACTCTCCGTGGCGGTCGTGGTGAACTACCGCGCCCTGCCGGACGGCAAACCGCTGCCGTTAACCACGGAACAGATGAAGCAGATCGAAGATCTGACCCGAGAAGCAATGGGCTTCTCCGACAAACGCGGCGATACCCTTAACGTGGTGAATTCACCGTTTACCGCAACGGACGACCTGGGCGGCGAACTGCCATTCTGGAAACAGCAAGCCTTTATTGAGCAGTTGATCTCCGCAGGTCGCTGGCTCCTGGTTCTGCTGGTTGCCTGGATTCTGTGGCGCAAAGCGGTTCGACCGCAGCTTGCTCGCCGCGCTGAAGAGACGAAAGTCGCGCAGGAACAGGCGCAGGTTCGTCAGGAAACCGAAGAAGCGGTAGAAGTTCGCCTCAGCAAAGACGAACAGACCCAGCAGCGCCGGGCGAACCAGCGTCTGGGCGCAGAAGTGATGAGCCAGCGTATTCGCGAAATGTCAGATAACGATCCGCGCGTCGTGGCGCTGGTCATTCGCCAGTGGATGAATAACGATCATGAGCAATAAACTTACCGGCACCGATAAAAGCGTCATCCTGCTGATGACCATTGGCGAAGACCGTGCGGCAGAGGTGTTTAAGCACCTCTCCACGCGCGAAGTGCAAACCCTGAGTTCGGCAATGGCGAACGTGCGCCAGATTTCCAACAAACAGCTGACCGATGTGCTGGCGGAATTTGAGCAAGAAGCCGAACAGTTTGCCGCACTCAACATCAACGCCAACGAATACCTGCGTTCCGTGCTGGTTAAAGCGCTGGGTGAAGAGCGTGCCGCCAGCCTGCTGGAAGATATCCTCGAAACGCGGGATACCGCCAGCGGTATTGAAACGCTCAACTTTATGGAGCCGCAAAGCGCCGCCGACCTTATCCGCGACGAACACCCGCAGATTATCGCCACCATCCTGGTGCATCTCAAACGCGGCCAGGCCGCCGATATTCTGGCGCTGTTCGACGAACGTCTGCGCCACGATGTCATGCTGCGTATCGCGACCTTCGGCGGCGTACAGCCAGCCGCACTGGCGGAACTGACCGAAGTGTTGAATGGTCTGCTCGACGGTCAGAACCTCAAGCGCAGCAAAATGGGCGGCGTGAGAACCGCGGCAGAAATCATCAACCTGATGAAAACCCAGCAGGAAGAGGCGGTTATCAGCGCCGTACGCGAATTCGACGGCGAGCTGGCGCAGAAAATTATCGACGAAATGTTCCTGTTCGAAAATCTGGTGGAAGTCGACGATCGCAGCATCCAGCGTCTGTTGCAGGAAGTGGATTCCGAGTCGTTGCTGATCGCCCTGAAAGGCGCCGAGCCGCCGCTACGCGAGAAATTCCTGCGCAACATGTCGCAGCGTGCTGCCGATATTCTGCGCGACGACCTCGCCAACCGTGGCCCGGTACGTCTGTCTCAGGTGGAGAACGAACAGAAAGCCATTCTGCTTATTGTGCGTCGTCTGGCGGAAACCGGCGAAATGGTAATCGGCAGCGGCGAGGATACCTATGTCTAACGAATTGCCGTGGCAGATCTGGACACCGGACGATCTCGTCCCTCCCCTGGCCGAGTTTGTGCCAATGGAGCACCGCGACGAACCGATAGCCATCGATGACGAACCGGAGCTGAGTGCCGAACAGCAGCTTGAGCAGCAACTGGCGCAGCTGAAAATGCAGGCGCACGAGCAAGGGTATAACGCGGGCCTCGCCGAAGGTCGCCAGAAAGGCCACGAACAGGGCTATCAGGAAGGATTAGCGCAAGGGCTGGAGCAAGGCCAGACGCAGGCGCGCGCTCAACAGGCGCCGCTGAATGCCCGAATGCAGCAACTGGTCAGCGAGTTTCAGAATACGCTGGACGCGCTGGACAGCGTGATTGCCTCGCGCCTGATGCAAATGGCGCTGGAAGCCGCTCGCCAGGTGATCGGCCAGACGCCTGCGGTGGACAACTCCGCGCTCATTAAACAGATCCAGCAATTATTGCAACAGGAACCGTTGTTCAGCGGGAAACCGCAATTGCGCGTTCACCCGGATGATTTACAGCGCGTCGAAGAGATGCTCGGGGCCACGCTCAGCCTGCACGGCTGGCGTTTGCGCGGCGATCCCACGCTGCATCATGGCGGCTGTAAAGTGTCCGCCGATGAAGGCGATCTGGACGCCAGCGTCGCCACGCGTTGGCAAGAACTCTGCCGCCTGGCGGCTCCCGGAGTCGTCTGATGACTACGCGCCTGACCCGCTGGCTGAATACGCTGGATAACTTCGAAGCCAAAATGGCGCAGCTCCCGGCGGTACGTCGCTACGGGCGGTTGACCCGCGCCACCGGTCTGGTGCTGGAAGCCACCGGCTTGCAGCTGCCGCTCGGCGCGACCTGCGTCATTGAACGGCAGGACGGGACGGAAACACGCGAAGTGGAAAGCGAAGTCGTCGGCTTTAATGGCCAGCGGCTGTTTTTAATGCCGCTGGAAGAGGTCGAAGGCATTCTTCCCGGCGCACGCGTTTACGCAAAAAATATTGCCGGGGAAGGTCTGCAAAGCGGAAAACAGCTGCCGCTCGGCCCTGCCCTGCTGGGGCGCGTGCTGGACGGCGGCGGCAAGCCGCTGGATGGTCTTCCCGCGCCAGACACCACGGAAACCGGCGCGTTAATCACTCAGCCATTCAACCCCTTGCAGCGAACGCCCATTGAGCATGTGCTGGATACCGGCGTCCGCCCCATCAACGCGCTGCTCACCGTCGGACGCGGACAGCGTATGGGGCTGTTTGCCGGTTCCGGCGTGGGTAAAAGCGTTCTGCTCGGCATGATGGCGCGCTATACCCGCGCGGACGTTATCGTCGTCGGGCTGATTGGCGAACGTGGCCGCGAAGTTAAAGATTTTATCGAAAACATTCTGGGCGCTGACGGGCGCGCGCGTTCGGTGGTGATTGCCGCGCCTGCGGATGTCTCGCCACTGCTGCGAATGCAGGGAGCGGCCTATGCCACGCGTATTGCCGAGGATTTCCGCGACCGCGGGCAGCATGTACTGCTGATCATGGACTCCCTGACCCGCTACGCGATGGCGCAGCGTGAGATTGCGCTGGCGATCGGCGAACCGCCTGCGACCAAGGGGTATCCGCCTTCGGTCTTCGCAAAATTACCTGCGCTGGTGGAACGTGCGGGGAACGGCATTCACGGCGGCGGCTCCATCACCGCGTTTTATACGGTATTGACCGAAGGCGACGATCAGCAGGACCCGATCGCCGACTCGGCGCGTGCGATCCTGGATGGACACATTGTGTTATCCCGTCGTCTGGCCGAAGCCGGTCACTACCCGGCCATTGATATTGAAGCGTCGATCAGCCGTGCAATGACGTCGCTGATCACCGAGCAACACTATGCACGCGTACGGAATTTCAAACAGTTGCTGTCCAGTTTCCAGCGTAACCGCGATTTGGTGAGCGTCGGCGCGTATGCCAAAGGCAGCGATCCCATGCTGGATAAAGCCATTGCGCTGTGGCCGCAGCTGGAGGCGTTTTTGCAACAAGGTATTTTCGAACGAGCCGACTGGGAAGATTCTCTCCAGGCGCTGGAACTGATTTTCCCGACGGTGTGATGAAGCAGGAGGGCATAGGTCATGGCACAACATGGTGCGCTGGCGACATTAAAAGATCTGGCCGAGAAAGAAGTGGATGATGCCGCTCTCTTATTAGGGGAAATGCGACGCGGATTCCAGCAGGCGGAAGAACAACTGAAAATGCTGATCGATTATCAGCATGAGTATCGCAACAATCTCAATGCCGATATGGGCCAGGGGATTGCCAGCAACCGCTGGATTAACTATCAGCAATTTATTCAGACGCTGGAGAAGGCCATTGAGCAGCATCGCCAGCAGCTGACGCAGTGGACACAAAAAGTGGACGTGGCGCTGAACAGCTGGCGTGAAAAGAAACAACGGCTTCAGGCCTGGCAGACCTTACAGGACAGACAAAGTGCGGCAGCGTTATTGGCTGAAAACCGCCTGGACCAGAAAAAAATGGATGAATTTGCTCAGCGTGCTGCAATGAGGAAAACCGAATGATCACCTTGCCCCAACTGATCACGACCGACACAGACGTAACGACAGGCCTTCAGGCTGGTAAAACAGCCGATTCAGCCCAGGATTTTCTGGCGCTGTTAGCCGGTGCTTTGGGCGCAGGCGACGCGCAGGGTAAAGATGCCCCGCTTTCGCTTGCCGATCTCCAGGCGGCAGGCGGCAAACTGCAAAAAGGATTGCTGCAAAAAAATGGCGATACGCCGCAGACGACAGCGCTGGCCGATCTTCTGGCGCGCCAGGATCTGCTGACGGATGACGCCACAGCAGACCTGACCGAGGCACAGCAGTTGCTGTCCACGCTGACGCCTTCGCTGAAAAGCAACGCCCTGAACGCGTTAAGTAAGACTGCCCGGCAGGACGACAACGCACCGGCGCTGAGCGATGAGGACCTCGCGAATCTGAGCGCGCTCTTCGCCATGTTACCGGGCCAGCCGGCGCTGACGCCAACCACGCGAACCGCGTCGGCTGAAGGCGCACTCTCCGCCCCGGCATCGCTGCGTGGCGATACGCGCGCCGCTATGCAGGATGCGGTCGCCGGGCTGACGACGGGCGAGCTGAAAAAAGGGAAAGTGGATGCCGCGCCTGACGTCACCGCAAACTCAGCAAGCAACCAGCCGGTAACGCCGCTGGTCGCCGCCGCTGCCGCTAAAGCCGACATGGAAAGCACGCCTTCTCCGGTCACGACCATTGGCGCCATGACCACGCCTGGCGGTATGACGACGCAGACGCAACCCGCGCCTGTCGCAGCCGCCCCGGTGCTCAGCGCGCCGCTGGGCAGCCATGAGTGGCAGCAGTCATTAAGCCAGCATGTGACGCTATTTACCCGCCAGGGGCAGCAGAGCGCGGAACTGCGTCTGCACCCGGAGGAACTGGGGCAGATTCAAATCTCCCTCAAAATGGATGATAACCAGGCGCAACTGCAAATGGTGTCAGCGCATAGCCACGTTCGCGCCGCACTGGAAGCCGCGTTACCCGTACTGCGTACCCAACTGGCGGAAAACGGCATCCAGCTGGGACAAAGCAGTATCAGCAGTGAAAGTTTCGCCGGACAGCAGCAGTCGTCATCCCAGCAGCAGCACGCTTCCCGCGCACAGGGACAAGAGGCTTTTGCCGCCGAAGATGACATCGCACTGACGACGCCGGGCTCGCTCCAGGCTGCCGCTCGCGGCGATGGCGCGGTGGATATCTTCGCCTAACGCCAGAGGTAGCATGATTATCCGCGTCTTTTCCACGCTTTGCCGTGGACAGGACACGGGATAATCAGCCAATAAGCTGTACCGAAACAGGAAGCCCGTATCTGATGACTGACTCCGCGATTAACAGAAAGAGCAAACGCTCAATTTGGATCCCTTTGCTGGTGTTGATTACTCTTGCCGCCTGCGCAACCGCCGGCTATAGCTACTGGCGGATGCAGGAGCACCCGACCGCCAGCGCTAGCGCGGCCCCGCCACCGCCGCCAGCGCCCGTATTTTTCGCGCTGGATACGTTTACCGTCAATCTGGGCGATGCCGATCGCGTGCTGTATATCGGGATTACGCTGCGCCTGAAGGACGAAGTGACGCGCGCGCGTCTGAGCGAATACCTGCCAGAAGTGCGCAGCCGTCTGTTGCTGCTGTTTTCGCGTCAGGATGCCACTGCGCTTTCGACGGAAGCCGGGAAGCAGACGCTGATCGCGGCAATCAAAGAAACGCTCTCTACTCCGCTCGTTGCTGGACAACCGAAACAGGAAGTCACCGACGTTCTTTATACAGCTTTCATTCTGCGGTAAAGACATGGGCGATAGTATTCTTTCTCAGGCTGAAATCGATGCGCTGCTCAACGGCGACAGCGAGGCCAAAGACGAACCCACCCCTGGCGGCGTGGGCGACAATGATATTCGTCCTTATGATCCTAATACACAGCGTCGCGTGGTGCGCGAGCGCCTACAGGCGCTGGAGATCATTAACGAACGTTTCGCGCGTCAATTCCGTATGGGACTGTTTAACCTGCTGCGTCGCAGCCCGGATATTACCGTGGGCGCGATCCGCATTCAGCCATATCACGAATTTGCGCGTAATTTACCCGTACCGACCAACCTGAACCTGATCCATCTGAAGCCGCTGCGCGGTACGGGTCTGGTGGTGTTCTCGCCGAGTCTGGTGTTTATCGCCGTGGATAACCTGTTTGGCGGCGACGGGCGTTTTCCGACCAAGGTGGAAGGTCGTGAGTTTACGCATACCGAACAGCGCGTTATCAACCGCATGCTGAAGCTGGCGCTTGAAAGCTACAGCGACGCGTGGAAAGCGATCAACCCGCTGGAAGTGGAGTACGTTCGCTCTGAGATGCAGGTGAAATTCACCAATATCACCACCTCTCCGAACGACATTGTGGTGAACACGCCGTTCCACGTCGAAATTGGCAACCTGACAGGCGAGTTCAACATCTGCCTGCCTTTCAGCATGATTGAGCCGCTGCGGGAGCTGTTGGTGAACCCGCCGCTGGAAAACTCACGTCATGAAGATCAGAACTGGCGCGACAATCTGGTGCGTCAGGTTCAGCATTCAGAGCTGGAGCTGGTGGCGAACTTTGCTGACATCCCGCTGCGCCTTTCCCAGATATTAAAGCTGAAACCCGGCGACGTGCTGCCGATTGAAAAACCCGACCGCATTATTGCTCATGTGGACGGCGTACCTGTACTGACCAGCCAGTATGGCACCGTGAACGGTCAGTATGCGTTGCGCGTAGAGCATTTGATCAACCCGATTTTGAATTCGCTGAATGAGGAACAGCCCAAATGAGTGACATGAATAATCCGTCCGATGAGAATACCGGCGCATTGGACGATCTGTGGGCTGACGCGTTAAACGAGCAAAAAACAACGACCAGCAAAAGCGCGGCCGATGCCGTCTTCCAGCAGTTGGGCGGCGGCGACGTCAGTGGAAACCTACAGGATATCGATTTAATCATGGATATTCCGGTCAAGCTGACCGTGGAGCTGGGTCGCACGCGCATGACCATCAAAGAGCTGCTGCGCCTGACGCAGGGTTCGGTGGTCGCACTGGACGGACTGGCAGGCGAGCCGTTGGATATTCTGATTAACGGCTACCTGATTGCCCAGGGTGAAGTCGTGGTGGTCGCCGATAAATACGGCGTGCGCATCACGGATATCATCACGCCGTCTGAACGTATGCGTCGTCTGAGCCGTTAAGCATGAAAACCCAGGCTACCGTTTCACAGCCCTCTGCCGTATCAGGCTCGCCGTTAGTTCAGGTGAGCGGCGCGCTGTTTGGGATCATCGTGTTGATTCTGGTCGCAGCCTGGGTCATTAAACGCCTGGGGTTTGCGCCCAAAGGCGCCGGTACGCGAGGGTTGAGAGTGTCAGCCAGCACCTCGCTGGGCCCGCGTGAGCGCGTGGTCATTGTCGATGTTGAAGACGCTCGGCTGGTACTGGGCGTCACGGCCACGCACGTCAATGTGTTGCATACCCTCCCCCCTGCGCCTGTCGTTGCAGAAGAAAAACCGGCCGCCCCTGCGGATTTCCAGGCCATGATGAAGAGTTTGTTGAAGCGTTCCGGGAGATCCTGATGCGCCGTTTGTTATCCCTCACGCTAATGGCTTTGTGGTTTATCAGCCCTGCCGCGTTCGCACAATTACCCGGACTGGTCAGCCAACCGCTACCCGGCGGCGGGCAAAGCTGGTCCCTGCCGGTACAGACGCTGGTCTTTATTACGTCACTGACGTTCCTGCCCGCCATTTTGCTGATGATGACCAGCTTTACCCGCATCATTATCGTCTTCGGCTTGCTGCGAAACGCGCTGGGAACGCCCTCTGCGCCGCCAAACCAGGTGCTTCTCGGGCTGGCGCTGTTCTTGACGTTTTTTATTATGTCGCCGGTTATCGACAAAATTTACGTGGATGCCTGGCAGCCTTTCAGCGAAGAAAAGATTTCCATGCAGGAAGCGCTGGAAAAAGGCGCTCAGCCGCTACGGGAGTTTATGCTGCGGCAGACCCGTGAGGCTGACCTGGGCCTGTTCGCGCGTCTGGCAAACAGCGGCCCGCTACAGGGGCCGGAAGCCGTGCCGATGCGAATTTTGCTCCCGGCCTACGTCACCAGCGAGTTAAAAACCGCTTTTCAGATCGGTTTTACGATTTTCATCCCCTTCCTGATTATCGATCTGGTTATCGCCAGCGTGTTGATGGCGCTCGGGATGATGATGGTGCCGCCGGCCACCATTGCGCTGCCGTTTAAGCTTATGCTTTTTGTCCTGGTCGACGGCTGGCAGTTGCTCGTTGGCTCTCTTGCTCAAAGTTTTTACAGTTAGAGGCGCGAAATGACACCCGAATCGGTCATGATGATAGGCACGGAGGCAATGAAGGTCGCGCTTGCGCTTGCCGCGCCTCTGCTGCTGGTTGCGCTGTTTACCGGCCTTATCATCAGTATTTTACAGGCCGCCACCCAGATCAACGAAATGACGCTGTCATTTATCCCGAAAATTGTGGCGGTATTTACGGCGATTATTGTGGCGGGCCCCTGGATGCTTAACCTGCTGCTGGATTACGTGCGTACGCTGTTCAGTAACTTGCCGTATATCATCGGATAAGACGCGATGTTGCAGGTCACAAGCGATCAATGGTTATACTGGCTTAACCTCTACTTCTGGCCGCTGTTACGTGTACTGGCGCTGATCTCTACCGCACCGATCCTCAGTGAACGCACGGTTCCCAAACGGGTAAAGCTGGGGCTGGGGTTTATGATCACTCTCATTATCGCCCCTTCACTCCCGGCGAATAATGTGCCTGTTTTTTCCACCGAAGCCTTATGGCTCGCCATGCAGCAAATCATGATCGGCATTGCGCTAGGGTTTACCATGCAGTTTGCCTTTGCTGCGGTGCGTACGGCGGGGGAATTCATCGGTCTGCAAATGGGTCTCTCTTTCGCCACGTTTGTTGACCCGGGCAGCCGCCTCAATATGCCGGTACTCGCCAGAATCCTCGATATGCTCGCCATGCTGCTGTTTCTTACGTTTAACGGCCATCTGTGGCTGATTTCGCTGCTGGTAGACACCTTCCATACGCTGCCTATCGGCGGCGACCCGGTCAACAGCAATGCGTTTCTGGCGCTCGCCCGGGCAGGCGGACTGATCTTCCTCAACGGACTCATGTTAGCCTTGCCGGTCATTACGTTACTGCTCACCCTCAACCTGTCGCTCGGGCTATTAAACCGTATGGCTCCGCAGTTATCCGTATTTGTTATTGGCTTCCCGTTAACCTTATCCGTCGGCATTTTGTTAATAACCGCGCTCATGCCATTAATTGCCCCTTTCTGTGAACACTTATTCGGTGAAATTTTCAATTTGCTTGCTGATATCGTTAGCGAAATGCCGACAACCAATAACCCATAATTTTTATCCTGTCTTACTAAGGATTTTCCTAAATTTAAAATCTAAAAACATCTACCAGGATATATCTGCTGCGCTTTATTTGTTTTTACCTTACTCACATAACATAACATTTACTTTACTTTGAGAAGATTCCTGGCAAATTATACGTAACTTTACGGGATAGTAAGTTCGCCTGAAAACAGCGAAAGCGTCATCTTAGGTCACTATTATTGTTCCGTTGGGTTGTGATGAGATATTCAGGTAAGGGGAATTATCGTTACGCATTGAGTGAGGGTATGCCATGTCAACGATTATTATGGATTTATGCAGTTACACCCGGCTAGGTTTGACCGGGTATCTGGTAAGCAGAGGGGTGAAAAAAAGGGAAATCAACGACATTGAGACCGTTGACGAACTCGCCATCGCTTGTGACTCACAGCAGCCTTCTGTGGTGTTTATTAATGAGGACTGTTTCATCCATGATCCATCTAACAGTCAGCAAATAAAGCAGATCATTAATCAGCATCCCAACACGTTATTTATTGTTTTTATGGCAATTGCTAATGTGCATTTTGATGAATACTTATTAGTAAGAAAAAACTTATTGATTAGTTCAAAATCAATTAAGCCCGATTCTCTGGATGATATTCTTGGCGATATTCTGAAAAAAGAGACGGATATTGTAGGAGTAGTAAATTTACCTACGTTATCTTTAAGCCGTACTGAATCCAGTATGTTGCGAATGTGGATGGATGGACAGGGAACAATACAGATTTCAGATCAAATGAATATCAAGGCAAAGACGGTGTCATCCCACAAAGGGAATATTAAACGGAAGATAAAAACGCATAATAAACAGGTTATCTATCATGTCGTGCGGCTGACGGATAACGTGACAAACGGAATTTTTGTTAACATGCGATGAGGCCCCCTGACTGGTGGATATTCCACCAGTCAGGGTAAAAGCGACAAAATCACATTACTCTGTTTTTTCCACAAAGATCCCATCCTGATGGCCTGACTCATTGAAGAACCAGATACCGAGCGGGTAGTCTTCCAGCGAAACCAGGTACATCGTACCTTCACTAAACTCTTCAACCGCCAATACCACGCCTGGCCGACGAGGGCCGCCGTCTGTTTTGACTGTTACCCGATCATTCACCTTCATCAATTATCCTCCTGTGGCTTTGTGCCAGTGTAGAACAAATTCCTTTTTCTGGCAGCGTCTGCCGCGCGTGATTGCTGGTTTTCTCAACGGTCTATACTTACAGATGCCACGGTTAAATGAGGTACTGAAGATGAAAACCGCGAAAGAGTACAGCGAAACGGCCAAGCGCGAAGTCAGCGTTGATGTTGACGCCCTGCTCGCGGCGATCAATGAAATCAGCGAGAGCGAAATTCATCGCAGCGCTGATGATCCTGAGAAAGTCAGTGTGGATGGCCGCGATTATCATACATGGCATGAATTAGCGGATGCGTTTGAACTCGATATTCATGATTTTAGCGTCACGGAAATCAATCGCTGATCTGGGGTGAAAAAAATCCCGGCTCGCAGAGCCGGGATCAAACTTGCTTATGCAAGAAGCACTTGAAAATTCGTTACACCAGAAAATCTGATGTGCGTTTTACCTTATCTGCAATTTTTTTGTATGACAAGCAAATATTTCTCGCAGAAATGATTAATACAGCTAATGGTTCAGCGTGTATCAGGCGACGGCGCGGGATGGTCGTCACGGACACAAACCTGATTGCGCCCGGCCTGTTTTGCCAGATACAACCGGCGATCCGCCAGCGACTGCAACTGTTCAAAATCGTAGTCTCCGTTCTCCTGCGCCCCGCTTACGCCCAGCGATGCGCTAATGCGCAGGGTCGTACCTTTTGCGATCAGGATTTCTTTGTCGTTCACGCGCTGGCGTATCCGCTCTGCGATCTGTGCTGCCTGCGCCAGCGTCGTCCCCGGTAAGACAATACAGAACTCTTCGCCGCCTACGCGCCCGGCAAGGTCATGCGAACGTATTGTGCCGCTAATAAGCCCGGCGGCATGGGAGAGCACCCGGTCTCCCGCCTGATGGCCGAAACGGTCATTGACGCTCTTAAAGTGATCCAAATCGATCTGAATAACGGAAAACGGCTGTCGCTGCTCGTGGCAGCGCTGTATCAGTACGCGCGCCCTCTCAAACAATGCGCCACGGTTATACAGCCGTGTCAAAGGATCGTGCCAGGCCTGCCATTGCAGGGAACTTTGCAGCACAAACATATTGCTGACCATCTTGCGGATAACAACCCATGAGATGAGCAACATCATCGTGAAAAGCGCCCACAGGAGACCAAGCGCAATACTGATACTGCCAAAAGCCCCCTGCACGCCTTCTCTCAGGGTATGAACACGCAAAAGCACGCCATCGAAATGATCCAGCCTTTCCCAACTGATATAGCGGCTGCCCATACGGATACCGCCATGCGTATCATGTTCGATGTCATTCGCGAGCAACGCCAGTTCAAGGTCATCAAAGGTATTAACCTGACGCTTTTCCGGCGTTGAGGTCGCCAGTAGCCTGAGCTGATAGTCGTAGAGCTGGTACTCCCCTTCGGAATCTTTTTCGACCGCATCCTCCAGGAAACGCTTCATGGATGACACGGGAATATCCATTGCCAGCACGCCATACCAGTGTCTTTCGTTATCCAGCGACAGGCTCACGGTGACTTTTTGTTGCACTTCGCCGCCCGGCACCGGCGAGCTAAACCAGCGCACGCCGCGCGCTGAATTTTGTCGTTGGGATTGCCCGCTGAACCAGGGTTGGATCACATACTGGTAATAACGGGACATAATGTCGCCGCCATTGGTTGTGGGTTCAGTTGAGACATAAAAGCCTGAACGCGAAACATACATTGTCCGCTGCGCCAGCATGGTAGAAGAATGCGCCAGCCGTAACAAATACCCCAGTTCCAGCGCGGCGCTTAACTCGTTTGCCAGCGCATCGTTATCCCGCGTGAGAAGCGTTGTACGGCTAACAAACGCGTCAGAGACGCCGTTAAGCGGTAACGTTCGCCGTCTGTCGAGCTCCAGTTGCCAGAAACTTTTGCCGCGCAGTTGCGCAAATTGCGCCACCGCATCGTGCAGGTCGGAAAAATCGAGCGGCGTGACCAGCGCTTCGTACATACCGTTGCGCAGAAACAAGAGTTTATCCACGCTGAATTGCAGCTGTCTGTCCAGCACATTAGCGACGTTTTCCAGATGGTTACGTTGACTGGCCCGGTATGCCGACTCCAGCACGACCACTTCACGCCAGGTCAGCAATGTTGAACAAATCATCACAACCAGAAAACAGATATTTACGACATGGCCTGGCCCAAAGCGTCGTGCTAACGTTCTCAGCCAGCTCCAGTTTCCTGGCGTTGTTTCATGCGGCACCTGACGGCTCCCTACTTTTATTCCTGAACTATGTGTCGCGACTCAACGGCAATTTTCTGGGGTAACAAAACGCCCGGCATTAACCGGGCGTTCCTTTATCAGACATCTTCCCGCAACCGCCTGCCATCACCGGGCATAAGTTCATTCTCGTGGAATGCTTCCCGTTTGACGCCAAAACCGTCATACCAACGGCACTCCACCATGCCGCTGGAATAACCGGTTACGATCATGCGTGGACCACCTTCTTTTGCGATAACTTCCTCACTGACAAAAAAGACCATACCTGCCTCCTGTATCCAGTGAAACTTTTTCACCTTAGACGACGATGGCCTTTTTTGCATAATCCGGCGAGGCATAAATTAGTGCGAACCACCGCGAACGTTGGCAACAGTTTTTACCAGTCCTACCACCACGCTGCCGATGATGAAACCGAGCACCAGATTAATCAACATGGGAAGCGTGAGCGCAATAAGACCATTCTGCTGCTGAGCAAAATGGTCGATCGCGTGGTGTAATGGCGCGATGCCGTGCACCACGATCCCGCCCCCCACCAGGAACATCGCGAGTGTGCCGACAATGGACAGCGCCTTCATAAGCCAGGGCGCCGTAACCAGTAACCCTTTGCCCACCGCCTGAGCCAGTACGCTGCGTTTTTCCGCCAGCCAGTACCCCATATCGTCCAGTTTTACGATGAGTCCCACCAGACCATAAACGCCAATCGTCACCACCAGCGCGATACCGGACAACACCAGAACCTGATTGAGCAACGGCGCGTCCGCGACAATTCCCAGCGTAATCGCGACGATCTCCGCAGAAAGGATAAAGTCGGTGCGCACAGCCCCTTTCACTTTCTCCTTCTCAAACGTGAGAGGATCTTGTGCGGCGATCGCGGCCAGACGCTGCTGACGCGCCTCCGGGCTCTCTTTGTGCTTTCGGGCCTCAAGCGTGTGTAAAACTTTCTCTACGCCTTCAAAACAGAGAAAAGCGCCCCCAATCATCAACAACGGTGTAATCGCCCACGGGATAAAAGCGCTGATCAGCAGCGCCAGAGGCACCAGGATGACCTTGTTGATCAACGACCCTTTCGCCACGCTCCAGACGACCGGCAGTTCGCGGTTCGCCCGCACGCCCGTCACTTGCTGCGCGTTTAGCGACAGGTCATCACCCAATACGCCTGCCGTTTTTTTCGCGGCCAGTTTTCCCATCATCGAGATATCATCCAACAGCGTGGCGATGTCATCGAGCAACGTCAGCAAACTACTTCCTGCCAAAATAAATCCCTCAATATTTTTCTTTTGAAGAGGTAAGTATGAAGTAAAAAACGTAATGCCGAAACGGGTAGCAATCGTCAACAAAAATTTAACAAAAGAGTGCAATTATAACGCTCGCCAGCGCGATAGTTTTGACGTTTACTATGTTGCACCTTTTTATTTCCGCCGTGAGGGATTATGCGTTTCAGGCAGTTACTACCACTTTTTAGCGCGCTCTTCGCGCTGTATATCATTTGGGGTTCCACGTACTTCGTTATTCGTATTGGCGTTGAGAGTTGGCCGCCGCTGATGATGGCGGGCGTCCGTTTTCTGTCTGCGGGGATTTTGTTAACAACATTCTTACTTCTTCGTGGGCATAAACTGCCCCCTTTGCGTCAATTGCTCAATGCCGCGCTAATTGGCATTCTGCTGCTGGCGGTGGGGAACGGTCTGGTTACCGTAGCGGAACATCAGGACGTACCGTCCGGTATCGCCGCCGTGGTAGTCGCGACGGTTCCATTATTCACGCTGTGCTTCAGCCATTTCTTTGGCATTAAAACGCGAAAACTGGAGTGGACAGGCATCGCCATCGGCCTGGCGGGGATCATCATGCTCAATAGCGGCGGAAATTTGAGCGGCAACCCCTGGGGCGCGCTGTTGATCCTGATTGGCTCGATGAGCTGGGCATTCGGCTCCGTGTTCGGCGCCCGCATCGCGTTGCCGACAGGCATGATGGCCGGAGCGATTGAAATGCTGGCTGCCGGTGTTGTGCTGATGTTCGCTTCCTTTATCGCCGGGGAAAAGCTGACGACGATGCCGACGCTCTCCGGCTTCATGGCGGTAGGTTATCTGGCGCTATTCGGTTCCATTATCGCCATTAACGCCTATATGTATTTGATCCGTAATGTCAGCCCGGCGCTGGCGACCAGTTACGCTTACGTCAACCCGGTAGTGGCGGTGTTACTGGGAACAGGTCTGGGGGGAGAAAGCCTTTCTTCCGTCGAGTGGCTGGCATTAGGGGTAATTGTTTTCGCTGTCGTTCTGGTGACGCTGGGGAAATATTTGTTTCCCGCCAGACCCGCGACCGCAGTGAGCGAATCGGAGAAATCACTCCAGTAAATGAATACCCTGCGTGTCGATCTGCGCGGTGGGGCCACCGCCGCAGATCCACTCCTCAAGCCGTTCCGCCAGTGCGGCGTCGCTGAGTTTCAACCGGCCACGCAAAGCACACTCCCAGACAATCAGCACACGCCAGCCAAGCTCGCGAAGCCTCAGCATGTCTCGCCGATCGCGCTCCACATTTTTACCGATTTTGTTCAGCCAGAACTCGGTACGCGTGGCGGGAACTTTGAACAGGTGGCAGTCGTGATGATGCCAGAAACAGCCGTGCGTGAAGATAACGCAGCGATACTCATCCACGACAAAATCCGGGCGTCCGGGCAACGTGGCGTCCTGCACATGAAACGCCATCCCCTGCTCCTGCAACAGACCGGCAAGGCGTTTTTCTATCGCCGTATCGCGCGTGGCTATCGCCCGCATATTCTTGCTGCGCGTCGCCTTATCGTGTACGTCCGCCATGCTGGCTCTCTTTCTGGCGCAATGTAACGGCCTGTTTAATTCTCGACTCCAGCAGTTTTGCTACTGCGGCAAATGCCGGAACCACGACGGAGTTACCAAACTGACGGTAGGCCTGGGTGTCTGAAACGGGAATGCGGAACTGATATCCCTGCGGCGATTCAAATCCCATTAACCGCGCGCACTCTCTGGGCGTTAACCGGCGTGGACGGTGCTGCTGATTCACCGGATCGTCGAAATTCGCCTCTCCTGCGGCCATATCCCAGCCACGGTCAATCAGTATCTCCGCGCCATCTTTATAGTAACGCGCCGACAATGTGCGCGTTACGCTGCCGGGATTCGCAGGATAGACCATCCCATAGCCGAAACCGTTACCCCGGGCCTGATGCTTTTTCGCGTAGCGGTACAAATACTTCCACAATACCGGCGTCAGCACATATTTCGCTTCAACCGCCGGTTCAAGCAGCTCCGCCAGCGTGATGCGCTGCTGCGGATAGCGGGTGGCAATATCCCGCAGCGTAAAATCGGTTTTCAGATTAAGATCGCGGCGGAACCCCACCAGCACAATCCTCTCCCGATGCTGGGGTAAAAAATGGCGGCCATCAATAATTTTCGGGTCGTCCGGCCCGTTATCCGCAGCATCAGCGACGTCATACCCCAGTTCGTCAAGCGTTTGCATAATGATGCGAAACGTTTTTCCCTGGTCGTGGCTTTTCAGGTTTTTGACGTTTTCGAGCACAAAAATCGCCGGGCGTCGGGCGTCAATAACCCGCACGACATCGAAAAAGAGCGTCCCCTGCGTATCGCAGGCGAAACCATGCGCCCGTCCCATCGCGTTTTTCTTTGATACGCCTGCCAGAGAGAATGGCTGGCAGGGAAAACCGGCCAGTAGAACATCGTGCTCCGGTATGTGCTGGCGAATATGCTCCGCCGCTTCGCTATCGCTCACGCCGTCGCGGTGGCTCAGCGTAATATCGCGAATATCTTCATTGAAATGATGCCGTTGTGGATCGCAGTAATAATTGGCTTTATAGGTGCGTACCGCGTGTTTATTCCATTCGCTGGTAAACACGCACTGCCCGCCTATCGCTTCAAAGCCACGGCGAATTCCGCCGATCCCGGCGAAGAGATCGACAAAACGAAAGGCATAATGCGGATGGTGTGCCGGAGGCGTTGGCAACAATGTCCTGAGGTGCGTATATTCGCTCTCGCTCAGACGATGCCACGCCGTTGCGTTCGCCACGACGCGTTTAAAAATAGCCGGGCTCCAGTGGTTCTCCCCAACGCCATTCAGATGCGCCACCAGCGTTTTCACATCATAGATTTCCAGCAGTTTGCCCAGCAGCGCCTGTACGGCAGCCCCGGCATTGTCCGTCATCAGATCCTGGAAACCTGTTACTGAAAGATTTTCCTGCATACATTTAACCGGCGAAATTGATATTCGACAGGTTAACACAAAATGAACGCGTTTACGTTTTGGGTATGGTCGCTACTTATCGCGGCTAAAAGCCTGAATTACCGTCTGATCCAACGTGTCGTACTCCCCTCTTAGCTCCGCGCTTAGCTTCGCCATCCAGGTCACCAGGAAGTCGGCGTTATGCTCTGCCAGCAGCTTTCCCCGCGCGGTTTGCATGGTTTGCGGCAAGGTCAGAAGTTTTGTCTGAAAATGGTCGAGGGCGAATTGCTTATCGTTAAGCGGGCGACGTTGCGCGAAGGGATCTTCAGCATCAAATAGCGAAACGCCCAGCCCGCCGGAAACGGCAAACACGCGCGCCAGACCGATTGCGCCCAGTGCTTCAAGCCGGTCGGCATCCTGCACAATCTTCGCCTCGCTGGTCATTGGCGCAATGTGGGCGCTAAAACTGTGCGCCTCAATCGCATGACTGACTGCCGCTAATTTCTCTTCAGGATACGCAGGGAAATCGTTCATTAATATGCGACGTGCCGCGTCAGCGGCCAGCACGGATGAACGATGGCGATCGGGATGATTTTTCGGCAGGCTGACGATATCGTGGAAATAACACGCGGTCAGTACAACAAGCCAGTCAACATCCTCATCCGTCGACAGCTTTTGTGCCGTTCCCCAGACGCGACGAAAATGAAAAATGTCATGAGCGCTATCCTGCTCGTGGTGATTTTTGCCCAACCACGCTTCGAACTGCGATTGCCAGTAGTGTAAATCCACGCTGCCTCCTCTGAATCAGAAAGCAACATTAGCAATATTCCGCCTTGTCTTCACGCTCAATGATTACGGGAGGAGGTATCAGACAGGTTGACGAAGGCAATAAATGGAATAAAAAGAAAATCCGAACGACGTTAAAATAGCGTTAATTACGATAAAATATTCACAAAATAAATTCCAAAAACGTAAATCATAATTTATTAAAAGAAAAACATAACACAGTTAAATATAAAGCAATAAATACATATTAAATTATTTATAATCGCACCCAAAGAAACAATTAGAAATATTTTAAATACATTTGTTACATGTAATATTTAAAAAAGAATGAACTTCCTGGAATAGTATTCAACAGTGATCTTCAGGATTCGATCACTTATTCATATCAATTATTATTATAGGGAATACATAATGAAAAGAAAAGTTCTGGCGATGCTTGTCCCTGCTCTATTAATTGCAGGCGCTGCAAATGCGGCTGAAGTGTATAATAAAGACGGCAATAAACTGGACCTGTACGGTAAAGTTGATGGCCTGCGTTATTTCTCTGACGATGCAGGCAGCGACGGCGACATGTCCTATGCCCGTCTGGGTTTTAAAGGCGAAACGCAAATTGCCGAGCAGTTAACCGGTTATGGTCAGTGGGAATACAACATTCAGGCCAACGGTACTGAAGGTGATAAAGGTGACTCCTGGACTCGTCTCGGCTTCGCTGGTTTAGGTTTTGGTCAAAACGGTACTTTCGATTACGGTCGTAACTACGGCGTGGTTTACGACGTAGAAGCCTGGACCGATATGCTGCCAGAATTCGGCGGCGATACTTACACTCAGACTGACGTTTATATGTTAGGCCGTACTAACGGCGTAGCAACCTACCGTAATAACGGCTTCTTTGGTCTGGTTGATGGTCTGAACTTTGCGCTCCAGTATCAGGGTAATAATGAAGGCACCGGTTTTGGTCAGGAAGGTTCCGGCAACAGTACTAATCGCAAGCTGGCCAAAGAAAACGGCGACGGCTTCGGTATGTCCACCTCCTACGACTTCGACTTCGGTTTAAGCCTGGGTGCGGCATACGCCAATTCCGATCGTACCGATGCTCAGGTTGCTCGTGGTTACGGTGACGGCATGAACCAGCGTAATAACTATGCTGGCGGTGATAAAGCTGAAGCCTGGACCGTTGGTGCAAAATACGACGCCTACAATGTTTATCTCGCCGCCATGTACGCTGAAACCCGTAATATGACTTACTATGGCAATGGCGACAGCGAACTTAATGGCGGTATCGCCAACAAAACGCAGAACTTTGAAGTTGTTGCACAGTATCAGTTTGATTTCGGTCTGCGCCCGTCTATTGCCTACCTGCAATCTAAAGGCAAAGACTTAGGTGGTCAGGAAGTAAGACACGGCAACTGGCGTTACACCGATAAAGATTTGGTGAAATATGTTGATGTGGGTATGACCTATTACTTCAACAAAAATATGTCCACCTATGTTGATTATAAAATCAACCTGCTGGATGAAGACGATAGCTTCTACGCAGACAACGGTATCGCAACCGATGATATCGTAGCCGTCGGTCTGGTTTACCAGTTCTAATATTCATTAGATACTGCACTAAGCCCGCATAATGGAATAATTTCATGATGCGGGCTTTTTATTATCACGCGCGCCCTTTAGACCAATATGCCATAAAGTTAATCGCTTTGTGCTCGACGCCACGCTCGCCAATTAGATGGCGGCGCAGCAGTTTGACGACGGTGGACTCTGCGGCCACCCACCCATAAAACGCCGTGCTGCTGGTCGTGGCCTTATCCCAGAGAAGCTCCCCTTCGGCTTCTTCTTTCACCGTATCCACCGTATCGGGATGGCGACTTTCGGGTACTCTGGCATGCGTTTTTACGGCCTGAATCAGGCATTCACCGCGCTTCGCCGCTGCGGGGTTACGCGGCAACCAAAAAATGTCGGCGAACTTAAACTCGCTTAAATTCGCGCAGTCGCCCTGTTCAGGAACTTCAAAGAACGCCTGAACCTGTGGCGGGTTGGTCTGTCTCGCCAGCATCTCAAGGATGCCGCGCGCGGCGGGGAGCGCCGTCTCATCAGCAATGATTAACGCATTCCGCAGTCCCTGGGGAGGCGTCCATTCATAGCCGCCGCTGTCTTCAGCATACGCCGCGTCAGGCGCCACCATCTGAATGGCGTCGCCGGGTCTGGCGTTAATCGCCCATGCCGAAGCCGGTCCTTCTGTACCATGATTGATAAATTCCACGGTGACCTCCTGGCGAGCAGGATCGACATGTCGCAGCGTATAGGTGCGGATAACCGGGCGCTTCTCTTTTGGCATCCCCAGTACAAGCTGATACCAGTGCCCTTCGGCAGGCAACGACGGCGGCGTACCGTCTTCAGACGGAAACAACATCTTAATGCGCTGATCCGGCGAGTCGCATTTCATCTGCGCCACCTCCTGCCCGCTGAAAACCAGGCTCAGCAGCGAAGGGGAAACCTCCGTCTTACGCGCCAGTTGAACGTTGAACAGGCGGTAGCCCTGAACTCCAGCCATAACTTTTCCTTACGCTTAAATCGCGGAATGACGTGAACGGTAGCGGCTGCGCCAGATAAAGCCAGACACCACGGTAAATAACACAGCGACGAAAAAAGCCGCCACAATCAGCGCCGCTGCGGCGCCGGTTTTCGACACCAGCGGCACCAGCAATGCGCAAAGCCCATAGCCAAGCGTGTGGCTGGTCGCGATCCAGCCCGCGCCTGCGCCGTCTGTCAGCTTATCATTCAGTAAAAGCTGATAAGCGGGTGTTGCCAGAGCAGCCCCAAACGACAGCACCGCACAGCCGAGGTAAAACAACCATAGCTGTTCGGCGAGCATTATCGCCAGGCCACAAATCATCAGCGCTCCGGCACTCAAAAGCAGCGCCATCGGCGTCAGGCGCTGCGGGCGAAGCACCCCGAACTGTGCGATAAGCGCGGCAACTGCGGCCAGCCCCAACAGCCACGCCACCTGATGGCTAATGGCGGCGGTATCCGTGGCGAACTGGCGAGTAAGGGCGGGCGAAAGACCAAGCTGCATCATGCTCACCGCCGCGGCTAATAACAGCGCGCAAAGCAGATAAGGCAGGCAATCCAGCCTCAGGCTGGCGCTCTTGCGCTCCGCTGCGGGCTGCGGCGGCGTGCCAGGCAACCGCAGCAGCATCACCAGCGCCAGCAGTGGCGCTGCCATCAGCAGCCCCATCGGCGCCAGAGGATGAATTGCCAGCATCGCCGCCGCGCACAACGGCCCGAATAGTCTGCCGCAGCTCAAGCCGGAGCTAATGGTTGCCAGAGCGACCATGCGATTCCCTTCCCCCGCTCTTTGCAATGCCCAGACCTGACAGGCTGGCACCATCGCCGACACGGTAAGCCCGTAGGCGATCCGCGCGATGATTAATATTCCCAGCCCCACCGCTGTTGTTACGGCGCCGGTCGCCATCAGCATGCTTCCCAGCCCAAGCAGAGTAAAGCTTGCGCCGTATCCCCCCAGTGCCCACAGCACCACAGGCTTACTGCCCACACGGGCAATTTGCTTTCCCCACCACGGGGAAGACGGCAGGAACAGCATTGAGCCAAGCATCAGCAAAGCCGCCCAAATCGACAGGCTCAGGTTTGTCTGAATCACCAGTACAGGGATCGCGACCAGCAGGCCGTTTTGCCCGACACCGAGTAACCCCGCACTAAACGCAAGCGGCCAGCAGGACAATGGTTTTTGCGGCGTTTCCGCGCTCTCAAGAGACGTCACGATGTTGCAATTCCATGTATTAATTGTGTTTATTTGTAAAATTAATTTTACCGATTCTAACAATTGTTATTGATAATGAGAAACCTTATCGGCAAAATTCGCATTATCATAACGAGTGGGATCTGTTTGATTATGACTTTGCCAACTAAAACGTCAGCCCTGGATGTGGCTGCGCAGTGCTTCCTGAATTCCCTGGTTCGTGAAACCAAAGACTGGCGGCTGACGGAATACCAGCCAACCGAATTGATCATCCCGCTGGGCGAACAGCAGGCGCTCCATTTCAGAGTGGCTTATTTTTCCCCAACCCAGCATCACCGCTTTGAATTTCCGGCGCGTCTGGTCACGGCCTCCGGCAGTCACCCCGTCGATTTCGCCACCCTCTCCCGGCTTATTGTTGATAAGCTCCAGCACCAACTCTTGCTGCCCGCGACCAGTTGCGAAACCTTCCACCAGCGCGTGATGGAAAGCCACGCCCATACGCAGCAGGCGATTGATGCCCGCCATGACTGGGCAGCCCTGCGTGAAAAAGCGTTGAACTTTGGCGAGGCGGAGCAGGCTCTGCTGGTCGGGCACGCCTTCCACCCGGCGCCTAAGTCTCATGAACCGTTTAACCAGCAGGAGGCCGAACGCTACCTGCCGGACTTCGCGCCCCACTTCCCGCTGCGGTGGTTTGCGGTGAACAAAACGCAGATCGCCGGTGAAAGCCTGCATCTCAACCTGCAACAACGGTTGACGCGATTTGCCGCAGAGAATGCGCCGCAGTTACTCAATGAATTAAGCGACAATCAATGGCTATTCCCGCTGCACCCGTGGCAGGGGGAGTATCTGTTGCAGCAGGAATGGTGCCAGGAGCTTGTCGCTAAAGGGCTGATTAAAGATTTAGGCGAGGCCGGCGCGCCGTGGCTACCGACCACCTCTTCCCGCTCGCTCTACTGCGCCACCAGCCGCGACATGATCAAATTCTCCCTGAGCGTGCGCCTGACCAACTCCGTCCGTACCCTGTCAGTGAAAGAAGTGAAGCGTGGAATGCGCCTGGCGCGCCTGGCACAAACCGACGACTGGCAGACGCTACAGGCCCGCTTCCCGACTTTCCGGGTGATGCAGGAAGACGGCTGGGCCGGGCTGCGCGATCTCCACGGCAACATCATGCAGGAAAGCCTGTTTGCCCTGCGTGAAAACCTGCTGGTGGATCAGCCGCAAAGCCAGACTAACGTACTGGTCTCCCTGACCCAGGCCGCACCGGATGGCGGTGATTCGCTGCTGGTTGCGGCGGTAAAACGCCTGAGCGATCGCCTCGGCATCACTGCGCAACAGGCCGCCCATGCATGGGTCGATGCTTACTGTCAGCAGGTGCTGAAGCCGCTGTTTACGGCTGAAGCGGATTACGGCCTGGTGCTGCTGGCGCATCAGCAAAATATTTTGGTTCAGATGCTTGGGGATCTGCCGGTCGGGCTTATCTACCGTGACTGCCAGGGCAGCGCGTTTATGCCTCACGCGGCAGGCTGGCTCGACACCATTGGCGAAGCGCAGGCGGAAAACGTCTTCACCCGTGAGCAGTTGCTGCGCTACTTCCCTTATTACCTGCTGGTTAACTCCACTTTTGCCGTGACCGCCGCGCTGGGCGCCGCCGGGCTGGACAGTGAAGCGAATCTGATGGCTCGCGTACGAACGTTGCTGGCTGAAGTGCGTGATCAGGTGACTCATAAAACCTGTCTCAACTACGTGCTGGAAAATCCGTACTGGAACGTAAAAGGTAACTTTTTCTGTTATCTGAACGACCACAACGAGAACACCATCGTCGATCCCTCGGTGATCTACTTCGATTTCGCCAACCCGCTGCTGGCTCAGGAGGGCTAAATGTCTAAGGCAAACATCGTTCACAGCGGATATGGACTGCGCTGTGAAAAACTCGACAAGCCTCTGAATCTTAGCTGGGGGCTGGACAATAGCGCGGTGCTGCGCTGGCCGGGGCCGCTGCCGACAGGGTGGCTGCGCGACGCGCTGGATCAGATATTTATCGCCGCACCGCAACTTTCAGCGGTGGTTCTCCCCTGGGCCGAATGGCGTGAGGAGCCACAGGCGCTGACGCTTTTCGGGCAGGTAAAAAGCGACATCATCCATCGCGCCGCCTTCTGGCAGTTACCGCTATGGCTGAGTTCTCCGGCAAACCGGGCCTCCGGCGAAATGGTTTTTGATGCAGAGCGTGAGATTTATTTCCCGCAGCGCCCGCCCCGTCCGCAGGGCGAGGTTTATCGCCGTTACGATCCACGCGTTCGCAAGACGCTGAGTTTCCGCGTTGCCGATCCCGTTCTTGATGCAGAACGTTTCACCTGCTGGATGAACGATCCGCGCGTTGAGTATTTCTGGGAGCAAAGCGGCTCGCTGGAGGTACAGACCGCCTATCTGGAGCGCCAGCTCACCAGTAAACATGCGTTCCCGCTGATCGGCTGCTTCGACGATCGGCCGTTTAGCTATTTCGAAATCTACTGGGCGGCGGAAGACCGCATTGGCCGCCACTATTCGTGGCAACCCTTTGACCGTGGCCTGCATCTGCTGGTTGGTGAACAGCAATGGCGCGGAGCCCACTACGTGCAAAGCTGGCTGCGCGGGCTGACGCATTACCTGCTGCTGGATGAGCCCCGCACGCAGCGCACCGTACTTGAGCCACGCGCCGATAACCAGCGCCTGTTCCGCCACCTTGAGCCTGCGGGATACCGGACAATTAAAGAGTTCGACTTCCCACACAAGCGCTCGCGCATGGTGATGGCGGATCGCCATCACTTCTTCACGGAGGTCGGTCTGTAATGAATCACAAGGATTGGGATTTTGTTAACCGCCAGCTGGTGGCAAAAATGCTGGCCGAGCTGGAGTATGAGCAGGTTTTCCACGCGGAATCTCAGGGCGATGGCCGCTACTGCATTAACCTGCCGGGTGCGCAATGGCGCTTCAGCGCTGAACGCGGCATCTGGGGCTGGCTGTGGATTGATGCTCAAACGCTGCGCTGCGCGGACGAGCCCGTTCTGGCGCAAACGCTACTGATGCAGCTAAAGCCGGTGCTGTCGATGAGCGATGCCACCGTTGCTGAGCATATGCAGGATTTGTATGCCACGTTGCTGGGCGACCTGCAACTGCTGAAGGCTCGTCACGGGCTGAGCGCCAGTGACCTGATTGATCTTGATGCCGACCGCCTTCAATGCCTGCTAAGCGGCCATCCTAAATTCGCTTTTAATAAAGGACGTCGGGGCTGGGGCAAAGAGGCGCTGGAGCGATATGCGCCAGAGTACGCCAACACCTTCAGACTGCACTGGCTGGCGGTAAAACGTGAGCATATGGTCTGGCGCTGCGACAGCGAGCTGGATATCCAGCAGTTGTTGACGGCCGCGATGGGCCCGCAGGAGTTTGCCCGCTTCAATCAAGTCTGGCAGGAAAACGGGCTGGATAACGACTGGCTGCCACTGCCGGTACATCCGTGGCAGTGGCAGCAAAAAATCGCCCTCGACTTCATCGCCGATCTTGCCGAAGGCAGGATGGTTTCTCTCGGCGAGTTTGGCGACTTGTGGCTCGCGCAGCAGTCGCTGCGCACCCTGACCAACGCCAGTCGCCAGGGCGGGCTGGATATCAAGCTGCCGCTGACCATTTACAACACCTCCTGCTACCGGGGGATTCCGGGCAAATACATCGCCGCCGGGCCGCTGGCCTCACGCTGGCTGCAACAGGTTTTTGCGACCGACGCCACGCTTAAGCAAAGCGGCGCGGTGATCCTCGGTGAACCGGCGGCGGGCTATGTGTCCCATGAAGGCTATGCCGCGCTTGCCCAGGCCCCCTACCGCTACCAGGAGATGCTCGGCGTTATCTGGCGTGAGAATCCGTGTCGCTGGCTGAAGCCGGACGAAACTCCGATTCTGATGGCGACACTGATGGAGTGCGATGAAAACAATCAGCCGCTGATAGGCGCATATATCGACCGCTCCGGGCTGGACGCTGAAACCTGGCTCACGCAGTTGTTCCGGGTGGTAGTGGTTCCGCTGTATCACCTGCTCTGCCGCTACGGCGTCGCGCTTATCGCCCACGGACAAAATATAACGCTCGCCATGAAAGAGGGCGTACCGCAGCGCGTGCTGTTGAAAGACTTCCAGGGCGATATGCGGCTGGTGAAAGATGCGTTCCCGGAGATGGACTCCCTGCCTCAGGAGGTGCGTGACGTCACCGCTCGCCTGAGCGCCGACTACTTAATTCATGATTTGCAGACCGGCCACTTCGTGACGGTTCTGCGCTTTGTTTCGCCGCTGATGGCTCGCCTTGGCGTACCGGAGAGGCGTTTTTATCAACTGCTGGCAGCAGTGTTGAGTGATTACATGCAGGAACATCCACAAATGTCAGCGCGCTTTGCGCTTTTCTCACTCTTCAAGCCACAAATCATTCGCGTAGTGCTGAACCCGGTAAAACTGACCTGGCCCGACCAGGACGGCGGCAGCCGCATGTTGCCGAATTACCTTGAGGATCTGCAAAACCCGCTGTGGCTGGCAACCAGGGACTGAATCATGACAAACACTGTAGATTTTATTGGCGTAGGCATCGGCCCGTTCAACCTGAGCATCGCGGCGCTGTCTCATCAGGCCGAAGGATTAAGCAGCCGCTTCTTTGACGGCCGCCCGCATTTTGCCTGGCATCCCGGCATGCTGGTGCCGGACTGCCATATGCAAACCATGTTCCTGAAAGATCTGGTTAGCGCTGTGGCTCCCACAAGCCCGTACAGCTTTGTTAACTATCTGGTGAAGCGCAAAAAATTCTACCGCTTCCTGACCACCGAACTGCGTACCGTGTCCCGCGATGAGTTTTCCGACTACCTGCGCTGGGCCGCCGAAGGGATGAACAATCTGCATTTCAATCATACCGTTGAGAGTATTGATTTCGACGAGAGACGCCAGCGGTTTGTGGTGCAGACCAGCCAGGGCGAAAGCGTTGCCCGCAATATCTGCCTTGGCATTGGCAAGCAACCGCACCTGCCGCCTTGCGTAAAAACGGCGACGCAAACCTGCTTCCACGCCAGTGAAATGAGCCTGCGCCAGCCAGACCTCGGCGGCAAGCGAGTCACCGTGGTTGGCGGCGGGCAAAGCGGCGCCGACCTGTTCCTCAATGCGCTGCGCGGAGAATGGGGCGACGTTGCAGAGATCAGTTGGGTCTCGCGCCGCAATAACTTTAACGCGCTGGATGAGGCGGCGTTCGCCAACGAATACTTCACGCCTGAGTACGTTTCAGGCTTCGTCGGTCTGAATGAAAGCGCGCGCCAGAAGATGCTCGACGAGCAGAAAATGACCTCCGACGGCATCACGGCCGACTCGCTACTGACCATCTATCGCGAGTTGTATCACCGCTTCGAGGTACTGAGGCAACCGCGTAACGCTCGTCTGCTGCCAAGCCGCTCGGTCACCGGGCTGGAAAGTCGCGGCCAGAGCTGGCAACTGCTGCTGGAGCATCATCTGGATAACGGCTATGACACTCTGGAAAGCGACGTGGTGATTTTCGCAACCGGCTACCGTCCCGCGCTGCCGCAGATACTTTCACCGCTAATGTCGCGAATCGCCATGCGCGATGAGTGCAATTTCAAAGTACGCGACGACTTCACCCTGGAGTGGAACGGCCCGAAAGAGAACAACATCTTCGCGGTCAACGCCAGTATGCAAACCCACGGCATCGCCGAACCACAGCTCAGCCTGATGGCCTGGCGCTCCGCCCGTATTCTTAATCGCGCGCTGGGGCGTGATTTATTCGATCTCAGTATGCCGCCCGCCCTGATTCAATGGCGCAGCGGCAGCCGGGAAAAACCGCAGCCGGAGGCTGCTTCTTTAACTCGCTACACAGCATCTTTGGGCTGATTTTTTCCGCCCGTGTGAAGGAATAATGATGATAAGCAAAAAGTATACGCTTTGGGCTCTCAACCCGCTGCTTCTCGCCATGATGGCGCCAGCAGTCGCTCAACAAACCGATGATGAAACGCTCGTGGTGTCTGCCAACCGCAGCAATCGCACCGTAGCGGAGATGGCGCAAACCACCTGGGTTATCGAAAACGCCGAACTGGAACAGCAGATTCAGGGCGGCAAAGAGCTGAAAGACGCGCTGGCTCAGCTGATCCCTGGCCTTGACGTCAGCAGCCAGAGCCGCACCAACTACGGTATGAACGTGCGTGGCCGCCCGCTGGTCGTGCTGGTTGACGGCGTGCGTCTCAACTCTTCACGCACCGACAGCCGACAGCTGGACTCTATCGATCCTTTCAATATCGACCATATTGAAGTGATCTCCGGCGCGACGGCCCTGTACGGCGGCGGCAGTACCGGTGGTCTGATCAACATCGTGACCAAAAAAGGCCAGCCGGAAACCCAGATGGAGTTTGAGGCTGGCACCAAAAGCGGCTTTAACAGCAGTAAAGATCACGATGAGCGCATTGCCAGCGCCATCTCCGGCGGCAATGACCATATCTCCGGGCGTGTTTCAGTGGCGTACCAGAAGTTTGGCGGCTGGTTTGACGGTAACGGCGATGCCACCCTGCTCGATAACACCCAGACCGGCCTACAGTATTCCGATCGCCTGGACATCATGGGCACCGGTACGCTGAACATCGATGAAACCCAGCAGCTTCAGCTGATCACGCAGTACTATAAAAGCCAGGGCGACGACGATTACGGGCTGAATCTTGGGAAAGATTTCTCCGCCATTAGCGGGGCCAGCACACCATACGTCAGTAAGGGGCTGAATTCCGACCGTATTCCCGGCACCGAGCGTCATCTGATCAGCCTACAGTACTCCAACAGCGATTTCTTTGGTCAGGAGCTGGTCGGCCAGGTTTACTACCGCGATGAGTCACTGCTGTTCTACCCGTTCCCGACCGTAAATGCGAACAAACAGGCGACGGCTTTCTCCTCGTCACAGCAGGACACCGACCAGTACGGCATGAAACTGACTCTGAACAGCAAACCGCTGGACGGCTGGCAAATCACCTACGGGCTGGATGCCGACCACGAGCGCTTTACCTCCAACCAGATGTTCTTCGATCTGGCCCAGGCAAGCGCTTCCGGGGGGCTGAACAACCAGAAGATTTACACCACCGGGCGTTACCCGTCGTATGACATCACCAACCTGGCGGCCTTCCTGCAATCGAGCTATGACATCAATGATATCTTTACCCTCAGCGGCGGCGTACGCTACCAGTACACTGAGAACAAGATTGATGATTTCATCGGCTACGCGCAGCAACAGCAGATTGCCGCCGGGAAGGCGACATCCGCCGACGCCATTCCAGGCGGCTCGGTCGATTACGACAACTTCCTGTTCAACGCCGGTCTGCTGATGCACATCACCGAACGCCAGCAGGCATGGCTCAACTTCTCCCAGGGCGTGGAGCTACCGGACCCGGGTAAATACTACGGTCGCGGCACCTATGGCGCAGCGGTGAACGGTCACCTTCCCCTGACCAACAGCGTGAACGTTGGCGACAGCAAGCTGGAAGGCGTGAAGGTCGATTCTTATGAGCTGGGCTGGCGCTTTACCGGCGACAACCTGCGCACCCAAATCGCGGCCTACTACTCGATTTCCGATAAGAGCGTGGTGGCGAATAAAGATCTGACCATCAGCGTGGTGGACGACAAACGCCGCATTTACGGCGTGGAAGGCGCGGTGGACTACCTGATTCCAGATACCGACTGGAGTACCGGTGCGAACTTCAACGTGCTGAAAACCGAGTCGAAAGTGAACGGTAGCTGGCAGAAATATGACGTGAAGGTGGCAAGCCCATCGAAAGCGACAGCCTACATTGGCTGGGCGCCGGACCCGTGGAGCCTGCGCGTACAGAGCACCACCTCCTTCGATGTGAGCGATGCAGAAGGCTACAGCATTGATGGCTATACCACCGTCGATTTGCTCGGCAGCTATCAGCTTCCGGTGGGTAAACTCAGCTTCAGCGTTGAGAACCTCTTCGACCGTGACTACACCACCGTCTGGGGGCAGCGCGCGCCGCTGTACTACAGCCCAGGTTACGGCCCCGCTTCCCTGTATGACTACAAAGGACGCGGCCGCACCTTTGGTCTGAACTACTCAGTTCTGTTCTAAACCGCCCTCCTTGCCCGGCACATGCCGGGCAAATTCACCGAATGTCAATACGCAATCAATAGCATTGAACTATTTTTGAAAATTCAACAATAGGCCGCATCCTTTTATTTTTAATAAACAGGCGATCGCAACATGGGATAATAATCTGAAAGGACATTGTATTTTAGAGAGATGGTATGTCAGAAGGAGTTTCGAAAAAATCCAGATATGAAATCATTGCTATCCTGAGAGAAGAATTCAGGGTTAAGTCTAAACTGGATTTTAGTTTTAACGATCTGAGCTGGCAATCAGATTTACGAAAAGTTGACAGTTCATCTTTTTATATCGATCTCCCTCCCTCTTTTCAGCCTTCGTTATCTGAAAACGGCGATGTCTGTTTTCAGATCCACAGTAAACTTGGCAGGATTGAGTTTGCCACCGCGCAGATAAATACTGAGCACAATAGCCCGGATAATATTTTCCGCTTTGCCATTCCTGAGAGCATAAACATACTGCAACGGCGATCGTCCCCCCGACTTAAGACAAGAGAGAGTTATCAATTCTGTTGTTCTGGTCGTTATAAAAATGGCGTTACTTTTAAACATACGTTAAATGATGTCTCTGACGGCGGGTGTTCTTTCATATCCACCCAATCTCAACTTAAATTTATGCGTAAAGATAATGTGTTAGAAAACGTTGAGATGAGCTTTGGTGAATATGGCAGCGTAATGACTAACTTAAAAATCATCAGCGTAACAGAACTCCATAGCGAAAAATCGTATGAAGAAGCAGATTTCCGCATCTCTTGTATGTTTCAGCATAAAAGTGACGATTATAAACATTACATAGAGAATGTTATCGTCAAATTAATTATTGACAATAAAATTAAAAATAAGATTTTTTTAGTTTAACAGACCGAGAAAACATTGAGTAATTTATTATTTTACACGGATGATAATCTCATTGGGCAATCAATCCTGCATTACATGGTGGACAATGAGATAAATATTACCACGCTGGGCTATCAGGAGATCGCCGGGAGAACCCGTGCCCCTCAGTCGGGTACGATTATTATCAATGTCATTCATAAGGATATCTCTGCGGCCAGAACGGTCGCCTTACTCAATAGATTACGAATGTATCTCACGCACTGCACGCTGCTCGTTCTGATTGTAAAAAGCGACCTCGCCAGCTTATGTCGTGAACTTCTCGATCTTGAAAATGTATTGATTCTGACGGAAAACGCGTCTTGCTCCGATCTCTCGGCTATCTTGAAACATCCTTTAACGACCCGCGAATATCAGCGCTTATACACCCGGCGAAAACTCACTACCAGGGAGCAGCAGGTGCTGGCGCTAATGATTGCCAGCCATAACAATAAACAAATAGCAGAGCTTCTCAATATTGACTATAAAACAGCCCACACTCACAGAGCGAGTATTATGAGAAAGTTAGGCATGAATAACTCGCAAGTGATGAACAAAAGAATCGTCAATATGTTTCGATGCTAAACATATTAAATGTGCAGATGACCAATCAAAAACCGATAATTAATTGTTAACCAGCCCCCTGTCAATCATTTTCACCGACAAAAATATCACTTATATTAATACCACCTCCTCCCACCGTTGACCTGATTTCTGACGAGATATAATGGACGCACTTATGTTTTTCAATCATAATTTGTCACGTAGCGATATATCCGTTCGATATGTCTTCCAAAAAATGTTTTCACCTCTCGGGGCGCTTGTCGCCGTTGAGTGCCTGAGCCGCTTTGACCATATCCCTGTTTCTCCAGAAGAGTTATTTCGTTATGCCAATGCGGATTTACGGGAAAGTATCTTTATGGAACAACTGGCGTTAATAGAAAAACATAAAGCGTGGTTTATAAAAAACAATGTTTCTGCCACGATTAACGTTGACGACCATATACTCAGCGTCCTGCTACGGCCAGAAGTGAAAGCGAAAGTCAAAGCACTGGGCTGCGTTCACTTTGAACTCACGGAAAACTCTAACGAACTGTTGAATAACTCTCTCGCCGCCTGGTGTGATTCCCACAGCACCCCACTCTGGCTCGATGACTTTGGCGCTGGCTACGCGGGAATTAACGCGATTCGCGGCTATCATTTTGATTATGTCAAAATCGACAGAAACTTCTTCTGGCATTTAATGCAAAAAGAGTCTGGTCGGCCATTGATGGATGCGCTGGTCACCTTCCTTTCCCGTAACCAGCATAATGTGATTATTGAAGGCGTCGAAAGCGAAGCGCATAAGAAATGGTTGCAGGGTATGGAGTGGTTTGCCATTCAGGGGCATTACTGGAAAGAAGTCAGTATTGAACAACTGGTCAAAGAAGAGATTACGGTTTAAAAAAGAGAAAAAAATGCCGGAAGACTCCGGCATCAAAACCAACCTTCACACGCAAGAAATCAGTTATACACTAACTCCCAGGTTGCCCAACTGGTCAACGGGCCACTGGTCGCTTTCTCCGGCGCTGGCGTAACGTAACCGATGTAATAAGTAAACACACCGCCGCTTACCGCTTTTTCCACCAAAGGCACCCGGTTTTGCTGCGGGTCAGCCGGAACAATTTTATTGCTTTTATCCAGCGTATTATTGTCGTTGGTCGACAGCGCCAGAAAAATATGGCTGGCCCCATCCGCTCGTGTATTCGCCAGATAACCGGCATTTTCGTTGCCGACGGTATTGACCGTGAATCCATCAATCCAGCGCACACTTACCGTGCTGATCTCATCGTTATTCGCAGCGCCACCATCATGACGTAACTGACAGTTCGACAATTCCAGGGTGAAGGATTGCGGTTTCATAAATGCGCCCGCGCCACGGGCATGTACTTCCGCCAGGCTTACCGGTGCCAGCCAGACGCTACCGCTGCCCGCATTGTTGCCCCCATTGAGCGCTACGCTACAGGAGATATCCGTTACTCGCCCTGCGAAGTCCACCCGTCCGCGATCGTAATTGGTTTCAAATCCCCACGCTGAAGAGGCAACAAGCATTCCGCTTATCAGGGTCAACTGAGTGAGTCGTCTGATATTTTTATACTGTGCTGAATCACGCATACCCACCTCCCGAATTAATCGTACGTCAGGTTAAAGATCATGTGCGACTCCACCTCACCGGTACTTGTGGTCGATGCGTATTGATAGAAGCGTGCACGATAAGGCAATGTAATGTAACGGGTTTCCTGGGTCTGCAAAGTGCCGATATTATATTTCTTGCTAAATTCCAGCGGGGTGCCATCTTTCAGTACCTGGACGCCAATCCCTTTCGCCGCAGCGTTTCCGCTTTTTTCGTTGATGAGCACGCCCTGAGCGGCAGTGGTGCTTGTCGCCAGGTTGCCGGAAAATGTCGTATGGATATTGGCGAAACCGGATTCACTTACGCCGCCGCTGCACTGCAACTGGATATTAAAATCTTTACCTCCCGCCGTGGTGCCAACGCCATTCAGATCGCTGCGCTTAATCGTACCGATATCAACGTTCATATTCTTACCGCTTAACACGGTACAGGAGGGCGAGACGACGGTGATGGCATTGGCGCTGAGGAACGTTTCAAGGATCGGGTTACTGCCGTTTTCCCAGTCATAAGAGGTATATTTCCCCGCCGCCAGGGTGCCACTGCCGGTCACGCTCGCAGTTTTAATCACTTCCAGCGTAAAGCGGGAGCCTTCCAGTGAATAATTGGTCTGCCTGTTGACATAGGAGGAGTAGACATCCGGGTAGACAATATTGACCGTTGCGCCACCGCGACTAAAACGCAAGCCGATGCCGTCTACGTTTGTCGAATAAATTTTATTCCCCAGGTCGGTGGCTCCGGGCACGACAATTTTCGCCGCAAAACGGTTAGTACCGGCTGAACAGCTATAGCTTGCGCCACCCGACGCCGACATTGTCCAGTCACGGGACACAATCACTGAGCCCACCGGCAGATCCGGCGGAACAACCACTCGCCCGATGGCCATGTCTAATGTCACCGTCGGCTGTGAAAGGCGCGAGCAGAAAGCCCATGCCGACGTTGTCCCCAGCGCCATTAATCCAATAAAAAGCGTCAGTCTTTTACTCAGCGACATAGCGTTTCCTTTGTTTTTGCCTGACTCAGATCCACCGTACATTGCCCGCCATTCCACTTAACCGTGGCCTTTGACGCGCTGGCGTCGCTGATAAACATCATGCTGCCCTGCCCCACAACACCGATCTCTTTTCCGCTCGGGTCAAAAATCGTGGCGGCGAACGGTAACGGCAGGCCATTCGCCTGGCGCGCCTGCACCGTGATGTTGTTTTGCACCGTAGTATTGAAGGCAACTTTGACTACGCTCCCCTCCCACGGCACAACCTGCGCCACGGTACGATCGAAAGCGATATCGTCATTACTGCCTTTCGGGTCAATTTCAACGGCGTTAATCCGGTAAGGCCGCAGATACGGCAGAATGGCGTAGCCGTTGCTGTCAATGCGGGTCCCCGGCGAACCTGGCAACATGGCGCCTGCGGCATCTTTCGCTTCGATCAGCGCCATCGTGGTGCCGCTTTCCGGCGAGAACACCACGCCGTGCTGATGGGCAATCAGCGTCCCGCTGGCGCCCAGCCCGCTCTGACGATACCCTTCGCCCTGGCTATAACTGCCGTTCAGCGTAGTCCACGGGGTACGATAGCTGCCGTTCAGCGCCACATCGTGCTGGCCTCCGGTCGCGGTGGTGGTCGATACGCCGTAGTTGAGGTTGTTTTCACTGTCCAGCGAGCCGTTGACGCCAATCTGCGAGCTGGCGAAGTGCGAGTTGTTGAACGAGGTATTTGACGTCAGATTCGCGGTGCGATTCTCGCCGAACCACAGCGGGTAGCTAAAGTTGAGCGAAACGCGATCGTCGCGACGATGACCGGAGCTGTCCGGCGTATAGACGCGCTGAGCGCTGACCGACCATGAGAGGCGACCGAACACATTGTTATAGCTGAGCTGATACTGCTTCTCCGTGCCTGAACGGTTCCAGTAATCCGAAACCCGACCGCTTAAGTAGAAACCGCCCCAGCCGTCCGGCAGGTTCTGGTTTACGGTAAAGGTCATGCTGTTTTTCTGTCGCCACACGGTGTAGTTGCTGTTGTGGTTCTTTTCCTGATCGACGGCGTACAGCGCGTCGTTCAGGTTGTAGTAGCCTTTGGTGGAGTAACGATACGCCGCCAGGACAATACTGGTCTGCGTTTCGGTGAACATACGGTTAAAGGTGGCGCGGTAGCTCTGACCATGCTCGTCAAGGGTATCGCTCTTCAACCGCGAATGGGTGACATCGAATGACAAGGCGCCGACGCCGGTGTTCATCCCGGTCCCCAACAGGAATGCCTGATAGTCATCAAAACCGGTCACGCCAGCATAGCCGGTGAACAGGTTACTTAAGCCCTGTTGCCAGGTTGCCTGGTAGAGCATCGGTTTATTGCGCAGCGAACTATCATCAACCTTACCGGCAGAGAGCGCATAGCGGGTCATCCCCGGGCGCAGTAATTGCGCTACCGAGGCATAAGGCACGCTGAACACCTGTACCGAGCCATCGGCTTCTTTTACTGAAACCTCAAGGTCGCTGCCATAACCGGAAGGGTAAACATCCTGCAACGTAAACGGCCCCGGCGGCACGGTGGTCTGATAGATAATATTGTTGCCCTGACGTACCGTCACCAGCGCGTTACTTTGCGCCACGCCGCGAATTTCCGGGGCGTAGGAACGCATACCGTCCGGGAACATATTGTCATCGGTCGCCAGATTTACCCCTCGCAGGCCGATGGTGTCGAAAAACTCACCGTTGGTAAAAATCTGCCCACCGCTGACAATCGAGTTAATTTGCGGAATCGGACGTTGCAGGTAGGTCTGGTTACTGTTCCAGTGCGCCTTCCCCTGCTGCTGTTGCCAGTTCAGGTTACCAATGTGTTTGAGCAGCCAGCCGTCCCAGGAAAGACCCGCGTTAACGCCAAGATAGGCGCTGCTGTTATCTGACCCGTTGGCCGATGACGTGTGGCTGTTCCAGGCGTTAGCCATCCAGCCTAAATTCAGCGCCGCAACGCCTTTATCCCAGAACTCCGGGCTGACAAAATTCTTAAAGCGCTGATCTTCGTAGATTTGCGGTACGGAAATATCCAGCCTCAGAGAGGACTGAATCAGGTTGTCGCTGACATTTTCTTCGTTACGCCACTCTTGCAGTCGTCCGCAATAGCCCTCTTTCGCGCTAAGCTGCGGGTTAAATTTTTCTGGCGAGATACCGTATTGCATCAGCATCGCTTTGGTGTAGCAGACGCCCATTTTGCCGTCTTTTCCACGGGTGATATTCAGGTCGTAGCGGCCTTTCCACTCACCATTGGTATACACATCAAGTGAGTAAACACCCTCGGAGATAGCGCTCGTGGAAAAGCGCGACAGATCGACCTTTTCGCGACTGCCGACAATAAAGCCATCGTTAAACTGATAAACCGTTCCTGGGTTTTCCTGGCCGCTTGAAAATGGCGGAAAGCAGTACAGTGCAATCGCAATTGCCGTACTTAATCTTTCCGGGCGGATTGACCTCTGCTTCATGATCGTTTCCCTTATTTAACGGCAACTTTCACTGCGACATCTGCGCCATAGTCATTAATGTTGTTAACAGTCAGGGTCTCGCCTTTGTTCACTGTCGAGGAAAGCACGATAGTCTGACTGGACTGTGGGGCAAACATCACCGTTTTGCTGTTCAGCGCTTTGCCGCCGTCACGAGAGATACGGCTTACGGTGATATAAAAAGGCGTGGGATTGTTGACGGACAGACTGCTGCCGTTGGCGGAAAGCACCAACTTTTCCGCCGCCGCATCACGGTTGCCTAATCCATTCGGACGATAGATAAACTTAAAGCGAGAACGAATCGCCAGTTGCAGGATATTCTGCCCTTCATTTTTCTGGTTAGCCTCTACCGGCGGAATTTCCAGAAGATTCAGCCACCATAATGTCTCTTTATCTTTAGCGAGCCCTGCATTGCTGCCGAGCTTAATACGCAAAGTCTGACCGCTTTTAGCGTCAACGCGGGAAATAGGTGGTGTAATAATAAATGGTGTAGTAATCGTATCCGGCGTCGCATCGGCATTACCGTTATCCAGCCAGGCTTGTGCCAGTGCCGGACGATCTGCGGTATTAGAGAGCTGCACCGTTATTTCTTTTTCATTTCCTGGATAAATAAAGCGGGTGCCATTAACAATAATGTTATTAGCATTAGCCGCAAAACTAAAAATGAAACAGAAAAAAAGGGCAATAAGCTTCATGCTGACCTCTGAATAAAAAATAAGCGGCAGCAGCGGCCGCTTTATTATTGTTTTATACCGCCCCGGCGCGAGGCGGTTTTATCTCTCAGCCGATATTACTGGTAGGTAATTTCGTAAGTCGCATAGCTATTGACCACACCGGTTGTCACGCTGTCAGGCGTGCTGGTGGCATAACCAACATAGTAAGTGAAACGCGCGCCATCCTGAACGGCAGTTGCGTCGCCAGTCGCTTTCGGCTGAGCGGTGTCTCCCGGGATGATTTTCTTGGCCAGCGCGGTGTCGTTATCGGTAGACAGAACCAGTTGGATATCCTTCGCGCCAGCCGCTTCCGTATTGGCCAGGTAGCCCTGTTGTTTGCCGGAAGCGCCCGCCAGCAGGTTGCCGCCGGTCCAGTTCACACCCAGTTTGCTCACGTCATCTTGTTTCGTACCATCAGCCGCCTGGCAGTTAGAAACATCGATGGTGAAAGATTTTGGTTTCAGATAGGTATCCGCAGCCGCAGCTTTAACTTCCGTTAACGTTACCGGAGACAGATAAACATTAGCATCGCTGCCCTGGCCGTTTACGGAAACAGTACAAGATACGTCGGTAACTTTACCGAAGAAATTAACCTGACCGCCGCCGACATTAGTATCAGCAGCATTTGCCGCAGCCATGCCAAAAAATGCAGTCGCGATTGCAGCAGAGAGAAGAACCTTTTTCATTGCCATTTCCTTGTCAGAGTGAATTAAGTATCAATGAGCAAACAGTGAGTTCACACAAAAATCAGAAGCGATATGCGATTCTTACTTGTGCGACTGTTAATAGAAACTTCGACTGACCGGAAGCTGCTATATTTAAGGTATCAAAAACGAACTCGATAAAAACTCGTTGATGCTGTCGGCGTCAAAGAATGCTATTTCGGAGTCAAATATACATTTTTTCATATCTTGATTGAGGCCGTTTAACAGGATTACACCTATTAATCCTCACCTGAAAAATAGAAAAATCCACTCAATGGCATATTGCTATCTTAAAACTTCTACAATTTCTCTCTGTACTGCCTGTCAGTGCTTCACCAATATTGCCAAATAAGATCACCGGTTAAATTCGCGGCGAACCCGGCAAAGAGAAGCCGTTATTCTCCGGTCATAAAACGGAAAGCCAGAGGTTTGTTGCCGATCGCAAAGCGCAAGTGTTCCCCGATGCTGACTCGTCCTGTTCTGGAAAAATCGGAGGAGGATGATGGCGAGAAGCATACCCGGTGAATATACCAACACTATACCAAGTGTGACGGGGGTCGTTGAAAGGGAGTGAACTAAGTGCTTGAATAGTGGCGGAGAGAGGGGGATTTGAACCCCCGGTAGAGTTGCCCCTACTCCGGTTTTCGAGACCGGTCCGTTCAGCCGCTCCGGCATCTCTCCGTTCTGGTGGTTGCCATGATGCCAGGTAATTTGGCATTTTAACAGACCCTGTTCCTGCAATTTTGTTCAAGTGACGAGTTTGCGAGCAAAACGATGATTAAGTGGCCCTGGAAAGTACACGAAACAGACCAGAATGCGGCCTTGCCGTGGGATGACGCCCTGGCAATTCCCCTTCTGGTCAACCTGACCGCGCAAGAGCAAGCCAGATTAATTGCGCTGGCCGAGCGTTTTTTACAGCAAAAAAGGTTGGTCGCTCTTCAGGGATTTGAACTGGATGCGTTGAAAAGCGCGCGTATTGCGCTGCTTTTTTGTCTCCCGGTTCTGGAGTTGGGCATCGAATGGCTCGATGGCTTCCATGAAGTGCTGATCTACCCTGTGCCTTTTGTTGTGGATGATGAATGGGAAGATGATATTGGTCTGGTGCATAACCAGCGCGTTGTCCAGTCCGGGCAAAGCTGGCAGCAAGGCCCAATAATTCTGAACTGGCTTGATATCCAGGACTCCTTTGATGCGTCCGGCTTCAATCTGATTATCCATGAAGTGGCGCATAAACTTGATATGCGCAATGGCGACCGGGCCAGCGGCATCCCGTTGATTCCTCTGCGCGAAGTGGCCAGTTGGGAGCACGATCTCCACGCGGCCATGAACAATATTCAGGATGAAATTGATCTTGTGGGTGAAACCGCATCCAGCATTGATGCTTACGCAGCAACCGACCCTGCTGAATGCTTTGCGGTTCTGTCAGAATACTTCTTCAGCGCCCCGGAACTGTTCGCCCCGCGTTTCCCGGCATTGTGGCAACGTTTTTGTCAGTTTTATCGCCAGGACCCCTTACTGCGACTGCGTGATAACCCAGAAGAGGACAATATACCGACATCACACGTCCATTAAATCGTGGTTTTGAAGATTAATTAACCAATTGAAATGACGTGCGAATTTTACTGTTGACACGTTACAGAGCGGTCAGTATTATTCGCCTCGTTCACACGATTCCTCTGTAGTTCAGTCGGTAGAACGGCGGACTGTTAATCCGTATGTCACTGGTTCGAGTCCAGTCAGAGGAGCCAAATTTAAAGAAGCCCGCTTTTTAGCGGGCTTCTTGCTTTATATCTGATAATCAATGACCGCCTCATCCGACTCCATCACCTGCCGCTTAATATCTTCGACAGACAGCCCCGCATTACACAACTCAATAAACCGCCAGACGTAGTTGCGCTGTAACTGTCCGCGCTTCAGCCCCAGCCAGACGGTATTGGCATCAAATAAATGTCGGGTATCAAGACGCGTCAGCGCCCCCTCTTCCTGCTCGCCGCTGGATTGCTCGGCGACCAATCCAATCCCCAGCCCCAGAGCAACGTACGTTTTGATCACATCAGAATCCTGAGCGCTCAGGACAATATCCGGCAACAACCCTTTGCGGGAGAAGGCTTCATCAATACGGGAGCGCCCTGTAATGCCCTGACGATAAGTGATTAGCGGCCAGTGCGCGATCGCTTCCAGCGTCAGTGGCGAGGTCTGCACCAGGGGATGATTGCGAGGTACTAATAAACTGTGGTGCCAGCGAAACCAGGGAAAGGCCACCAGCAACGGATCATTACTCAGACGCTCACTGGCAATGCCGATATCCGCGCCACCGTTTTGCAACAGCACCTCTATCTCCTGCGGCGTGCCCTGAATAAGCTCCAGTCGGACTTCCGGGAAAATCTCGCGAAAGGCTTTGATCACTTCAGGTAAACTATATCGCGCCTGGGTGTGCGTCGTGGCAATGGTCAGTACGCCAGATGTATCATTGGTGAACAGGTCGGCCAGTCTGCGAACATTGCTGGCCTCATTCAGAATGCGCTCGGCAATGACCAGCAGCGCCTTACCCGGTTCTGTCATCCCGAGCAGGCGCTTGCCGCGCCGGATAAAAATTTCAATACCGAGCTCATCTTCAAGCTCGCGAATATGCCGACTCACTCCCGACTGAGAGGTATAAAGCATATTGGCGACTTCAGTCAGGTTGTAATCCTGACGGGCCGCCTCGCGGATGATTTTAAGTTGCTGGAAATTCACGCTTCGCTCCGAAGACATCAGACATGACGCTATTGTTAAAGTCTGAAGCCCGGCATAACAAATAATAAAAACCTGCATCTTATACCGCGATGGAATAACGCTTAGCTCACCAGCAGAAGCTCACGGTTTTCCAGCATAGGGCGGCTCACCAGCGACATCAGGATCTCTTTCACTGCCTGTGCCTGCGGCGTCAGACTCCCCCTCGCCGACATATTCAGCGACAGCGGTAAACTCATCGACGGCGTGGTGATACGCGCCATCCAGCCATTTGCCGCGCCGCTTAACGATCGGGCTGCCGACTCCGGTAACACCGTCACCCCCATCCCACTGGCGATAGCCGCTGTTAATGTCGCGATGGATTCGATTTCACCAATCACTTTTGCGGTCAATCGGCGTAAGGAAAAGGCCTCATCCACGCGCGAACGAACGGCGCTATAGTCGCGAGGAAGGAAAAGGTTCATCTCCGCAACCGCCGTTAAATCCACGCTCGGCCCAGGGCAATCCCGGGTTCCCACCAGAAAAAGATCTTCTTTCAGCAGCGGCTGGCTGGTAATACCGGCCACCGGAGAACGCTCGTAAAGAACCGCCATATCAAGTTGGCCGCTGAGTAATTTATCATTCAGCACCACCCCGCTGTTTTCATGCAGGTAGACCAACACCTCTGGCAATTCCGCCCGCACGGCCTGTAGCAGCGGCATCGTCACCGACGAGGCAGCCGTTCCCGGCGCCAGACCGATCGACACCTGCCCCCTCAGCGTTTGCCCGACGTTATTAACCGCCAGCTGTGCCTGTTCACACTGACGCAAAATCGTTCGCGCATGGGTATACAGGATTTTTCCTGCTTCAGTCGGCGTCACGCCGCGCTTTGTCCGAATCAACAATTGCTGATCCAGTTCCCCTTCCAGCGTAGCGACCTGCTGGCTGAGTGCGGGTTGCGCAATGTGTAATACTTCAGCGGCCTGCGTCAGGCTACCGATGTCGACGATTTTCACAAAGTATTTCAGTCGTCTGAAGTTCATTTTGCCTCCTGTCAGGAATACCAGTCATGATACTGGCTGTCATGTTATGGAGGATTTTGCAAAAGGCTTGCCAGTTTCTGGCCGACGCTGATTTTTATGCTAACCTGCTGTCAAATAAGAGAATGTGATTACAAGACAACGTTTTTAACGTTAACAACAGTTTCCGATCTGCCCCATAAGAGGTACGTTTGCACCAGAATGGCGCAAAATAGTGGCCGAATGAAAGATCATCGCTTTGTTGATTTTGTCAGCAAACGAACGCGCAATCGCATTTCACCCTTTGACAATGCTCGTGGGCGTCGTTAATATGCGCCCCGTTCACACGATTCCTCTGTAGTTCAGTCGGTAGAACGGCGGACTGTTAATCCGTATGTCACTGGTTCGAGTCCAGTCAGAGGAGCCAAATTTAGAAAAGCCCGCTTTTTAGCGGGCTTTTTGCTTTTCTGTACTCCGAACAACCACAATCAGGTATACGTTCCAGCCGCTTACCGTTTCTGACCGTCATATTGACGACGTTCTGGCGAGCAACACAATAATAAACAAACCGCCAATACCCGCCGTAATAATGCCGACAGGCAGTTCCTGCGAGGTCAGCAACGTTCGGCTGACAATATCGCCGCCGCACAACAGCACAGCCCCCCAGACACCACAAAGAGGCAGTAAAAGCAGATGCTTAACGCCAGAAAAGTACCGACACAGATGTGGCACCATCAGCCCAACAAAGCCGATCACTCCCGTCAGTGCCACTAAGAAAGAGGTCGCCAGCGCGCAGCACAGGAAAATTTCCATCCGCAGGCGGCTGACGTTAATCCCCAGCGATAACGCCGTCTGCTCACCGGCCAGCATGCCATCCAGCGCACGCCATCGCAGCAGAATAAAAGCGCTCAGTAACATCAGGCTCAGTAAGGCAAAAGGCAGATTGCCCCAACTGGCTAATCCCAGGCCGCCCAGTGACCAGAACAGCACGGAACTGGCGGCACGTTGATCGCCAGAAAAAATGAAATAGCTGGTTAACGCGCCAAACAGAAAGGAGATAGCAAGCCCACTGATAATTAACTGCTCAGCCCCGCGTTGCTTTTTGAAGTGGAACAGTAATATCACCGCCATAGCGGAGCAGATCCCACCAACAAATGCCGATACGGGGAGCGTCAGCGTGCCAAGCTGATTGCCGAATCGGGTAATGACCAGTACCGCGCCCGCCGATGCGCCCGATGACAGCCCAAATAAAAATGGATCGGCAAGATCATTACGTGTGGTGGTCTGCAACAACGCGCCCACTATCGCCAGCCCTGCCCCTGTAAGTACAGAGAGCAGCGTCCTCGGCACGCGTAAGTCAATCACAATTCTGCTGACCATATCCGATACCGGCACATCTGCAATCCCCATCGCCCCCAGCACCTGCAACAGCGATAACGAAACAGCGCCTTTGGCAATACTGAGTAACATTAGTCCTGCCAGTACCACCACCGCGCTCCACATCGCCCAGTGGTAACGGTACGAAGTGAAACTCATTGTGCAGCCGTCTGATACATGGCCCGCGCCAGTTTTTCTACTGCTTTGACATTCGCAGGGCCTGGCGTCAGTTCAGCATATTGCAGCTTCAGATAACGTTGGTGTTTCACCGCTGGCGTGAGTTTCATCAACGGGTGATTTTCCAGGAAGTGACGAAGCTCATCAGCCCCACTTCCCGTTTGATAATCCAGCAGAATGATAAAGTCCGGCTCAGCGGCAGCCACACTTTCCCAGGAAGTTGTGCCCCAACTGATATCCAGCGCCTCCATCGCATTTTTACCACCAGCCGCTTCAATAATGGCGTCAGGCATCGCGTATTTCCCGCTAGTAAAAGGTTTATCCTCTCCCGAATCATAAACAAACACGCTTAATGGTCGGGTTCCTTTCGGCGGTTTGGGCAGCACCTCCAGCGTCTTTTTCCAGTGATTAACCAGCGCCCGAGCGTCATCTTGCTTACCAAAAATCTTCCCCAGCGTCAGTACGTCATTATAAAGTAGATCCATACTGGCTTTACGCTTATGCGCGGCAGTAAAGACGCAACTTTCGCTCAGAACAAAAGTCTTGATGCCATATTTATTGAGTGAAGAAGGCGTCACTTCACCCCCTACTTTCATGCCATAATTCCAGCCTGCGAAAAAGAAATCTGGATTAACCGCCAGCAATGTTTCCAGAGAGGGATATTTTGGTGCCAGTTCAGGGATCGACCCCATTGCTTTTTTAAATTCCGGCGTCATTTTGTACCACCCGCTGATACCGGTCAGACCGACGATACGATCCTGTAAATTCAGAGCGAACGCCATTTCAGACATATTAAGGTCATTAATAATCGCTCGCTTTGGCGGTTCCGTGAACGTCACGGGTGTTCCACAACTCTCTATGGTGACAGGAAAATCCGCAGCCTCTACTGCCGATACCGACAAAATAGCAACCATGCCTGCAAGCAATTTTTTCATCACAATCCTCAGATATTTATTATGCATAGCCAGGAACTTCAAAAATACGTAACGCTTTCCCCGTATCAGGGTGTGGTACGGTAAAGCAGGTCAACCCAAAAACGGGATAAAGGTTTTCAGACACCAGCACACGCTCCGGTGTGTCGCAGAGCACCATTCTTCCCTGCGACAGAAGAAGAACGCGGTCAGCAAAAGATTCAATCAGCGACAGATCGTGCAATACCGCCACCACCGTTATCCCCTTGTTTTTCACCAACGAAAGCAGTTCCACCCGACCGGAGGGATCCAGATGGTTGGTTGGCTCATCAAGCAGCACCAGGCTCGGCATCTGAGCTAACACCCGCGCCAGCGCCGCCCGCTGCCTTTCTCCGCCAGAAAGCGCAGACAGCGACCGCTTTCGCAACGCCAGTAATCCCGTCTCTTTAATGGCCTTCGTCACGATGGCATCATGCCTGTCGCGTAGTGCATCCTGGGCGTGCGGGATACGCCCCAGCGCCACATAATCCTCAAGAGCCAGCCTCAGATCGGGCGTATCATTTTGCGCCAGAACGGCGATCTGCTTTGCCCGCTGCTGCCGCGACAGCGCCGAAACAGACCGGCCCAGTAGTTGAATATCGCCCTTCTGAAGGGGGAGTTCCTGACTTATTGCCCTCAGTAAAGACGTTTTACCGCTGCCGTTAGGCCCAATAACAGCCAGGCATTTCCCTTCCTCAACCTCAAAGCGAATTGCACAAAGCAGTTCTCCGCCTCCGGGTCGCTGTAGCGACGCAATATTGACGCTTAGAGCACTCGCCGGGTTATCACTGGATGCGACGAATTGCACAATACTTAACCTCTTCCATGATCGAACCATTAATTGGATATGTTATATCATAACAATTAGCGTTAACAACCCTGAGATACAAGGCGATTTCAACCGGGGCTCCGTACTATTTTTCATCTTGTCTGCGCGTGACGGATAAAATCATTTTCTCTTTCCGTCTGTCGCGGTAGTCTCATAAAGGCCGTTAATATGTCGGCAGCAATATGAGTCATCATTTCTCCATACTAATAACTAAAAAAACAGCACAGACAGGATAACTATGGATTCCACCCTCACCTCCACGCGTCCCCAGGATGAGACGCCTTCGCTTAATCGCGCGCGCCGCGCCGCATTAGGAAGCTTCGCTGGCGCAGTCGTCGACTGGTACGATTTTCTGCTCTATGGCATCACCGCTGCCCTGGTGTTTAATCGTGAATTCTTCCCGCAAATCAGCCCGGCGATGGGCACACTCGCGGCGTTTGCCACCTTCGGCGTTGGCTTTCTGTTTCGCCCGCTGGGGGGTGTGATCTTCGGCCACTTCGGCGATCGTCTGGGCCGCAAGCGTATGCTGATGCTGACCGTATGGATGATGGGTATCGCTACCGCACTGATTGGCATCCTCCCTTCTTTCGCCACTATAGGCTGGTGGGCGCCGGTATTACTGGTGATATTACGGGCTGTTCAGGGTTTTGCCGTCGGTGGCGAATGGGGTGGCGCGGCATTGCTGTCGGTTGAAAGCGCGCCGGAGAACAAAAAAGCGTTTTACAGCAGCGGCGTTCAGGTGGGTTATGGCGTAGGGCTGCTGCTCTCGACCGGTCTGGTCTCGCTGATCAGCACGCTGACGACCGATGAACAGTTTCTGAGTTGGGGCTGGCGCATCCCATTCTTGTTTAGCATTATTCTGGTGCTTGGCGCCTTATGGGTGCGCAATGGCATGGAAGAGTCCGCCGAATTTGAACAGCAAAAACAGGAAACACCACCGGCGAAAAAACGCTTGCCGGTCATGGAGGCGTTGAGCCGCCACCCTGGCGCATTTCTGAAAATCATCGGCCTGCGCCTGTGCGAGCTGCTGACGATGTATATCGTCACCGCGTTCGCCCTGAACTACTCCACCCAAAATCTGGGCCTTCCGCGTGAGCTTTTTCTGAATATTGGTCTGCTGGTGGGGGGACTAAGCTGCCTGACGATTCCCTGCTTTGCCTGGCTTGCGGACCGCTTCGGTCGTCGGCGTGTCTATATTACAGGTGCCTTAATCGGTACGCTCAGCGCATTCCCGTTTTTTATGGCGCTTGAAGCCCAGTCAATCTTCTGGATTGTGTTCTTCTCCATCATGCTGGCCAATATTGCTCATGATATGGTGGTCTGCGTACAGCAGCCGATGTTTACCGGCATGTTCGGTGCAGGTTATCGCTACAGCGGTGCCGGAGTCGGTTACCAGGTCGCCAGCGTCGTGGGCGGCGGGTTCACTCCCTTTATCGCCGCCGCACTGGTCACCTTCTCCGATGGGAACTGGCACAGCGTTGCCATTTACCTGCTGGCAGGCTGCCTGATCTCTGCCGTTACGGCGCTGTTGATGAAAAATAAACCACACGTCTAATCCCTGTACGGGGGCCGTCTGGCCTCCGTCTGTTCTTACGCAACGTCTGACTTTTGTTTCACATTCCTGTGACATACTATCGGGAGAGCAGTACACCTGTGGAACAAGGAGACAGACATGAATAATAAGGGCGCCGGCCTGACCCCGTCTCAGGCGCTGGATAAACTGGACGAACTCTACGAGCAATCGGTTCAGGCTCTGCGTAACGCAATTGGTAAGTATGTTGAAAACGGGGAGCTTCCAGACATTACAGCCCGAAATAATGGCCTTTTTGTTTACCCATCGCTTTCCGTCTCCTGGAGCGGTAATGCGACGAATCCCCCCAAGACCCGCGCCTATGGCCGTTTTACCCATGCTGGCTGCTACACCACAACCATCACCCGTCCTGCGCTGTTTCGCCCTTACCTTGAAGAGCAATTAACGCTGCTGTATCAGGATTATGACGCGCATATTGCGGTTGAACCGTCCCATCATGAAATTCCGTATCCTTATGTCATTGACGGTTCCGAGCTGTCGCTTGACCGCTCCATGAGCGCCGGATTGACGCGCTTTTTCCCCACCACTGAACTGGCGCAGATTGGCGACGAGACCGCAGACGGTTTGTTCCACCCCGGTGAGTTTTATCCGCTCTCTCACTTCGACGCGCGCCGTGTCGATTTCTCGCTGGCGCGACTGCGTCACTACACGGGGACGCCGGTTGAACATTTTCAGCCCTTTGTTCTGTTTACCAACTACACCCGCTATGTAGACGAATTTGTGCGCTGGGGATGCAGCCAGATTCTGGACCCGGACAGTCCCTATATCGCACTTTCCTGTGCTGGCGGGATCTGGATCACCGCAGAAACCGAGGCTCCCGAAGAAGCCATCTCCGATCTGGCGTGGAAAAAACACCAGATGCCAGCCTGGCACCTGATTACGGCTGACGGCCAGGGGATTACGCTGGTGAATATTGGCGTCGGGCCGTCAAACGCCAAAACTATTTGCGATCACCTGGCGGTACTGCGCCCGGACGTCTGGCTGATGATTGGTCACTGCGGCGGTCTGCGTGAAAGCCAGGCGATTGGCGACTATGTGCTGGCGCACGCCTACTTACGTGACGATCATGTGCTCGATGCCGTACTGCCGCCCGATATTCCCATCCCCAGCATCGCAGAAGTTCAGCGCGCGCTGTATGACGCCACGAAAATGGTGAGCGGCATGCCTGGCGAAGAGGTTAAGCAGCGGCTGCGTACCGGTACGGTCGTCACCACCGATGATCGTAACTGGGAGTTGCGCTACTCCGCCTCCGCATTGCGTTTCAACCTGAGCCGCGCCGTCGCCATTGATATGGAAAGCGCCACAATTGCCGCCCAGGGCTATCGCTTCCGCGTACCTTACGGCACGCTATTGTGCGTCTCCGACAAACCGTTACACGGTGAGATTAAACTTCCCGGCCAGGCTAACCGTTTCTATGAAGGTGCGATTTCGGAGCACCTGCAAATCGGCATTCGCGCCATTGATCTGTTACGCGCAGAAGGCGATCGCCTGCACTCACGTAAACTGCGCACATTCAACGAACCGCCGTTCCGTTAAGGCATGAAGGTGTCTATGAGCAACCCAACTCCCCTTTCCGCCCTGCGTAATCTCCTGATTACACAGGGGCTGGATGGCATGATCGTTCCTCGCGCCGATGCTCATCAAAGCGAGGACTGTACGCCACACGATAATAAACTGGCCTGGTTAACGGGCTTTAGCGGTTCTGCCGGACTGGCGTTAGTGCTTCGCGACCGCGCATTGCTGTTTGTGGATGGCCGCTACCAGGTTCAGGCCCGCGCCGAAGTCGATCGTAATGATTTTGAAATTCATCACCTGCATAACGAGCCGCTTGCGGAGTATTTGCAGGAACAGGTTGCCTCCAGCGCACGTATTGCCTTCGAACCTCTGCTGATGGTCAACAGCCAGTTTGAGACACTCTCAGCCACCCACTGCGAACTGGTGGCGTTAGACAGCGATCCGTTCGACGTTGTATGGCAAAACCGCCCTGCCGCCCCCTGCGGCATCATCCGGGAAATGCCCGTTGAAATCAGCGGTGAAAGCAGCGCGCAGAAACGCGCGCGCATTCTCGACGAACTGGCAAAACAGCAGGCGGATTACCTGCCGATCACCCTGCCGGATAATATCGCCTGGACGCTGAACGTGCGCGGCAGCGACCTCAACATGGTGCCTGTTCCCTTCTCGTTTGCGTTATTGCACCGCACGGGCGAACTGGAATGGTTCGTTGATGAAAAGAAAACTCAGCCGTTACCTGCAAGTTTGCTCAGCACGCTGACCATTTCCCCGCCGGGTGAGTTCCTTGCACGCTGTCAGCAACGCGCGGCCGGAAAGCGTTTCCTGGTTGATAAAGATTTCGCCCCGGTCGCCCTGCGCTTCGCTATTGAGCAGCATGGCGGTGACGTCATCTGGTCAGCAGATCCGATTACGCTGATGAAAGCGCACAAGAACGAAACCGAGCTGGCAGGATACCGCGAATGCCATGAGCAGGACGGCGCCGCCTGGGTTAATTTCCTCGCCTGGCTGGCGCACGAAGTGCCGCTGCGTGAAGCCGCAGGCAATCCGATAACGGAGCTGGAAGCCCAGGAAAAACAGCTGGCTTATCGCCAGCAACAACCGGGATTTCTTGAGCAGAGCTTTAACACCATTTCTGCATCGGCAGGCAATGCCGCCATGTGCCACTATCATTCAAGCGAGAAAACAAACGCGCCAGTCACAACCCAGGAGATGTATCTGAACGATTCGGGCGGTCAATATCAGAACGGTACGACAGACACGACCCGTACCCTCGCATTTGGGCCGCAGGAGCCGCAGCGTCGGTTACACTACACCGCTGTGTTGAAGGGCTTTTTGTCGCTGATTACCCTGCAATTCCCCAGCGGAACTCAGGGACACCAGCTTGACGCCTTTACCCGCCGGGCGCTTTGGGATCTTGGTCTGGATTACGATCACGGTGCGGGACACGGCGTAGGCCATCAGCTATTGATTCATGAGCAGCCACACCGTATCGCCAAAAAAGTGAACCCCTGGCCGCTGGTGGCGGGCAACATCATTACGATAGAGCCGGGCTATTACCTCGCCGGACAATACGGTATCCGCATTGAAAATCAGGTCGAAATTGTCGAAAGCCGCCCTGGTTTCTGCAAATTCTCCACACTGACGCTGGTGCCGATCGACTTAAGTCTCGTGGAATTACATCTGCTTAGCGAGGCAGAAAAACTGTGGATTGATGAGTACCATCAGCAGATAAGAGAAACATTATCCCCTCGCGTAGAAAGCAACGCCCGCCCGTGGCTGTTCGCCGCCACCGCTCCCATACGGGTGCGCGCAAATTAACCCTGTATGCTGAAAACCAAAAGCCCGCTAAAAGTGGGCTTTTTGGGTAGAGGGTCGGGTTTGTGCCAGGTATAGTCATTCACACCCTGAGAGTTACACTTTTAAGTGATTCAGGGTATGCCCTTATTGGTTACGAATATTGTGCCAGAATCATGTGATTTGATGATTGCCGCTTTGCTTTCGAGCCAGTAAGTGCTCCACGTTCGCTAACGAATACTCAGGGCATGCAGAAAAAACTGCTGACTATATTTCTTTCGAAGAGCGTGGAATGCATACCAATCCCCGATAAAAAGGAGTTGGTGATGACTGCGAAAGATCAGTTTGCTGCTCATGTTGGTCTGGACTGGGCAGATAAAAAACACGATGTCTGCGTTCAGTTTAAAAACGGTGATCGCATATTTCATGTGATTGAACATACGCCTGAGGCACTTGATATCTAGCTCAATGAGTTACACCAGAGGGCGAAAGGCAGGATTGCTATTGCCGTTGAGCTGAAGAAAGGCCCGGTGGTGTATGCACTCCAGAAGTACCCATTTGTCACTGTTTTTCCAGTACACGCGTTGTCACTGGCCCGCTACCGACAGGCTTTCTGGCCCAGCGGTGCGAAGGATGATCCGCAGGATGCTGAGCTGGCATTAGACCTGATGCTACGTTATCCCCACAAGATAAAAGCCATTGAAGCCGACAATCCGGATATCCGATTACTCCAGCAATTAGTTGAGCAGCGACGACTGCTGGTCGAAGACAAGCGTCGCTTTGTTAATCGGCTCATCAATACGCTTAAGCAGTATTACCCCCAGCTCCTGGAATGGTTCTCCCATCGGGACAGCTCACTGTTCTGTGAGCTAATCATTCGCTGGCCGAGTCTGCAACAACTCAAACGTGCTCGCAGCGATACTGTCCGTCATTTTATGAATGCTAAAGGTGGTCCTGCTGTTGCATATACCGAACAGCGGGTTGCAAGTATTGCCAGCGCTATTCCCCTGACCACAGATAAAACTGTCATCGAGGCAAATGCATTGATGGCAACAGCACTTGCATCCCAAATCAAACTGACAGGCGACCTAATCAGAACCTACGACGAACGTATTGAATCCTTATTCGATACGCTTCCGGATGCAGAACTGTTCAAATCACTCCCTGGAATGGGCCCGTGTATGAGCCCACGGATGCTTGCCGCACTGGGTGATAACCGCGACCGCTTCAACAGCGCAGAAGAAATTCAAAACTACGCTGGCATCGCACCAGTAACCGAGCGAAGTGGTCAAAAATCCTGGGTACACTGGCGTTGGCAGTGCGCAAAGTTCGTCCGACAGACATTCGTGGAATGGACTGCGAAGACGGTTAACTCATCGTACTGGGCCAGACTTTATTACCAGGGCCAGCGAGAAAAAGGGAAATCTCATCAGTCAGCGATCCGGGCTCTGGCGTTTAAATGGATAAGGATCATTTACCGTTGTTGGAAGACCAAAACCCGGTACGACGAAGCGAAATACTTGCTGGCACTGGAAGCGCGAAAGTCGCCCTTACTGAAGCCATAAAAAGCTTGTCGAATGTCTCAGGGCGTGAAGCGGACGCTTGCTCCGTACGGAGCAAGGCCGGAAATCTTCAGACCTTCAAATCAAAACAGTATCGTATTTCACATAGTTTAATTAAATACCTAAGCGATATCGCTGTTCATCCGATAGTGGATTTTTTATAGCCTCTTGATACGCTGCCTCACATTTGAGCCAAAATTCATTATGGGATGTACGTAACTCAATTCCAACAAGTGCATCAAATCTAACCCAAAAAAGATATCTCACTGCACCCAAACTTAACGAGCTCTGGAAACATGTTGGGTTGTGTGTTTTTGAGTCAAAAGGGACAATAAGTCCTCCATGTTTTGCAAAATCATGTTCTCCGTATGTATCTCGATAAGTCTGGTAGATTGGATCTATATCAATGTGTAGAAAAATAATATTCCTGCTTGTTTTCCCTATAGCAAATTCGCAAGCTTCTAATGGGCGAGGGCCGCCTGCTTCTGCAATTTGGCAGCATAAAATTTTGGAAAAATATCTAAACACATTGAGGTAAGCTTCTGAGTCCAAATTATACTGTGGCATATTAAACACCTCGGAAGGATCCCTGCCTTCCGATAAAAGCGATGACACTAAAGTGTGAAATCGATCAAATTCCTGATCTGCAGGCTGCGTGCGTGAGCCATTGCATAAAGAGCACATTCGTACCGAAAAATGGAAAGCCTTAGACTTAGGACCTTGTGCTGCACGAAGAATACCACCATCATCAAAATTTCCAATGACCATTGCATTGCTTCCAAAAATTTTTCTCAACGCCGAAGCTTTTATTTTGTGCTCTCCGGTGAGAGAACCACTAGACCCGCATAAGCAACAGGCTTCAGTCTGATACGATTTAAAGAATATTTCCATAAGACCACCTAATGTGTATGAGGTTCTTTAGGGGTAGATACTTAGTCAGCGACACGATAAGTATTCCAGAAAGTCGCGTTATTGACATTTGAATCCTCTTTCAATCTATAAGTTAATATCCTCTTTCGCTCGCTGCGTACCTACAGCTCAGGTAACTTGTCCGCTTCGTGCGAGGAGCGGACATAAATAGCATTGATATGCGTTAAGTCGCTTTATAATAAAATTCTGAAAGAGGAGATTAGGCTGTAAAAAAACATAACTGCAAATAATACAATAATGATGAACATAAGCCAGACAGCACACATTACTAAGCTCTGAACTCCGCGTGGCGCTCCCCACGGTTTCGACAATTGAACTATAACCCAGATGAATCCGGCTACCAAACAGCAACCTACAGCTAGTCCAGTAAGGGATAAAATTGTCGCTCCAAAAAAATTTTCTACATTCAACTTGCCAGTCCCAGCGACTAAGGTTAAAACCCCAGCAGTGACCGTTGCTACTGATACGCCCGCAAGGGTTGCTATATCGGCGATAACAGCCAGCCTATCTTTGGCATTCCCTTTTGCCAGTGTTGCTAATATTGTTTTCATCCAATCGAAAGACCTGTTATGTGTTAATTAAAAATATAACCTACTGTTTTATTGTATCTAACTTTTCTTCTCTTTTAACTATTATCTTGTCCGCTATTCGCTCATAGTTGTCTGTTAAGCCTGCTTAAAAAGCAGGCTTAATGTAAGATGTTTCCCATTTTCCAAGCGGACCCAATATAGGTAGTTTAGTCTCACATGGGGTAAATAGCTTCGTACAATCCGCCAAGTAGAGATTTGAGCAATGATTGGGCTGAACTATGGGTTCTGATGATGTTTCTCACATTTAACTCATATCTTTTTCTATCAGGAAAACCGAGTTTCTTAGCTATGGTGTTTAGCAAGCCAGTCTCTCGGATAGGATATCTAGTCATCAAAGTAACGACATCATTGTTTTGAATAGCCGTGTCGAAAATATCAACTTCAGCAAGGCGAATTTCATTTATATTTAGATGGAAATGAAAGTCTTCATTGGAATTTATATGAGCCTGAGTTGGTATGTTTGAAAAAACCTTACTTCTAACTATTTTTTCTATAGATCTTGAGCACAAACGATCCTTGTTGCTATTCATCACCTTAATTATTTCTTCATTTATGCTATCAAAAACTTCATTTTTATTTTCTATTCCAAGATAGTCTGCATATGCACTTATAACAATTCGTATGACTTCTGGATGATAATAAATTGACTCGACAGAATGAACATCTAAGGTATAAACCCGCCGAGATAAAAGAGAGGAAATTTCACCTTGTGTTTTATTATCATTATCAACCAACCCATAGGCTTCAACCCACTGAAGACTACGGTTAGATGCGATACCAACAACAGAAGCCTCAACATCTTTACAGCTCCCTTTTGGTATTACACTAAAATCATGAAATAAAGATGAATATATAGATAAATCAAGGCTATTTTGATCACCCTCTACAAAGAGAACCTTTCGCCTTGAACCGAATATGCTTTCTTTTATCTCTTCGGGTATGTCATCACTACCATCCAATATATCCAAAGTCCAAGATGATGGATCTTTCGAAACATACTCACAAGATCTAACCAAAATAACTTTTGAATTAATAAAGAAAGACGGGAATAGAATTTCATGAGTCGAGATTAAAAATGAACAATCACTTCTTAAAGAGACTAATTCACTAAGAAGAGGGAGTGTTATTGCTCGATGTAGGTGCCTTTCAGGCTCATCCATAATGATGAGCGTACCAGGTGATGACGTAAGAACGTCAGCGGCAATAAGCAATGCATTTTTCTCGCCATCAGACAGTTCAGCAATACTGTATGTGACATCATCATTATAACTACGGTTCTTGACAATGAAATTGTCATCTTTATCAACATGAATAGATATATCCATGTTTGATTTTTCTATCAGAGAATTAATTACTACAAGAGGCGATTCTGGAGCTTTAAACTCCGGATCATTTAAAGTATTTCTATCATACGCAGATTCTATTTCTCTAGCTCTTCGATTAATGTGCCTTTTTAATTTTGCCACTACCATTCTGTTAGTACTTTCGCCTTGATATAACTTCCACCGAGAATCGACTAGTGTACGATAGTGTCTATTGTTTTGATTTATATTCTCAATTTCACTACCTGTCATATCAATAACTGAATCATTGAACCAATTCTGTCTGTGTGCACTTATAATTTTTACATGGTTATCTGGTAATTGCCTATGGAAATGATTAACTAGTGAAGATTTCCCTGAGCCGTTTGAGCCAATAAGGAAAACAACATCACCATTATCAATATCTACAGTTATGTTACCAACTCCAGTTTTATTTAGTTGTAAAGATTTCAATTTAAAACCTCGCTATTCCTAAAGTAAGTTGTTCGACTGATATCTTAAGATAACAAAATTTTCCCTAGCGATGGTATCCTTCCTCCTTTGCTTCTGGTATTGCCACATCCTATCGGATCACCAAGGTATTCTTTGCCAATACCCATAACGCTTTATCACTATTCATTGCCCCAATAGTGAAATTGCTTACGCCGCTATCACCAATAACGGTGGCAAGTTCCTACTGACAACATTTCGATTAAGCGAAGGGATTCTAAAGAAAATGGATCTGATTTCTCTAGTGTTAGCATTGATATATACTACAAGAGATTATAACCAGCATAAAGTATCCTGCTTGGAAAAGCTTCATACCAAAATGGGGGATGGGACAACTCTGATTACTAGCTATCCTGAGGATGTTATGTCCGCTTCTCGCCCATAGCAGACTGTTCACTTACGTCGGGCAGTGTTGCGTCAAAACGGACGCTACGATTAACCATTTTCTGTCTCTGGCGATCTTAATCGGCTCATAATTCGGGCCGATTAAGATACATGATTACACCGTCGGGATGGTGCCGCCATCTATCACATATTCGGTGCCGGTGATGGTGGCAGCATGGGACGACGCGAGGAAAGCAATGAGCTTCGCCACCTCAATGGGCTTTGACGGACGACCAAGAGGAATACCCCCGAGTGCATTCATGATGATTTGCTTACCGCCTTCGTAATCCGTTCCCGCCTGCTTCGCCAGTCGCTCTGCCATCGCTACCGAAGCCTCGGTTTCGATCCAGCCGGGCGCAACACGAACCACACGAACCCCCTTCGGGGATACCTCTTTCGACAGGCTCTTGCTGTACGCCGACAGCGCAGCTTTTGCCGCCGCATAACCGGTGGTCGATTCCGGTAACGGCAGTTCACGCTGGATAGAGGTGACGTGAATGATAACCCCGCTGCCCTGCGCCAGCATCCCTGGCAGCAGCGCACGATCTAAGCGTACCGCTGGCAGCAGATTAAGGTTGAGTTCCTGCTGCCACTCCGTTTCGCCCAGTGCTGCAAAACCACCTCCAGGTGAGGTAGAACCGCCCGCAACATGGATGATGGCGTCGACACCGCCCAGATGCTTCTGAACGGCTTCAGCTACTGAAGCACACCCGTTGACTGTGGTCAGGTCCGCCGCCACGAAGGCGTCGGCGATACATTCTGTGGGCGTATGACGCGCGGTGGTTAACACCCTGGCACCCAGTTGCTTTAATAATCCAACGACCGCTTTGCCGACGCCTTTGGTGCCGGCAGTAACCAGTATGCGTTTGTCCTGAAAATCAAGATCTAACGACATCAGATAATCTCCAGTGTGTTGATCTTGCCGCCGACCAGGCCGAAAGCATGCTTAAGCACTATCGGGCTGCCGGGAAAATTACCGACGACGTTTGAGGTGACTGTCACCCGGTGACCTTCGGTGAGGAGCTGAACCGGCTCAACGCTGTAGTCAAACGCGGCCTGTGCGGCACGTTGCCATGCCTCGATCGCTGCGTGTCCCTTATGCGTTTTACCTTCGTCTGTCACGACAGCATCGGCAGTAAAACAGTACTTAACGTTGGCAATATCTGCTCCGTTGCTGATCGCAAAATAGTCAGAAATAGCGTGCGGTAGGGCTAATGACATGGCGCTTTACTCCCGTTGTTTACAGTACAGGAATTTTCAACATAGACTGTGAAATTGACAAGTACGCACGAAAAAGTGAGCAACTGAATTATGAGTAAGTTATACACTCCAGAATCTGCCGCAAGCGGCGTGGAGCATGTGCTGCGACTGCTGGAAGGTCGCTGGAAATTAATTATTCTTTTTCATCTGTTCGATGGAAAGGTACAGCGCTATTCTGATTTTGAAAAACTGATCCCGGGTATTTCACAGAAGATGCTGGCTCAGCAACTGCGACAACTGGAAGCCGACGGCATAGTATCACGCACGGTGTACCCTCAGGTGCCGCCGAAAGTGGAATATCGCCTGACCGAGTGGGGGCAAGAACTGTGCCCGGCCCTTGATGCAATGCTGAAATGGGCGGAAAAACGCGAGGATTAGTTGTCACCAGGGCCTTTTTGTCGTGAGCGAAAATCACTGATATCTGGTTTTCGCTCAAATCGGACATGGTTATGCCGAACCTCTTGTCCGGCGTACACCGGGGAACAATGACGATATATTTGAATGGGTTACATCTGGAATAACGTGCAAATACCTGCGTACCATTCCCGTAGTATTAAACTGCCTGAGTCATCACCGATTTAAACTGCGCATGCCACATGTCGTAAAATTTCCCCCGATGGCTTATCAGCGCAGTGAAGTCCCCATTTTCGATGACCTCTCCAGCAGACATCACGATAATCCTGTCGAACTCTTTTATATTACCGAGCCTGTGCGTCACTGCGATCACGGTTGTGTTCAGGGCAAGAATATCATTAAACAGCCGGTGCTCAGTTTCAGGATCGAGTGATGAAGAGAACTCATCAAAAATAAACAGATTGGACTTTCGGTATAGCGCCCGTGCAATCGCGAGCCGCTGCCACTGCCCTATGGAGAGTTCATCGCCGCCGAACTGCTTGCCCAGCCGGGTGTGCTGGTCATACGGAAATCCTACCTTTTTCAGCAATTCATCAACCGCTGGCGACGGGGTTTCTGCATCATAATTATTCAGGGCAATGTTTTCGCCCACCGTGAACTCGTACTTTCCGTAATCCTGAAACACGGTGGCTATCTGGTTCCGGTAACTTTCAATATCCAACCTGTCGAGCGGCACGCCTGACACAGACACCGCCCCCTCACTGAAGGCGTACATGCGCAGGATCATTTTAATCAGAGTTGTTTTTCCGCTGCCGTTCTCACCGAGAATAGCGACCTTTTCACCGGGGGCAATTTCAAGGTTAACCCCATTCAGGGCTGGATGATTACGCCCCTCATACTGAAACCGAAGTCTGTGGATGCTGAGGGCAAAAGGTGTTTCGGCGGGTAAGGTAAGGTGCCCGTTTTTCACCGGTTCAATCTTATCCGTCATAAACGCATGGTAGCGGGTGAAAAAACTGCTCATGCTGACGAGATTCGAACCATAATTGGCTATCTCGTCGAGGTGCGATTTCATCATCACAATGGACTGAAACACCATCACCAGCGCACTCACGGCAATATCACTGGTGCGTAAGTTGTTTAAAAAAAGAGTTACCCCGACGAACAGCATAGTCAGGCTCAGCATCATGGCCGGCACAGGCGTGATTAGCGCGCGGATGCGCTGTTTGTGCATGCGATTATAGGTATTGCGAGCGGACGCATTGAATTTAGTCAGCAGATATTTACCAAGACCGTAAAGCCGGATCTCCTGCAAAAAACTCTTGTCCATACTGACGCCATATACGTAGCGCATCGCAATCGCATCTTTAGACGTGAAGAATAAATCCCGCACGTATCTCTGCTGGATACGCATATTGATGGCAATCATCGGTATGGCGGAAAGCGCGCAAATGGCCGCCCCTGCTCCTGAATAGTTGATCAGAACCAGCAGCAGACTGCCGGCCATGACGATTGCCCGGATAACGTAAATGATACAGATGATGAAATTAAGCGGTCGATACGCCGCTTCTTTTTTCAAATATTCCAGTTGCTCGTAACGCTCCTTATTATCAAACAGGCTCAGGGAAAAGGAGTCGTTCATACGGCACATAATCTTAGCGCTGAAGTGATTGGTCGAAATCTCCGTGACATCCCCCTGAACAAGATTGACCAGAGGCTGCATAAGCTGCATGCCAAGGAGTGAAACACACCAGACCGCAACGTTCAGCATCAGATCGCCGTCGGTGGTTTGCACTGCATGCAGCGTGTTGATTATTTGGCCGGTCATAAAGATGTTGAGGGCCGGTATCAGCCCCTGAAGCAACACAACGACGATAAGTGCGGTAATACGAAGTGGGCATGACGCAAAGACGTACCTGATAGCCAGTAGCACTGACGACCTCCCTTGTTGCAGTAGCCATAGATCGTGTGAGTCGCAGATCATGATAGATGAGAATGGCACTCAATTGCATTAATGGAATGTAACAGTGAACTGGGTTGTGAAGTAGACGTTCTCTCCCATCTCTGGCCATCGGCCAAATGCAATCGCGACTTCCCCTCCCCCAACGCCCCCCTGGTCTGATGGACATTTATCACCCAAACTTAAGCCAAAGACATGGTCTGCGTGGGCATTGTGCTTTACACTGCGCGCTGTAAAAACTGAGTAGATAAACGATTAACCAGGCGGTAAGGCGATGAACGGAACAATCACAACGTGGTTTAAAGATAAAGGTTTTGGATTTATCAAAGATGAAAACGGTGATAATCGCTATTTTCATGTGATTAAGGTTGCCAACCCTGAGCTGATTAAGAAAGACGCGGCGGTGACTTTTGAACCCACCACCAATAACAAAGGCTTGTCCGCTTATGCTGTGAAAGTCATCCCGGAAAGCAAATACATCTATATCGCGGGCGAGCGCCTGAAGCTCACGTCGATCAAGTCTTATCTGGTTTACAGCGAAGAAGTGCCAGCCGATACCCGAATTGATAAAGAAAACGCGGTGCTGTCTGTGGGCGTGCTGATGAGTAGTATCAGACCCAAATCAGCCGCAAAGCCCGGTGAAATGCGCTCGCTGAGAAAACTGGCAATCACCACCTTCCAGGGAACGACGTTAATCTTCTCGGAAGATGAGATAGACATAGAGGCCACGGTGAAACTGCTCAAGTAATTCATCTGAATCCCGTGCCGGAATCCTGCGCCATTCATAAACAGAATTCCGGCTCGCGTGCGCCAGGTACAGACGCAAAAATTACGGGTATAATCACATACATTATTCAACGGTTTCAGAAACGAAGATGACAAAACTCACCTTACAAGAGCAGATGCTAAAAGCAGGATTAGTAACCAGTAAAAAAATGGCCAAAGTCCAGAGAACGGCTAAAAAATCACGAGTTCAGGCGCGTGAAGCAAGAGAGGCTGTGGAAGAAAATAAAAAAGCGCAACTTGAGCGTGATAAACAGCTAAGCGAGCAACAAAAACAAGCGGCTTTATCCAAAGAATATAAAGCGCAGGTGAAGCAACTTATTGAAATGAATAGAATCAGCATTTCAAAAGGCGATATTGGTTTTAACTTCACAGATAATAACTTAATTAAAAAAATAGATGTGGATAAGGCGACGCAAGCCCAGTTGATTAATGGCCGCCTCGCCATTGCGCGTTTGGTTGTTGATAACGGTGGGGAATGTGAATACGCGATTATCCCCGCAAGCGTAGCCGATAAAATTGCACAGCGAGATGCTAACAGTATCGTCCTAAATAGTGCGCTTAGTCAGGAAGAGCAGGACGAAGAAGATCCGTATGCTGATTTTAAAGTGCCTGATGATTTGATGTGGTAATCAACGTTTGTCGTTCAGCGTCCGGCGTGCCGGGCACTGAAAGAACTGAATGCCGATGACGGAAAGCAAAAAGCCCGCTAAAAAGCGGGCTTTTCTAAATTTGGCTCCTCTGACTGGACTCGAACCAGTGACATACGGATTAACAGTCCGCCGTTCTACCGACTGAACTACAGAGGAATCGTGTGAACGGGGCGCATATTAACGACGCTCACGATCATTGTCAAAGCCTGAATGCACAAACACGTTCGTTTGCCGAAATATTCTTCATTTCGTTGGAGATTCAGGCTGAACGGGCGATTTTATGCGCTCTTCACGCTCAGGACGCGGGTATTTCCATAGCCAACGGCCGCTGACCATACGCCAGTAAAACAGTGCGGCGCGCACCGCCCAGTCAAAGAACATCCCCAGCCAGACCCCGACAACGCCCCAGCCAAGCACGATCCCCAGCGTATAACCCGCAACCACGCGGCAGCCCCACATCCCCAGCATCGAAACCCACATTGCAAAACGTGCGTCCCGCGCCCCTTTAAACCCTGAGGGCAACACCCAGGACGCAGACCAAATCGGCATAAACGCCGCGTTCAGCCAAATCAGAACCACGACAACATCTTTTACATCCTGATCGTGGGTATAAAACGAGGCCATCAGTCCCGCAAACGGCGCGCTCAACCATGCAATCGCGGTCAGTCCAATGGTCGATAGCCAAAACACATGACGAAGCTGAATCTCTGCCTGGGAAATCTGACCATTCCCCAGCCGTCGGCCAGTGATGATTGTCGATGCAGAACCCAGCGCGTTTCCGGGCAGGTTGATCAGCGCGGCAATTGAAAAAGCGATGAAGTTACCGGCAATAACGCTGGTCCCCATTCCCGCTACGAACATCTGCGTTAACAATTTCCCACCGTTGAACAAAACAGATTCGATACTCGCAGGGATACCAATCCCCATCACTTCCCAGATAATGGTGAAGTTCAGCGGCTTAAAATAGCTCTTCAACGTAATGCGCAATGCCGGGTTAAAACCAATCATCAACACCCAGATGATGGCGACGGCTCCGATATAGCGAGAGATGGTCAGCCCGAGTCCCGCCCCGACAAAACCCAACCCCTGCCAGGAAAAAACGCCATAAATCAGGACGCTGCTGATCATGATGTTAAGAATATTCATGCCACCATTGATCAACAGCGGAATTTTGGTATTTCCGGCTCCACGCAATGCGCCACTGCCAATCAGGGCGATGGCCGCAGCGGGATAGCTGATCACCGTCAGTTCCAGGTATGTCAGCGCCAGAGCCTTCACCTCGGAAGACGCCTCCCCAGCCACGACATCAATAATCTGTTCGCCAAAATAGTGAATAACCGCCGCCAGCACGATGGCAAAAAGCGTCATGATCACCAGTGACTGTCTTGCGGCGGCCCTGGCGCGACGACGATCGCGTTTTCCCAGGCTAAACGCCACAACCACGGTTGTCCCCAGATCGATAGCAGCAAAAAACGCCATAATGACCATGTTGAAGCTATCGGCAAGCCCTACCCCGGCCATCGCCTCTTTACCCAACCAACTGACCAGAAAGGTGCTCAGCACCCCCATTAGCAGTACACAGGTATTTTCCAGAAAGATAGGCACGGCAAGCGGGGTGATTTCACGCCAGAAAAGAACCTTATAACTCTTACGTTTGGCATACCAGGGCGTACGGGAGACGGCCTGGCGTAAGACTGCGGAGACGTTCAAAGTGGACCTTAATGAAGAAAGTTGAAACCTCATTTCAAATAATGAGGGAGAATCCAAAAAGCTGCAAAGTTTTTTCCCTGTAAAATGTCTGCAATTGCAACAAACTGTTGAGAGAAGCAGCAATTGAACCGTCACCAGGGAAATGAGGTTTGACAAAAGATTTTTCGCCGCTAAGATAAGCCTCCACAACGATTCCTCTGTAGTTCAGTCGGTAGAACGGCGGACTGTTAATCCGTATGTCACTGGTTCGAGTCCAGTCAGAGGAGCCAGATTTTAGTCTCGAGATATCTCAGTGAGTCTTGAGGCGTTTTAAAAGCAGTAGTTAAATTGAACCGGTTGTCCTGATAAGGATTGCCGGTTTTTTGACGCCTGTCGTTTTTGGACACCCCACAGACCTCTCCAGCCCCCTTCCCACTTGTTCTCATTTGCCTACTTTTTTTCTTTATGAGATATGTTATGTTATAACATATCCATTATAATGTAATGCCAACCTATGAAACTTAAGCCTTCTTTGATAGCTCTCGCAGTAGCAGTAAATACTTCGCCTCTGGCCTATGCAGCAGATGAAACCATCGTCGTCACCGGCAGTGACGTATCCGACTATTCCGCCGAATCCGACTCGGCACGTCTTTCATCCGGCTCAGCCTCACGTCTCGGTCTGACCGATAAGCAAACGCCACGCCATACTGAAACCATCAGCGCCAGAACCATTACGGCTAAGGGAAAACGCACGCTCACCGAGGTTGTTGAGACCGCCCCGGGCATGTCCGGCACCAGCTCACCTACGCTCTCAAACAGCGTTTCACTGCGCGGCTTCTCCGGCGTTTCCTGGCTGCTAAACGGCGTGGCTGTACCCGGTAGCACCATTCAAATCGCCGACCCGGTTCATTATGAAAACGTGGACATCCTGTATGGCACAGGCTCCGTTTTAAATGGTCTGAGTTCTGCCGGTGGCAGCGTCAACCTGATATCACGTAAAGCAACCTTTGGTCGACAGCCAGTAGAAGCTGACTATAGCTGGTCAAGCTATAACAGCCATCGCGCCCACATCGGCGCGGGCGGTACGCTTGTTGAGGGTATAGCTGCTGGCCGCGTGGATGTAAGCGCATCAAATACCGGCACTCAGGTTGATAAAGATCGCAGTCGCCCGAAGCGTGTCAGCGCACAGCTCCTGCTGACGCCGACCGATAACACACAGGTCACTTTTGACATCGATCGTAGCTTAACGGATATGCGCAATCCCTATTTCGGGACGCCTGTCATCAACGGTAAAGTTGATCGCGACTTGCGCCATGTAAACTACAACAACATTCAGGATGCGCATATCCGCAGCCAGGCAACCTCATTCCAGTCAACCCAGTCCTGGTATGCAACGCCTGATGTAACCTTTGATAACCAGTTCTACTATTACAAAGGTTTCCGCGAATGGCAGAACGTTGAACGCTATTACCCGTCAAACAAAGCGGGCTATGTTACCCGTGATTCTTATGGCGATCTTGCTCATGATGACAAGCTGACTGGCAACCGTACAATGGTCACCTGGGATCACCCGATTGCATCATTCGCCAACCGCGTGACTGCGGGTGTCGATTTTTCAAAACGCGAATTCCAGTACTATTCTAACGGCTTCCCGGGGGGCGAAGAGGTTCTGCTGACCAACCCCGTCTCCAATGACTTTCGCACCGGTGCGGGTGGCAAGATGCGCTCACCTGTTCGTCACATCACTCAGAACCAGTATGCCTTGCTGCTGGAAGACAATCTGAATATTACTGATGCTGTCGCCCTGTTAAGCCAGTTGCGCTATACCAACCTGGACATGCACTGGAATTACCAGCAGGACAATAAAACCATCAATCATAGCTATAGCTTTATGAGCGTTGGTATTGGGCCGAGCTGGGCCATTAACGAAAACTGGACGGTATATGCCAACTATTCCACAGGTAAAGAGCCCGGCAGCGATATCTTCTTTATCAGCCCTGAACAAACGTCCCTGCCGCTTACAGAAGTTCAGCAATATGAAGCCGGTGTAAAAGGGACATTCGACCACGGCGAAATGAAGCTGGCCGTTTACGATCTCCAGAAAAAAAATCTTTATCAGCAATCGGCTGTCCAGGCCGGTGTATGGAATGCGGTTGGCAAGCAGACTTCGCGCGGCATTGAGTTCAGCGGATTGATTAAACCGCTGGATAGCGTCGCGCTGGCGGGTAATGTGGCTTATACCCATGCGCGCTTTGACAATTTCAAACAAGGTACGCAGGACCTTTCCGGTAATCAGCCGCGCTATATCCCGGAGTGGACGGCTAACCTTTCTGGCCGTTATATGCCGATTAGCAAACTGGGGCTGGGCGCGCAGCTCCACTATGTTGGCAGTAGCTATAACGATGATGCCAACAAAAACAAAATGGGCGATTACACGACCGTCGACCTGAACGCCGATTATGAAGTGATTAAGGACGTTACCGTAGGCGCCCGCGTGCGTAACCTGACGGATCGCTTCTACACCTGGCAGCGTACTTATACAGGGCAAGAAATGATTGCGCCAGGTCGAACTTACGAAGCCTATGTCAACATGCGCTTCTGATGAAACGCCTGGCCTCTCTCGCATTGCTGGCAACCTTCGCCAGCTTTGCGCATCCCGTTACGTTACAGAATTGCGGAAGCTCCTGGACGTTTGAGCATGTACCACAGCGGGCAATCGTCTATATGCCGACCGCAATGGAAAACATGCTCGCATTACATCTGGGAGATTCCGTGATCAGTGCTGTCGGTTATCGGCCAGATGAAGATACCGCGCCCTCCCCCTGGTACAAACCGCTAAAAGCACGTCTCGACAGTTCGCCCTGGTCGGGAGAGGCCTTGCTGAGTTCCCGGCCAGATTTTATCTATTCCGGCAGCTACTACTGGTTTAACAGCCCGGAGACCGCCGGTCGTGAAAGGATGGCTGAATGGGGAATTGGAAGCTGGCTCATTGAAGGGATGTGCAATGGCCTGCAAAGTGGGCCTCCTGCGCCTGTAACCTTCGACAGCATCTACGACGAGTTGCGTAATATTGCGCGCATATATGGCGTGGAGCCGCGTGCAGAAGCGCTTATCAATGAACTGAAGCAACAGGTCGCGGCTGACAGCCGCATAAAACTGCCACGCAGAACGCTCATGTGGTGGTATTCCGGTACGGCAACACCTTATGTGGCGGGTGGTTATGGCGCTTCTGAGCTGTTAACCAAAACCATCGGCAGTAAAAACATCTTTGATAACAGTGCTGAACTGTGGCCCGCCATGAGCTGGGAGGTCATTGCCGAACGGGACCCTGACTACCTGATCCTGGGCGATCTGCAAAGGGGGGGAGATGGCGACAGCGCCCGGAGCAAAATCGATTTTCTTGAACGTAATCCCCTCACCGCAGGCATGAAGGCGGTTAGAGCAAAACGTTACATCATTTTACCTGGCTATGACATGGACGCATCTGCGCGTTCAGTTCTGGCCCTTCACCGACTAGTCACACAAATACACGCTAAGGAACAACATGACCTTTCCAGCCCGCGAATTACTGAAAAACTGGGACGAACAACAAAGCGCCTACATCGCTCACCGTGAAGAACGCTATAACGCCGCGCTGGATGTTCTGGCAATGCTATATGGCGAAGAATTCCATGTGGTGGATCTGGCCTGTGGTCCAGGCTCATTCAGCATGCGTCTTCTGAATCGCTTTCCGGCGATAAGAGTAACGGCTATTGACCTCGACCCGCTTCTGCTTACGCTGGCCAAAGAAGCCTTATCTGAATACAGTGACCGTATTCAGTTCTTCAGCGGCGATATTGCAACAGCGGATTGCTTTGCCGCCATGACCGACAAACCGCAGGCCGTTGTTTCCAGCACGGCCATCCACTGGCTGCTGCCGGAACAGCAGGTCGCGCTTTATCGCAACATCTTTAACCTGCTGGATGAACATGGCTTATTCATGAACGCCGATCATCAGCGATTTGATAATCGCAATCCATGCCAGAAACGGATTGCCCAGCTTCATGACGAAGATACGCAGAAAAAAGCCTGGACAGCGGGAGTGCAGGACTGGGATAGCTGGTTTGCATCGGCCACCCGTCATCATGAGCTGGCTGATTTGATGGACGCGCGCACCGCTATCTTTAAAGACCGCCCGACACCGCTGCCCACCACGGTCGAATTCCAGCTCGCTGCTCTGCGCCAGGCGGGTTTTAGCGAAACGGGTACTCTCTGGCAATTCCTGGATGATTATGTGATCGCTGGCTGGAAATAATCATGCTGCGTTCTCCTGTTTTTCGCCTTTCCATGCTGTTTCCGGCCCTGATGCTGGCGTTTTGCATTGCCATTATGTATGGCCCGGTGACCTTTTCCATGAAGGACGTGGCAAATGCCATACTGGCAGGCTACTGGCATAGCGATACAGCGGGAACGCTTCATCAGCGGATCGTATGGTCTCTGCGTATGCCGCGCACCCTGCTTGCTGCGCTGGCGGGTGCCGCATTAGCGCTGGCCGGAACGGTGCTCCAGTCGTTGACACGTAATCCTCTTGCCGACCCCTGGGTGTTGGGGATCTCATCCGGCGCAGGGTTTGGCGCGGTACTGGTCATTGCGCTTGGTCTCAGTGCGGGCTGGGCCGCTGTACCTGCCGGGGCGTTCTGCGGCGCGATGCTGGCTTTCGCACTGGTGCTTTTCATGGCGCGGAAATCGCTATCCGGCCAGTCCAGCCGTTTTATCCTGACCGGCGTCGCCGTGACACAGCTTCTCTCCGCCGCCACATCATTAACCACGCTCTGGAAAACGGATGCAGACACCACGCGAGGGGTGATGTTCTGGCTGCTGGGAAGCTTTGCACAGGCATCCTGGCTTCAGGTACTGCTTTGCGCACTGGTGCTGTTGCCGATATTTCTGCTCTGCTGGTGGCGGGCAATAGAGCTGGATGTGCTCACGTTTGGCAATGTGACGGCGGCATCGCTTGGTGTGGACGTTGGCGCAATCAGGCTCGCCCTGTATTGTTTATTGACCTTATTGACTGCGGTCATTGTGGCATGTTGCGGAGCAATAGGTTTTATTGGGCTGACCGTGCCTCATATCGCCCGCATATTCATTGGTCATCGCCATCGTTCGCTGCTGCCGGCATCCATGCTGTGTGGCGCGACTTTTACCGTTCTGGCTGATACGCTTGCCCGAACGCTGTTTGCGCCCCGTGAATTACCCGTCGGCATCCTGACGGCGATGCTCGGGGTTCCGGTATTTCTGTTCCTGATTTCACGGACTTCCCGATAAAATACTGACGAAGGCGATCCCTGGCAGAAAGCCCGCTTTTTAGCGGACTTTCTGCCATTTACCCGTGACGAGCGCCACCGGAACGCTCAGATAAGCATTTCCGGCCTGAACAGCGCGCTCAGATTCATTGTCTTGCCCGACACCATGAACTCCCCCTTCCCTGTATAGTGAATCGTCTCAGGGTGTTCCGGTGATGTGGCCACATGCGCCTTCACGACCTCGAAAATGAAAAAATTGTAGCGTTCCACCAGCACATCATCATACAAACAGCACTCAAAATTCGCATAACATTGCTGGATCAGCGGGGCATCAACCTCATCGGCTTCCTGTGCCGTAAGATTAAATTCGGCAAACTTATCGATGTCAGCGCCGGACGAGTTGCCGATTCGCACGACCGTCTCGGCCAAATCCGTCAACGGAACGTTGATCACGCATTCCCGGCTATGACGGATCATCTCAAAACTGTGGTTGCCGCCCGAAATCATCAGCCCGACCAGCGAGGGAGAAAATTCCAGAACGGTATGCCAGCCCAGCGTCATGATATTGGTCTTCCCGTTCCATTTGGATGACACCAACACAACCGGGCCCGGTTCTAAATACCGGCGAACCTGACTGACCGGATAATCAACTTTAGTGATAGCTAAGCTCATAAGATGACTCCTGTTAAAGTGTTCCACAAAAACAGGCCACACTGCTGCGGTAATACCTGAGCAGTCCTCGCGCTACAGCATACTCTCTCTCGTCATATCGCAAAAAATTAACCATACTAATAAAATGGTTTTATGACCGTAATCAGGGTTCCGCGATTCACCTCTGGCAGGCATGACCGTCTGACCTACACTTTTAACAATAGAATTTCAGGCCAACCACAACAACTCAGTGCAGAGGACATTATGGTATCTCTACCTTTTACCCGCTCACTGCGGTTTACGACGGGCACCGAGCTGGAACTCCAGTTAATCGACAGAAACGATACCAGGCTGGTGGATAAAGCGGATATCGTGCTGGCCGATATGGCGCACACTCAGCAAATAAAGCATGAGCTAACCAAGTCAATGATTGAACTGAACAGCTCAGTACACTCTTCGGTGTTTAAACTGCATGAAGAATTATCTTTATTAGCCTGTAACGTCAGGGAAGTCGCCAGAAAACACGGCTGCGATGTTACCGGCGGCGGCCGCCATTTAGATGGCGACTGGCGAGAACAGGTGATTAGCGATTTACAACGTCATCAAAATCTGGCCGTACGCTATGGCTACATCACCAAAATGGCCTGCGTATTTGGGCAGCATATTCATATTGGCGTTCAGGATGGCGATGACGCCATTTATCTGTGTCATGCGCTTATTCCCTACCTGCCCCATTTAGTTGCACTCAGCGCCTCTTCGCCGTGGCTGGATGGCGTGGATACCTCTTTTTCAAGTTCCCGCTTTACCGGGCAGAACGCCTTTCTGAACAGTGAACTGATTGAAAACATCTATAACTGGGACGAGTTCGTCGTATTTTATAACGAGATGGTCGATGTCGGGATCATTAAAAGTATCAAAGATATTTACTGGTACGTCAGGCCACAGCCTGCTCTGGGCACAATTGAAATCAGAATATGCGATATGCCGCTGACAATATTTCATGCCGCAATGCTCACAGGCTATAGCAAAATACTGGCTCAGTATCTGTTAGCCAACCGGACGAATATCGTCAAAAAACATCATGCTATTGAAAAATACAATATCTTTAACGCCCGGCGCGATGGCTTACAGGCCAGCTACGTCAACACGTTAACCAGGCAGCGTCAGTCGCTGGCGAGTCAGATATTGCAGACCGTAGAGAACCTGTCATTACGCACCCACAGTGATGAGGATAAGTACGTTCTGCAATATATTGCCCGGTATGTCAAAAAGGGCATCAATGATTCAGACAGAATACGCAGT
>NZ_JAOWFV010000038.1:0-617276 GCF_030333505.1 Citrobacter sp. CK189 | reverse complement strand
GCTGCTATCAGCACCAAAGAATTATAAAAAATGATGCACGCCAGGGCCGAAAATGGTTATTCGGCCCTTTTATCAGGCAACTGTAGTAATACGTTCCCGAGCGTTACGTTTTGCCTTCTCGCTTAAGGGGTCGGAGACACCATCTCGTCCAGAATGCTACTGACCTGTTTCCCGCTCATATTCCGATACCCGCATTCTTTTATTTTCGGAATTCGTTTAGGCAATCCCTTCGCTATTGATTCCGCCTGCTCTCAGCGTCAAGCGCACTTGCCTCGCTTATCACGTTACGCTTTCTGTGGCACTAAATGATTAACCCTCCTAACTGATTGGGTATCTATTAGCAATTTCTCTAACTGAAATGGATGATAATCATGGGATGGGACACAAGAAGCGCCGGAAACTGGGCAAAACATCACGCCGAACCGGGGTCTGCGGGGTTTAGAAAAATATCTTCAACGCAATCCCCCAGAGCTGGCGACGTGGTAGTGATTCAGCCTTACGCGGGAGGACACGCCGCCGGTCACATGGCTATTTACGACGGCCAGGATTGGTATTCAGACTTTAAACAGCGGGATTTTTGGGGCGGTCCTGGATACCGTTCGTCAAAGCCAGCGCATCAAATGTACAGGAAGGATTGATGAAAGCCCTTTATGTTGTTCTCATGATATTTGCAATTACCGCGTGCAGCTCAGGACGCGATAACGCAGAACGGCGTGTTTCAGATTTCTACACTTACTATCTAAACGTGTTTGCAAATAGTGAAGGGAAAATAAAGCCTGCGCCTGAAAAGATGGATGAATATATTTCGAAGGATACGCTAGCCCAACTAAATACTATCTCTCATATTTATGAGCAGGAGATTATCGACACCGATTACTATACATATGCGCAAGATTATTCAGCAGATTGGATCCCCTTATTGAAAGTTGGAAAAGCTAAAAACTGTTTTGGTGGTGAATACGTCGATGTTTGGTTGGGTCGACAAAACAATCAGACATATCAAATTGGAGTCTACCTAAAAAGAGAGGGCGGCAAGTGGAAAATATACAGAGTGAAGAATGTTACCGCCGGTTATGAGCATTACATATTTGATGCGCACGCCATTGAGAAAGCGGAGCAACATGATGCAACCACCAATTAAATAGGGAGATTATGACGGCCGCTAAATTAGTCCCAATTCGCGGCCGACCTTAACAGTCATTATGCTTTTCTTTCGTCCTCCGGTGGATTCAACAACGTCAGCGCTACGGAATGTTTTATGATTCAGCCGTCGTTTAAGGATATAAGAGCCCACTCCCGCCAGCGTCAGTCGCTGGCGGGTCAGATATTGCAGACCGTAGAGAACCTGTCATTACGCATCCACGGTGATGAGGATAAGTACGTTCTGCAATATATTGCCCGGTATGTCAAAAAGGGCATCAATGATTCAGACAGAATACGCAGTATGATTAAACGCGCGGTGGACTTAAACACCGTCATGGAACGTATGCGAAAAATGCTGCTATCAGCACCAAAGAATTATAAAAAATGATGCACGCCAGGGCCGAAAATGGTTATTCGGCCCTTTTATCAGGCAATTGTAGTAATACGTTCCCGAGCGTTACGTTTTGCCTTCTCGCTTAAGGGGCCGGAGACATCATCTCGTCCAGAATGCTACTGACCTGTTTCATCACCCTTCCCGCCTCGGTAAGCCCGTTCTTTTCCTGTTCCTTCACCCACTCAGACTGAATCTCCTGGTATCGGGTGGCGGCTTTCCATTGCGCAACGTCTTCAGAGTGCAGGATTCTGACCGTCGCACCGCTTTTTTCCAGATCGGCGACTTGTGTGGTGAAACTTTTATCCATTACGGAACCCAGGGATTGATAAGCGACGTCAGCGGCCCGTTGAATCGCCGCCCGATCGTCGCGGGAAAGGTTATCCCAGGTATTTTTATTCATCACCAGCAGGTAAACATGCCCAAGCCAGAGATCCCGCGAAACCAGCACATCAGGCGCGAATCGCTGAGCATTTAACGCATAGCCGCTATCCACATTCAACATTAATCCGTCGAGACTTCCGCTTTGTAAGGCCTTGTAGGTTTCATCTCCCCAGGGCATGGTCACAGCTTTAGCGCCGACATTTTTCAGAAACCCCTGGTGCCAGAAACTGGCGGAGCGCCACGTTCCCCCCTTAAGTCCTTCAGGATTACTCAGCGCGGTAGTGCTAAAAAAAGCCAGCGGATAGCCGGTCGCAATGAAAACATTCACCACATTTTCTTTCTTGAGTTCTGCCGAAAAATCCGGGATATCCGCATAAACGCGGCGAAAGAAAGCAACCTGCTTTTCCCCGGCAGGGCCGACGGGGAAGCTTTTAAAGATTTGCTGCAATGGTAATGCCTTAGCCGCATATTCAGGTACAACAACGGCCATATCCGCTTTGTCCCCCTTTCCCGCCAGAGCCAGAGCCGTATAACCATCACTTAGCTCACCTCCCCAGTGCGCCTCTACCTTCAGGCGACCACGCGACTCTTTTTCGATTGCGGGGAAAAATACGTCATTGATAAAACGAGTGCGCATTCCACCCAGCGGTTCATGGTCGCTGTAGATTAGGGTTTGCGCAGCCGAAGCTGCACCGGGAAACATTAGCATCGCAAACAGAACGGCGATGCATTTTCGTCCTGGTATAGTGGTGAGCATTTCTCTTATCCTTTTGAGAATCATGATGATCGCAGTCGCTGATGAAGCTTAAACAACGGGTTCAGACAGCCAGCGCTGCCCTTCGGTTTTCATCTGCTGTTCGAGCGCACTACCGCGCGTTGCGAATACACGCGTGACCGGAAATCCGCTTTTTTCCAGCAGGTATGCCAGCGCGGCGTATTCTCGCGGGTATTTTGCTACCGCGCTTTGATCAATATCGACCACGCCCAGCGGGAAGGTAAAACTCCCCATGTCATAAATGCTCTGGCGTCTGAAGAGCTTCCACACGCCATCGCGTTTTTCTGCCATATCGTAAAAGCGATTATGGGTCACCATCCCCAGATTCAGCTTCACATTCTCGCCGATGATCATGGCATTGGTTTCAACAATGGCGCGGTTGACGCTGCTATTAAAGGTCACTACCGGCGTGCCAATCAAATGTTTGGTACGGATGTCAGAGGCACCCATACGCATTGAGCCGTCAACAAAATCGCTCGCCAGCCCTTCAAACCAGGTTATCTCAATGGTGCCATCCGGGTGAAACAGCCCGCGAAGTTGCTCCCACTCGCCCAGATCGCGATGCATCCAGCCAGTGAGAAGATCGGTAATTTGCTGACGATCCGCCAGGTGATTGTGCATAATTTTTACTCCAGCCAGTTAAGTGGATTCAGTTTCCTCGCCATTAACGTTAAAATCCAATAGATAAATCTTACAGATTATTCAGTTTAGATGAATGATGAGGCCATCGTATGGATCTGCGCCACTTACGCTATTTTCTTGCCGTTGCACAAGAAGGACACTTTGGCCGCGCCGCCGAAAAACTCAATATTGTTCCTCCCGCGCTGAGCATGCAGATCAAGGCGCTGGAAGAAGAGTTAGGCGGCCCGCTGTTTATTCGTACCAGCCGGAAAGTTGAGTTAACCGAAGCGGGAAAATTGTTGCAGACCGAAGCGCAACGCACGCTTGAGCAGGCGGAACATGCCCGTCTGACAGTACAACGGTCGATGCGCGGAGAAACGGGTCTTGTGCGCGTTGGCTTTGCTGGCAACGCGGTGTTCAGCGGCAAATTGACAGAAGATCTGCGCGCCTTTCGCCAGGCCTATCCCGATGCGGAACTGGTTGTGTGCGAAATCGCACCGTTGCTACAAGCGGATGCCATTCTGAGCGGCCAGCTCGACATTGGTTACACACCCGATCACCATAACGTACGCCAGCCAGAATTAGCGGCTGAAAAAATAGGCCTCTGGGGCCGGATGGTCGCCATCGCCGACGATCATCCGCTGGCTTGTGAAACCCATTTGACGGTAGATATGCTGGCTGAAGAGCCCCTCATTTTCTACGACACCCACCGTGCGGATGAGCCGCTTTATATGATGCTCACAGAGATTATGGGTCATGTTCCGCACGTCGCCCATTGCACCTCCAGCACGCTCAGCGTACTGGCTCTGGCCGCCGCCGGGCAAGGGCTGGCGCTGGTGCCTGAGCCGCTGATGCACATCGCCATTCCCGGCCTGGTCTATCGCCCTCTCGACGCGCCGGAATTATCGGCCAATCTGATGCTGCTCAGCAGAAAGAACGACAATAACGGCGCGGTAAAGGCTTTTCTGGAGATTGCGCGGAGAAACGTCAGAACCCCGTCAGACCCGCGCTGATATTTGTCGGCATCCCGGAGCGGCGCTCCAGCGCCTCGTTGACGCGATGAATGTCAACGCCGTCGCCCTTCATAAAAGTACGCATCACCGGCGTGATCGGCAGCGGTACTTTTTTGTCAGATTCAAATTCAGTGCGATTACGCGATAACGGCTCATGCACTTCAATCCAGCGACTGCCGTCCGCTTCGACGGTGGTTTTCATCGGTTGATCGATAATCTGCACGCGAGTGCCCACCGGCACATTGTCAAACAGGTATTTGATGTCATCGTTACGCAACCGGATGCACCCCTGGCTCACGCGCAGCCCAATACCGAAGTTCGCATTTGTGCCATGAATGGCATACAGCTTACCGATATAAATTGCATACAGCCCCATCGGGTTATCCGGCCCGGCGGGGACAAACGCGGGCAGACTTTCGCCTCGTTTAGCATATTCACGTCGGGTATTCGCCGTCGGCGTCCAGCTCGGCGCTTCCTGCTTACGCTCTACCGCAGTCACCCAGTTACGTGGAGTTTCTCGCCCCGCCTCGCCAATGCCAATCGGCAGGACATCAACGGTATCGCCCCCTTTCGGATAGTAGTAAAGACGCATTTCCGCCACGTTAACCACAATACCTTCACGCACGGTATCCGGCAGAATAAGCTGCTGCGGCACCACCAGCGTCGAACCGGACTTCGGCAAAAAGACGTCCACATCGGGATTCGCTTCGAGCATATTGCTCAGCCCTTGTCCGTACTGCGCCGCAAACGCTTCCAGCGGTTGAGTATTATTGTCCGGGACGGTTATCGTCAGCGGGTTACCGACCAGACGACTCCCTTCTGGCGGCAATGGATAACTTACCGCCAGCGCGCTCTGGCTTGCGAACAGCAGAATAAAAGAACAAAACAATTTCACACGAGGCATCATTTCCCTTTCCTCAAATCGCAGCAGATGTCGGCTAATTATAGCTTTTTTATCGCCTTTCCGACGTTAACAGCGAATGAGCGCCACCGAAGGGAAACGATACAGCTTATCTTTATTTACCATCCGGCAGGACAATATTACTTGCCGCCAGTTGCCCCATGTTGCGGTACATCGCGCAGGCAGCTTCAACGATGGGCATTGCCAGCGCTGCGCCGCTGCCTTCGCCGAGACGCATTCCCATATGCAGATACGGCTCCAGCTCCAGGTGCTCCAGCGCAATCCGCGCCCCCTTCTCTGCCGAGAAATGCGACGGAATCAGATACGGTTTAATTTCCGGCGCAACCTGACACGCCGCCAGCGCCGCAGAATAGGAGAGAAAACCATCCAGCACAACCGGCAATCCACATGACGCGGCCCCCAGCATCACGCCCGCCATACCGACCAGGTCAAAACCACCCACCTTCGCCAACACCTCAACGCCATCACGCGGATCGGGCCGGTTCACCGCAATAGCGCGGCGCACAACCTCAACTTTATTGCCAATTCTGGAGAGCGGAAGATTCGCGCCAATCCCCACCACATCTTCGGCATCGCTACCGGTCAGTACACTCACAATCGCCGCCGCAGGGGTGGTATTCGCCATTCCCAGTTCGCCAACGCCAAACAGCGTCACGCCGCTTTGCGCCAGTTCGCGGGTGTAGCGTATCACTTCCAGCAGCAGTTCTTCGGCCTGAACGCGGCTCATCGCCGGGCCTGTCGCGATATTCCCGCACCCACGCGCCACGCGCATATTCACCACGCCGGGGATCGGGTCGGCATCAATCCCGACGTCAATCACATGGACTTTTGCTCCGGCCTGAGCAGCCAGTACGCAAACACCGGTTGTTCCCTGCGTCATGTTGGCCGCCTGAATGGCGGTGACAACTTTCGGCGAGACCGCAACCCCTTCATCCCACACGCCATGATCGGCGCACATCACCAGCATCGCCTTCTTACCGACATGCGGAGTGCCGTTGAGACCGGGCATCCCCGCTAACTGTACGGCCAGCGCTTCCAGGCGCCCGAGGCTGCCCGGCGGTTTGAGCAAGCCGTCGATGTGCTGCCGGGCGTGCGCCATTGCGTCGCTGTCCGGTTTGGGAATGTCACGGAGTAAAGAGGTTAACGTCTGCATAAGGGTTCTCATCGTGTTGGCTGGCTCACAGCAGAGCCAGCAGGAAGATCAACTCGCCAAGTTCAATCGCCGCACCCAGCGTATCGCCGGTTTGCCCACCCAATGTGCGTTTTAATAATTGTCCAAGAATAAAAATTGCCGCCAGAGTGATCACCAGCGCAGCGACCCCGCGCATCCCCGGCATGAGTATCGCCGCGAGAATAGCGGTTAATCCCAGCGTAACGCAGGTTTGTCGCCCGGTAACTTTGCCGATAAACACGTTGCCCAGCCCTTCTTCACGGGCATAGCGATGACGATACATCAGCAATACGGCGACACCGCGCCCCGCCGCGCAGGCCATCGCCAGCGCCGCCAGCATCGGCGTGCCTCTCAGCGCCAGTTCGCTAATCACCAGCACTTTCGCCAGCAGGACAAAAATCAACGCCAGCCCGCCGTGGGTGCCCAGGCGGCTGTCACGCATAATTTCCAGCATCCGCTCCCGGCGGCGGGCGGAAAAAATACCGTCACAGGTATCCGCCAGACCGTCGAGGTGAAAACCGCCGGTCAGCAGCGCCAGCGTCAAAACGCAAAACAGGGCCGCCAGTGGAATGCCGCACCAGGACTGAAGCGCCACAAACACCAGGCCGCCAATCGCGCCCAGCAGCATGCCGATTAGCGGGAATGTCACAATACCGCGGGAATACTCCTCAAAATCCAGCCCCTGAGACCAACGGGTCGGAACAGGCAAACGCGAAATAAAAGCGAGCATCGCCCAGAACAACTTACTCATTTAATTTTGACTCCAATACCCGATACCACCAGCCAGACCTCATCCGCCGCCGCAGCCAGACGCTGATTGACCCGCCCGGCGATGTCGCGAAAATGTCGCGCCAGACGATTTTCCGGGACAATGCCCATGCCCACCTCATTGGTCACCAGAACCACCTGAGCCGGACAGCGCTGACAGGCGTCGATCAACGTGCGAATTTCGTCTTCAATCGCCAGCTCCATCGCCGCGTAATCCCAGTTGTCCGGGTCCGTATCGCCGCCCATCGCGAACAATAAATTGGTCACCATGGTCGTGATACACTCCAGCAGAATGGCCTCTTCGGGGGCGTTATCTGGCGTAATCAGCGCATCAAGATGCCGCCAGCATTCCGCTGTCCGCCAGTGCGGCGGTCTGCCATCCCGATGGTGCTGAATCCGCGCCGCCATCTCCTCGTCAAAAATCTGCGACGTGGCGATGTACAGCACCTGCGGCGAATCCGCGATTAACGCCTCCGCATGGCGGCTTTTCCCGCTGCGCGCGCCGCCGGTCACCAGAATCATCATACGGGCTCCCGGTGCTGCTGCATGATGGTATAAATTTTCTCAATATCGATGTGTTGTCGCATCGCATCCGCCAGCAGATCAAACTGCTGCGATTTATATTGCGCGTAATGGAAGGCGTGATCCAGCGGCGTCAGCCCCTTACGCACGCGCAGGCCATTGACCAGCGCCCGCGTAAACGCATCGCTGTCGAACAAGCCATGAAGATAGGTGCCAAAGACCAGTCCGTCGTCCGTTACCGCGCCGTCAGCGATAGCGTTTTCGCCTTTGCGTAACGTCATGGCTGGCTGGCATTGTGCATTCAGTGTCGTCTCGCCCATATGAATTTCATACCCGCGCACCGCCAGGCCAGACGCCGCCGCCAGCCATCCCGGCAGCGCAGAGGCCATCTGCCCTTCAACCTGCGTGGTGGTTTTATCCTGCGCGAAGTGCGTGACGGTATTAAGCAGACCAAGACCGGGAAGCGTGCCCAACCCGGACTCCACCTCATCAATAATGGTGTCGCCCAGCATCTGATAGCCGCCACAGATGCCTGCCACCGGTACGCCCTGACGATGCGCCTGCAACACGCCATGCGCCATTGCGCTTTCACGCAGCCAGACCAGATCGCCAAGCGTATTTTTGCTGCCCGGCAGAATTATCAGGTCCGCGCCCGCCAGTTCTTCAGGATGGCGCACATAGCGCACGCGAACATCCGGCTGCGCCGCCAGCGCGTTGAAATCGGTGAAATTCGAGATGTGCGGCACCTGAACAACGGCAATGTCGATATCACGCCTATCGGTACGCAGGTATTTGCCTTTTTGCAGCGCCACGCCATCCTCATCTTCAAGATCGACCTCCAGCCAGGGCATCACGCCCAGAACCGGCACGCCGGTCAGCGCTTCAATTTGTTCAATGCCGGAGTAGAGCAGCGTCACATCACCGCGAAACTTATTGATGATCACCCCTTTCACTCTGGCGCGTTCACTATCATGCAGCAGCGCCAGCGTACCGTAGATAGAGGCAAAAACGCCGCCGCGATCGATATCCGCCACCAGAATGACCGGGCATTGCGCCATTTCCGCCATCCCCATATTGACGATGTCGCGGTCACGCAGGTTTATTTCCGCCGGGCTACCGGCGCCCTCCAGCACCAGAACGTCATATTCTTGCGCCAGGCTATTGTAAACCGTGAGGATCTGCTCACGCAGACGCGGCTTATATTCATGGTAGCTAACCGCGTCCATATCGGTGGCGACTTTGCCCATCAACACCACCTGCGCTTTCCGATCGCTGGTCGGTTTCAGCAGGACCGGATTCATCCGCACATCCGGCGAAATCCCCGCCGCTTCCGCCTGGAAAATCTGCGCGCGTCCCATCTCTTTGCCGTCCGGCGTGATGCCGGAATTCAGCGCCATATTCTGTGACTTAAATGGCGCCGTGCGCAGGCCATCCTGATAAAAGATGCGGCACAGCCCCGCCACCAGCACACTTTTACCTACATCTGATGCCGTTCCCTGCAACATTACTGCCTGCGTCATGACGCCTCCTTCAGCGCGTTCTCTCGCATACGCCCAAAAAATTCTTCTTCCGTTTTACACAGCGGCAACCCCAGTTGCGCATGCAGTTTGACCAGCCACGGTTGCGTCAGCCCGGCTTGTTCGATCAGTTCAGTGCGTGCAAACACCTCCCCCGGTTCACCGTATGCCAGTACCTCGCCACGGCGCAGCACGTAAACGGCATCGCTGACTTCATAAATGAGATCAATATCATGGCTGGAAATAACCACATGATTCCCCTGCGCCACAATCCGCTTGATGATCGCAATCATCTGCGTGCGCCCGGCAGGATCAAGCCCGGCAGTGGGTTCATCCAGCAGCAGGTAGCGGGCCTGCAACACCATCGCGCCCGCAATCGCCACGCGTTTTTTTTGCCCGTGACTTAAACACTGGATCGGCTGATGACGGAAATGCTGCGCATCAACCAGGGTCAACGCATCGTCCACGCGGCGGGCAATCTCATCCTCAGCCACACCTAGATTTCGCAGACTAAAAGCGATATCGCTGTCGATATCGGTATAAAAAATTTGTTGATCGGGGTCCTGAAAAACGGTTGCCACCTGTTGGCGCAGCGCCAGCAGCCCGCGCTTACTGTAATCCAGCGCTTTTCCCTGCCACAAAACCTCGCCTTTTTGCGGGCGCAGTAAACCGCTCAGGTTCATAAATAGCGTCGATTTTCCGCAGCCGTTCGCGCCCACCAGCCCGGTAACCGCATGGGGGGAGAAATCCAGCGTTAGCCCCTTGAGCACCTGCTCATCCTGATAGCGAAACCAGAGACCGGAGGTGGCAAGCATACGAATCCTTACAGGTGAAAATCACCCTGATACAGTTTGATATCAAGCACGGTGGTCATTTGCTGATAGCGGATAAGCACACGCGTAAACAGCAAACCCACCAGCATTGCCAGAGAACGATAGCCTTTCGGCAAACTACGATAGCCAAAACGCAGCGTTTGCGCGCGATGAATGGCCAGCGCTTCGTCTAACAGGATAAAAATAAAGCGCCATGTCAGCAGGATCTGCTCGGTCAGCAGCCGTGGCACATGCGCGCGCTTAAGCAAAATAATCAGTTGCGGAAACGGCAGATTCAACACCAGCCAGAACGTCGCCGCCAGCGCGCTTAGGCTGCGCCAGAAGGTTTCATTGGCGGTATTCAACCCTGACGAAGTCACCCCCAGCCAGTAATCGCCAACCGGAACGCTTGCCAGTAACGAGTGAGGATCGCGGCTCACGCTGAATAAAATCGTCATCACGCCCACGCTTAAAAAGCCAAACGGTATCGCCATCCAGCGACACCAGCGCCAGAACGAAATCCGCAGCAGCCAGCAGCTCAGCCCGGCGATGAGCGCCAGTTCAATACCCTGCCCCAAAGGAGGCAGGGTAAAGGCCAGAATCATCATCAGCAACCAGAGCAAAAACTTACGCACCGGCGTAACATGAAGCCAGCGGCTCTGGTAGCTGAGTCGATCAAGCCCGGTCATCACGGCGCTGTCTGCCTTTGCTGTAACCGAGAATATAGAAAATCACCGCCGCGCCAAGCGAACCTTGCAGCGTAAACAGCAGGCTTTCAATTTCACCGCTGGCCGGTTCATACAATGGCTGGAACCACGGTTCATAGTGCGGCGCCACCACCTGGATCTGGCTTTCCGCTTCGCCGTCAGAGCCACCGAACTCACCGCCATGATCGATAAAAAACGGCAGGATCACCAGGGCAATCACCATAGCTAACAATATCAGCGTCTTTTTCATCTTAATGTCCTTGTGCGGTAATCAACCGGCGTTTGGTCAACTGGTCGTAAATCATGACGGTCAGCAGCCCCTCCGCGATCGCAATGGGGATCTGCGTCAGGCAGAAAATCCCCATAAATTTAATCACTGAACCCATTGCCCCAGCCTGCGGGTCCGGGAACGCCACCCCAAGCTGCACCGACGTCACGAAGTACGTCACCAGATCCGCCAGCATGGCGCAAAGAAAGACGCCGACATCGCGGCGCAGCCCGGCGCGGCAGGCCATTTGCCATACCAGATACCCGACAACGGGGCCGATAACCGCCATCGACATCCCGTTCGCACCCAGCGTGGTCAGGCCGCCATGCGCCAGCAGCAGCGCCTGAAACAGCAGCACAATCGCCCCGAGGATCGCCACAACGCCTGGGCCAAATAAAATCACCGCAAGCCCTACCCCTGTCGGGTGCGAGCAACTACCTGTAACAGAAGGAATTTTCAGCGCCGACAGCACGAAGATAAACGCCCCGCACAATGCCAGCAGCACCTTCTGGTTGTTATCTTCCTGCACGATACGGCGCAGGCGCACCAGTCCGTACCACAGGCACGGTAAAAACAGCACCCACCAGGCCAACGCCCACATCGGCGGCAGAAATCCCTCCATGATATGCATGGCGAACGCCTGCTCCGGGACAACCATCAGCAATAACGCCGCAGCTAACCCGCTGAAAGACAGCTGTTTTAGCTGTTGTTCAAGTTTCATTCTGCATACTCCCACTGTTTGTTGACCAGAATGGTCGAAAAATAGGGCAGCGGCTGCTCGTCGCTGACCTCATTCAGGTGACGCCAGCACTGCTCACCGGGCAGCGTGGCTTCTGCCATCATCAGGGCGCACTCCAGCAAACCTTCCTGTTGCAGCAATGCTTTAATGCGCGCGAAGCGACCGTAGACCTTCATCAGCACCAGACTGTCATGCTGTCTTAACGCCTGCTGAATTGTCTCTTCCGCCGCGGTGCAGGAGATCACCGCCAGCGATTGTTGTTCCATCGCCAGCGGCGTTTTCGCGCGGGCGGCAATGGCGGCAAACGAGGTGACGCCAGGAACGATTTCCAGCCATGCCGGGTTGCCGATCCGCTGGAGTAAAAAGACCCAGGTGCTGAACAGCATGGCATCGCCGAGGGTGATGAACCCCACCTGTTTACCCGCCTCCACTTCCTGAACCAGCGCTGCGGCTACCTCATTCCAGACGGCTTCTTTTTCCGCGCTGTCGGCGCTCATCGGAAAGTGGCAGCAGCGGACTTCCGTCTGCTCCCCCAGATACTCACGCACAATAGAGAGCGCCAGACTGTCGCCGCCTTTGCGCCCTGCCGGAGCGTAGAGGATATCGAGCGAGCCAAGTATTCGCGCCGCGCGCACGGTGATCAGATCGGCTGCGCCCGGCCCGGTGCTTAACGCATACAGTTTTCCACTCATGCCGCTTCCTCCATGGCCGTATTCAGCGCCTGTTGCAGATGCGCCACGAACATGGCGCGTACCGCCGGATTCTCCCCCAGACCGCTCAGCCACGGCGTCGCCGGGATGCCTGCGGCGTTGAACTGCGTTTTCCAGGAGTCCTCTTCATCGGAAGCCATATCGTTGATGGCATGATCGCCGGCGACAAGCATCAGCGGCATCAGATGCACCGCCGTTACGCCTTCCTGACGTAAGCTCCCGATGAGAATATCCACCTCCGGGTAACTCTCAACCGCTCCCACACGCGCCGGAAAACGCTGCGCCGTCATCATATGGTCCAGACACGCATAGGCCGCAAACGCGTGGTGGCTGGCGCCGTGCCCCATAAACACCACTTTCTCCGTCGCGCCAAGCGTCGGCATCTGCTGCTGTAAAGCCTGCATCAGCTGCGCGTAATCGGCATGGCTGCTCAACAGCGGCACGCCGAGCGTAAGACGGGTAAATAACGGGCGCAGAGTCTGAACTTCACGCACAATTTTTTCGTATTCGTCGCCGTTAATAATGTGCAGGGACTGAATCGCCACATCCTGATACCCCTGTTCAGCAAGCTTCTGCAATGCCTGAAGCGGCGTATCGATTTCAATGCCGTCACGCTGTTTGAGCTTGCGGATAATCATCCCGGAGGTGAACGCGCGAAACAGATCGCGATCCGGGCAGCTGGCTGCCAGATCGCGTTCGCAGGCCACAATGTTCTTCTCACAGGTGTCGTGATAGCTGGTGCCAAAACTCACCACCAGAAGCGCTTTTTTCATCTCTTACTCCTTAAGCAGCGGCCAGCCAGCGCGCCAAACGCTGCGCAAATGCGGCCTGACTTTCCAGTAACTCATCACCCGTTACAAGCGTTGCCGGGCGGGTAATCACGATGCAGGGGATACCGGCATCCAGACAGGGTTGAACTTTTTCCTGATAACCGCCCTCCGCCCCCGATGCTTTTGTCACCACGACATCGGCCTGGCACTGACGATAAAACGCCGCGTTAAATTCAGCGCTGAACGGCCCGCACAGGGCAAAAATCTCACCAACGCCAAATCCCAGGTCGGCACATTGCTGAATGACCTCAGGAACAGGTAAGACGCGGGCCAGCAGTTTTTTGTGCGGCAACCCGGCTCGCCAGGTCGCCAGATCTTTACTTCCGGTCGTTAACAGAACGCGTTCGCCAAAGCGCTGCGCCACATCGCAGGCCTCAGCAATCGTGTGGACATGGTGCAACAGCGGGTGCGTAAGCTCGCTGAGCTGTTCCGGGCGCTGGTAGCGGCTCAGCAACACCCCCGCGCGTTCACAGGCGTGCATAATGTTGCGGCTGACGACCTCGGCATACGGGTGCGACGCATCAATGACCCAACGCGTGCGGTGCGCTTTCAGCCAGGCCACCATCTCCTCTGGCTCCAGGCGCCCGCAGCGGATCTGACCTTTAATGTCGCCAGCCAGCTGCTTTCCTGTCGGCGTGGCAACCGACAGGGTGTATGCCACCTTTGCCGCATCCAGTTGCTGACACAGCATCCGGGCATCGCTGGTGCCGCCCATAACCAGCACGTCGCCGTAACTCACAGTACGTAACCTCGCGGCGTGATCATCAGACCATCCTGTACGTAAGTGGCTTTGTTGCCGACAATCACCAGGCTGGTCATATCGACAGGCTCAAAATCCATATCGCCGAGCGTGGTCAGCCATTTTTCCTGCTTTTTACGCCCGGCCGACTTCACCACGCCAACCGGCGTTTGCGCGTTTTTGCTGGCGGACAGCAGTTCAAAAGCACGCGCCAGATGACCTTCACGGCCACGGCTGCGCGGGTTATAGAAACAGATCACGAAGTCTGCTTCTCCGGCGGCGATAATCCGTTTTTCGATGACCGGCCACGGCGTCAGGAGATCGCTCAGGCTGATATGACAGAAATCGTGCATCAACGGCGCGCCCAGCAGGGAGGCCGCCGCGATACTGGCGGTCATGCCGGGGATCAGCCGCACTTCAACATCCAGCTTCTGTTTGCTGACCAGTTCCAGCACCAGCCCCGCCATGCCATAAATCCCCGCATCGCCGCTGCTGATCAGCGCCACATTGTGTCCGGCCTGCGCCAGTTCAATCGCCGCCTGACAGCGTTCGATCTCTTTGCACATTCCGGTTTTGATCACCTGCTTGTCGCCGGTAAAGGCTTTTACCAGATGGGTGTACGTTTTATAGCCAACGACAATTTCCGCCGCCTGTAAGGCTTCTACGGCTTCCATCGTCATCATTGCCTGCGAGCCAGGGCCAATTCCAATTACGCTTAACATCAGTGTGAAACTCCCAAAGTAATAGTGACGCCCTGTTCGCGCAGGGTTTCGCCAGACAGTTTTCCGTGACTTAACAGCCAGGCCGCCGGGCCGGATACGCTGCCCACACCGACGGTTTGCCGCACAAATCTGGAGGCCGGGAAGCGATGTTCATGCTCACGCAACGCGTCAGCGGTAAAGGTTTCAAAGGGAACGCGACAGCAGGAGGCAAGCTGGATTAATCCTTGCTCATCTTTTTTGAGCGAGACGCTGCCAATCGCTTTCAACGCCAGCGGATCAAATTTCTGCGCCTCCAGCTGTCGCGCCAGCAGCGCTGCCAGCAGCGGGAACGGCGTATCGCGGCGACAGCCGATTCCGGCGACCACCCGCTGCGGCACCAGTTTCCAGTGCCGAACGGGTATTTCTGGCAATTCATTGCGCAAAGTGATGCAAACCAGCGCATCAAGCTCGGGAAGTTGATGCAGGTCGGTCACGGTGATGAACCCGCGTCGATCGCAGTGACTGACATCGTCTGCCAGTTCCTCATCCCACCACAGCCCGACGCGCTGGTGGCTGACCAGCATCTGGTTGACGATTTTTACCGCCGAGCGGAAGTCGGTCATCCGGGCATTGAGCTGAAATGCCAGCGTATCAAGCGCCGCCATATCGTTAACGTCAGTCGCCGTCGTGATAACCGGATCGGCGCCGAGCATGCCCGCCAGATAGCGGGTCAGCGCATTGGCGCCCCCCGCATGACCAGAGAGCAGGCTGATCACATGCTGGCCCCGTTCATCGATCACCACCACCGCCGGGTCGCTGAATTTGTCGTTTACCAGCGGTGCCAGCACGCGTACCGCGATGCCGGTCGCACCGATAAAAATCAGCGCCGAATAGTTAGCAAACGCATCGCGGGCCGATTGTGCAAATCCGCCTTCGAAGGGCATAAACCCGTCTTCCAGCAGTTTCTCACTGGTAAAGCAGGTTAACGGCAGCATCGCCGCCAGCCGCTTCGCAAGCTGTACGCCGCCGGGCGTCAGACAAAACAGGGCTATAGATTCAGGCTTTACGGTATTCATGGCTAAAGTCCGCCGCATAGAGTTTTGAGTAGTGATACTCATCCCCCAGGAAATTCCCGACCAGAATGAGCGCCGTTTTACGGATACCCGCCTCACGTACTTTGTCACCGATATCCGCCAGCGTGCCGCGCACGGTCTGGCTTTCCGGCCAGGTCGCTTTGTAGATAACCGCCACTGGCGTGGTGGTCGGATAGCCACCTTCAATCAGCCGCTCGGCAACCCGGTGAATACGCTGCACGGAGAGATAAATCGCCATTGACGTCTGGTGGCTGGCGAAGGACTCCAGCTGTTCACGTTCCGGCACCGGAGTACGCCCTTCCAGGCGGGTAATGATGAGGCTTTGCGAAACTTCCGGGACGGTATACTCCACCCCCAGCTCCGCAGCAGCGCCGAGAAACGCGCTGACGCCCGGCACCACCTGCCAGTCGATGCCGCGCCGGGTAAGTTCTTCGCCCTGCTCACGCACGGAGCCGTACAGCGACACATCGCCCGTTTGCAGGCGTACGACCGTTTTTCCGGCCTTCACGCCCGCTTCCATCAGATCCAGAATTTGCTCCAGATGCAGTTCGGCGCTGTCGTGGCACTCAGCGCCTGGCGGGCAATAGTCCAGCAGTTCAGTATTAATCAGCGATCCGGCATAAATAACGACCTGCGCCTGTTGCAACAGGCGATAACCTTTGAGCGTGATCAGTTCACGATCGCCCGGACCTGCGCCGACAAACCATACACAGCGGGGATCAAATGTCTCAGACATGGTTCTCTTCCTTCTGACAGGCGATAACAAAAACAGGATTATTCGGTTTGAAATAGTGGCCATTGCCGAGGGGAGTGAGTGACGACACCTGCACTTGCAGGCAATCCACCTCATGGATGCCAATCTGTGTCAGATATTCCAGCGCAGTATTCAGGTTTTCCTGAAGGATAAAGGTCATCACCAGACGGCCGCCGGGATGCAATTGCCGCATAGCCCAGTCAATCAGCGTCGTCAGATGGCCGCCGCTCCCGCCCATAAACACCGCATCCGCTTTTTCAGTCATCGTCATCGGCGCTTCACCCGGCAGAATGTCGATATTGCCGCAGGCAAAATGCTGGCGGTTTTCATCCAGCAACCGCAGGGCTGCCGGGTTACGTTCAATCGCCGTAACGTGCAGCGAAGGGTGCTGTAACGCCGCCTCTATCGACACACTCCCGGTCCCGGCGCCTACGTCAATCAGATGGCTGGCACGGTGCAAATCAAGTTTTGACAGCGCGAGCGCGCGAACCGCTTCTTTGGTCATCGGCACGTTCTCGCCACGTAGAAAAAGCTCATCTTTCATCAAGGATCACCACTGCGTTCATGTCATAGTCGGCATTGACTTCACTGACGCGCAGCCAGTGAATCCGCTCGTTTTCCATTGCCAGGTTTTCGCCTATCACCATCCAGCGATGCCCCTTGTCGCGCGCCATTAACTGCGTCGCAATTTCTCGCGGCCCGCAGCGGGCATCCGTCACCATCGCGACCTTGCGATGACGCGCCAGCTCATCAAAACAGACGCTGCGACCGTGGCTGCTGGTCAGCCACATATCGTTCATATCGATACCCGATTGCGCGCACAGATATTGCACTGCGCTGATACCGGGAATAATGCGCACCCGCTCAATGCCAAAATGGGCCACCATGCGCGTCCCGATGCCGTAAAACAGCGGATCGCCGGACGCCAGCACCACGATGCGTTTGTCCTGCTGCCCGGCAATCCAGTTGAGCAATTCCGCAATATTGGCGCCCAGAACAAACTGTTCGCCGGTGAACGCAGGAAACTGCAATAAATGACGCTTTCCCCCCACCAGCACATCGGCATCCGCCACGGCCTCGCGTGCCGCTGGCGTCATCAAATGCAGCCCTGCCGGCCCCATGCCCACTACCGTTAGCATTGCATTTCCTCCACAATCTCTTCGATCGGACGATTGCTACCGAGGATCTGGTTATCAAAAGAGAACATGATGGCGTCGCAGGTAGGTGGCGTTTTCGTGAAGCGCAGCATCTGCATCACGCGCATACAGATGCGTTGCGCAAGATGGTTGTAAATATGTTGAAAACCGTATGCTTCAATGTGCTCCATTGCCGCTTCGGTGGTGTCGCAGTCGCTGACCCGAGTCAGTAACTCAAGCGGCGCGCCAAGCAGCGCCAGATGCGCCACCAGGGTTTCCATGCGGGCATCTGCGATGTGGCTGTGAGTGTGGAAAATTCCCGCGGCTATTTTAATCAACTTACCGGGATGGCCGATCAACACGATATGGCGGTATCCCAGACGTACCGCTTCTTCAATCATGTAACCGACAAAATTGCTCATGGTGACGACAACCTGCGTGTCGATACCCATCTGTTCGCGCACAAAGCGCTCGCCGTGGTTTCCCGGCACCAGCACAACGCGTTCCAGACCGGCGGCGCGTTTGATTTCCAGCTCCAGCGACAGCGAGCGTTTCCAGCTCTCCTCCGACATCGGAGTGACAATGCCGGTGGTTCCAATGATCGAAATACCGCCCAGAATACCGAGGCGCGCGTTATAGGTTTTCTGCGCCCGTTCTTCCCCCTCCGGGGCAAAAATTTCAATATCCGCTCCCCGCGCCGGGCCTATCGCTTCGCGTACTACAGACTCAATGGTATGGCGCGGAGTACGATTAATCGCCGCGCTGCCCACCGGCAGTCCAATTCCCTTACGCGTCACGGTTCCCACGCCTTCTCCGCCCTGCAACGTAATCTCGCCGCTATCGTTCAGCGTTACGCGGGCAAAAATCAGCATTCCGTGCGTGGCATCGACATCATCGCCGCCGTCCTTACGGATCGCGGCAATCGCCTGCCGCCCTTCAATGTGCGGCGACTCGACGTTCAGGCACAATGTCACCCCGGACGGCGTAACGATGGAGACCTGATGAATCAGATGCTGGCGTAACACCATCAACGCAGCGACTTTTGCCGCAGCGGTCGCGCACGATCCGGTGGTATACCCTTTTCGCAACGCTTTGCCGTTGTGCCAGACAGGCGCGTCGAAGGATTGATCGCTCATCGCGCCCCCTGCAAGTAATAGAGCATGGCGTTTACGATCGCGGCGGCGACGTTGCTTCCTCCTTTGCGCCCCAGCGCTGCGATAGCTGGCAACGCGCTTTTCGTCAGCGCATCTTTAGACTCCGCCGCCCCGACAAACCCGACCGGTACGCCTACCACGCCGCTCACGGCAACGTCATGCTCAAGCAACCGGAACAGCGCCGTCGGCGCATTGCCGAACACAAACACCTTTTCACTCTCTTCCGTCACGGCGATATCCACCGCCGCCATTGATCGGGTAATTCCCTGCGCTTTTGCTTCCGCCACGACTCGCGGATCGCTGATATAGCAACGGCATTCACCGCCAAACGTCGCCAGCAATGTTTTATTGATGCCGGAAAGCGCCATTGTGGTATCGGTATAGATAATGGATGGGCGACTCAGCGCCGCGCAGAGTCGCTCCAGCGCGTCATCGGAAAACCAGAGAATATCCAGCCAGTCAAAGTCGGCGGTGGTGTGAATCACCCGCTTGATGATCGCTTCGTGAAGCGGGCTGGCAAACTGATACTCCGGGCGTGTCTCGCGAATGATCTCGCCAATGATGTCGAAACTTTTGGCCTCAATCGCCTGGGGCTGCTGAATATATTGCATCGTCTGTTATCCTCAGGCTGCGCCAACCAGCAGGCACCGTACGGCGATAAACAGCGCCAGTGCCAGGGTCGAGGCTACCCACATCAATCGAATCGTTCGGGAAATGTCATCTACTGAAATGCCGCGCTGCGCGTCGCCTATCCAGGGTTTTTCAACACGCTCGCCAAAGTAGTCATTCGGGCCGCCAAGACGAATACCCAGCGCACCGGCAACAGAGGCTTCTGACCACGCGCAGTTAGGACTGCTGTGGTTGTAGCGATCCCGCCAGCCGATATGCAGGGCGCGATAGCCGTCGTAACGACACAACGCCGCGGCAATGCTCAGCAGCAGCCAGCTCAGACGCGCCGGGATAACGTTCGCAATATCATCCAGACGGGCGCTGACCATACCAATGGCGCGATATTTTTCGTGTTTATAGCCAACCATTGAATCGAGGGTATTTACGGCTTTGTACGCCATTGCCAGCGGCGCGCCGCCCAAAAAGAGGAAAAAAAGCGGGGCGATGATGCCGTCTACGGTGTTCTCGGCGACCGTTTCCACCACGGCACGATTAACCTGTTCAGGCTGTAACTGTGAGGTATCCCGTCCGACAATCCATGACAGCTTCTCGCGGCTTTCAGCTAAATCGCCCGCCCGCAGCGGGCGTTCAACATCGCGGGCAGCATTCGCAAGACAGCGGCCAGCCAGCACGGTAAAAATCATCCAGATCTCTACCAGCCAGCCAAACCAGGGATGGATCGCGCTCGCCAGCGCCAGCACGCCCCAGGAAACCGCCCACGTCACGCCGACCACCACCAGCCACATCACCGCTCCGCCAATGCGCAGCGATCTGTCGCTATGGCAGTAACGCCGTACAACACGTTGAGTTGCTGAAATTAAATTGCCAATCCAGCGTACCGGATGCGGCCAGTTCTGCGGATCGCCAATAACGAAATCCAGAAGCCAGGCGATACACCACGCAAGCACGGTCATAGCGCCTCCCTTCCTGCCGCCAGCCAGTGGTTCAGCATTGCAGGGCGTTGTGCGAAATGAACGTGAAGGTAGCTTGCAAAGGTATTTCCCACCTGCCAGCCGCCAGACCATTCCTGCAATGTCTTACCATCGCGGACTTTACGGCACGCCATCACCGCCGGGTTTTCCGGGAGAAAATCAGAATAGTGGAACTCATGTCCACGCAGCACTTCGCCTGCCGCCGCCAGCAGCGTTTGCTCTCTGGCCTGCGCTTCGCAGTAGCCAAAGCGGGTCAACCGTTTCCCCATTTTGCTGTGCCCCGGAATCACATCCACCATCCGATGAATCTCTCCACTGGCGTCCTCCAGGGTACTGCCGAGGTACATCAGCCCGCCGCACTCTGCGTAAATCGCCACGCCGCGCTGATGGGCGGCGCGCATTTGCGCCAGCATTGGGGTGTTCGCCGCCAGCGCGGTAGCGTGTAGCTCGGGGTATCCGCCTCCCAGCCAGATCATCTGGCATTCCGGCAGCGTGCTGTCATGCAGTGGACTGAAACGCGTCATCGTTACGCCAGTACGTTCCAGCAGTTTGATGTTATCGGGATAGTAAAAGTTAAACGCTTCGTCATCCGCGATGGCAACGGTAAGTCCTTTTCCCGCCTGCGGGTCGGGTAACGCCGGCCACTCGCCAGCAGGCAGCGCGGTTAGCTGACTCAGGGAAAGAAGCGCATCAATGTCCAGCGTTCGTTCAAGCGTATCGGCAAAATCCTGCCACGGCTGTTGATTAACGACGGACTCACGCGCGGTAATCAGCCCCAGATGACGCTCCGGCAACGCCACGCCTTCCACTCCGGGAACATAGCCAAGCACCGGTAGCGAACAATAGCGTTCAATCGCCGTTTTCAGGAGTTGGTAGTGAGTTTCGCTATTAACGCGATTAACAATCACGCCAGCGATATTGAGGTCAGGATCAAAGTGCTGAAATCCCATTACCGTCGCGGCAATGGAGGTAGAAACGGCTTTACCGTCCACCAGCAAAATCACGGGGCAGCCCAGCTGTTTCGCCATCGCCGCCGTACTACAGTAGTTCGGGTCGGTGCCATAGCCGTCATAGAGTCCCATCACGCCTTCGATCACCGCGACGTCCGCCTGCTGCATGTGTTCACAAAACAGCGCGTTAAGCACGGGCTCCGGGAGCATAAAGCTGTCGAGGTTACGGGACGCACTGCCGCATACTGCCGTATGCCAGCCGGTATCGAGATAATCAGGGCCGACTTTGCATGGCTGAACACGCATTCCACGTCTTTTCAGCAGACTCAGCAGACCAAGCGTGACGGTGGTTTTACCACAGCCGCTTCCGGTTCCTGCGAGAATAAATGCGTGAAGCTTTGCCGCCATACCCTGATCCTGTTCAGGGTGGTAGAGGTATTGTTTAGCTACGTATTACCCCAGTCTTTCGACTGTACGCTACTGAGCAACCCACTTCCCACCGAAGTTGTTGGTAAATACCGACAGGCAGGTCTTCTGGCTTAGCGTCCTCCTCGCCCGTCCTTCCCAATCTTGCGATCAGTGGTCTTACGGGGTCGTCAGCATCACAGCAGCGGGGGCTGCGGGGGATTCTCACCCCCTTCCCTGACACAAATGTGCCAAACCTGTCGGTTGATGTTATGAGCATCACTTTCTCGCTCATAACGACAATTAAATTTTAATTACCTGTTACGCGCCATTATGCCAACGCAATGGTGTAATGACGCCTGTTTTGAATGAAACACTGCGCAAAAGAATAATGAAACCTATTCATAATGACACTGTATCTCATCACAAAAATAAAAACTGGCTCAGTTTATCCTTCAGATAACATTATTTTGTTGCGCTATGACAATTTATTGCTCTGCTATAGTTTTTTTCATTTTATAATGACTGACATACAATACGATATCAAAAATCGGCAATAGCAAAATATTGCTATTTATGCGGACTCGGCGGACGAATTATCATTTATTTGCTGACGGAAAGCCTGTGGCGTGATCTGATAGGTCTGACGGAACACTTTGCAAAAATAACTGGTTTGAGAAAAGCCTAAATTACGTGCAATGCTGGCGATACTCCAGTCACTGTGACAAAGCAGCTCTCTGGCGCTGGCCATGCGCTGTTGGTTTACCCAGGCATTAAAACCGATTCCCTGATATTTCTTGAATAACTTACTAAAGTAGTACGGGCTGAGGTAGACGTGAGAAGCGACATCCTCAAGGCGAAGATCGTCCGATAAATGCGCGTCAATGTAGCGTAACGCTTTCTTCATTTTGCTGTCGTGGGGATTGGGCCCACGTTGCGAACGAGCAGGTTCCGCTTGCGGCGGATTGTCTTTGATAACAACAAAATTAAGTTGTTTTTTAAGGCAATTTTCCACAATCAGCTTCAGCAGATCCGCAGAGGCTATCACCCGCGCGTAGTCCATTTCGGGGACGTTTCGGAACTCATTCAACAGTTCAGGATCGGCCTGCCAGCGATCATCGACATTAAGAATATCAACCAGTCCGACATCATCGCTTAAACGTACCTGACCACATAACACAAACCCCACCAGATGACCGGCAATCACCAAAGGAATGGAGAAATCGGTTAGCCCGGCATGGCAACGATAAATACAGGGCTGATCTGATTTTGACGCTTCCAGCCCCCCGCAGCGATCGCTCATACGGCAACGAATACTGTGTTGAGGATGTTGACGCATTAGCTGACAAAAAGGCGTGAAATTGAATAACTCAGAAATTTCATCACCGTGAATATTGACAACCACGACCGCCAGACTGGTGGCTTGTGCAAAATCCTGTGCGATTTTATTAATGAGTTCTGAGTTCAGGGCACTCGCAGAAATCATGATAAAACCCCTCAGTTAATTTATTGTTGCAAATAGAACATTTATTTCACATTTACCTTTCATCATCACCATACTGTATTAGTGATAAAAAAGTATAAGGGACAATAACAAAAGTCTCCCATCCGTGGGAGACGTTTTGACCAGTTCGTGAAACCAGATCACGAAATGATTTTACGTGTTTCAAAAATACATACGTCCCGTCGTGTTAACGTCCATTTTCCTCCAGCTTACAGGTATTGCACGGTAAATTTTTACCAATCAGGTAACGATAAACCGCAGCTCCGGCGCAAGCTCCGACAATCGGCGCAATAATCGGCACAATAAAATAAGGAATATCGCGCCCCCCGGTCATGGCAATGTCTCCCCAACCGGCAAACCACGCGAATAATTTTGGACCAAAATCACGCGCCGGATTCATCGCAAACCCCGTAAGCGGCCCGGTAGACGCCCCGATAACGGCAACCAAAATACCGATAAGCAAAGGCGCCAGCGGCCCTTTAGGAACCCCATTGCCATCATCGGTCAGCGCCATGATCATCCCCATCAGAATCGAGGTAATGACCACTTCGACCAGCGCCGCCTGCCATACGCTCAGCGCGGCTGCCGGGTAGGTACTGAAAATACTGGCAAGTTGCAGACTCTCCACGCTGCCGCGCACCATATGGTTCGCCGCTTCAAACTCGGTAAATAAGCTACCGTAGAGCAGATAGGCCAACAGCGCGCCGCCGAACGCTCCGGCAACCTGAGCGATAGAATAAGGCAAGACCTTTCGCCCTGGGAAACAGGCAAACAACCACAGCGCAATGGTAATCGCCGGGTTCAGGTGCGCGCCCGATATCCCGGCCGTGAGATAAACGGCAAGCGAGATCCCAAGCCCCCAAATGATGCAGATCTCCCATAGCCCCAGACTCGCACCCGCAACTTTTAATGCACTCAGGCAACCGATACCAAAGAACAAAAACAGCCCGGTGCCCAAAAACTCGGCAATACATTGTGCTTTTAGTGAATCGTTCATTGTGACACCTTCTAAGCAGAGTTCGTGTCTTTACCAGCACAACGCCGTACTGGCAGTAGAGTACAACGAGCATCACTATAAAAAGCGGCACCTGTAAATTGTTGGCAATCTGCCGTTAACCTGCCCCGAAAAATCGTGTTGCTATAGCAAAATATTGCTCTCTGTTTATTCTCCAGGGCAATAATGGAGCGTACTCTAACGAATAAAATGCCAGATTAGGAATAATAAAAAATTGCGATCACCAGATATTCGTTTTCAAACAAATATCACAATTCCATTTTTCGCGTAGCAAAACTTATTTATTTTGTCATCCTGCAAAATGTAAAAATGGAATAGCGAAAACGAAATAATCATATCAAAAACAGCACATTAAACCTTTAAATTCAGTGAGTTATAAAAAATCACAGCAATTTAGTGCTATTGAGAACCCATTATTTTTTCATTCTCTTTTTAAAGTCAGCCATTCTTTTTCCTCGCTTCTTTTTATAGTCATCAACATCGGGACAACCCAGGCGAGGTCTTTATGCAACAAGAAGCATTAGGAATGGTAGAAACCAAAGGCTTAACCGCAGCCATAGAGGCCGCAGACGCAATGGTGAAGTCAGCCAATGTGATGTTAGTCGGCTACGAAAAAATTGGCTCCGGGCTGGTAACGGTCATCGTTCGCGGTGACGTTGGCGCAGTAAAAGCGGCAACCGATGCGGGCGCCGCTGCCGCACGCAACGTGGGAGAAGTGAAAGCCGTACACGTTATTCCACGCCCTCATACCGATGTAGAAAAAATCTTACCGAAGGGAATTAGCCAATGAGCAGCAATGAACTGGTGGAACAGATCATGGCGCAGGTGATTGCCCGTGTGGCAACGCCAGAACAAACGGCCATTCCTGAAGAAACCCACCCAATACGAGAGACGGCTATGGCAGAGAAAAGTTGCAGTTTAACGGAATTTGTCGGCACCGCGATTGGCGACACCGTCGGTCTGGTGATCGCAAATGTGGACAGTGCCTTACTGGAAGCGATGAAGCTGGAAAAGCGCTACCGCTCCATCGGAATCCTTGGCGCGCGAACTGGCGCAGGCCCGCACATTATGGCCGCCGATGAAGCAGTAAAAGCGACCAATACCGAAGTGGTCAGCATTGAGCTTCCCCGCGATACCAAAGGCGGCGCAGGCCACGGCTCGCTGATTATTTTAGGCGGCAACGATGTTTCGGACGTGAAGCGCGGCATTGAAGTTGCGCTGAAAGAACTCGACCGGACGTTCGGCGACGTATACGCCAATGAAGCCGGGCATATCGAGCTGCAATACACCGCCCGCGCCAGCTATGCGCTTGAAAAAGCCTTTGGCGCGCCAATTGGCCGCGCCTGCGGCGTGATTGTCGGCGCCCCCGCCTCCGTTGGCGTGCTGATGGCGGATACCGCGCTGAAATCCGCCAATGTTGAGGTCGTGGCTTACAGCTCTCCGGCACACGGCACCAGCTTCAGTAACGAAGCCATTCTGGTGATTTCCGGGGATTCCGGCGCGGTGCGTCAGGCGGTTATTTCAGCCCGTGAAATCGGCAAAACCGTTCTGTCCACTCTCGGCGCGACGCCGAAAAACGATCGTCCGTCCTATATCTGATATCCGTGAGGCTGATTCATGAGATCGAAAAGATTTGAAGCACTGGCGAAACGCCCTGTGAATCAGGACGGCTTCGTTAAGGAATGGATCGAAGAAGGCTTCATTGCGATGGAAAGCCCGAACGACCCCAAACCGTCGATTAAAATCGTTAACGGCGCGGTCACCGAGCTGGACGGCAAAGCCGCCAGCGAATTTGACCTGATCGACCACTTTATCGCCCGTTACGGTATTAACCTGGCGCGCGCGGAAGAAGTGATGGCGATGGACTCGGTCAAACTCGCCAATATGCTGTGCGATCCAAACGTCAAACGCAGCGACATCGTTCCGCTCACCACGGCGATGACGCCAGCAAAAATCGTTGAAGTCGTCTCACACATGAACGTGGTAGAGATGATGATGGCGATGCAAAAAATGCGCGCCCGCCGTACGCCTTCTCAGCAGGCGCATGTCACCAACGTGAAAGACAACCCGGTTCAGATTGCTGCCGATGCCGCAGAAGGCGCGTGGCGTGGGTTTGATGAGCAAGAGACAACGGTTGCGGTCGCGCGCTACGCCCCGTTCAATGCTATCGCTCTGCTGGTGGGCTCCCAGGTCGGTCGTCCGGGCGTATTAACGCAGTGTTCACTGGAAGAAGCCACCGAACTGAAGCTCGGTATGCTGGGCCACACCTGCTACGCCGAAACCATTTCCGTCTATGGTACTGAACCGGTCTTTACCGATGGCGACGATACCCCCTGGTCAAAAGGCTTCCTCGCCTCTTCCTATGCCTCTCGCGGCCTGAAAATGCGCTTTACCTCGGGGTCGGGTTCCGAAGTACAGATGGGCTATGCTGAAGGCAAATCAATGCTCTATCTGGAAGCCCGCTGTATCTATATCACCAAAGCCGCAGGCGTTCAGGGTCTACAGAACGGTTCTGTCAGCTGCATCGGCGTTCCTTCCGCCGTACCGTCAGGCATTCGCGCCGTACTGGCGGAAAACCTGATCTGCTCCGCGCTGGATCTGGAATGCGCCTCCAGTAACGACCAGACCTTCACCCACTCCGATATGCGTCGTACCGCGCGTCTGCTGATGCAGTTCCTGCCGGGTACTGACTTCATCTCTTCGGGTTATTCCGCCGTACCGAACTACGACAACATGTTTGCCGGTTCAAACGAAGATGCGGAGGACTTCGACGACTACAACGTTATCCAGCGTGACCTGAAAGTGGACGGTGGTCTGCGTCCGGTTCGCGAAGAAGACGTTATCGCCATCCGTAATAAAGCCGCGCGCGCGCTGCAAGCCGTGTTTGCCGGAATGGGGCTGCCGCCGATTACCGATGAAGAGGTTGAAGCCGCAACCTACGCTCACGGCTCGAAAGATATGCCTGAACGTAACATCGTCGAAGACATCAAGTTCGCGCAAGAGATCATCAACAAAAACCGTAACGGTCTGGAAGTGGTGAAAGCCCTTGCAAAAGGTGGTTTCACCGACGTCGCGCAAGACATGCTCAACATCCAGAAAGCCAAGTTAACCGGAGACTATCTGCATACCTCCGCCATTATCGTCGGCGACGGGCAGGTGCTCTCTGCGGTGAATGACGTCAACGATTATGCCGGTCCGGCAACAGGTTATCGCCTGCAAGGCGAACGCTGGGAAGAGATTAAAAACATCCCTGGCGCACTCGATCCCAACGAACTTGGCTAAGGGGTGAAAAATGGAAATTAATGAAAAGCTGCTGCGCCAGATAATCGAAGACGTGCTGTCCGAAATGCAAACCAGCGATAAGCCCGTCTCCTTTCGCGCACCGACAGCATCAACTTCGCCGCAAACCACAGCGCCGCAAGGCGACGGTTTTCTGACGGAAATTGGCGAGGCCAGACAAGGTACGCAGCAGGATGAAGTGATCATTGCCGTGGGCCCGGCATTTGGCCTGTCGCAGACCGTGAATATCGTCGGCTTGCCGCACAAAAATATCCTGCGTGAAGTGATCGCCGGTATTGAAGAAGAAGGCATTAAAGCCCGCGTGATCCGCTGCTTTAAATCCTCTGACGTGGCGTTCGTCGCCGTTGAAGGCAACCGCCTCAGCGGCTCCGGCATTTCAATCGGCATTCAGTCAAAAGGCACTACCGTTATCCATCAGCAAGGGCTACCGCCGCTCTCCAATCTGGAGTTATTCCCTCAGGCGCCGCTGCTGACGCTGGAAACGTATCGTCAGATTGGCAAGAACGCCGCGCGCTATGCGAAGCGTGAGTCACCACAACCGGTTCCGACCTTAAATGACCAAATGGCGCGCCCGAAGTACCAGGCGAAATCCGCCATTCTGCACATTAAAGAGACGAAGTATGTCGTGACGGGCAAAAACCCGCAGGAACTGCGCGTGGCGCTTTAACAAAGGATACCTCCATGAATACCGACGCAATTGAATCGATGGTTCGGGACGTGTTGAGCCGCATGAACAGCTTGCAGGGCAACGCACCTGCTCCGGCCGCAGCAAGCGCATCAACGCATACCGCAAAAGTGACGGATTATCCGCTGGCGAATAAACATCCAGAATGGGTAAAAACCGCCACCAATAAAACGCTGGATGAATTCACGCTGGAAAACGTCCTCAGCGACAAAGTGACCGCACAGGATATGCGTATCACGCCGGATACGCTGCGCATTCAGGCGGCTATCGCCAGAGATGCCGGACGTGACCGCCTGGCGATGAACTTTGAGCGCGCAGCGGAACTGACCGCCGTACCGGACGATCGAATCCTTGAAATTTACAACGCCCTGCGTCCATACCGTTCGACGAAAGAAGAGCTGATGGCTATCGCAGACGATCTGGAAAATCGCTATCAGGCGAAGATTTGCGCAGCTTTCGTGCGTGAAGCGGCAACGTTATACGTCGAGCGTAAAAAACTCAAAGGTGACGATTAATTTTAGGGAAATACGATGCGATACATAGCTGGCATTGATATTGGCAACTCATCAACAGAAGTCGCGCTGGCGCAGCTGGATGAGGCTGGCGCGCTGACCATTACCGGCAGCGCGCTGGCGGAAACCACCGGAATTAAAGGCACATTACGAAATGTGTTTGGTATTCAGGAGGCGCTTACGCTTGCGGCAAAAAACGCAGGCATCAATGTCAGCGATATTTCGCTTATCCGCATCAACGAAGCCACACCGGTCATTGGCGATGTCGCGATGGAAACCATCACGGAAACCATCATTACCGAGTCCACAATGATCGGCCATAACCCTAAAACCCCAGGCGGGGTCGGTCTGGGTGTGGGAGTGACCATTACGCCGCAAGAGTTATTAACCCGCCCGGCGGATACGCCTTATATCCTGGTCGTGTCATCGGTGTTCGATTTCGCCGATGTCGCCACCATGATTAACGCCTCCGTACGCGCCGGATATCAACTCACCGGCGTCATTTTGCAGCAAGATGACGGCGTCCTGGTCAGCAACCGCCTGGAACAGCCTTTACCGATCGTCGATGAAGTGCTCTATATCGACCGGATTCCGCTGGGCATGCTGGCCGCAATTGAGGTTGCCGTACCAGGGAAAGTGATTGAAACGCTCTCTAACCCTTACGGTATTGCCACGGTTTTCGGCCTTAATGCCGAAGAAACCAAAAATATCGTCCCTATGGCGCGCGCGCTGATTGGCAATCGCTCCGCCGTCGTCGTGAAAACGCCATCAGGGGATGTCAAAGCACGCGCCATTCCCGCCGGGAATCTGGAACTGCTTTCTCAGGGACGCACGCTCCGTGTAGATGTTGCCGCCGGTGCTGAAGCCATCATGAAAGCGGTGGGCGAATGCCGCAAGCTGGACAACGTGACCGGCGAAGCAGGCACCAATATTGGCGGCATGCTGGAACATGTACGCCAGACCATGGCGGAACTGACCAATAAGCCCAGCAACGAGATCTTCATTCAGGATTTGCTGGCTGTCGATACTTCCGTTCCGGTGAGCGTTACCGGCGGGCTGGCAGGCGAATTTTCTCTGGAGCAGGCCGTAGGCATCGCCTCAATGGTGAAATCCGACCGTCTGCAAATGGCGATGATCGCCCGTGAAATCAAACAAAAGCTGAGTGTTGACGTTCAGGTTGGCGGTGCTGAGGCTGAAGCGGCGATTTTAGGCGCGTTGACGACTCCCGGCACCACGCGTCCGCTGGCGATTCTCGATTTGGGCGCAGGTTCGACAGATGCCTCCATCATCAATCCCAAAGGGGAGATCATTGCCACCCACCTCGCAGGGGCTGGCGATATGGTCACGATGATTATTGCCCGTGAACTGGGTCTGGATGACCGCTATCTGGCAGAAGAGATTAAAAAATATCCGCTCGCGAAGGTGGAAAGCCTTTTTCATCTGCGTCACGAAGATGGCAGCGTCCAGTTTTTCCCCACCCCGCTGCCGCCAGCCGTATTTGCCCGCGTATGTGTGGTGAAGCCTGATGAACTGGTTCCATTACCCGGCGATTTAGCGCTGGAAAAAGTACGCGCCATTCGCCGCAGCGCCAAAGAGCGGGTTTTCGTCACTAACGCGCTGCGCGCGCTGCGCCAGGTCAGCCCGACCGGCAACATTCGTGACATTCCTTTTGTCGTGCTGGTTGGCGGATCGTCTCTGGATTTCGAGATCCCGCAACTCGTCACCGATGCGCTGGCGCACTATCGCCTGGTGGCCGGTCGCGGCAACATTCGCGGCACAGAAGGCCCGAGAAATGCGGTCGCGACCGGGCTGATTCTCTCCTGGCATAAGGAGTTCGCGCATGGACAGTAACGCCAGTACCCCGGCTATCGTTATTTCGACCATCGATGACGGTATCACGGTCTGGAAAGAGGTGCTTCTCGGTATTGAAGAAGAAGGTATCCCCTTTGTTATCCAGACGCAGACTGACGGTGACGTGACCCATTGCGCCTGGCAGGCGGCTCGTCGGTCTCCGCTACTCGTCGGCATAGCCTGCGACAAAGAAAAGCTGGTTGTGCATTACAAGAATTTACCCGCATCAGCGCCGCTTTTTACGCTGATGTATCACCAGGACAGCCATGCCCGGCGAAGTGCTGGTAACAACGCGGCAAGGTTAGTCAAAGGGATCCCCTTTCGGGATCTGAATACCTAAGCAACAGGAGAATCGCAGTATGAACAACGCACTGGGACTGGTTGAAACAAAAGGGTTAGTCGGCGCTATCGAAGCCGCTGACGCCATGGTGAAGTCCGCCAACGTGCAACTGGTGGGCTATGAAAAAATCGGCTCCGGCCTGGTCACCGTTATGGTTCGCGGTGATGTTGGCGCGGTTAAAGCGGCAGTCGATGCGGGAAGCGCCGCAGCAAGCGCCGTGGGCGAGGTGAAATCTTGCCACGTTATTCCACGTCCGCACAGCGACGTTGAGGCCATTTTACCCAAGTCAGCCTAAACGGCCGCAACCAAGGAGCACAGCGTGAAGCAATCACTGGGATTACTTGAAGTTAGTGGTCTGGCATTAGCCATCAGTTGCGCGGATGTCATGGCGAAAGCCGCTTCCATCACGCTGGTGGGGCTTGAGAGAACCAACGGTTCTGGCTGGACGGTGATCAAAATCACCGGTGATGTGGCCTCCGTGCAGTCCGCCATCATCACCGGTGCCAGTTTTGCCGATCAGCAGCAGGGGCTGATCGCCCACAAAGTTATCGCCAGGCCTGGGGAGGGGATTCTTTCCCGCGCGACGGTTATTCCGCCCGCGCCCATGCCAGCCCCGGAACCTGAAACAGAACCTGAATCTGAACCTGACGTCGTGGTTGTAGAAGAGTCAGTACCGGAAGCAGAACCCGAAGCCGGAATGGTCAGTTGCAATCTCTGTCTTGACCCTGCCTGTAAGCGGCAAAAAGGCGAGCCCCGGTCACTCTGCCTGCATTCAGGTAAGTGAGGTAAAGCGTAATGGATAAACAGCTTCTGGAAACAACCGTCAGCAAAGTGCTGGATGAAATGCGTGAGCGCCCTATTCCTCTGGGTGTTTCCAACCGTCATATCCATCTTAGCGCTGAAGACTATGCCCGGCTTTTCCCTGGTCAGCCAATCAGCGAGAAAAAAGCGCTGCTCCAGCCTGGGCAATATGCGGCCGACCAGACCGTCACGCTTATTGGCCCTAAAGGTCAGCTAAAGAATGTGCGCCTGCTCGGCCCCCTTCGCCGTACCAGCCAGGTTGAGATTTCCCGCACCGATGCCAGAACATTGGGCATCGCTGCGCCGCTGCGCATGTCGGGAGACCTTAAAGGAACGCCAGGCATTCGTCTTGTCAGCCCCTTCGCCGAGCTGGATCTCGCCTCCGGCGTGATTGTCGCCCAACGCCACATTCATATGTCGCCGCTTGATGCGTTGATATTTCGCGTTGCGCATGGCGACAAAGTTTCTGTCGCTATTGAAGGCAATGCGCGCAGGCTGATTTTCGACAACGTCGCGATTCGCGTCTCTGCGGATATGCGTCTTGAAATGCACATCGACACAGATGAAGCCAATGCCGCAGGCGCCGACAGCCCGGACGCGTTTGCCACTCTGGTTACACCGCGATGAACGGCGAGATGTTGCAGCGCATTATTGAGGAGGTCATCTCCCGCTTGCAGCGTCGGGCGGAAAGCACGGCCACGCTCAGTATTTCGCAACTGCGGGAGGCCGATTCCCGCGCGCTGTTTTGTCAGTATGCGGCGCTGCATATTGTGCAGGCGGATCTGCCTTCGCTGACGTATATCGCAGAGCAGGATGCTGACGACCCTGTAGCGAAGAAAATCCATGACGCACTGGCATCAGGTATTCGTCTACAGATATCCCTGCACCATCGCCTGTTGCCGTCGCTGCCGGTGAAAAAGCTGGCGCGTCTGCCCATCAGGCTGGTCGATGAACGAGGGCAAACAATCTGCCTGCATCCGACCACTCTTTTGAGTTACGCCGACGTCGCTCTACTCGCGGGGCAATTACTGGTGCTGCGTCGTCGCTGTGTCGTCACCGCTCTGGCCCGTGAAGCCGCCAGCGCGCGGAATATTCAACTTATTAAGCAGGAGTGAACCATGCATCTGGCACGAGTCACAGGCGCGGTGGTATCCACGCAAAAATCGCCCTCTCTGGTTGGGAAAAAACTTTTGCTGGTACGTCGGGTAAGTGTCGATGGAGAGCTTCCCGACCCGCCCATTACCGGAGATGAGGTTGCCGTCGATTCCGTCGGCGCTGGCGTGGGTGAACTGGTTTTACTCAGCAGCGGCTCCAGCGCCAGACATGTTTTTTCCAGCCCGAACGAGGCCATCGATCTGGCCATTGTCGGCATCGTAGACACGCTTTCTCATTAAGGAGCGGATGATGGCGATTTATACCCGAACAGGAGATTCCGGCACTACGGCCTTATTTACCGGCCAACGGGTCAGTAAAACGCATCCACGCGTCGAAACCTACGGCACGCTGGATGAACTCAATGCAGCGCTGAGTTTATGCGTTTGCGCCACAACCTGCGCGCAACACCGCACGTTGCTCGAATCTATTCAGATGCAGATATTCTGGTTTAGCGCCGAACTCGCCAGCGAAAGCGAGCAGCCGTCGCCGGAGCAGCGCTATATCAGCGCGGAAGATATTGCCGCGCTTGAAGCGGCTATTGATACCGCGATGGGACGCGTTACGCCTTTACACAGTTTCATTTTACCTGGCCGTTGCGAAGCCGCGAGTCGCCTGCACTTTGCCCGCACGCTTGCCCGCCGGGCTGAAAGACGTCTGGTCGAGCTGTCGGCAACCGCCAGCGTCAGGCACGTCCTGATGCGCTACATCAACCGCTTATCTGATTGCTTGTATGCGCTGGCGCGCGCCGAAGATCATGACGCTCATCAGAACAACATCATTCGGGAGGTCACTGAGCGCTACCTGGCCTCAAACCCGGCCTCTGTCGTCAAGGAACGCTCTATGACCCTCTCTTTTCACGAGCTTCATCAGTTAACTCGTTCAGCGGTGGCGCGGGCGGAGGCGCTTCAGGTTCCTGTGGTCGTCAGCATTGTGGATGCCAACGGCACCGAAACCGTGACCTGGCGTATGCCGGACGCTCTGCTGGTGAGCAGTGAACTGGCACCGAAAAAAGCCTGGACCGCCGTCGCCATGAAAACAGCCACCCACGAACTGGCTTGCGCCGTTCAGCCGGGCGCTTCGCTCTACGGTCTGGAAAGCCATATGCAGGGGAAAGTCGTCACTTTTGGCGGCGGATTCGCGTTATGGCGTGATGGTCTGCTCATTGGGGGTCTTGGCATCAGCGGCGGGAGCGTTGAACAGGACATGGATATTGCACAAGCCGCCATTGCGGCAATTAACGTGAGAACACATCAATGAATACTTCTGAACTGGAAACCCTCATCCGTAATATTTTAAGCGAACAGTTGGCGCCTGCGCAGGCCGAAACGCAAGGACACGGTATTTTTCAGTCCGTCGGCGAAGCGATAGACGCGGCGCATCAGGCTTTCTTACGTTATCAGCAGTGTCCGCTCAAAACGCGCAGCGCCATTATCAGCGCCCTGCGCCAGGAGCTTACGCCGCATCTTGCCACGCTGGCGGCGGAGAGCGCAGCGGAAACGGGGATGGGAAACAAAGAAGATAAATTTCTTAAAAACAAAGCCGCGCTGGATAACACGCCAGGCATTGAGGATTTGACAACCACGGCCCTCACCGGCGATGGCGGCATGGTGCTGTTTGAATATTCACCGTTCGGCGTCATTGGTTCCGTCGCGCCCAGCACCAACCCTACCGAAACCATTATTAACAACAGCATCAGTATGCTGGCTGCGGGCAACAGCGTTTATTTCAGCCCGCATCCTGGCGCGAAGAACGTCTCACTCAAATTGATCGGCATGATCGAAGATATCGCCTTCCGCTGCTGCGGCATCCGTAATCTGGTCGTCACTGTCGCAGAACCGACCTTTGAGGCAACTCAGCAAATGATGGCGCATCCCAATATTGCGGTGCTGGCTATTACTGGCGGCCCCGGCATTGTTGCGATAGGAATGAAAAGCGGTAAAAAGGTCATTGGCGCCGGGGCGGGCAATCCGCCCTGCATCGTTGATGAGACCGCCGATATCGTCAAAGCGGCCGAAGATATCATCAACGGCGCAGCGTTCGATTACAACCTGCCCTGCATCGCAGAAAAAAGTCTGATTGTCGTAGAGAGCGTCGCTGAGTGCCTGGTTCAGCAAATGCAGGCTTTCGGCGCATTGCTGTTAAACGCTGCGGATATCGATAAATTACGCGCCGTCTGCCTCCCGGAAGGTCACGCGAATAAAAAACTGGTCGGGAAAAGCCCGACCGCCATGCTGGAAGCCGCCGGTATTGCCGTTCCCGCAAAACCGCCGCGTTTGCTTATCGGTATCGTCAGTGCCGACGATCCGTGGGTAACCAGCGAACAGTTGATGCCAATGCTACCCGTCGTGAAGGTCGATAATTTCGACAGCGCGCTGGCACTGGCGCTAAACGTTGAAGAAGGTCTGCACCATACCGCCATTATGCACTCGCAGAATGTCTCTCGCCTGAATCTGGCGGCGCGCACCTTACAGACCTCTATTTTTGTGAAAAACGGCCCTTCCTATGCCGGTATCGGCGTTGGCGGCGAAGGGTTTACCACCTTTACCATCGCCACCCCGACCGGCGAAGGGACAACCTCAGCACGCACATTTGCCCGTTCCCGTCGCTGCGTACTGACCAACGGCTTTTCAATTCGCTAATGAGGTCGTTATGAATACGTTTTCACTACCAACCCGATTGTACAGTGGCAGAGGAAGTCTGGATGTGCTGACGCGTTTTACAAACCGTCATATCTGGATTATCTGTGATGGATTTCTGGCGCAATCACCGCTGATCAATACGCTGCGCGACGCCCTTCCAACGGATAATCGCATCAGCATATTCAGCGACATCACCCCGGACCCTACCATCGGTACGGTAGTGCAAGGTATTGCGCAGATGCATGCCCTGCGACCGGATGTAGTCATCGGCTTTGGCGGGGGATCGGCGCTCGACGCGGCAAAAGCCATCGTCTGGTTCAGCCGTCAGTTCGGCATCGAAATTGAAACCTGTGTTGCAATTCCCACCACCAGTGGCACCGGTTCCGAAGTCACCAGCGCATGCGTCATTAGCGATCCAGAAAAGGGCATTAAATATCCGTTATTTAATAAAGCGTTGTATCCAGATATGGCTATTCTCGACCCGACGCTGGTTGTCACCGTTCCGGCAAATATTACCGCCAACACGGGGATGGACGTCCTGACGCATGCGCTTGAAGCGTATGTGTCTCCGCATGCCAGCGACTTCACTGACGCGCTGGCGGAAAAAGCCGCGCAAATCGTCTTTCAGTATCTGCCCGTTGCGGTCAGGAAAGGGGATTGTCTGGCTACCCGTGGGAAGATGCACAACGCCTCAACGCTGGCGGGAATGGCGTTTAGCCAAGCTGGACTGGGGCTGAACCATGCTATTGCCCATCAGTTAGGCGGCCAGTTTCATCTGCCGCACGGGCTTGCCAATGCGCTGCTGCTGACATCGGTCATCCGCTTTAACGCCCACGATCCCCGGGCGGCAAAACGATACGCAAGACTCGCTAAAGCCTGTCAACTCTGCCCCGCCAGCGCAAACGAGACGTCATGCCTCAATGCGCTGATTCATCAGATTGAGCAGCTCAAAACGCAGTGTGCAATTCCTTCATTCGCCCAGGCGCTTAAAGAGGGACGACAGGCGTATTCACAACGAATCCCGGTCATGGTTCAGGCGGCGCTGGCTGATGTGACGTTAAGAACCAACCCGCGTACCGCCGATGCCAGCGCGATCCGGGAACTTCTTGAGGCGTTGTCATGAATACCGTCAGCGCCATTGAACAGGATAGCTATGATGCGCAAACCATACGCGATCGAGTACGTGCTGCGGGCGTGGTTGGCGCCGGGGGGGCGGGTTTTCCCGCCCACGTCAAACTACAGGCGCAGGTTGAGATCTTTTTGGTTAATGCTGCTGAATGTGAACCGATGCTCAAGGTTGATCAGCAATTAATGGCGCAGCAGCCCGCGCGCCTGATTCGCGGCGTGCAGTACGCCATGAAGGCAACCGGCGCACGCGAGGGGATTATTGCGTTAAAAGAAAAATACCGCGATGCGATTGAGGCATTAACCCCCCTGCTACCTTCCAGTATCAGGCTGCATATTTTACCCGATGTCTACCCGGCCGGGGACGAAGTGCTGACCATCTGGATGGCGACAGGCCGACGCGTTCCGCCTGCGGCATTACCGGTGAGCGTCGGCGTGGTGGTCAATAATGTTCAGACCGTACTGAATATCGCCCGTGCGGTAGAACAACAGTATCCCGTAACGCGCCGCACTCTTACCGTTAACGGCGCGGTTGCGAGGCCGCTGACCGTCACCGTCCCTGTCGGTATGTCTTTACGCGACGTTTTAGCGCTTGCAGGCGGCGCCACCGTTGATGACCCCGGATTGATTAACGGCGGCCCCATGATGGGAAGCCTGGTGGCATCGCTGGATTCACCGGTGACAAAGACCACCGGCGGCCTGTTGGTGTTACCAAAAAACCATCCCTTGATTCAGCGGCGAATGCAGGATGAACGCACCGTTTTGTCTGTTGCAAAAACCGTTTGCGAGCAATGCCGGTTATGTACTGATTTATGCCCCAGGCATTTGATCGGCCATGAGTTATCTCCCCATTTACTGGTACGCGCGGTGAACTATCAACAGGCCGCGACACCGCAACTCCTGCTTAGCGCGCTGACGTGTTCAGAATGCAACGTTTGCGAAAGCGTGGCATGCCCGGTGGGGATCTCCCCCATGCGCATTAACCGCATGCTGAAACGTGAGCTACGGGCGCAAAACCTTCGTTACGAAGGCCCGCTGAATCCCGCCGATGAAATGGCGAAATATCGGCTGGTGCCGGTTAAGCGATTGATTACCAAACTGGGGCTCAGCGACTGGTATCACGACGCGCCGTTAACGGACGTCGCCCCTTCAACAGACAAAACGACGCTACTCTTGCGTCAGCATATTGGCGCCAGCGCCGTTCCCTGCGTGCAAAAAGGTGAACGCGTTGTCCGTGGACAGTGTGTCGCCGATATGCCATCTGGCGCGTTAGGCGCTCCCGTTCACGCCAGTATTGACGGCATTGTCAGCGACATTACTGAACACGCCATCACGGTTGTAAGAGGTTAACCATGTCTCAGGCTATAGGTATTTTAGAACTCACCAGCATCGCTAAAGGAATGGAAGCAGGCGATGCCATGCTGAAAAGCGCCAGCGTCAATTTACTGGTCAGTAAAACAATCTGTCCGGGTAAATTTTTACTGATGCTGGGCGGCGATGTCGGTGCGGTACAGCAGGCCATCGAAACGGGCACATCGCTGGCCGCAGACATGCTCGTGGATAGTCTGGTGCTACCTAATATTCATGCCAGCGTGCTGCCTGCGGTCAGCGGGTTGAACAGCGTTGATCAACGTCAGGCCGTAGGGATCGTGGAAACCTGGAGCGTAGCGGCCTGTATCAGTGCCGCCGATCGCGCCGTTAAAGCCTCCAACGTGACGCTGGTGCGTGTCCATATGGCGTTCGGTATTGGCGGAAAATGTTACATGGTGGTGGCTGGCGATGTCTCCGATGTCAACAACGCCGTTACGGTAGCCAGTGAAAGCGCAGGCGAAAAAGGACTGCTGGTTTACCGCGCCGTGATCCCCCGTCCGCATGAAGCCATGTGGCGACAGATCGTGGAGGGATAATGGAAAAGCAACCGACAACGGAACGCATGATCCAGGAGTATGTTCCCGGGAAACAGGTAACGCTGGCGCATCTGATTGCTAACCCAGGCAAAGATCTCTTTAAAAAACTGGGTCTGCCGGATGCGGTGTCCGCTATTGGGATCCTGACCATTACGCCCAGCGAAGCCTCGATTATTGCCTGCGATATCGCCACCAAATCCGGCGCGGTCGAGATTGGTTTTCTTGACCGTTTCACCGGGGCCGTCGTGCTGACCGGCGATGTCTCAGCCGTCGAGTATGCGTTAAATCAGGTGACCAGAACATTGGGAGAAATGATGCGTTTTACCGCCTGCCCAATTACCCGGACATAACGCCATGAAACGCATTATGTTAATCGGCCCCAGCCAGTGCGGGAAAACCTCTCTTACACAGAGTCTGAACGGCGAAGCGCTTCATTACCAGAAAACACAGGCTATTGTCTGGTCGCCCGGCACGATCGATACGCCAGGCGAATATCTGGAGAACCGCTGTCTGTATAGCGCGCTGCTGGCAAGCGCCTGTGAAGCCGACATTATCGCGCTGGTTCTTAATGCCGATGCGCCGTGGTCGCCCTTCTCCCCCGGTTTTACCGGCCCAATGAACAGACCCGTTATTGGGATCGTCACCAAATCTGATTTGGCGGATTCGTCACGTATCTCATGCGTGGAGAACTGGCTGATTCAAGCCGGTGCGCAGAAAATTTTTGTCACCAGCGCGCTGATAAAATCCGGGATTGATGAAATGTTTGTTTTTCTGAGTGCTAAGGAACCCTTATGTCTCACAAAATAATGGCGATTAACGCCGGTAGCTCGTCGCTAAAATTCCAGTTGCTGGCAATGCCGCAGGGCGAAATGATCTGCCAGGGATTAATCGAACGTATCGGAATGGCGAACGCCAGAGTCACAATGAAAACATCCGCGCAAAAATGGCAGGAAACGGCCCCCATCGCCGATCACCGCGAAGCCGTTACCCTGCTGCTGGAGAAGCTCCTCAGTCATCACATCATTAATACCTTACAGGATATTGACGGCGTGGGTCATCGCGTGGCGCACGGCGGAGAGTTCTTTAAGGATTCGGCGCGCGTGACCGATGAAACGCTCGCTCAAATTGAGCGTCTTGCCGAACTGGCCCCGTTGCATAACCCGGTTAACGTGCTCGGTATTCATATTTTTCGCCAGTTGTTACCCTCAACGCCTTCTGTGGCCGTATTCGATACCGCCTTTCATCAGACGCTGGACGAGTCGGCCTATATTTACCCTCTGCCCTGGCGTTATTACGCCGAGCTGGGTATTCGCCGCTATGGTTTTCACGGTACCAGCCATAAATATGTCAGCACGGCATTAGCTGAAAGACTGGGCATCCCGCTCAGCGCCTTACGCGTTATTTGCTGCCATCTGGGTAATGGCAGCAGCATTTGCGCTATCAAAGGGGGGCAATCCGTCAATACATCAATGGGATTTACGCCGCAATCGGGCGTGATGATGGGAACCCGTAGCGGAGACATCGATCCCTCCATTCTGCCCTGGATTGCAGAACGTGAAGGGAAAACGCCCCAGCAGCTTAATTATTTATTAAACAATGAGTCGGGGCTGCTGGGCATTTCCGGCGTTTCGCATGATTACCGCGACGTTGAGCAGGCCGCCGATGGCGGAAATCGCCGGGCGGCGCTTGCGCTTACGCTATTTGCTGAGCGCATTCGCGCAACAATCGGCAGTTATATCATGCAAATGGGCGGTCTGGATGCGCTCATTTTTACCGGTGGAATCGGCGAAAACTCCGCCCGTGCCAGAGCAGCGGTCTGCCATAATCTGCATTTCCTGGGGCTGAGTATTGATGAGGAAAAAAACCTGCGCAACGCTACGTTTATTCAGGCAGAAAACGCAGTGGTGAAAGTGGCGGTCATTAATACCAATGAAGAGCTTATGATCGCGCAAGATGTGATGCGGATTGCGTTAAGTGACAAGGTCACATTTGACGTTTCCGCCTGATTTTGCCCGACTGCAACTTGCGGAAAATCATGGTAATAGCGCAATCGCCGTGACACTATGCGCCGAGGATTGCTGACCAGAAAGGTGAAAACGTGGCTGTTGCGCAATGCCCCGCGTCATGCGGAGAACTTATCCAGGGCTGGATTCTGGGCAGTGAGAAACTGGTCTCCTGCCCTGTCGAATGGTACAGCACAGTGGAAGTAAGCTCGGGCGCTCCCCTTGCGGATGAGCGCCCCCTTTCACGCGCAATGGTCAATCGGCTACTGGAATACTGGCGCTACCCTGCGCAGTGGAGCCAGGAGATTCGGATCGCAGTGCATTCCACCATTCCCGTCGCCAAAGGAATGGCCAGCAGTACCGCAGATATCGCGGCAACGGCGGTCGCAACCGCACACCATCTGGGGCATACGCTGGATGAACCCACGCTTGCACATCTGTGTGTTTCGCTTGAACCCACCGACAGCACCATTTTCCGTCAACTGACGCTTTTCGATCACAATGATGCTTCTACGCAAATGGCTTGTGAAGCGCAGCCACAGCTTGATCTTTTAGTCCTCGAAAGCCCAATAACGTTGCGCACGGCGGATTATCACCGCATCCCCCGACTGGAACGTCTGCATGCGGGGGCGGCGATGTTGCAGCAGGCATGGGAGAGAGTGCAGGAAGCCTGCATAACGCAAAACCCTCGTCGGATGGGGGAAGCCGCCACGCTCAGCGCTATCGCCAGCCAACAACTGTTACCAAAACCAGGCTTTGATGCCCTGCTGGCGCTGGTGGAAGCATGTGATTTATACGGTCTGAATGTGGCGCACAGCGGGAGCGTTGTCGGGCTGATGCTGGACAGGCAGCGCCATGACGTTGACCATATTAAGTGGGAACTCGCACAACGAAAACTGACGGAACACTGGCCCGATCAGCATTTGCTGAAGATGGTCGCTGGCGGGGTTGAATTGCAGTGAGGAACACGCGGCGTTCCCCACTGCCACAGGCTGTTACTCTGCTTTTGCGTCGCCGTTTTTCATTTCGCCCATCGCTTTCAGCTTTTTAGAAATGTCGCGGCGTTCTTTAGAGATTTCTGCGTTTTTGATGATGTAATCATCAACGCGGTCCTCATAGTCGCTCTTCATGCTGGCGATGATGCCCTGGATCGCTTCAACGCTCATACCTGGCTTGATGTAATCGCTCAGGTTGTCCAGCAGCAGAACACGCTTCTGGTTGTCACGGATCTTTTTCTCGACGTCCTGGATTTCACGTTGCAGTTTGTTCTTACGGCGGAACAGACGAACAAATTCCAGTACGTCCTGGAAAGAAGGCTTGTTGGTTTCCATTTTTACACCCCTGATAATGTGAGATTCGGATTCGTTTAAGCAACCGCTATACGTTAGGGTAAACATTACTTTTAGCCGTTGCAGATGACAATGGTTTTATCCTTTTTCAGTATCATACCCTTAATCGGTGCTGAATCGAAGCAGCAGCCGAATCACGAGCGTCATCTGCTTTTTATTTGCGCAATGCCCGGCAGATCAAATGGGAGAGCAGCTCCAGTTGCCGCGCCGTCTCCATACTTAGCCAAACATAGCCATGAATAGGCGTTTCAGCCACGGTATTGCCATGATGCTCGTTTATCAACTGGCGCAGCTCCGCGACAATCTCATTGAGTTTTTCCGTGTTTGCCAGTACCGGTTGCGGGTTGCCTTCGAACAGCGCATGGGCGATGGTGAGTAACGTTTGCTGCGTCATTTGCTGCGTTTCGCGCAGCGTGTGCGCATTCAGCATCACAAAATGGCTGGCACGAGATGCCCAGTGCGCATTAATTTGCAGCTCAAGCATACAGACCAGATTGCGGTTCACGGTTTGAATCGCTTCGAATATCGACTTTTGAATGCGGGTTTCTTTACTGGCTGGCGTAATCAGCCCACGCATTTTGACGACGTCGCTCAGCAGTTTCTGTAAATGCTTCTCCAGCCGGGGACGCTCTAACAAATTTGGCGACAACGCGGCCTGATAGACCCGATTGTACGCCGTCACACAATGCGCCATCTGAATACGCCAGTGTAAAAACGCGCGTTGTGGCCAGATGCCGGTAAACAGCATCGCCAGCAGCGAACCTAAAATAACATCCCCGCCGCGCCACAATGCCGTGTTCATGTCGCCTGCCGGCGCGCCTACCACCACGGCGAGCGTGATGCCGATCAACAGAGCCTGATACGGCTTTTTCCCTAACGCCAGCCAACCGCACAAGAACATTGCCGCAGCGCACCAGATCAACATCAGCGGGAGGGAAAAAAGCTCCAGACGTAACGCTACAAGACCTAATACCGATCCCAGAATCGTGCCGCCGATGCGCTCAAACGCACGGGGAACCACGTTCCCCCAAAAGGAGATCGGCCCCATAATGACGACCAGTGTGATCAGCGGCCAGGTGCCTTCCGGGATGTTGAACAGTCGAACCAGCAGGAAAGTGAGAATAAACGCCAGCGCAATGCGAATGCCGTGTACAACACGATAATGGCGATATAAACGAATTTCAAAGGGACTCAGCGATTTATCAGCCCGCACTCACGCACTCCGTCTGGAAATGACCAAAAAACGAATTGTACCCGCTTTTGCAGCGAAAATATCACTATAGCGGACAGGACTCGCACGTAAACTGCCCCGTCACGACGCCTATCCGCCGGGTACTGCGTACAATTTACACAGGGCTATTTCGACTGTACGGGTACATACATTTCAATGTCCCAGTACCCGTCTTCCGTTCCATTGTTAAGATAGACCTCAAAACACGGTTTAGCCGCTATCTGGTAGTGATTGTCCTGTAACAGGCTATTGAAAAACTGATACCAGGGCGTCGCGAAATCATGATTCTCAACGCGCGCCACCGCTGTCGCATACTGCCCGCCGGCGATCTCCGTCAGGATGACGCCTTCGCTATTTTTCGGAATAGTGAAATTATCCGGGACAGACACCACCGTATCGCAGCGGAGTTTTTCCGCCGGAACCTCATCTGGATTATCGTAGTAAACCGCGATCCATTCGAGCGGAACAACCTGATTCCCATCAACCCACATCATGAGTTGTTCAAAACCTTGCTTCACCGTTTTTTCCCACGGGCCGACCATGTGAAAACCGGCGATATTACGCTTCTCTGTCTGCCTGATTTCGTAGTCCATACTGCCTCCGATAGTTTCACTGAGACTGATAGCACACCGTCGACCTGATGGCGCTGCGCGTATCAGGTCGACGGTATTCCATAATGCATTGAAGTCAGCGCCGGATAAGGAAGCGATGTCCCCTCCGGCAAATCTTATACTGTATATAAACACAGCATAAGATTTTGCATATAAAGGTCACAAGGAAATCATGATGAGTATGTGAGCAGACTCGCACTCTTACCAGTCTGCCGTGTCAGAAAAGGGGGTTACGCCTTATGGTGGAAGTAATCGCTCAGTCGGGAAAAAACGCCGCCTTTGCCAACAGACTCCAGCGTCACCAGAGGCCAGTGCGCCACCAGTTTATCCCGATCGTATAGCTCAATTTCACCGACCCGCTGATGTGCGGCAATAGGTGCTTCAAGTTCTTTTTTATCAAGGGTATACCGGGCCTTAATATGCGGAATTTCGGTTTTCGGCAGCGCCATCCAGAAATCCTGCTCGGTGCCCAGAGCAATATTTTCTTTATCGCCGTACCAGATACGTTCCGTGCCAACCTGTTTGCCACTGCGTAAAATTTGTACCGTATCGAAATTTTGCTGCCCCCATTGCAACAACTTACGAGCCTGATCTTCGCGCCCTTTCGCACTTTCCGCACCCATCACAACGGCGATAAGACGACGCTGCCCGTCCACGGCGGAGGCAATCAGGTTAAAACCCGCGCCGGAGGTATGGCCGGTTTTCAACCCGTCGATATTCATGGTTTTATCCCACAGCAGTCCGTTACGATTCTGCTGGGTAATACCGTTCCATGTCAGGCTCTTTTCACTGTACATATGATAAAACTCAGGCTCACCGTGAATAATGGCGCGGGACAATACCGCCAGATCATAGGCTGAGCTGTGCTGGCCTGGCGCATCCAGTCCGTGTACCGTTTCAAAATGGGTATCCTGCAACTTCAGGGTTTCAACGTAGTGATTCATCATGGCGACGAACTGCGGTTGCCCTCCGGCGATGTAATCCGCCAGCGCAACGCAGGCATCGTTTCCAGAGTCAACAATCAGCCCCCGACTGAGATCCCGAACCGAAACGCGCTCCCCTTGTTTCAGAAACATTAATGAAGATCCCACAAACACCGGATTGTCTTTGGCCCAGGCATCACGTCCAACGGTTACGATATCGTCCGGGCTAATACGATGGCTGTCGATAGCGCGATCGACAACATAGCCGGTCATCAGCTTGGTCAGGCTAGCCGGGTTACGCCGCTGATGTTCATTACCTGCGGTCAGAATTTGACCCGTGGTGTAATCCATAAGTACCCATGACCCTGCCTGAATGGCCGGAGGCTGGGGAGAAAAATCTGGCACATCGGCAGCCAGAGCGGAAGAAAGATTCATCGCGAGAAGTGAAGCGGCAATAAACAAACGGCGTTTCAACACTATTTCCTCAGGAAAGTCATAATTTGCCGTTCTTTTTACGGAAGTTCTGATAAACAAACAGGGATAAATTGCAAGAAAATGTGACATAACGCACGTTTTTCTATGCAGTGCCGGGCAGCGTAACCTTAACGCTCCCAATAACGACTCAGAAGCTGATAACACCGCCAGGATTTGATACCCTGCTGCGCAGAACCGCGCAAACGCACAGTAACGGATAGAACTGAACAATGAATGACGGCAAGCAGCACCCTACCTTCCTGTTCCATGACTACGAAACCTTCGGGACTCACCCGGCGCTGGACAGACCCGCACAGTTTGCCGCCATCCGCACGGATAGCGACTTTAATATTATTGGCGAACCTGAAGTCTTTTACTGCAAGCCCGCCGATGATTACCTGCCTCAGCCAGGCGCTGTGCTCATCACCGGGATTACGCCGCAGGAAGCGCGCGACAAAGGAGAGAACGAAGCTGACTTTGCCAGACGTATTCATTCACTGTTCACCGTGCCAAAGACCTGTGTCGTCGGCTACAACAATGTCCGTTTTGATGATGAAGTCACGCGTAACATTTTGTATCGCAACTTCTACGATCCCTATGCCTGGAGCTGGCAGCACGACAACTCGCGCTGGGATTTGCTGGATGTGATGCGCGCCTGCTATGCCCTGCGCCCGGAAGGCATAAACTGGCCGGAAAATGACGACGGATTGCCCAGCTTCCGCCTTGAGCACTTGACCAAAGCCAACGGGATCGAACATGCCAACGCGCACGATGCAATGGCAGACGTGTACGCCACCATCGCTATGGCGCAACTGGTGAAGTCGCGCCAGCCGCGTCTGTTTGACTACCTTTACACGCATCGCAACAAACATAAACTGGCGGCGTTGATCGATGTGCCGCAAATGAAACCGCTAGTGCATATCTCCGGTATGTTTGGCGCCTGGCGCGGCAACACCAGTTGGGTTGCGCCGCTGGCCTGGCATCCAGAAAACCGCAACGCGGTCATTATGGTGGATCTGGCGGGCGATATGTCGCCATTACTGGAGCTGGACAGCGATACCCTGCGCGAGCGGTTATATACCGCTAAAGCCGATCTCGGCGATAACACCTCAGTTCCGGTAAAACTGGTACACATCAATAAATGCCCGGTGCTGGCTCAGGCTAATACACTCCGCCCGGAGGATGCCGATCGCCTGGGGATTAACCGTCAGCACTGTCTCGATAACCTGAAAGTGCTGCGCGATAATCCGCAGGTACGCGATAAGGTTGTGGCAATCTTCGCTGAGGCCGAGCCGTTTACGCCGTCTGAAAACGTCGATGCGCAGCTATACAATGGCTTTTTCAGCGACGCCGATCGTGCCGCCATGAAAATCGTGCTGGAAACCGAACCGCGCAATTTGCCCGCGCTGGATATTACGTTTGTCGATGAGCGGATTGAAAAACTGCTGTTCAACTATCGCGCCCGTAACTTCCCTGGGACGCTGGATGAAACCGAACAACAACGCTGGCTGGAGCATCGTCGTCAGGTGTTTACGCCAGAGTTTTTGCAACGGTATGCGGAAGAGTTACAGATGCTGTATCAGCAATATGCTGACGACAAAGAGAAACTGGCATTGCTGAAATCACTCTGGCAGTACGCAGAAGAGATTGTCTGAGGAGCCACGCGTCGCTTTTGCCGGATGGCGGCGTAAACGCCTTATCCGGCCTACAAACAGTGAGGAGTGTAGGCCTGATAAGCGAAGCGTAAACGCCTTATCCGGCCTGCATACAGTGAGGAGTGTAGGCCTGATAAGCGAAGCGCCATCAGGCGTTGGCGTTGTGCCGAAGAACGGCCGATGACCTTATCCGGCCTACAGATTTTTGCATAAAAAAACCGGAGAACATGTCTCCGGTTTTTTACCTGTGAAAGGTCATTTCATTACTGTGCGATATCTTCGTACTGCGGTACCGGATTGCGGAAGCTTTTGGTCACGCAAGCCAGATACACCAGGCCAATACCCGCCCAGATCAGACCCAGAGTCATTGAGCTTTCTTCCAGGTTGATCCACAGTGCGCCAACAGTCAGCGCGCCGCACACCGGCAGAACCAGATAGTTGAAGTGGTCTTTCAGCGTCTTGTTGCGCTTCTCACGGATCCAGAACTGGGAAATCACGGAGAGGTTCACGAAGGTAAACGCCACCAGCGCACCGAAGTTGATCAGCGCCGTCGCCGTAACCAGATCGAAATTAATCGCCAGCAGTGCGATCGCGCCAACCAGCAGCACGTTCCACGCCGGAGTACGCCATTTCGGATGAACGTAGCCGAAGAAACGCGTCGGGAACACGCCGTCACGACCCATGACGTACATCAGACGGGAAACGCCCGCGTGTGCCGCCATACCGGATGCCAGTACGGTCACGCTGGAGAAAATCAGCACGCCCCACTGGAAGGTTTTACCCGCAACGTACAGCATGATTTCAGGCTGTGATGCATCCGGGTCTTTAAAGCGCGAAATATCCGGGAAGTACAGTTGCAGGAAGTAAGACGCCGCGATAAAGATCAGGCCGCCAATCAGCGCCGTCAGGAAAATCGCGCGCGGAATAACGCGCTCCGCATCTTTGGTCTCTTCAGACAGAGAAGAGATTCCGTCAAAGCCGAGGAACGAGAAGCACAGGATTGTCGCACCGGTAATCATCGGCACAACGTGCGCGCCTTCAGACCAGAATGGACGGGAACTTACCAGCGTACCCGCACCTTCGCCGTGAGACACGCCGTAGATAATCAGGCCGACGATCACCGCTACAATCCCCATTTGCAGAATAACAATCAGGGTGTTGAAGTTAGCGACGGTCTTGATGCTGCGCAGGTTAGAGATGGTCATAAAGGCCACCAGCGCCACCACAAAGATCCACGACGGCACTGTCGGCACCAGCGCTTCAAAATAAATTTTCGCCAGCAGAATGTTGATCATCGGCATGAACAGGTAGTCCAGCAGCGATGACCAGCCCACCATAAAGCCTACGGTCGGGCTGATGGATTTCTGGGCGTAAGTGTACGCGGAGCCAGCGGACGGGAAACGACGCACCAGTTTACCGTAGCTCAACGCAGTAAAAAGAATCGCGATCAGCGCAAAGGCATATGCCGTCGCAACGTGACCGTCAGTGAGGCCTGAGACGATACCAAATGTATCGAACAGCGTCATCGGCTGCATATAGGCAAGACCCATCATTACAACCGGAATCAACGTAAGCGTCTTACGTAATTCCACGCGAGAGGTGTTTGGAGTAACGTTATGCGACATGGTCATTCCCCTTTACGGCGAATGCCGTCGCGTAAGCAAAAAATTGCCCCATTTTCTGGATTCCTCAGCGACAACAACTGTCGGTTTTTAGTAAGTATCTATCCGGTACGAAGCCCGGCCTCTTTTATTGAATGATTGGTTTGATGCAAAAAAATAACCGACGCGTATTAAAACGTCGGTTAATGTCATTTTTTGCAAGCGGCGCATTGTGCACTAAATTAAGGCGAAATGACAAGAGAATGAGAGCCCCGTCAAAAAATATTTTTTATTAACTGTTTGATTTCCCAGCATCCCCCATTGTATAGACGCCAGCAATAGCACTATTTGCTAAAATTTTATCTCGCCACCACGCGCTGGCCAGTCCGGCCGTCTGTTCGTTCCAGCCCATCCACACCGGCTCCGACGCGATCTGCGCCGCCACGTTCTTCTCAATAAGCGCACCGCTGTCCAGAAAGCGTTGCGCCAGATAGCGCGGTAAATACCCACATCCCAGGCCGCTGATTTGCAGTTCCAGTTTGGTTTTAAAATCAAAAACCGTTATGGCTTCCTGATCATCAAGCAATTGCGCGCTTGCCGAACATGCCGGATGCGTCTCATCGCCGACCACAATCGCGCGGAACCGTTTTATTGTGCGCCGACTCAACGGCTCTTCTTCCTGCACCAGTGGATGATGCGGGGCAATCGCAAAAACCTGCTCAAGCTCTCCCAGACGCGCAAAACCGAAACCACTGGCGTAGGGTGGATCGTGCATTGCGCCAACGATGATATCCGCCCGCCCCTGCGTCAGCGCCTCCCAGGAACCGCCCAGCACGCCGTTTATGAATTTCAGGCGCGTTACGCTGTGATGTTGGTAGAAGGATTCAATGAGGGGAGTAAGGAGAGAAAAAGGAAACGTATCGTCCACGCCGATGACCAGTTCGTTCTCCCAGCCTTCGTGAAGTTTGATGGCCTGCTTTTCCAGTTCGCGCACGGTATGCAGAACTTCCCGGCCTTTTTCCAGCAGCATCTGACCGGTGCGGGTAAACTTAGCCCGATGCCCGCTGCGATCCAACAGTTGGATATTCAGATCGCTTTCCAGTTTATGGACGGTATAGCTGAGCGCTGACGGCGTCTTAAACAATTTTGCCGACGCCGCCGCAAAGCTCCCCTCTTTCTCTAACGCATCGAGAATCATCAGAACGTCCAGCAGTGGTTTCATACTCGCCCCCTTGCGGTGTATGGCGGTAGTCTGCTGGCGCGTCACTCCATCGGCATCACCAGCGGGTCGGGATACTGGTATTCAAACCCGAGTTCATTACAAATCCGGCTGCCATCAATAATCTTGCCTTTATCGTTACTCTGGCTTTCCAGAAAATGCGGCGGTTCCATACCCAGCAAACGCGCCATCTGCGGATAAAACACATTACGCGCCGGATGCGAAGGCGCACATATATTATAGATGTGTCCCCCTTTAGGTGCCTGTAACAGCAGAGTAATAGCGGCAATCACATCTTCCAGGTGGACCAGATTCACACCTTGCTGACCGTCAGGCGCGGTTTTACCGGCAAAGAAACGCCCCGGATGTCGTCCTGGCCCTACCAGCCCGGACAGACGCAGAATATCGACGGAGGTGCCGGGCAGATTGTGCAGCCAGTCTTCGAGTTCCTTCAGGATGCGCCCACTCGCCGTGACGGGATTACGCGGCGTAGTCTCTTTCACAATGCCGTGCACATCGCCGTACACTGACGTGGAACTGGTAAAAATGATACGCGGAACGTGATACGCCAGCGCGCTATCGACCACCTCCTGTATTGCCTGGCGGTAAAAATCTTCCCCTGGCCCGCTACGGCGAGCGGGCAGCGTAATGACCAGAGCATCCACATCCATCAGCGCATCAAGATCGTCCGTTTCGCAAACCAGCTCAGGTTCCAGGCGCAGCGGATAGCTCTCAATGCCGCTCATGCGGGCCGCTTCCACGCCATCCTGCGTGGTTTTCGTGCCAGTAACCTGCCAGCCTCTTGCCGTCAGCGACATCGCCAGCGGCATTCCTAACCATCCTAAACCGACAATTGCGACCTTTTTCATGCGTTCTCTCCTGACTTTAACGCCATCTTATCTAAGGCTACGCCAGCCCGCCGGGACTGACAATTCATACCTTCAATATGAAATGAATTAATGATGAAAAAAAGCCCTTGCTTTCCGGCGCTAAAGTGGTTTAGGTTAAAAGGCATCAAATGAATAAGCATTCATCGAGAATTTTATGACACGCGTTCAATTTAAACACCACCATCATCACCATCATCCTGACTAGTCTTTCAGGCGATGTGTGCTGGAAGACATTCAGATCTTCCAGTGGTGCATGAACGCATGAGAAAGCCCCCGGAAGATCATTCTTCCGGGGGCTTTTTTTTGTGCGCGATTCAGACCGGTTCAGACAGGATAAAGAGGAAAAAAGAATGTTAGATAACACCCGTTTACGCATAGCTATTCAGAAATCAGGCCGTTTAAGCGATGATTCACGCGAATTACTGGCCCGCTGCGGTATTAAAATCAACCTGCACACCCAGCGTCTGATTGCGATGGCGGAGAATATGCCGATTGATATTCTGCGCGTGCGTGATGACGATATTCCCGGCCTGGTCATGGATGGCGTTGTCGATCTGGGGATCATCGGGGAAAACGTTCTGGAAGAAGAACTGTTGAGCCGCCGCGCGCAAGGCGAAGACCCGCGCTACTACACCCTGCGCCGTCTCGACTTCGGCGGCTGCCGCCTCTCGCTGGCCACCGCCGTCGATGAAGCCTGGGACGGCCCGGCTTCCCTTGACGGCAAGCGTATCGCTACCTCTTACCCGCACCTGCTTAAGCGTTATCTGGATCAGAAAGGCGTGTCGTTTAAATCCTGTCTGTTAAACGGTTCTGTTGAAGTCGCTCCGCGTGCGGGTCTGGCCGATGCCATCTGCGATCTGGTGTCTACCGGAGCGACGCTGGAAGCCAACGGTCTGCGTGAAGTCGAGGTGATTTACCGTTCTAAAGCCTGCCTGATCCAGCGTGACGGCGAAATGGCCGAAGCCAAACAACAGCTTATTGACAAACTGCTGACCCGTATTCAGGGCGTTATTCAGGCGCGTGAATCCAAATACATCATGATGCATGCGCCAAGCGAGCGTCTGGAAGAAGTCATCGCGTTACTGCCGGGCGCAGAGCGTCCAACCATTCTGCCGCTGGCAGGCGATCAGCAGCGCGTCGCCATGCACATGGTCAGCAGCGAAACCCTGTTCTGGGAAACGATGGAAAAACTGAAAGCGCTCGGCGCCAGCTCTATTCTGGTGCTGCCAATTGAAAAGATGATGGAGTGACGGCCATGAGCTTTAATACAATCATCGACTGGAATAGCTGCAATACTGAACAGCAGCGTGAATTGCTGATGCGTCCGGCTATTTCCGCCTCCGACAGCATTACCCGTACCGTCGCAGAGATCCTGGATAATGTGAAATCACGCGGTGATGATGCCCTGCGTGAATACAGCGCGAAGTTTGATAAAACGAACGTCGCAGCGCTGAAAGTGTCCGCCGAAGAGATTGCCGCGGCCAGCGCGCGTCTGAGCGACGATCTCAAACAGGCGATGGCGGTAGCGGTAAAAAACATCGAAACCTTCCACAATGCGCAAAAACTACCGGCAGTAGATGTTGAAACCCAGCCCGGCGTTCGCTGTCAGCAGGTGACGCGCCCTGTCGCATCTGTCGGCCTGTATATCCCGGGCGGCTCTGCCCCGCTCTTCTCCACCGTATTAATGCTCGCCACGCCCGCGCGTATTGCCGGATGCAAAAAAGTGGTGCTGTGCTCACCACCGCCTATCACGGATGAAATCCTTTACGCTGCGCAGCTGTGCGGCGTGCAGGAAATCTTCAACGTCGGCGGTGCCCAGGCCATTGCCGCTCTGGCGTTCGGCAGCGAATCCGTGCCAAAAGTGGACAAAATTTTTGGCCCCGGCAACGCGTTTGTCACCGAGGCGAAACGCCAGGTCAGCCAGCGTCTCGACGGCGCGGCAATTGATATGCCTGCCGGCCCTTCTGAAGTGCTGGTGATCGCCGACAGCGGCGCCACGCCAGATTTCGTGGCGTCTGACCTGCTCTCTCAGGCGGAACACGGCCCGGATTCTCAGGTCATCCTGCTGACCCCGGATGCCGGTATTGCGCAGAACGTCGCGGAGGCCGTCGAACGCCAGTTAGCGGAGTTACCGCGTGCGGAAACGGCGCGTCAGGCATTAAGCGCCAGCCGTCTGATCGTGACGAAAGATTTAGCCCAGTGCGTCGCCATCTCGAACCAGTATGGGCCGGAACACCTGATCATTCAGACTCGCAAGGCGCGCGATCTGGTGGAGGATATTACCAGCGCGGGTTCCGTTTTTCTCGGTGACTGGTCACCGGAATCCGCAGGCGACTACGCTTCCGGCACCAATCATGTGCTACCGACCTATGGTTATACCGCCACCTGCTCCAGCCTCGGTCTGGCGGATTTCCAGAAACGCATGACCGTTCAGGAATTGTCGCAGGCAGGTTTCTCCGCACTGGCATCCACCATTGAAACGCTGGCTGCGGCAGAACGGCTGACCGCCCACAAAAATGCTGTCACCCTGCGCGTTAACGCCCTTAAGGAGCAAGCATGAGCACTGAAAATACCCGCAGCGTCACCGACTTAGCCCGGGAAAACGTTCGCAACCTGACGCCGTACCAGTCCGCTCGCCGTCTGGGCGGTAATGGCGATGTCTGGCTGAATGCCAATGAGTTCCCGACGGCGGTGGAGTTTCAGCTGACTCAGCAAACGCTCAACCGCTACCCGGAATGCCAGCCAAAAGCGGTTATTGAAAATTATGCGCAGTACGCCGGAGTGAACCCCGGGCAGGTGCTGGTCAGCCGTGGCGCAGACGAAGGTATTGAACTGCTGATTCGCGCATTCTGCGAACCGGGGAAAGATGCGATTCTCTATTGTCCGCCAACGTACGGCATGTACAGCGTCAGCGCGGAAACTATTGGCGTTGAATGCCGGACGGTTCCGACGCTGGAAAACTGGCAGCTGGATCTGCGGGGCATCGCCGATAAACTCGACGGCGTTAAAGTGGTGTTTGTATGCAGCCCCAACAACCCGACCGGGCAGCTTATCAATCCACAGGATTTACGTACTCTGCTGGAAATGACGCGCGGCAACGCCATTGTGGTGGCGGATGAAGCCTATATTGAATTCTGCCCACAGGCGACGCTGGCTGGCTGGCTCTCTGAATACCCGCATCTGGTGGTGCTGCGCACGCTCTCCAAAGCCTTTGCGCTCGCCGGTCTGCGCTGCGGATTTACGCTGGCGAATGAAGAGGTCATCAGCCTGCTGCTGAAAGTCATCGCCCCCTACCCGCTCTCTACGCCGGTCGCCAATATTGCCGCTCAGGCGTTGACGCCGCAAGGCGTCAACGCGATGCGCGAACGTGTGGCGCAGATTCTGCTGGAACGTCAGTATCTGGTTAATGCGCTGAAAGAGATTGCCTGCGTAGAACAGGTGTTCGATTCAGAAACCAACTACATTCTGGCACGTTTTACCGCGTCAAGTAGCGTGTTTAAATCTCTGTGGGATCAGGGCATTATCTTACGTGATCAGAATAAACAACCTTCTTTAAGCGGCTGTCTGCGTATCACTGTTGGAACCCGCGAAGAAAGCCAGCGCGTCATTGACGCCTTACGTGCGGAGCAAGTATGAGCCAGAAGTATCTTTTTATTGACCGTGATGGAACCCTGATTGCCGAACCACCGAGTGATTTTCAGGTGGATCGTTTTGACAAACTCGCCTTTGAACCGGACGTGGTGCCGGTTCTGCTGAAGCTGCAAAAAGCCGGCTTTAAGCTGGTGATGATCACCAACCAGGACGGGCTGGGAACGCAGAGCTTCCCGCAGGCAGACTTCGACGGCCCGCACGACCTGATGATGCAGGTTTTCACCTCCCAGGGCGTACTGTTTGATGAAGTGCTGATCTGCCCGCACCTGCCAGCAGATGAGTGCGACTGCCGTAAGCCGAAGGTAAAGCTGGTTGAACGTTATCTGGCTGAACAGGCGATGGATAGCGCCAACAGCTACGTGATTGGCGATCGCGCTACCGACATCCAGTTGGCCGAAAACATGGGTATTAACGGGTTACGTTATAACCGTGAAACCCTGAACTGGACGATGATTGGTGAGCAGCTGACAAAACGCGACCGCTATGCCCACGTTGAGCGCAATACCAAAGAAACGCAAATTGACGTCAAGGTGTGGCTGGATCGCGAAGGCGGCAGCAAGATCAATACCGGCGTGGGCTTTTTTGACCATATGCTCGATCAGATCGCCACGCATGGCGGTTTCCGTATGGAGATCGCGGTCAAGGGCGACCTCTATATTGACGATCACCATACGGTAGAAGATACCGGTCTGGCGCTGGGTGAGGCGCTAAAACTGGCGTTGGGCGATAAGCGCGGCATCAACCGCTTTGGTTTTGTGCTGCCGATGGACGAATGCCTGGCGCGTTGCGCACTGGATATCTCCGGGCGCCCGCACCTGGAATATAAAGCCGAGTTTACCTATCAGCGCGTGGGCGATCTGAGCACCGAGATGGTTGAACACTTCTTCCGCTCGCTCTCCTACACCATGGGCGTGACGCTGCACCTGAAGACCAAAGGTAAAAACGATCACCACCGTGTAGAAAGCCTGTTTAAAGCGTTTGGCCGCACGTTGCGCCAGGCCATTCGGGTAGAAGGCGACACGCTGCCTTCTTCTAAAGGAGTGCTGTGATGAACGTCGTCATCCTTGATACCGGCTGCGCCAACCTGAACTCGGTGAAATCCGCCGTGGCGCGCCACGGTTATGATCCGCAGGTCAGCCGCGACCCGGAGGTCGTCTTAAAAGCTGACAAACTCTTCCTGCCCGGCGTGGGAACCGCCCAGGCGGCGATGGATCAGTTGCGCGAGCGTGAGCTTGTCGAATTGATTAAGGCTTGTACTCAGCCCGTTCTGGGAATTTGTTTAGGCATGCAGATCCTCGGGCGCCACAGTGAAGAGACTAACGGCGTCGACCTTCTGGGCATTATTGACCAGGACGTCCCGAAGATGACCGATTTTGGCCTGCCGCTTCCGCATATGGGCTGGAACCGCGTTTACCCGCAGGCGGGTAATCGTCTTTTCCAGGGCATTGAAGATGGCGCCTGGTTCTACTTTGTTCACAGCTACGCTATGCCCGTCAATCCGTGGACCATTGCTCAATGCAACTACGGCGAACCCTTCACTGCGGCAGTGCAAAAAGACAATTTCTTCGGCGTGCAGTTCCACCCGGAACGCTCCGGCGCCGCTGGCGCGCAGTTGCTGAAAAACTTCCTGGAGATGTGATGATTATTCCGGCATTAGATTTGATCGATGGCACCGTAGTGCGTCTCCATCAGGGCGACTACGCCCGGCAGCGTGATTACGGTAACGATCCCCTTCCCCGCCTGCGGGATTATGCCGCCCAGGGCGCCGAAGTGCTGCATCTGGTCGATTTGACCGGGGCGAAAGATCCGGCCAGACGGCAGATCCCGCTGATTAAAACGCTGGTCGCGGGTGTGAACGTGCCCGTGCAGGTTGGCGGCGGCGTGCGTACTGAGGACGATGTTGCGGCGCTGCTGGACGCAGGCGTTGCCCGCGTGGTGGTCGGCTCCACGGCGGTCAAATCTCCCGAGGTGGTCAAAGGCTGGTTTGAGCGCTTTGGCGCTGACGCGCTGGTGCTGGCGCTGGATGTGCGTATTGATGATCGGGGCAACAAACAGGTTGCCGTCAGCGGCTGGCAGGAAAACTCCGGCGTTTCGCTGGAAGAGCTGGTCGAGACTTATCTGCCGGTTGGCCTGAAGCATGTACTGTGCACCGATATCTCCCGTGACGGCACGCTGGCGGGTTCCAACGTCTCGCTGTATGACGAAGTGTGCGCGAAATATCCGCAGGTCGCCTTTCAGTCTTCCGGCGGAATTGGCGGGATTGAGGACGTGGCCGCTCTGCGCGGCACGGGCGTTCGCGGCGTGATTGTCGGCCGCGCCCTACTGGAAGGTAAATTCACCGTTAAGGAGGCCATCCAATGCTGGCAAAACGTATAATCCCTTGCCTGGACGTACGCGATGGTCAGGTGGTAAAAGGCGTACAGTTCCGCAATCATGAAATCATCGGCGATATCGTCCCGCTGGCAAAACGCTATGCCGATGAAGGCGCAGACGAGCTGGTGTTCTATGATATTACCGCTTCCAGTGACGGGCGCGTGGTTGATAAGAGTTGGGTGTCGCGCGTCGCGGAAGTGATCGACATTCCATTCTGTGTCGCGGGTGGCATCAGGTCTATTGATGACGCCGCTAAAATCCTCTCTTTCGGCGCTGATAAAATTTCCATCAACTCCCCTGCGCTGGCCGACCCAACGCTGATCACCCGTCTTGCTGACCGCTTTGGTGTACAGTGCATCGTCGTGGGCATTGATACCTGGTTTGATGCCGAAACCGGCAAGTATCACGTCAACCAGTATACCGGCGATGAAAGCCGTACCCGCGTGACGCAGTGGGAAACTCTCGACTGGGTGCAGGAAGTGCAAAAACGCGGGGCCGGTGAAATCGTGCTTAACATGATGAATCAGGACGGCGTGCGTAACGGTTACGATCTGGAGCAACTGAAAAAAGTCCGTGACGTCTGTCATGTACCGCTGATTGCCTCCGGCGGCGCGGGCACGATGGAGCACTTCCTTGAAGCCTTCCGCGATACCGATGTCGACGGGGCGCTTGCTGCCTCCGTCTTCCACAAACAGATTATTAATATTGGTGAATTAAAAGCGTACCTGGAAGCACAGGGCGTGGAGATCAGGATATGTTAACAGAGCAACAGCGCCGCGAGCTCGACTGGGAAAAAACCGACGGATTAATGCCGGTTGTCGTGCAACATGCGGTATCCGGTGAAGTGTTAATGCTGGGTTACATGACCCCTGAAGCGCTGGATAAAACAATCGAAAGCGGCAACGTCACTTTCTTCTCACGAACCAAGCAGCGTTTGTGGACCAAAGGCGAAACATCCGGCCACTTCCTGAAGGTAGTCCGCATTGCGCCGGATTGTGATAACGACACACTGCTGGTGCTGGCCAATCCAATTGGACCAACCTGCCACAAAGGCACCAGCAGCTGCTTTGGGGATGCCAGCCATCAGTGGTTATTCCTGTATCAACTTGAGCAACTGTTAGCCGAGCGTAAAACTGCCGATCCGGCAAGCTCTTACACGGCGAAACTTTACGCCAGCGGCACCAAGCGTATCGCGCAGAAAGTGGGTGAAGAAGGTGTCGAGACCGCGCTGGCCGCAACGGTACATGACCGTTTTGAGCTGACCAATGAAGCCTCCGACCTGATGTACCACCTGCTGGTGCTGCTACAGGACCAGGACCTTGATTTAACGACCGTCATTGAGAATTTACGTAAGCGTCATCAATAGCTTCTGATGCGAAAAAACCGGGCAATGCCCGGTTTTTTGTAGGTCGGATAAGCGTAGAGCCATCCAGGATAACAATAAATTACTGCGCTTTCTCTCTGTAGTCGCGCAGAGCATTACGCCCCAGCACCACACCTGCACCAATCATCCCGCCCAGTAGCACCGCCAGGACCAGCACAATTGCCTTTTTCGGACTGTCACGACGAACCGGCAGCGTCGGCTTCATGACGTAACGGTAGGCGTGAATGGATGCGGTTTCGATTTTCAGATTTCCGATATCCAGCAAATTTTGCTTGGTCTGATAGTAGGCCCCAGAGAAAACCAGCGGACGCGTGGATTCATGTTCAATCATTGATTTCAGCGCATCACTACCAAGAAGGAACATACTGTCCTGGGTGACATCCTGAGTTTGCTGAATTTGTGGCTTTATCACATTCGCCTGCTCCGCATAACGCAATGCTTCCTGAATTTGCTTGATACGCAAATCTTTTTGCTCCTGCGCGACCACTTCCTGCGTTTTTAACGAGTCCTCAAGCGTAGTTGTCTGCAACTTGATGTTATCTTTCAGATCCGCGTCCAGTTCTTTCGCAACGCTCTCATCTACCTGCTGGATATACTCTGCCAGCTGGCGCTGCGCCCCTTCCGCAGACTCTCCAACGTAAGAAACAGCCAACGGCAATGATTGACCCTTAACAGAAGGAGTAATAGTTAATTCTTCAGGTTCTTCCTGATTATCCAGAGCTGCTGACAATGCGGAAAAGGCGGAGCTAAAGCGACCGATAAAGCCAGTCTGAATATCCGCAACTTTCGGAGCGTTATCGCCATACAAAACGCTCATCGCATTATTATAAGTGGCAATCTGCCCCACATCCGGCTGGGTGATAATGGCGGTAGAGGTCCATTTCTCTTTCGCTACCAGGATGTAACCAACAGCCAATAGAATTGCGACAATGACACACACAAAGATTGTCATTTTTCCGCGCCACAATTGCATCACTAAATCAATCAAATCAATCTGTTCCGGGTCATTACTGCGCCCGGTAGCATTGTTATTGTTCACTGTCATCAGTACCCTAACTAAGAAAATGCTTAAGCTGGAGACAGTGTAGTCATAAACATCGTTAATGCTATAGGATTATTGATAAAATTTACGGATTATTTCAAATACTTTGATAGCCAATCAGGGGCTATTGTAGCCCCAATAACAGAAGGTTAATCACTGCCAAAGAGATCGCGTGTATAAACTTTGTCCTGAACATCCAGCAGTTCAGACGCCATGCGATTGGAGATAATCACGTCGGACTGCTGTTTAAACGTATTCAAATCACGTTCAAGGCGGGAATTAAAGAACGACGTTTCCTTCATAACCGGTTCGTAAATAATAACTTCCACACCTTTAGCTTTGATACGCTTCATAATCCCCTGAATTGAAGACGCGCGGAAATTATCAGAACCACTCTTCATAATCAGACGATAGATGCCCACCACTTTGGGTTTTCTGGACAAGATGGCATCTGCAATAAAATCTTTACGCGTCCGGTTCGCATCCACGATCGCGGAGATAATATTGTTTGGCACTGACTGATAATTCGCCAGAAGTTGCTTCGTATCTTTCGGCAGACAATAACCGCCATAACCAAATGAAGGATTGTTGTAATGATTGCCAATACGAGGATCCAGACACACACCTTCAATAATTTGTCGGGTATTCAGTCCTAAACTTTCCGCATAGCTATCAAGCTCATTAAAGTAAGCAACACGCATCGCAAGGTAAGTATTAGCAAAAAGCTTAATCGCCTCTGCTTCCGTCGAATCGGTAAACAGGGTTGGTATGTCCTGTTTTATGGCGCCTTCCTGTAGCAAAGCAGCGAATCGCTCCGCACGCTCAGAGCGTTCACCAATCACAATCCGCGAAGGATGCAAATTATCATAAAGCGCTTTACCTTCGCGCAGGAACTCGGGGGAGAAAATGATATTCTGCGTATTAAATTTTTTACTCATCGTTGCGGTGAAGCCAACCGGCACCGTTGACTTAATCACCATCACTGCCGATGGGTTAATCTCTGTCACATCCTGAATAACCGATTCTACACTTGATGTGTTGAAATAATTTGTTTTTGGATCATAGTCGGTTGGTGTTGCAATAATGACATAATCAGCATTTTGGTAGGCGGATACCTTGTCTAAGGTTGCTTCAAAATTAATATTCCCGGACGCTAAAAATTGCTGTATTTCTTTATCAACAATCGGAGATATCCGATCATTTAGCATTTCTACACGTTTGGGAATAATGTCTAACGCGGTAACCTGGTGATGCTGTGCGATAAGCAAACCGTTTGACAGACCAACGTACCCGGTTCCAGAAATGGTGATTTTCATTTCACGCTCTCAGAATTAACTTAATTATGCATCATGATGTTTATACATCCTGATAAGATATAAAAGTTTTAACGCCTGAATGAATATTGTGTCAATGAAGGCTAAAACAATTCAGATTTTCTTTATCAGGTTAAACATTAATTATTAAGTTAATATTAAGAAGTAAAAATAAATCAATCAGATTAGGGACAAAAAAAAGCCCGGTGAATCACCGGGCTTTTGATGCGAATCAGGAATTATTCCAGCCATTCAGTATGGAAAACGCCGTCTTTATCAGTACGCTTATACGTATGCGCCCCAAAGTAGTCACGCTGCGCCTGGATCAGGTTCGCAGGAAGAACGGCTGCGCGATAGCTGTCGTAGTAGGCAACAGCGGCAGAGAACGTCGGAACCGGGATACCATTCTGCACGGCATACGCAACCACATCACGCAGCGCTTGCTGATAATCGTCCGCGATTTTCTTGAAGTACGGTGCCAGCAGCAGGTTAGCGATACCCGCATTTTCTGCATATGCGTCGGTGATTTTCTGCAAGAACTGTGCACGAATAATGCAGCCGGCACGGAAGATCTTCGCAATTTCGCCGTAGTTCAGATCCCAGTTATATTCGTCAGAAGCGGCACGCAGCTGGGAGAACCCTTGTGCGTAAGAGACGATCTTACCGAGGTAGAGCGCGCGACGGACTTTCTCGATAAATTCCGCTTTGTCACCCGCAAGCTGCGCTTTAGGTCCCGACAACACTTTAGACGCTGCGACACGCTGCTCTTTCAGAGAAGAGATATAACGTGCAAAAACGGATTCCGTGATCAGCGACAGCGGCTCGCCCAGATCCAGAGAACTCTGGCTGGTCCATTTGCCGGTGCCTTTGTTTGCCGCTTCATCCAGAATCACATCAACCAGATATTTACCCTCTTCATCCTTTTTGGTGAAGATGTCTTTGGTGATATCGATCAGGTAGCTGTTCAGCTCGCCTTTGTTCCACTCAGTGAAAGTCTCTGCCAGCTCTTCGTTAGACAGATTCAGGCCACCTTTCAGCAAAGAATAGGCTTCTGCGATTAGCTGCATGTCACCGTATTCGATACCGTTGTGAACCATTTTCACATAGTGACCGGCACCATCGGCACCAATATAGGTCACGCAGGGTTCGCCATCTTCTGCAACTGCGGCAATTTTAGTCAGAATCGGCGCAACCAGTTCGTAGGCTTCTTTCTGACCGCCAGGCATGATAGATGGGCCTTTCAGCGCCCCTTCTTCACCACCGGAAACGCCAGTACCAATGAAGTTAAAGCCTTCAGCAGAAAGTTCGCGATTACGACGGATAGTGTCCTGGAAGAACGTGTTACCACCATCAATGATGATGTCGCCTTTATCCAGATACGGCTTCAGGGAATCGATAGCAGCATCAGTGCCCGCCCCTGCCTTCACCATTAACAGGATACGACGAGGCGTTTCAAGGGATTCAACAAACTCTTTTACCGTGTAGTAAGGCACTAGTTTTTTGCCTGGGTTCTCGGCAATCACTTCTTCGGTCTTTTCACGGGAGCGGTTGAAAACGGAGACGGTATAACCACGGCTCTCGATGTTGAGCGCCAGGTTGCGCCCCATCACTGCCATACCGACGACGCCGATCTGTTGCTTGGACATTACATACTCCTGTCAGGTGTGGATACCCCGCCGTAAAATGGCGGCGAGTAAAGTGAAGAACATGTTAACTCAGGTTAGAGGCCAGAAGGTAGCAATAGATGTCCTCTTCAGAATGAACTTAATGCACATAAAATGCAGTTTCTGCTACATCAATATGCACCATCTCTATGGAGGACTACCTTCACAGTTTTGAAAAGAATAGCGATGTCATTCCACAGCGACCAGTTCTTGACATACCAGGAGTCAAAGTAGACTCGGGTATCGTAATCCACATCGTTACGTCCACTTACCTGCCACAACCCTGTCATTCCCGGTTTCGCCATTAGATAGTAATCAACATTCTCATCATAGCGTGGTAACTCTTCAGAGATAATCGGACGCGGGCCAACCAGACTCATTTGACCTTTCAGCACATTAAATAACTGAGGCAATTCATCAAGACTGGTTTTACGAATAAATCGACCGACAGGAGTGATTCGCGGATCGTTTTTCAACTTAAAGTCACGCTCCCATTCTTCCCGTGCGGCAGGATCGGAATCAAGGAGCTTTTGTAAAACCTCCTGCGAATTCATCACCATTGAGCGAAACTTATAGCAAGGGAAAAGCTTACCGTGACGCCCTACTCGCATATGACCGTAGATTGCCGGACCACCATCACGGGTAACTTTGTACCAAAGATAAATGAGCAGTGGCGAAGAAATTAAGATAATCAGTGATGAACAGACAATATCGAAAGTCCGTTTAAGGAAACGAGATGTCCGTTTTGCCAGATTATTATGAATACGCAGCAACATGACTTCATGACTAAAGATGAAAGACATATCGGTATTATAAAGTGGTAACCCGCGCAGGGACGGAATAACCGTGACAGAACGGCAGTCCTTCTTCGATAGTTCGCGCAACCAGTTAATGGTCTTATCGCTGTTTTCCATTTCAAAAGCTACAATGAAATGAATATCGCCTGTTTTCTTCATTTCCCAAAGAATATTGGGGTCCTGAAGAACCGGCAGTCCCTGTAGCGTTGCCTCTGTACACTCTTCGTCATAAAATGCGACAACATCAAAGCCAAGCATTTCCTCACTTTGCAGTGCATAATAAGCTTCCACTGCATTACTTCCGCTACCCATAATGACAGTCTTTTTCTTCCAAATCCCAAGACGATTAAGAAGTTGTTTGGTCATTGCTCGGAAAAGCGGCAGCAGAATTAATGCAAACGTCCAACAAAAGACCCATACATACCGAGAAAATTGCCATTTAGAAAAAGCGACCAGCGCCAGATCAAAAACAGCAAAGATCACAATAGTGCGGATAATCTCCTTCAATTCAAACCAAAAGGGTTTGCGATAGGAATAATGTCGCAACCGAACCCAGAACCATCCCACACATATCAAGCTCAGGATGACATGAGAAATTATACGCATCTCCAGTTGAGCATCGGGGATAAAACGATAAAGATCGTTAAAAATCCAGTATACACAACCAATAGAGAGGGCCAGTGATAAGTTAAAAAATATAAAATCCGATGCTGCGAGAAAAACCTTGCATAGCAATGGATTATATTTATTCAAAAAATTATCCGTATCCATGACAACACCTGACGTTAGCGAGGATTTATATTAAATACAGGCATTGGCTCCTGACTCTTTTGACATTCAAGGAATTTATTTGCAACATCAATAGCTTCACGAATAGTGACATCCATATCCAGATAGCGGTAGGTACCAAGACGCCCGACAAAAGTGGTATTGCTTAATTCCATCGCTTTATCCAGGTAGCGATTGAGCAGTTCTTTTTCCTTAACCATACGGATCGGATAATACGGAATATCATCTTCGGTGCAGAAGCGACTAAATTCACGATAACATGTTGTTTTTTCGTGTGACTCCCAGGGTGAGAAATGCTTATGCTCAGTGATTCGGGTATAAGGTACATTTTCTTCGCAGTAGTTGATAACAGCCGTTCCCTGGTAGTCACCTTCTGCTGAGAATTTTTCGAAATCCAGCGTGCGATAACCCAGACGCCCCTCACTAAAGTTAAAGTAACCATCCAGCGCGCCTGACCAAAATACATGCTGGTAGGCCCCACTCTCGGCAGCTGAAAACTCAGTATCTGTTCTTATTTCAATCAGTTCGTGATCAAGAATTTTTCCAACCATATCGGTATAGCCATCTCTGGGCATCCCCTGATACTGGTGGTTAAAATAATTGTCATTATAGTTAAAACGAAGCGGCAAGCGTTTCAAAATACTGGCTGGTAACTCCGTCGGCTCACAACCCCATTGTTTACGCGTATAGCCTTTAAAGAATGCTTCATACAGTTCCCGACCAATCATGCTGATGGCCTGTTCTTCAAAGTTTTTCGGTTCGACAATAGATTTGTCAGCTTTAGATTCGATGAAAGCACGGGCTTCATCCGGACGCATTGTTTTATTGAAAAACTGATTAATCGTATGCAGGTTTACTGGTAGTAAGTAAACATTGCCTTTGTAAATGGCCTTCACACGGTTGATGTAAGGCATAAACTCTGAATACTGATTAACGAAATCCCAAACTTCTTTATCATCTGTATGAAAAATATGGGGACCATAAACGTGCAACATGACGTTGGTCTGCGGATCACGTTCTGAATGACAGTTACCAGCAATATGAGAACGTTTGTCAAAAACAACAGACTCAATCCCTTCCTCTGCTAATAATCTCGCAATAACCGCACCAGAAATACCTGCGCCCACTATAGCAACTTTCATTTTTTACCCCAGAAATGTCGTTTTAATAATCCAATGCCTTTCAGTAAAATATTTTCGCCATCAATATTCACTACTGGCATATATTTAATGCGCAAGCTTTCGCGGTGATGATGAAGCCAGACATTGAAAAGACGTTCTGCCATAAAACCAAAAACACGCTTTTGGTAAGCATCGTAATTTTGGTAATCAATTTTTTTCTCAAGCGCAAAAAGTACCGGGAAAAGCCATTCAAAGTATTCATCGATCAATGACTTTTTACAAACAAACATATTATACAAACTAATTTTTGTCCCACCCATAATAGAGTTAAAATCAGATAAATATTCCGGGTGCTGTAACGCAATCTCATCACGAAGCTGAGTGTAGTCAGACTCATGGTGTGCATGAATGTAATGGCTTTTAATCGATGTGATGTAATAATTTCTCGGTCTGGCAATCAAGATATCAGCTTCTTTCAGCAACGCCATCATCTCTTCTGGTGATGCGATGCGCTTTCCCTTAACCATCAAATCACTTTTAGAAGATGCGAAATAGCGGCGGTAGTGCGCCAAGCCCACAACGTCTTCCTGAGAATTCTTCCAGATCCAGTAGGCAGCAGTGAGTTCACAGAACGATGGATTCAGATGCGTAATATTTTCCTTTGTACAGTCATCCACAAAATGATTGCATATTTTTTCAATACCATTACCCACTTTTATAGGCAAAAATCCATCATTGTCAGGGAAAGCATACGTCTTGTGACTCACAATATAAACCTTCATACAATCAATAGCCTTAAAACTTAGAATTAGCACAAATTGAAATAATATCGGAATCCCGCTAAGGGAATAAAGGATTTCAAATCAAATAAAGTATGACATCAATAAAACTAGTTAAGGAAAACCAGAACAAATATCTCTATTAACATACTACTTATCTATAGATATTTCCCAACTGCTGATCATTCTTTTGAACATGTGTTCAAGATCCGTTGAAGGTTCCCAGCCTAATGCTCGTAGTTTATCTGAGTTAAGTCTCAATTTTACAGTTGGCGCATATCCATAATTGTTCAAATCTTGAGGTATCTGGATATCAACTTTAATTCTATTATCTGCTATTTTTTCGGCAACAAGTTTAGCCATGTTAATAATGCTGCTATGGTCACAAGCAACATTATAACTTTGCCCTTTCTTACCGTTAGTCAAAAGCAATAAAATCGCATATATAGCATCGGCTGTATAACAATAGTTCCCTTCTGACTCACCTGTTGTATGCAAAATGATATCTGAGTTATTCATCGCACTCTTGGCAAATTGTGCAAATACTCGATTATCTGAGAAAGGAACCCCAGCACCAAATGTTTGGGCAAGGCGTGCACTGCAAACATTAATATTGTACTGAGTTGCATAAGCGTTACATAAAGTTTCACAAGCACGTTTACTTTCAGGGTAGCAACTTCTCGGCTTGCTTAAATCAATATAGCCTAGCTTATCCTCCGTCGCATTTTCATAACCTTCTGTCACCTGGCCATAATATTCCATCGAAGAAATGTAGACCATCTTACAATTAGGATTTACCTTGACATAATTTAAAATATTTTTAGTACTATCGAATGCAGTTAGTAGAACCCCAGTTGGATTTTCTACCATTTCTTTAGAGGCAGTAATACTAGCGGCATGTACAATAAAATCAATCTTCTTTAATATATTAATTGGTTCAAGCAAGTCTATTGTAATAAACTCCAAGCAGGAATCAGATATAAAATCTAAAAAAGTTTCTCTCGCCTTATTAAGATTTCTTACACTTGCAAGAACTTTTATATTTGTTCCTAACGTTTTATTTGCATATAGTATACTTTTGACAAGCAAGGACCCTACCAGACCAGTAGCACCTGTAATAAACACAGTAGAATTAGAAAAACTGCCACCCTTAAATATTTTATTTGCGATAAAATCCAAATCTTTTTGTAATATTGTATCTTTAATCATTTCTCATCCCCTCGTTTAAAACCATACAACTGCTCATCTTCTTCTAAAGAGAACATGGCTTTAGCCAAATAAAAATCTTCTTGTGTTGTAATTTTAATATTTTCTGAACCACATTCAACAATATGAAAGTCTGACTCAGGATAATAGTGTTTCACGATGGCACAAGAATCAACAAAAGAGTAATCATTATCCGCTATTGCTTTATGATGTGCAGATTTCAACAAATTAACATCAAAAGCTTGCGGCGCTCTGGCCATATATGATACTTCGCGCTTCAAGACTCCATTAATTTTATGATCTTCAACGGAAACCAAAGTTTCTTTAGCTTTTACGCAAGTAATAGCTATTTTATGTTGTAAAGCTACTGCTATATTTTCCTCTATGAGTTTATTTGTAATGAATGGACGAACGCCATCATGGATTAATACAATACCTTCACTCAACTCTTTTAAACCATTAAATATTGATTGCTGACCAGTCTCACCGCCCGGTACAACTTTGCGTACTTTTGTAATACGATATTGTTCGAGAAGATTATTTAAATAATCCTCCCATCCTTTAACAATTACAACAATTATATTATCTATAGCAGCACAGTTTTCAAAAACCTCTAAAGTATGAATTATAACAGGCTTGCCATAAATCTTTAAAAACTGTTTTGGCAAGTTTCTGGAATTCATTCGGGATCCAGTTCCGCCAGCAAAAATCACCACATGATTCATATTTCCCTCTAACTCTTAACTAACTTGTTTTTAATTTGATTTAATATTGAAAATATGAAAGATTCTTTCATAATTATCAACATTAAAAAATATAAGAAAAAAAACGTACTCGCACTTATAAGGAAAATAACTACTTCATTGAAGTTTATATTATTATTAAGATATATAGAAGCAACACTAGCCAAACTTAAGCTTACTAATAATTTTATATAGCTAATCTTACTAAAAAGTATTCGTGAAAACTTTCTTAGCACATAAATCTGAATTAGAAGGATGCAGAGTTCTGCTATTGCCACAGAGATAGCTGTTCCAACAGCACCTAAATGAGGCATGAGCATAATATTCAGTATCATATTAATAATTGCGGCAAATATAACAGAATAGCAAAGATATTTTTCTTGTTTTAATGGAATTAGCATTTGAATTCCTGTTAAATTAGATACTCCAACAATAAAAATTATAACAGAAAGAATTTTCAGTGGCAGTATAGAACCTTCATAAGCAGGACCGGCAAGGATTAATACGGCAGGTTTTGCAAAGATAATACAGAAAAATACAAGAGGGAGCGACATTATAAAAATAAATTTCATCGATTTTTCTATTACATCATTAAATTTATCTTGCATATTATTTTCAACATAATAGCTTAAACGTGGTAGTAATACAGCACCAAGTGCTGTAATAATACTTACCATAACGTCTTTTATACGGTAAGCAGCATTATAGTAACCAACCTCAGTATTCCCCTGCACAAAACCTAGCATAGCAACACTAACATACACATAAAAAGCAACTGCAATTGTAATTATGAAGAATGTTGCCATAGGTTGAATATGTTTTCTTATATTATAACCTGAATATCTCTTTATATATATTACTTTCTTTAAATTATATAAATTTACTATCCCAGAACCTACAGTCGCAAAAATAATTATAAAGGCATAAGTACTATAGTCTTCTTGTGATTTAATACATAAGAAAATCAGGAAAAATGCTATTAATTTAAAAACTAACGAACGGATTGTGATGTAATAATATTGTTCAACTCCCTTATATAGCCATTCAAATCCAATGATAGTGAATAGAATATTTAATCCAGAAATGAAGAATAATTTCTTTTCTACCCTTAACTCAGGTACTACATAAACAATTAAAAAATAGAGAGCATAAACAATTACCATTAAAAATATGTTTATAGTAATAATTTCATGCACTGTTTTTGAAAGCTTATCTTTATTATCTCTGACTTGAGCACACGCACGTATGCCATAATTAGCAACACCAAATGCAGCTAAAATAGAAAAATAGGATACTATTGAATATGCAAACGCTACTTTACCTGTTCCTTCTGGATTCAAAACTCGTGAAACATAGGGAAAAGTAATCAGCGGAAACAAAAAATTTGAAACCGTAAGAAGCATATTCATTGCAAAATTAAATTTAACCGTTCTTATTTTCATAATTCTACTTAAACACATTTTCCTTATACTTTGCCAAACCATAATAGCCCAAGCATAGTAAAAAAGGATTAAACTCTGGAGACATTAATTGAGGATCAGTGATCGAATGAGCGAATAGAAATATTAGTACAATACCAAAATATTTCTCTCCTCTACTTACAATATCTTTTCCAATTTTAGTATATGCGATCATTACCAGAAAATATATAATCAGTCCATACACTAAAAGTAATTGAACATATGCTGAATCAATATAGAAAAACTTGTTAGTTTTGCTAGCATCTAATATTGAAACAAACTCAACTAAATTGCCAAATAAACTCACATCATATAGTTCAAAACCCCAATGGCCTAAAGCGAGTCGTCCACTAAAAATATCATTTAATTTAGCTAACCAGCTGATAGAAGGATCATAAGTATATTGAAAGTAAATTGCGATAAAACCAAATACAATGAATGAATACTTTGTGAAAAAGCCAAAAATGCGCCCTAGAATAAATGTATTATAACTTACACTCAAGTATTTCAAAAAAATAATAACGATGCAAAATAACGTTACAAGGGCAAATACAGCCCTCGTATCAGTGAGTTCATAAAGAAAATAATTAATAATCAATATAATTATTATCTCACCTAAAAGTACTTTTCCTTTTCTTAAAAAAAACCAACACAATACTAAATGAAAATAAAAATTTGGTAAAAATGTGGGGAAACGATAACCTAATGAATACCTGTAATTACCATCTTCTCTAAAAAGATCAAGATGTGTTTCAGGATAAAGATTTAAAGCATAAGTAAAAAGAACAAATAGCATCCCCAAAAGTGTTGCAAACATAAATGTTTTAATTATCATACTAAATGGTATATGTCTACATAATAGAATAAAAAATAATATCAAAACCCCTTTTCTGAAGTAGATATATCCAACAAAAAATACGATCACTAAAGCGATGTCAATTAATGCACTTTTATTCACTCTATAACTAAACAAAAAGTAAGTAAAAAGCGAAAGAATTATTGCGCCATTAAAATATTTTATAAGTGTATCTACATCGAATAATGTAAAATATTGACTACCGCAGATATGAATAAAAAATACCCATAATAAGTATATAAAGCAAAAAAAATATGAATTTTGCGCAGCCCGATTAAACTTCATCTTATATCCTATTAATGCTTCATTTTTACAAATATAACAGGTAATTTATTTTTTGTTAATTTTAATATATACCCCACACTAACAAGAATCCATGCTTTATTATAACTAAAAATAGGTTTTAATACTTTCAGTTTTCCAGAAAGGAAATCAATATTTTCAAAAAACCACTTATACTTACTTTCTAACTCGATTTTTTTCACCCATTCAATTTGTTCTGAAAGGGTCAAGCCAGATTTTGGGCTACTATTTCTTTCAACTGCTGATAATAAATATCTAAAAAAACGATTAACTAATAAAGTTTTACTTTTTCCAGTTAACTGTGTTCTACTTTCAATTAATGCCTTCAACATAAAAACTGAATTTTGATGAATATCAAAATAATCAGGAACATATTTCGATGTTAAAGTATTTCCATCTCTTCTTTTTTTATAAAAATAATACGGAGAATTCAGAATATAAAAACTATTTATTTTTTCAAAAACTCGAATATTTAGTTCAAAATCCTCTTTCAAAGCCATTGTTTTACATAGGATTTTATTCCTCAAAAGAAAGTCAGTATTATAAAATTTATTATTCATATAGCCGAATAACATTGTTTCTTCTAAATCAAGAAGGGCGTCAATATAATTATCGGTTACAAATCCTGAGTATTTGCTAAGAATATTTTTTGAATACTCTGATACTCCCTCATTCTCATAATCCTCTCTCATCCCAGAGATAATCACCGGTGGACTGTCTGAATCGATCGCTTCAGAAATATCAACCAGCCAATTTAAATCAAACATATCATCAGGATCTGGAAATCCTACATATTTACCAGTCGCATGGCTCAACCCTACATTACGACTTTCAGACAACCCTAAATTTACTGGATTCTGAATAATTCGCATACGTTGATCATTTATAAGCAGGGATAATTTATTTTTTGTGTCGTCAGTCGAACAGTCCTCAACAAATATTACCTCTATATTCTCGAATGGTTGAGTGACAAGCCAATTGTATATACCATCTAAATATTGAGATACATTATAACAACAGAATACAAGAGTTAACTTTGTAGCAGACATCTAATTAATCCCTAATTTACTTAAAAGCTGAGAAGTTGAATCTATATTTTCATAAGAATTGAACTGTTTATGCATTTTATATATTTTTTCACAATAAACTATGGGAACAAAACGTTTAATAGCATCATCTAATTCTTCAGATGTTTGGCACACATCAAAACCCCATGTTCGAATAGGAGTATAAAAACCTCTCATATCTTCATAGTATTTCAGGTCTGGTGTATATAAAAAGCATGGTTTTTCCAATAGCGAGAAATCCCAAATGGACGAGCTATAATCAGAAATCAGCATATCGGAAATTAAAAGTAATTCTTGCATATCAGGATAGTTTCTCACATCGATATAATTGCAATCCAAGCTACTTTTTAATTCTTGATAATGATGACTCCGTAATAGCAAAGTTGTTTTTTTATTAAACACTCGCTCAATGGTATTCATTATTTTATTAAAGTCAGGAAACTCATATATGCTACCATCATCACGCCATGTAGGTGCATAAAGGATAAGAAAATTGCCTTCTCCAACCCCCTCTATATTTTTTCTTTTAAGATTAATAAAATTTCCGTTATTTTTATTTCTAATCAAAAACTCGTTTCTTGGCATTCCTGTTTTTAATATTCTATTCTTATATACAGAGTCCATAATGAAATACTTTGTAAAATATTCAGAACTAGAAATAAAATCAGTTATCATATCATCATGTTGTATATCCAGTAACTTTTGAAAGCAGTTTTTATCCTGATTCAATGATCTTCTTTTATATGCACCGCCACCATGCCATGTTTGAACAAATCGTTGTGATTTTCTAATGAAGAAAAAACGATTAAAGCCAGTATTGCTAATACAAAACTGGCTTGTTACTACGGCATAAAAATAACGAAGTGAAAGATATTTAACTTTTTTAAATTTCGGATCTAATAAATGCTTTTCAGGTTCCTGAAAAACCCATATCAGCTCATAATCTTTATAATTATCCTTAATATAATCTGATATGTATTTGGGATTACATGAGTATTGTAACCCAGAATAGCTCATGAATATTATCTTTTTGCTATTCATGGGAAACAAATAAAAAGGAATCAATAATATTTTAAGTATATAAGTAACAACTAATTTAATTATATCTTTTATCATTTTTAATTTTTCTCAAGTATCTTTCAACAACCAATCGTGGCAGTGGTAAAATTAGACATGTTAGCCAACAGACAGACATGTATTAAAGTAATTAGTAAAAGCATTACTATTCACACTATATAATAGTATGGTTTATCTCCGAGTTTCGTATAAAGAGTTCGAATCAATTGTTAAAGGATAGATCGAATAAGACACGCTACCGCCCCTGGCTTAACAGCTACCAGCACTCTGAACAATTACCAAATTGTACAGCCACCTCGCTAACTCCATGCAACGCTTTAAAGCTGGATACTAATTGTCTTACCAAATGATGACAGAAACAAGGAAAAAAACACAAAAAATGGCTGAAGTTGACGGGGGTAACTTACTGTTATTTCTATACTTTAAAATAAAAAAGGCAGTAAAATAGCTGACTTAAGCACTCTTGCTTATTCAGAATATTTACTGCCATTGGTATTATATCGCCTAATACCTTAAGCGATCGGCTTAGCTTACTCGTTAAGCAACGCCTCAATCCCCTTCCGAAACTTCGCTCCTTCCTTCAGGTTGCGCAGCCCGTACTTCACAAACGCTTGCATATAGCCCATTTTCTTACCGCAGTCGTAGCTATCGCCTGTCATCAGCATGGCGTCAACAGACTGTTTTTTCGCCAGTTCTGCAATTGCATCCGTCAGTTGGATGCGGCCCCAGGCGCCGGGTTCTGTTCTTTCCAGTTCTGCCCAGATATCTGCCGATAACACATAGCGACCTACCGCCATCAGATCTGAGTCCAGCGTCTGCGGTTGATCCGGCTTTTCAATAAACTCAACAATACGGCTGACTTTCCCCTCATTATCCAGAGGTTCTTTGGTCTGGATAACGGAATACTCTGAAAGGTCGCCTTTCATGCGTTTTGCCAGCACCTGGCTGCGCCCCGTTTCGTTGAAACGCGCTACCATTGCCGCAAGATTATAGCGAAGCGGATCGGCCGTCGCGTCATCAATGATGATATCAGGCAGCACCACCACAAAGGGGTTGTCGCCAATCACAGGACGTGCGCATAAAATGGAATGCCCCAGACCCAACGGTTGAGCCTGACGAACGTTCATAATCGTCACGCCTGGTGGGCAAATGGACTGCACTTCCGCCAGCAACTGACGTTTCACGCGTTGCTCCAGAAGTGACTCTAATTCGTAGGAGGTGTCGAAGTGGTTCTCTACCGCATTTTTGGAAGCGTGAGTGACCAGAACGATTTCTTTGATCCCAGCAGCAACAATTTCGTCAACAATGTACTGTACCATCGGTTTGTCAACAATCGGCAGCATCTCTTTGGGGATTGCCTTGGTGGCAGGCAACATGTGCATACCCAGACCAGCTACCGGAATAACTGCTTTCAAATTAATCATTATTTCATCCACCTATAAAATGGTTGCTGAATTATAGCTCTTTAGCATGTTTTAGCCAGCATGAATTACATTATGGCGTTGGATGTGATGGTACGCCGCTTATCCGCAGATTGCAGTAGCCATAATCTTAAGTATGAGTAACTTTCGCCAGGAATGGTCGCAAAACTACCTCCCCCGCTCCGGCAACCTGAAATTGACCGCTTCCACATTCACCACCTTGTGGTTAATCCTGTCGATATCGACCGAGCTCTGCCCCTTCTCATTGACTGCATGAACATTCGCCAGCGACAGCAAGGTGTCCTGTTTCGCCATAAACTTGCCGCGTATATCTTTACGTAGATCAAAGTGCATCTTCAGCGCGGGCCCTGTCGCAGACTCCTGCATTACCTTGATATTACGCAGGAAAAGATGCTGCGGCTGGTTGTGTAGTTCAAGCGTAGCGCGCTTCATATCCAGATTGGTGATCGCCACAAAGGAGGTCGCATTCCCTGAAGAGATCTGAATGCCGCGCAGTTTATAGGCCAGGCGAGTGTTATCAAGATGAATATCATTTAATTTGAAGTTTTGCGGAATGGATAAATATTTGCCTTTGACGACGCCATAGCCAATAAGCATCCCCGCACAATTCACCATATCGATATTATCAATCACGAAATTATCACACCCATAAATTGCTACCGTCGCATTATCAATGCCCGCTTTCTTACTGAAATCAGGCGTGATATTCCGCGCTTTTACATTACGAATGATAAAGTGTTTTCCGTTCTCCACATGAACCAGTTGTCGGCAATCCGATCCGGTAATATTGGCCACGACAAAGTTCTTTACGGTTTGTTCTTCCGGGTAGGCATTATCGTAGGTGCTGCCCGCCAGCCCGATGCCAATCCCCCAATTGATTTTCCCGTTGGTGCAGTCGATGCGTTCTATAACATGGTCAGAGATCAGAATGTTACGATCGTTAATCGCCACGTTCCATTCGATAGCATCCCCTTGCAGATCGCTGAATCGGCCGTTGGTGATGCGCGCGCCGTCCACCTGGTTGTGGAATCCCTGGCGCAGAATGGCGTAATTTGCATGACTGACCGTAATATCATCAATGGTGAGATTACGCATCACTCGCGGCTTTTTGCCGCCAATGTAGATCTGGGTAACGGGGCCGAACCCGCTCATGGCAATCCCCCTGATGGTGCAATCTGAACCGCGCACATCCAGGGTGATGTTGTGCAGGCTGCCGCCCTGCTCTCCTGTTACCTGGCAGCCATCCTGCAACACAAACCGACCGCGACCATTGCCGCTTAAGCGCCCACGCACATGCAGCGTTTTTCCTGCCGGGATAAAGATGCCGGTATTGACGTTCTCGCAGACCAGCCCCGCAGGAACAACAACCGTCTGCGCTTCGCTAAACGCCTGTTTAAACGAGGCTATCCAGTCTCGGGGGTTATAATCCTGAATATTGACGGTTTGCCGGGGTTCAAGCGCGCGGGCAAAGGGGGAATGGAGGACAGGAAGCGCGGCAAGCGCAGAGCCTGCCGTCAGGAAGGTGCGACGGGAGAGTTTATTCTCTGGCATACAACCTCGGTTTACATCGTTTGCAGCAGGCTGGCTAACTGTTGATTAATTACCTGCTGATTAAAATCAGCCTCAACTTTTTCACGGGCGCGTTGTACCACAGGCCGCAACGACTCGGTGTCGATACGACTGAATGCCGCCAGTTGCTCCGCCAACGCCTCAGCATCATTTTCAGGCACCAGCCAGCCCGACTTACCGGCATCCACCAGTTCAGGAATACCGCTGTGAACGGTTGAAACCACCGGCAGCCCGACTGCCATCGCTTCCATCAGCGCCACCGGAATACCTTCCATATCGCCATCCGTACCGGTGATAGACGGCAGCAGAAATACATCCGCGTCATCCAGCATCTTTTTCACTTCATGGCTGGGCTTAAAGCCGGGCATCTCAATCACATCATCAAGCTGGTACTGCTCAATCAATGTGCGCAGGCGTCTCTCCCACGGCCCCATACCCAGGATGTGATAACGGAACGCCACCCCCTGCGCTTTGAGCTGTCGGCAGGCCTCAATCGCTACGTGCAGTCCTTTCTTCTCGGTTAATCGCGCCACGGAAATAATCTCCAGCGGCGTACCCGGCGCTTTTACCGGACGGTGAGTAAAGCGCGTCATATCGACGCCCATCCGCGAGACCGCAATTTTCTCGGGCGGGCACCCCATCGTTTTAAGGCGTCCCGCCCATAATTCACTGATAGGCAGCATGAGATCGCCACGCTGGAACAGGCGTTGATATTCAGGCGTGTAGTGATTGAGTACATCGCGGTGCGATACATCAATACCGTGAAAAACGGTGGAGATTTTGCCTTTGATCACGCCAAGTTCCCGCAACTTCGCCGCCGTTACGCCCGCCGGGCCAAAATGGGCGATAAAAACATCCGCCTGGAACATTTTTGGCGTCAGCCCGCAGATTGCGGACAGAATCAGGTTGCGCGCTTCATCACCGTAACGTGAAACGTTCAGCGCCTTCCAGGTCGATGCGCGCGTACCGCCACGCAAAGACGCAATGGCGCGATAGCGTAGCTTCGCCAGCTTGCCTTCCGGTTCATCCAGCAGCCAGTGCGTTTTTTCACCCAGGCGGTAGGTGTCATACGCCGCATGCGTGTTCTCAAGGTCGCCTTTATGCAACGCGACAATTTCCACCTCAAACCCCATATCGATAAACGCGGTGATCTGGTTCAGCACGAAGGTCTCTGACGACAGTGGGAACTTCAGTAAAAAGAAGCTGACCTTCATTTCCCCTCCCCGATACGGGTTAACACTGACTGCACCATGCGAAGGCCCTGTTCACGCTCGCGGTTTACGGCGTCCGCCAGTCGCGCGTTCAACGCGGGCAACTGCCCCAGCGTATCGGCCACCATCGCTTCCAGGCTGCCGTCCAGCAAATGACGAATGTCGATCGCCATTTCAGGCAATCCCAGCTGTTGCATAATTCCGGCAGATTTATGCTCATAATTAATGGCAATCGCAGGGGTCGCGAAATTCATGGAAATAATGGCGGAATGCAGGCGCGTGCCCACGGTCAGCTCACAGGCACCGAGGATTTTCCCCATTTCAAGATCGTTGAGTTCGTCCATTACCACATGGTAACGATCCGGGTCGCTGACGTGCTGGCGCAGGTTTAACGCCACCATGCGATCGTCTTTGTTATAGCTGTCGATACCGGTACAGGTTGACAGCGCAATCACCTGATAGCCTTCCTCAAGGATACGGTTCACCACGCCAGCAAACGCCTTCTCGTAAGCCTGTTGGGTGGTTCCCAGACGCTTATCGAATGGCGCCAGTTCACGCAGCGTAATCGCAACCGTCTTTTGCTTTCCGGCAAGGGCTAACCAGTGCTGAACGGCATAACCCGGTTCAAAATCGTCATTGTGATGCTCAACCAGCCAGGCGGTATCGACCCCCGATTCAACTTTCGTCGTGGTGATATCGCTACGCTTCATCAGCTCCAGACTGACTGATTCACGCAGAATCAACGCATCACAATGACCAAAGACGTAATTCGCCAGCGTGTTGAACTGCTCGTCCTGGAAGGGGCCAACGCTATGACCAATCATATACAGCGGCTTCTTCGCCATAAAAGTACACAACGCATGTTCAAACTGCGGCACACCGTACAGATCGACGAAAAACGAGCCCCCGACCTGGATAATAGCGTCATAACCGGATAACAGACGCACGAAGTCGGTAAACCCTTGCGCAATGGCAATATTGCGCAGCTTGCCGGTATCGGTGACGCGGGAGAGCAGTACCTGATGCTGATAGCGGCGACGCAGCACTTTTTTCACACGCCCCATCACGCCCGCCGCGTTATTGTGCTGTTTCATCTGCGAATAGAGCGGATCGCCCATCACCGGGCGATTCAATAACCAGGATGAGCTCACCGGATAGCGACTCATCACATCCACTTCTGCGTCAGGCTCAAGACGGTTAATGGCATCCAGCAGGCCGCGCAAAATTGCGCTGTCGCCACGATTGCCGCAGGTGTGGTTGCCCAGGATCAGTAATTTCATATTTGCCCCTTAAAATCGTTGCCGGATGGCGGCTGTCGCCTTATCCGGCCTACAGCAAAATCAATTCATAGGCCGGATACGACGCGTAAACGTCGCCATCCGGCAAAAGTTATCCTGCGCGAAGCAGTGTTTTCATTTTTTCGCTACGGCAAAACTGGCGCTTCATCTCCACCACCAGCGGATGGCGCGAAAGCACAATCATCACGGCGAAGGCCAGCGCGCCCGCCACGATTTGCGTTGCCAGCAGTACGCTCAGCGGCAGATGTCCATTCAGCGCAATCCCCAACCCATAGCTCACCGCCAGGGTAGGTAAAGAGAGATAAAACGGTAGCCACAGGCTAAGGATGTACTGGCGGTAACTCGACCCCAGCACCGGTTTAATCATGACGAAATAGCTCAGAACGGTATTGATGATCTGCACCAGCAGGAAGCCCAGCGTCACGCCTGTCGCCCCCGCCAGATGGCCGCCAACGATAATTGCCGGAATGAACAGAAAGGTTTTGAACACATTGAATTTGAAGCTGATATCGACGCGCGCTTTCGCCATCAGCAACGAACCAATCGGGTTGCCGACAGAGCGCAACAGCCCCACCACGCACAGCAGTTGCAGCACCGGAATGATGCTGTTCCACTTCTCGCCAAAAACCAGCGGCACAAAATTATTCGATACCACCATCAGACCGAGCAACGCGGGAAAATTAATAATCCCCACGACCGACAGCAGCTTGTAGAAGTTGACGCGCAGCTTCTCCGTATCATCCTGAATTTTGGCGAACGCCGGGAACAATACGCGGGTAATGATCGGGTTAAGCTTCATTGGCGGAACTACCGCCACGTTATAAGCAAGGTTGTATCCCCCGGCGACGCTCGCGCCGAGAATACGCGCCAGCACCAGCGTCGACAGGTTAGTATTGACGTAATTGATGATGCTGTCCGCCGTCAGCCATGCGCCAAAGCGCAGGTTCGACGAAACAGACGCCAGCGAAAAATGCAGGCCGGGGCGGTAGATCCTCCGGCCAAAATAGCCGAACAGCAGCGTACGGACGGCGCTGTTGACCAGATAGCCGAGGATCGCCGTCATTGCCAGCGGCCAGAAATGGGCGCTGACCACGGTAAAGGTGAACCCTGCCAGCACCGAGCTGGTCTCGATCATGCCTATTTTGTTAAATTCCAGCTCCTTTTGCATCAACGCGCGAAACTGTTGCCCGTGAGGGATCACCACAAACGCCAGCGACAGGGTTTTAATCAGCGGCGCCAGATCGGGGTTATGCAGCACGTTGCCGATCGCGTCGCTAAGCAAAAACACCACGACGCACACCGCCAGCCCTAAGCCAACGTTCAGCCAGTACAGGGTGGTGAGTTCGAGGTGGCTTATCGTTTTACGCTGGATAATGGAGTTGGCAATACCGAAGTCCGACAGCGTATCGGCGAGGGCGATAATCACCAGCGACACGGTCAGCAGACCAAACTGGTGATTATCAATAATCCGCGCCAGCACGGTCATCTGAATCAGTCCCAGCCCGATAATGATAACCGTAGCGATCGCCGACCACTTCGCCCCACTGATGGTTTTTTCTCGTAAGCTCATGATCGTTCCTCAGTACGCCGCTTTATTCACAAAGCCTTTGAACACCGTCAGAAAAACAATCTTGATGTCAAACCACACGCTCCACTCACGGATGTACTCCAGATCAAACTCCACGCGCTTTTCCATTTTCTCCAGCGTGTCGGTCTCGCCGCGCCAGCCGTTGATCTGCGCCCACCCCGTAATGCCGGGTTTGACTTTATGGCGCAGCATGTAGCCTTCGATAAGCTGGCGATACTGCTCGTTATGCGCCACCGCGTGCGGGCGCGGCCCAACGATAGACATACCGCCGGTCAGAACGTTGATAAACTGCGGCAGTTCATCAAGCGAGGTACGGCGCAGAAAATTCCCCACGCGGGTTACACGCGGGTCGTTTTGCGTCGCCTGCGTCACCACTTTGTCGTTTTCCATCACCTTCATGGAGCGGAATTTCCACACTTTGATCGGCTTACCGTCCATGCCATAACGGGTCTGGCGGAAAATAATCGGCCCTGGCGAACTGAATTTGACCGCCAGCGCAATGCAACACAGCACCGGAGAGATCAGCAGCAGAATCAGCGACGCCAGCACGATATCTTCCGCGCGTTTCAGCAGACGATTGATCCCTGACAGCGGCGTGTCATACAGCGGCACGACCGGCACGCCGCTTACCTCTTCAATGCGCGAGTGCAGAATATTGAAGGTAAAAACATCCGGGATGAGGATGACCGAGCAGGTGGTGTCCGCCAGAGCGCGCACCAGTTTTTTTACCTGCGCCCCGTCACTCATCGACATAGCGATATAGACGTTATGAATGCGTGAGGCTTTAGCATCCTCGACCAGTTGTTGCAGATTTCCGGCCCAGTCAGAAGAGACGCCGCCCGGTTTCGGATCGTAGTAAACGCCGACCACTTCAAAACCCAACCACGGCTCCTTGCGGAAGCTGTCCAGCAGCGACTGACCGGCAGGAAGATCCCCCGCCACCGCCACCCGGCGCGTGTTGTACCCACGGTTACGCAGCCATCCGGCTCCGTAGCGAATGAACGAGCGGCAGACCACCAGACCCACGCTGGAGAGCGCATACCACGCCAGCCAGACGGTAAGACGGTTATCGAAGTCGTTATTGAAGGCAATCAGGCCCGCGCTGAAGACCAGACTCAGCGTCCAGTTTTGCAGCAGCAGCGCCAGTTCCGTCGAAATCTTCACGCCGCGCCAGGAACGGTAAAAATCAGTTATGCCGCCCAGCATCTGAAAAACCACCAGCGTGATCAGCGCCACCAACAGATGCATATACAGGAAAGGCAATCCGCTCAGCTTGCAGACAACCCATAACCCGCCAAACATGATGGTGATATCCGAAAAGCGTTGCACCATAGAGATTAACGATGCATTGGTTTTGGCTCGCTCGCGCTTTTTTAGATTTGTCATCGTTGTTCCTGTTATTAGCCCCTTACCCGTCGCCGGGTAAGGGAAGAACCGACATTACTGATTCAGCAACGTCAGCAGGGTTCGCGTTCGCGCTTCCATCAGCGGAATGTCGCCGCGTGATTCCACGTTCAGCCGCACCACCGGTTCGGTATTGGAAGAACGCAGGTTGAAGCGCCAGTCGGCAAACGACATGCTGATGCCGTCAGTTCTGTCCACCGTCAGCGCTTCACGCGCAAAGTGTGCTTCCACCCGGCTGATGGCGGCCGCAGGCTCTGCCAGTTTGCTGTTGATTTCACCGCTGGCCGGGAACGCCGCCATCCGGTCACGCACCAGTTCCCCCAGCGACTGCCCTTTCAGACATACCAGCTCCGCCACCAGCAGCCACGGGATCATCCCGCTGTCGCAGTACGCAAAATCACGGAAGTAGTGATGGGCGCTCATTTCGCCGCCGTAGATAGCATCTTCATGGCGCATACGTTCTTTAATAAAGGCATGGCCGGTTTTCGACATCACCGGCGTGCCGCCCGCCGCCGTCACCACATCAACGGTGTTCCAGGACAGACGCGGGTCGTGGATGATCTTCGCTCCCGGGTGTTTCTCCAGAAATGCCTCCGCCAGCAGGCCGACAATGTAGTAGCCCTCAATGAACTGCCCTTTCTCATCGAACAGGAAGCAGCGGTCGAAATCCCCGTCAAAGGCAATGCCCATATCTGCGCCGTGTTCAATAACGGCGTTGCGGGTGTCATCGCGACACTCCGGCAGCAGCGGATTAGGGATGCCATTCGGGAAGTTGCCGTCCGGCGTGTTGTGGATTTTGATGAAGTCAACCGGCACGCCCTGCGCCTTAAAGCGGGCTTCAATGGCATCCACCACCGGGCCTGCCGCGCCGTTGCCGGAGTTGATGACCAGCTTCAATGGCGTGAGATTGTTGACGTTGATGTAGCCGAACAGGTGGTCGATGTAGGCGTCACGCAGATTGATCTGCTTATAGCTGCCGCGTCTGGCTTCGTTGACCGGTGGAAAATCATTGGCTTCCGCCAGACGCTGCACGTCGCGCAGGCCGGTGTCGCCGCTGATGGGGCGCGCGCCCTCACGCACCAGTTTCATACCGTTGTAGTCCATCGGGTTATGGCTGGCGGTCACTTCAATACCGCCATCGACGCCCAGATGGAAGGTCGCAAAATAGATCTCTTCCGTGCCGGAAAGGCCGATATCCAGTACGTCAACGCCCGCATCCTGCAACCCTTTCGCCAGCGCCAGTTTCAGCGACTCGCTTGTCAGGCGCACATCGCCGCCCAGCACAATGGTTTTCGGTTGCAGGAACTCGCCGTAAGCGCGGCCAATACGCCACGCGATATCCTCATTCAACTCTTCGCCCAGCCTGCCGCGAATATCGTAGGCTTTAAAACAGGTTAATTTCGTCATGTTTTTTACCCTTCTTCAGGCAACAGTTGGCCCTGACTCTCGTAAGAGCCTTTTTCAATTTTTGTTTTATTGCCCGGTGGCGCTGCGCTTACCGGGACTACGGACCTGTAGGCCGGATAAGCAACGCGCCATCCGGCAACTTACCAGGCTTACACCCGCCCGTAGCGATCGGCGAAGCGCACCACGTCGTCCTCTTCAAGGTACGAACCGGAGCGGACTTCAATCAGGTCGAGCGGAATTTTTCCCGGATTCTCCAGGCAGTGGGTCGCCCCCAGAGGTATGTAGACAGACTCGTTTTCACCGAGCAGTTTGATTTCGCCGTTGATGGTGACTTTTGCCGTCCCTGCAACCACCACCCAGTGCTCCGCCCGATGGTGATGCATCTGCACGGAGAGCCCCTCGCCGGGTTTAACGGTAATACGTTTCACCTGATAACGGTCGCCAGCGTCGATGGAGTCGTATTTGCCCCACGGCCGGTAGACTTCACGGTGGATATGGTGCTCATGACGCCCGTCAGCTTTAATCTGCTCCACCACTTTTTTCACATCCTGCACCGCATTGCGATCGGCAATCAGCACCGCATCTTTGGTCTGTACAACCACCAGGTCTTTCACCCCGACGGTCGTCACCAGGCCCGACTCCGCATAAACGTAGCTGTTTTCCGTTTTATGGCTAATGACGTCGCCGTGATGCACGTTTCCCTCGGCGGTATGCGCGCTGATTTCCCACAGTGAAGACCAGGAACCCACGTCGCTCCAGCCGGCATCCATCGGCATAACCACCGCATCCGCCGTGCGCTCCATCACCGCGTAGTCCACCGACTCTTCCGGGCAGGCGAGGAACGCCTCTTCATCCACGCGGATAAAGTCGAGGTCGGGGTCAACGATGCTCATCGCGTTTTCGCAGGCGTCCAGAATATCGGGACGGTATTTTTTCAGTTCTTCCAGATAACGCCCGGCGCGGAACAGGAACATCCCGCTGTTCCAGTAGTAGTCGCCGCTCGCCACGTAGGCCTGCGCGGTTTCAAGATTGGGTTTTTCGACAAACTGCGCGACGTCAAAAGCGACCGCGTCTTGCTCGCCGGGAGAGACATCGCCGCGACGAATATAGCCATAGCCGGTTTCCGGCAGATCCGGCACGATGCCGAACGTGACCAGCTTACCCGCTTCGGCATACGGAATGGCGTTACGCACCGCGTCGCGAAATGCCCCTTCATCAGCAATGACGTGATCGGCCGCCAGTACCAGCATCAGCGGATCGCCTTCCGGGCTGTGGCGTTTCGCCGCCAACGCCGCCAGCGCAATCGCTGGCGCGGTATTGCGCCCGGCAGGTTCGAGAATAATGTTCTCCGTCAGTTTGTTTAGCTGGCGCAACTGTTCGGCGACAATAAAGCGGTGCTGCTCATTGCAGATCACCACCGGGCTTTCGCACTCCACGCCGTTCAGACGACAAATGGTCGTTTGCAGCATGGTGAGATCGCCCTTCAGGCAGAGAAACTGTTTTGGATAAAGTACACGAGAAAGCGGCCATAAACGGCTACCCGAGCCACCCGCCATCACGACCGGATAAAGTTTACGTTGACCCATGATTTATCCCCGAATATCTGTAATAAATTGACGTAACACGTTCTCTTTATCGAGCGTGCGTTCGGCATATTCGCATGCCACCGTGTTGTTCTCAGGCATGGCAAGCGCCTGGGTAATCCCCGTCACCAGCGCGTCGACCGATTCCGGTTCCACGCAAACGGCAATGCCGGGATAGTCGCGACAAAGCTGGCCGAGTTCAGTTTCCGGTTCAGCGGTAATCACCGCGTTGCCGCCCACCGCCAGAATATTGGTCAGTTTCGACGGCAAAACGGCATCCGCCGCGCCGCGCTTTTGCACCACCAGATGGCAATCGCCCATCTTCAGCAGCGCAGGTAAGGCTTCATAAGGCTGAAGCGGATAAAATTTGACGTTATCCAGGCCGCGCTCACGGGCCATTTTTTCCAGCCGCGCTTTGCCGCCGCCCTGCCCGACAATGACAAACAACCAGGGGCGATCGGTAAGACGCTCAGCAGCGTCAATCACGTTCTCAAGCCCTTGTTTTTCACCAATATTGCCAGAGTACAGAATGATTTTTTTATCATCCGGCAACCCCAACGTCTGGCGTAAGCGGGCCGCATCGCTAGCGGTCACGTCGCGAAAACGCGCCACTTCCGACCAGTTAGGGAAGAAAATCACCTTGTCTGCCGCGACCCCTTTCTCCTGCGCTTTATTCATCATTGAGCGGGAGATGGTGGAGACGTTATCGACGTTGTGCAGACCGCTGCGCTCGAACGCGGCGGCCAGTCGGGCAACCTTACCGCTCTTGCCTTGCCCGGCCAGCCCCAGACCGAGCATCGCATCCACCTCGTAGTCCTGAATATGCAGCAGCGTGCGCGCGCCGGAGAGTTTCGCCAGCAAACGCATACCCGGCGTGCAAAACAGCGTCGGCACCACGCCGATAATCCGATCCGGCTTCCAGCGTCGCTGCGCCATCAGCGGGAAGAAACTGCTCAGGGCGAAACTGCCCAGGTGCAGCAAGCGTTTCAGCGTCGATGGCTGCGTCGGAACATATAACGGGCAGCGCCAGACGGTAGCCGCCCCCTCTTCCCGGCGATAACGCCAGGAGGAATACTGCTCGCCCACTTTCCACTGCGGGTAATAAGGCGGCGCGGTGATCACCCGAACTTCATGCCCTTCACGCGCCATCCACTCCACCATCTCGCCGGTGTATTTACCGATGCCGGTTAGCTCCGGCGAGTAGTTGATGCCGTACACAAGGATTCTCATACGCTTCATCCTTCAACCTGACTCTGCGTTGGCTGCATCTGCTCACCCCTGCCGCCTTGATTCAGGCTGAATGATTTCGTGTAACATCCAGGCGCCCCGGACTGACGATCCGCGAGGAAGTACGCCCGACTGTTGTCGTGAACGCTGGCGCTTGCCAGAAGCCGATCAGGCGTCTGCCAGCGATAATCTTCATGTTGTTCATCAGGCAGATGCAAATCCGCCTGATTCACCTTCAGGCGAAAACCAAGCACAACGTAATGAGTGGTAAAGTCTTCGCCGGAGAAGTTATCGTCATAGAAGTGCTGCCAGACGCCATAAAACGCGCCTGCGGACAGCGGTAAACGCAGCCCCAGTTCCGCCTGAGTGAGACGCTCAAACGCTTTTTCCAGCGTCTCATCCTTCTGCACGCGCCCGCCCGGTACGAACCAGTAACCCTGCGCAGGGCGATTGGTGCGCTTGCCCAGCAGGAACTCGCCGCGCTCATTCTCCACGATCAAATCAATGGAGATCAGCGGCGTAGAGCGCACGACGGTAGCGAAATCTTCCTGACGTAAAAACATGTTTACCCCCGGAACCGGTGCTGGTTCTCAAGGAACCACTGGTAAGTGCTGGCAAGCCCGGCCTCCAGCGACACCTCGTGATACCAGCCAAGCTGATGCAGGCGCGTTACGTCGAGCAGTTTGCGCGGCGCGCCGTCCGGTTTCGTGGCGTCAAACACCACCCGCCCTTTGTAGCCCACGACCTGAGCGATCGTTTGCGCCAGCTCCCGAATGGTGCAATCCACACCAGTACCGACGTTGATGTGCGAGAGCATCGGCTGCGTGTTCTCCTGCCACACTTCGCGATCCAGCTCCATCACATGGATGCTGGCAGCAGCCATATCATCCACATGCAGGAACTCGCGCATCGGTGTCCCGCTGCCCCATACCACTACATCCGGCGCGTTCTGCTCGGTCGCTTCATGGAAGCGGCGCAGCAGCGCGGGAATGACGTGCGAATTACTCGGGTGGAAGTTGTCATGTGGCCCGTACAGGTTGGTCGGCATGACCGAGCGGTAATCGCGGTCAAACTGGCGATTCCAGGACTCGCACAGTTTGATCCCGGCAATTTTGGCGATGGCATACGGCTCGTTGGTTGGTTCAAGCGACCCTTGCAGCAGTTCGCTTTCCGCCATCGGCTGTTTTGCCAGTTTGGGGTAGATACAGGAGGAACCGAGGAACAACAGCTTGTTCACGTTGTGCAGATGCGCGGCGTGAATGATGTTGCTCTCAATCATCATGTTCTCGTAGATGAAATCGGCCGGGTACGTATTGTTGGCGACAATACCGCCCACCTTCGCCGCCGCCAGATAAACCTGGTCAATGCGTTCTTCAGCGAAGAATGCCTGTACCGCCCGGCTGTCCAGCAAATTCAGCTCGTCGCGGGTGCGGAGCACCAGCTCCACATCCTCGCGCTGCGCCAGCTGTCTTACGATGGCGGAACCCACCATCCCGCGATGGCCCGCCACAAAAATACGTTGTTTCATCATCCTCAGGACTCCAGCGCGATGGCAACCTCGTAGCCATGAGATTTCAGCAAGGAATGTTTCTTCGCCGCTTCCAGGTCTTTCGCAACCATTTCAGACACCATCTCCTGGAGTGTGATCTCCGGTTTCCAGCCCAGCTTCTCGTGCGCTTTTGACGGGTCACCCAGCAGGGTTTCCACTTCCGCAGGACGGAAGTAGCGCGGGTCAACGGCGATAATCACATCACCCGGCTTCACGCCCGGCGCGTCATGACCGGTGACAGAAACGACAATCCCTTTCTCTTCCACGCCTTCCCCTTCAAAGCGCAGTTTGATTCCCAACTGTGCCGCCGCCATTTCGACGAACTGACGCACGGAGTACTGCACGCCGGTCGCGATCACGAAATCTTCCGGCGTCTCTTGTTGCAGCATCATCCACTGCATCTTGACGTAGTCTTTGGCATGGCCCCAGTCACGCAGGGAATCCATGTTGCCGAGGAACAGGCAGGACTCCAGCCCCTGAGCGATATTGGCAATCGCGCGGGTGATTTTGCGGGTCACAAAGGTTTCGCCACGACGTGGAGATTCATGGTTGAACAGAATGCCGTTACAGGCGTAGATGCCGTAGGATTCGCGGTAGTTAACGGTGATCCAATAGGCGTACAGTTTGGCGACGGCATACGGAGAGCGCGGATAGAACGGCGTGGTCTCTTTTTGCGGAATTTCCTGCACCAGACCGTACAGCTCAGAGGTGGAGGCCTGATAGAAACGGGTTTTCTTTTCCAGGCCCAGGAAGCGGATTGCCTCCAGCAGACGCAGCGTACCCAGCGCATCTACGTCGGCGGTGTATTCCGGGGACTCAAACGAAACCGCAACGTGGCTCATTGCCCCCAGGTTGTAGACTTCATCCGGCTGCACTTCCTGCAAAATGCGGGTCAGGTTGGATGAATCGGTCAGATCACCGTAGTGCAGGTGGAATTTCGGGTTGCTGGCATGCGGGTCCTGATAGATATGATCCACGCGTTCGGTATTGAACGAAGACGCACGACGCTTGATACCATGAACCTCGTAACCTTTCTCCAGCAGAAGTTCCGCCAGGTAAGAACCATCCTGCCCGGTTACGCCAGTAATGAGAGCGACTTTTGACATTTCATTTTCCTCAAATAGTCCCGTTAGGGAGTAACTTTCTCAACGCGCTCGCGCGTTACCACTGCGGGATTGCCACGGCAGATTGTGTTTGCCGGTAGCGATTTAAAAACACTGCTTCGCGCACCAACGACGGTGCCGTCGCCTATCGTTACGCCGGGAGCGACAAAGACATCCGTCGCCAGCCAGCATTTCTCGCCAATCACAATTGGCGTGGCGTTAATATCAAAATGGGCGCTGGCATAATCATGACTGCCGGTACATAAATAGCTTTTCTGCGAAATAACAGAGTGTGCGCCAATCGTAATGTCACCCAGCGTATATAAAACGGCGTCATCGCCGACCCAGGCGTAATCACCTAACGTCAATTTCCACGGATACGTAATTTTTACAGAAGGTCGGATGACTGCGTTTTTTCCTATTTTTGCGCCAAACATCCGTAATAAAAATGCGCGCCAGCGATACATCACCTGCGGCGACCAGCTAAATAACGTCGCCTGCACCGCCCACCATAATTGCACTTTTATTGCATTGCCGCCCCGGAACCCTTTCGGCACCGAGAAGCCGCTTAAATCCTGCATCATTTTTCCTTATATTCAGGCTTTGTTATATAAGGCTTTTGCTTTGCCTGTCGTTTTCAGACGTAGTAAATAAGATAATTCCGCCCAGAATCCGGGGACGCGTAATATTTTACGCTGCACATTTTTTGCATCCCGGCATAATTCCAGATTATTTGAGGTTGACACGCCGCCCATAGAAAATTCAGACACCAACCCTTTGATTCGACGGAAAGGATAGCCTGATTTATAAAGGCTGGCCGCCAGCGCGTAATCAGATGACACCTTATATTGCAGGTCGTATGGATGTTTTTTCAGCCCTGCGGTCGGGAAAAAAATAGCCTGATGGCTGGCGGGTAAGCTGTGGTAGATATACCAGCCATGTTTGGCGCTTCGTCGGGTTTTATTTCCTTCACCAAAATCCAGCAACGCGTCGCCAATGTACATCGCGTCATCATTTTTTCGCCCCAGTTGACGGACAAAATCGGTGACATCTTCATGAAACACATCGCCGGAATTGAGGAAAAGAGTATAGCGCCCTTGCGCCATCGCAATGCCTTTGTTCATCGCGTCGTAAATACCGCGATCCTTTTCACTTACGAAACGTAAGTTAAACTCACCGTTGAGTTTTTCCAGAAACTGGGCGGTGCCGTCATCCGAACCGCCGTCCACGACAATCCATTCAAAGGTCAGGCTGGGATCGCGCGCCAGGTTGCGCAGCGAGCGCCAGGTGTTTACCACGCCGTCGTAATTACGAAAGGCGACAGTAACGACGCTAAGTAACATAAAACCACCTCGTCATGAATTCGTAATATTTAGCGCTTTGCGCAAAATAAAAGGACAAACGATTAAAAATGCATATTCCGGGCTAAATATCGAACCGGTAAAAAACAACGATACCGGCGTAAAGAGATAAAGCTGCACCCGAAAATTCTGATTATCGCCAAACGCATTCAGCGTCATTTTTAAGATTTTCCACATGTACCATGCGGTCAATAACACCGCGAACCATGAGAAATAAATAATCAGCAGATACAGGCCATTGTCTATTGTTTTCCCGACATCCGCACCGTTAAAAATTCCGAATGATGCGACATATTCATAAAGTGAGCCAAATCTGACTACGCCATCAATATGGGTCAACGAATAACCGACCATCACTAATGGCCCAACGATACGATAATACGATGATGAGCCTTCCGTTCCTAAATCTCCAAGACGTTCAGCGATATAAGGAAACGCAAAAACCACACCGACTAAAAATACGCCCAACGAAATAATCGCCAGTGGCAATTTTTTCCTTATCGCATCCTTATTCAGATACTGAAATGCCCACTCCAGTAAGTAAAACAGGATAAAGGTCATTACCCCTGAAAATGATCCTGATAATATTATCCCTGCCAGAATCATAGCATCGGTCTTAGGGGTTTTGATACCAAACTGTTTGATGCTGAGCCAAATTGAGATTAACGCCAGAGCAAAAAACGCCGGTTCAAAATAGAGCGCAGTGGTTCGCTTACCGCCAAATTTAATAAAATTCAGCACATAGCTATTACTGTAAATAAGATATTTCGAAATTCCTTCCATTAAGCTGCTGCCGCCGGTAAGAATGATCTGCGCCATCTCAACTGCCGCCAGCGCCACCACAAATGCCACCACCATATAGAAAAAACGTAATATCTTGCGGTAGTTATGCGGGGAAACGGTTTTAAAGCGAATACTCCACACCATGCCGATAATGATGACGATGTAAACAAACAGCATCGTCGAGGTGACATATTTGCTGGCATCCAGCGACTGACCGAACAGGTAGTTAAACGCCGTCAGCCCTGCCCCCACGCCCAGCGCAATCATCAATTTTTTAATGCTGATGCGCTCAATGAACAACAACAGCAAAACGGGTAAAAAGGTGACGATGGTGATGGGGAAGCTTTCGCCCAGTTGGGCAATTTTGACGTTGACCAGCAGGTAGATCAGCGGCAGCAGCAGGTAACTACAGATTCTGATAGAACGAGACATACTCCTCCAGCATCTGTTGTCCGCTGTATGCGGTGCGGCTACGCTCGCAAAAGGCCTCCAGCGAGGCGCCAAATACGGCCTGGGCAATGTCTGATTTGCTCATCTGCACCAGGTTCAGCACCTCGTCTTCACTGAACGTTCGCCCGCCCGATTTTGCCAACACCTCCTGCGCCGCGTCGCTGTGCGTGGCGATCACCGGCACGCCGATAGATAACGCTTCACACAAAATCAGCGGGTAATTATCAACCCGGGAGCTGAACACCAGCGCATCCATCTGGTTAAGGGCGCTCATCAGCTTGCGTTTATCGGTTTCAAAGCCGTGATTCACCACGTTCTCACCGTCGAAGGGGGAAAACTTACCGAAGGTGTGCAGCTCAATGTTGTTGCCTGCCGCCATCATGTCGCGCACCAGTTGCTGGTTTGTTTTGCCGTCATAGCGCAGATCGTGCGCCACCACGGCAATTTTCGGTTTGCCCTGGCGCTCGCTCACCGGCGACAGTTCGGACAGAATCGCTTCGGTCGCCACATCAATGCCATTATTGATAATGCGACAACGCCCTGCCCCGTACAGGCTGTTAAACGCCTCCGCCACATGCTGGCTGGGCGAGATAAACTGACAGCCCAGCGAGAGCATCTGCTGAAACAGCTGCCGCTTGCCCACCACCAGCTGGTGCGCTCTGTCCACTTTTACCGGCGGATAATTGGTCAGCGTCGGGCATTTCTGACAGCCGCTTTTCCAGCCTTCACAGCCGTCAGTAAAGGCACAGCGTCCGGTCACGCTCCAGTGATCGTGCAGCGTCCAGACCAGCCTCACGTCCGGCTTGTGGTTTTTCACCTTCTCGCAGAAAGCGACAACCTCCGCCAGATTCAGCCAGTAGCTGTGCAGCACATGAAAATGCAGCACCAGCGGGCCGGGTGTCCGGGTCACTTTGCGGTACAGATTATCGAGATTGCCAAAAAGGTCGCGGTTAAACAGACGAAACAGCGCGATATTGGCGACCGATGTCAGACGCGGCGTCTGTTTAATCACATGCGGATAGTTGCTGTGGCTGACGCTTTTCTTCCCGCCTTTGCCATAGCCATAGACAAAGTGCGAGGTCAGGCCTTTTTGTAGCGCGCGCAGGTGCAGGTCTAATGCCACGCCCGCCGCGCCGCCTTCCGCCAGTCGAACATTAAATTGCAGAATATTCATTTAATTACCTTCACTCGCGCCTTCTCTCCCACTACCAGCGCGTTATCGGGAACCGTGTCGAGCACCACGCTGCCCGCCCCGATAGTTACGTTATTGCCGATGGTGATATTCCCCAGCAAAATGACGTTAGCGCCCAGCTCAACGCCGTTACCAATGACCGGGCACGCCAGGCTGTCGCCGCCCCGGTTGCCGATAGTGACGCCATGACGCACGGTGAAGTCGTCGCCCGCGACGACATGCTTATTGATCACGACGGCATAACCGTGATGGATGGTGAAGCGTCGGCCGATGGTTGCGGCGGCCTGAATTTCGTAACCAAACAGGCATTCGGTCATCAGGCGGTACAGCACCAGCACCGGCACGGCCCACAGGTTATTCAGCACATTTTTTTTGCGCCAGACGGAACAAAAATGGGCGACGCGGTAGGCCAGCACCATGCAGCACGGGCGCAGACTCCAGCTGTTTGCGCGTAGATCCTCCAGCATCCTTAACGCCCCCGCAGTCCGTCAGCCAGGCGTTTGCCGTTACGCACAGAAAACAGCGTCAGCAACGTGCGCCAGGTCATTCGCTTATTGCGGATCTGGTACAGCGTAAACAGCTGATACTTTTTGCTGGCGCGGTCAAATTTGTCTTTATGCTTGCGGTAGAAATGAAAGTAGCCGGAGAACTTTTTCGGCGAGGAGGTGATCTGCATTTCACCGTGATTGATGTGCAGAATCTGCGTCGCCTCTTCCACTTTCCACGGTTCGCCGTACTCAACCACCATGCGCAGGAAAATATCGTAGTCCTGCGCGGCTTTCAGTTCGGTATCAAACAGGCACTCTTTAAAACGCCAGGCCCAGGTAAAGACCTGATTGCCAATGATATTGCGTTTATAAAAAAGACGGCGTGAGTACGGCGACTTCGGGTACAGCGGCAGACTGGCCGGCTGCGAGTAAACCTCGCCTTCGCAGACATAGTCATTGGCGTATAAAAACGCGTGCGTTACCAGCTGATGCTTATGTTCAAGGAACACGCTCAGACGGTTCGGCGTCCATTCATCATCATCATCGATCCCGGTGATGTACTGCCCTTTCGCCTGCATAATGGCCTGATTACGCACCGCGCAGGCGCCGGAATTGATCGCATTGTGGGTGTAGCGCACGCGCGGGTCGTTTAACCCTTCAACAAACTGCTGCAACTGCTCATACGATGAGGAGCAGTCATCCACAATGATCATTTCCCAGTGGGTATAGTCCTGGCGCAGCACCGATTTAATCGCGCGAATCGCCAGTTGCTGCCGATTCCAGGTTGGCATGTAGATCGAAATCAGTGGGTTGTCTATTGTCATTCTCATTCCCCGGATAGTGTCGGATGGCGGCGTAAACACCTTATCCGGCCTACAGTTACCAGCAATCTTGTCGGCCCTGTAGGCCTGATAAGCGCAGCGTCATCAGGCGACTTATTATTTTGAATCCGACTTGTATTCGTACTCGTAGTAACCGTAATCCTGATAACCGGTCGCCCGTCGGAAGATGGAGTTGAGGATTACGCCTTTTACCGGAATGCCGTTCTGCTCAAAGCGGCTCAGGCTGGTTTCCACCTCTTTTAATGTGTTAACAGCGTAACGCGCCACCATCAGCGTGGTGCCGACATGCCGTCCGACGATCGCCGCATCGGTCACCGCCAGAATCGGCGGCGTATCGATTAAGACCAGGTCATAGTGCGCGCTGGCCCAGGCAATCAGTTCGCCAAAGCGCTCGCTCATCAGCAGTTCCGACGGGTTAGGCGGCACCTGTCCGCGCGGCACCAGATCGAAATGCGGGATGGAAGTGGGTTTAGCGCAGGAGGCGATATCCCCTTTGCCCACCAGAATGTCGGACAGACCATTCACGTTGTTGGTGCCCAGCAGCTCGTGGGTATAGCCTTTACGCATATCGCAGTCGATCAGCAGCACGCGTTTGTTGGTCTGGCTGATGACCGCCGCCAGGTTGGCGCAGACAAAGGTTTTGCCGATAGACGGGCTGACCCCGGTCAACATCAGCACATTGTTTTGCGCCTGCATCATGGCGAAATGCAGGCTGGTACGCAGGCTACGCACCGCCTCAATCGCCAGATCGGTTGGATTCCCCACCGCCAGCAACTGGCTCTGTTTGTAGCGCTTAACACCCTTAATCGTTTTGACGTTATCGCGCGCTTTCTGCCACTCCGACAGCGGAATGCTGGCATAGACGCTGATGCCGTGTTCTTCGAGCACCTGCGGACTTTCAATCCCACGGTTAAACAGCGAACGCAGCAACACGCCGACGATAGAGAGCATCAGGCCAAGAATAATGCTGCCAAGAATAATCAGCGCTTTTTTCGGCTTCAGCACACCCGGCTGGGCAATCGCTGGGTCAACAATACGCACATCCCCGACGGTGCTGGCCTCGGTGATCTTCAGCTCCTGCTGCTTGTTCAGCAGTTGCATATAAACCTGCTGACCGGATTCGACGTCGCGCGTCAGACGCACAATTTCCTGCTGCGTTTTCGGCATTGCCGTCACACGCCCGTTCAGTTTGGCTTTTTCGTCTTCCAGCGCTTTACGTTTTTCCAGCAGCGTGCGGTAAGCCGGATGCGCTTTAGTAAACAGCTTGGAGATTTCCGCCTCTTTGAAGGTCAGTTCGTTAAGCTGGGCGTCGATATTCACCATCGAGTCCAGCACCGCCTTGGCCTCCAGCGGTAAGTCCACGGAGTCTTTATCCTGACGGAAGGCGTTGAGTTTGTTTTCCGCGACGTCCAGGCGACTGCGCACTTCCGGCAACTGTTTCGCCAGGAACGCCAGGCTTTTCGCCGCTTCCGCAGATTTCCGCTCAACGTTCTGTTCGAGATAGTTGCGGGTGATGCTGTTGAGAATATCGCGGATCTGATCCTTGTCTTCACCGGTGAAGGCCAGACTCAATACGCCGGTATCTTTGCCGTTTTCCGTCACGGTCAGGTTGTTTTGCAGATTGTTGATCATCCCAAGCGTGGAGAATTTAGTGACGGTAAATTCACTGTCCGGGCGGGCATGGATAGCGCTCACCATCATCGTCACGCCATCTTTACTCAGCAGTTGCCCGGCCTGACCGCGCGCGCTAAAGCCGCCATCGCTGGTCAGTTCGTAGGTTTTGTCACTCAGCACGTTAAGCGTGAAAACCTGCTCGCCCATCTCTTTTGGACGGGTGAACGTTGTCACTTTCACCGTCTCATTCTGCCGCCCCATCAGACGCTCCCAGCCCTCACCAAACAGCGGGAAGGTGTTTTTGGTGACGGAGATATCCAGGTCGAGATCGTCAACGGTTTTCCCCAGAACCAGACGCGACTGAATCAGCTGAATTTCCGCTTCTGATGCCGGCGGTTTATTGGCCAGCGCAGAGCCAATATCCTGCACCAGCGAGTTACCGGTATTTTGCTCGATTTGCACCAGCGCGTCGGCGCTGTAAATCGGCGTGGCGAATAGCGTGTAAATCACCGCGCACAGCGCAAATACCGCCGTAATGCCAAGCACCCACCAGCGCGCTTCAATGACGGTTCCCACCAGGCGACCGATATCGATTTCATCACTGCCCGTTACCGGAGCGGCAAGCTGTTTTACTTTTTCTGTCATTGTTATACCTGCTCTGCGTTCAATGCCTGCGCCCATTGGCGAGCAGACCTTTCAAGTAATGTGTACACCGCTTCAAACGCCTCGCGACTTTTGCGATACGGATCGGGTATTTCACGCTCGCTGTCCCAGTGGCCGAACAACATCACTTTCCCGCGCATCTCTGGCGCCATCTCGCACAGTCTGGCGATATGGCGTTTTTCCATCGCCAGAATCAGGTCATAATCCCGGCACATACGCCCGGAGATCTGGCGGGCGCAATGACCTTCAAGAGAGAGGTTATGCGCCGCCGCCACGCTGACCGCCGACCGGTCGGCGCCCCTTCCCACCAGCGCGCCCAGCCCGGCGGACTCCACCGTTAACGACGGGTGATAACTTTTCAGCAAGCGCTCTGCCGTCGGGGAACGGCAAATGTTCCCCACGCAAACAACTAAGATTTTGTTAAACATGACGTTTACCAGTTATGAATGTCGCTGGCCGTATCCGTCATATAACGGACACCGCTGATGGTCGGCAGCAACTGATTGATCAGACGGTTCCAGCGCGCAACCGGTGCGGTCGTGACGTACACCACATCGTAAGGTTGCAGTCGGAACTCCGTCGCCATCACCAGAGAGGTGGCATCAGACATATCAAGCTGATAAATATTGGCGATCTTGCCATTGCGTCCGCCCTCGCCTTTCAGCGGTCGAATCACGAAGATGCCGCTGGCATTGGAGGTGGTCAGGTCGATACCTTCCGCCGTACCCAATGCTTCGGTGAGCGTCATACCGCTGAAGTCCATTTTGAGGGTGCTCTGTTTCTTCACTTCACCCATCACGAAGACTTTCAGATCGTCATTACGCGGTACAAACAGGATGTCGCCGGGGTAGAGCAACCGGTTCTGGCTGAGATCGCCGTTTTGCATCAGCGCCTGCAAAGAAATTCGCTGCTCCTGGCCATTGTGCGTCAGCACGACGTTGCGCCAGTCGGCGTTTTCGGTCAGACCACCTGCGGCGTTGATGGCATCAAGAACGGTGAGCGGCACGTTGGTGATCGCCTGCTGGCCGGATTTATTCACCTGCCCGGAGACATACGCCTTCTGCGAGCGGAAAGCGGCGATATTAACGTCCACCTGCGGGTCAGCAATGTACTTCGCTAAGCGCCCGGTAATATCACTGCGAATTTCACCTAGCGTTTTGCCCACCACAGTCACTTTGCCGATGTAGGGATAAAACATGGTGCCATCGGGTTGAACCCAGTTGCCGGTATCACTGGAGCTGCGGTACTGCCCGGCGGGTGTGGTCAGTTCCGGGTGATCCCAGACCGTCACATTCAAAACATCGCCTGGGCCGACGCGGTACTGGTAGCTTGAGATCTCCTGGTCCAGTGACATATTGGGCTGCGCCACATTTGGACGTGGTCGTAATTGCTCCACCAGGCGCGGCGTCAACGGATAGACATTCACCATACGGTCGAGATCAAAATCAGCGTCTTGCTGTTTGATCACGTCTTTACCCATCGTAGACATATTGCTGCCCGGAAGTACTGTGCAACCACTTATCAAGGTTACCGACACCAATAATGGCATCAATTTCATTTTGGATTTCATCATTGATTATTTATCACTTTGGCAGAGTAATTATCCCGTGCAATTTAAATAGCGACTTCGCCTGTACACATTTACATTGCAGTTAATTGAAAAGAAATTTAACTGGCATCAGTCCTAAAAAATTTGGATTCATCCGTAGGCTATTGACAGAATAATTCAGACTTGTCACCAGGTTATCAGACACGCTACCGCCCTTGGCTTTTTAGCTACCAATACACTGATTAATTTAGGTTTTTATAATCCTCTTTATTTCCTCTTCTTCGCGACAGAGAAACATCACAGGAAATAAGAAAGTTACTCAGTAATGGCCTGCTTGACGGCGACAGGATATTTTTGTTGCCCACCATTAATGCTGCAAGAATTGTTGCAGTTAACGTAATAGCAGGCAAGGTAACAAGCCTGTACTTCACCCTTTTTAAGATTAATATTAAGCGTGGCGAAATTATAATTTTAGGATTTTATTGATGTTGACAAATTCTATATTTAACGCCCAACCTGCGATATTTCCGAAATATGTCCACATTCAAAAAACCGTACCATATGGAAACTTTATGGTTATTTTTCCGCCACGTTTTCAGCATAAAAGCCTGATATAAAAGAAAGAGAAATGACGTTATGTCATTGCATTTTGCGCCAGCTTTATCCATGATCGAATTGTGACAACTGTCATATAACGAAAGGTATTATTCTCACTATGGAATGGATTGCCGATCCATCAATCTGGGCCGGACTCGTCACGCTTATCGTCATCGAGTTAGTCCTCGGCATTGATAACCTGGTCTTTATTGCCATCCTCGCTGAAAAACTGCCGCCTGCGCAGCGCGATCGTGCGCGCATTACCGGGCTGCTGTTAGCGATGATCATGCGGCTGCTGTTGCTGGCGTCTATCTCGTGGCTGGTCACGCTGACGAAGCCTCTCTTCAGCATACGCGACCTGAGCTTCAGCGCCCGGGATCTGATTATGCTGTTTGGCGGTTTCTTCCTGCTCTTTAAAGCCACGATGGAGCTCAACGAGCGGCTGGAGGGGAAAGACAGCGATAACCCCACCCAACGCAAAGGGGCGAAATTCTGGGGCGTGGTGGCGCAAATTGTGGTGCTGGACGCCATCTTCTCCCTCGACTCGGTCATTACCGCCGTGGGGATGGTCGAACACCTTGCGGTGATGATGGCGGCGGTGATTATCGCCATCAGCCTGATGCTGCTGGCCAGTAAATCCCTGACCCGGTTTGTGAACAGCCACCCGACCATCGTGATCCTCTGCCTCAGCTTCCTGCTAATGATCGGCTTCAGCCTGGTGGCGGAAGGGTTTGGCTTCCATATTCCGAAAGGTTATCTGTACGCCGCGATCGGCTTCTCGGTGATGATTGAAGCGCTGAACCAACTGGCGATCTTCAACCGTCGTCGCTTCTTATCCGCCAACCATACGTTGCGCCAGCGCACCACCGAAGCGGTGATGCGTTTGCTCAGCGGGAAAAAGGAGGATGCCGAGCTGGATGCTGATACCTCCGCTATGCTGGCGGATCATGACGACAGCCAGATTTTCAACCCGCAAGAGCGGCAGATGATTGAGCGGGTGCTGAACCTCAACCAGCGCACCGTCAGCAGTATCATGACCTCGCGCCATGATATTGAGCACATCGATCTCGGCGCGCCTGAAGAGGAAATTCGCGCCCTGCTGGAAAAAAACCAGCATACGCGTCTGGTAGTGACCGGAGAGGACGAACAGGAAGAGTTGCTTGGCGTGGTGCATGTCATCGACCTGCTACAGCAATCGCTGCGCGGCGATCCCCTCGATCTGCGGGCGTTGATCCGTCAACCGCTGGTGTTTCCTGAAACGCTGCCGCTGCTTCCGGCGCTGGAGCAGTTCCGTAACGCCCGTACGCATTTTGCTTTTGTCGTGGATGAGTTTGGTTCCGTTGAAGGGATCGTAACCCTGAGCGACGTCATGGAAACCATCGCCGGTAATCTGCCAAACGAAGTGGAAGAGATCGACGCCCGTCACGATATTCAGAAAAACCCGGACGGCTCCTGGACCGCCAACGGCCATATGCCGCTGGAAGATCTGGTGCAGTACGTTCCGCTGCCGCTGGATGAGAAACGCGAGTACCACACCATCGCGGGGTTGTTGATGGAATACCTGCAACGCGTGCCGAAAACCGGAGAAGAGGTTCAGGTGGGAGATTACCTGTTGAAAACCTTGCAGGTTGAGAGTCACCGCGTACAGAAAGTGCAGATTATACCGTTACGTAGCGATGACGAGTTAGATTACGAGGTGTAGGCTGAACGGTATGCCGGGTGGCGGCTGACGCCTTACCCGGCCTACGGTTGTGTCGTTGTAGGCCTGATAAGCGCAGCGCCATCAGGCGTAGGGTGTTGCCGGATGGCGGCGTAAACGCCTTACCCGGCCTACAAATGTTGTCTGTTTTCACAGCCGGCATTCAGATTCGCTTACAGCTTATCCAGCAGCTTCTTCACGTCTTTACCGTTGCGGGTCTCTTTATTACGATCCGCCCAGTCGCTCAGACGACGTTTTGCTTCATCCTGCAAATGCTTACGCAGAATCTGGTCAACCTGGAGATTGTAATTCAGCGCCTGCCACTTACCGTATACGCGCAGCGGAACCGGCGTCTCTTTCAGGAAATCAATCAGCTTGCTTTCACCTGTCCAGCCGCCCAGCACGCGCACGTTAAACTGCGTGTCGCAGGTCTGCTCAACAAGATTCAACGCGCCATTACCGGAAACCGCCAGTATTGCAGACTGCCCTTCCATGCTGCCCAGCGTGAGCTTACCGTTATCCAGCGCCAGGTCGGTGACAAAGCGATCCAGACGGGTCGCGTTATCAAAATTCTGCTGCGATTGCTGCACATCGCCACCGCTACGCGTTACCGCCTGCTGCACCAGTTGCTGGAAGTTCATCCCTTCCATACGCGTGTCGCGCATTTCAACATGCGCCTGCCCTTGCCAGCTGTGACGAAACGCCTGGGCGTCAATATCCGCGCCGGAAAAATCACCCGCCAGCGACATTTTGCCGGTCAGCGCGATGGGATAGTCAAACGCGTTCAGAATCGTGCCAATTTCCACATCTTCAAGGCGCGGCTGGAACACGGCGCGCGGATTTGCCGCTCTCGCGTCCAGCGTACCGGGCAGAGAAATCTCACCGCCGTCGAGTTTCCCCTGCAACTCGACGATATTCAGCAAACCGGCCTGATTCGTCATTTTCGCCGACACGTCGGTAAACGCCATGCCACGCCACTGCGCGTTATCCGCCCGCAGAGAGAGGGCCGCAGAAAACCCTTTTAGCCCCTGATAAGCGGGTTCATCAACGCGGGACGCGATAACCGGCCGCGGCCGCGTCGACTGCTGCCCCGTTTGCGCCACGTTTTTGGATGTGCTTGCCACGTCATTTCGCGGAAGAAGGTTATCCAGATTCAGCTTGCCAAATTGCAGATCGATCGCCCATTCCGGCTCATCGCTCAGCGTCACCTGAGCCTGTCCGGTCAGGGTGCTGTCGTTGGCGGTTAAACTGAGCTGACTGAAAGAGAGCCTTTTTTGCCCTTCCTGCCACTGCGCCTGTAATTGCCCCTGGCCCTGAATACCCTGTTTCGGTAAATCGGCTCCCTGCAACTGCCAGTTGAGCTGCTCGATACCGACCGTTAAGTTGTGCGGATAGTCAGACGCATCGACCGTTCCGTTGAAGGAGAGCGAGAGATCGCGCTGATCGCGGTTCACCCGCCCGGAAAAATCAAACGTCCCGCGATGCTGTTCATCCTGCTCCATTTGCAGGCGAATATCGCGAACCGTAATTTGCTCGTCGTCTTCATGCTGGAACACCAGCACGCTGTCAGCAACGCGTAAGCTGCTGATATCAAAAGACCAACCACGGTCTTCCGGGACATCCGGCAGCGTATTGTCTTTTGGCGCAACAGGCGCGTCTTCCCGGCGCGCCGCTTCCGTCTGCGGCGTCAACTGGATGACCGCGCCTTTGAGCATCACCTGTTCAACCTTCAACTGATGACTAAGAAGCGGCCACAGCGCAACGTCCAGACGCATATTGTCGGCCCGAACCAAGGGTTCGCTGGCGCCTTCCGCTGTCAACGCCATCCGTCCAGAAAGGATGCTGAGTTGAGGCCATACGTGCCAGCGCAGAGGGCCATCCAGTTGCAGTTGATATCCGCTACGCGCAGCGACCTGCTGCACCATATACGCGCGGAAATCATTCGGATTCACCAACATCACCAACGCCGAGAAACCGGCCACCAGCACGACCAGGAGAATCATCAGCGTCGTCAGAAATCGTCTCATGCTATCCTCAGTGGAGCAGACTCAGTCTTTGTCAATCCGGCTGGCAACAGCGCCTTGCTGATCGCGGTATTTCGCATCCTGGCGACGGTTATAAGGGCGTGCGGCAGGGCCGGAGAGCGGCTCAAAGCTCAGGGCGCCAATCAGCATTCCCGGACGCAGGGCCAGCGGTAATTTCCCGGAGTTGTAGAACTCCAGAACGATGCAACCGGACCAGCCGGGATCGATACGGTGCGCGGTAACGTGCACCATCAGCCCAAGACGCGCCAGCGAGGAACGGCCATCCAGCCACCCCACGAGATCCGGCGGCAGCGTGACGGACTCAAAGGTCACGGCCAGCGCCAGCTCGCCCGGATGAAGATAAAACGCGTCGCCTTCATCCAGCACGATTTCATCGCTCATCACGCGATCCAGCGCGGCGCTGACCTCATCCTTCGGGCCGCTTAAATCAATAAACGCAGCCGTGTGGCCACGAAATGTACGAAATTTATTGCCAAGGCGCACATCCACCGTCGCGCCATTAATACGCTCAACAGGAGGACGCGGGTTGATCGACAAGCGGCCTTCATCCAGCCAGGCTTCAATATCTCGGTCACACAAACGCATGGCACTTTCTCCTTTCGTGCATCAGGCCCTTAACGTTCAACGCGTCAAGGGCGAACCAGGTTATCACTGAACGGTACACAATTCGCTGGGCTTATTCAAAGAACTGACTGATTTTCGCTTTCAGAATATCAATCGCAATGCGGTTCTTACCGCCGCGCGGTACGATAATATCGGCGTATTGCTTGGAAGGTTCAATAAATTGCAGGAACATCGGGCGTACGGTTTTCTGGTACTGCGCCATCACCGAATCCATTGAACGCCCACGCTCGTTGACGTCGCGCTTAATACGGCGCATCAGGCAGATATCCAGCGGGGTATCGACAAAAATGGAGAAGTTCATCTCTTCACGCAAACGCGCGTCCGTCAGCAGCAAAATCCCTTCAAGAATAATGACTTTTTTGGGCTCGACGCGAACGGTTTCCTGCATGCGGGTATGTTCAACATAGCTGTATACGGGCAATTCAATCGCCGAACCGCGCTTGAGCGCTTGCAGATGCTGGAACAGCAAACTGTGATCCATCGCATTAGGATGGTCGTAGTTGGTTTTTACACGCTCTTCCATCGACAGATGGCTTTGATCTTTGTAATAGCTGTCTTCGGGAATAACGCCGATATGTTCATCACCCACTTGTTCACGCAATTCGCGATAAAGGGTACTGGCAATAAGACTCTTGCCGGAAGCCGATGCGCCAGCAATACCGATAATGACGCACTGATGAGACTGAACAGTCATAAATTTAGCGACCTGATTAACCTGGATGTTAGGGAGGGCGACGCCGAAGCGTCAAACGCGGCAATTATAGGGATTTCAGCGGCACGATACCAGTCGAGATAACAGAACGCTAAATTGCCGTCCATCTCTCCTTGTCGCAAATTAAAATGCTTATTTTTAAAGCAGCTGCCGGATTTATTCGTTTATGCCGGAATTAATCCCCCGGAGATGTCAAATTATGAGCCGCTGACGTATAAATCGTAAATTGTTTGTACTAGCATGATCCTGAATGAAAACTGACGCGTCCGGGCCCTCCGCGACGGCAAGGGCTATTCGGATAACGTGGTAATGAGTAAACAAACCCAACATGTTTTAGTTACCTTGCCTCACCCTCTACTGCGTCTCGTCAGTTTAGGTCTGCTCACCTTTATCTTTACACTCTTCTCGCTGGAACTGTCGCGTTTCGATACGCCGCTGGCGCCGCTGTGGTTCCCGACGTCAATCATGATGGTCGGTTTTTATCGCCACGCAGGACGGATGTGGCCGGGGATCGCACTGGTCTGTTCCCTCGGCAGCATAAGCGCGTCACTCGTTTTTTCTCCTGCCGGTTCGCTGAATTTTGGCTGGACGGCGATCAATATTATTGAAGCGGTGGTCGGCGCAATCCTGTTACGTAAGCTACTGCCCTGGTATAACCCCTTACAAAATCTGAATGACTGGCTCCGCCTGGCGACGGGCAGCGCGGTGATTCCACCGTTACTGGGAGGCGCGCTGCTCTGGCTGCTGATGCCCGAAGGGACACCAGTAAAAACATTTTTGATTTGGATTCTGTCCGAGTCTATCGGCGCGCTGGCGCTGGTGCCATTAGGCTTGCTGTTTAAACCGCGCTACCTGCTTCGCCATCGCGATCCCCGCTTACTGCTTGAAACGCTGCTTACGCTGACGATAACGCTGGGGCTAAGCTGGCTCTCTATGCTGTACGTCCCGTGGCCTTTCACCTGCATTATTGTTCTGCTGATGTGGAGCGCGATACGTCTGCCGCGTATGGAAGCGTTTCTGATCTTCCTCGCCACCGTCATGATGACGTCGCTGATGCTGGCATCCGACCCGGCGCTGCTGTCAACGCCCAAAACATACGCCATGATGAACGTTCCCTGGCTGCCGCTTTTAATGATCCTGCTGCCCGTCAACATCATGACAATGGTGATGTATGCGTTTCGGGCGGAACAAAAAAATATCACGGAAAGCGAATTACGCTTTCGTAACGCGATGGAATATTCCGCGATCGGCATGGCGTTAGTGGGCACCGAAGGCCAATGGCTACAGGCCAACAAGGCATTGTGTCAGTTTCTTGGCTACAGCCAGGATGAACTGCGCGCCCTCACCTTTCAACAGCTTACCTGGCCTGAGGATCTGCATAACGACCTTGAACAGCTGAATATGCTGGTGCGCGGCGATATCAACAGCTATTCCATGGAGAAACGCTATTACACCCGCGACGGCGATGTGGTCTGGGCATTACTGGCCGTTTCACTGGTTCGCCATAGCGACAACACCCCGCTCTATTTCATTGCGCAAATTGAAGATATCAACGACCTGAAACATACCGAACGGGTAAACAAGCGCTTGATGGAACGGATTACGCTGGCGAACGAAGCGGGCGGTATCGGCATCTGGGAATGGGAACTGCGGCCTGACGTGATCAGCTGGGATAAGCGCATGTTTGAGCTGTATGAGGTTCCGCCGCATATCAAACCCACCTGGCAACTCTGGCACGACTGCCTGTTGCCGGAAGACCGCGCGCCGACGGAAAAGATCATCCGCGAGTCTCTGGCGGCACGTCTCCCCTTTAAGCTCGAATTCAGGATTGGCGTAAAAGATGGCATCCGGCATATCCGCGCCCTGGCGAACCGGGTGCTGGATAAAGACGGCGACGTGGAACGCCTGCTTGGCATCAACATGGACATGACCGAAGTCAAACAGCTTAACGAGGCGCTGTATCAGGAAAAAGAGCGCCTGCACATTACGCTGGACTCCATCGGGGAAGCGGTTGTCTGTATTGACGTCGATATGAACGTAACCTTTATGAACCCTGTCGCCGAAAAGATGAGCGGCTGGCAGCAGGAGCATGCGTTCGGCATCCCGCTGCTGACGGTATTGCGCATCACTTTTGGCGATAACGGCCCGCTGATGGAAAATATCTATAGCGCGGATATGTCGCGTTCCGCCATTGAGCAGGATGTGGTGCTTCACTGTCGCAACGGCGGTCGCTACGACATTCATTACAGCATTACGCCGCTCAGTACGCTGGACGGCGGGAATATCGGCTCCGTACTGGTCATTCAGGACGTCACGGAATCGCGGAAAATGCTGCGCCAGCTCAGCTACAGCGCCTCTCATGACGCCCTCACCCACCTGGCTAACCGGGTCAGTTTTGAAGGCCATCTTAAAGAAATCCTGCTTACGGTACGCGATACGCGCCAGCATCATGCGCTGGTCTTTATTGATCTTGACCGCTTTAAAGCCGTTAACGACAGCGCCGGGCATGCCGCAGGCGATGCGCTGCTTCGCGAGCTGGCCGCCTTAATGCTCAGTATGCTGCGTTCCAGCGATATGCTGGCCCGCCTGGGCGGGGACGAATTTGGCCTCCTGCTGCCGGATTGCAATATCGACAGCGCGCGCTTTATTTCTACGCGGATCGTCAACGCGATTAATGAATACCGCTTTACGTGGGAAGACCGTGAACACCCCATTGGCGCCAGCGCCGGGATCACGCTAATCAATAACGCCAATCGCCTTGCGGCAGACGTGATGTCCCAGGCGGATATCGCCTGCTACGCCTCTAAAAACAACGGTCGGGGATGTGTCACCGTGTACGAAGCGCAGCAGGAACAGGCGCACAGCGAGCGGGAAGTTACGTCTCAGGATGAACAATGGCGCATAATCAAAGATAACCCTCTATTGATGATCGCCTGCGGGGTCGCGTCGCCGCGCATCCCTGAAACGTGCGGTTTTTGGCTGATCTCGCTGCGGCTGTGGGCCAGCGACGGCGAAATCATGGAGGAGCAGGCATTCCGCGCAGGGCTAACCGATCCCGAACTCAGCCACGCTCTCGATCGTCGCGTGTTTCAGACATTTTTCCAGCACGCGGCATCCACCGTCGCCAGTAAGGGGGTGAGCATCGCCCTGCCGCTTTCCGCCGCCGGACTCAGTCGCGCAACATTCATTGATGAGCTGCTCGAACAGCTGGAGCGCAGCCCACTTCCGCCGCGCTTATTGCATCTGGTTATCCCGGCAAATGTCCTGATGCAAGAGTCCGATAAGGCCATACCCGCGATACAGATACTGCGTCAGGCGGGCTGTCGCATTGTTCTCAGCCAGGTCAACCGTGACCTGGCGCTTTTCGATTGCTTAAGCGCCCACATGGCTGACTACCTGTTGCTTGATAGCGAACTCTGCGCCAGCCTTCACGGTAATTTAATGGATGAAATGCTGGTATCGATTATTCAGAGCCATGCGCAGCGGCTGGGCGTCAGAACCATTGCCGGCCCGGTACAAATGCCGCTGATCATGGATGCGCTTTCCGGTATTGGCATCGATCTGATTTACGGCGACGTCATTGCCGATGCCCAGCCGCTGGATCTGTTACTGAACACCAGTTATTTCGCCATCAACTGACGGCTGCCAGCCATCCGTATACCAGATATGCAGCAACGCGTAGGAGCGCCAGGGTTTCCAGCGCTCCGCATAACGGCGGATTTGCGCGGGCGTCATTCCCGAAAACCGCTGTTTAATCAGATAATCATCCGGCAAAAAGATATCTTTCGCCTGCCAGCCGCGCAGCGCGAAGTAGTTGGCCGTCCAGCGCCCAATCCCAGGAAAGGTTTGCAGGTTTTTCACCCCCAGCGCAATATCCGGCGGCGCAGACGTCTCTAACGTTCCATCCAGCGTCGCACGCGCCAGATGGATCAGCGCTTCCGCGCGTTTCAGCGGCATCCCCAGTGCTTTAAGCGCGAATGGGTCCACCGCCGCCAGCGTTTGCGGCGTGGGGAAACAGACATACTCCGGTGCGTCGGCAAGCACATCGCCATAACAACGGGCGACTTTCGCCGTCAGCTTTGCCGCCATCGCCACGCTGACCAGTTGCCCGAGTATCGCCCTTACGCCCTGTTCGAAGGCATCCACCGAGCCGGGCAGGCGCAATCCCGGTCGCGCAGCCCCCAGACTGCCGAGCGCATCGGCAATCTGATCGGGGTTACAGCGCAGATCGAACAGGCGTTCAATTTTTGCCAGACATTCTTCGGCAACGGGCAACAAGCCCGCGCTCAGGGTTACGCGCAGCGTATGCGTCTGGTGCTCCGGTACAACGGCGATAAGCCCCCGATGTTCTCCCGTCGCCAGACTGCGAACGTAACGCGCGGGCTCAACCGTTTCGACGCCGCTCACCGCACGCGCGGCGAGAAAACCCAACATCCAGGACCAGTCATAAGGCGGCTGCCAGCTTAGGATATACATTGCGACTCCTGTTTTTATTCTCCTTCAGCATAAACGCTATTCAAACGCCGCGCCTTGCTTTCATATTCCAGTTGTCGGGATTACAACATTTCGTTAAAGTCACGCCCCTTCTTCACTGGCATGGGGATTATTAAGGTGTTTATTGGTTTTGACTACGGCACGGCAAACTGTTCCGTTGCCGTCATGCGCGACGGGCAACCGCAGTTGCTAAAAATGGAAAATAACAGCACGCTGTTGCCCTCAATGCTTTGCGCCCCGACGCGTGAAGCCGTCAGCGAGTGGCTGTACCGCCATCACGCGGTTCCGGCGACGGATGACGAAACGCAGGCGCTGTTGCGGCGCGCAATGCGCTACAACCGTGAAGAAGATATTGAGGTCGGCGCAGGCAGCGTGCAGTTCGGGCTGGCTTCGCTGAGCCACTACATTGACGACCCGGAAGAGGTTTACTTCGTTAAATCGCCAAAATCCTTCCTCGGTGCCAACGGCCTAAAACCGCAGCAGGTTGCGCTGTTTGAGGATCTGGTCTGCGCGATGATGTTGCACATCCGTCATATGGCGCAAACGCAGTTGCCGGAAAGCATCACGCAGGCGGTGATTGGTCGACCGATTAACTTTCAGGGGCTGGGTGGCGATGAGGCCAACCGCCAGGCGCAAGGCATTCTGGAGCGCGCGGCAAAACGCGCCGGTTTTCAGGATGTCGTCTTCCAGTTTGAACCGGTTGCGGCGGGTCTGGATTATGAAGCCACGTTGCAGGAAGAGAAGCGCGTACTGGTGGTGGATATTGGCGGCGGGACGACCGACTGTTCATTGCTGCTGATGGGGCCGCAGTGGCATCAGCGCGCTGACCGCGCCTCCAGCCTGCTCGGGCACAGCGGCTGTCGCGTGGGCGGTAACGACCTGGACATCGCGCTGGCGTTTAAACACCTGATGCCGTTGCTGGGCATGGGCGGCGAAACCGAAAAAGGCATCGCATTGCCGGTTCTGCCGTGGTGGAACGCTGTCGCGATCAATGATGTTCCCGCACAAAGCGATTTCTACAGCAGCGCCAACGGTCGTCTGCTCAACGAGCTGGTTCGGGACGCCCGCGATGCGGATAAAGTCGCGCTGCTGCTTAAAGTCTGGCGTCAGCGCCTCAGCTATCGTCTGGTACGCAGCGCGGAGGAGAGCAAAATCGCCCTGTCCGGGCAGCCCGATATCCTCACCACGCTGCCGTTTATCAGCGATGAGCTGGCGACGTCTGTCAGTCAGCAGGGGCTGGAAGCCGCGCTGAGCCAGCCGCTGGCGCGTATACTGGAGCAGGTACAACTGGCGCTGGACAATGCGCAGGAAAAACCGGATGTCATCTATCTGACCGGCGGCAGCGCACGCTCACCGCTGATCAAAAACGCGCTGGCGGAGCAGTTGCCGGGCATTCCGATTGCTGGCGGCGATGACTTCGGTTCCGTCACCGCCGGTCTTGCGCGATGGGCGGACGTCGTATTTCGTTAACCGCCTCGCAAGCTGAGCGGCTTGCAGATTGACATTATTTTTGCTGTGGCTTATTTTCAGGAGTGAGGGTTAGGGAGGGTTTCCCCTCCCCCTGGTGTCTTAGTAAGTCTGAAAGCTAATCACTAAGAGTATCACCAGTATGATGACGCACTTCATCATAACCCTTTCCTTATTTTAGCCCCTTCCTCGGGAGGGGCTTTCCCGTTCCAGCGTCCTGCTGAAAGCTGTGGCTTACCTCCTTTTTTTGCCGTGCCGCCACTCTAACGTAAGAGTAAATATCCGTGTTTTTCATGGGTGATTGTTGCGTAACGCCTCGCAAAGGCCGACGTCATTCAGACGAATCCAGACAGTGTTTCATAATTCCTCCATTTTTCTCCCGTTATGGATGACTAAACTAGTATCATTCCGCGAAACGTTTCAGGATGAGAAACTTATAACGATGAAAGGCAGTAAAAAATCCCGCTGGGTGATAGCAATCGTGGTCGTTGTGGCGGCCATTGCCGTGTACGAGTTCTGGCATAGTCGCAGCGAAACCCAGGGGAATGCGCCGGGCGCTAACGAACATGCGCAACGTCAGGCTGGCGCAGGACGTCGCGGCATGCGTTCCGGCCCGCTGGCGCCGGTTCAGGCGGCTACCGCAACGGAACAAGCCGTACCACGCTATCTGACCGGGCTGGGCACGATCGCTGCCGCCAATACCGTCACGGTACGCAGCCGCGTGGATGGTCAACTGATGGCGCTGCACTTCCAGGAAGGACAACAGGTCAAAGCGGGCGATCTGCTGGCGGAAATCGATCCCAGCCAGTTTAAAGTCGCCTTAGCGCAAGCGCAGGGGCAGCTCGCGAAAGACAAAGCCACGCTGGCGAATGCCCGTCGCGATTTAGCACGCTATCAACAGCTGGTGAAAACCAACCTTGTCTCCCGCCAGGAGCTGGACGCGCAACAGGCGCTGGTCAGCGAAACAGAAGGCACCATTAAGGCCGATGAAGCCAGCGTCGCCAGCGCGCAGTTGCAGCTTGACTGGAGCCGCATCACCGCACCGGTAGAGGGTCGCGTGGGGTTAAAACAGGTGGATGTCGGTAATCAAATTTCCAGCGGCGATACCACAGGCATTGTCGTTATCACCCAGACGCACCCAATCGATCTGATTTTTACCTTGCCGGAAAGCGATATCGCCACCGTCGTACAGGCGCAAAAAACGGGCAAAACATTGACCGTTGAAGCCTGGGATCGCACTAACTCACAGAAATTAAGCGACGGCGTACTGCTCAGCCTGGACAACCAAATCGACGCCACGACCGGCACCATCAAAATCAAAGCCCGTTTTAACAACCAGGATGACGCGCTGTTCCCTAACCAGTTTGTTAACGCCCGCATGCTGGTCGACACGCAGCAAAACGCGGTGGTGATACCGACAGCGGCCGTGCAAATGGGTAACGAAGGCCACTTTGTCTGGGTGCTAAACGATGAGAACAAAGTCAGCAAGCATCTGGTTAAACCGGGTATTCAGGACAGTCAGAAAGTGGTAATCAGTGCCGGGCTGTCGGCAGGCGATCGCGTCGTGACGGACGGGATCGATCGTCTGACGGATGGGGCTAAAGTCGAAGTGGTGGAAGCGCAAGCGCCTGCGGCGAAAGAAGATAAAGCCACGAATCGGGAATACGGTAAGAAAGGAGTGCGCTCCTGATGCAGGTGTTACCTCCGAGCAGCACAGGCGGCCCGTCGCGCCTGTTTATTATGCGCCCTGTCGCGACCACGCTGCTGATGGTGGCGATTTTACTCGCCGGGATTATCGGTTACCGCTTCCTGCCCGTCGCCGCATTGCCGGAGGTGGACTACCCCACCATTCAGGTGGTAACGCTCTACCCCGGCGCCAGCCCGGATGTGATGACCTCCGCCGTCACCGCGCCGCTTGAACGCCAGTTCGGGCAAATGTCCGGCCTGAAACAGATGTCGTCACAAAGTTCCGGCGGCGCATCGGTTGTGACGTTGCAGTTCCAGCTGACTCTGCCGCTGGATGTCGCCGAGCAGGAAGTACAGGCCGCCATTAACGCGGCCACAAACCTGCTGCCGAGCGATCTGCCTAACCCGCCGGTATACAGCAAAGTTAACCCGGCAGATCCACCGATCATGACGCTGGCCGTCACCTCAACCGCCATGCCCATGACGCAGGTGGAAGATATGGTGGAAACCCGGGTGGCGCAGAAAATTTCCCAGGTTTCCGGCGTAGGGCTGGTCACGCTGTCCGGCGGCCAACGCCCGGCCGTGCGTGTGAAGCTGAATGCGCAGGCGATTGCCGCGCTGGGGCTTACCAGCGAAACGGTTCGCGCCGCCATCACCAGCGCTAACGTCAACTCGGCGAAAGGGAGCCTTGATGGCCCAACTCGCGCGGTCACGCTCTCTGCTAACGATCAGATGCAGTCTGTAGATGAGTATCGCCAGTTAATCATCGCCTGGCAGAACGGCGCGCCGGTACGTCTGGGCGATGTGGCAACGGTCGAACAAGGCGCGGAAAACAGCTGGCTCGGCGCGTGGGCCAATAAAGAACAGGCCATTGTGATGAATGTGCAGCGCCAGCCCGGCGCCAACATTATCTCCACGGCGGACAGCATTCGTCAGATGCTGCCGCAGCTTACGGAAAGCCTGCCGAAATCGGTCAATGTCACCGTGCTGTCGGATCGCACCACCAACATTCGCGCTTCCGTTACCGACACCCAGTTCGAACTGATGCTGGCGATTGCGCTGGTGGTGATGATCATCTACCTGTTCCTGCGTAATGTCCCCGCCACAATCATTCCGGGCGTCGCCGTGCCGTTATCGCTGATCGGCACTTTTGCGGTAATGGTCTTTCTCGATTTCTCGATCAATAACCTGACGCTAATGGCGCTGACCATCGCCACCGGCTTCGTCGTGGACGACGCGATTGTGGTGATTGAGAACATTTCGCGTTACATCGAGAAAGGGGAAAAACCGCTGGCGGCGGCGCTCAAAGGCGCTGGCGAAATCGGTTTTACCATTATTTCATTAACCTTCTCGCTGATTGCGGTACTGATCCCGCTGTTATTCATGGGCGATATCGTCGGGCGTTTGTTCCGCGAATTTGCGGTCACGCTGGCGGTAGCGATCCTGATCTCCGCCGTCGTGTCGCTGACCCTGACGCCCATGATGTGCGCCCGGATGCTCAGCCAGGCGTCGCTGCGCAAGCAAAACCGCTTCTCCCGCGCGGCGGAAAAAATGTTTGATCGCGTCATTGAGAAATACGGTCAGTGGCTGGCAAAAGTGCTCAACCATCCGTGGCTGACGCTGAGCGTGGCGCTCGGCACCCTGCTTCTCAGCATCATGCTGTGGGTCTTTATCCCGAAAGGGTTCTTCCCGGTGCAGGATAACGGCATTATTCAGGGCACATTGCAGGCTCCGCAATCCAGCTCGTTCGCCAGTATGGCCCAGCGCCAGCGCCAGGTGTCTGATGTGATTTTAAAAGACCCGGCGGTAGAAAGTCTGACCGCCTTTGTCGGCGTTGATGGCACCAACCCGGCGCTGAACAGCGCGCGTCTGCAAATTAACCTTAAACCGCTGAATGAACGTGACGATCGGGTGCAAAAAGTCATCGCCCGCCTGCAACACGCCGTGGCGAAAGTGCCCGGTGTCGATCTCTACCTCCAGCCAACGCAGGATCTCACCATTGATACTCAGGTGAGCCGCACGCAGTACCAGTTTACGCTACAGGCCACCTCACTGGACGCGCTCAGCACCTGGGTGCCGCAGCTGATGGAAAAACTCCAGCAGCTTCCGCAGCTTTCTGACGTCAGCAGCGACTGGCAGGACAAAGGTCTGGTGGCGTATGTGAACGTTGACCGCGACAGCGCCAGCCGTCTTGGCATCAGCATGGCGGATGTCGATAACGCCCTGTATAACGCCTTTGGCCAGCGCCTGATTTCGACCATCTACACCCAGGCGAATCAATATCGCGTCGTGCTGGAACATAACACCGACACCACGCCGGGGCTGGCGGCAATGGACACCATCCGTCTGACCAGCAGCGACGGCGGGATTGTGCCGCTTAGCGCCATCGCCAAAATCGAGCAGCGTTTCGCGCCGCTTTCCATTAATCACCTGGATCAGTTCCCGGTAACGACCTTCTCGTTTAACGTGCCGGATAATTATTCGCTCGGCGATGCGGTACAGGCCATTCTGGACACGGAGAAAACGGTCAACCTGCCAGTCGATATCACCACCCAGTTCCAGGGCAGCACGCAGGCCTTCCAGGCCGCGCTCGGCAGCACCGTCTGGCTGATCGTGGCGGCAGTGGTGGCGATGTATATCGTGCTTGGCGTGCTGTACGAAAGCTTTATCCACCCAATCACGATCCTCTCCACCCTGCCGACGGCGGGCGTCGGGGCGCTGCTGGCGCTCATGATTGCCGGTAGTGAACTGGACGTGATTGCCATCATCGGGATCATTTTGTTGATCGGTATTGTGAAGAAGAACGCCATCATGATGATCGACTTCGCCCTGGCCGCCGAGCGCGAGCAGGGAATGGCGCCGCGTGATGCGATTTTCCAGGCCTGTCTGCTGCGTTTTCGCCCGATTCTGATGACCACGCTGGCGGCGCTGTTAGGCGCGCTGCCATTGATGTTAAGTACCGGCACAGGCGCGGAATTACGCCGCCCGTTAGGGATTGGCATGGTAGGCGGCCTGCTGGTCAGCCAGGTCTTAACCCTGTTCACCACGCCCGTCATCTATCTGCTGTTTGACCGCCTGTCGCTGTATGTGAAAAGCCGCTTCCCCCGCCAGGAAGAGGAGGCGTAAATGAAATTTTTCGCCCTTTTCATTTACCGCCCGGTGGCGACCATTTTAATCTCCATCGCCATTACGCTCTGCGGCGTGCTGGGTTTCCGGTTATTGCCGGTCGCCCCGCTGCCGCAGGTGGATTTTCCGGTCATTATGGTGAGCGCATCGCTTCCGGGCGCTTCGCCGGAAACCATGGCGTCGTCGGTCGCCACGCCGCTGGAGCGTTCGCTCGGACGCATCGCGGGAGTCAGTGAGATGACCTCCAGCAGCTCGCTGGGTAGCACGCGAATTATTCTTCAGTTTAACTTTGACCGCGATATCAACGGCGCGGCGCGTGACGTGCAGGCGGCAATTAATGCCGCACAGAGTCTGCTGCCCAGCGGAATGCCCAGCCGCCCGACCTACCGTAAAGCCAACCCGTCCGACGCGCCGATTATGATTCTGACGCTCACATCGGACACCTGGTCGCAGGGAGAGCTGTATGACTTCGCCTCAACGCAGCTGGCGCAGACAATCGCGCAGATTGACGGCGTCGGCGATGTGGATGTCGGCGGCAGTTCGCTGCCCGCCGTACGCGTGGGGCTTAACCCGCAGGCGTTGTTTAATCAGGGCGTATCGCTGGATGACGTGCGCAGCGCCATCAGCAATGCCAACGTGCGTAAGCCACAGGGCGCGATCGACGACAAGACTCATCGCTGGCAGATTCAGACAAATGATGAACTGAAAACGGCGACGGAATACCAGCCGTTGATTATCCACTACAACAACGGCGCCGCCGTGCGTCTGGGCGATGTCGCCACGGTAACTGACTCGGTACAGGATGTGCGTAACGCCGGGATGACCAACGCCAAACCGGCGATTTTGCTGATGATTCGCAAGCTGCCGGAAGCCAATATCATCCAGACGGTAGACAGCATTCGCGAGAAGCTCCCGGAATTACAAACGCTGATTCCCGCCTCAATTGACCTGCAAATCGCTCAGGATCGTTCCCCGACGATTCGCGCCTCGCTGGAGGAAGTGGAGCAGACGCTGGTTATTTCCGTCGCGCTGGTCATTCTGGTGGTCTTTTTATTCCTGCGCTCCGGGCGCGCAACGTTGATTCCTGCCGTTGCAGTTCCCGTGTCGCTGATTGGCACCTTCGCCGCAATGTACCTGTGCGGTTTTAGCCTGAACAACCTGTCGCTGATGGCGCTGACTATCGCCACCGGTTTTGTCGTCGATGACGCCATTGTGGTGCTGGAAAATATCTCCCGCCATCTTGAAGCCGGCATGAAGCCCTTGCAGGCGGCGCTTCAGGGAACGCGCGAAGTTGGCTTTACGGTGCTCTCCATGAGCCTCTCCCTGGTGGCGGTATTCCTGCCGCTCTTGCTGATGGGGGGATTGCCCGGAAGATTATTACGCGAGTTTGCCGTCACCCTTTCGGTGGCGATCGGCATCTCGCTGCTCGTCTCGCTCACGCTAACCCCCATGATGTGCGGCTGGATGCTGAAGTCCAGCAAGCCTCGCGAGCAGACGCGAAGCCGCGGCTTTGGCCGTCTGCTGACTGGCCTGCAACAGGGGTACGGCACATCGCTGAAATGGGTGCTAAACCATACGCGGCTGGTGGGCGTCGTCTTGTTGGGCACCATTGCGCTGAATATCTGGCTCTATATTTCCATCCCCAAAACCTTCTTCCCCGAACAGGATACGGGCGTACTGATGGGCGGCATTCAGGCTGACCAAAGTATTTCGTTTCAGGCGATGCGCGGCAAACTTCAGGACTTTATGAAGATCATTCGCGACGATCCGGCGGTCGACAACGTGACCGGCTTCACCGGCGGTTCGCGGGTCAACAGCGGGATGATGTTTATTACGCTGAAATCACGCGGCGAGCGCCATGAAACGGCGCAGCAGGTTATCGACCGGCTGCGGGTCGCACTGGCAAAAGAGCCGGGCGCAAACCTGTTTCTGATGGCGGTACAGGATATCCGCGTCGGCGGGCGGCAGGCTAACGCCAGCTACCAGTATGCCCTGCTGTCTGATGATTTAAGCGCGCTGCGAGAATGGGAGCCGAAAATCCGTAAGGCGCTGGCGGCGCTCCCCCAACTGGCGGACGTTAACTCCGATCAGCAAGATAACGGCGCGGAGATGAACCTGATTTACGACCGCGAAACCATGTCCAGGCTGGGGATCGACGTGCAGGCCGCCAACAGTCTGCTGAATAATGCCTTCGGTCAACGGCAAATTTCCACCATCTATCAGCCGATGAACCAGTATAAGGTTGTGATGGAGGTTGACCCACGCTATACCCAGGACATCAGCGCGCTGGAGAAGATGTTCGTCATTAACAGCGACGGGAAGGCGATTCCGCTCTCTTATTTTGCAAAATGGCAGCCCGCCAATGCACCGCTGTCAGTGAATCACCAGGGGTTGTCCGCCGCCTCGACTATCGCGTTTAACCTGCCTACGGGCACGTCGCTGTCCGAAGCGACGGAAGCCATCAACCGGGCGATGACACAGCTTGGCGTACCGTCAACGGTGCGCGGCAGTTTCGCCGGAACGGCACAGGTTTTCCAGGAGACGATGAATTCGCAGGTGATTCTGATCCTGGCGGCGATCGCGACGGTCTATATTGTGTTGGGGATATTGTATGAAAGTTATGTTCATCCGCTGACCATCCTCTCTACCCTCCCCTCCGCAGGCGTGGGGGCGCTACTGGCGCTGGAGCTGTTCAATGCCCCGTTCAGCCTAATCGCGCTCATCGGGATCATGCTATTAATTGGCATTGTGAAGAAAAACGCCATCATGATGGTCGATTTTGCGCTTGAGGCGCAGAGAAACGGCAACCTGACGCCGGAACAGGCGATTTTCCAGGCCTGCCTGCTGCGTTTTCGCCCAATCATGATGACCACGCTGGCGGCGCTGTTTGGCGCGCTGCCGCTGGTTATCTCCGGGGGCGATGGTTCAGAGTTACGTCAACCATTAGGGATTACGATCGTGGGCGGACTGGTGATGAGCCAGCTGCTGACGCTCTATACCACCCCGGTGGTCTATCTCTTTTTCGACCGTCTGCGGCTGCGTTTTTCACGTAATAATAGCCAACCGGAATCCATAACAGAGCCATGACAGAACTTCCTGACAGCACACGCTGGCAACTCTGGATTGTGGCATTCGGCTTTTTTATGCAATCGCTGGATACCACAATCGTCAACACCGCGCTTCCCTCTATGGCGCTCAGTCTGGGGGAAAGCCCGCTGCATATGCACATGGTCGTGGTTTCCTATGTACTGACCGTGGCGGTAATGCTGCCTGCCAGCGGCTGGCTGGCGGATAAAGTCGGCGTGCGTAATATCTTCTTTACCGCCATTGTGCTGTTTACGTTGGGATCGCTATTTTGCGCCTGGTCCAGCACGCTGAATGAACTGGTGCTGGCGCGCGTTTTACAGGGCGTGGGCGGCGCCATGATGGTGCCGGTCGGCAGACTGACGGTCATGAAGATCGTTCCGCGCGAACAATATATGGCGGCGATGACCTTCGTCACGCTGCCCGGTCAGGTCGGGCCGCTGCTCGGCCCGGCGCTGGGCGGTATTCTGGTCGAGTACGCCTCCTGGCACTGGATTTTCCTGATTAACATTCCGGTCGGCATTGTCGGGGCGATTGCGACGCTCATGCTGATGCCGAATTACACCATGCAAACCCGGCGCTTCGATCTTTCAGGGTTCCTCCTGCTGGCCGTCGGCATGGCGGTACTGACGCTGGCGCTGGACGGCAGCAAAGGCACAGGGCTCTCGCCTCTCTCACTGGGCGCACTGGTGTTGTGCGGCATCCTGGCGATTGCGCTCTACCTGAAACACGCCAAAAACAATCCGCGCGCGCTGTTTAGTCTGGCGCTGTTTCGCACCCACACCTTCTCGCTGGGCCTGTCTGGTAGCTTCGCCGGGCGCGTCGGGAGCGGCATGCTGCCCTTCATGACGCCGGTCTTTTTGCAGATTGGTCTGGGGTTCTCGCCGTTTCATGCCGGGTTGATGATGATCCCGATGGTACTCGGCAGCATGGGAATGAAACGTATCGTCGTACAGGTGGTAAACCGCTTTGGCTATCGTCGCGTACTGGTCTCCACCACCCTCGGCCTGTCGCTGGTCAGCCTGCTGTTTATGAGCGTCGCGATGCTTGGCTGGTATTACGCCCTGCCCTTTGTGCTGTTCCTGCAAGGCATGGTCAACTCCACCCGTTTTTCATCCATGAACACCTTAACGCTCAAAGATCTGCCCGATGAACTCGCCAGCAGCGGCAACAGCTTGCTGTCCATGATCATGCAACTGTCGATGAGTATTGGCGTGACCATCGCCGGGCTGCTGCTGGGCATGTTTGGTCAACAACATATCGCGGCCGACAGCGGCGCGAGCCACACGGTGTTTATGTATACCTGGCTGTGCATGGCCCTGATTATCGCGCTGCCCGCACTCATCTTCGCCCGGGTGCCGAACGACACGCATAAAAACGCCGTCATTTCACGACGCAAAAGGAGCACGCAATGAAGTTCTGGCGGCCCGGTATTACCGGCAAATTGTTTCTGGCGATTTTCGCCACCTGCATTGTCTTGCTGATCAGCATGCACTGGGCCGTACGCATCAGCTTTGAGCGTGGGTTTATCGACTACATCAAACATGGCAACGAACAGCGGTTGCAGATGCTCGGCGACGCGCTGGGCGAGCAGTATTCGCTGCACGGCAACTGGCGTTTTTTACGCAATAACGATCGCTTCGTTTTCCAGATCCTGCGCTCTTTTGAGCATGACAACGACGATAACAAACCCGGCCCCGGGATGCCGCCTCATGGCTGGCGAACCCAATTTTGGGTCGTCGATCAACACGCCAATGTGCTGGTCGGCCCGCGAGCGCCAGTCCCGCGTGACGGCACCCGCCGGGCTATTCACGTAAACGGTGTGGAGGTTGGCGCGGTGATTGCCTCTCCCGTTGAGCGACTGACGCGCAATACCGATATTAATTTTGATAAGCAACAGCGCCGTACAAGTTGGCTGATCGTGGCGTTGTCGACTCTGCTGGCGGCGCTGGCAACGTTTCCGCTGGCGCGCGGGTTGCTGGCGCCCGTTAAGCGGCTGGTGGAAGGCACGCACAAACTGGCCGCAGGCGACTTCACGACGCGCGTAACGCCGACCAGCGCGGATGAACTGGGTAAACTGGCGCAGGATTTTAACCAGCTCGCCAGCACGCTGGAAAAAAATCAGCAAATGCGCCGCGATTTTATGGCGGATATCTCCCACGAACTGCGCACGCCGCTGGCGGTATTGCGCGGTGAGCTGGAGGCTATCCAGGACGGAGTCCGCCAGTTTACGCCCGAATCGGTGGCCTCGCTCCAGGCTGAAGTCGGCACGCTCACCAAGCTGGTTGACGATCTGCATCAGCTTTCTATGTCCGATGAAGGCGCGCTGGCGTACCAGAAAACATCGGTGGACCTGATTCCCCTGCTGGAGGTGGCGGGCGGCGCGTTTCGCGAGCGCTTCGCCAGCCGTGGGCTGACGTTACACTTTTCCCTTCCTGACAGCGTAATGGTATTCGGCGATCCGGATCGTCTGATGCAGTTATTCAATAATCTGCTGGAAAATAGTCTGCGCTACACCGACAGCGGCGGCAGCCTGCACATTTCCGCCGAGCAGCGCGACAACATGCTGCTGTTAACGTTCGCCGATTCCGCGCCCGGCGTTCGCGATGAGCAGTTACAAAAACTGTTTGAACGTTTCTACCGCACGGAAGGCTCCCGCAACCGCGCCAGCGGCGGGTCCGGTCTGGGACTGGCGATTTGCGACAATATCGTACAAGCGCATAATGGTCGTATTCGGGCGTCCCATTCGCCTTTTGGCGGGCTTAGCATTACAGTAGAGTTACCGCTGGAACGCGATTTACAGAGAGATGTATGACTGAGTTACCCATTGATGAAAACACGCCACGTATTTTAATCGTGGAAGATGAACCCAAGCTGGGACAACTGCTGATCGACTATCTGCGCGCCGCAAGCTATGCCCCCACGCTAATCAGTCATGGCGATCAGGTATTGCAGTATGTGCATCAAACACCGCCAGACCTGATCCTGCTGGACTTAATGTTGCCAGGTACGGACGGCCTGACGCTGTGCCGGGAAATTCGCCGTTTTTCTGACGTACCCATTGTGATGGTCACGGCAAAGATTGAAGAGATCGACCGCCTGCTTGGGCTGGAGATTGGCGCCGATGATTACATCTGTAAACCTTACAGCCCCCGTGAGGTGGTCGCCCGCGTGAAAACGATTTTGCGCCGCTGCAAGCCGCAGCGTGAGCTGCAACAGCTGGACGCGCAAAGCCCGCTGATTGTCGATGAAGGCCGTTTTCAGGCATCCTGGCGCGGCAAGATGCTCGACCTGACCCCCGCAGAGTTTCGCCTGTTGAAAACGCTGTCTCACGAGCCGGGGAAAGTCTTCTCCCGCGAGCAGCTGCTTAATCATCTCTACGATGATTATCGCGTGGTGACGGACCGCACCATTGACAGCCACATCAAAAACCTGCGCCGCAAGCTGGAATCGCTGGACGCCGAACAGTCGTTCATCCGTGCGGTATACGGCGTCGGGTATCGCTGGGAAGCGGATACCTGCCGGATTGCATAAGTCACGCCTGCAATAGCCGGATGACGCTCCGCTGATCCGGCCGACAAATAAGAGCGTTGTCGGCCAGAGAAGGCGCTACGCCGCCATCCGGCGTTTTTCTTTACCTGCCTCCCCCACAGCGCTACAATGCCCGCCCTTAACGTAGGGGCACTCCCCTAACCGCCTCATTCAGTGAAGCGGATCTGACCTGTCATCAGAACGAGAAAATTATGTTTAAACCGGAACTCCTTTCCCCGGCGGGAACGCTGAAAAATATGCGTTACGCTTTCGCTTATGGCGCAGATGCCGTGTATGCGGGCCAACCGCGTTACTCCCTGCGCGTGCGCAACAACGAATTTAACCACGAGAATTTGCAGCTCGGCATTAACGAAGCCCACGCGCTTGGCAAAAAATTCTATGTGGTCGTGAACATTGCGCCGCATAACGCGAAACTGAAAACCTTTATTCGCGATCTTAAACCGGTTGTGGAAATGGGGCCGGATGCGCTGATCATGTCCGATCCCGGGCTTATCATGCTGGTGCGTGAAAACTTCCCGGAGATGCCGATTCACCTTTCGGTGCAGGCCAACGCCGTAAACTGGGCAACGGTGAAGTTCTGGAACCAGATGGGGCTGACCCGCGTTATTCTTTCCCGCGAACTGTCGCTGGAAGAGATTGAAGAGATTCGTCAACAGGTGCCGGAAATGGAGATCGAAATCTTCGTACACGGCGCGCTGTGCATGGCCTACTCCGGTCGTTGCCTGCTCTCTGGCTACATCAACAAGCGCGATCCGAACCAGGGAACCTGCACCAACGCCTGCCGTTGGGAATATAACGTGCAGGAAGGGAAAGAAGACGTCGTAGGCAACATCGTCCATAAATACGAACCTATTCCGGTACAGAACGTCGAACCGACGCTGGGTATCGGCGCACCAACCGACAAAGTGTTTATGATCGAAGAGGCTCAGCGTCCGGGCGAATACATGACCGCGTTCGAAGATGAACACGGCACCTACATCATGAACTCGAAAGATCTGCGCGCCATTGCTCACGTTGAGCGCCTGACCAAAATGGGCGTGCACTCACTGAAAATCGAAGGCCGTACCAAATCCTTCTACTACTGTGCGCGTACCGCTCAGGTTTATCGCAAAGCGATCGACGATGCCGCTGCGGGCAAGCCGTTTGATCCGCAACTGCTGGAAACGCTGGAAGGCCTGGCGCATCGCGGTTACACCGAAGGCTTTCTGCGCCGTCACACGCATGATGACTACCAGAATTACGAGTACGGTTACTCTGTTTCTGAACGTCAGCAGTTCGTGGGTGAGTTCACCGGCGAGCGTAAAGGCGCCCTTGCCGCCGTTGCCGTGAAGAACAAATTCTCCATCGGCGACAGCCTGGAGCTGATGACGCCGCAGGGGAACGTCAACTTCACTCTGGAGCATATGGAAAACGCCAAAGGTGAAGCAATGCCGGTGGCGCCTGGCGATGGCTACACCGTCTGGATGCCGGTGCCGCAGGATATGGATCTGAATTATGCGTTGTTAATGCGTAATTTTTCCGGCGAATCCACGCGGAACCCACACGCTAAGTAGTTAATCCACGTTATTTTTTCATTATGGGAAGATTCTTAGAAATCGATCACATACCGCCTCGTTCATTACGGGTATTATCCGAGGCGCTGAAAAACATAACCCATAAATGCTAGCTGTACCAGGAACCACCTCCTTAGCCTGCGTAATCTCCCTTACGCAGGCTTATTTTTTTTGTGCTGCACAAACCTTCTATTTTCAGCCTGTTCTGACCTTTCCGCGCCTTTTCTGCTATACACTTTCAACAGGTTAACGACAGAGGCAAACAAAGGATGGCTACGTTTCCCGCCAGCTTACTGATTTTAAATGGCAAAGGCGCTGATAATCAGCCCCTGCGCGACGCGATAGGGCTACTTCGCGATGAGGGCGTGGAGATTCACGTCCGGGTTACCTGGGAAAAAGGCGATGCCCAGCGTTATGTTGATGAAGCCCGACAGCTTGGCGTTGAGACGGTCATTGCGGGCGGCGGCGACGGCACCATCAATGAGGTTTCCGCCGCGCTGATTCAGTGTCAGGGCGGCAACGTTCCCGCGCTTGGCATTTTGCCTCTGGGCACGGCCAATGACTTCGCCACCAGCGCAGGCATCCCGGAAGCGCTGGATAAAGCCTTAAAACTGGCGATTGCCGGTAACGCGGTTGCGATCGATATCGCTCAGGTCAACGATAAAACCTGCTTTATCAATATGGCGACAGGGGGTTTCGGGACGCGCGTCACCACCGAAACGCCGGAAAAACTCAAGGCCGCGCTGGGCGGCGTCTCTTACTTTATTCATGGGCTGATGCGCATGGACACCCTCAAGCCCGATCGCTGTGAGATTCGCGGCGAGAATTTTCACTGGCAGGGCGATGCGCTGGTGATTGGCATTGGTAATGGTCGTCAGGCCGGTGGCGGACAACAGCTCTGCCCTGGCGCACTCATTAATGACGGGCTGCTGCAACTGCGGATCTTCACCGGGGAGGAGCTGCTTCCGGCGCTGTTTTCCACATTGACGCAGCCGGAAGAGAACCCCAACATTGTCGATGGCGCATCCGCCTGGTTTGATATTCAGGCTCCGCATGAAATCACCTTTAACCTCGATGGCGAGCCGCTCAGTGGTCAGGAATTTCATATTGAAATACTTCCCAACGCGCTGCGTTGCCGTTTGCCGCCAGACTGCCCGTTACTGCGCTAACGAAAAAAGAAAGTAAGCGCAGAGAGGGATAATCAGACCGGCGACATCCCGGAACCTCTGCGCTCACAAACGGGTCATTTACCCTGCGGCCCGAACCGGCGGGGCCAGCGTCTCCAGGAGTTGCGGCATTGACGTGTAGCGCCCGATGGCCTCACTAAAGCAGGGATGCTGGCAGCCGTCAGACACCACGATGGTATCAATTCCGGCGGCCTGCGCGGCGCGAAAACCACTCAGGCTGTCTTCAATCACCAGACACTCTGCGGCGGGCAGGCCCAGCTTTTTCAGCGCGGAGAGATACACCGCCGGGTGCGGTTTTCCGTAGCGTTCATCGTCAGCGCTGCAAATGACGTCAAAATGCCCCCGGAGATTAAGTTTAGAGAGAACAGCCTCAATAACCTGATGGGATGATGACGTAGCCAGCGCAATCCGATACCCCCTGTGGCGAAAATGATGCAATACCGCGTAGACGCCGTCCATCGCTTCGCCTTCCGTTGCAATAAGTCCGGTAATGCGTTTGCGAATGGCCGATTCCAGCACCCCGGGGTCTGTCTGCAACGGGCAGTATTCGCACCAGACGCGGGCAATCTCATCCAGTCGCTTCCCTTTGGTTAACGTTTCACACTCCTCGTCATTAACCGTCACTCCCCAGCCTGCCAGCGCGTCTTTTTGCGCCTGACGCCACAGCCCTTCGGAGTCAATGATGACGCCATCCATGTCGAAAATTACCGCTTTACTCTTCATCATTTACCGCCTTAAAAAGGCCCGGCAGCGCAGCCGGGCCCGACATCATTAAGAAATACCGACCGTTTCGCCTTCACATGCCTCCTGACGCGTGAATCCGGGTTGTTCAACACGAATAAACGGACACAGAATAAACGCCACAATATAGAGCAACGTATACGCAATCACGACGCCAATGGTGCTGAAGTGCGGTAACAACACCACGGCGATCGCCGGGGCGAGGAAGTTGGAAAGCCCAGCCGACAGGTTGTAGACCGAAATCGCGGCCCCTTTGTGTTTTGGCTCAAGCGCAGGAAAGACGGCGGCCATCGGCACAAACGCGGCAACGAAGATCCCCAGCGCGATTGCCGGAACCAGCGCCATCGCGAAGTTATGGCCAAAGTGCTGCGGAATGTAATAAAACGCGAGGCTGGAGAGCGCCATCCCGATGCAGCCAAACCAGCGGACAACCTTCATCCAGCCCATTTTCTCTGCCAGTACGCCCCAAAAGACGTTGGAGAAGATGGTTGTGAAGAAGAACGCCGCCCATACCTGTAGCCATTCAGAGGTGGTGAAGCCCAGTTCATCCACAAACATCATCGGCATGACCACCGCAAAACCGAACAGCGATAACGTATTGATAATACGCACGATGCTGGACAACATAATGCTACGGTTGGTGTAAAGCAGCGTGACCGCACGCCCCAGTTCGCTGAACTTTTCACGGGTGGTGAGGTTTTGCATATGGCGCGGCGTTTCAATTTTACGCAGCGAAACCAGCGCGATAACACCGCCGGTCAGGCAGAACGCCAGCGCCAGCCACAGGGTGCCCATTTCGCCAATATGCGGAATGGTAAAACTCGGGATATAACTGCCGAAAACGCCGATCCCAATAGAGTAGACCGCCCAGAACCAGCCCAGCGCGGCGCTGGTGCTGTCGCTACGGACGTTATGCACAATGGCGACGATAAACGCATAAAGGAACAGCGGATACGCCAGACCGCGAATACCGTAAAACAGCAGAATTAAGGCGTAGTTGGACTGACCCAGCCCAAAAACGAGGAACAATACGTGGAATACGCACCACAGCACAAAGCCGATCATCATGGTTTTTTGCGGCGTGATGATCTCCGCCACTACGCCGGATACCCAGGCCGACAGCGCCGCCGCCAGGCCATATAGCGTAAAGGCGAAGGAGGCTTCCGCCGGGGTAAAGCCCAGCGCTTTGATGTAGTGCGACAAAAATGCCAGCTCGAAACCATCACCAGTCATGAATACGGCGATGGCGATATACCCCCAGACCAGACTTAAGGGTAATCCCAGCCATTGTTTGTTAGTTAACGACATATTGACCTCGTTTTAGGGTGCAGGGAGCCACTCCGGTACATTCACCGGAGGGCTTTTGTTATAGAAATTATTGATTTCGATAGTTCAGGTCGTTTCGGTACAGTGCGTTAAACTGCTGATAACGCTGCATCAGCGCCGTATGGCGAACCGGATCGCCATACCAGGTTTTATAGACTTCCGGTTTTTCGCAAACGGACGCCAACGGTTTACCTGCCGCAAGGCACGCCAGTCGCGCCGCGCCCAGCGCGCCGCCGGTTTCTCCGCCTTTGTGCGTCACCACGGGCATATCCAGAATATCTGCCAGCAGTTGCGCCCAGAACGGACTTCGGGCGCCGCCGCCCACCAGCGAACATTGTTCGATATTTGTACCGCTCTCCTGCAAAACACGGAGCCCGTCAGCGATGCCGAAACTGACGCCTTCCAGAACCGCATAACCCATCAGCGCGCGCTGGCTGGAGTGCGTCAGCCCCCAGAACATACCCCGGGCGTCAGGATCGTTATGCGGCGTGCGTTCGCCGGAAAGGTACGGCAGGAACATCGGCGCGCTGGCTTTTTCCGCATCGCTTAACTGCGCGATTTCTTCCAGCAGTTCCGTTTCCGTTGTCCCCACCAGGCGGCAGAACCATTGCAGACAGCTGGCGGCGCTGAGCATTACGCTCATCTGGTGCCACAAATTCGGCAGGACGTGGCAAAAAGCATGTACTGCGGATTGCGGCGCGGGACGGTACGCGTCCGTCACCACAAACAGCACGCCGGACGTCCCCAGTGAAATAAACGCATCGCCGGGCGATACCGCGCCAACGCCAATAGCGCTGACCGCGTTGTCTCCGCCGCCCCCGGCGACCACCACCGAAGGGTTTAACCCCCAGCGTTGCGCGACGACGGGATCGAGCGTGGCAGAAATATCGCAGCCTTCCACCAGTTCCGGCATATTGGCTCGCGTCAGCCCGCATTTCTCCAGCAGCGCATCCGACCAGTCGCGCTTCTCGACGTCAAGCCACAGCGTCCCTGCTGAATCGGACATGTCGGAGACTTTTTTACCCGTCATTTTGAAACGCAGATAATCCTTCGGCAGCAGCACCGTTTCGATGCGGGCAAAATTCTGCGGTTCATGGCGACGCACCCACAGCAATTTCGGCGCGGTAAACCCCGGCATCGCCAGGTTACCGGCAACCTGATGCAGCTCTGGGGCAATTTCTTCCAGCTCCGCACACTCCTGGGCGCTACGGGTGTCATTCCACAAAATCGCCGGGCGGATCGCATTCCCGGCGGCATCAAGCAGTACCGCGCCATGCATCTGACCGGAAAGACCGATCGCCTTAATCGCCTGCCAGTGATGACCACATTTCTCCCGCAGGGTGGACATCAGATACTCCGTCGCGTCCCACCAGGCTTCCGGTGATTGCTCTGACCAGTGTTGATGGGGCCGCTGAATCGTCAGCGGCGCGCTATGGGTGGCGACAATGTCATTATTTTCATCAATGACCAGCGCCTTCACTTCAGATGTGCCGAGATCGATACCCAGATACATAGCCACCTCTCAGTTAATCAGCGTGTGAACAGCGGCGATTTTCTCGCGCAATAGCGCGGCGAAATCATCACGTTCCGTCAGGTCGCCAAACAGCGCTTTATCACTGGCATACGCCGCGATCGGATCGGCGGATTCAAACATGGCATGTACCGCTGGCGCATCCAGAATGCCGTCCTGGTATTCATAAGGCAGCGTGCCCTTGTGCCACTGCTCCATAAAGACGTAAAACAGTGCGGGCAGCATAGCGGTAGCGTTCGGCCGCACGCCGCGCTGATAGCACTCGCGCAGCGTCGGCGCAATCATCGCCGGGATTTTCGAGAATCCGTCGGCGGCAACGCGCTGGTTGGTATCCTGAATATGCGGGTTGGTAAAACGCTTAAGCACCACATCACGATAGGTCGGGAGATCGATGCCGTTATCTCCCAGGCAAGGGATCACGTCTTCCGTCACGTAGCGGTCGGCAATCTGGTAGATAAAGTCCGTCAGGGTGCTTTCATGAATATACTGCTGGCCGATTAACGTACCCGCCCACGCAATGCAGCTATGTGATGAGTTGAGGATGCGGATTTTCGCCTCTTCATACGGGATAACAGACGTCACCAGCTCCACACCGACATTTTCCAGCGCAGGGCGCACATCGCGGAAACGATCTTCAACCACCCACTGGATAAAGGTTTCGCCCATTACCGGCGCTTTATCATCAATGCCCGTCTGCGCTTTGATACGCGCCGGAAGATCGGCTGCCGGACGCGGCGTGATGCGGTCCACCATCGTATTCGGGCAGGTCGCATTGGCGCTAAGCCAGTCAATCACCGCCTGTTTGCCGGTCAGCTGTAAAAACTCAACCAGACCATCGTGGAACCGTTCACCGTTGTGACGCACGTTGTCGCAGTTGAGCAGCGTCAGCGGCCCTGCGTTATTGGCCATACGCGCTTCCAGAATGCGGGTAATGACGCCGTAAATCGTTTTACAGCCGCCGTTGAGATCGCTCGCCAGATCGAGGTTATTCACTTCCAGCTTGTGGCTGGTGTTCAGGTAGTAGCCCCCTTCCGTCACGGTAAAGGCAATCACTTTGGTCTGCGCTCTGGCGCCTTCGGCAATCAGCGGCTGCAAATCCGCCTGCCACGGCAGCAGTTTCTGAATCGACGTGATCTCTTCGTACTCACGTTCGCCCTCCGGGCTGACCGTTTCCAGCACATAACGACCGTTTTGCGCCGCCAGCGCCTGCACAACGTGCTCGGCGTCATTGCGAATATTGCCGGCGGCAATGTGCCAGCGCGTATCGCCGGAAGCGATCAGACGATGCAGATACCACGCCTGATGGGCGCGGTGAAAAGAACCTAAGCCAATATGAAGCCATGTGTATTGATCGTTCATTGTTCTGCTCTCCAGTGAGGTTATGCCTGCACTCTAGTCGATCATTTGTATTAAATAAGAGCCATAGATCACAAAAGATCAATTGCTCTATAAAATTACAAATGACCACAAAAGAGCAAAGAGCTTGCCTCAATCCTGAGCACCCGCCAGAATGACCTTATCGGTTGAGGGAAATTAACGCCCCCAACGCCACTCTTAAGGTAGGGAAACGTGAGCAAAGAAGATGACATCAGGCTGGATCAGAAAGTCCGGGCCGCATGGATGTACTACATTGCGGGTTTAAACCAAAGTGAGATAGCCAGCCAGCTTGGGACGTCAAGACCGGTGGTACAACGCCTTATCGCTGCGGCGAAAGAGGAAGGCATTGTTTCGATTGGTCTGCACCATCCTGTCGCGAACTGCCTCGATTACGCGCAGCTTTTGCAGGAAAAGTATCAGTTAATTAACTGCAATATTGTTCCCGCCTACAGCAGCGAAAGCACCCTCGACAGCGTAACCTTTGGCTGTTATCAACTGATGGCCCGCTACTTACAGGGCGACAAACCGACGGTAGTCGGCATTGGTTCCGGGTTGACGCTGAAAAAAACCATCAAACGCATTGATTTCGACAGTCGCAATACGCGCTGCGTGGCGTTGATCAGCGCCATGAACGAACACGGACAATGTAACTATTACGACGACGTCCCACTGTTGCTGGCGCGTAAAATTCAGGGCAAATATTACCAGTGGCCCGCGCCACGCTATGCGCAATCCTGTGATGAATACGAGATGTGGTGCACCAGCCGTCTGTTTCGCAACGTCTCTGCCGTCGCCGAAGCGTCGGAGGTCATTTTTGTCGGCATCGGCGCGCTGGGGAAACAGAGCCCTATTTTCAAAGACGGTTTTATCAATGAGGCGCAACTGGACGAACTGACCGCGCGCGGCGGCGTAGGAGAAATACTTGGCCGCTTTATTGACGCAGACGGCAACGTAGTGGATAGCCTCATCAACCGCTACATCACCAGCTACGATATACGCCAGAGCCAGTGTCCGCGTATTGCGGCGGCCTGCGGTGAAGATAAGCGCCCTGCTATCCTCGCCGCACTGAAAGGCGGCTGGATCAACGGTCTGGTCACCGATGAACATACCGCGCGCTGGTTGCTGACGCGCTAACGCGCCATGTTCTGGCTGGCGATCAATTCCGGCGGGATCTCAATACGACGTATTGTGGTGTCGCCGGAATCCACAATCTCAAACACTTTGTCCAGCATGGCTGGCACATCCTGGCGCACCATATCGATATCGTGCCCCAGCAGAGAGACAAACGGGTCCCAGTCAAAACAGCCCATTGGCGGCTGATGGCTTCCCGTCTGCCCGTTCTGCGCCAGCCAGCGCACCACCCCTTCGAGCGAAATTGTCGAATTAACAAACAGCCCCGGCAGCGGAATATCAGGCGACGGGTAGACCGATTTCAGTAGCCCTTCCACCCTTGCGGAAGAATACCCCGTAACCAGTTGCTGCGTTTCCGGTACCGTCAATCCATGCGCTTTATGCGCGTCGAGGAAGCCGCGCAAGCGTTCGGCGGTGTTATTGTCGGTGATTCGCCCCCCCACAAACGTCAGCGGAGCCAAAACGCCATACCGCTTTTGGCTGCTGGCGAGAATGCTTTCCGTCAGCGCTTTAGCCCCCGCATAGTTATCCGAAATAATCGACGGCGCCAGCGTTCCGGGCAGATCGAGGTTCAGCGTGGGTACACCCGCCTGATGACACATCTGCGCGATCTTATCCGGGTGCGTCGCCCCGGTGGCGATAACCCAGTCCACCTGCCAGGAGAGCATCGCCCTCGCCGCTTCAACCTCCAGCTCCGGTTGACGCCGCGTACAGGTAATGATGGGCAGCAGCCCCCTGGCACGCGCCATCTCTTCAAACTTTTCAGCAATGGAGCCAAAGTAGCGGTTGTCGTATTTCGGGACAATCATCCCGATGACATTCGATTTCTTACTGCGAAGCAGGCTGGCCTGTCGGTTCAGCGCATATCCCTGCTCTTCAGCAATCCGGGTCACCTTCTCCGCCAGCTTTGCGCTAATGCGTCGCTTCTTCCAGTTGCCATTCAAAATTGCGCTCACCGCGCTGGCGGAAACCCCGGTTAACTCAGCCAGGTCGTAGATGGTTGTTTTCTTCGTTTTCTCAACGCGCGTCACAAAATCGCCTCTTCATTTTGAATGTCTCTTGCTGAGGAAATAAACAAGTGCTAGATCAGCTTCATCGATTGAGCAATATGCTTCACACGCCAGTCAGAACGCCCCCGTTCTTCGCGCAGAAGCAAATACACCTTAAAAATCACCTATGCATAAAGGATTATAAAATGAATCACTCTGTCCCCTCCATGAATACTTCCCTCAACGGCAAGGTTGCAGCCATTACCGGCGCAGCCTCCGGTATCGGCCTTGAATGTGCGAAAACCCTGCTTGCCGCAGGAGCAAAAGTGGTCCTGATCGACCGCGAAGGCGAGAAGCTGAAGAAAATCGTCGCGGAACTGGGCGATAACGCGTTTGCGCTGCAAATCGACTTGTTCAATACCGGGCAGGTCGACAACATGCTGGCAGGCATTATCGAGCTGGCCGGTGGGCTGGATATTTTCCATGCTAACGCAGGCGCTTACATTGGCGGGCCGGTCGCCGAGGGCGATCCTGACGTCTGGGATCGCGTACTGAACCTCAACATCAATGCCGCATTTCGCTGCGTCCGCGCCGTATTGCCGCATATGATTGCGCAAAAATCCGGCGATATCATTTTCACCAGTTCTATCGCTGGCGTTGTACCGGTCATCTGGGAACCTATTTACACGGCCTCCAAATTTGCCGTTCAGGCCTTTGTCCATACAACCCGCCGTCAGGTGTCCGAACATGGCGTACGCGTCGGAGCGGTGCTGCCGGGGCCGGTAGTGACCGCGCTGCTGGACGACTGGCCGCAGGCGAAAATGGAAGAAGCGCTGGCAAATGGCAGCCTGATGCAGCCGATCGAAGTCGCAGAATCGGTGCTGTTTATGGTCACTCGTTCGAAAAACGTCACTGTTCGCGATCTGGTTATCCTCCCCAACAGCGTTGATCTGTGAGGAAAAGCGCCATGAACAGCTTACAGAAAACCGTTATCGGCGTGGATGTTGGTTCAGGCAGCGTCCGCGCAGGTATCTTCGACCTGAGCGGCACGTTGCTCTCTCATGCCACGCAAAAAATCACGACCACTCACCGGAGCGGCAGCCGCGTGGAGCAGTCCAGCCAGGAGATCTGGCAGGCCGTTTGTCACTGCATCCGGGAAGCGCTCAGGCAGTCCGGCGCGGCGCCGGAAAGCGTGGCGGGGATCGGTTTCGACGCCACCTGCTCGCTGGTGGTTCTGGATAAAAACGGCGCGCCGCTCCCCGTGAGCGCCGAAGGCGATGCGGCGCAAAACATCATCGTCTGGATGGACCATCGCGCGACTGAACAGGCTGAACGCATTAACGCCAGCCAACATCCGGTGCTGAACTATGTCGGCGGGAAAATCTCACCGGAAATGGAAACGCCTAAGATTTTATGGCTGAAGGAAAATCGCCGCGAGGTGTACGAAAACGCATGGCAATTTTTCGACCTTGCAGACTTCCTGACCTGGCGCGCCACCGGCGACCTTGCCCGCTCCATCTGTACAGTCACCTGCAAATGGACCTGGCTTGCTCATGAAAACCGCTGGGACCCGGACTATTTCCGTACGATCGGGCTGGCAGAACTGGCTGATGACGAGTTTGCCCGCATCGGACAGCGCATCGTGCCGCCGGGTACGCCCTGTGGCGACGGCTTAACCGCGCAGGCGGCGCAGGAGATGGGCCTGCCTGCGGGCACGCCAGTCGCCGTGGGTCTGATTGACGCCCATGCGGGCGGCATCGGGACTGTCGGCGTTGAAGGCGGCGCCCTCAATAATATGGCATATGTGTTTGGCACTTCATCCTGCACCATGACCTCAACGAACGATCCCATTTTCGTTCCCGGCGTCTGGGGGCCGTATTACAGCGCGATGGTGCCAGGGCTCTGGCTTGTTGAGGGAGGGCAAAGCGCCGCGGGCGCGGCTATCGATCAGCTATTGGCGTTTCATCCCGCCGCCGAAGACGCGCGGAAACTGGCGCAGGAGGCAGGATTACCGCTGCCGGTTTATCTTGCCGATCGGGTGTCAGAAAAAGCACCGCAGGCATCGGACGCCGTCACGCTGGCGGCGGGTATTCATGTTGTACCGGAGTTTTTAGGCAACCGCGCGCCGTTTGCCGACCCGCACGCACGCGCCGTTATTTGCGGATTGGGTATGGAACGCGATCTGGACAATTTACTGGCGTTGTATGTGGCGGGACTGTGCGGTATCGGTTACGGTTTGCGGCAAATTATTGATGCGCAGAATGCCTGCGGCGTACGGAATAAAAATATCGTGATTAGCGGCGGCGCGGGTCAGCACCCTCTGGTGCGGCAACTATTAGCCGATACCTGCGGACTTCCGGTATTAACCACCCAGTGCAGCGAGCCCGTTTTATTAGGTTCCGCAATCCTTGGCGCCGTCGCCGGAAATATTTCCCCCTCGGTTGCCGAGGCCATGAAGCAGTTTACGCATGTGGATACCTGTTATTACCCACAGACAGCGTATCAGCCATTGCATCATCGTCGTTACGAGGCCTATAAGCAGTTGCAACACATGGCGAAAATGCTCAGAGAGTGATTTTTGCGCCGTCCTGATAACCAATACCCTCCCCGGAAACCTGGGGAGGGATACGTGACATCAGGCAATCGTCACTTTATTGTCCAGGTAGACGTCCTGCACGGCGTTAATCAGTTTCACGCCATCCGCCATTGTTTTCTTGAAGGCTTTACGCCCCAGAATCAGGCCCATGCCGCCCGCGCGTTTGTTGATAACCGCAGTACGCACAGCGTCGCTGAGATCGGTCTCGCCGCCCGCCGCGCCGCCGGAGTTAATCAGCCCCGCGCGCCCCATATAGCAGTTGGCTAACTGGTAACGCACCAGATCGATAGGGTTATCGCTGGTCAGCTTGCTGTAAACACGATCGTCGGTGTAACCGAAATTCACCGCTTTATAGCCGCCGTTATTTTCCGCCATTTTTTGTTTGACGATATCTGCGCCAATCGTCGCCGCCAGGTGGTTAGCCTGCCCGGTCAGGTCGGCGGAAACGTGGTAATCCACGCCGTCTTTTTTAAATGCAGAGTTACGCAAGTATGCCCACAGGACGGTCACCATCCCCAGCTCATGCGCACGTTCAAAAGCGGCGGAAATCTCTTCAATCTGACGACGCGACTGCTCAGAACCGAAGTAAATGGTCGCGCCGACGGCCACAGCGCCCAGATTGAACGCCTGCTCAACGCTGGCATAGAGCGTTTGATCGTACTCCGTTGGGTAGCTCAACGTCTCGTTGTGGTTCAGTTTGACGAGGAACGGAATGCGGTGCGCGTAACGGCGTGAAACCGATGCCAGTACCCCATACGTCGAGGCCACGCAGTTACAGCCTGCTTCAATAGCCAGTTCGACGATATTCTTTGGATCAAAATAAAGCGGGTTTGCGGCAAACGACGCCCCGGCAGAATGTTCAACGCCCTGATCGACGGGCAGAATGGAGAGGTAGCCCGTTCCGGCCAGACGTCCGGTATTATACAGCGTCTGCATGTTACGCAGTACGGCAGGCGGACGGTTGTTATCAACCATCACGCGGTCTACGTAGTCATGTCCGGGTAAATAAAGTTGGTCAGAAGGAATGGTCATACAACGATGCTGTAAAAGGCTGTCGGCGTCTTTGCCAAGCAACTGCGCAATATCAGTCATAGCTATGCTCCCGTAAGTTCCGATTGAGTACCGGAATGTGGATTGTCCTGACCCGCGTTTTGCGGGCAGCAATAAGCCTGGTACCGACCGGCCATTTTTTCCATCTGTAGCGCATTTTTCAGCGCTATCTGCTGGCACGTTTCAGGTACGAAAAAGTGTTACAGCAGTCAAATTTACGCCTCAAAGGTATTTAAAAGGTATTATTAAGTGGTACTGTCATCGCGTACCTTACCTGTCATGAAGGATTTAACGATGAAAACTACAGTGAAACTGTCGTTCATGATGTTCGTGGAGTGGTTTATCTGGGGCGCCTGGTTCGTCCCCCTCTGGCTTTGGCTGAACAAAAGCGGTTTTAGCGCCGGAGAAATCGGCTGGTCTTACGCATGTACCGCGATTGCCGCCATTCTCTCGCCGATTCTCGTCGGCTCACTGACTGACCGCTTTTTCTCCGCACAAAAAGTGCTGGCGGTGCTGATGTTCGCAGGCGCAGTCCTGATGTATTTCGCCGCGCAGCAAACAACATTCGCCGGGTTCTTCCCGCTGCTGCTGGCCTATTCCTTAACCTATATGCCCACTATTGCGCTGACAAACAGCATCGCCTTCGCCAACGTGCCGGACGTCGAGCGCGATTTCCCACGCATTCGCGTGATGGGCACCATTGGCTGGATCGCATCCGGGCTGGCGTGCGGCTTCTTACCGCAAATGCTGGGCTATAACGATATCTCGCCAACCAATATTCCGCTGTTGATCACCGCAGGCAGTTCCGTCCTGCTGGGCGCCTTTGCGTTCTTCCTGCCGGATACGCCGCCAAAAAGCACCGGCAAGCTGGACATTAAAGTTATGCTGGGGCTGGATGCGCTGATCCTGCTGCGCGATAAAAACTTCCTGGTCTTTTTCTTCTGCTCGTTCCTGTTTGCGATGCCGCTGGCGTTCTACTACATCTTCGCGAATGGCTATCTGACGGAAGTCGGCATGAAAAACGCCACCGGCTGGATGACGCTGGGCCAGTTCTCCGAAATCTTCTTTATGCTGGCGTTACCCTTCTTCACGAAGCGCTTTGGCATTAAAAAGGTCTTACTGCTTGGTCTTATCACTGCGGCAATCCGCTACGGCTTTTTTGTTTACGGCGGCGCGGAAGAATATTTCACCTATGCCCTGCTGTTTCTTGGCATTTTGCTGCACGGCGTCAGTTACGACTTCTACTATGTTACGGCCTATATCTATGTCGATAAAAAAGCGCCTGTGCATATGCGTACTGCCGCTCAGGGGTTGATCACCCTCTGCTGTCAGGGGTTTGGCAGCCTGCTGGGCTACCGTCTCGGCGGCGTGATGATGGAAAAAATGTTTGCCTATAAAGAGCCGGTAAACGGCCTCACCTTCAACTGGGCGGGCATGTGGACATTCGGGGCGGTGATGATCGCCGTGATTGCCGTGTTGTTTATGATTTTCTTTCGCGAATCCGACAAAGAGATCACTGCGATTAAAGTGGACGATCGCGATATTGCGCTGACACAAGGGGAAGTTAAATGAAAGCTGAACGTATTCTCGGTGCCCTTTATGGGCAGGCGTTAGGGGATGCGATGGGAATGCCGTCGGAGCTATGGCCCAGAACGCGCGTAAAAGCGCATTTTGGCTGGATTGATCGCTTTCTGCCCGGCCCTGCGGAAAATAACGCGGCCTGCTATTTTAACCGCGCTGAATTTACTGACGATACGTCGATGGCGCTGTGTCTGGCGGATGCGCTGCTGGAGCGCGACGGACAGATCGACCCGGACCTGATTGGCCGTAACATTCTGGACTGGGCGCTGCGCTTTGACGCCTTTAATAAGAACGTTCTTGGCCCAACGTCGAAAATAGCGCTGAACGCCATTCGTGACGGCAAGCCCGTTGCTGAACTGGAAAACAACGGCGTGACCAACGGGGCGGCCATGCGCGTTTCCCCACTGGGGTGTTTGCTTCCACCACGCGATCTGGATGCGTTTATTGATGATGTGGCCCTGGCCTCCAGCCCAACGCACAAGTCCGACCTGGCTGTTGCTGGTGCGGTCGTTGTGGCATGGGCTATCTCACGCGCGATTGAGGGTGATTGCTGGTCTGATATTGTCGATTCGTTACCGGCTATCGCCCACTATGCGCAGCAAAAACGCATCACGACCTTTAGCGCCTCGCTCTCGGCTCGCCTGGAAATCGCACTGAAGATCGTCCGTGACGCGAACGGCATTGAATCCGCCAGCGAACAGCTTTACCAGGTGGTTGGCGCGGGCACCAGCACCATTGAATCGGTGCCCTGCGCCATCGCAATGGTCGAGCTGGCCAACACCGACCCTAACCGCTGCGCCATTCTGTGCGCCAATCTCGGCGGCGACACCGACACCATTGGGGCGATGGCAACGGCGATTTGTGGCGCATTGCACGGCGTGGAGGCCATCGAGCCTGCGCTGAAAGATGAGCTGGACGCGGTAAACCAACTGGACTTCATGCGCTATGCCACCGCGCTGGCGCGCTATCGCCAGCAGCGGGAGGCGGTATGAACACAACGCGCCTGCGGGCGTTGCTGCCCGATTTAACCCGCCGCCAGCCGGTGACGGTCGTGGGCGCTGCGGTCATTGATGTGATTGCCGATGCTTACGCGCTGCCCTGGCGTGGCTGCGATATTGAGCTTAAACAGCAAGGCGTCAACGTCGGCGGCTGCGCGCTCAATATCGCCGTCGCCTTAAAGCGTCTGGGGATTGAGGCCAGTAATGCCCTGCCCCTCGGTCAGGGCGTATGGTCAGACATTATTCGTCATCGCATGGCGAAAGAGGGGTTACACAGCCTGATCGACAACGCAGAGGGAGACAACGGCTGGTGTCTGGCGCTGGTAGAACCGGATGGCGAACGCACGTTTATGTCGTTCAGCGGCGTTGAGAACCAATGGAATGCCGACTGGCTGGCGCAGTTGACAATTCCGCCCGACAGTTGGATCTACTTTTCCGGTTATCAACTCGCCTCGCCATGCGGCGAACTGCTGGTGAGCTGGCTGGAAGGGTTAGAGCGCGTGACGCCGTTTATCGACTTCGGGCCGCGAATCGGCGACATTCCCGACCCGCTAATGGCGCGGATTATGGCTTGCCATCCGCTGGTATCGCTGAACCGTCAGGAGGCAGACATTGCTGCCGAACGGTTTGGCTTTAGTCATGAACCTAACGCGTTTGGCGCCGCCTGGCTTGCGGCGTTTGCCTCACCGGTTATTGTCCGCCACGATAAAGACGGAGCATGGTATTTCAGCCAGCAATCATCCGGCTGCGTGCCCGCATTTGCCACAACGGTCGTCGATACCATTGGCGCGGGAGACAGCCACGCGGGAGGCATGCTGGCCGGGCTGGCATCCGGCTGGGCGCTTGCAGACGCGGTGCTGCTGGGGAACGCGGTCGCCTCCTGGGTGGTAGGCCATCGCGGCGGTGATTGCGCGCCAACGCGCGAGGCGCTACTCCTCGCACACAAAAACGTATAGATCGCTGCGACAGTAGCTGATGCTGTATTCAATGGGCCGCTGTTGCTGGTCAAGCGCCACCTGCTTGATCACCAGCACCGGCACTTTGCTGTCCATCTGAATATGTGACTGAAATTCCGCATCCGGCATACGCGCGCTGACGCGAGAGCGTGTACGTTGCGGAAAGATATGCTGGCTGCGGAAATAGTCATACAGCGAGATCCCGATGGCGTCCGCATCATGAATCAGGTGCGCAGGCACCCAGGACTCCTCAATGGACACCGCATCCTCATCCACATAACGAATACGTTTGAGCAAGAACACATCGCTGCCTGCGGCGATCGCCAGCTGCTGCGCCACCTCATCCGGGCATTTCACTACCCGCTTGTTGACCCACAGGGTATCCGGCTTTTTACCGCGCAATACCACCTGCTGCGAAAAGCCGCGCGCCTCTTTCAGAGAATATTCGAAGATGTTATTAATCTGCGTTCCGTAGCCACGGGCGCGGGTCACGACGCCTTCTTCTTCCAGCGCCTGCATTGCCTTGCGCACCGTAATACGCGAAACGCCGGTCAACTGGCTGAGATCGCGCTCGCCGGGCAAAATGTTGCCATGCTCAAGAATCCCGCTGCGAACGGCATTTTTGACCGTCTCGGCAAACTTCCTGTACAGCGGCGTGTTATCCACCGCGGCAATTCGTTCATTCAGTTGCGCGATAAGCCGGGTATGCGCTTGTTCCATTTATCTTTTTCCAGGCCGACAAGTCTGGGATCAGTATACTACCATTACCACCACGCGTGGAAATGATGTACCGGGCCAATCCCCTCGCCTACCTCCAGCGTATCCGCCTGGGCTAACGCCGCCGAAAGCCAGGTTTTTGCTTCCTGTACCGTATCGGCCCAGTTGCTATGGCGCGGGCGCAACGCCGCCAACGCCGCCGACAGCGTACACCCGGTGCCGTGGGTATTTTTGGTCATCACCCGTGGGGCGGTAAAACGCTGCTCCCCTTCACGGGTAAAGAGCCAGTCCGGGCTTTGCGCATCATCCAGATGACCACCTTTCATCAGCACGGCGCCACAGCCCAGCGCCAGTAGCGCACGCCCTTGTTCCAGCATTTCCTGTTCCGTGCGGGCGTGCGGCGCATCCAGCAATGCCGCGGCCTCCGGCAGATTCGGCGTGATAATCGACACCTGCGGCAATAACCGGCTGCGCAACGTCTCCACCGCTGACGGAGAAAGCAGCGGATCGCCGCTTTTCGCCAGCATCACCGTATCCAGCACCACGTTTTGCACCTGGTGACGCTGCAAACGCTCTGCAACAGCTTCAACAATATCCGTTTCCGCCAGCATACCGATTTTGGTGGTGTCGATACGCACATCGCTGAAGACAGAATCCAGCTGCGCTGCGACAAAATCAGGCTCAATGCGGTACACCGACTGCACGCCGCGAGTATTTTGCGCCACCAGCGCCGTAATGACGGAGCAACCATACGCGCCCAGCGCCGAAAAGGTCTTCAAATCGGCCTGAATCCCGGCGCCGCCGCTTGGGTCAGTGCCTGCAATGGTTAACGCGTTAATCCGTTTCATACCTGTTCCTCCGCATTAAGGTGATACAGCGCATCAAGAAAAGCCGGAATAAAGCTCCCGGGCCCCTGACTGCGTTCGGCAGCGATCTGCCCGGCCTGTTTCATCCAGCTACAGGCTGACGCCACATTGTCCAGCGTATTTCCCGGCAGCGCGCAACTGGCCGCCACAACCGCAGATAAGGCGCATCCCGTTCCGACGACGCGCGTCATCAGCACATCGCCGCCGGTAACGCTGACGGTACGCTGCCCGTCGGTGACATAATCCACCTCACCCGTTACCGCAACGACGGCCCCCGTCTGACGCGCCAGCGCCTGAGCGGCCGGTAATGCCGATACCGCCGTATCGGTGGTATCCACTCCACGCCCACCCGCCGCTAATCCAGCCAGGGCGAGGATCTCCGAGGCATTGCCGCGTATTGCCCTGGGCTTAAGAGACAGCAGTTCCAGACAGAAACGGCGGCGATAATCGAGCGCGCCAACCGCCACGGGATCAAGCGTCCAGGGGGTTTTCGCTATATGGGCCTGCTCTGTCGCAGCGCGCATAGCCTCCGCGCGCGACCGGGTCAGCGTGCCGACGTTAATCAGTAACGCACTGGCGATAGCAGCAAACTGGCGCGCCTCTTCGGGCTCAATCACCATCGCCGGTGAGGCGCCTGATGCCAGTAATGTATTGGCGGTAAAGTTCTGCACGACGTCGTTCGTCATACAGTGGGTCAGCGGAGAAAGGATACGAAATTGTTGTAAGGTATGAGCCGCAAGCGTGCGGCTGTGCAGGTCAGGCTGCATGGTTCAGCTCCTGCCCGCGTGAAGAAGGGACACGAGCAGTGTCAGACTTCCCTACGCTGGCATTATCCAGATCAGGTAATACGGGTATGTCTCAGCCCTTCGTGAAAAGGGGCACCCCGAGTCAAATAAAACAAAATCAAAAGCTTGCGATTAACGTCCCGTTAATCCCTGTTCTGGATAATGCCAGCGGAAAGCCAAAGACTCAACCCTAAAAAATGCTCTGTGTCCCAGCTTGTGTCTCAAGTTGTGGCTCACAGTACAAAACACCGAACACAAAAAAGGCCGGGTTTCCCCAGCCTCAACAGCACAATTAAAGGTGCCTTCACAAATCTATTTACCTAGATGTGCTCTTACCTTAGCGGTGCCATTACCAACAGCTCTAACAGCAGCCCTAAGCTGAGATTCAGTAACACCCAACGCTTGGGTCCAATATGCTACTTCCCAAGATTCACTCAAGCTGATGAAACGTTTATCTTCTGGCTGCCGACGCTGTAAGTTATCTGCCATTTGGTTTGTCCTGAGTATTACAAGCTTATGCCTGCACACTACCTATATGACTTCTCTACCACTTCGTAAACGGTCAGTTATCAAACAATTGACACTGGTCATAAAACCAGTAAAAACTTTTTTCCGAGCTTGCTAAGCTTGCCGCTTCGCTTCTATCATAACTACTACATATTGTGTTTATTGATATAACAAATACAATATATCCAAAAATCCATCCCGTGAATAGGTGTTGAAATGGCGAACAATGATAAGCAATCCTCGAAAGATGTAGCTCATCTGGCGGCAGAGACTCTAAACAACCCAAACGCCTCTGCGATTCAGAAAAGTTTAGCGGGTTCGGTGCTATCACAAGCAGGAACAAAAAATCAGACTGGCGCGAACATGGAAGCCAAAGCATCAGCAGCTTTGAAAAACCCACGTTCAAGCGAGGTTACTAAAACCTTAGCTGGTTCGGTTGTTTCTCAATCGAATAAAAAGCGCTAAAAAAAAGCCGGGATTAACCCGGCTCTCATGTTTTCAGTTTCCGTTGTCGCTGTTCGCTCAAGTAGTACCTAATAGCGCTGTCGAATCCATGCGTATGGATGCGGTCAAGTAAGCTGGAACGACTACACTCAAGCCTGCGTGCTAATGCAGACATGTTGATGATCGAATCATCGCCTTTACCGTCCAGAATCCACTGCATCAGCGGCATGTTGCCAGTACCGATCAAAGCTAATTTCATATGTATCTCCTTTCGAGATTTGCCACAGGCAAACCCGATAACGGGTATCTGTGTATCTCCTCTTCTTTGCCTCGCCAGCAGCGGGGACAATGCGTCCCCAATAACTGCTTACTGATCGTTAAGCTGCGTCGTTCGCCAGTTTGGTCACAAAGTCTGGACGGTACACCACAGGCAAGATTGAGCTTTCCGCGAATAGCTCCACGTTCTTAAACTTGTCCTGTACGCTCCAGATACGGAAATCAACCGGATCAGCAAATGCAAGATCAAGATTGCGGCTGGTAGCCGTTGCTACATAACCGAAAGGCAGAGCAATATCAGAGGATAGCGGTTTGCTAAAGCGCGGAACCAAGAAGGATTCATCCGGACCAATTCCATAAAGATTTTGGTCCGTTACTTCCACCACTCGGACATTTTCAATAATGAATGTTGAGAACGCCGGAAGCACTTCTTTGTTAAACAGTACATCACGATCAAGCACACCGAACTGAACATTCTGGCGCACGTCTGGGTGATACTTGATGCCGCGAAAAACATTGCTACCTGCAAACAGGATAAATCCATCAAGCTGACCAGCAAGCCCCCCCATACGCACTTTAGCGGCGGTTACAGCATCATCGAGGCTGCGAAGTGGGTCACCAGAGCTAACGTTGGTTTTGATTGTCCCGGTTGCCTGTTGATATCCAAATTCATCTTCCCAGGAAATGATCGGCTGCTGGGTGTAGGTCGCTTCGATGGTATTACGAAAAAGCGCATCAGCAAAAATCCGCTCACGGGTACGCATGTACTTATCGTGCATTGCTACAGCAGAAGAAGTGACCGCATCCATTACAGACATTTGCAGGTCGGAGCCTGGTTTGCGATATGGTTGCACGTCTGCCGCTGTAATACGGTCCTGAAAAGCATAAAGCGGAGCTTCAATCAGGTGATTGCTAGCGCTACGCTTAGGAATGCTAGACCACTCAGAGCCGTAACGATTAACAGAGCTTGCCACCTTCTGAGCGACTTCATCAATGATATCGAGACTCACCTTCGGACTTGCAGAAGTCTGACGATCACTGAAAACATTAAGCGTGGACAGCAAAGTGTTCTTTGCATCCATGTTCACAAAAGTATTGGTGTAATCCGCGTAGCTGAAATTGGTTGATAGTCCCATGTTGTCTTCTCCTTATTATTCTGCGTCCGGTGCGCTGGTACGGATTGCGCCCATTTTGGTGAGTGCTGCAATAGCATTGGCGGCAGCGGTAGCGCCCATAACAGCGACGATGGTGTCTTGTTTGATGTAAATCCCGCGATCAGCAACGATGATATGAGCAGCATCTTCTGCCCTGTGGTGGCTCAGGACCAGCAGGCAGTCATCACCAGAGACATAAGCAGCCCCAGCGCTGGTAATGCAACTACCCGGCTGGACTTCTACAGCCAGATCGACAGTAATAGTCTTGCGGTCAAAATTCGGATCGACTGCATACGCGATCACGTCATTGTAAGAACGTTCAGTTGTTCCCATTTTCATATAATTTACTCCCGTTAAATTTCACATAGCTATGTAAACAAAAGGCCAGCGCCTGCTTGAGCCGTAAACGGCGACAGGGCCAGCCTTTCGAATTGTTCCGATGAAAAAGAAAACCGGACGGAGAGAGGCCCGGTGTGAATTTCACTGGTAGGAATGAGGAGGTGATCATCGCCATCCAAGAGGTAAGGAGCCTCAAACGCTGAACACCTGAGCCAGTTTGCATCATGGCTGATGACCGGAGGAGAGCCGGATTTAATGGCAAATCCAGACCAGAGGCCTAGACTTTGTACGCCCTATGACATCGCAACGCGATTTAAAACAAAGTTTTAAACCCGTCCACGGGTGCTAAAGGCGAATCTTAATCTTTTATTGGGTTGCCGCCATGGCATAGCCTTTTCAGGCCGATAATCTCTAGAGAGCAATCACCGCAGGAAAGGATTCAATGATAATAATAACCAATATAAACTATTTTATCATTTACTTATTATTTTTACAATCAAAAGGTTACATCATTACTAGGTGTAAGAGCTATAAAGTTCTATGAAGCTATACCGGTATCCACTTCCAACAGCATCAGAAGAGTTAGCAAATTTAAGTGGAGTAAAGAAGTCACATCTGTCTATTCATCCAGTTATTTTCTTGTTTTTCTCCCTCAATTGAGGTATAAAAAACAGAAAATAATCATGAGGCCTATACCGATGTACTCTCATAATCTCGAAAAAACCGTAGTATTGGCTGATCCGAATGATATCGAATCTTACTTGCAACCTCTGAATCTCAGTCAAAACGACCTTATACGCATTCTTGAGCGTGGTTTGTCTGGTCGCTATTCCACTACACAAAATCACCCTGTAACGTCTCGCGGACAGTACTTTTACGGTGAAGGGGTAAGCGCTGCCAGAGATATCCTTGCTCCGAAGGGATTCAAGCGATTGTCTCTACGAAACGTTGAATTGACTATTAGTGAAACGGTGGCGATTTATCTCTGCCGTGGCTGCGATCAAACGGGTTTGGTTCATGGCTATCCTGAGTCACGTATGAAGAAAGGAGACTTTACTCGTGAACTCATGGGGTTAATCCATAATAACCACCCTGGTCAGGGGAAACTAATGCTGGATGATAACCAGCTCAAATTAGATTTAGACCTGCCAGAAGGTGAGGTTGTCCCATTACTCCCGAACAAAATCGGACGGGACTTATGGTTCTTACTTTACGATTTTGATGAACTGGATGAATTCAACCGTGTAGGTATTCGCGCGGAGCTGTCCCGGCCTGTTTCCTACAATGACAAAAATGTTGTTAACAGTTTTTCTACTCGTTTGATTCTTGATGCCCATCAGCCAGATCCAATGGTTCAGGGTGGTGAGACTCCTCAGTTTACACCAGATATTGATCTTGATATTTTGAAAACAGGCTAAAGATGCACCATGTTTAATTCAGAGCGTTTACGTATAGCAAGAGAACGGAGAGGCCTGACTCAAAGAGCGCTAGCTGAAGCTGCTGGATTAACCAGCAAGACCATTTCTAACTATGAAAAAGCAGGTATCTTCGAGCCAATTGCCAGCGATAGTATGGAAAGAATCGCTTCTGTTTTGGAATATCCTATCGAATTTTTCCTCGATCGGGATGTTCCTTCATTGACGCCCGAAGCCGTCAGTTTTCGTGCAATGACAAAGTTAAGCGCCCAAAAACGTGATTCGGCACTCGGCGCTGGCAAACTAGCACAAGAATTATCGGCATGGATTGATGGGCAATTCAAGTTACCGAAGCCCAACATCCCTGATTGTAGTTTCGACGGATATTCTGAGCCGGAGCGTGCTGCTAGAGCAGTTAGAGAAGCCTGGGGTATTGGTGAACTATCAATTTCGAACATAATTCATTTGCTTGAAGCTAATGGCGTCAGGGTATTCTCACTTGCTGAAAATTGCGTTGAAGTAGATGCTTTTTCATTTTGGATGGACGAAAAACCCTTTGTTCTGCTGAATACAATGAAAACTCCAGAACGCAGCCGCTTTGACGCTGCTCATGAGCTTGGTCATTTGGTTCTGCACAAACACTCCAGCAACAATGGTCGCCAAGCTGAACAGGATGCAGATCGCTTTGCTTCGGCGTTATTGATGCCTGAGCGTAGTATCTTAGCCTCAGTACCAAGGATGCCTAGCCTAGACCAGCTTGTTTTATTGAAGAAAAATTGGAAAGTGTCCCTAGCGGCTTTAGTTCGACGTACCTTTGATGTCGGTTTGTCTTCTGAATGGCATTACAGACAACTGGCGATAGAACTCAACCGCCGTGGTTACCGTACTGGGGAACCCCAGGGCATGCCAGAACGAGAGAAGTCGTTGATTTTGGAAAAAGTCTTTACATCGTTGCACTCTCAGGGAGTAAAGCGTGTCGAAATACTTAAACAGCTGCGCTTCCCCGCTGATGAAATAGGAGCGCTCACATTTAACAATCGCTTCTTCATGGAGGCCATAGCTGGGGACGGCCTTTCGTCGTCGATCAAACACAAACGACCACCTCATCTAAGTCTTGTCAAATAATCCTATATGCGACAACCGGCGGTTTACTCCGCCGTATTTAGCTCGAGTCCGTTAATCTCATATTAAGCTAATCTGTTGATCTGGTAGCCTAAATACTTTAGCGCTAACCACTGTTCATTAGTCAGATCTTCGATCTTGCTCTTCATCAGCAGACTGACCGGACGGAGATTTGCGCTGTACCCTTGAGCTGCACAAGTCATAGCTATACCTTTGATTTTGATCGCCTTGCCGCCCTTCGTCTGGGTCGGCTGGCTGTTAGATGTAGGTGAAGCAAGATAAGTAGTAATTGCATCTGCCAGCACCTGATCAGCACTTTTGCTCAGGTCTTCCGGTTCGTCTGTTCCTGCGATCATCGCTTCCAGAATACTGGCTCGAATTTCTTCGATGTTTTTCATTATTATGTTTCCTGTAGAGGTCCAGGCCGTCACGAAGCCATAGAAGTACGGCTACGCAGATCCGCAGTAAGGATAAATATTCAAATAGGGTCAAGTTTCCCCGGCTGGGGTATTAATAATGCAGGCGTGGTGATCGGCGTTGGGGCGCTGCCTGCTTGCGTGAAATAGTCTTCCGGTACTCAATGAACAACGGATCGTCACTAACAGGCATTCGGGATGCCATTTCCTGATCGCTCACTCCGTCACGTTGAAGAAACGTGATCACAGAAAATAGAGGTAACTGGAGGTCAGCACAGATTTTTTCGAGCATTGCACCTGAGTCAAAATACTGGCGTACAGTTCGCTTAGTTGCGTACTGACTGGTGTATTTCACCTTTCGAAACTTGGGATTCCATGTCTTAGCCAGTTCAGCTACAAACTCAGGATCAAGACGTAATAGTAAGGCAACTTTGCCGGGGGTCATGCCATGCACAAGGAGTGTCTTAGCGGTTTTAACAATATCCTCATCACGGCGGCGCTTTTTAAAAAGACGCTCTAAATCTGGTTTTTTCTGGTCAGCCAGAGAGTGGCTGTTGCCAGTTACGTTCTCACACAAGCAGTCCTCCAATTGTTAAAATGGGATCGTTTCGTCATATTCGTACCAGTTATCCTCTTGCTGCTGCGGGGCATTAGTAGCCTGTTTAGCTGCGGCTGCTCTCTGTGCTTGCTGCTGTTTGTAATAAGCATCAGCACCGGATGAAGTATCGTTAGCGGCAGACCTCGATCCTTTGTATCCATCGCTCTGGATTTTTTTGATATGGCTCTTTATCAGATCCATTATCTCACCGGGTTTTGTTATCCACCATAGCGCACCATAGGCCATAAATCCTTCTTCGTCGTAACCTTCTACCCAGTTGTTGAGGGTATCGATATCAGCCATCTGGGGCTGGTCTGGTCTTTTGACTGTTGGGAATTGGATAACATTTCCACCATTCACCGCATCATCACCACCGGATAAATCAGCATTGCCGCCAGCAACCACAGAAGGTACGCCGTCTGGTTTTCCAGCAACAGGCGCGGCAGGTTCCACCACGGAAGATTCCACAACAGGTTTTTGTTCATTATTACCACTCTCCGTACCGGCTTTAACTTTTTGTTTTTTTGCGATGGTAACTACTGCATCACCCTGCTGTGACAATCCAGCGTTGAGTTCAGCTAGTATGTCCTCGGGATCTTTGACCGTATAGATACAGTGAGAAGTGTTGCTTTTGCCCTCGTCAGAGATTGTTTTCCAATCTAACCACCCCATTTCTTTAAGTGCTTTACGAGCACGTTTCACCGTAGATTCTGAGATCCCCGCGCAATCATCACTGATCCGGGGGATTGATACCGTTACTCGTCCAGTGGTTTTCTTCCACCCCAGAAGGTAGCCGTATACTGCAATAATATTGAGGTCGATTTTGACCCCATTAAAATCACGAATTCGAGAAAGCAGAACGATACAGGGGGAAAATATATCAACTGTGATCGGTTTGTCTTCGTTCGGCTGCGGTAGTGATTTGTAGAGCTTAGTTTCTGTTGTCTCGGTCATTTTTATCTCCCTGTGGGTTCGTCAGTGGTTGTTCATTGCGTTTCTGAATGTGTTTCGCCAGGTTCTGGCACATGTTCCGGATCATCCTCGGAACTGGCATCCCCAGCCGATCAGACTCTTCACGTAGGATTGCGTATGTTTCGTCATCCAGGCTCAGCTTCATATCAAAAATCCTCCTCAATTAGGTACAAAAGAAACCTCTCCAGTGGTCACCAAGAAGGCGAACCGGATCAGGTTTTGTTCAGTGTTGTTAGGCTGCGGTTGCTGTCGGGAATTCGCCAGCCAGTGGATAACCGTAGGCTTCAAGTTCTTCTGCACCGCTGACAGCCACAAGCAGCATAATGATCTGCTCATGAGTCAGTGCAAGATTGAATTTGTTCAGATAAAGCTGGCGATGACCTTCCAGGATTGGGCGAAGTATCTCGGTCAACTGCATTCCGGCAGCGCGTTGATTACTCAGCGGCTTAAGGATGGTTTTAAACGCTCGCGCCTGCTTTGCCTTTTTGCGCTCCTGCTTCAGGATATGCAGGCAGACGGCAATCTGTGGGAATCGAGCATGTACAGCATCCGCGCCACCATTCCTACTGATGAAGGCCCACAAGGCTGATTTGGTGTATTTGCCGTTCAGGATGAGATCAGCGATCTGCTCGCCTGTCATAGTGGTCAGGTCGAGACGTTGGGATTTTGGTTTGTTCATGTTGGGTTCTCCGTTTCTGTTAAAAGAATTATTCGCGGAGGTCTTTTTGTACCCATTTTGTATTGCCGTGAGATTGACAAAGGATGTCGTGATGACGGCAGAATTATTCGAGGATTCGTAGGAAAATCATTACCCTACTAAGATCTAGTATATCAGTATTTGCTTAAAATAGAAAGCTTTATTTTAGTAAATTTTAAAATACCTCATCATTACATTATCAGCCATAGAAATATTTGTCAATAGGGCTAAATCGCTCTGTAACGCATTATGCGGGGACTTGCCTTTATAGCAGTACCATCGTATTACCCACACCATTTAAACGCCGTAGAGAGGCAGTGAGGGCGTCAGTTAGCCAACCCACGCCGCCCCGGAGTAGATCGGGTAAACAAGTTTGCCCCTGTCGCCAATCGGCTCCATTCACATTGAACTGCCGCGCCTTGCGGCTTGTCCCCACACAGTGAGAGCGGTAGCTCTCTGGCGTAGCCTGTAGGGTTACCCGACACACAGAACAGCAACCGGAGGTTGTTGTGATGGGCTATGGAGGGTTAGAAGGTCACGAGATGGCGAGTCTGTTCACGTCATCTAAGATGAACTTCTTACCAACAGATATCTGAAGTGGCGAAGCCATTGCAGAGCGGAGCGATACATGAGCATCACTCTTTAAACACACTAGTGAACACCAGTTCACCCGGCCTTTGACCTTAAAGTCTTTAAGATCTTATGGGTGTTTTTATTTTTGGTTTTATGTTGTTCTTATTGCAGGTCATACAGGCCCCCCCCTGGGTTCTCTGTGGACCCACCCTCAGTTCATGCAGAACCCACCACCAGTTCATATAGAACCCCTCCCTACCCCGCCATTCTCCTTACAAGCCGAAGATTGGCAACCCAATACTGGTTTTCTGTCAAAACTTGGTGGATGATCTCACTTATTGCTCACTAAGCAATCAATCAAATTTAAATACCCCCTAAAATACCTATTAATCGCAGTTATTAATGCTGACTTAATGATCCTACGGGTAGATCGAAGATCCTGATCCACTCAACGTCCTCTTGTAATGAACATAACGAAGCCAGCAATGGCGCGGCCTCGGCAGATTTACCAGTCAGACTGGAGCTAAACACAATCACCGATCCCTCCTCATTTCAAACCGAAATAATAATTTCTCGTGCAAAATCAACGAAAATCGTCCATTTCTGGGCCTGTGAGAGCCTCTCAGCGGGGCGCTGTGCTATGGGTGCGTCAGTTTACAGTTGTGTGGAGATAACGCCGCTACAGGCTTCTGGTGAAGCGCAGGATGGATTGGTGGGTTGGCTGTTTACATTGTTGTGGGAAATGGTACGAAACAGTGGCGGCCTGGCTCGGTGAATATCGCCAGGTGATCGCAGACCTTCACCCCGTTGTGGTAACGTCTCTGTAGTAGCTTTGTGTCTGCTGGTAAATAGAAAAATGTGCTTTTATGGCGTTTGACACACTGGCAACCTCAAAGGCCTGAAACCTGAAATTGTGTGGTGACCAGACAAACTCATCCAAAATCCTTGAACAAGAGAACTCACCTCGAATCCTCCCGAATGCTTTCCTTCTGTTGGTTAAATCGCTGTTGTGTATCCAGCTTCGCGTCAACGTTCCGAAAAGCAATACCTGACTATTCCAGTCAAGTACTTATAAGAACCATTATGTTAAATAGACCGGAAAATGAACAGCAGAATGCCCTATTGTGGCAAGTTTTCCCTGTTGTGATGTTCTACGGGATGAAGTGGTAACGTACGTTACCGGGCCTGTCGGCTCTGCGATATTTCAGCAAGAAGATAAGAAATTATTGAGGGATCGTCTGTCACGTCAGGCACATGGCCCAGAGAGCCGTAGGATATTTTCAGCAAGAGCATGTAAGCTGGATCGTCAAATAGCAGGGACATCCATGAGGTGGGGTGGATGAGTTGCCGGGAATTTTACCCGGCAGACCGTATGACAGATTAGTTAAAGGTGCAGTTTCCGCCAGACGGTGCACCGATGAAAAACTGCATCTTTTCGCAAGTCACGGTGATCTTCTGGCCCTTTTTCAATTTCGACGCCTTCGCCTTTTCTGAATCAGACATACTCAGACTGACTGGCATGAAGCGATTACCGCTTTCAAGTTTAAGAACTACATCATCCGTGAAATTTTTTGTTATATCCTGAACAGTTCCGGTTACTTCCACCTTACGACCACCAATTTTGTCATCGGCTGCAACCTCGTTAGCTTTATAAAGTTCAGCTAGATCTTTCGCTGTGGTCCGATACATGCTTTCGTCAGAATATGCAGCCTTTTGTTTTACGGTGCCAGATTGCGATTGTGCTGATGTTGTCATCTCGTCAACCACCATTTTCATAAAATCTTTTTGCATCGAGATATAGGCAGCGACCCCATCGCAGCTATCAAGGGCGATCTTATCTTTCGTTATCAACCTCCCTTTAGCTTTAAGCGCAGCACCAGCACCAGCGCCCTCAACGACAGAATTGTAGATAGCGTAATAGCTAGGCGTATCTTTCTTCATACCCTGCGTTGCCTGCTTTATCAATACATCTTCAGAACCGCCTTTCAGCGTCTGCTCACAACTGACATTAATCAGCGTTTTGACATAGGTCGCCAGGTACTCAGGGTAAGGCTGTACTTCCGCAGGGGGAACACCATCAGCGAAAGATGAGAAGGAAAAGAACACAAGAGGTAATGCAAGAATTTTTTTCAAAACAGCCTCCATAGCTGAATAGATTAAGTACACCATCGGCAAGTGTCTCAACGCCATCAATTACTTTAATCGATCGAAATTACAAAATCGATCGTTAAAATTGATCAATTTAGTTACTATAATCTTCCAAGGATGTTTACTCGGATTGCCATTTGGCATTGTAGAGGGCAGATCATTCTAGGGGGAGATATGAGAGGAATTCTATTGATTTGCGGTACTCTGGTGACTTTTTATGCAATGGCAGGCAAAATCACCATGCAACTGACAGAACAGACCCAGACTGCCAACGGGACGCTGTGTCGCTATTCCAATTCAATCTACGATTTTATGTACAAAACGAAAAGCAAGCATTGTCCAAATGTGAAAACGTTCTCTACAGAGGACAAGTAAGGTTAAATTCTGTCAAAATCAGAATTGCAGCGGCGGCAATGCCAATGCTTATAGTCGTATGATCCCATCATACCGATGACCTTCTCCCTTGCTTCCATGTGGAATTTAATATTCTCACTTTCATAGCATTTAGGGCAAAATGCTATTTCATCACCCTCTTTCCACCAAACACCGTTTTGGAAAATGAAGGTTTGCTTATCCTTTAATTGCTCCTCTAATTGCTTGTTCTTCTGTTCTGCATCAAAAAGTAGCGCCTGGGTGGTGATAACCTCCATCTTAACGCCAGCAAGCTCTGTCATGAGGTTTGCAAGCTCAAGTTTAAGCGTCGCTTTATCAAGTTCACCGCTATCATCCGCAAGTTTCTTTGCAATGCCAACAGCTTTATCAATAATCCCTACAGCCGCTGCTGTACTCGCTAACACTCCAGACATATTTTTTCCTTAAACCAAAATTCGATTCATTACAGCTTCTGAAGCAATTTTACCATAACTGATTAAATCCCTCGGCCCAAGGTGATGCACATTTGAGGGGAAGGTTTGGTACATGTATTTATAAGCCGTTGCCGCTGCTGCAATCGCGGTATTGAACTCAGGTGTAGAACCGTTCGAAAAATGTTCAGCGTTGAAATGCGCGATTACATTGCTTCTGAACTCCGTCATTTTCTTCCAGTAAGCATGAAATTCGGTTGGCGTCGTTCGCAGTTCATCGAATAAGACCTTTCGAAATCTGTCGTGATCATCCACTACACACTTCCAGTGAGTCCCCTCAGCATCAGATCCAAAAACTTTGCACCAATGTATCGCCGCATCACCAATTAAGGCATTACAAACGCCCCTGAAAGGGAATAAATCACCAGTACCACGATCCAAGTGTTCTAAAGCATCAGCCAGAGCGAAAAAAGTGTGAATAGATCGTGAGAATATGGTTAAACACATCATGCTGTTTTCAATAGCTTTTGCCCTTGCAATATCCATCTCTTGCGATCCCTTACCCTTTTTACACATTTTATTGATAGTACATTGTAAGCCCGCAGGTGATAAGACTGTAAGCAAGGCTTTACTTCTCCAAATTTTAAATCATCCCCATTCCAAGCCATCAATCACATAACAAACCGTGGAAAGCGGGAAGGTGTGCAAATAGCGTCTAGTAATACCTGAGCCACTCTTCTCATGACCAACTACCTGTTGCAGGTGTGCCAGGTTGCCAACCCAACCAGCTAAACAGCCAGAAATCATCGTATGCCGAAAGCTATGCACCAATCGCCGCTGCCCATAATCATCAAGATAAGGAATGCCAAGCTGATCTCGAACATCTGCTAAGACCTTGCCGATCTTCGGCATGTTTTTGCCAGATACAGGGGAGAAGATTTTCTCTTTCCACTGTCGATTAACGAAATCAAGAAAACCCCACTCGATCAGTTTGGGATGAATCACTACCTGCCTTGTAGCGTTCTCAGTTTTGCCTTGCCCCCCTTCTGCGATCAGGAGATAGTGCCGCTGGCTATCTTCATCAAATTTGATCTGTGATTTCTCCAGCTTGGCGATCTCGCCTCTTCTGGCTCCCGTGTACGCCAATAGCAAAGTGATCCACTTCTGCCACCCGTCAGGCTGCTTGAGCGCCCACCCCACAAACTTTCTCATTTCTGCTGCGCTATATGCACCAAACCTTGCTTTAGATGGTGAGGCGACCACTCCATCAGTCGGAGACTTCTCCAGAATATCTTTATTGTCAGTCAGGAAGGTTTTGAACAGCGATTTGTAAATCTTCAAATGCTTGTGGATAGACTCAGCGCCAACCAAATCTTCTGGCGGAACATCATCACACTCGATCAGTTGCTGAACCGTCATTGACCGATAAGGTTGCACAACACGCTTTGGCAAGTTTTCAACAACTTCCATCACCTGCTTGATGTCCTGCTTGGTTATCGTCGTTACGTCTGTTGATGCACCGAGGACAATGAACATGACTTCCATAAAGCGCTCATTAGCCTGTGAAATTGCCTTCGTCCAGTTCTGAGCCTTCTCCTTTTTGTATATATTCCACGCGCCAGCCAGCGTTAGCACTTCTTTTGGTTGTGCTTCCGTTTGTTCTTCCTCTTCTCCGGAAGGAGTAACAACCTCGCGGTATTCCTGTGCAACCATCGGCGGAATATTGCGCCGCACATCATTCAGAAATTGGTGCGCCAGCCATTGTTCATTCTGCTGCTTCAGAATATTGCCATACTCAGAAAGACGCTTACTGAAGTGATCCGGTTGGATAGTTCCACGTTGAACCAGAGGAATTACAGGAGAAGCAAAAGACATGAGCAACTGCGCCTGGGTGTGGCTGTCAGTCTCTAACGACTTACGGAAAAACTTATTATCAGGCAGGCGAAAACGAACGTAATAAACCCCGTTACGTTTAATGGTGTGGCGTATGGTATGGTGTCCCATTTCGTGAGCCTCGATGTGATCGGCTAAACAAAACGGTTCGAAAATCGCAGATAAGTTTTTGATTTTAAATTGAATAATCGCCAGGACTACGCTGGCATTATCCAGATCAGGTAATACGGGTATATCTCAGCCCTTCGTGAAAAGGGGCACCCCGAGTCGTTGAAACCGAAGCATTTATTATGCATGTTTCGCCAACAGGATACTGGGTGCGTCAGGGGATGTAAATCAGCGAAATGCCGATATCGCTGGCCCCAGCTCAGGTCAGATAGTTCCCAAAACCGTCATTCGTGATGCGAACTGCCTACGGCATGTGTTGCTTGCGCACGCTTTCGTTTACACTTTTTACGAAATTATTGGCGTGATAACAAAATAGTTCTTGTCAGACTTGCTGCACAGTGAGAATGATACACGACTGATTTTTATGACCCGAATACGTGGAGAGTTTATGGGTATGAAGAATAAATTTTTAATGGGCGCACTGCTGCTGGCAACCAGCGCAGTCTGGGCCGCACCCGCCGCAACGGGGATTGATCAGTACGAATTGAGCAGCTTTGTTGCCGACTTTACCCATTTCAAACCTGGCGATACCGTTCCTGAGCTGTACCGCACCGACGAGTACAATATTAAGCAATGGAAGCAACGCAATCTGCCAGCGCCCGACGCAGGAACCCACTGGACCTATATGGGCGGCGCTTATGTACTGATTAACGACACCGACGGCAAAATTATCAAAGCCTACGACGGCGAGATTTTTTATCATCGGTAAAAAAAGCCCCCTCGAAAACGAGGGGGAATGGCAACATTATTTTTCTATTTCTTTATTGTCGTTAACTGCACATTTACCTTGTATTATTCAATCATACTTCACATAGATTAGTGCCGTAGCCTTAAGCTCACCAGGTTTTATTTTACTCCTGTCATAAACATAATAACTGGCAACAACAGGGATCGTAACCGTGTTATTGTTTACGGCATCACCAACTTTATCGACTTTCCACAGCGTTGTCGCAGTTCCCTGTTCAGGGGTATCTGAAATATTCACGATTTTATTGCTATTCTCAAGTACAAATCCTACACCGTTATTAGCATCACCACGTAAGACGGTGTTACTGCCTGCCAGCAAATCGCCGCTGGACAAATAAACCACCATTTTTCGTGACGTTTGTTTACGATCCCCAAAAAGATTTTCACATTGTAATCGTATGTTATCAGTAGCATTTTTACTTGTCGTTTTTCCTGAAGCAGGTAATTCTGCAAGCGAAATATCAGGGAGTGCGATAGTTAAATTTTCTGGTTTGCAGGTAGTTTGCTTCCTGTTATATGTCAGTTTTAGATTTGATGAATAAAAACCGCCGGCATCAGAAAGTGAATTACGGTAATTATTTATACATGCTTCCCAGCCTCCTCCAGACAGCAAACATCCAATCAGTACCCAAAACGCCGTATTTCGGGATGTTGAGGAGGCACTAGACAAAGAGGCCGCATTATCTATTCTAACACCCCCCCCTGAATCCGCAGAGATATTCACTGTTGCATTATTACTTGCCTGAGAAATATCAACTTTATATCCTGCAGTAAAACTTTTCTGGTTATCTGTTAATCTAATAGTAGCATCATCCAACCAGCTAATTTTCAGATTCAACTTTACCGTATTATTATAAAAGCCAACAATAACATCAGAAGTTTTTAGACGGGTTACCGTATTCGTTCCCGCGCAGGATGGATCCGTATATTGGTGCACAAAGGATGCAGACTGGGATGGATTTACCGCAAAATCTTCGCGAACAACTAAATCATCCGTAAAAGTGATGTTTCCAGTACATCCTGCATAACTTGTTGGTAAAGTAGCCATCGCGGCTAAGAGTATTAAAAGACTTAATTTCATAACGCCGCCTAAGAATCACCGACAAATATAAACTTTACTTTCATCAATCTCTTTATCGAAGGTGATTGAACATGAAAGTCCCTGTTGTTTATCGACCGCCACACTAACTTCTGGCGGAATCTCATTGGTGCGAATAAAGAGCTGACTTCCCTGGCCGACCACGCCAATATTATGCCCGTGCGTATCCTCGACCTCGTAGCCAAAGATTAGCGGCGAGCCGTCGGGACGTTGCGCCCGAATAAACCACGGCTTTCGTTGGTCGGTGTCAAACGTTGTCAGTACCACTGCCCCACGGTATGGCGCGGTAATTTTCCGATTGCCACGTAATTCCGTTTCACTATTACTTTGTGAAACATCCAGCATCAGGTGGTTTTCACGGTATGGCGTCAGGCTGTCATAGATCACCACGCCATTACGGTTAGTAGTGCGGTATTTCTGTCCATTCGCATAAGCGCCTTCTAATCCCGGCGCCTGCATTATCGCAAACGTCTCCGAAAGACGATTCGCCAGGTTCACACCGCCGGACCAGGCCACCACGCCTCCCGAAATACTGCCGCTACTTTGCGTATATTTAGACGACTGACTGTAACTGCCGTTTAATGTCGCCACAGGCGCATTCCACGTCAGGTTTGTCCCCGCGGTGGTCTCGCTGTTCTGTCGCTGATGGCTAAGGTTCACGCCATAAGTAAACTGATCGCGAGCGCCCGTCGTACCAGACAATCCGGTATTGTTGGAGGCAAAGCCATCATCATCAAAGGTGGTTGAGTTAGACACATATAAAGACCGACGCGGCGAGGTAATATCATCTCCCCAGTCAAATGGAATCGAAATAAAGATATTAAAACGCTTGTCTTCATGATGATCTTCATCATATGTCTGGCTGGCAGAAAACGTATAGCTGATGCGCTGCCACTGGCTGGAATAGCTCAGTTGATAATCTTTACTGTTACCACTGCGTCCCCAATAATCACGCCATAGCGTACTTAAGGAAAACGATCCCCATCCTTCTGGCAAGGTCTGGCTGACGTTAGCGGAAAAACTGTTTTTACGCCCAAAATCATTCTGGTAGTAATCAGTAATGTCATAGACATCATTCTCATCGCGACGGTAGTTATTTTTATTATTGGCCCAGACATGATCGTTAAAAGTACGGTACTCGCGTGACGAGTAGCGGTATGCCGCCAGACCAAAGCGGGTCGCCGTTTGCGTCAAATATTTGTTATAGGCAATCTGATAGCTCTGACCGTCAAAAACATCGCCATTATCCTGTTTGCTATGAGACTTCGTCGCATCCACGGAAATTGCGCCAATACGGGTATTCCATCCTGTACCGAGCGTAAAAGCATTATAATCATCCGCCAGCATTGTGCCGCCATAAAGCGTCAGCAAATTATTCAGGCCATACTGATAGCTGATTTGCGCAAAATCCGTTTGATGACTCGCTCCCTCAATGTGGCTTCGCCCGGCGGCAAAGTCATACTTCGAAACGCCGGGTTGCAGCATGTTAGGGACAGCGGCATACGGTACGAGGTAGGTAGTGACTGAGCCATCGGCCTCTTTCACGCTCACATCAAGATCCGCACCGCCTCCCGCAAGCTGTAAATCAGCGATAGAAAATGGCCCTGGCGGCACCTCTTTCTGATAGACCACAAAACCGTTCTGCTCAATGGTGACCAACGCATTACTTTGTGCAATCCCCTGTACCAGCGGCGTAAAGTTTTGCTTCGAGTTCGGTAACATCTGCATATCCCGATACAGACGTACGCCGCTAAAACGCACAGAATCAAAAATATCTGATGAGGTATACATATCCCCGGCGCGCAGCGTACCCAGAATCTGCGGGATTCCCCGCTCAAGAAAGAGCGTATTGCTTTTCCACTCTCCACGGTTATCGTCAGATTTGCTGTAACTGGCATCCGAATGCAATTGCCACCCCAGCAAATTTAGCCCGCTGTTAAAACGGACATAGGTGCTTTTACTGTTGCCGGACTCTTTATAATCACTGTAATACTGGCTGGCATAATATGACGTATAAAAAGCATTAATCCCGCGATCCCAGTTTTCTGGCGGCACATATCCCTGCTCCAGTTCTTCCACGTATGCCTGCGGCACGCTGAGGTTCAGACGAAACGTACCGATATCCCACGCGTAGCTCCCGCCTTGCACCGCCTGTTTCAACAATAAGCACTCCCCCGCATTATTCAATGCTTCTGTATTAATGCCTAAGCGAGTGAATATCTCACGAGACAGGCAGGTATCATCTGGGTTATCTTTAACTATAACCTCATATTTTCCCCGCCATTGCTGGTTGACATAAATATCGATGTCATATTGCCCGGGTAACGGTTGGCTATCATCCAGACGGAAGTCAGACACTTTCTCGCCTTTCATTCCCCCCATCATAAAATGGGTGTCAAAGGTTTCTTCTGCCGCATAAGCATTCATTCCGGGCAGCAACAGTAATATCGCCGAAGCAAGCGGGGTCATCCTTAACATAACCGACTCCTGTCATTTTACGCTTACACGATCGCTGATATAATTACCGTAATCATCAATAATGGTCAGACTATATTGGCTGGCGTTAACATTTTTTAATGGTACGTCCTGACTGGATAAGGGAGCGACCATGATGCTTTCATTATTTATTTTGACATTACTGGCTTTCACCTCACTTACGGTGATCCAGTTGGCGGCATCATTTCTGATCGTAAACGTTTTACCGCTCCGTTTAATCGCCAGTTTCTGAAAAGTACTTTTATTAACGGGAGCAATACCTTTTGGTCGATAAAACAGCTTAATACGGTTTTGCATAGCAAACTTAAGCACATTCTTTCCGGCGCTTTCTGGATTATTCGGTGGAATATCCAGCACATTCAGGAAAAAAAGACTCTCTTTATTGCCGGGTAACATATTCGGCATAGCTTTAATCTTTAACTGCTGGCCGGAATCACTGGCTACCTTTGCAACCGGTGGCGTAAGCAGAAACGGCACCTGGATTTTCTCCGGCGGTAGCGACGTGTCGCCATCATCAATCCACGACTGCACCAGTGAAGAACGTCCCCCCTGGTTCATTAACTGTACCAGCACTTCTTTTTTCTCTGCCGGGTAGATAATGCGAGTACCGTAGATCACAATTCCCGCATGAGCAGGCATAATGATTGATGATATAATTAATGCGTAAAATCCTTTCATCCATTATCCCTTAAAATTAGCAACCGGCAGCAGAGTGCTGCCGGCAAGATATTATTCCTGAACAACTTTAAGAATCACTTTTGCATTAACCACACCTGAGGTTATCGAGTTTGTTCTTTTAGCATAACGTGCTGCAAGGTCAAGTTTATAAGCCCCATCCGCCGATGTTGGAAACTCACTTAATGGAATACCAACACTACCTGACTTCGCAATAGAGTTATTATTATGAAATAATTTAAAACCGACCCCTGTAACATACCCATCATTAACACCAGGGATAATAACACCGTTGTTATCCACCTCATCGCCGGAGATAAAGACCCTAACATTCGTAGCGCCATCCCCACATTTGATTTCCAGCGGCGCTGCTGCGCGGCCTTCACCATATGTTACATCCTGCCCAATATTCACGTTATCGAAGAAGGTATCAGGAATACTGGCTAACTCGATGGTTGCACTTGTATGCCCGTCAACAAACTGGCATGACGTACCTGTAACTTCACCCTGAATTGTTAATTCACCAGAATCCGCCGCAAAAACCCCGGCACTCATAAAAATAGCAGACAATACGGAGGCAGCAATAATTGAACGTTTCATAGTATCTTCCTTAATAAATGAATTTCTATTTGTTAAGAGGGATTAACTCTTGAAACTAAATTCGCACACACAAAACGTTATCGCAATGTAAACGTGTTGTTTTGTTGATTTAAAACAATTTACAGAATGCAATATAATTACAACAAATAAGTTGTACTAATTATCATTTTTAGAATTTATTAATAATCGTGATTTATCATTAAATACATTCAAAATATAAATAGAAAAGCCCACACCATTCATGCGAATGATGTGGGCTTTCTCGTATTCACGTTATTTTAGTCGTAGCGGTTTAGGACTATCTGGCGAGCGGTGCTTCCTGGCAGGGTGATAACTTCCGTTACAACGCCTCTGACCGGCATTGAGGCCGTTTCTCCTGCGTTTGTCAGATAGGTGTTATTACCGCAACGCTGTTGCAACTGAGTATCCACAACATCAGCGTGACAGGTGGGGGTCGTGACGCTTCCGCTAATCGTGAGCGTCGCGGTATCAGAAGCAAAAACAGGAGAACTCATTCCATAAGCCAGAACTATAATTCCCATCAGCAAAGGATTCTTCATGTTTAGCGTTAATCCTGTCGTAAAAGAGAGCACAGCACAGTTTATCTTCATGGGAAATTATGCTCGCCGGTTCATTGTAAGACCAATCGAGATAATAAATTAATAAGATAGCTATGATCAATTCAAATGATGTATTTGGCGATTTTTTAAGAAAAGCGCCCAATTAATGAAGGGAAAATAAATAATAGCGTGATGATTATTTCATTAATATATTCACCGCATCAATATATTTCTGATGCGGTGAATAACCGTCATCCTGACGGTTCAGGCGAAATTAAACCGCGCGGAAAGCTATTTCTCCGGGAATAACCTCACCCTGCCAGTACAGTTGCGCCGCAACGCGCCCTGCCAGCTCGCGGTATATCGCGGTAAACTCACTGTCGGGACGGCTGATTACCGTCGGCGTTCCGCGATCGAGATCTTCACGCAGGCTGATATGCAACGGCATCTGCCCCAGCAGTTGAGTACGGTACTGCTCGGCCAGTTTCTGTGCGCCGCCGGTGCCAAAAATTGGCTCATGGTGACCGCAGTTGCTACAGATATGCATACTCATGTTTTCAACAATCCCGAGCACCGGTACTTCGACCTTCTCGAACATCACAATGCCTTTTTTGGCGTCAATAAGCGCGATGTCCTGCGGCGTGGTAACGACAACCGCGCCTGTAACCGGAATGTTCTGCGCCAACGTCAATTGAATGTCACCGGTTCCCGGCGGCATATCCAGTACCAGGTAATCCAGATCCGGCCACAACGTTTCCTGCAACATCTGCATCAGCGCTTTGCTGGCCATCGGGCCGCGCCATACCATCGCATTGTCATCCGTCACCAGATAACCGATGGAGTTGGTCGCCAGACCGTGAGACATAATCGGCGCCATATGGGTGCCGTCCGGCGAAGTTGGGCGCTGATTCTCAGCCCCCAACATGGTCGGGATAGACGGGCCGTAGATATCGGCATCCAGAATACCGACTTTCGCCCCTTCCGCCGCCAGCGCTAACGCCAGGTTAACAGCGGTAGACGATTTTCCCACGCCGCCTTTACCGGAACTGACGGCGATAATGTTCTTCACGCCGTTAATGCCAGGCTGATTTTTAACGCGCTTCAGCGTCGCGATGTTATGCGACAGCTTCCAGTCAATGGCTTTCGCGCCCGTAATCCGCAGTAAATCGGCGCTGCATTGCTCTTTTAACACCTCAAACGCGCTGTGCCAGACAAACGGCATGACCAGCTCAACGTGCAGCGTGTCATCCAGCCAGGCGACATGGTGCAACGCTTTCAACGTCGTCAGGTTATGCTTCAGGGTTGGGTGCTGAAAATTCGCCAGCGTCCCGGCGACCATCGCGCGCAGGGTCTCTGGTGATTTAGCCTGGGATTGTGCGTTCATCCCGACTCCTTTTTATCGTTATGAAAAGTACAATTGTAACTTTCTAGTTTACTCCTGCGGTAATAATTATTCATTTATGGATTAATGCCCTTATCACTTGGCGTAGTTATTCCCTTTCAGGTAACATCAGAACCCCCTTTTACTAGAGAAGAAGTAATACCTACTATGACTCAAGTCGCGAAGAAAATTCTGGTAACGTGCGCGCTGCCGTACGCCAACGGCTCCATCCACCTCGGCCATATGCTGGAGCACATCCAGGCTGATGTCTGGGTCCGTTACCAGCGAATGCGCGGCCACCAGGTCAACTTCATCTGCGCGGACGACGCACACGGCACCCCTATCATGCTGAAAGCACAGCAGTTGGGTATTACGCCAGAGCAGATGATTGGTGAAATGAGTCAGGAGCATCAGACTGATTTCGCAGGCTTTAACATCAGCTATGACAACTACCACTCAACGCACAGCGAAGAGAACCGCGAGCTGTCCGAGCTGATTTACACCCGCCTGAAAGAGAACGGTTTCATTAAGAACCGCACCATCTCTCAGCTCTACGATCCAGAAAAAGGCATGTTCCTGCCGGATCGTTTTGTAAAAGGCACCTGCCCGAAATGTAAGTCTCCAGACCAGTACGGCGATAACTGCGAAGTGTGCGGCGCGACCTATAGCCCGACCGAGCTTATCGAGCCGAAATCCGTGGTTTCCGGCGCTACGCCGGTGATGCGCGACTCTGAGCACTTCTTCTTTGACCTGCCCTCTTTCAGCGAAATGTTGCAGGCGTGGACCCGCAGCGGCGCGTTGCAGGAGCAGGTGGCGAACAAAATGCAGGAGTGGTTTGAATCCGGCCTGCAACAGTGGGATATCTCCCGTGACGCGCCATACTTCGGTTTTGAAATCCCGAATGCGCCGGGCAAATTTTTCTACGTCTGGCTGGATGCGCCGATCGGCTACATGGGTTCATTCAAGAATCTGTGCAACAAGCGCGGCGATCTGACCAGCTTTGACGACTACTGGAAGAAAGATTCTGACGCCGAGCTGTACCATTTCATCGGCAAGGATATCGTCTACTTCCACAGCCTGTTCTGGCCGGCCATGCTGGAAGGCAGCGGTTTCCGCAAACCGACCAACCTGTTCGTTCACGGCTATGTAACGGTGAATGGCGCGAAGATGTCTAAATCGCGCGGCACCTTTATTAAGGCCAGCACCTGGCTGAACCATTTTGACGCCGACAGCCTGCGCTATTACTACACGGCGAAGCTCTCTTCCCGCATCGATGACATCGACCTGAATCTGGAAGACTTCGTGCAGCGCGTCAACGCGGATATCGTCAACAAAGTCGTCAACCTGGCTTCCCGTAACGCGGGCTTTATCAACAAGCGTTTCGATGGCGTACTGGCTGCTGAACTGGCCGATCCCGCGCTGTACAAAACCTTCACCGACGCAGCAGCGGTCATCGGCGAAGCGTGGGAAAGCCGCGAATTCGGTAAAGCGATCCGTGAAATTATGGCGCTGGCGGACATGGCTAACCGCTATGTTGATGAACAGGCGCCGTGGGTTGTCGCGAAACAGGAAGGCCGCGATGCCGACCTGCAGGCGATCTGCTCGATGGGCATCAACCTGTTCCGCGTGCTGATGACGTACCTGAAGCCGGTTCTGCCAACGCTGAGCGAACGTGTGGAAGCGTTCCTGAACACCGAGCTGAGCTGGGATGCAATCGCGCAACCGCTGCTGGGCCACAAGGTTAACGCCTTCAAAGCGCTGTATAACCGCATCGACATGAAACAGGTCGATGCGCTGGTTGAAGCCTCGAAAGAAGAGGTGAAAGCGGCGGCGGCGCCAGTTACCGGCCCGCTGGCAGACGACCCGATTCAGGAAACCATTACCTTTGACGATTTCGCTAAGGTCGATCTGCGCGTGGCGCTGATTGAAAACGCTGAGTTCGTTGAGGGTTCCGACAAACTGCTGCGTCTGACGCTGGATCTGGGCGGCGAAAAGCGCAACGTCTTCTCCGGCATCCGTTCCGCGTACCCTGACCCGCAGGCGCTGATTGGTCGCCATACGGTGATGGTCGCCAACCTGGCCCCGCGTAAAATGCGCTTCGGCATCTCTGAAGGGATGGTGATGGCCGCCGGTCCTGGCGGGAAAGATATCTTCCTGTTAAGCCCGGATGACGGTGCGAAGCCAGGCCAGCAGGTGAAATAAACAAAAAAGCCGGAGACATTCTCCGGCTTTTTTATTCCAGTACGCCAGCGAATCACGCCGGATGACGGTGCAAACACCTTATCCGGCCTACCGCTTATCTTATTATGCTTTCTTCTCGTGCTGACGCGCCGCCAGCCCGCGCAGGAAATAACGCAAGAACTGATCGCCGCACTCGCGGAAATTTTTATGCTCCGGGGCGCGCATCATCGCCGTGATTTCCGGCATCGAGACGCGGAATTTTTGCTCCGTCAGAATCGCAAGAATATCGTCGGTTTTCAGCGAGAACGCGATACGCAGCTTTTTCAGCACAATATTATTGTTAACGCGGCGCTCCGGCTCCAGCGCTGGCGCGGACTCATCTTTACCACGCTTTTCGTAAATCAGCCCATTCAGGAAAGCAGAGAGGATGATATCCGGGCAACGTTGAAAGCCCTCTTCCTCTTCTTTACGCAACCAGACAGCAATCTGTTCCGCAGTGGCTTCGGCATTACCCAGCGCCAGAATGCGCACCAGATCGTTATTGTTTGCTTTCAGGATGTAGCGCACGCTACGCAGAATATCGTTACTCAGCATGGGGCCTTCGGGTGTTAATGAGGCAAAAAATCATTTTAGCAGTCTTTTACAGCCCAATCGCCTCTTTTAAACTTTTCAGGTAGCGACGGCTGACAGGAACCGTTAAACCGTTGCGCAAAATCAGCTCGGCCTGACCATTATCCTCCAGACGAATTTCCTGCAACTGCGCCATATTCACCAGATACTGACGATGGCAGCGCAATAACGGTGTGCGGCTCTCCAGCGTTCGCAGTGTCAATTCGGTAAACCCTTCCTTCCCCTCGCTGCTGGTTACGTACACGCCGCTCATCCGGCTGCTGACAAACGCCACGTCATCCATTTGCAACAGATAAATACGGCTGTGCCCGGTGCAGGGAATGAATTTCAACGCTTGTTGATTTTCCGGCAACACCGAAACGTCCTGCATGTTTCGTTCCTGTCGCAGACGCGCCAACGTTTTCTCCAGCCGCTTCTCTTCAATGGGCTTAAGCAGATAGTCAAAAGCGTGCTCTTCAAACGCTTTAATGGCGTATTCGTCAAAAGCGGTCAGAAAAACAATGTACGGCCGATGTTCTGGATCGAGCATCCCGACCATTTCCAGCCCGCTGATGCGCGGCATCTGGATGTCGAGAAACAGCACGTCCGGGTGCAGCTTATGCACCGCGCCAATCGCCTCTACCGCATTCGAGCACTCACCCACAATCTCAATATCACTTTGTTCCTGTAACAGAATCCGCAGATTTTCCCGCGCTAACGGCTCATCATCCACAATCAGCACTTTAATCATGCGTTTTCCTCCAGGGGAAGTCGTAAGGTTATCCGGGTAAAGAGATCGGGTTCGCAGGCCACGTTGATGCCGTAATCATCGCCAAAGCGTTCGCGCAGCCGTTTATCCACCAGGTTCATCCCCAGGCCGCTGGCATTGGTCGTGGGCTGGTACAACCCGGCGTTATCCTCAATGTCCAGCATCAGGTGCTGCCCGTCCTGTCTGGCCGTAATGGAGACTTCACCGGTGCCGAGCAGTTGCGACGTGCCGTGCTTAATGGCGTTTTCCACAATCGGTTGCAGAGTGAACGCGGGCAGTTGCTGGTGCGAAAGTTCCTCCGGCACGTTTAAATTCACCTGCAACCGCGCCTGGAAGCGCGCCTTCTCAATTTGCAAATAGGCATTCACATGCTCAATTTCATCGGCAAGGGTCACAATCTCCGAGGGGCGCTTTAAGTTCTTGCGAAAGAAGGTCGAGAGATACTGCACCAGTTGGCTGGCCTGTTCGCTGTCGCGGCGTACCACCGCTTTAATGGTGTTAAGCGCGTTAAACAGGAAATGAGGATTCACCTGCGCATGCAAAAGTTTAATTTCCGACTGTGTGAGCAGCGCTTTCTGGCGTTCATACTGCCCGGCCAGAATCTGCGCCGACAGCAGTTGCGCAATCCCCTCGCCCAGCGTTCGGTTGATGGAGCTAAAGAGCCGGTTTTTGGCTTCATACAGTTTGATGGTGCCCATCACGCGTTGGTTTTCGCCGCGCAGCGGAATCACCAGCGTTGAGCCTAATTTGCACTGCGGATGCAACGAGCAGCGGTAAGGCACTTCGTTACCATCGGCATACACCACTTCGCCGGTCTCAATCGCTTTCAGCGTGTAGCTTGATGAAATAGGTTTCCCCGGCAGGTGGTGATCGTCGCCAATGCCGGTAAACGCCAGCAGTTTATCGCGATCGGTGATCGCCACTGCGCCGATGTCCAGTTCCTGATACAACACCTGGGCCACCTTCATGCTGTTCACTTCGTTAAAGCCCTGACGAAGGATACCCTCCGTGGAGGCCGCCACTTTCAGCGCGGTGGCGGAAAACGCCGAGGTGTATTTTTCAAACATCGCGCGTTTGTCGAGCAAAATGCGCATAAACAGCGCCGCCCCAACGGTGTTAGTCACCATCATGGGCGCGGCAATACTGCTTACCAGATGCAACGCATCTTCAAAAGGTCGGGCGATCAACAAAATGATCAGCATTTGCACCAGTTCAGCGACGAAGGTAATCGCCCCGGCCGTTAACGGGCTGAAGACTTTATCGGTGCGCCCGCGACGGATCAGCACGCTATGCACCAGGCCGCCTAACAACCCTTCGACAATGGTGGAGATCATGCAGCTCAGCGCCGTCATCCCGCCCATCGAATAACGGTGTAAACCGCCGGTGAGTCCAACCAGGCCGCCGACCACAGGCCCGCCCAGCAAGCCGCCCATCACGGCGCCAATCGCACGGGTATTGGCAATGGAATCTTCGATGTGCAACCCAAACCAGGTGCCCATAATGCAGAAAATAGAGAAGACGATATAACAGAGAAATTTATGCGGCAGGCGAACGGTAACCTGCATTAACGGGATGAATAAACGTGTTTTACTCATTAACCACGCAATGACCAGAAACACGCACATCTGCTGAAGCAGCAGCAACACCAGATTAAACTCGTACATACCCGCAAACCACACATCTCTTAAAAACGCGTAACATACATTGGCTGCGCTTATCTTTCTTTGAACTGTTGCAAAAAAACATGAATTCGTGAGAACGATCACTCAAAAGCGCACGTCAGGCCACAATCTCACCCGCACACTGATTAAAAAACAGACAAAACTACCTGGTTCGTAAAAGAGCGTCTAAAGTAAAACTGGGACCTCGCGAGCAAGGGTGAAACGATGGCGCTTTACACAATAGGTGAAGTGGCTTTGCTTTGTGATATCAACCCTGTCACGTTACGCGCGTGGCAGAGGCGTTACGGATTATTAAAGCCCCAGCGAACAGACGGGGGGCACCGCCTGTTTAATGACGCCGATATCGACAGGATTCGGGAGATTAAACGCTGGATTGATAACGGCGTGCAGGTCAGTAAGGTCAAGGTGCTGCTCAGCAACGATAACATCGATGTGCAAAACGGCTGGCGCGAACAGCAGGAGACGCTGCTGCACTATTTGCAAAGCAACAATCTGCATAGCCTCAGGCTATGGATTAAAGAACGTGGGCAGGATTACCCCGCCCAGACGCTCACCACGCACCTGTTTACTCCTCTGCGACGACGCTTACAGTGCCAGCAACCCACTCTCCAGGCGTTGCTCGGCATCCTTGACGGCATCTTGATCAATTACATTGCGATTTGTCTTGCCTCCGCGCGCAAAAAACAGGGGAAAGACGCGCTGGTGGTCGGCTGGAATATTCACGATACCACCCGGCTGTGGCTGGAAGGCTGGGTCGCCAGCCAGCAAGGATGGCGCGTCGATGTGCTGGCTCACTCGCTGAACCAGCTTCGCCCGGAGCTGTTTGACGGCAGGACGCTGCTTATCTGGTGCGGCGAGACGCAGACGCCCGCGCAGCAGCAGCAACTCAATGCCTGGCGCGCGCAGGGGCACGATATTTACCCGCTGGGCCTGTAGCCTTACCGGATGGCAGCATCAATGCGTGATCAGACATTCTGCGCATTTAATGATTCATTAACAAACGTGCTTTACGGTACAATCCTTTTGTTAACATAAGGAGTGCACAATGCGCGCAGCTAAAATCGGTGTGATTACCCTCTTCCTGCTGATGGCTATCGGCGGTATCGGCGGCGTGATGCTCGCTGGCTATACGTTTATTTTACGTGCCGGTTAAGGCGCAGCACCAGACGCTCGAACAGGCGATCGACAATGATCGCCGCCAGCGCGACCAGTAAAGCCCCCTGAATCACATAGGCGGTGTTAAAGCCGCTCAGCCCGATGATAATCGGCGTGCCGAGCGTGCTGGCGCCCACCGTCGAGGCGATCGTCGCAGTCCCAATATTGATGATTACCGAGGTGCGAATCCCCGCCAGAATCACCGGCGCGGCCAGCGGCAGTTCGACTTTCCACAACTGCTGTCCCCGGCTCATTCCCATCCCGCGCGCCACGCTCATGACGCTGGCGGGAATCGCCCCCAGCCCGGCGAGCGTGGCCTGCAATATCGGCAAAACCCCGTAGAGGATCAGCGCGATAATGGCTGGCTCCTGACCAAACCCCATCACCGGAACGGCTATCGCCAGCACCGCGACCGGCGGAAAGGTCTGCCCGACGGCGGCGATGGTTTCCACCAGCGGGCGAAACTCTGCCCCCCATGAGCGGGTGACCGCAATCCCCGCCCCGACGCCAACCGCCACAGCAATCAGGCTTGATACGCCCACCAGCCAGAAATGGGCCAGCGCCAGCGCCATAAAGCTTTCTTGCTGGTAAACCGGTCGTGGCAGCTGCGGAAACAGCGCGCCAAACACCGCCTGGCTGTACGGCAGCCCCGCAAGCAGCGCCAGAAAAGCGACAATAAGCCAGAGCAGCGGATCAGACAGTCGTTTCACCGGGCAGCGCCTCCGAAAGCAGATCGCGAAAATGGAGCGTCCCGCAGGGAGCGCCCTGCTGATCCACCACCGGCAATACGTCGCACCCTCGCGCCACAAAGACAGACAGCGCATCGCGCAGCGTCATCTCTTCCGCCAGCGCGTCACCGCCCACTTGCTCATGACGACGCACATAATCCCCCACGCTGCGCAGCGACAGCAGCCGCACGCCCAGTTCGCTGCGCCCAAAAAACGCCTGCACAAAATCATTCGCCGGCGCGGTCAGCATTTCCAGCGGCGTGCCCTGCTGTACCACTTCGCCGCCATCCATCAGCACCAGATGCTCCGCCAGACGCAGCGCCTCGTCGATATCGTGCGTCACCAGCACGATGGTGCGGCCAAGCAGCCGGTGAATACGGGTCATCTCCTGCTGAAGCGCCCCGCGCGTTACCGGGTCCAGCGCGCCAAACGGCTCATCCATCAGCAATACCTGCGGATCGGCAGCCAGCGCGCGGGCCACCCCAACGCGCTGCTGTTGCCCGCCAGAGAGCTGGTGCGGATAACGGTGACGCAAATTTACATCCAGCCCCAGCAGCGCCATCAGTTCTTCCGTGCGGTCATCAATACGCGAGCGCGACCACTTTTGCAGTTGCGGTACGGTGGCAATGTTTTGCGCCACCGTCCAGTGCGGGAAAAGGCCGATCGACTGGATGGCGTACCCCATGCGACGACGCAGTTCCAGCACCGGCAAGCTGCGGATCTCTTCCCCGGCAAAACGGATCACCCCGCTGTCATGCTCCACCAGGCGGTTAATCATCTTCAGCGTGGTGGATTTTCCCGACCCCGATGTGCCAATCAGCACCGAAAAGCTGCCTTCGCGAAAATGCAGATTGAGGTCGTTGACGGCCTTCTGCGCACCGAAGGTTTTGCTGACATGGCTAAATTCAATCATCATTCGTTACCTTCAGGAGTGCGATCCATAAATCAAACAGCGCGTCGATCAGCACGGCCAGCGCAATGACCGGGATCACCCCCAGCAGAACCAGATCAACGGCGCTGCTGAGCAGTCCCTGAAAGACCAGGGCGCCAAACCCTCCCGCCCCAATCAGGGCGGCGATGACCGCCATCCCCACCGTTTGCACCATGACCACGCGCAGGCTGCGTAAAAAAACCGGCAACGCCAGCGGCAGTTGTACATGGATAAAGCGTTGAGAAGCGCTCATCCCCATCGCCCGCGCGCTTTCCAGCACGTCTCGCGGCACCTGGTTAAGCCCGGCAACCACGCCGCGCACCAGCGGCAGTAACGCATAGAGCACCAGCGCAATCAGGGCGGGCGTTAACCCGGTTCCCGCCACGCCAAGCGTTCCCAGCCAGGGCCACGCCTTCACCAGCCCGGCAAGCGGGGCAATCAGCAGGCCAAACAGCGCAACGGAAGGGATGGTCTGGATAACATTCAGAACGGCAAAGACCGGCCCCTGCCGCGCCGTTGCAAACGAGCACCAGATGCCCAGCGGTACGCCAATCAGCAACGCGGGCAACACGGTTCCCGCCAGCAGCGTCAGGTGCTGAACCAGCGCATTATCAAAAATATCCTGCCGGTTCGCGTACTCTTTGAGTAAAGAGAGATCGTTGAATGCGCCGGTGAGCAGCAGCGCCAGCGGTAAGAGCGCAATTTGCGCATGCAGAAGCCAGCGCCAGAGCGGTTGGGTGGTGATACGGCGAATGGCATCGCTACAGGCCAGCAGGGTGAGCCCAAGACCCAGCCACAGGCCGCTCCCCAGGCTTGTGCGCGCCAGCGGGCTGCCGGCCTGCGCCAGATGCGTTGCCGCTTTCCCCACGCTCCAGAGCATGGCGATCACCAGCGCCTGCGCCAGCACAAGCGTCAGCACGCTGCCCTTTTTCCCAGGGACAAAGCACAACACCAGCAATGCGCACCCGGCGCCCGCCAGCAGAGAAACCGAACCCGGCCAGATATCCCAGATCTGACGCCCCGCCCCTGACACCAGGCGATTGGGGGCGTAGTTAACGAAAGGCAGCGCGGCGGCAACCCCCGTCAGGATCACCAACAGCAGCAACACACGGTTAAGACTGACTTTTGACACCTTACTGACCTGATACAAAATGTGTTACTTCACCCAGCCTTTTTGCTTCAGGTAATCTGCCGCGACTTTTTTCGCATCCAGCCCTTCAACGGCGATACTGGCATTCAACTGTTGCAACGTTTTTTCATCCAGGCTGGCAAAGACCGGCTGCAACCATTCCGCCATCTGCGGATATTCTTTTAGCACCGACTCACGAACCACCGGAGCAGGCGCATAGATAGGCTGGACGCCTTGCGGATCGCTCAGTGTTTGCAGCCCCAGCGCCGCAACCGGGCCGTCGGTGCCATAGGCCATTGCCGCGTTTACGCCGGACGTTTGCTGGGCGGCCGCTTTAATGGTCACCGCCGTATCGCCGCCAGCCAGCGACAGCAACTGGTTCTGATTCAGTTTAAAATCGTAGGCTTTTTCAAAGGCAGGCAGCGCATCGGCGCGTTCGATAAACTCGGCGGAGGCGGCCAGTTTGAACGTTCCGCCCTCTTTCAGATAGCGTCCGAGATCCGCAAGCGAAACCAGTTTATTCTTTTCCGCAACATCCTGGCGTACCGCAATCGTCCAGGTATTGTTTGCAGGCGCTGGCGTTAACCAGACCAGCTTGTTCTGCTCAGCATCCAGTTTTTTGACTTTTTCAAACCCCGCCTGTGCGTTTTTCCATGCCGGATCGTTTTCGTCTTTAAAGAAGAATGCGCCGTTTCCGGTATATTCCGGGTAAATATCCAGCTCGCCAGAGGTAATCGCGCCGCGTACTACCGGGGTTGTACCCAGTTGCACTTTATTCACCGTTTTAACGCCGTGGCTTTCCAGCACCTGTAAAATCAGGTTGCCAAGCAAGGCGCCTTCCGTATCGATTTTTGATCCGACCGTTACGGGTGATGCGGCCTGCAACGGCAGGCTGACCGCCGCTAACAGCAGCAGCGCCCCCGCCCCTGTTTTTGAAATTGTCATGCTGCTTTCCTCATTCTTTTACATCCCTTTTCAGAGACTTGAGGAAAAAGCATAGTTGAAAAATAGCAGAGCGACAAAAGGCAGGGGCAATTCACAGGCCGGATAAGCGCAAGCGCCATCCGGCAATCAGGCGCACCGGTGCCGGATGGCGACGCTAACGCGTCTTATCCGGCCTACGGAGCTGACAGGTATGGCGCGTGGCTACAGCAGTTCAAACTCGCCCTGCTTCACACGGGCGGAATCGACGCCAATAAAGACGTTAAACTTGCCGGGCTCCGCGTCATACTTCATACGCTGGTTCCAGAATTTCAGCGCCTCAATATCAATCGGGAAGCTAACGGTCTGCGTTTCTCCCGGCTTCAGCGTTACCTTCTCAAAGCCTTTCAGCTGTTTTACCGGACGACTCATCGATGCCGTGACATCCTGCAAATACATCTGGATTACCGTCGCCCCCTCGCGCTTGCCGGTATTCGTCACCCGCACGCTGGCCGTTACCGCGCCATCGCGCTTCATGGTGGGCGCAGAGAGCGTCACATCGGAAACGGTAAACGTGGTGTAGCTCAGACCATAACCAAACGGATACAGCGGGCCATTCGCCTCGTCAAAGTAGCGGGAGGTGTACTTGTTCGGCTTGTCGGCGTTATACGGACGACCGGTGTTGAGATGGCTGTAGTAAACCGGGATCTGCCCGACAGAGCGCGGGAAGGACATCGGCAGTTTACCCGACGGGTTATAGTCGCCGAACAGAACGTCAGCAATGGCGTTACCGCCTTCCGTACCGGCAAACCAGGTTTCCAGAATGGCGTCAGCCTGCTGATCTTCTTTCACCAGCGCCAGCGGACGACCGTTCATCAGCACCAGCACCAACGGTTTACCCGTCGCCTTCAACGCCGCGATCAGATCGCGCTGGCTTTGCGGGATCTGAATGTCGGTGCGGCTGGAAGCCTCATGCGCCATACCCTGCGCTTCCCCGACAACGGCCACAACCACATCGGACTGTTTCGCGGCATTAACGGCCTCGTCAATCATCGCTTCTGGCGAACGAGGGTCTACTTTCACCGCCTCCTCATACTGATTGAGGAAATCAACAATGCCTTTGTCATTAGTGACATTCGCCCCTTTGGCGTATATCACTTTGCCTTTGTCGCCCAGCGCGTTTTTAATCCCCGTCAGCACCGTAACGGACTGGCTGGCGACGCCAGCGGCAGACCAGCTTCCCATCACATCACGCTGACTGTCGGCCAGCGGCCCCACCACCGCAATGGTGCCGGATTTATTCAACGGCAGCGTTTCCAGACGGTTCTTCAGCAGCACCAGACTTTCGCGCGCAACGTCGCGCGCGTCTTTGCGATGCAGGCGGCTCTCAGCGTTCGTGTCCTGCGGATCGGACTCTTTTGCGCCCAGGTGGCTGTACGGATCGTTAAACAACCCCATGTCATATTTCACGTTCAGCACATGGCGCGCGGCATCGTCCAGTTCCGCCATCGTTACTTTGCCTGATTTGACCAGCCCCGGCAGGTATTTGCTGTAATACTCATCGCTCATACTCATGTTGATGCCGGACTTGAGCGCCACGCGCACCGCGTCTTCCGGGTCGGATGCCGTGCCGTGTTTAATCAGCTCTTTGATCGCGCCGTGATCGGAAACGGTGATGCCTTTAAAGCCCCACTCGTCGCGCAGCACCTCTTTCAACAGCCATGAATCTGACGTCGCAGGCGTGCCGTTCAGTGAGTTGAGCGCCACCATCACCGCGCCGCTGCCCGCGTCCAGCCCGGCTTTATACGGCGGCATATAGTCGTTGAACAGGCGCTGCGGGCTCATATCGACGGTGTTGTATTCCTTCCCGCCCTCAACCGCGCCATAGGCGGCGAAATGTTTCACGCTGGTCATCACCGAATAGCGATCCGCCGGGCTTTTGCCCTGCATCGCCTCGACCATCGTTTTGCCCATGATCGCCGTCAGATACGTATCTTCACCAAAGCCTTCCGATGCGCGTCCCCAGCGCGGATCGCGGGACACATCCACCATCGGCGCCCAGGTCATGTTCAGGCCATCGTCAGCCGCCTCATACGCCGAGACGCGACCCACGGTTTTTACCGCCTCCAGATTAAACGAGGAGGCCAGGCCAAGGCTGATAGGGAAAACGGTACGCTGCCCGTGCAGCACGTCATAGGCGAAAAAGAGAGGGATTTTCAGGCGGCTCAGTTCCATCACCTGATCCTGCATTTTTCGGATATCCTGGCGGGTGACGGTGTTAAAAATCGCCCCGACCTGCCCGTTTTTGATCATCTCCCGGATGGCTTCTTTCGGGTTGTCGGGCCCAACGCTTATCAAACGCAGCTGACCGATTTTTTCATCGACGGTCATTTTCGTGAGCAATTCAGTGACAAACGCATCCCGAGCTTCAGGCGTCAGCGGATGGTTGCCAGACAACGCTTCCGCCAGCGCTGGCTGCAACGCAAGGCTTACCGCAACACCTACAGAACATAGCCATTTCATCTTGATTCTCTCTTTTTCTTTAGCCCGACGTGGCAGCAAAAATATAACAAAAACCGCAGTTTGCCATAAGCCTAATCGGGAGAGGAGAAGAAAGCTAAGGTTATTCTCTGATTTTTTTAACGTCCCCTGCGCAGGGAGGAGGATCAGGAATACGCTAAGCCTGCACCGAGACAAGTTGCATGAGAAAGCGTATTGTCATACAAAGCGCTATGCTTAGTTCCGATAGTTTGTCCCACCACAAGGAGTGGAGAATGTCTTCCATTACAACGACAGATAATAAAGCCTTTCTTAACGAGCTCACCCGTCTGGTGGGTCATTCGCACCTGCTCACCGATCCTGCAAAAACCGCCCGCTACCGCAAGGGGTTCCGTTCTGGTCAGGGCGAAGCGCTGGCCGTGGTCTTCCCCGGCTCGCTGCTGGAATTGTGGCGCGTACTGAACGCCTGCGTAAACGCCGATAAAATCATTCTGATGCAGGCCGCCAATACCGGCCTGACTGAAGGTTCCACGCCGAACGGCAACGATTACGATCGCGAAATTGTCATCATCAGCACGCTACGCCTCGACAAGCTGCACGTCCTCAGTAAAGGCGAACAGGTGCTGGCATACCCAGGAACCACGCTGTACTCACTGGAAAAAGCGCTTAAACCTTTTGGTCGCGAACCGCACTCGGTTATCGGTTCCTCCTGTATCGGCGCGTCAGTTATTGGCGGCATCTGCAATAACTCCGGCGGGTCGCTGGTACAACGTGGCCCGGCGTATACCGAAATGTCTCTGTTCGCGCGCATTGATGAGCAGGGCAAATTACAGCTGGTGAACCATCTGGGCATCGAACTGGGCCAGACCCCGGAACAGATCCTCAGCACACTCGATGATGAACGCATCAAAGATGAAGATGTGCGCCACGATGGCCGCCACGCCCACGATTACGATTACGTGACTCGCGTCAGGGACATTGAGGCCGATACCCCTGCCCGCTATAACGCTGACCCGGATCGCCTGTTCGAATCCTCCGGCTGCGCGGGTAAGCTGGCGGTGTTCGCCGTGCGGCTGGACACTTTCGAGGCGGAAAAAAACCAGCAGGTCTTTTATATCGGCACCAATCAGCCCGATGTGCTGACCGAGATTCGTCGTCATATCCTGGCGAAGTTCGACAACCTGCCGGTTGCCGGTGAATATATGCACCGCGATATTTACGACATCGCGGAGAAATATGGCAAAGATACGTTCCTGATGATCGACAAGCTCGGCACCGACAAAATGCCGTTCTTCTTTACGCTCAAAGGCCGTACCGACGCGATGCTGGAAAAGGTAAAAATCTTCCGTCCGCATTTCACCGACCGCGCGATGCAGAAGTTCGGCCATTTATTCCCTAACCATCTGCCGCCGCGCATGAAAAGCTGGCGCGACAAATATGAGCATCATCTGCTGTTAAAAATGGCGGGAGACGGAGTGGCGGAAGCGCAAAGCTGGCTGACCGAGTTTTTCAAAACCGCCGAGGGCGATTTCTTTGCCTGTACCCCGGAGGAAGGCAGCAAAGCGTTCCTGCACCGTTTTGCCGCGGCAGGCGCGGCGATCCGTTATCAGGCGGTGCATGCCGATGAGGTGGAGGATATTCTCGCACTGGATATCGCCTTACGGCGTAACGACACCGAATGGTATGAGCATCTGCCGCCGGAAATTGACAGCCAGCTGGTGCATAAACTCTATTACGGTCATTTCATGTGCTATGTCTTCCATCAGGATTACATCGTGAAGAAAGGCGTCGATGCCCATGCGCTGAAAGAGCAAATGCTGGAACTGCTGCGCCAGCGCGGCGCGCAATATCCGGCAGAGCATAACGTTGGTCATTTGTACAAAGCGCCGGAGACGCTGGCGCGTTTTTATCGTGAAAATGACCCCACCAACAGCATGAATCCGGGTATTGGTAAAACAAGTAAGCTGAAATTCTGGAAAGAAGCGGCGTCCGACGAGACGCATTGATTTCTCGTATTTACAGCGATGGAGCTGTTTTAAATATCGTGCCGGATGGCGGCGCAAGCGCCTTATCCGGCCTACAAACTGTAGGCCGGATTCAGGCACATATCAACAAACTCAATCGTTTTGCGCGGTCTGCTCGCCTGCTGCGGCCATCTGCGCAGCTTTCTGCTTTTTATAACTCAACGCGGCGGCCGGAACGGGCATCGCTTTGCCGGTTTCAATCCAGGTGCGTAAACGGCTGGCATCGGCAAAATGGGTATATTTGCCAAAGGCATCCATCACCACTAACGCCACCGGTTTGTTGTTGATCATCGTGCGCATCACCAGGCAATGACCCGCAGCGTTGGTAAACCCGGTCTTGGTCAACTGAATATTCCAGTTATCGCGGTACACCAGGTGATTCGTATTGCGAAACGGCAAGGTGTATGCCGGGTTTGCAAAGGTCGCCATATCCTCACGCGTGGTGCTTAACTGACCAATCAGCGGGTACTGCTTGCTGGCAATCAGCAGTTTCGTCAGGTCACGGGCGGTCGATACGTTATGAATCGACAGTCCCGTCGGCTCCACAAAACGGGTGTGGGTCATGCCCAACGCTTTGGCTTTAGCATTCATCGCTTTAATAAAAGCGTTATAGCCACCCGGATAATGATGCGCCAGGCTTGCCGCCGCCCGGTTTTCCGAAGACATCAGCGCCAGCAGCAACATATTTTTACGGCTGATTTCACTGTTCAGACGCACGCGTGAGTAAACGCCTTTCATTTCCGGCGTCTGGCTGATATCGACTTTCAGTTTTTCATCCAGCGGCAGTCGCGCATCAAGCACCACCATCGCCGTCATTAATTTGGTGATCGACGCAATCGGACGCACAAGATCCGGGTGGTTCGAATAGATCACTTTGTTGGTGTTCAGATCAACAATCATCGCGCTTCCAGAAGCAATTTCCGGTTGAGACGCTACGGCGGCAGCCGCGGTTTTCGCCACAGCGTGTGGCGCAAAAGGGACAGCCAGCATCAGGGCAAGGCTAAATAATGAAACTCGGAATTTCAGCATGATGAGATTTCTGATAATGATTCACGCACGTAGAACGTACACCGCCTGAGCCAGGATTTTACTCAAGCTAGCTCCGGCATCATAGCGACCCGACAGCGTTGTCGCCATAAGAGAATCGTCACGAAATGCTGCATGCTGGCTTTTACACCCGTCTCTTCCCTGTTTCGGGCCGCAGGCGCGCTGCGGTTGTCCATTTACCGCCCTCCTGCGACCCGAATTCTTTTCATACCTCAGAATAACCGGTATCCATATCCCCACAGGATCACCGTCATCGCCAGCAGCACTTCCAGTACCAGCACGCCGATAGCCAGCGTCGAACTGGAAAAGCTCAGACCTTCCTCTTTACTGATGTTCAGGAATGTCGGGATGCCGAGATACAGCAGATAGCCGGTATAAAACAGTGCGACAGTACCGACTAACGCACAGAGCCACACCAGCGGATAAAGCGCCACCAGACCACTTAAAAACAGCGGCGTTGCGACATACCCGGCAAAGACCATACAGTGTCCCAGGGAAGGCCGTTGCGGGTAGTTGCGCGCCATCCACCAGATGACCCGCCCCATCACGGCAACCCCGGCCAGCATCATGCCGTAAAACAGAACCGCGAACGCCAGCCCCGTAAACAGAGACAAGCGCAGCACATTGCCATCACCAAAATTCCAGCCAATTTGCGTGGTGCCGATAAAGGCGCAAATCACCGGGATCGCCGCCATCAGCAGCACATGGTGGGTATAGTGATGCGACACCGTTTCGTTTTCGCTTTTGATCACGCGCATTTCACGATCGGGATGGGAAAATAGCCCCCAGACATGGTTCATACCGCCCCCCTGCTTGTCAGCTCTGGATCTCAACACTTCAAGTATAATTCAGCTTTCGATTATTTTATGTACAGCGCATAAAAACCGATGCGCTAACGTCGCGCCTTTTCCGGCCATAAACATTGATAGGGTGTATGCTAAAGGCGGGAGGTCGTTTTCACGTATGGATATCAACAGTCTTATCACGCATTACGGTTACGCCGCGCTGATTATTGGCAGTATGGCGGAAGGCGAGACCATCACCCTGTTAGGCGGCGTGGCAGCCCATCAGGGATTGCTTAAATTCCCTCTGGTGGTGCTCTCTGTCGCACTCGGCGGCATGATTGGCGATCAGGTGCTCTATTTGTTGGGTCGTCGCTATGGCGGCAAAATTTTGCGGCGCTTTTCCCGACACCGCGCCAAAATTCATCTGGCGCAGAAAATGATCCAGCGTCGCCCGTACCTGTTTGTGATCGGTTCCCGATTTATGTACGGCTTTCGCATTATTGGGCCGCTATTGATTGGCGCCAGCCACCTGCCGCCTAAAATCTTTCTGCCGCTGAATATTCTGGGGGCGATGATCTGGGCTTTGCTGTTTACCACCCTGGGCTATATTGGCGGCGAGGTGATCGCGCCGTGGCTGCACAGTTTCGACCAGCATATAAAGCATGTGATTTGGCTGGCGCTGGTGGTTGGGCTGGTTTTTGGCGCTCGCTGGTGGTTAAAACGGCGCAATAAGCCTGATGCGCCGTAGCGCTTCAGGCTTATTTGGCCGGCATTAAAGCGCCATCCGGCACAACGCTCAAAGATGATAACCGCCGCCCAGCGCGCTGGTGAGCTGGATGGACGCATCCAGCCATTGCCCTTGCAAAATCAGGCCGTTGCAATGTTCCCGCAGCGCCGGGATCTTCGCCTGGCTGACGCGGGAGCCCGCAATAATTCCGGCATTAAACCGCGCCTGTGCCAGACCAACCACCCGCTGTGCGTCATGCTCAATCTGCCGTTGGTGCTGATTTTTTTCAGCCATCGTTTCAACCTGACTGGCGGCGCGCGCCACATCATTCACCGCATCCACCACCGCTTTGTTGTAATTCGCGACAGAGAGATTACTTTGCGCTTTCGCGATATCAAGACTGGCGTTCAGCCTGCCGCTGTCAAAGATCGGCAGCGTCAGCCCGGCGGTGACGCCCATCTGCTGTGCGGAATGGCGAAACAGATCGCTCAGGTGCAGGGCGTCCTGTTGCAAAAACGCCATCAGGTTGATATCGGGATAAAACGCCGCTTTTGCGGCGTCAACGCTGCCTAAAGAGGACTCAATGTACCAGTGCGCCGCCTGTAAATCGGGTCGGCGAGCCAGAAGTTCATAGCTCAACTGAGCGGGCAACTGGCTTTCAGTCACTGGCAGAGCAACCGTATGCAGGGTCAGCGAGGCCGATTGCGCATTGGTCAGCGCACTCAGACGCGCCTCAATAATCTTCATTTTACCGGCCACATCATTTAGCTGCTGCTGCGTTTTACCGGCATCAATATCGGTTTCCACCCCTTCGACCGAGGAGGTAATACCGTTTTGATACAGCTGGCGATCAACCGTAATGACGTTTTGCTGTTCATGTTCGATTTGCGTCAGCACCGCTTTAAGCGCCGCCTGCGTCTGCCATTCCCAGTATAAACGCGCGACACCGCTTGCCAGCAGTTGCCGGGTTTGCGCCTGTTCCGCTTCACGCGCTTTCACTACGCCGATTCTCGCGCTGACTTCAGCCCGGTTCTTGCCCCAGAGATCCAGATCCCAACCGGCGGTTAAGCCGAACGTCCCGTTGGTGTACCACGGCCCGGTGGTTCCCGCCGCCGGATCGGTGATGGCAAACGGCCCCATCAGCCCTTCCGCAGACATTTTCTGGCGCTCAACATCCGCAGAGAAATCCAGCCGGGGGCCATCCTGCGCTTCAACCTCCTTCGCCTGCGCCTCGGCGAGTTGTATACGCTGTTCAGCCACCTGCATATCAGGAGAATGCTGTAATGCGTTGTTAATTAAGGCATCAAGCTGGGGATCGTGGTACGCCTTCCACCACTGGCTGTCCGGCCAACCGTTTTTTATTGCCGTCGGTAATGGTGAATCAACCTGTGCAGCAGGCGTTTGTCGCGTCAGCGACTGGCGGGTATCGTGCATCGGCGCGCAACCCGCCAGCAGCGTAAAAAGAGACAGGCACACCGTTGTGGCCAGGAGAGAATCGCGGTTCATGGAGACGTTCTGGTAAGAAAAGGTGCGCAGAGATTACGTGGTGTTGCGTCCTGTTTTTTAGTTACGCGTGGCAATACATCTTTGGAAAAGGAAAAATATAATTAGAAAATTATAATTGAAGCAAATAATTATAATTAAAGTATTTCATGAAATGATATTTACCCTTTGCGTAGTACCCTGTCGAACCGCTGACCGCTGACCGCTGCCGGATGGCGACGTACCGTCTTATCCGGCCTACACAGTCTGGAGTCTGTAGGCCTGATAAGCGAAGCGCCATCAGGCACGCGGCCTGATAAGGCGATTTAAATATCAATGGACTGAATGGCGCGAGCAATATCGGGGGAATTATTAAGCGCTCGGATTTCCTGAAATAGCGCGGTGACTTCCGTATATTCCTTACGCAAATACCCCAGCCACTGCTTAATACGCGCCACATGATACAGCCCGGTATCCCCCTGCTTTTCCAGCCGGGTGTATTTTTGTAGCAGTAAAACCACTTCCGGCCAGGGCATACGCGGTTCGTTATATTTCACCACGCGGCTGAGATTCGGGATGTTTAACGCTCCACGTCCCATCATCACCGCGTCGCAGCCGCTGACCGCCATACACTCTTGCGCGCTCTGCCAGTCCCAGATTTCACCATTGGCGATAACCGGAATAGTGAGTCGCTGGCGGATCTCGCCAATCGCCTGCCAGTCAATATGTTCGGCTTTATAACCCTGCTCTTTGGTGCGCCCATGCACGACAAGCTCTGTCGCTCCTGCCTGCTGGACGGCATCAGCAATTTCAAATTTTCTTTCGCCGCTGTCCCAGCCCAGACGCACCTTCACCGTGACTGGTAAATGCGCAGGCACGGCTTCGCGCATCGCTTTTGCCCCCTGATAGATAAGCTCAGGATCTTTGAGCAACGTCGCCCCGCCTCCGCTGCCGTTCACCATTTTCGACGGACAGCCGCAGTTTAAATCCACGCCGTATGAGCCCAGCTCCACCGCGCGGGCGGCGTTTTCCGCCAGCCACTGCGGGTATTGCCCCAGCAGTTGAATACGCACGACTGTGCCGGACGCCGTGCGGCTGGCATTGTGCAGTTCCGGGCAGATGCGATGAAACACTTTTACCGGCAGAAGCTGATCCACCACGCGCAAAAACTCCGTGATGCACAGATCGTAATCATTAACCTCGGTCAGTAGCTCGCGCACCAGAGAGTCGAGCACGCCTTCCATCGGCGCCAGTAAAACACGCATAGCATTTCGTTACCTGCAAAAAAAGAGGCGCTATGGTAGCGCCTCTGTGGTGCGGTTTAAAGTCTCTCAGCGCGGCTCAAGGCAGTTATCTTCCTTCCAGCCATACAGCCACTCAATGCCGCGATAAAACTCCTGCTGGGATTTGCCTTTCCACAGCAGATTACGCACCTGTCGCTCCACGCCTGCGGCATGGTAGACGCGCCCCATCTCGCGGGTTGACCAGACAATCCGCGCCGTGCGGGGAATACGCACCGACTCATACAACGCAAAGGCCTGCTGCGCATCGCCATGACAACGCTCCAGCGCTTTACCCAGCGTAACGGCATCTTCCAGCGCCATGCAGGCGCCCTGCGCCATATATTGCGCAACCGGGTGCGCGGCATCGCCCACCAGCGTGATGCGGTCGGTTCCCCATTTCTCTACCGGTTCCCGGTCAGCGGTCGCCCAACGGCGCCAGGAGGTGGGTTTGTCGAGCATTTGACGCGGACGCGGGTGAATCCCGGCAAAATAAGAGAGCACCTCTTCTTTGCTTCCGTCTTTCACGCCCCACTCCTCCTGCTGACGGCTATGGAACGTCACCACCAGATTGTACTGTTTCCCGCCGCGCAACGGATAATGCACCAGATGGCAGTGCGGCCCGGCCCACAGTACCGGCGCATTGATGCGCAAATCTTCCGGCATGTCGTCGCACTCCACCACGGCCCGGTACACCACATGCCCGGTCACGCGCGGAATATCGCCAAGTAGACTCTGGCGCACGACCGATTTCACACCATCGCAGCCCAGCAGAATATCTGCCGTCCAGCTATTCCCCTGCTCGTCAAACACCGTTACATCGTCCGGCGTCTGGCGGATATCGACAATATTCGTCGAAGTCCGGTACTCCACGCCCGGATGAGTCAGCGCCGCTTCCCAGACGGTGGCATGAATATCCACCCGGTGAATCACGGCATACGGGCCGCCAAAATGGTCGCGAAAGGCCTGGCCGGTTTCAATGCGCACGACCTCTTCGGCATTCACGGCGTCCATCATCGTAATATGATCGGTAAAGACCGCGCGCTGGCGAGCCACTTCGCCAACGCCGAGGCTGTCCAGCGCGGAAAACGCATTCGGCCCGAGCTGAATCCCCGCCCCAATCTCACCAATTTCATGAGCCTTTTCCAGCAGCATTACTTTAATGCCCTGGCGCGCCAGCGACAGCGCGGTCGCTGCGCCGCCAATACCGCCACCCACGATAATTGCGCTTGTCACTTTAGCCATTGTCGTTCTCCTTATCAGGCTGAAATTTTGTCTTGTTGATTTTCGGGGGCAGCGGCGATAAAGGCCGGAAGCCGGGTACAGGCGTCATAAACCGCCTTGCAGCGCGGATAACCGCTCAGGTCACATCCCATTCGCAGCGCATTGGCCCATTGTGGAATCAGGCAGCAATCCGCCAGCGTGGGCGCATCCCCCACGCAAAACTGCCCGGACTGCCCCTGGCGCAACAGCTGTTCCACCGCGCTAAGCCCTTGTTGCACCCAGTGGGCGTACCAGCGTTTCTTGTCTTCTTCGCCAATCTTCAGCTCGTCAGTCAGGTAGCGCAATACGCGCAGGTTGTTCACCGGGTGAATATCACAGGCAATGGCATAGACAATTTCCAGCGCCTGGCTGCGCGCCGGATCGACCAGCGGCAGCAACGGCGTCTGCGGGAAGTGGCGATCCAGCCAGTCGATGATTGCCAGCGATTGCCCGAGAGATTCACCGTCATCAGTCACCAGCGTCGGCACCAGCCCGATCGGGTTCATCCGTCGGTAGCTCAGCGCATTCTGCTGGCCGATACGAATGTTGACGCCCACCGTCTCATAATCAATGCCTTTTAATGCCAGCGCGATACGCACGCGATAAGACGCCGAGCTATTAAAAAAACTGTACAGCTTCATCATTCACCTCAAACAATCTTCACGGCGATCGGCGTTAACCCTTCCACATTGCCGGTAATCACATCCCCTTTCACCACTGCCCCGACTCCTTCTGGCGTACCGGTGAAAATCAGGTCGCCCGGTTGCAGTTCAAAAAAGCCGGACAGGTAGCTGATGGTTTCATTGACGGACCAGATCAGATGGCGAATATCGCTGCGCTGATGATCTTCCCCGTTTACCTGTAACCAAATCGGCGCGTTGTTGACATCTGCCACATCGGTCGCTTTATGCAGCGGCGCAATCGGCGCGGACAAATCAAACGCTTTGCCGATTTCCCACGGGCGCCCCATCTGGCGCATTTCCATCTGGCGGTCGCGGCGGGTCATATCCAGCCCGGTGGCATAGCCCCAGACATACTCATGCGCCTGCTCAAGCGGAATATCGCTGCCCTGCTTGCCTATCGCCACCACCAGTTCAATTTCATAGTGATAGTTATCGGTCTGCGACGGATAGGCCAGCGCCAGCGTTTCGCCAGCCGCAACCGGTACGATCGCATCGGCCGGTTTGCAGAAGAAGAACGGCGGCTCACGATCGGGATCGAACCCCATCTCACGGGCATGGGCGGCGTAGTTACGGCCAACGCAGTAGACGCGGCGAACCGGGAATTGCTCATCGCTGCCAACAACCGGCACCGCGACTGGCGCCTGAGGTTCGAATACATATTTGCTCATCTTTTCTCTCCCAATTTAATCACGCGCTTCGCGGAACAAGCCGAGGGCTTCCTGAACCGGTTTGTCCGAAAAACTGAATAAAACGGTATCTTCCGTGGTCTGGAACGACACCCCGTGCCATGTCGGCACTACAAAGATATCTTTCGCCGTGAAGTGGAACGTCTCATTGCCAATGGTGACCTGCCCGGAACCTTCCACAACGTGATAAATGGTGCTGTCGGTCGTGCGCGCCACGCGCGACGCAAACCCTTTCGGCAACAGTTGCAAAAACGCGCCCATCGAAGGCATCGGATAGCCCCCGGTGACCGGGTTGACATAGCGCATCTTGTAGCCATCCCACTCGTCAGGTTCCCCCATCCGGGTCAGGTCATGCAGCGCTTCACGGCTACGGTCGTAGCGGTAGTTGAAAATCGGCGAGGAATTGCCGACCTGGTGGCGTAGCGGCAGCATGTTGGCGGCGTAGCGCGGCAGGTAATCACCTTCTTTGCGCGTCACCGGCTGCTGTTCTTCCGGGTAATCTTCCGCAAACCCGCAGCCCAGCGTATTCACCAGCGGCAGATCCAGACCGTCCAGCCATACCACCGGCTCGTCGCCAGGGTTGCCGTGATCGTGCCAGCGCCACTGCGGCGTCAGAATAAAGTCGCCCGGGTGCATCTGCGTCCGCTCGCCGTCAACGGCGGTGAACGCGCCTTGCCCTTCCACAATAAAACGCAGCGCTGACTGGTTGTGGCGATGACTCGGCGCCACCTCGCCCGGTAAAATCAATTGCAGCCCTGCGTACAGCGTCGCGGTAATTGACGACTGTCCGCGCAGCGCCGGGTTTTCCAGCACCAGCACCCGGCGGACAGCCTCTTTCGCGCCAATCAGGTTGCCGCTTTCCAGCAACAGCGGGCGGATCTCCTGATAGTTCCAGTACGCAGGCGCGCAATTGGCGTTCGGCGTTTGCGGCACCAGGTGGTGCAGCGATTCCCAGAGCGGCGTCAGGTTTTGCCCGGAAATGTGCTGATAAAACTGCTGACGGTTGTGTTTAACATCCTGATTCACTTCAGACATGGAGGTTCTCCTTATTCATTCACGACGCCTGCCCGGGGCAGCACGTCAGGTTCAGAGGCAGAGTGGTGGACAACCGCCGTCAACATGGCGAGCATCACCGCGCTAATGGCAGCCGGAATCGCGATGACGAAAAACAGCGTATCGAAAGAGAAATTCATCGCCATCATCATGCCACCGGAGAGCGAACCGACAATGGCGCCGCAGCGCCCGACGGCATTGGACCAGCTCACGCCGGTTGCACGGCTTTGAGTCGGGTACAGCGTCGCAGTTAAGGCATTCAACCCCACCTGCGATCCGCTGATGCCAATGCCCGTACCAAAAATCGCCAGCGCCATCAGCCACAGTCCGTTTTCGCTCAGGCCAATCATCACGATGCAGACCGCGCCCAGCGCGTAGCTCACGGCCAGCACCCGGAACGGATTGTGTTTGTCCATCAGTACACCGAGTAACAGCGCGCCGAGCGTACCGCCGACCTGGAATGCGGCAGTGACCCAGGAGGCATGCTGCAAATCGATTCCCCGGTGATTCAGGAGCGTCGGCATCCAGCTGGAGAGCAGGTAGATAATGAGCAGGCTCATGAAGAACACGACCCATAACATCAGGGTAATGGGAAGCTGACGCCCAACAAAAAGCTGGCGGATACTGCCTTTTGAAATGGCGGCGGCTTCATGAAGATAGAAATGCGTATTGTCGTAGCGTTCGCCGGTGATGGCGGCAACCGTTCTGGCAATCGCCGCCTGCGGGCGCTGACGACGCACCTGCCAGCGTGGCGACTCGGGCAGAACAAACAGCAAGGCGAAAAACAGCATTAAGGGCAATACGCCGCCGAGCACCAGAATGCCGTGCCAGCCAATCAGCGGCACCAGTTGCGCGCTGACGATGCCGCCCATCGCCGAACCGAGGGTAAACCCGCAGAACATCAGCGTCACCAGCGCCCCGCGACGGCGGGCGGGAAGGTATTCCGACGTCATCGTGATGGTATTCGGCATCGCGCCGCCCAGCCCTAACCCGGTTAAAAAGCGCAGTACCACCAGCGTTTGCAAATCCGGCGAGAAGGCGGAAAGCAGGCTTAAGGCACCAAACAGCGCCACGCACAGTTCAATCACCCGTTTACGGCCAAAACGGTCTGACAGCGGGCCGCACAATAGCGCCCCTGCCGTCAGCCCCAGCAGACCCGCGCCGAACAGCGGGGCCAGATCGCTGGCGCTCAATTGCCAGTGCGTACGGATATCCGGCGCAATAAAGCCAATTGCGGCCGTATCAAAACCGTCGAGCATTACCACCAGAAAGCAGCAGATGATAACGCGCCACTGCATTTTGCCGACGGGGGCGGCGTCAATCAGTGCTTGTAGATCACGTCGTTGAGTCATAGTGAATGCCTCGGTGCAGGTAAGGTAGATGTCATTTTTGTTTTTTGTATGTTGCAAGTTTGTAATCATGGCGATGAAATGTACAATGGCATTTCGGGCAGAGGCATAACCTGGGGGTTATATCAAATGGCGAATTGGGCGCAAAAATTGAAGCTGCACCACCTGCAAATGCTGGTCGCGCTGGGGGAGCAAGGGAATCTGACCCACGTTGCGCGAATGATGAACATCACCCAGCCCGCGCTGTCGAAGTGGCTGTCACAGCTTGAAGATGAGATCGGAATCACGCTTTTTGAACGCCACAGCAAGGGGTTACGCCCTTCAGAAGGGGGCAAGCTGTTGCTCCAGCATGCACAGCGGCTCATCAACGATATGGAACGTTCGCAGTATGAGATCGCGCGCTTTAAGCAAGGTGGGCTGGTGGGAAGCCTGAAAATCGGCTGTTCACCGGTCGCGACAGACTGCGTGTCGCAGGCGATCCTCTGCCTGCTCAATGAGATGCCGACGCTGCACCTGAATATTGAAGAGAAAGTCATGACCCCGCTTTTACACGATCTGCTCGCCGGGTCGCTGGACGTGGTGGTAGGTCGCGTGGGCGGTCGGGCGCTCCAGCTGCCGTTAAACTATCAGGTGCTCTACACCGAACCGGTCTGCTTTGTCGCCCGCCCCCATCATCCCCTGGCCTCACACGCCACGCTTTCCTGGAACGACCTCGCCCACTGGCGCTGGATTGTCTGGCCGACCGGTACGCCAATTCGCATCAGCATTGATAACGCCCTGGTGGACAACGGCGTGATGCTGCCGGAAAACACCATCGAATCCGCCTCGATGAACGTCAGCACCAATTTGCTGCAAAGCAGCGATATGATCTCTATTCTTTCTCTACGCCTGGCGCAACGCTATGCCAGCCAGGGCCAGTTGGCTATCTTAAACCTGCCGAAAATAGAACAGAAAGGAAGCGTGGGCATGTTCTGGCGCAAGAACGAGACCCCTTCTCTTGCGTTGAGTCGTTTTCTGCATTTTCTGGCGCAGGTTTAGCGCGGGCAACGGGGCGTTGCCCGATGTTCCCGTTGTCTATTTCCACTATGCTCAGAATTCATGATGTGATCGGTAGCACGTTTTAAAGTTTAATTGTATGATGAATCTGTTTCATCAAGGGCTTTTACCATGAGTAAATCACTGAATATCATCTGGCAGTATTTACGCGCATTTGTACTGATATATGCCTGTTTGTATGCGGGTATTTTCATTGCATCGCTGCTTCCTATCACGATTCCCGGCAGCATCATCGGCATGTTGATTCTGTTTGTTTTACTGGCGCTACAAATTCTGCCAGCGAAGTGGGTAAACCCGGGATGCTATGTCCTGATCCGTTACATGGCGCTGCTGTTTGTGCCGATTGGCGTCGGCGTCATGCAGTACTTCGATTTGCTGCGCGCGCAGTTTGGCCCGGTGGTGGTCTCCTGTGCGATCAGTACGCTGGTTGTTTTCCTGGTCGTGAGCTGGAGTTCGCATATCGTACACGGTGAACGAAAAGTGTTAGGGCAGAAAGGATCGAAAAAATGATGTCGTATATCTGGTGGTCGTTACCCCTGACGCTGGCGGTCTTTTTCGCCGCCCGCAAACTGGCTGCGCGCTTTAAGATGCCGTTGCTTAACCCGTTGCTGGTTGCCATGGTGGTCATCATCCCGTTTCTGATGCTGACCGGCATTCCTTACGATCACTATTTCAAAGGCAGCGAGGTGCTCAACGACCTGCTGCAACCCGCCGTCGTGGCGCTGGCGTACCCTTTATATGAACAACTGCACCAGATCCGCGCCCGCTGGAAATCCATCATCACGATCTGCTTCGTCGGCAGCGTGGTCGCCATGGTGACCGGAACCACTGTCGCCTTACTGATGGGCGCCACGCCGGAAATCGCCGCATCGGTATTACCGAAATCGGTCACAACCCCAATCGCAATGGCGGTGGGCGGCAGCATCGGCGGCATTCCCGCCATTAGCGCCGTCTGCGTTATTTTCGTCGGGATACTGGGCGCCGTATTTGGTCATACCCTGCTCAACCTCATGCGTATCCGTACCAAAGCCGCACGCGGTCTGGCAATGGGAACCGCCTCGCACGCCCTGGGCACTGCGCGCTGCGCCGAGCTGGATTACCAGGAAGGGGCGTTCAGTTCGCTGGCGCTGGTGATCTGCGGGATCATCACCTCGCTGCTGGCGCCGTTTCTCTTCCCGATTATTCTGGCGGTAGCGGGTTAAAATTTGCGATGTGTCGCGCATTTTTAATTTAAGTTTCACAAGTTGCAATCACAATGAGATTTGGATCACATATAAAGCCGTAACAGCTCCGTAAACTACGATTCCATTACATTGTTATGAGGCAACGCCATGCATCCACGTTTTCAAACTGCTTTTGGCCAACTTGCGGATAATCTGCAATCAGCGCTGGCGCCGATTCTGGCAGATGAGCATTTTCCCGCCATGCTGACTGCGGAGCAGGTCTCGACGCTTAAGCGTGAATCGGGGCTGGACGAAGACGCGCTGGCTTTCGCGCTCCTGCCGCTGGCTGCCGCCTGCGCACGCACCGACCTTTCCCACTTCAACGTTGGCGCTATCGCGCGCGGCATCAGTGGAACCTGGTATTTCGGTGGGAATATGGAGTTCCTGGGCGCGACGATGCAGCAAACCGTTCATGCCGAGCAAAGCGCGATCGGCCATGCCTGGCTGCGCGGTGAAAAAGGGCTCGCCGCCATCACGGTTAACTACACCCCTTGCGGTCATTGCCGTCAGTTTATGAACGAACTGAACAGCGGCCTGGATCTGCGTATCCACCTGCCGGGGCGCGTACCGCATACCTTACGCGACTATCTGCCTGACGCTTTCGGCCCGAAAGACCTGGAGATCAAAACGCTGCTGATGGACGAGCAGAATCACGGTTTCGCGCTGGAGGGCGACGCGCTGACTCAGGCAGCGATTACCGCCGCCAATAAATGTCATATGCCTTACAGCCACTCCCCAAGCGGCGTGGCGCTGGAATGCAAAGACGGGCGTATTTTCACCGGCAGCTATGCCGAGAACGCCGCCTTTAACCCTACGCTGCCGCCTTTGCAGGGCGCACTGAATCTGCTGAACCTGAACGGGTATGACTATCCAGATATTCAGCGCGCAATTCTGGCGGAGAAAGCCGACGCGCCGTTAATCCAGTGGGACGCCACTGCCGCCACGCTGAAAGCATTAGGCTGCAATAATATCGACCGCGTACTACTGGGTTAAGCCCTGGAACACGCAATGTGCGTAGGCCCGATAAGCGCAGCGCCATCGGGCAACATGCAAATGGCAAGAATGTCTAAAATCCCCCCAATCAGACTGCTGTTTCTTGCGCTTCGACAGCGGGTACAGTAGCCTGATTGAAATTTCATCCCTTTATCGAGTTCTCTGCATGTTAAAGCGCGTGTTTTACAGCCTGTTAGTCCTGATCGGCTTGCTGCTGTTGACTGTGCTTGGTCTCGACAGATGGATGAGCTGGAAAACCGCGCCCTATATTTACGACGAATTACAGGATCTCCCCTACCGCCAGGTGGGAGTGGTATTAGGCACCGCAAAATACTATCGCACCGGCGTCATTAATCAGTATTACCGCTACCGCATTCAGGGCGCGTTAAACGCCTACAACAGCGGCAAGGTCAATTATCTGCTGCTCAGCGGCGATAACGCGCTGCAAAGCTATAACGAACCGATGACGATGCGTAAGGATCTGATCGCCGGGGGCGTTGATCCTGCCGACATCGTGCTCGATTATGCCGGTTTTCGCACGCTGGACTCCATTGTGCGCACGCGCAAAGTGTTTGATACCAACGACTTCATCATCATTACCCAGCGTTTCCACTGTGAACGCGCGCTGTTTATTGCGCTGCATATGGGAATTCAGGCTCAGTGCTATGCGGTGCCGTCGCCAAAAGATATGTTAACGGTACGCGTACGTGAATTTGGCGCCCGATTCGGCGCGCTGGCGGATCTCTATATTTTCAAACGGGAACCTCGCTTCTTAGGCCCGTTAGTTCCCATTCCAACAATGCATCAGGTGCCGGATGACGCCCAGGGCTACCCGGCAGTAACGCCTGAGCAATTGCTGGAACTGCAAAAGAAACAAGGAAAATAAGCGTGGAAGGGAAAACGATCTTTGTGGTCATCGCCGTCCTGATGGTGATGCTGTTTAGCTTACGGGAAGCCTACAAAGGCTGGCGCTCTGGCGCCGTGGATAAAATCGTCAGGAACGCCCGCGAACCCGTATACGCCTACCGTGCAGAAACCCCTCTCCTTTACTGGAGCTACATCGGGTTATATCTGTGCATGTCGGTTTGTACGCTCGCCGCAGGCATTTATTTTCTGTTCTTTAGATAACGCGCAGAAACAAAAAAGCCCGAAACAGTTGCCTGCTTCGGGCTTTTTCATGCCGGTAATTACTTCTTACGGGCGTATTTCAGCGAGTCCAGCGCCACCGCGAAGATAATGATGCCGCCTTTAATGATGTACTGCCAGTAAGGGTTCACGCCGATATAGGTCAGACCGTAGTTGATGACGGTAAAGATAATCACACCGGTCACAACGCCGAATACCGTCCCGACGCCGCCGCTAAACGACACGCCGCCGACCACGCAGGCGGCAATCGCATCCAGCTCATACATAAAGCCGAGGTTGTTGGTCGCAGAACCGATACGCCCCGCTTCCAGCAAACCGCCGAATGCGTAGAACACACCGGACAACGCATAGATCATCAGCAGGTTCAGCCCCACGTTAACGCCGGACACTTTTGCCGCTTCCGGGTTGCCGCCGATAGCGAAAATGTTCTTACCGAAACGGGTTTTATTCCACAGGATCCAGACAAACGCCACCGCAATCAGCGCATAGAAGGTAATGTAGGAGAGCCGGAAACTGCCCAGCGCAATAAAGCCCTGCGCAAACGTCGAGAACCCGCTATCAAACCCCGAAATCGGCGACGCCCCGACGAAGTCGTAATACAGGGAGTTGATGCCATAAACGATAATCATCGTGCCCAGGGTCGTGATGAACGGCGTCACATTAAGGTACGCAATGATAATGCCGTTAAGCAGACCAATGACGGCCCCAATTGCACAGACAATCAGGATCACCAGCGGAATCGGCATGGTGGCCATTTCCGGGAAGACCTTATTGGCGTTTTCCACGGACTGCAACAGCGTTGCGGCGACCACGGCCGCCAGGCCAACCTGACGCCCCGCAGACAGGTCAGTCCCCTGGGTGACAATCAACCCTGCCACACCCAGCGCGATGATAATACGCACGGAGGACTGCGTCAGAATGTTACTTAAGTTCAGCAGACTTAAAAATGTAGGGTCCTGGAAAATAATAATGGCCAGCAAGACTAAAAGAACAACGTAAATTCCGCCTTCTTTCAGATAAGTAAGAAAACTTTTCTTATTTAACGCACTCATGAGGAGCCCCTGATCTTAAAGGTGCAAAGACGCAAGACGCAGAATTTCGTTTTGCGTTGTTGTTTTTGTGTCAACAATCCCGGCAACAAGGCCATTGCTCATTACCAGAATACGATCTGTAATCCCTAACAATTCCGGCATTTCGGAAGAAATGATAATAATCCCCTTCTCTTTTTTCGCCAGTTCCGCAATCAGTTGATAGATTTCAAATTTTGCGCCGACATCAATACCGCGCGTTGGCTCATCCAGCATTAATATTTCTGGCTGCGTTAACAGCCACCGGCCGATAATGACCTTCTGCTGGTTGCCCCCCGAAAGAGAGCCAATTTGCGTGCGATGACCTGGCGTTTTCACGCGCATTGAGTCAATAACCCACTGGGTATCGCTCTTCATGCGGGAATTATCCAGTAAACCGACTTTATTTCTGTAATTGCGGATGTTGGAAATTAAAGAGTTAAAACCAATATCCAGATACGCGTAGATCCCGGTTGAACGACGTTCTTCCGTTACCAGCGCGAAACCGTGATTAATGGCTTCATTCGCGTTGTGGTTATTAATCTTTTTGCCGTGCAGCGTAATCGTACCCGATGATTTTTCCCGGATACCAAAAAGCGTTTCAACAATATCGGTACGCTTTGCCCCTACCAGACCCGCAATCCCGAGAATTTCCCCTTTATGCAGATCAAAAGAGACGTCGCGGATCGACGGCTGGCGCAGAGACGTCAGGTTACGCACTTCCAGAATGACCTCTCCCGGCTTATTTTGCTTGTCCGGGAAACGCTGGTTCAGGGAACGACCCACCATCATGGCGATGATCTTGTCCATATCCAGCCCTTCCAGCGGCTGCGTCGCAATCCACTGGCCGTCGCGCAAGACGGTGACTTCATCGCACAGCTGGAAAATCTCTTCCATTTTATGCGAGATATACACAATACCGCAGCCGCGCTCCTTCAGTTTGCGAATAATAGTGAACAGATGGTTAACCTCTTTTTCCGTTAATGAAGAGGTCGGCTCATCCATGATCACAATTTTGGCATTGTAGGAAAACGCCTTCGCAATTTCGATCATCTGCATTTGTGAAACAGATAATGTCCCGACACGCGCACGCGGATCGATATCAATATCCAGCTCATCAAATATCGCTTTGGTATCCCGGTACATTTTATCCTGATCGACAAACATACCTTTGGTTGGGTAACGCCCTAACCACATGTTATCCATGACGGAGCGCTGTAACACCAGGTTTAGCTCCTGGTGAACCATCGAAATACCATTCTCCAGAGCTTCTTTGGCAGAATGAAAATCGATCTCTTTCCCCTGAAATAAAATGCTACCGGAATCTTTTTGATAGATCCCAAAAAGGCATTTTAATAATGTTGATTTTCCTGCGCCATTCTCCCCCATTAAGGCGTGAATCGAGTGCGGGCGGACTTTTAAATTAACATTGTCAAGTGCCTTTACGCCGGGAAAAGACTTGTTGATGCCGCTCATTTCCAACAAGTATTCGCCTGACGACGGAGTAGTAGTGCTGACCATAATTATACCTTGTTGGCCTCGCAGAGTGCGTTAATAAAGGGCGCAATGTTATTGCGCCCAAAGAAAACGATATACGAATTACTTGTTGGTAAACTCAGCCAGATTGTCTTTATCAACACCTACGTACGGAACGCGAACAATTTTGTTCTCGATTTTCCAGTCGGTGCCGTCAGCCGCGCCTTTACCATCGGCCAGGTTTTTCGCCAGATCAAAGGTGGCTTTCGCCTGGTTGTTGGCATCGTTCAGCACGGTACCTGCCAGCGCACCGGATTTCACCAGTGCCAGCGCTTCAGGTAACGCATCTACGCCGAATACCGGAACGCTGGTTTTATTGTGCGCTTTCAGCGCTTCTACCGCGCCCATCGCCATTGCGTCGTTATTCGCGATAACCACTTCAATTTTGTTGGCGTTCGGGCCGGACAGCCATGCGTCCATCTTGTCTTTCGCCATTGCGGTGTCCCACATTGCGGTATCCATTTGCAGCTGCTCAGTTTTGATGCCTTTGTCGTTCAGCTCTTTGATAACATAGGTGGTACGCGCTTCAGCATCCGGGTGGCCCGGCTCGCCTTTCAGCAGTACGAACTGGATTTGGCCATCTTTGTTCAGATCCCAACCCTGGTTAGCCTGCCAGTGTTTAGCGATCAGATCGCCCTGGATGATACCGGATTCTTTGGAGTCAGTGCCGACGTAATAGGCTTTGTCATAGCTATCCAGCGCTTTGCGGGAAGGTTCTTTGTTGAAGAACACAATCGGGACATTCTGACCACGCGCTTTCTCAATTACCGTACCTGCCGCAGCCGGGTCAACCAGGTTGATCGCCAGCGCTTTTACCCCTTTTGCCAACAGCACGTCGATCTGGTCGTTTTGCTTGGACTGATCGTTCTGCGAGTCATTCATCAGCAACTGCACATCAGGCGCCGCCTGGGCGTCTCTTTCGATAGCCTTACGCACGACGGACATAAAGTTATCGTCATATTTATAAATCGTCACACCAATGCGAGTATCAGCAGCGTGCGCAGCCGCGCCAAATAACATGCTTGCCATCACAGCAGACAGAGTTAACGCCTTCTTATTCATGGTATCTCCGGTTTTATTATGCAGGGTAGTACTTGAGAAAAATGCTCGGCAGGGCAGAACGTTAATGAAGTGTTACTGAACGCCGAAGCTCACTGTTAAAAAATCTTTCTTCCGTGCCCGGTAACGCTCCAAAAATATGCTTTAATTGCTGTTTAATGCCCTGACGATGCGTTAAAAGTGATTATTCACCGTTACATAGTATTTACAGTGCTTCAAACGGTGCCATCATAGCTATCGTATTGTTAAGATACTGTGAATTTACTCACATATTGAAAGCGGTTACATCCCCTGACGTTGCTGGTTAGTGATCGGGGCCGCATTCTGTCTTAGCGCAACCGAATGACGACGCACCAGCGTTGGCATAAAACAGTGCGTCGCCGTTGAATCCAGCGTGCCGGCCGCGCCCTGCAACGCCAGTTCCGTTGCCATTTTCGCCATCGAAGCAATGGGATAACGCACCGTAGTCAGCTGCGGGTCGGTGTAACGGGCAATAGGAATATCATCAAAACCGATGATGGAAAGATGTAACGGGATGGCAATGCCATTGTCTTTTAACGCCGTGAGCGCGCCAGCGGCCATGCTGTCGTTATAGGCGAATACGGCGGTCAGTTGCAGGTTTCGCCCCAGCAGTTCCACCATCGCCGCTTCACCGCCCTGCATGTCCGGGGAACCCGTGCCAATCCAGCTTTCTGGCGGCGTAATCCCCTGCTCCTGCAACGCGCTCAGCCACCCTTCTTTACGCATCGTGTCATCTTCAATGCGGTGGCTGGAAGCCAGATAACCAATCCGTTGATGACCATTATTGAGCAGCATGCGGGTCGCCATTTTTGCGCCGCTGATATTGTCCAGGCACACGCAACGGTGGGCATAACCCGGCACAATACGATTGATCAGCACCATGCCTGGGATCTGGTCCATAAACGCTCCCAGCTCCTGGTCACTTAATGCTTTCGAGTGAACAATCAATGCGTTACAGCGCTGGCGAATCAGAACCTCGATGGCATGACGCTCTTTTTCAGCCTCATGATAACTGTTGCCGATCAGCACATATTTGTTGTGTTGTTGGGCAACCACATCCACCGCTTTGACCAGTGCGCCGAAAAACGCATCTGACACGTCCATCACCACCACGCCGATGGTGTCGCTTATCTGCGTCGCCAGCGCTTGCGCATTAGCATTAGGACGGTAACCCAGCAGCGTGACCGCCTTCATTACCGCTTCGCGCGTATCGGGACTGACCAGCGCACTGTTATTCAGCACGCGAGAAACGGTCGCTACGGAAACGCCAGCCTGACGTGCCACATCACGAATGGTTACCATATTCACTACCCTGTTTGAGATTGCCGTTGCTCACAGACACCCTGTGTTTAGCAGGTGGGTATTTTGTCAGCGCTTCGTTCAGGACTACGTGAGTAAGGTCACAGGGCTGGAAACGGTTACATGCGTTTTGTTAATGAATGTGATCCAGATCGTTATCTGGATGTTCCCGATAATGACGTCCCGGAAGCACGGAGGGTTAATTGCCGCCAGAGCCATTCCACCGGCCCTTGCCGATAGAAACGCAGCCAAATCCAGGAGAAAAGCAGGTTCGCCAGCCAGACAGGAATGACGAATATCAGCAGCGTCAGTCGGTCGAATTTCATAAATAAACCGAACTGGTAGAACAGCGTGGTGCAGATCAGCGTCTGCAACAGATAGTTGCTCAACGCCATCCGCCCTACGCAGGCAATGGCAATGACCAGTTTAAAACGGCTGAGCTGCGGCCAGAATCCCAGCATCAACGCGGTGTAACCTATAGTCTGAAACGGCGCGCTCAATTCACGCGGCGCCTGTAGCAGAAAAGCGCACCAGCGATACGCCCAGTCCAGCCGCCACTGTACAATAATGGCCGGAAGGTTAATCAGCATGCCGACGACGACAAGCAATACGCCCGTACGCCGGTAGTGTTGCAGACTGTACTGGCCCTTCAGCCAGCCGCTGCGCATCAGCGCCGCGCCCAGCAGCATCATTCCCGCCAGCTGCCAGCCATACTGCGCCCCCAGCGCCAGCAGACTGTTCGACAGCAGATCGACCCGGTTGCTGACCGCCTCCATGCCGCCGTTAATCTTCCAGTATTTTTCATACAACAGGGCAGAGGCATCCGGCGTCCAGGCGCGGCTGGTTTCACTCGCCGAGATAGACCCTAACAGCAGCAACACGCCAATCCCCGCCAGATAGAGCAAAATACCGGTATTAAATAAACTTTTTACCGACGGCGCGTCGCGCACCAGTCGCCAGCAAATCAGGCCGACAAGGCCATACGCCAGCAGAATGTCGCCATCCCAGAACAGCAAACCGTGGATAAAGCCCAGCAGGACGAGCAGCGTCAGACGCGACTGAATCCAGCGTTTGCCGCGCGGCAGCAGCATTTGCAGACCCGCGCCGAATAACAGCGCAAAAAGCGTAAGGAATTTTACCTGCGCGAACAGGTCGAGGATCGCCCACGTCCATGCGTCAGACGCGGTGATCTTGCCATACCAGGCGGGATTAAGGTAAGCCGCCTTTGGCAAGCCAAAGGCGCTGATATTAAGAAGCAGGATACCGAGGATGGCGACGCCACGAATAAAATCCAGCGTGACATTACGCTCCATACTCCCTGCCCTGATCAGTTGTGGTGACGCACGGCGCGCAGGAACTCCTGGCGCGTGTTCTGGCTGGATTTAAACAATCCGCCGAGGGAAGTCGTGGTGGTGGCGCTGGTCGCATCGCGAATGCCGCGCGCTTTCACGCAGTAATGCACAGCGTCGATTGAGACCGCGACGTTATTGGTGCCAAGCAGCGTTTGCAGCGCGGTCAGAATCTGTTGGGTCAGACGCTCCTGAACCTGCGGGCGCTGCGCAAAAAACTGCACAATACGGTTAATCTTCGACAGGCCAATCACCGAATCTTTCGGGATATAGGCCACCGTCGCTTTCCCGTCGATCGTGACGAAATGGTGTTCGCAGGTGCTGGTAAGCGTGATATCGCGCACCGTCACCATTTCATCCACTTTCATCTTGTTTTCAATCACGGTGATCTTCGGGAAATTGGCGTAATCAAGGCCGGAGAAAATCTCATCGACATACATTTTAGCGATGCGATGCGGCGTTTCCATCAGACTGTCATCGCTCAAGTCGAGATTCAGCAACTGCATAATCTCGGTCATATGCCCCGAAATAAGACGTTTGCGCGTTTCGTTATCCATCTCATGCACGGGCGGGCGCAGCGGCGTTTCCAGACCACGCGCAACCAGCGCTTCATGAACCAGGGCCGCTTCTTTACTGAGTGATGACATTTATTCTTCTCCTGCAGGTGTGGCGCCTCTGCCCTGCGTGGGGCAAAGTTTTTAGGCTGTTGGCAGCCCGTTTATTGTGCGTGAGGCGGCGCACATAATCCAGTATTCACAACGATAATTATTGAAATCGCCGCTGCCTTTCATGTCCCGGATTCCCCACGGCGGTTCCGCACGCTAAATCTGACGGGCCATGACGCCAGGTGTTAATGTAAAGTTGTGTAGATGATGAGGCATGTTAGATAAATGCGGAAGTGAAAGTTACTCACAGCACAATGAATAATCTGTATTATGGGGAAATTGCACGACTCATTCAGGTTCAACACAAAAGGAGCCACGCATGGATATGCTCGAAGAGCACCGTTGTTTTGAAGGCTGGCAGCAACGCTGGCGACACGACTCCACCACGCTGAATTGCGCCATGACATTCAGCATCTTTCTCCCGCCGCCCCGCAGTACAACGCCGCCTCCGGTGCTGTACTGGCTGTCAGGGTTAACCTGTAATGATGAGAACTTCACCACCAAAGCCGGTGCGCAACGTATTGCCGCCGAACTGGGCATTGTGCTGGTGATGCCGGACACCAGTCCGCGCGGCGAACAGGTCGCCGATGACGAAGGTTATGATTTAGGTAAAGGCGCGGGATTCTATCTCAACGCGACGCAGCAGCCCTGGGCCGCGCATTTCCGCATGTACGACTACCTGCGCGATGAACTCCCGGCGCTGATCCAGTCGCAGTTTAACGTGGGTGAACGTTGCGCGATCAGCGGACATTCAATGGGCGGACACGGCGCATTGATCATGGCGCTGAAGAATCCGGGGAAATACACCAGCGTTTCCGCCTTTGCGCCCATCGTGAATCCGTGCCGCGTACCGTGGGGAGAAAAAGCGTTTACGGCCTATCTGGGGGAAGAGAGATCGGCCTGGGTTGAGTGGGACAGTTGCGCGCTGATGCTCGCCAGCCAGCCGGAACACGCCATTCCAACGCTGATTGATCAAGGCGATAACGATCAGTTCCTCGCCGATCAGCTACAACCGGCGGTACTGGCCGAAGCCGCGCGCCAGAAGGACTGGCCGATGACGTTACGTATTCAACCGGGCTACGACCACAGTTATTACTTTATCGCCTCGTTTATTGAGGATCATCTGCGCTTCCATGCACAGCATCTGCTGAGCTGATCACCAGTACACGGCTTTTTCCAGCGCCGCAATATCGTTATTGTCATCGGCTTGCGGCGCAGACGATTTCCGGTTTAAATCAGCAACCTGCTGGCGAATCTGAAGTCGCCCGGCACTCTCGCTCTCGCTAAAATTGCGCATTTCTGATTCAAACAAAATCGCATCCAGATTGTGCAGTTTATCAAGCGCGCGCAGGAGAGAAATCAGCGTATCAAGGTTCAGGCCAGCGCCTTTCTCAATACGCTTGATCGTCGCGATGCCTACCTGCGCGCGATCGGCAAGCTGCTGTTGCGTCATAGACAGGGAAATCCGCGTTTCCTTGATACGCGCGCAGAGCGACCAGACGATCTCGTCATTATTCATTGTTTGGTATTTCAATGTACTAGCACCTTTTTCTTGGCTGAATTTTTCCGAGGCATCCGTGGTAAGTCTCGCGATATTTTGCGCTCATGTCTTTGCCGGTTTCATACATGGCGGCAATAATTTCATCCAGAGAAATACAGGGCTCGCTGATGCGGCTCATCGCCATCGTCGCCGCATTAATGGCTTTTACGGCAGAGATGGCGTTTCTTTCTATACAGGGAATTTGTACCTGCCCGCCAACCGGATCGCAGGTCAACCCCAGATGGTGCTCCATCGCAATTTCCGCAGCGCTTAATACCTGCCCGACGGATGCGCCCATCAGCTCCGCCAGCCCTGCCGCCGCCATCGAACATGCGACGCCGATTTCCCCCTGGCATCCCACTTCCGATCCTAAAATCGACGCATTCTGTTTAAACAACAGCGCGACGGCACCTGCCGTAAGAAAAAAACGGGTGATGGCGCCCGCGTCCAGCGGACAAACAAACTTATCGTACCAGCTCAATACCGCCGGAATAATGCCGCTTGCGCCATTCGTCGGCGCCGTGACAATCTGCCCGCCTGCCGCATTCTCTTCACTCACGGCAATAGCAAACACGTTAACCCAGTTCAGGGTCGTCAGAAAATCCGCTGCCGAAGGCTTCATACACAACGATTTATGCAATGCGCAGGCCCGACGCGGGATCTGATAAGGGCCGGGAAGCAGCCCTTCGGTATGCAGGCCACGGTGGGCGGCCTGCTTCATAACCTCCCAGACCTGCGTTAAATAGCGCTGTAATGAGGGCTGAGAATGGCTGTTCAGCTCATTTTTCATCATCAGCGCCGCAACGGAAAGCCCGTTTCGTTGGCACAGCGTCTGCAACTGCGCGGCGTTGCGAAAGGCAAAGGGAGAGGCGCGTGTCTGATCTGTCGCCACGGGCGCAGACTCACCGTATTTTCGTACCTGCCCGGCGCCGGTCGAAAACCACGTCTCCTCGTATAACGTAAAGTAATCATCTTTGGCGCGAAAGGTCATCGCATAAGGATGTCCAGGATGCGCATGGTGATTCGCAATAATTTTCACCGCCACTGTCACCGTACTGTTCGCCGGGGCTGGCACGTCAAGCATACCGTCATTTTCCGCACGCCTGATGGCGGTCAGTTGCATACGTAAATCCACCTTCTCCGGCTGATTTCCCAGCAACCCCAGATAAAGCGCGGCATCAACATTGTGGCATTTACGGCTTAACGATAATGCGCCAAACAATTCAATTTCAATATTCCTGAGTAACGGCAGCGTATCCTGCCGTTTTAGCTGCGAAATGAAATTGCAAGCCGCACGCATTGGCCCCACGGTTCTTGAACTGGATGGACCTATCACAATTTTGAATATATCAACGCAACTTTCCATTTTTATATATGTATTCCTAAAAAAAGCGCAGGGTGGGATGGCGATAATATACCGTAATCAACATATTAAAAATGATACTTTTCATGCTTATTCATTATCAGGTATTAAAAACAATACCATTTTATCTTTTCTTTAACATTCATATCTGTGATAGCACGACGCACAAGAAACAAACGCCGCCCATTATAATAAAGCGCAATGTAAAGGAGCAACATGATGGCAATAACTTACTTCGTCACATCAACAAACACAGAGCAACTTCAGGCGTGGTTATATAATGATTTTCTTCGTTCTCACGCGATGCAATGTCATTATTTATTAGAGCGTCGGCATCTGGCATTAATCAATAAGGATTATTTAAAACTTACGCTACCCGATGAAATGCTGACGCAGGTTATTTATCAGAAATTACGCGCTGTATCACTGCAATTGCAGTTTGATTTTTTTGTCAAACCTCAGAGCATCCCCACAAAGGGACTGATTGCATTTGATATGGACTCAACGTTTATTGAAGAGGAAGGCGTGGATGAAATCGCTCACACGCTTGGCATCTCTGCGCAAATCGCGGAGATGACCCAACAGGCGATGGAAGGGAAAGTAGATTTCGACACCAGTTTTACCCGCCGTATTCGCATGTTAAAAGGCACGCACTGTGATGTCCTCAATGCCGTTTGCGATCGAATGACGATTTCCCCCGGCCTTGCCGCTATGTTGCCGGTACTGAAAAACAAAGGGTTTAAAACGGCCATTATTTCCGGTGGTCTGGATATTTTCACTCAACGACTGAAAGAAAAGTATCAGCTCGACTACGCCTTTTCCAACACGGTTGAAATAAAAGATAACGTCCTGACGGACAATATTACCTTCCCGATCATGAATGCTGGGAAAAAGCGGCAAACGCTCTCTGCGCTGGCAACACAACTCAACCTCGCTGTACACAACATTATTGCCTGCGGCGACGGCGCAAACGATCTGCCGATGCTAACGTATGCGGGAACCGGTATCGCGTGGCGGGCAAAACCCGTTGTCAGAGAAACAATCCATCATCAGATTAATTTTCATGGATTCGAATCACTTCTGTTCTTTATTGAAGATGAATTATAACCACATTTCCGTCGCCGGAAGGGAAACTCACGATGAACATAAAAGCATTTATTTTCAGTCGGGCCGATCGGCCTGTTATGAACGCGAAAAAAGAGATTGATCATACTTATAAAAAATTTCGCACAGAGATCATCACCTCGGTATTTATCTCTTATGCCGTATTCTATCTGACCCGTAAAAACTTTTCTGCTGCGATGCCAGCCATGCTGGCGGATACGTCGCTAACCGCAGAAGATTTCGCCATCATGTCCTCCATTTTTTACATTCTTTATGGTTCCATGAAGTTTGTTGGCGGCATGCTGGTTGATAAAATTAACCCTAAAGCCATGACCGGCCCGGTGCTGATTGGCGTCGGCATCGTCAATATTCTTTTTGGCTTTTCCGATAGCGTCGCGGCATTCTACGTATTGTACAGCCTCAATGCGATTCTCCAGGGCACCAGCTTCCCGCCAATGGCGAAAATTATGGCCTCCTGGTTCTCAAAAAACGAACGCGGGCGCTGGTGGGCAATCGTTGAAGCAGCGCATAACATTGGCGGCAGCCTTGCCCCGCTGCTCACCAGCTTCGCCATTGCCTTTAGCGGCAGCTGGAAAATGGGCTTCTATGTCCCTGGGGTCATTTCCCTTCTGATGGGAGTTGTCGCGCTGTTTACGATTCAGGATCGTCCCGGCACCCTCGGGCTACCCAATGTCGGCGAATGGCGTAACGATCCTACCGAGCTTGCACAGGTAAAAGCCAGCCCGGTCAATCTGAGCTTCTGGCAGGTGTTCGTTAAATATATTCTGACCAACCCACTGGTATGGATCATCATCGTGGGCGATATGTCCGTGTATATTGCGCGCACTATTCTCAATGACTGGCCGCAAATCTATTACTCGCAGGTACACGGCTGGAGCCTGATTAAAGCAAACTCCATTATCTCGTGGTTCGAAGCTGGCGGGCTGGCAGGGGGACTGCTGGCCGGATATTTGTCAGACTTTATGTTTAAAAGCAACCGCTGGATGACGGGGTTAATCTTCGCCTTAATGCTCTGCGTATGCATCGTGCTTATCCCACTGGTGCAGGATACCTCTTACACCATCACCGCCGTACTTTTCACCATCATGGGATTTGCACTGTACGGGCCGCATATGCTTTTTGCCGTCGGCTGCCTGGACGTTACTCACAAAGATGCTGCGGGTTCTATTACCGGTTTCCGGGGATTATTCAGTTATGTTGGCGCGGCAATGGCCGGCGTACCGGTCATTCTGGTGAAAAATAGCTGGGAATGGTCTGGCGTCTATATTTACGCCTTCATCGCTATTTTATTAACCACGCTCTCCCTGGCGCTACTTTCTCGTCTCCATCGTCTGTAAAAAACGATAATCTATTGCCATAACGTAACAACGGAGGGTATCTGCCCTCCTTTTCATCCTTCATTTCTCCATTTTTTCTTCAAAATTTCCTCACATTTACGATCCGCCATCTTATTGATTTGAAATCCCTTTCCGTAAAAAACAAATAAACACAAATGATTTCAATTATCATTTGTGTTTACAAATATTCATTCTTTTGTACAATTCGTCCCGCTTATTCACCGCAAAGAGTACTTAAAAGACAAATACATACCGTTGTCATGGCCTTTTTTCATGGCTCGCAGTTTTACTCATTTAATGGAATGACAAAAATGACCATACCTCACGTTAAGGCTATCGCTGCCGCAGTATGCGCAGCGTGTCTCCCATCGCTCGTCTATGCTGCCGATCAGGACACCGTCGTTGTAACCGCCACGGGATTTGAGCAGAAAATCCAGAACGCCCCCGCGTCTATCTCCGTTATCACCAAACAGCAGATCGAAGACAAAGCCTATCGCGATGTCACCGATGCGCTGAAAGATGTGCCCGGAGTCGTCGTTACCGGCGGCGGCAGCAGTAGCGATATCAGCATCCGCGGGATGGCTTCGCAATACACGCTGTTCCTGGTCAACGGTAAGCGCATCAGCACGCGCGGCACGCGTCCGAACAGCGATAACTCCGGGATCGAGCAAGGCTGGCTGCCGCCGCTGGAATCGATCGAGCGTATTGAAGTTATTCGCGGGCCAATGTCATCGCTTTACGGTTCAGATGCGATGGGCGGCGTCATTAACGTGATCACCAAAAAAGTGTCCAACACGAAAGGCTGGACCGGCTCCCTGCATGGCGACGCCACCTTCCAGGAAGACAGGGACTCCGGTGATTTGTACCAGACCAACGCTTATGCGTCCGGCCCGCTGATTGACGGATTGCTGGGGGCGAAAGTGACCGGGCTGCTCTCTCGCCGTGCGGAAGACAAAATCGTCAATGGCTACAATGAGCAGCGCCTGCGCAACGGGGCTTTAACGCTTAACTTTACGCCGGATGATAAAAACGATTTTGACTTCGACATCGCGCGTGAATTGCAGGATCGCGACAGTACGCCAGGCAAGTCAATGGCAGAAGAAAGCTGCCGCAACGGTAGCTGTAAGCCAAACAGCAAAAGCGAAAACCGCTATGAGCACACCACTTATTCCTTAACCCACAGTGGTTATTACGACGACTTCAACACCACCAGCTACATTCAGCAGGAAGAGACCAACAACCCCGGTCGCCAGATGAAGTCTTACAACACCATCTTTAATAACCAGAACCAGATCTTCCTCGGCGCGCATACCCTGACATTAGGTGGGCAGTATCGTTACGAGAAACTGAGCGATAACGGCAACCAGTTAAAAGCCTACGAAGACGTGAACAAGCTGACCCGCTGGAGCTGGGCGCTGTTTGCTGAAGATGAGTGGGCGATGACCGACAGCTTTACGCTGACCGGCGGTATCCGTATGGATAAAGATGAAAACTATGGCGACAACTGGACGCCGCGTGGCTATGGCGTATGGCATCTTACCGATCAGTGGACCTTAAAAGGCGGCGTCTCTGCGGGCTACCGCGCACCGGATCTGCGCCAGTCCTCCCCGACCTGGGGACAGATTACCGGCGGCGGTCGTCTGAACGGTATTATTGTCGGTAACGCAGACCTGAAACCAGAAAAGAGCCTGAGCGAAGAGTTGGGCCTGCTGTGGGATAACGGAGATAACCTTAACGCTGGCGTGACGCTGTTCAATACCGATTTCAAAGATAAGATAACCGAAGTGCGCCGCTGCAACAGCAGTTCAGATCCGGCCTGTACTATTGGTGGTGAGAAATACGACTTTGTCAGCGATCGCGTCAACGTTGATAAAGCCAATATGCGCGGCGTGGAGTCCACCTTTGGCTGGAAGATCACCCGCGATCTCAACTGGACGGCGAACTACACCTATACCGAATCTGAGCAGAAAAGCGGCCAGTTCTCTGGCAAGCCGTTGAATAAAATGCCGAAGCATATGTTCAACACCACGCTGGACTGGCAGGCAACACAAGATGTTGGCTTCTGGAGCCGTCTGAACTTCCGCGGCAAGACCTCCGAATACCTGAGCCGTACTTCAATGGCCCAGGGAACGCCGTCTTATACGCAGGTTGATGTTGGTGTGCGTTATTACGCGTACAAAAATCTGCTGTTAACTGCGGGCGTCTATAACGTTCTGGACAAACAGATCGATTACGAGACTTACGATACCATTCTCGACGGTCGTCGTTACACGGTTGGCCTGACTTATAACTTCTAAGTTCAGTACAACAAAAAGCCCCGGCATGATGAATGCCGGGGCTTTTTTATTTTACCTGCCGGATGGCGGCGTAAACGCCTTATCCGGCCTACAAATGTCGCTCCTGTAGGCCTGATAAGCGCAACGCCATCAGGCACCAGGTTATTTCTTCACACGCTCCGGGAAGTGCATTTCACTGTAGCGAACAAAGTGCGTTCCCTTTGTCAGCTTGTAGCCAAACCAGATAGCCAGGAACAGCGGAATCCCGATATAGGTTGCCGCTACGCCGCCCCAGTCAATGGTGTCTTTCAGGAAGGCTTCATAGTTCTGACCCAACGTGATGGTCAGACACAGCACAAACGCAAAGATCGGCCCCAGCGGGAAGAATCCAGAACGGTACGGCAGATCTTTCACATCGTTACCCTGCAACACATAGCCACGGCGGAAACGATAATGGCTGATGGCAATCCCCAGCCAGGCGATAAAGCCCGTCATCCCGGAGGTATTCAGCAGCCACAGGTATACCGTCTGGTTGCCAAACATCGACGTCAGGAAGCAAAGCCCCGCGATTACCGTCGTCGCATACAGCGCGTTACGCGGAACGCCGCCGCGTGACAGCTGCGCGAAAATACGCGGCGCTTTACCGTCACAGGCCAGGGTGTAGAGCATACGGGTAGACGCGTACATCCCGGAGTTACCCGCCGACAGCACCGCCGTCAGGATAACCGCGTTCATTACCGCCGCAGCGGAAAGCAGACCCGCATGCTGGAACACCAGAGTGAACGGGCTGACGCTGATGTCTTTCACATCGTTACGCAGCAGGCTCGGGTCGGTATACGGGATAATCAGGCTGATAATCAGGATCGCGAACACATAGAACAGCAGGATACGCCAGAATACCTGACGCACCGCGCGCGGAATGTTTTTCTCTGGATCTTCAGACTCACCCGCCGCGATACCAATCAGTTCCGTCCCCTGGAAGGAGAAGCCGACGATCATCGCCACGCCAATCATCGCCGCAAAACCCCCGGCAAACGGCGCATCGCCGGTCGTCCAGTTGCTCCAGCCCACTGGCTGCGCCCCTTTGAAGATGCCGACGATCATCATGACGCCCACGATGATAAAGATAATGACGGTCGCCACTTTGATCAGCGAGAACCAGTATTCTGCTTCGCCAAAGCCTCTGACCGAGATGTAGTTCAGCAGGAAGATCACGCCGAGGAACAGCGCACTCCAGATCCAACCCGGCGTATCCGGGAACCACCAGTTCATCACCAGCTGTGCGGCCACGAGGTCTACGGCGATGGTCACCGCCCAGTTGTACCAGTAGTTCCAGCCGAGCGCGAAGCCAAAGCCTTCTTCAACATAGTTCTGACCGTAAGTCGCAAATGAACCGGATACCGGCATATACGCCGCCAGTTCGCCGAGACTGGTCATCAGGAAGTAGACCATCAGACCGATCAGGATATAAGAAAACAGCGCGCCGCCTGGACCCGCCGCAGAAATGGTTGCACCAGATGCAACGAAAAGACCCGTACCGATGGAACCGCCAATGGCGATCATTGTCAGGTGACGCGCCTTTAATTCGCGACGTAACGCGGGCGCTTCTGTGGTTTTAGTTTCGGAAACCATGTGAAAATGCTATCCATCCAAAAAATGAGGCGCGATTGTAGCAGACGAAACGCCATCCTTCCGGCACAAATGCGCAGTTATAAGAGACCTTCATGACTGGCCGTGGATTATAAGTAAAGTGTAGATCGGATAGACGGTAAGACATTCGCCTGATGGCGCTACGCTTATCAGGCCTACAGGATCGACATTTGTAGGCCGGATAAAGCGTCGAGTCTGTAGGCCGGATAAGGCGTTTACGCCGCCATCCGGCAAAGGACGCTTATTCGCAGTAGCGCAGAAAACGCTGTAAGGCATTGGAAAGGTGTTTCTGGCGATGGTGGATTCGCCACAGGGTTCGCACCAGGCGCGGCAAAGGCACCGCGATTTCACTCAACGTTCCCGCCTGAAGCTGTTCCTCAATAACCCGCCGCGACAGGCAACTGATGCCCAGACCATGACGCACGGCGTGTTTGATCGCTTCGGAGTTACCCAACTCCATCGCCATTTCGAATTTTGGCAAGTGCGAAAGCAACAGGTAGTCGACAATCTCACGCGTACCGGAACCGCGCTCGCGCAGTATCCAGGGCGCGGCGGCCAGTTGTTCAAGCGTTACCGGCCCTTGCGCCAACGGCGAGGACGGTGCGGCAAACACCACCAGCTCATCGTCCAGCCACGGCTCAGAAATAATCTCGGTATTGTGGCACGGGCCTTCAATCAGGCCGATATCTACCCGAAAATCGAGCACCGCCGTAATGACATCCTGGCTGTTGCCCACGCTAAGTTCCAGCGGCAGATCGGGAAAGTCCTTCCTGTAACGGGCAATTACCGCAGGCAGGATGTAATTGCCGATGGTGCTACTGGCATAAACGCGGATTGCGCCGTTGTCTTCCCGAAACAGTTGCTCAATTTCGACAGCCTGCTCCAGCAGCGCCAGCGCGCGCGGGTACAGCAAGCGCCCGTGTTCATTGACCACCAGCCGTTTTCCGACACGGTCAAATAGCTGTACGCCAAGCTGACCTTCCAGATCGGTCAATGCCGCGCTTACGGCCGACTGCGACAGCGACAGCATGACAGATGCCTGGGTCGTCGAGCCGCTTTTTAGCACCTCAGTAAAAACTTCTAGTTGTCGTAGCGTGATATGCATTGTTGTTTTCCACTGGCAGGCCGTCGCTTACCACTTATAAAGATTAATTATAAATATATAATCAATTTTATTTTTAAACCAGTTCGCCATAACATTTTACCCATATAGAGGAGAAGGTTATGACAGAACTCACCTTACAGAATCACCATCGTACAGTGTGGCATTTTATACCGGGGCTTGCCCTGAGCGCAGTTATCACAGGGGCCGCCCTGTGGGGTGGATCTATTCCAGCCGTCGCGGGAGCCGGGTTCAGCGCCCTCACCTTAGCCATCTTACTGGGAATGGTCATCGGCAATACGGTGTATCCGCAAATCTGGAAAAGCTGTGACGGCGGCGTGCTGTTCGCTAAACAACATCTATTACGCCTGGGGATCATTCTCTACGGGTTTCGCCTCACCTTCTCACAGATTGCAGACGTGGGCGTCAGCGGGATTGTGATTGATGTACTGACGCTCTCCAGCACTTTTTTACTCGCCTGTTTCCTCGGGCAGAAAGTGTTTGGTCTGGACAAGCACACCAGTTGGCTGATTGGCGCCGGAAGCAGCATTTGCGGAGCGGCGGCAGTGCTGGCAACGGAGCCTGTCGTTAAAGCGGAGGCCAGTAAAGTTACGGTGGCCGTCGCGACGGTGGTGATTTTCGGTACGCTGGCAATCTTCCTCTACCCGGCAATGTATCCGCTGCTGGCGCACTGGTTCAGCCCGGAAACCTACGGCATCTATATTGGTTCGACTATGCATGAAGTAGCCCAGGTCGTTGCCGCCGGGCACGCCATTAACCCGGACGCGGAAAACGCCGCGGTGATTGCCAAAATGTTGCGCGTAATGATGCTGGCGCCGTTTCTGATTCTGCTGGCCGCCCGTGTGAAACAACTTTCTCCGGCGACGGGCGCGGAGAAAAGCAAAATCACCATCCCGTGGTTTGCGGTGCTGTTCATCGTAGTGGCAATCGTTAACTCGTTCCATCTGCTGCCGCAGGCGGTGGTAAACATGTTGATTACGCTGGATACGGTTCTGCTGGCGATGGCAATGGCCGCGCTGGGTCTTACAACGCACGTCAGCGCGCTGAAGAAAGCCGGGGCGAAACCGTTACTGATGGCGCTGGTGCTGTTTGTCTGGCTGATTGTTGGCGGCGGCGTGATTAACGTACTGATTCACCATCTTATCGCATAAAGCACTACATTTTGCCCCTGTTAACCCGCTATCATTGGAGAGTATTTTTTTCGAATACACGACATTATTCAAACCTGAAGAATAATGTGTATAGCGGGTTTAACAGGAGTCTTCCATGAAATATATCGGAGCGCATGTCAGCGCCGCTGGCGGGTTAGCCAACGCTGCAATTCGCGCCGCAGAAATTGACGCAACCGCATTTGCGCTGTTCACGAAAAATCAGCGTCAATGGCGCGCCGCGCCGCTCACTGCCCAAATCATTGATGACTTTAAGGCCGCCTGCGAGAAATACCACTATTCGCCTGCGCAGATCCTTCCCCACGACAGCTATCTGATCAACCTCGGGCACCCTGTCAGCGAAGCGCTGGAAAAATCGCGCGATGCGTTTATTGATGAAATGCAGCGTTGTGAGCAACTGGGGCTATCGCTGCTCAATTTCCACCCGGGTAGCCATTTACAGCAAATCCCGGAAGAGGAATGTCTGGCTCGAATTGCAGAGTCGATCAACATTGCCCTTGAGAAAACGCAAGGGGTCACGGCAGTCATTGAAAACACTGCGGGTCAGGGGAGCAATCTGGGATTCAGGTTTGAGCATCTCGCCGCCATCATCAACGGCGTGGAAGATAAGTCCCGCGTGGGCGTCTGTATTGATACCTGTCACGCGTTCGCGGCCGGTTACGATCTGCGTACCACCGACGAATGTGAAAAAACATTCGCCGATTTTGAGCGTGTTGTGGGCTTTACATACCTGCGCGGCATGCACCTGAACGACGCGAAAAGCGCCTTTGGCAGCCGCGTTGACCGTCACCACAGTTTGGGCGAAGGCAACATTGGTCATGATGCATTTCGCTGGATCATGCAGGACGATCGTTTTGACGGTATTCCGCTGATTCTGGAAACCATCAACCCGGATATCTGGGCAGAAGAGATCGCCTGGCTGAAAGCGCAGCAAACGGCAAAGGTGGTTGCGTAATGATGAACGACAGGGAAAAGCAGATCCTCAAGATCCTGCGCCGCAATCCGCTCATTCAGCAAAATGAAATCGCTGATATTTTGCAGATCAGTCGCTCACGCGTGGCGGCCCATATTATGGATCTGATGCGCAAAGGGATGATCAAAGGCAAAGGCTATATCCTCACCGAGCAGGAGTATTGCGTGGTGGTCGGGGCGATCAATATGGATATTCGCGGCGTGGCGGATATCCATTATCCGCAGGCGGCTTCCAACCCTGGCAGCATTCACTGTTCTGCTGGCGGCGTGGGGCGCAATATTGCGCATAATCTGGCGCTGCTGGGTCGCGATGTGCATTTGCTCTCTGCGGTCGGTAGCGATTTTTATGGTGAAACGCTGCTGGAGCAGACTCGTCAGGCTGGCGTGAACATCTCCAGCTGTATCCGTCTGCATGGGCATAACACTTCAACCTATCTGTCCATCGCCAACCAGCAGGAAGAGACAGTGCTGGCGATTAACGACACCCACATTCTGCAACAGCTGACGCCGCAGTTGCTGAATAGCTCGCGGGATCTGATCCGTCACGCTGGCGTGGTGCTGGCGGACTGCAACCTGACGCCGGAAGCCATCGAATGGGTCTTTACCATTGCGGATGAAATCCCGGTCTTTATTGATACCGTTTCAGAGTTCAAAGCGGAAAAAATCAGGACCTGGTATTCACGCATTCATACGCTAAAACCCACGCAAAAAGAGCTGGAGATTCTGTGGGGGAAAGCGGTGCGTTCCGATGCCGACCGTGTACAGGCCGTCAATGACCTGCATCAGCAAGGCGTACAGCGAATCTTCGTTTGCCTGGAAGATGAAGCGGTCTTTTGTAGCGAGAAAAATGGCGAGCAGTTTTTACTCACCCCGCCGTCTCACACCCGCGTGGACAGCTTCGGCGCGGATGATGGCTTCATGGCCGGGTTGCTCTACAGCTTTCTGGAGGGAAGTGATTTTCGCGATAGCGCGAATTTCGCAATGGCCTGCGCGGCGTTATCGCGCGCCAGCATCAGCATTAACAACCCCACCCTCTCCGCCGATAACGCGCTTTATCTGCTGAAAACAACCCTGGCATAATGCCTGATGGCGCTGCGCTTATCAGGCCTACGGGGTGCGTCACTATGGGTCGGATATGCCTGATGGCGCTACGCTTATCAGGCCTACGGAGTGCGTCACTGTGGGTCGGATATGCCTGATGGCGCTGCGCTTATCAGGCCTACGGAGTGCGTTACTGTAGGCCGGATAAGGCGAAGCCGCCATCCGGCAAAATCGTCTACTACAACTACGCCAGCCCGATAAAGAACCCCGCGATAGTAGCGCTCATCAGGTTAGAGAGCGTTGCCGCCGCCAGCGCACGCATTCCTAGCTGAGCGATTTCCGGCGCACGCTGCGGCGCAATCGCAGAAAACGCGCCAACCACCACGCCAATCGAACCAAAGTTGGCAAAGCCACACAACGCGAAAGAGATGATCGCTATCGTCTTCACATCCAGCGTACCGGCAGCTTGCAGATACGGAGAGAAGTTGAGGTAAGCGACAAACTCGTTAATCGCCAGTTTTTGTCCAATCAGGCTACCGGCAAGCGTCGCATCGCTCCAGTCCACGCCCATAATCCAGGCCAGCGGCGCTAAAACCCAGCCGAAGATCCCTTCTAGCGTGGCGTGACCAAAGCCGAACCAGCCGCCAATGCCGCCGATGATGCCGTTAATCAGCGCGATAATCGCCACAAACGCCATCACCACCGTCGCTACACCAGCGGCGATTTTCAGCCCGGTCATCGCGCCGCTGGCCGCCGCTTCAATGATGCTTTTTGGCGGCGTTTCGGTAAACGACAGATTTTCAAACGTCACTTTAGACTCTTCCGTCGCCGGGCTCAGCATACGGGCAAACAGAATGCCGCCAGGGATCGCCATTAAGGACGCCGCCAGCAGATAATCAATCGGCACCCCCATTCCGGCATAGCCAATCATCATCGAACCGGCGATTGAGGCCATGCCGCTACAAATGGCGGTAAACAGCTCGTTGCGGTTGAGACGATCGATAAACGGCTTAACAATCGCCGGGATCTCGTTTTGCCCGAGGAAAATGGTAGTGACCGCAACGAACGACTCGATCTTGCTGATGTTCAGCGCTTTCTGGAAAATACCGCCGAGGATACGGATCAGCAGTCCCATCACGCCAATGTAGTAAAGCAAGCTGATCAGCGCAGTCACAAAGATGATGGCAGGCAACACGCGAAAGGCGAAGATAAACCCGGCGCCGTCAAACAGCACATCCATTTTTGGCCCTACTAATGAGCCAAAGATAAATGCGCTACCCGCGTCGCTGTAGGACATCACCTTGTGGACGCCAAGCGCGGCCTGCTCCACCAGCCATTTCCCCGGCGGGAAATAAAGCATGATCCCACCGATGGCGATTTGCAGCACCAGCGCCGCGCCAACGGTACGCAGGCTGATACGTTTTTTATTCACTGACAGCAGAAATGCGATTGCCAGTAGTACCACCATACCCACAACACTTCTCATTATATCCATAATGATTTTCCCTTCATGCCAGGAAACCCGGCGTGAAAGCCAGGTTTTGATATCGTGGGCGACCGCTCTCTGCCCGTGCGTTTTTATCAGGCGAGGCGTTGATATTCCTTCGCTATTTCACAGGCCAGTACAGCGTTGTTGAACACCAGTTGGATATTGGATTTCAGGCTATCGCCGCCGGTCAGTTCCGCCACGCGCGCCAGCAAGAATGGCGTGCTTTCTTTCCCCACGACGCCCTGCTCTTCCGCTTCTTTCACGGCCTGATCGATCGCCGCGTTGATTTTCTCTTCCGCCATCGCAAACTGTTCCGGGATCGGGTTTGCCACAACCAGACCACCGTTCAGGCCGGTTTGCCATTTCACCGCCATTGCGCGGGCGATGTCTTGCGCGCTGTCCAGGCGGATACTGACGTCAAACGGGCTGGTACGGCAGAAAAATGCCGGTAATGCCTGGGTCTGATAGCCAATTAACGGCACGCCAAAAGTCTCTAAATATTCGGTGGTTAATCCCAGGTCGAGAATTGATTTCGCCCCTGCACAAACCACCGTGACATTGGTATGCGCCAGCTCCTGCAAGTCAGCAGAAATATCAAACGTATGTTCTGCGCCACGATGTACGCCACCGATACCGCCGGTTGCAAATACTTTAATTCCGGCCAGTGCGGCAATAATCATGGTGGATGCGACCGTCGTTGCGCCATTTTTTCCAGCGGCAACCACAAACGGTAAGTCACGACGACTGACTTTTGTAACGTTATGTCCTTCACGACCTAATAATTCAATTTCTTCTTTATTCAGGCCCACTTTCATTACACCGCCAATAATGGCAATGGTTGCGGGCACGGCGCCATGCTTACGAATGGTTTCTTCAACTTCAATTGCCGTTTGCGCATTTTGCGGAAAAGGCATGCCGTGGGAAATAATGGTTGATTCCAGCGCAACAATGGGTTTCTTACTCTTTAATGCGTCCTGTACTTCTGGCGAAATTTGTAATAATTCAGAGGAAAGAGTTAATTCAGACATTCTGTGTTCTCCACTAACGATGTAACATTCGCGACAGATAAATCAGGGTTATTGGTATATTCACAGGCAAGCGCCATTGATGAACAACCCTGTGCAAATCGAACCGAATCTATAAAGGGTAAGCCGTCCATCCAGCAGGCGGCGAGTCCCGCCATCATGGCGTCGCCAGCGCCGGTCACATTGACGACGTTGGTTTTAATGGGGAGCGACCAGCCGTTTTCGCCGTTGATATCGCTGTAATAAACGCCGTCGCCACCCATACTAAGCACCAGACGGTTCAGGCCATGTTCATGAAACCATGCCGCAACGCTCCCGACATCTTCCCGCCCGGAGAGGGGAATGCCGCTAAGGGTTTCAGCTTCAAGCCGGTTGGGTTTCAGCGTGTGAATTTTGCCAAGTCGCTCGCGAATTTTGACACACTTCCAGGCAGAAACCGGATCAACAAATACCGGCACATCGCCTGCATTTTCCAGCACCCAGTTCAGTGCCTCTTCGCTGATATTACAATCGGCGACAATCACTTTTGCCCCACGAATAAAATCAGCATGCTGTGATAAAAATTCAGCCGAAATAAAGTCGGTAATGCTCATGTCATTTATGGCGACCAGCATTTCTCCGGTATTGTCGAGCAGGGATAAGTAACTTGACGTATTTTCTCCCGGCACAATCAGACATTTATCAACGTGCACACCGGATTGATTCGTTTGCGCCATCAATGACTGCCCATAGAAATCACTCCCGACGGCCGTCAGTAGCCATGAGTTTTTTCCCAGCAGCGCCAGATTATGCGCAATATTGCGCCCCACGCCGCCGGGGGTAAATTTTATTTTCCCCGGATTGGAGTCCGCATAATTTAAAGAAGCATGCGAATACCCGGCAACATCCATATTGGCTGAGCCAATCGTCACTATGTATTCCGTTTCACGCATAGAACGTCCTCTGGCATTAAGCTGCCATAACAATGAGTTCGTTAAGAATAACCACCGCCACAATCGAGATTATTAGAGCACATGTTCATATTAAAACATGTGTTCATGATATGCGTGTTTTTGATAAAGTAAATCCATCCGCAAGCCCTAAAGCGAATAGATATGAACAGAGTCACAATTTTTTATAGATACAGTTTGCAAGGGAGGAAAAAGTTGCGAGCCAGGACACAAAATGGGGGGGATAAAAAAGGCAGAAAAATGCCGGATGACGACGCTAATGCGTTTTATCCGGCCTACAGGATCGGTATCCGTAGGCCGGATAAGGCGCTCACGCCACCATCCGGCACAAGGTTTACATTATGCCGCTTTCGCGATAACTTCAGCTTCCGGGCGTTTCAGGAACGCATAGGCCAGACCGGCAACCAGCGTACCCGCAACAATCGCCAGCAGATAGCCCAGCACCGGTGTAATCGCGCCAGGAATCAGCAGCACAAACAGACCGCCGTGCGGCGCCATCAGTTTCGCGCCAACCCACATTGAGATTGCGCCTGTCAGCGCGCCGCCGACGATACAGCATGGCAGGACACGCATCGGGTCACGCGCCGCAAACGGGATCGCGCCTTCGGTAATGAAGCACAGCCCCAGCACCAGCGCGGCTTTGCCCCCTTCCTGCTGCGCCTTGTCGAACTTACGACGCGCAACCAGAGTTGCCAGCCCAAGAGCCAGCGGAGGAACCATGCCTGCCGCCATAATCGCCGCCATCGGCGCATAAGTCTGGGTACTCAGCAGACCAACACCGAACGCATACGCCGCTTTGTTAACCGGGCCGCCCATATCAGTACACATCATACCGCCGAGGATCGCGCCCAGCAGTACCGCATTCGCCGTCCCCATCGTTTGCAGCCAGTGAGTCAGCCCTTCCAGAATGCCGGCAACCGGTTTACCGATAAGGTAAATCATCGCCAGACCGACAATCAGACTGGAAATCAGTGGAATGATCAGGATCGGTTTCAGCGCTTCCATACTCTGCGGAAGTTTTAGTTTAGTGCTGATAAGTTTCGCGACATAACCGGCCAGGAAGCCCGCGATAATACCGCCGATAAAGCCAGATCCGGTGCTCACCGCCAGCATACCGCCGATAAGACCCGGCGTCAGGCCTGGACGATCCGCAATGGAAAACGCGATATATCCCGCCAGCACTGGCACCATTAGCGCGAAGGCGGAACCGCCGCCGATCTGCATCAGCGCCGCAGCCAGCGTACCTTCTTCTTTAAACGCCTCAATACCAAACGCAAAGGAGAGCGCGATACACAACCCACCCGCAACCACCATTGGCAGCATGTAGGAAACGCCCGTCAGCAGATGGCGATATGCGCCAGCGCTCTCTTTTTTCCCTTCTGTCGCAGCGGCCTGCGCTTTGCCCGTAGGCGCATACGGCGTCGCTTCCGCTACGGCTTTGTCCAGTTCCTGCGCGGTTTTCTTCAGCGCCAGGCCGGTTGATGTACGGTACATCGGTTTTCCGGCAAACTTCGCCAGATCCACTTCGATGTCAGCCGCCACGATCACCAGATCCGCTTCCGCAACCTCTTCCGGCGTGATGGCATTGCCTGCGCCCACGGAGCCACGGGTTTCGACCTTCACCCACCAGCCACGTTTTTTCGCTTCGGTTTCAATCGCTTCAGCCGCCATAAAGGTATGCGCGACGCCTGTCGGACACGCCGTCACCGCCACGACGCGTTTCGGGCCGCTGGCCGCTGCCGGGGCGGCAACCGCTGTCGGCGCGCTGTATGGCGTCGCGTGTCCTTTCGCTTCATTGAGGAACAGTTCCGGGTGCGCCACGGCACGGGCAATATCGCCCAACCAGACTTTTTTACCGTTCAGCGCGCTGTCGTTCGGCACAGCGTCAGCCAACACAATGGCTAACTCTGCGTCATTCGGATTGTCGATAATTTCCAGATTTGCTTTATGTGCCGCCGCGCCGAGCAGGGTCTTCGCCATGTAAGCGCGAGCCTGGCCGAGATTGGCGTCAATAATCAGCAGCGTTTTCATTATGCCTCTCCTGCTGTCAGTTAAACGGTTTTAAGTCGACGCGCGCCATCATTGCGGCCAACTGAGGACGATCGGTAATGCCCACATTGCTCTGGCTTACCGCAAGCGCGGCAACGGCTGTCGCCAGACGCAACGTATGTTCACTGGATTCACGCATCAGCAGGCCGTAAATCAGACCGCCAACCATAGAATCCCCTGCACCTACGGTACTCACCACATCAACGGACGGTGGCTTCGCGATCCATTCGCCGGATGCGTTCACCCACAGCGCCCCTTCCGCACCGAGAGAGATCACCACATGCGCAATACCTTGCTCACGCAGGGCGTGCGCCGCGTCGATCACATCTTTCATTTCCGGCAGCTTACGGCCTGCCCAGATTTCTAATTCACGGCGGTTCGGTTTCACCAGCCACGGCGCCGCTTTCAGACCCGCCACCAACGCTTCGCGACTACTATCAAAGATAATGCATGGGCACTGGCTACGCAGACGCGTCATCCAGTCGGTAAACGCTTCCGGGCTGACGCCTGTCGGCAAGCTGCCGCTGACGCAGACCATATCGAACTGACCCAGCCAGCTCAGCGAATCGTTCACAAAACGTTCCCAGTCAGCCGGAGTCACGTCAAAACCGGAGAAGTTAAAGTCGGTCACTTCACCGTCTTTTTCCGTCAGCTTAACGTTGATGCGGGTGCGCCCCTGCACCACCTGAAAACGGTTGGCAATGCCCAGCTCGCTGAACAACTGCTGGAAACCGTCCTGGTTGTCTTTACCCAGGAAACCGCCAACCGTGACATCAATACCTAAATCTTTCAGAACCCTGGCAACGTTGATGCCTTTACCCGCCGCATGCAGACCCGTGGTTTTCACCAGGTTCACTTCGCCGCGTTCAATCTCCGGGCAGAAACCGACCAGGTCGTATGCCGGATTAAGGGTGATAGTAGCAACACGTCTGCTCATTACGCGCCCTCCCCAAGACCAGCGGCAATGGCGTCGCCAATCGCTTTCAGCGCCTGTTCAGCATCTTCGCCCTGCGCCGTAAAGCGCAGGCGATGGCCTTTCTTCACGCCCAACGCCACCACTTTCATCAAACTACGTCCATTTGCCGGTTTTCCGGTTCCATCAAGGTTTGCCACGGTAATTTCGCTATTAAATTGTTTAATGGTATTCACCAGCATGGTGCCCGGACGGGCGTGTAAGCCATGCTCATTGCGCACGACAAATTCGGCGCTCAGCACGTCGTCAGTCAATGCTTCATCACTGGTCAGCAGCGCCAGCACGGTGGCGGCATCCGCTTTCAGCAAACGGTCAGCTTTATTGTTCAGCAGCAGATCGCCAAGGCGCTTCAGCACGGCGACGGGCTGATCGTCATTCATCGCGACGGTCACCAGCAGCGCAGCCGCTTCGCCCTCTACGTCAAACGCCGTAGCCGCACGGCTCACAGCGATAGCGCTGCGCAGGTTGCCGTCCGCGCTGTCGTTCAGCCAGATGCCCTGGCCGAGATTCATCGGCTGTTCATTGATGGTTCTGGCGACAAACGCGGCATCCACAGCGCCTGCTTCTTTCAGGCGCGCGGCGTTCAGCGCCTGTAGCGTCACCAGGTCGCTGGCCGTCACATCCAGCGTCAGGGTGTCGTTATCCAGCTTCAGCTGTTCGCTCTGCTTTTCACCCATCAGCAACGCGCGCAGTTCTTCTGCCGTCGTGGCGGATTTCAGCTGTTCAGCCACAGCGTCATCGCTTAATACGTGCGTCAGCTGACGCAGCAACCCGAGATGCTCATCGGAGCTGGCGGCAATACCAATCGCCACATAGGCCACTTGCCCTTCGCCCCAGGTTACGCCCTGCGGAAACTGGAACACCTGCACGCCAGTTTTCAGCACCTGATCGCGCGTGTCGGTCGTTCCGTGCGGAATGGCGATACCGTTGCCAAGGAAAGTGGATGTCTGTTGCTCACGCGCCAGCATGCCGTCGACATAGCCGTCTGCGACGTTGCCCGCCTGCACTAACGCAGCGGCAACCTGGCGAATGGCCTCTTCTTTGTTTCCGGCCTGTTCGCCCGGATGAATGTCCTGAACCGATAACTGGAACATAGTTCTCCTCTCCTGCTGAACTTGAAACGATTCAGCTAACATGAGAAAAAAGGCGCTAATCTGACTTGTAACCAAAAACAAAATAGCGCTGAAACGTTTCAAGAAGTCTTGCGCTTTCTGCTTCAGCACGCAAGTAAAGTCGTAAAATTGATGACAGAATTTAGAGATAAAGCACACTTTTCATTCAGGCAGGTAATAAATGCTGAAGTGAATTGCCCGTAAAACGATCTGTTTCAGCACCGTCAGCATCTTCCCTTCATAGACTGAAATGCTATTTTGATTTTTTGTGGCGATTTTGATTTGGGCACCTGTTTATTTCCTGACGAGCAGCGTAAACTCCGCGTCTCTTCACACCACTGATACAGAAACATGCATAACACCCCCGTTGCCGCCACACCAAAAACGTTTGATTTGACGTCTTCGGCATTCCTGCTCGTCGCGTTTCTGACGGGTATCGCCGGTGCGTTACAGACGCCGACGCTCAGTCTTTTTCTGACGGATGAGGTACACGCTCGTCCGGGGATGGTTGGCTTCTTTTTTACCGGCAGCGCCGTTATCGGCATTCTGGTGAGCCAGTTTCTGGCCGGGCGCTCCGACAAAAAAGGCGATCGCAAAAGCCTGATCGTTTTTTGCTGTGTGCTGGGCATGTTGGCCTGCGTACTGTTTGCCTGGAACCGCAACTATTTTATTTTGCTGTTCGTCGGCGTTTTCCTGAGTAGTTTTGGTTCGACCGCGAACCCGCAAATGTTCGCCCTTGCCCGCGAACATGCCGATCGCACCGGTCGCGAAGCCGTGATGTTCAGCTCGATATTGCGCGCCCAGGTTTCGCTGGCGTGGGTGATCGGGCCGCCGCTGGCCTATGCGCTGGCGATGGGGTTCAGCTTTACCGTGATGTACCTGAGCGCGGCGGCGGCGTTTGTCGTCTGTGGCGTAATGGTCTGGCTGTTTTTACCGTCAATGCGTAAAGATGCGCCACTTGCTGCCGGAACCCTTGAAGCGCCGCGCCGTAATCGCCGCGATACGCTGCTGCTCTTTGTTATCTGCACATTAATGTGGGGAACCAACAGCCTCTATATCATTAATATGCCGCTGTTTATCATTAACGAACTGCATCTGCCGGAAAAACTTGCCGGCGTCATGATGGGGACTGCCGCCGGGCTGGAAATTCCCACCATGTTGATTGCAGGCTATTTTGCTAAACGTCTGGGGAAACGCCTGCTGATGCGGATCGCCATCGTGGCGGGGTTCTGCTTTTACGCGGGTATGCTGCTGGCGCACTCGCCTGTCGTTCTGCTCGGCTTGCAGTTGCTGAACGCAATTTACATCGGCATTCTCGGCGGCATCGGGATGCTCTATTTTCAGGATCTGATGCCCGGCCAGGCGGGTTCAGCAACCACGCTGTATACCAATACCATCCGCGTAGGCTGGATTATCGCCGGATCGCTGGCGGGGATTGCGGCGGAAATCTGGAATTACCACGCCGTATTCTGGTTTGCGCTGGTGATGGCCCTCGCGACGATGGTTTGTCTGGCACGCATTAAAGACGTTTAAGGCGCAGTAAGCGTTTCCAGTTCAATGAGGTAGATCATTGCCTGCGCCCTTGTCTGACCGCACATATCGGCGCTGGGTTGCAGGCCTGCGCAGACCTTTGGACGCAGCGGCGAACCGAAGATCTTACAGCGTTGATGTTCATCAAGCTGGACACACGGCGTGTTTGCGGGTTTACCGTCAGGCATACCCGGAATGGGGCTGGAGATTGAAGGCGCGGTGCAACATGCTCCGCAATCCGGGCGGCATTCCATACAGTATTCTCTATTCGTAAGCCACCGGACTGAAAGTGGGCGAACAGTATACACAAAATCATCCGGGATATGTGAATTCCACTTGCCTGAATCGCCCGGCGCGAGTAGTTTGACGCGATATTTTAGACATTCTCTACAACAGGATTTTTTCGATGCCAAGAGCGAACGAAATTAAAAAAGGTATGGTACTGAACTACAACGGCAAGCTGCTGATTGTAAAAGATATTGATATTCAGTCACCGACCGCCCGCGGTGCCGCGACGCTGTACAAAATGCGTTTTTCCGACGTCCGTACGGGTCTGAAAGTCGAAGAGCGTTTCAAAGGCGACGACATCGTTGATACCGTCACCCTGAGCCGCCGTGGCGTCGATTTCTCTTATATCGACGGCAACGAATATGTGTTCATGGATAAAGAAGACTATACCCCGTATACCTTCACCAAAGATCAGATTGAAGAAGAGCTGCTGTTTATTCCTGAAGGCGGAATGCCGGATATGCAGGTGCTGACCTGGGACGGTCAGTTGCTGGCGCTCGAACTGCCGCAGACGGTTGATCTGGAAATCGTGGAAACCGCACCGGGCATTAAAGGCGCGTCAGCCAGCGCCCGCAACAAACCCGCAACGCTGAGCACCGGTCTGGTGATTCAGGTGCCGGAATACCTGAGCGCCGGTGAAAAAATCCGTATTCACATTGAAGAACGTCGCTACATGGGCCGCGCGGACTAAGCGCCCGTTGCCGACGCACCAACAAAAAAGGACAGCCCTGGCTGTCCTTTTTTATGACCAACAGGTGTTACAGCAAATCGCGGAACTGGGTCTTTTTCAGCGCCAGTTCAACGCCACGAATTTCCGCCAGCCCTTTCAGACGACCAATAGCGGAGTAGCCGGGGTTGGTTTTCTTATGCAGATCGTCAAGCATCTGATGACCGTGATCCGGGCGCATTGGGATCGGACGCAGATCGCCTGCCAGCTTACGACGCTGTTCTTCCGTAAGAATTGCGGTAATCACCGCGACCATATCGACATCCCCTTGCAAATGCGCGCCTTCGTGGAAGGTTTTCGGGTTATCTTCACGGCAGGTTGAGCGTAAATGGGTAAAGTGAATGCGGTCGCCAAACGTCTCGATCATTTTCACCAGGTCGTTATCCGCGCGTACGCCGTACGAACCGGTACACATGGTGAACCCGTTGTTAATGCTGTCTACGGTTTCTTTCAGCCACTGCATATCTTCAATGGTAGAAACGATGCGCGGCAGGCCGAGGATGGGGCGCGGCGGATCGTCAGGATGCACCGCCAGGCGCACGCCGACTTCTTCTGCCACCGGCACAATCGCACGCAGGAATACCGCCATATTTTCGCGTAAATCCTCTTTGCTGATACCGTTATATTCCGCCAGACGCGCACGGAACTGATCCAGCGTATAACCCTCTTCAGCGCCAGGCAGCCCGGCGATAATATTCCGGGTCAGTTTTTCGATATCCGCAGCGCTCATGGCGTTGAAGTAGTCCAGCGCCTGGCGCTGTTCTTCTTCGCTGTAGTCCGCTTGCGCGCCGTCACGCTTCAGGATGTGCAGTTCGAAAGCCGCAAAGGCAATCTGATCGAAACGCAGCGCTCTGGAACCATCGGGCAACGGATATTCAAGGTCGGTACGCGTCCAGTCGAGAATCGGCATAAAGTTGTAGCACACGGTATCAATACCGCAGGCGGCCAGATTACGGATGCTTTGCTGATAGTTTGCAATCCAGGTCTGGTACTGCCCGGAGCGGGTTTTAATCTCTTCATGCACCGGAATACTTTCGACAACAGACCAGGTCAGCCCTTTCTCAGCCAGAATGGCCTGGCGCTTTTTAATCTCTTCAACCGGCCACACATCACCGTTCGGAATGTGGTGCAATGCCGTCACAACCCCCGTTGCGCCAGCCTGACGCACATCATCAAGCGATACCGGATCGTTAGGCCCGTACCAACGCCAGGTTTGTTCCATTGCTTCACCTCACAAGTTGTTATACCAAATTAGTTTACCTGAGTGATGACTACCATACAGGTATCGCGTAAATGGTCAACGCAGGGCGCATGATTGATTGATCCAGCTCACAATCCCCGGATAAATTCGGCATACCAATTCAATTTGGTGTCATATAACTTTACACTACCATTGTTAATTAATGGTTAATCAGGTGTGTTCTTAATGAAGACTATTGCCTCTGCCCCACTCCCGGAAGGCGTACTGACGCCCCGCTACGATCGACAACAACTACAAACCCGGATTGTGCACTTCGGTTTTGGCGCGTTTCACCGCGCCCATCAGGCATTATTGACCGACAGAGTGCTGAATGCGCAAGGCGGAGACTGGGGGATCTGCGAGATCAGCCTGTTCAGCGGCGATCGCCTGATGAGCCAGCTTCGCGAGCAGAATCACTTGTACACCGTGCTGGAAAAAGGCGCGAACGGCAATCAGGCGATTATCGTCGGCGTGGTCAAGGAGTGTCTGAACGCAAAGCTGGATTCGCTTGCCGATATTATCGAAAAGTTCTGCGAGCCGCAGGTGGCGATAGTGTCACTCACTATCACCGAAAAAGGATATTGCATCGATCCGGCAACCGGTTCGCTCGACGTGTCAAACCCTCGCATTATTCACGATATGCAACACCCCACGGAGCCGCACTCGGCGCCGGGGATTCTTGTGGAGGCCCTGCATCGTCGGCGTGAGCGCGGGTTGTCACCTTTCACGGTTCTCTCCTGCGATAACATCCCGGATAACGGCCATGTGGTTAAAAACGCCGTTCTGGGCATGGCGGAAAAACGCGCGGCGGAGCTGGCGGCGTGGATTCAGCAGCACGTCAGCTTCCCGGGAACGATGGTAGACAGAATCGTGCCTGCCGCCACAGAGGAATCACTGGACGAAATTACCCGCGAGCTGGGCGTCGCCGATCCCTGCGCCATCAGTTGCGAACCGTTTATACAGTGGGTCATTGAAGATAACTTTGTGGCAGGCCGCCCGCAGTGGGAAGTCGCTGGCGTGCAGATGGTTGATGACGTGCTGCCCTGGGAGCAAATGAAACTACGCATGCTCAACGGCAGCCATTCGTTCCTTGCGTATCTCGGCTATCTGGCCGGGTTCCAGCACATCAGCGATTGTATGCAGGACAGCGCGTTTCGCGAGGCCGCTTACCGCCTGATGATGAATGAACAGGCGCCGACATTGCGCATCACCAACGTCGATTTATCCCGCTATGCCGCCAGCCTGATTGAACGCTTCGCCAATCCGGCGCTGAAGCACCGGACCTGGCAAATCGCGATGGACGGCAGCCAGAAATTACCGCAGCGGATGCTGGAAGGCATTCGCGAACATCTGGCGCGTGGGAGTGACTGGCCGCTGCTGGCGCTGGGCGTCGCAGGCTGGATGCGCTACGTCAGCGGCGTGGACGACGCTGGTGCAACGATTGATATTCGGGACCCGCTCAGTGAAAAAATTCGCCTGCTTGTTGAAAGCAGCAGTGACGCGGAGCGGGTTAGCGCGCTGCTGTCGTTGCAGGAGGTTTTCGGCACGGATCTCGTGAAAAATCCCCTGTTTGTGCAGGCCATTGAGCAAGCCTGGCGGCGCATTGCGCAACATGGCGCGCATCAGGCGGTCATTGATACGTTAAAAAATTAACAATTTCTGTCTTTCCAGCGGATGAAAAAATTCTTCGTCCGCTCTGCCCTTCTCTTTTTCGTTTTTTTTCGCCAGGATTAGCACGAGCCGTTACGGCATATCATTATTCTGGAGCAGACGTGACCAAAACCAACCTCATTACCGGCTTTCTCGGCAGTGGAAAAACAACCTCTATTCTTCATCTGTTAGCCAACAAAGATCCTGCGGAAAAATGGGCCGTGCTGGTCAACGAATTTGGCGAAGTGGGCATTGACGGCGCACTGCTTGCGGACAGCGGTGCATTGCTGAAAGAGATCCCCGGTGGTTGCATGTGTTGCGTGAACGGATTACCAATGCAGGTGGGGCTAAATACCCTGCTGCGCCAGGGCAAGCCGGACCGCTTGCTGATCGAACCGACAGGACTTGGCCATCCGAAACAGATCCTCGATTTGTTAACCGCGCCGGTTTACGAGCCGTGGATCGACCTGCGCGCCACGCTGTGCATCCTTGATCCGCGTTTACTGCTGGATGAAAAGAGCGTCGCCAACGAAAACTTCCGCGACCAGCTGGCTGCCGCCGATGTCATCGTCGCGAATAAAACCGATCGCGCTACGCCGGAAAGCGAAAGCGCCCTGCAAACCTGGTGGCAACAGTACGGCGACAATCGTCAACTGGTTCATGCCGACCACGGGCAAATCAACGGACAGCTGCTGGATTTACCGCGCCAGAACCTGGCGGAACTGCCCGCCAGCGCCGCCCACACGCACCAGCATGCCGAAAGAAAAGGGCTCGCCGCGCTTAGCCTGCCGGCGCAACAGCGCTGGCGTCGCAGCCTGAACAGCGGCCAGGGGCATCAGGCCTGCGGCTGGATTTTTGATGCGGATACCGTGTTCGACACCATCGGCCTGCTCGAATGGGCGCGCCTCGCGCCGGTTGGACGAGTGAAAGGCGTTATGCGCATTAAGGAAGGTCTGGTGCGTATTAATCGTCAGGGTGACGATCTTCATATTGAGACCCAAAACGTCGCGCCGCCGGACAGCCGCATCGAACTCATCTCAGACCGTGAAACAGACTGGAACACATTACAGACCGCATTGTTGAAGCTTCGTTTAGCCGAGGACGCGTAAGGTTGCCTCCGTTTTACTGAATGGCGAGATGATAATGAAAACCCGGTATCCCCTCATACTGCTGATTAACGCTGCGGGTCTGGCGTTGTTTTTGTCGTGGTATATTCCAGTCAATCACGGATTCTGGTCTCCTCTCGACGCGAACATTTTCCACTTCTTTAACCAGAAGCTGGTTGAAAGCCGCGCATTTCTCTGGCTGGTGGCGATCACCAATAACCGGGCGTTTGATGGTTGCGCGCTGCTGGCGATGGGCTGCCTGATGCTGAGTTTCTGGTTAAAAGAGACCCCGGCGGGCCGTCGGCGTATTATCATCATCGGCCTGGTGATGCTTTTATCTGCGGTTGTGGTGAATCAGTTAGGCCAGGCGTTTATTCCGGTCAAACGCGCCAGCCCTACGCTGACGCTTGAAAATATTCACCGCGTCAGCGATCTCCTGCATATTCCCACCAAGGATGCGTCAAAAGACAGTTTCCCTGGCGATCACGGAATGATGCTGCTTATTTTTTCCGCATTTATGCTGCGTTATTTCGGAAAAGTCGCAGGTTTCATCGCCCTTATTATATTTGTGGTTTTTGCCTTTCCGCGCGTAATGATCGGCGCCCACTGGTTCACGGATATTGCGGTCGGTTCGCTGACAACGGTGCTGATTGGATTGCCCTGGCTGTTAATGACGTCGTTCAGCGATCGCGTGATACGGTTTTTCGATAATTATCTGCCCGGTAAAAACAAACAAAATTTAAACAAATAAATCACATCAATTAACATCGTCATCAGAGAGCGTTCTCACTCCTGATGGCGATCGTCGATTATTTCCCGCCCCGCCGTCATCTTCCTGTCATCTTCTTCCCGTTGAAAATGAACGCATTGCCTGTTATTCGCCTCATTTGCGTTTAATTTAGCCAATGCCACTAATTCACTTTCAGTATCATAATTTCTTATAAAAAATCCCGCCAAACTGCTCGCAATGGCAGCAACGATCGGGTAATCTTGAACTCGTTTTGCCTCGCTGGATAATTATTCTCTTTGCGAATAAATTTGTGCGTTCCGCCACAGATTTGACCTTAAAGAATTGTCTCATTGTGCGCAGGTAATTAGTCTCGTCACGTTTGGCATTTTTATAACGATATTTGTCGTTAAGGACTTCAAGGGAAAACAAACAACATGGTCAGGTCTCAACCGATTTTGAGATATATCCTGCGGGGAATTCCCGCGATTGCAGTGGCGGTTCTGCTTTCTGCATGTAGCACTACAAATACCGCAAAGAACGTGCATTCTGAGACGCATGCTGTGGGCAATGGAGATAACTCTTCACTGCAAGCCTCTCAGGATGAATTTGAAAATATGGTGCGTAACCTCGATGTTAAATCGCGGATTATGGATCAGTATGCTGACTGGAAAGGCGTGCGTTACCGCCTTGGCGGCAGCACCAAAAAAGGTGTCGATTGTTCCAGCTTTGTACAGCGTACATTCCGTGAACAATTTGGTTTAGAACTGCCTCGCTCAACCTATGAGCAGCAGGAAATGGGCAAATCCGTTTCGCGCAATAACCTGCGCACGGGCGATCTGGTTCTGTTCCGCGCCGGTTCGACGGGCCGTCATGTAGGCATCTACATCGGCAACAACCAGTTTGTTCATGCGTCTACCAGTAGCGGCGTTATTATTTCCAGCATGAACGAGCCTTACTGGAAAAAACGTTACAACGAAGGGCGCCGGGTTCTGAGCCGCAGTTAATTTTTCGTCTGACCGCTATCCCTTGGCAATCCTGACGAGACACATAAAAAGCACTGCTTCGGCGGTGCTTTTTTTGCGTTCTATCGCATCCCTGTAGAAAAGAATGACGATGCGGTTTAATCCAGGTTATAGTCTTTTAAATCAAGCATTTTAATCGCATTCGGTTACCTCAGGTAGAACCAGTAACTATGTTCACACGCGCCTCCTCGTCCTCGCGAAAAATCCTGCTCACCTGCATTCTCACAGGGGTCATCGTCGCGTTACTTATCAGTAGCCTGCAATTTTTAATGTCATGGCATAAACGTGAAGTCAAATACGACACGCTGATATCCGACGTACAACATTATCTGGTGAGCTACTTCGCCGACCTTAAAGCCACAACGGATGTGTTACAGCCCCTGACGCTTAATGACTGCCAGCAAGTCTCTTCCGAGCTGACCTCCCGCGCCGCTTTTAGCCTGAATGTGCGCGCCTTTTTGCTCGTCAAAGACAAAATCGCCTTCTGCTCGTCGGCAACCGGATCGATGGACACGCCGCTTACCGACCTGGTATCCAATATCGACATCCGCAAAGAGATTGATATGGCGATACTTCCCGGCACGCCGATGATGCCGGATAAACCGGCGATGGCGATTTGGTATCGCAACCCGTTATTAAAAGAGAGCGGCGTATTTACCTCGCTGAATATCAACCTGACGCCCTACCTTATTTACACCGCCCGACAGGAAGATTTTGATGGCATCGCATTAATTATTGGCGATACCGTGCTCTCGACGTTTTCTTCGCATTTAATGACCGTGAAAGAGCTGTCGGGCACGCCTTCGCGCCAGGCGACAATAAAAGGGCTGCCGCTGAAGATACAGCTATACGCAGACAGCTGGACCTATAACGACGTGGGCTATGCCCTGCTGCTGGGCAGTATGAGCGGTATCATCGCCGCCCTGCTCTGCTACTACATCAGCTCTATCCGCCTGAAACCGGGACGAGAGATCCTGGTGGCTATCAAGCGCGAACAATTTTATGTGGTCTATCAACCGGTCGTTGATACCCAAACGCTCAGGGTCACGGGTCTGGAAGTGCTGTTACGCTGGCGTCACCCTACGGCAGGCGAAATCCCGCCTGACGCGTTTATTCATTATGCGGAAGCCCAGCAGCTTATTGTGCCGCTCACCCAGCATCTGTTTAAACTCGTGGCGCGCGACGCCCCCGCGTTGCAGACGGTACTGCCTGTCGGGGCAAAGTTTGGCATCAATATCGCGCCTGACCACCTGCACAGCAACAGCTTTAAAGAGGACATCCGTCTCCTGGCGGAATCCTTACCGCCGCATCATTTTCAGATCGTACTGGAAATTACCGAACGCGATATGCTCAATCAACATGAAGCGGCTAAATTATTTGAGTGGCTGCACTGCGCTGGATTCGAAATCGCAATTGATGATTTTGGCACCGGCCATAGCGCCCTCATCTATCTGGAACGCTTTACGCTGGACTACCTGAAAATCGACCGGGGCTTTATTAATGCGATTGGTACGGAAACCGTGACCTCTCCAGTTCTGGATGCGGTTTTGATGCTCTCTAAGCGCCTGCATATGCTGACCGTTGCGGAAGGAGTGGAAACCCCGGAGCAGGCCCGATGGCTACGCGATCATGGCGTCAACTTCCTCCAGGGGTACTGGATTAGCCGCCCTTTAGCGCTTGAGGACTTCGTTCACTGGATGAATACCCGGCCCGCGCCGAAATGGTGACGGCACTCTTCTGCCCGAATGGATTCACAACAGAGGCTGCGTCACTTATTATTCAGGATTGACGCTTGCCTGACGGTGGCAGGTGATAAGAAAAGGAAACCATTTTCCGATGATTGCTCGCGTAATGCTTCTGTTTGTCGCCCTGGCCAGCTTTGGCGTACAGGCTCAGGCCATCAAAGAAAGTTACGCCTTTTCCGTGCTTGGCGAACCCAAATACGCCTTCAATTTTAATCATTTCGATTATGTCAATCCGGCGGCGCCAAAAGGGGGGCGGATAACGCTTTCCGCGACCGGGACATTCGATAATTTCAACCGCTATTCCATGCGCGGTAATCCTGGCGCACGTACCGAGCAGCTTTACGACACGCTTTTTACCACCTCTGACGACGAACCCGGCAGCTACTACCCGCTCATTGCCGACAACGCGCGATATGCGGAGGATTACTCCTGGGTGGAAGTGACCATCAACCCACGCGCCCGTTTTCATGATGGTTCGCCCATCACTGCCCGCGACGTCGCCTTCACCTTCCATAAATTTATGACTGAGGGCGTGCCGCAATTTCGTCTGGTGTACAAAGGCACGACCGTCAAAGCCATCGCTCCGCTTACCGTCCGCATTGAATTAGCCAAACCCGGTAAAGAGGATATGCTCAGCCTGTTTTCTTTACCGGTCATGCCGGAAAAATTCTGGAAGGATCATAAGCTCAGCGACCCACTCTCTAAGCCTCCTCTTGCCAGCGGCCCGTACCGCATAACCCAGTGGAAAATGGGCCAGTATATTGTCTATTCCCGGGTAAAAAACTATTGGGCTGCTAACCTGCCGGTAAACCGGGGGCGCTGGAACTTTGATACCATCCGCTACGACTATTACCTTGATGACAACGTTGCGTTTGAAGCCTTTAAGGCCGGGGCGTTTGACCTGCGTCTGGAGAATGACGCGAAAAACTGGGCAACGCGCTACACCGGTAAAAACTTTGATAACCATTACATCGTTAAAGACGAACAGAAAAATGAATCCGCACAGGATACGCGCTGGCTGGCCTTTAATATTCAGCGTCCGGTATTTAACGATCGTCGCGTGCGTGAAGCGATAACCCTGGCATTTGATTTCGAATGGATGAACAAGGCATTGTTTTATAATGCCTGGAGCCGGGCAAATAGCTATTTCCAGAATACCGAGTATGCCGCCAGAAACTACCCCAGTGCGGACGAACTGGTCTTACTCGCGCCCATGAAAAAGGATCTGCCGCCGGAGGTCTTTACCCGGATTTATCAGCCGCCAGTCTCAAATGGCGATGGCTACGATCGGGAAAACCTGCTGAAGGCCGATAAATTACTCACAGAGGAGGGATGGGTACTGAAAGGCCAGCGACGCGTTAACAGCGCGACCGGCAAAACGCTGAGCTTTGAACTGCTGCTTCCGGCAGGCGGCAACAGCCAGTGGGTTCTTCCCTTGCAGCATAATTTGCAGCGTCTTGGCATCACGATGAACATCCGCCAGGTTGATAACTCGCAAATCACCAACCGTATGCGCAGTCGCGACTACGACATGATGCCGCGACTGTGGCGCGCCATGCCGTGGCCCAGCTCCGATCTACAAATATCCTGGGCGTCTGAATACATTGACTCCAGCTATAACGCGCCAGGCGTGCAAAGCCCGGTCATTGATAAACTGATTGCCCAAATCATTGCCGCCCAGGGCGATAAAACGAAGCTGGTTCCCCTCGGGCGGGCGCTGGATCGGGTATTGACCTGGAATTACTACATGCTGCCAATGTGGTATATGGCGGAAGACAGGCTCGCCTGGTGGGATAAATTTTCCCATCCGGCCATTCGGCCGATCTACACCATTGGACTGGATACCTGGTGGTATGACGTCAACAAAGCGGCAAAACTTCCCGCCGCCAGACGACAGGGAGAATAAATGGGCGCCTACCTGATTCGACGTCTGTTACTGGTGATCCCGACGCTGTGGGCCATCATTACAATCAACTTTTTTATTGTCCAGATCGCACCGGGCGGCCCGGTTGACCAGGCGATCGCGGCCATTGAATTCGGCCAGTCTGGCGCCCTGCCCGGCGCCGGTAGCGAAGGCGTTCGCGCCAGCCACGCCCAGACCGGCGTAGGGAATATTAGCGACAGCCACTATCGCGGCGGACGTGGGTTAGATCCCGAGGTGATCGCGGAGATCACGCATCGCTACGGCTTTGATAAGCCTGTTCATGAGCGCTACTTTAAAATGCTCTGGGACTATGTTCGTTTCGATTTCGGCGACAGCCTGTTTCGCAGCGCATCCGTACTGACGTTAATCAAAGACAGTCTGCCCGTGTCCATTACGCTCGGATTGTGGAGTACGCTCATCATTTATCTGGTGTCGATCCCGTTGGGCATCCGCAAAGCGGTATATAACGGCAGCCGTTTCGACATCTGGAGCAGCGCTTTTATCATCGTTGGCTACGCTATCCCCGCCTTCCTGTTCGCCATCTTATTGATCGTTTTCTTTGCTGGCGGTAGCTATTACGACCTCTTCCCGCTGCGCGGCCTGGTATCCGCCAATTTTGATTCCCTGCCCTGGTATCAGAAAATTACCGACTACCTCTGGCATATCACGTTACCGGTACTGGCGACGGTGATCGGCGGGTTCGCCGCGCTGACCATGTTGACCAAAAACTCTTTTCTGGATGAAGTCCGCAAACAGTACGTTGTCACCGCGCGCGCAAAAGGGGTGAGCGAAAAAAACATTCTGTGGAAGCACGTTTTCCGCAACGCCATGCTGCTGGTGATCGCCGGTTTTCCGGCCACCTTTATCAGCATGTTTTTCACCGGTTCGCTGCTCATTGAAGTGATGTTTTCCTTAAACGGGCTGGGGTTGCTGGGCTACGAAGCGACCGTGTCACGCGACTACCCGGTAATGTTTGGCACGTTATACATTTTCACCCTGATCGGCTTGCTGCTGAATATCCTGAGCGATATCAGCTATACGCTGGTTGATCCACGCATTGATTTTGAGGGACGCTGATGCCGCGATTAAGCCCTGCAAACCAGGCCCGCTGGGCGCGTTTTCGTCATAATCGCCGGGGCTACTGGTCACTATGGATTTTCCTGGTGCTGTTTGGCCTGAGTCTGTGCGCCGAACTGGTCGCCAACGATAAACCGCTGCTGGTGCGCTATGAGGGAAGCTGGTACTTTCCGCTGGTCAAAAACTACAGCGAAAGCGATTTCGGCGGGCCGTTCGCAACGCAGGCGGATTATCAGGACCCCTGGCTGCAAAAGCAGCTTGAAAATCACGGATGGGTGCTGTGGGCGCCCGTGCGTTTTGGCGCCACCAGCATCAACTTTGCCACTGATAAACCCTTCCCCTCTCCGCCGTCCGCACAAAACTGGCTGGGAACCGATGCGAATGGCGGCGACGTGCTGGCGCGCATCCTCTACGGCACGCGAATCTCTATCCTGTTTGGTTTGATGCTTACCCTCTGTTCCAGCGTAATGGGCGTGCTGGCGGGCGCGTTGCAGGGGTATTACGGCGGAAAAATCGACCTGTGGGGGCAACGGTTCATCGAAGTGTGGTCAGGAATGCCGACGCTGTTTCTGATTATTCTGCTCTCAAGCGTGGTGCAACCCAATTTCTGGTGGCTGCTGGCTATTACCGTCCTGTTTGGCTGGATGAGCCTGGTCGGGGTGGTTCGCGCGGAATTCCTGCGCACACGCAATTTCGACTACATCCGCGCCGCGCAGGCGCTGGGCGTCAGCGATCGCAGCATTATCCTGCGTCACATGCTGCCCAACGCGATGGTCGCCACGCTGACCTTTTTACCGTTCATTTTGTGCAGCTCGATTACCACATTGACGTCGCTGGATTTTCTCGGATTTGGCCTGCCGCTCGGTTCCCCTTCCCTCGGCGAATTACTCCTGCAAGGTAAAAATAATTTGCAGGCGCCGTGGCTTGGGATCACCGCGTTCCTGTCCGTCGCGGTGTTATTGTCGCTGCTGATTTTTATTGGCGAAGCAGTACGCGACGCGTTTGATCCCAACAAGGCGGTATAAGATGACGCATCCTCTGTTAACTATTGAGAATTTATCGGTAGGTTTTCGCCATCAGGAGAACGTGCGCACGGTTGTTAACGACATCTCTCTACAGGTTGACGCAGGCGAAACGCTGGCGCTGGTGGGCGAATCCGGTTCCGGTAAAAGCGTCACCGCGCTGTCGATTCTGCGGTTGCTGCCCTCTCCGCCTGCGGTGTATCTCGCGGGCGATATCCGTTTTCATGGCGAGTCATTGCTCCACGCCAGCGAGCAGACGCTGCGCGGCGTACGGGGCAATAAAATCGCCATGATTTTTCAGGAACCGATGGTATCGCTAAATCCGTTGCATACGCTGGAAAAACAGCTCTACGAAGTGCTGTCCCTGCACCGGAGAATGCGCCGTGAGGCCGCCAGGGCCGAAATCCTGAGCTGCCTGGATCGCGTAGGGATTCGTCAGGCTGCGAAACGGCTGAGCGATTATCCCCATCAGCTCTCAGGCGGTGAACGCCAGCGCGTGATGATCGCAATGGCGTTGCTCACGCATCCTGAACTGTTAATCGCCGATGAACCCACGACCGCTCTGGATGTCTCCGTACAGGCGCAAATCCTGCAACTGCTGCGTGAACTGCAACGCGAACTGAATATGGGTATGCTGTTTATCACCCATAATCTCAGCATTGTGAAAAAACTGGCGGACGCCGTGGCGGTGATGCAAAACGGACGATGCGTGGAGCAAAACCGTGCGTTGCCGTTGCTTAGCGCGCCTGAGCATCCCTATACGCAGAAGTTGCTGAACAGCGAACCCACCGGCTCTCCGGTTCCATTGCCCGGTGAGTCGTCGCCGCTGCTGGAAGTGAGCCAGCTTCGCGTCGCATTCCCGATTCGAAAAGGAGTTCTGAAACGCGTGGTGGATCATAACGTCGTGGTTAACGAGGTGAGTTTCGCGCTTCGACCTGGTGAAACGCTGGGGCTGGTCGGTGAGTCCGGGTCAGGGAAAAGCACCACCGGCCTGGCCTTACTGCGGTTGATTCGTTCGCAGGGCAGCATCACTTTTGACGGCCAGCCGTTGCAAAATTTAACCCGCCGTCAGTTGCTGCCGGTTCGTCACCGTATTCAGGTGGTATTTCAGGACCCGAACTCATCGCTGAACCCCCGCCTCAACGTACTGCAAATTATTGAAGAAGGCTTACGCGTTCATCAACCGGCCCTTTCTGCCGGGCAGCGCGAAGAACAGGTTATCGCCGTCATGAAGGAAGTGGGTCTGGATGCTGAGACGCGCCATCGTTACCCGGCGGAATTTTCCGGCGGCCAGCGCCAGCGTATCGCTATCGCCAGGGCGCTAATACTGAAACCGTCGCTGATTATTCTGGATGAACCGACATCATCGCTGGACAGAACGGTTCAGGCACAAATCCTGGCGCTGTTGAAATCTTTACAACAAAAGCATCGCCTGGCTTACATTTTCATCAGCCACGATCTGCATGTTGTGCGCGCATTATGCCATCAGGTCATTGTACTGCGACAAGGAGAAGTGGTGGAACAGGGGCAATGTGAGCGTGTCTTTACCGCTCCGCAACAGGAGTATACGCGTCAGTTGCTCGCGCTAAGCTGACGCTCAAAAAGGATTGTTGTTCGAAAAGGGTTCCGCTATCGCTACGCCGAAATTTTTCAGGCGGCAGGTCGCGGCAAATTCGTCCTGACGATTAACAAACAGGCACGGCTCGCCTTCGCACTCCAGAACGGAGCAAGGCACTTCGATGTCGCTAAGCGCCTGGCTAAGTGTATGCATCACCGGCCATGCGCTGTCGCCATCGGGACTCAGGAGTTTGAGCGCCACCAGACTGTTTTCTGTGTTCTGCCCGTTTTGCGGAATCGGTTCAACTTTTGAACCTGCAAAACCCGTTGACCACCGATAGTTCTGCGGTAAACGATGAATGATTGAGAGTTGTAATGTAGTCACTTTCTTTCCCCGGAAGCACATTCACTTCACAATTTATTTACATCCATATTAACACATCATTGACAACCCGTCCTTAAACAGATCGAAAACGCTTACATCCCTGGTCTGAGCGGCCTGTACAGCCCGTTATTAAAATATTTTTTGCCAGTGCCGGACGTATTTGCGGGCTATATGTACCCGTTTCTGCGATCTAACTCAACCTTTTTAACTACAATGATGTGACTTTTTACATAAATTGATTTTACATAAAATAAACATAAATGGAAAAAATGATGGATTTGACGTTGATGTACGTCAACAAAGGAAGCCTTCCGGCTTCCATGTTGTGTATTAGATCACCGTTTTTTCGGACGGCTGGCGTAGAGATAGAAGAGAATGGAGCAGGTTGCGCAGAAAGCAATCGACCAAATCATCGGCCAGGCGGAGGTAAAGGTTGCCAGCGACAGCAGCGCCCCGACAATCGCGCCAATGCCAAACCGGAACGTACCGGCCAGCGACGAGGCGGTGCCCGCCATATGCGGAAATTCATCCAGAATAACGGCCATCGCGTTTGAAGAGACCATAGAAACGCATCCGACAAACGCCGCGACGCCAACCACCAGCGCCCAAAAGCCCACGCCAAACAGCGCGCTGAATACCATCCAGGCCGCCATCACAAACTGAATCCATAGCCCGGTACGGAACATATTCAACGCCCCAACCCGGCGCACGAAGCGGCTGTTGATAATGGTCATCACAAACAAGAACACAATGTTCAGCGCAAAGTAATAGCCAAAATGCTGCGGCGACACATGGTTAATCTCGATGTACACAAACGGGCCGGCGCTGAGAAACGAGAACATTCCCGCAAAGCTAAATCCGCTGGCCAGCATATAGCTCAGTACGCGTTTGTGTCGGAACAGCGAGGCAAAGTTCCCTATCGTGGTACGAATATGGAACGGCTGACGGCGTTCAACGGGAAGTGTCTCGTTAATCAACAAGAAGATCATCACCGATGCCAGAATCGCTGCCACCGCCAGAATCCAGAAGATGTAATGCCAGCTCAACCACACCAGAACCCACCCACCAATAATCGGCGCCATCAGCGGCGCGATTGTCGTCACCAGCATGACGAATGACATCATGCGGGAGAACTCTTCTTTCGGGTAGATATCGCGCATCAGAGCATTGATCACCACGCTCGCCGCAGCGGCGGCAAGACCGTGGAAGAAACGCATGATGATCAACTGGTCGATAGTCTGCGCCAGCGCGCATGCCACCGCCGCCGCCGCAAACACCAGCGTCCCGCCGAGGATCACCGGCTTGCGCCCGAGACTGTCCGCCATCGGGCCGTAAATAAGCTGCCCCACGGCGAACCCCAGAATATAGGTGCTGAGGGTCATCTGGGCGCTGCCCGCCGGTACGCCAAACTGGGCAGAAATCACCGGCAGCGCCGGAAGATACATATCAATCGACAGCGGCATCAGCATGGCTAACAGGCCAAGGATAAAAACAATGGCAAAGGATGAGTGCTGCCGGGTGGTCACAAATGAACTCCTGAATTTAGCGGGACGTAAAGCGCCTGGCTCACCGGGTCTATAAACCGACGCTGGCGATTTCTTCTTCGGTCAACGGGCGATACTCGCCAGGTTCGAGGTCGTCATCCAGCACAATTGCGCCGATGCGTTCGCGGTGCAGTTCGACAACATGGTTCCCCACGGCGGCGAACATCCGCTTCACCTGGTGGTAGCGCCCTTCGCTAATAGTCAGACGCACCTGCGTCGGGGTGATCACCTCCAGCACGGCCGGTTTGGTGAGATCTTTCTCATTATGCAGTTGCACGCCTTTGGCAAACTGTTCGGCGGTATCCGCAGCTACCGGCGATTCCAGCGTGACCAGATAGGTTTTCTCACAATGATGGCGCGGAGAGGTGATCCGGTGCGACCACTGGCCATCATCCGTCATCAACACCAGTCCCGTGGTGTCGATATCCAGCCGCCCGGCGGCATGCAGCTTGTACGCGACAGGTTCATCAAGGAAATAGAGTACCGTGGGATGATCCGGGTCGTCCGTTGAACAGACATAGCCCTGAGGCTTATTAAGCATAAAGTAGCGCGGGCCATTTTGCTGAACCAGCGTGTTGCCATCGTACTCGACATTATGTTCTGGCAGGAGTTTAAACGCCGCGTTTCGGATGATTTCGCCATCGACGATAACACGGTTACTACGAATCTCACGCCCGGCAATAGCACGGCTGACGCCGAGTTGCTGAGCGATAAATTTATCAAGTCGCATGAGTTTGATTTTGCCTGTAATAATACGGAAATCGGGCATAACGCCCGAAAAATGAAGCCGTTGTCCATCCAGTATAACGGGCTCTAACCATCGCTCAAGGGAAATGATTCATGGCATACTATTCCCTGTACCGTTCATCGTAGTGAGACCATGATTTTTACACTTCGTCCTTACCAGCAAGAAGCCGTGGATGCCACGCTCAACCATTTTCGCCGCCACCGCACGCCTGCCGTGATTGTCCTGCCAACCGGCGCAGGCAAAAGTCTGGTGATTGCCGAGCTGGCACGGGTGGCGCGTGGGCGCGTGCTGGTGCTGGCGCACGTAAAAGAGCTGGTCGCGCAAAACCATGCCAAATATTGCGCGCTGGGGCTGGAGGCCGACATTTTCGCCGCCGGTCTGAAGCGTAAAGAGAGCCACGGCAAGGTGGTGTTTGGCAGCGTGCAGTCGGTCGCCCGTAACCTTGACGCCTTCCAGGGCGAGTTTTCGCTGTTGATTGTCGATGAATGTCACCGCATCGGCGACGATGAAGAGAGTCAGTATCAGCAAATCCTGGCGCACCTGAGTAAAGTGAATCCCCACTTACGTCTGCTCGGCCTGACGGCCACCCCTTTCCGGTTAGGCAAAGGCTGGATTTATCATTTTCATTACCACGGCATGGTGCGCGGCGACGAAAAAGCGCTCTTTCGCGACTGCATTTATGAGTTACCGCTGCGCTACATGATTAAGCATGGTTATCTGACGCCGCCGGAGCGTCTGGATATGCCCGTGGTGCAGTATGATTTTAGCCGCCTGCAGGCACAGAGTAACGGCCTGTTCAGCGAAGCTGACCTCAATCGCGAGCTGAAAAAGCAGCAGCGCGTGACCCCGCACATCATCAGCCAGATTGTTGAATTTGCCCAAACCCGCAAAGGGGTGATGATTTTCGCCGCCACCGTTGAACATGCCAAAGAGATTGTGGGTTTGCTGCCCGCCGATGATGCGGCGCTGATTACCGGGGACACGCCGGGCGCAGAGCGCGACGTGATGATTAACGATTTCAAAGCCCAGCGCTTTCGTTATCTGGTGAACGTCGCCGTGCTGACGACCGGGTTTGACGCGCCGCATGTCGATCTTATCGCTATCCTGCGCCCGACAGAGTCAGTCAGTCTTTACCAACAAATCGTGGGGCGCGGTCTACGGCTTGCGCCTGGAAAAACCGACTGTCTGATCCTCGACTATGCCGGAAACCCGCACGATCTGTATGCGCCGGAAGTGGGCACGCCAAAAGGCAAAAGTGACAACGTTCCCGTACAGGTGTTCTGCCCTGCCTGCGGGTTCGCCAATACCTTCTGGGGGAAAACCACCGCTGACGGCACGCTGATTGAGCATTTCGGTCGCCGCTGCCAGGGCTGGTTTGAAGATGATGACGGGCATCGCGAACAGTGCGATTTTCGCTTCCGCTTTAAAAACTGCCCGCAGTGCAACGCGGAAAACGATATCGCCGCCCGGCGCTGCCGGGAGTGCGACACGATTCTGGTTGACCCGGACGATATGCTGAAAGCGGCGCTAAAACTCAAAGATGCGCTGGTATTGCGCTGTAGCGGGATGGCGTTACAACACGGGCATGATGAGAAAGGCGAATGGCTGAAAATCACCTACTACGATGAGGACGGCGCCGATGTGAGTGAGCGCTTCCGATTGCAGACGCCCGCCCAACGCACCGCCTTTGAACAGTTGTTTATTCGCCCGCATACCCGCACGCCGGGTATTCCGTTACGCTGGATCGCTGCGGCGGATATCCTGACGCAACAGGCGCTGCTTCGCCCCCCTGATTTTGTCGTCGCCCGCATGAAAGGCCAGTACTGGCAGGTGCGCGAAAAAGTCTTCGATTATGAAGGCCGCTTCCGGCGGGCACATGAATTGCGCGGTTAATCGTACTTTTGATTGATGTGATAGCCATTTGAGTATAGAATCTCGCCCGCTTTTGCATACGCAAAGCAGATCACTTACCTGTTGCTGGGTCGCCTGTAACAGGAATTATTTAAGAGAGATTTAAATGTTTACTATCAACGCAGAAGTACGTAAAGAGCAGGGTAAGGGTGCGAGCCGCCGCCTGCGCGCCGCTAACAAGTTCCCGGCAATCATCTACGGTGGCGCTGAAGCCCCGATTGCTATCGAACTGGACCACGACCAGGTTATGAACATGCAAGCTAAAGCTGAGTTCTACAGCGAAGTTCTGACCATCGTTGTTGACGGTAAAGAAGTCAAAGTTAAAGCTCAGGCTGTACAGCGTCACGCGTTCAAGCCGAAGCTGACTCACATCGACTTCGTTCGCGCGTAATCGCCAACAAGTTGAAGAAAAACCCCGCCACGGCGGGGTTTTTTTATGGTGCGCGACAAGGCGATGAACCGTAAGCCGAATAAGGTGCCTGCACCGCTATCCGGCGTTACAACACATAACGTCAAAACCGTTAATTACCGCCGGACGTCCGACGCTGGAGCTGATCGCGCAGGTTTGGCGGCGTTCCCTTGATCGTCAGCGTATCGGTCGCCGGGTCCCAGAAAATCCGCTCACCTAACAGCATGGCGTCGAAGTTGATGGTTAACCCACCGCCGCTCCCGGCATATTTCGTCAGCTGACGCAGCGTGCTGCGGTCCGCCGGGAAACTCTCTTCCAGCTCATAGCCTTTGTCAGCGGTAAATTCTCTGAAGCTGACTTCGCTGACGCCGGATAACTCTTTCGACAGCGATTCAAGCTCAATCTCTTCACCAGACTGCAATTGCTCATTGCAGTAGCTGTACACCTGCTGACGGACATTCTGACGTTCAGCTTTGTCCAGCTGCGCTTCTGCGGTGAAATCGTCCACCGCCTGCAACAGCCCCCGGTTTTGCGCTTTCGCGTTCAGCCCTTCGCTGGCGCCCAGGAAATCCATAAAGAAATCGGCCACTTTGCGCCCTACCCGGCCTTTCAGGAAGGTCAGATAACGGGTGGATTCCGGGTTCGTTTCCCATTCGGTCAAATCGATACGCGCCACAATATCCGCATGGTTAATATCCAGATAGTGCGTCGGGTTGATATCCAGGTTCTCATTCACGCGCATGCTGCTTAAGTTGTTCAGCACCGCCACCAGCAGATACTCCACCGCCAGATAACGGTAATGGCAGAACAGGACAATACCGCCGTCCGCAAACGGGTATTTCGCCAGTTCGTCGCGTAAACGGCCGGTCGCCGCACGGCTAAAGGCAAGAAAATCCTCCTCGCCCTGACGCTGCAACCGCAGCGTTTGCGCCAGTTCACTCTCTTCGCTGAACAGGCCGTACGCTTTGTTCTTGGCGCTATAGACCCGGTGCAGTTCAGCCACCATATCGACAACGGTGGTTGTCGGCTCCAGTAATGAATCGCGCAAGACCAGCTCAAGATTTTGCTCATCACGTTTGATAAGCTGGTGCAGGGCAATCTGGTTGATATCCAGACTCATGATAAACTCTCCTTTATGACCGGGCGGTATTCAATCACCTGACGGGCGGTGACGCAACAGGAGATAAAAAAGCAGAAAAAAAACTGTTGCTACGGTAATATGTTGCCCTTTCATGAACAAACTGATTGCGATTTATGCCACAACACTCCCGCTATAGTGACGAACACGTTGAACAATTACTGAGTGACCTGCTCAACGTACTGGAAAAACATAAGGCACCGACCGACCTTTCCCTGATGGTGCTGGGAAACATGGTCACCAACCTTATCAACACCAGCATCGCACCGGCTCAACGCCAGGCGATTGCGAACTCTTTTGCCCGCGCATTACAGTCTTCAATTAACGACGACAAAGCGCATTAAGGGAAACGAACGGCTATTTATGGTAACTCATCGTCAGCGCTACCGTGAAAAAGTCTCCCAGATGGTTAGCTGGGGGCACTGGTTTGCACTGTTCAACATTCTGCTGGCCATAGTGCTCGGTAGCCGTTACCTGTTTGTCGCAGACTGGCCGACAACGCTCGCAGGACGTATTTACTCGTACCTGAGCATTGTCGGGCACTTCAGCTTTCTGGTGTTCGCCGCCTACCTGCTGATCCTGTTTCCTCTGACATTTATTGTCATGTCCCAGCGGCTGATGCGTTTTTTGTCAGCCATCCTGGCAACGGCGGGCATGACGCTGTTGCTGATCGACAGCGAAGTTTTTACCCGCTTCCACCTGCACCTGAATCCCATTGTCTGGGAACTGGTCATTAACCCCGATCAGAACGAGATGGCGCGCGACTGGCAGCTGATGTTTATTAGCGTGCCGGTCATCCTGTTAATCGAAATGCTGTTTGCGACCTGGAGCTGGCAAAAGCTGCGCAGCCTGACGCGACGTCGCCATTTCGCCAAACCGCTTGCCGCGTTCTTTTTCGTCTCATTTATCGCTTCGCATGTGGTGTATATCTGGGCAGACGCCAACTTCTATCGCCCAATCACCATGCAGCGCGCGAATTTACCGCTGTCATACCCGATGACGGCGCGCCGTTTTCTGGAAAAACACGGTCTGCTGGATGCGCAGGAGTATCAGCGCCGTCTGGTGGAACAAGGCAACCCGGAAGCCGTTTCCGTTCAGTATCCGCTGAGCGATTTGCAATATCGCGACATGGGTACCGGCCAGAACGTACTGTTAATTACGGTCGACGCGCTGAACTACTCCCGCTATGAAAAACAGATGCCCGCGTTGGCCGCATTCGCCGAACAGAATACGTCGTTCACGCGCCACATGAGTTCAGGCAACACGTCTGACAATGGGATATTTGGTCTGTTCTATGGCGTATCGCCCAGCTATATGGACGGTATTCTGTCGACCAGAACGCCTGCCGCGCTGATCTCGGCGCTGAACCAGCAAGGCTATCAGTTAGGGCTATTCTCTTCTGACGGCTTCACCAGCCCGCTCTACCGCCAGGCGCTGCTGTCAGACTTCTCCATGCCAACCGTGCAAACGCAGTCCGACGAGCAGACGGCGAGCCAGTGGATTAACTGGTTAGGACGTTACGCCCAGGAAGATAACCGCTGGTTCTCATGGGTTTCCTTCAACGGCACAAACGTTGACGACAGCAACCAGAAAGACTTTGCGAAACGGTATGCCCGCGCCGCAGAGAACGTGGATGCCCAGATTAACCGGGTGCTCAGCGCACTGCGTGACGCAGGGAAACTCAACAACACCGTGGTGATCATTACGGGCGGTCGCGGCGTACCGTTAGCGCAGGAAGAGAGCCATTTCGCCTGGTCTCGCGGCCATCTGCAAGTACCGTTGATCATTCACTGGCCGGGCACGCCAGCGCAGCGAATCAACACTCTGACCGACCATACGGATTTGATGACGACGCTGATGCAGCGACTGTTGCACGTCAGTACGCCAGCCAATGAGTACTCGCAGGGACAGGATCTGTTCAACGCCACGCGCCGCCATTACTGGGTGACCGCGGCGGACGGCAGTACGCTGGCGATTACCACGCCGGAAATGACGCTGGTACTGAACAATAACGGCACCTATCAGACATACGATCTACACGGCGAGAAGATCAAAGACCAGAAGCCGCAGCTGAGCCTGTTGTTGCAGGTACTGACCGACGAGAAACGATTCATTGCTAACTGATTAATTATAAATCAGTTAGCAAGACATCCCCTTGCATTCGTGGTGGAAAGCGGTAGTATTGGCATCCACAAGTCGGCACGTAGCGCAGCCTGGTAGCGCACCGTCATGGGGTGTCGGGGGTCGGAGGTTCAAATCCTCTCGTGCCGACCAAAATCCCTTAGAAAAACCAACCTCTTACGGTTGGTTTTTTTATGCCTGCCGTTCTCTTCCAGTACCGTGCTAACACCGCATAATCAAAAGGTTTTACTACTTACCCATGCCCAAAATAGGGTAAAATTTATTCTCTCATCAACGCGATGAATCTGGACGATTTTCGCGCTAAAAACAATAATGATACGAGTATGTACTCAGGAGAATAGTATGCCTGAAGCAACGCCTTTTCAGGTGCTTATTGTGGACGATCATCCACTTATGCGACGAGGTATTCGTCAATTACTGGAACTGGATACCGCATTTAATGTCGTTGCCGAAGCTGGCGATGGGGCGAGTGCTATCGATCTGGCAAGCCGTCTCGATCTTGATCTGATCCTGCTTGACCTGAATATGAAAGGCCTGAGCGGGCTTGATACGCTGAATGCGCTGCGTCGGGATGGCGTCACCGCACAGATCATTATCCTGACGGTTTCCGACTCTGCCAGTGACGTGTACGCGCTGATTGATGCCGGAGCGGACGGCTATTTACTGAAAGACAGCGACCCGGAAGTGCTGCTGGAAGCGATTCGTGCTGGCGCCAACGGCGGCAAGGTATTCAGCGATCGCGTCAGCGAATACCTGCGCGAACGGGAACTGTTTGGCGCAGAGGAAGATCCCTTTAGCGTGCTCACTGAACGCGAACTGGACGTGCTGCACGAACTGGCTCAGGGACTGTCGAACAAACAGATTGCCTCCGTGCTGAATATTTCTGAGCAGACGGTTAAGGTGCATATTCGTAATTTACTGCGAAAGCTGAACGTGCGCTCGCGCGTCGCGGCGACCATTCTCTTTTTACAAACACGCGGAATGCAGTAACAAGATATGCCCGATGGCGCTACGCTTATCGGGCCTACAAGTCGCGTGGCAAGTACCATCCGGCCTTGCCACACTCATTTATTCCGCCTGCGGCGAAAGCTGCGCTAATGCCTGCTTAATACTGCGTTCAATCACTGCCCGGCGGGAATCATTGGCGGGCAGCAATTTCAGCATCATCTCCCAGGCCGCAACCGCCTCGCCGAAACGCTGCTGCTCGAAGGCATTAAACGCATACATACTCAACGTCCGAATGTTGGCATGATCGCTTCTCACCAGCTGGCGCAACAGCTCCCCTCCCCGACGATTATCATCAGGATCGGAAGAACGGGTCAGCGCTTCCGCATACCCTAATGCGGCATCGCTATTTTTGGGGTCCAGTCTGTACGCATTGGCATACGCTTCCGTCGCCGTGCTGGCGTTCCCCAGCACCATGCCGATACGCCCAAGCATAATCCAGCCTTCCACATTGCCAGCATCGCTTTGCAGTCGGGTACGTAAACCAAGCGCCAGGCGTGTCATCTCTTCTTCATTCAGCGGCTGCGCGTCAGGGTCCAGCGCGCGCTCCAGCAGCGCTGGCGTCTGCGCCGTAGCCTGTTGCCAGATTTTTACCTGCTGATAGTTACCGGTCTGGTAGTAACTTACCGCCCCGACAATCAGCGCGATCACAACCCCGGGAGCAAACAGCCATAATCCTGCCTGGCGTCCCTTCGGCGTCACCTCATCAGAAAAGGTTTCCTGTTTTACACGTACGCGCCGCCGCGAACGGGCGAAGATAATCCAGCCGCCAGCGCCAATAGCGGCGATCGGCAAGATCCACAACAGCACGGTAAGCGGTGTCAGCGGCGGATCGTAGGTGACGAAGTTACCGTAGCGCGCCACCATGTAATCAACGATCTCCTGCTTGCTTTTACCTTCCTGCATCAGTTCATAAACCTTCTGACGCAGGTCGGTGGCAATCATCGAGTTAGAGTCCGCAATGCTGTTGTTCTGGCATTTCGGGCAGCGCAGCTGCTCGGTGAGCTGGCGGAACTGCTGCTCCTGCGCTTCATCTTTGAACTGCATAACATCAATGGCAGCCAGCGACGAGCCGGAGATCACCAGCATCAGCACGCCCAGTAAGAATCTCATTGCGCGGCCTCCTTGCTGTACTGCTCCCAGAGCGGTTTTATTTCACTTTCCCATACCCTGGCGTTCAGATCGCCTGCATGGCGATAACGAATGATCCCTTTGCCGTCGATCAGAAAGGTTTCCGGCGCGCCGTAAACGCCCAGATCCAGCCCAAGCATACCGTCGCCATCAAACAGGCTTAACGCATAAGGATTCCCTAACTCTTTCAGCCAGGTAATCGCTTTCTGGCGATCGTCTTTGTAATTCAGACCAACCACGCGAATTCCCTGCGCAGACAACTGATTCAGATACTGATGTTCAGCGCGGCAGGTCGGGCACCAGGTCGCCCACACGTTGAGCAGCACCGGTTTCCCCTGCGTTAGCACGTCTGCCTGATAATGCTGACCAGGATTTTCCAGCGATTCGAGACGGAAGGTCGGCACCGGTTTGCCAATCAGCGCCGATTCCAGATTCGTCGGATCGTCCCCTTCCGCATTACGCGCCAGCTGCCACAGCAACGCCGCCGCAATAACCAGAAAAATGACGAAAGGTATTAACAGTACGTTGCGCTTCATACAGCCTCCGGCGCGGTTTTTTGCGGGCATGAACGCTGGCGATAGCGCGGATCAAACAGGCAGAACAACCCGCCAAGCGCCATCAACAGCCCTCCCGCCCAGATCCAGCGGATAAACGGTTTGTAATACAGGCGCACCGCCCATGCGCCATTGTCCAGCTCTTCGCCGAGAGCGGCATACAGATCGCGGGTGATCCCGCCATCGATCGCCGCTTCCGTCATCATTGAGCTGGTGCTGTTATAAAAACGTTTTTCCGCATGCAGCGTCGCTTCTGCTTTACCTTCCCGCGTCACGCCAATAATCGCCACCCCGCCGCGATAGTTCGGGCCGGTAATCTCCTTCACTTCACGGAAGGTGAATTGATAGTCGTGGATGCTGACGCTGTCGCCCGCTTTCATGCGGACATCACGTTCCACGCTGTAGTTTTGGCTAAACGCGATGCCGACAATCGTCACCGCCAGCCCAACGTGCCCGGCGACCATTCCCCAGTAGCTGAGCGTCATTTTCGTACCGCGCGAAACGCGCTGCGCGACTTCCGCTACCGCCAGCACAAATACCCAGCACGCCATCGCCAGCCCGACCACCGTCATGGCGGCAATCTTGTCTTCAAACAGCCACGGCAGCAGCATCGACAGCACTAACGTGCTCACCAGCGCGATAACCAACAACCGCTGCAATTTGCGCGGTCTGTCACGTCCCCAGCGAACCAGCGGCCCGATGCCCAGCAGCAGCGCGAACGGCGCCATCAGCCAGGTGAACATGGTATTAAAGAACGGTTCGCCGATTGAAATACTGCCCAGACCGAGCTGTTTATGCACCAACGGCAGCAATGTTCCCAGCAACACCACCAGCATGGCGGCGATAAGCAGGACGTTATTGGCTAACAGCAGTGATTCACGCGACCAGAGCGCGTTATTCACCCGCGAGCGAACCTTGTGTCCGCGCGTCGCGAACAGCAGCAGCGAACCGCCGATCACCAGTACCATAAAGGCGAGAATAAACATCCCGCGCGATGGATCGGAGGCAAAAGCATGCACCGACACCAGCACGCCAGAACGCACCAGGAAAGTACCGAGCAGGCAGAGTGAGAAGGCGCATATTGAAAGCAGAAGCGTCCAGGCTTTGAAGCTGGCGCGCTGTTCAGTCACCGCCAGGGAGTGCATCAACGCGGTGCCCACCAGCCACGGCATAAATGAGGCGTTTTCCACCGGGTCCCAGAACCACCAGCCGCCCCAGCCCAGCTCGTAATAGGCCCAGGCAGAGCCAAGCACGATACCCAGCGTTAAGAATACCCATGCGGCCAGCGTCCAGGGACGGGAAAAGCGGGCAAAGGTGCTGTCCAGACGCCCACTCATCAGCGCGGCGATCGCGAACGCGAACGCCACCGAGAAACCGACATAGCCCATATAGAGCAGCGGCGGGTGGAAGATCAGCCCCGGGTCCTGCAACAGCGGGTTCAGGTCGCGCCCTTCAATCGGAAAGTTGGGCAACGTACGGGAAAACGGGTTGGAGGTGAACAGAATAAACAGCAGAAAACCGACGCTGACCATCCCCATCACCGCCAGTACGCGGGCGACGATATCCAGCGGCATCCGCTGACTGAACACGGCCACGGCAAACGTCCAGCCGCTCATCAGCAATACCCATAGCAGAAGCGACCCTTCGTGCGCTCCCCAGGTCGCGGCGACGCGATACCAGACCGGCAGTTGCGTGTTGGAGTTGCTGGCGACATAGGTAACGGTAAAATCATTCACCACGAAGGCATTGATCAGCACCAGAAACGCGCCCATCACCAGGATAAACAGCAGCCAGGAGAATGGCCTCGCCGAGGCCATCATGCGCACATCGCCGCGCCCCACGCCCCACAGCGGATAAACGGACAGCAGCAGCGCCACGCCGAGTGCGAGACACAGCAGCGCGTTGCCAATTTCAGGCATCATGATGCTTTATCCTTATAAACGCTTTCCGGGCGACGATGGTTTTCCTGCATCGCTTTTTCAACTTCCGGCGGGGTATAGTTTTCATCATGTTTGGCGAGCACCTCTTTCGCCTGCACATGGTTTTTCTCGCCCAGTTCCCCCTGCACCACCACGCCCTGCCCTTCGCGGAACAGGTCCGGCAGAATGCCTTCGTACGTCACATCCACCACGCCTTCGGCGTCGTAGATGCTGAAATTCACTTTCAGCGAATCCGGGTCGCGCTTCACGCTTCCGGGCATGACCATGCCGCCGACGCGCAGGCGTTGCCCCACTTCAGGCAGTTGGTGCGTTTCGCGTTTACCGTAGAGAATTTCGCCTGGCGTATAGAACAGGTCGATATTGGAACGCAGCGCATAAAGTACCAGCGTGATAGTCAGAGCCAAACCGGCCAGCACCGCGCAGGCTATCCACAAACGATTTTTACGACGGATATTCATGCCGCCTCCCGCTGCGCCTGCGCCGCACGCATCCGCGCTTCACGCGCTCGCTGCTGCGCCACACCGCGCAAAATCACGCGGTGCTGCATGGCGGTATGCACCACCAGCGCCGCCAGCGGGATTACGGTCATCACAACCGCCAGCCAGACATAAAAGGCGTAACCGCCCATAGCAAAGAAATCACTCCAGGATGCAAATGCGCTGGTCATTGGCGGCCTCTTTTTAAAATCAGTTCACTCACCCACGGGCGACGTTTTTCCATTAACAAAATCAGGTTACGCATCCGCATCAGCGCCAGCGTGATAAACAGCAGCAGATAACCGATAATCGCCAGGCGCAGCGGCGCGCGCATCGCCGGGTCAATGCTCTGCTGCATACGAGTTGATCCCTGATGTAGCGTATTCCACCACTCCACCGAGTAGTGGATGATCGGCAAATTAACAACGCCAATCAGCACCAGAATGCCCGCTGCGCGCCCCGCCAGGCGGCGATCGTCAAAGGCGTGCCACAACGCTATCGCCCCGACGTACAGGAACAACAGCACCAGTTCAGAGGTCAATCGCGCGTCCCATACCCACCAGGTTCCCCACATCGGTTTTCCCCAGGCGGAACCGGTAACCAGCGCGATAAAGGTAAACACCGCGCCAACAGGCGCCATCGCCGCCACCGCCAGGTTAGCCATTTTCATTTGCCAGACCAGACCGATGAATGCGGCGACCGCCATCGAGGCGTAAATCCCCATCGACCAGATCGCCGCCGGGACATGCAGGTAGATGATGCGGTAGCTTTGCCCCTGCTGATAATCCGCAGGCGCGAAGCCAAATCCCCAGACCCAACCCGCCGCCAGCACCACCACGCTGGCTATCGCCAGCCACGGGATGAACCAGCCACAGACCTGATAAAGCCGTGGGGGAATCGCCAGTTGATGAAGTGTTTTCCACATAGTTCAGTCACCAGATTCAATCAAAACGAATGAAACTTCAGTTATGCCGGATGATGGCAAAGACGCCTTATCAGACCTACAGACTTTCCTGATAAGCGTAACGTCATCCGGCATCCTACAGTTTGTCGCCAGTCAAAGACCGCGCTACTGCATGCTGATACGTAACGCTGCCGCCGTAGCAAAAGGGCTTAACGTTGCGCTGCCCGCCAGCAACGCGCCCAAAATCGCCATGTATCCCTCAACGGGCAAATGCATGGAGGCCGCATCCATCGCCGCAGTGGCGAAAATCAGTAACGGAATGGTCAGCGGCAGCACCAGCACGCTCAGCAATACGCCGCCGCGCTTCAGGCCCACCGTTAACCCCACGCCCGGCGCGCCAAGAAAACTCAGGGTCGGCGTGCCAAGCAGCAGAGTCAGCGCCATGATTTGCCAGCCGTACATATCCATTCCCAGCAATAACGCCACCAGCGGAGAGAGGATCAGCAGCGGCAGACCGGTCACCACCCAGTGCGCCATCACTTTCGCCAGCACCACCGCCGGTAACGGCAGCGGCAGGAGCATCAGTTGCTCCAGGCTGCCGTCCTGTAAGTCATCGCGAAACAGACGCTCCAGCGCCAGCAGCGAGGAGAGCAACGCCGCCACCCAGATAATGCCGGGAACAATGCGCGCCAGCAGCTGCGGCTCCGGGCCAATGCTCAGTGGGAAAAGCGTGATAACAATCAGAAAAAACCACAACGGGTTAGCGATTTCCGCGCTATGACGAAACGCCACGCGCAGCTCAAGACGAAAGATTTGCCACATCATTGCGCTACCCTCTCGCCGGTCAGCGCGATGCGCCGTATTTTGTCAGTCGCGACATTCAGCGGCTGGTGTGTGGTGAGGATGACGATCCCGCCCTGCTGTGTATGTTCAGCCATGCGCTGCGTCAGGCGCTCAACGCCATTGACATCAATGGCGGTAAACGGCTCGTCGAGGATCCAGAGCGTCGCGCGGGTCAGCCACAGACGCGCCAGCGCCACGCGCCGTTGCTGTCCAGCGGAAAGCTGGTTGACGGGGATGTCTTCGTATCCGGCCAGCCCCGCCTGCGCCAGCGCGGCCAGACACTGCGCCGTATCGCCGTCATGGTGGAAAAAGCGCAGGTTCTCCAACGCCGAAAGCCGGGTTTTAATCCCCGGCTGATGTCCAATCCACAACAGATTTTGATGGTAGCTGTCGCGCACGCGGTGCAACGCCTGCTCTTGCCAGCACACTTCCCCTGCGTCGGGGCGCGCCAGCCCGGTGAGCAACCGCAAAAGGGTGGTTTTCCCCGCGCCGTTGCCCCCGGTAATTTGTACCCATTCCCCTGCGTTCACGCGAAACGACAGCCCACTGAACAGTATTCTGTCATCCCGCTCGCAGAGCAGTTCTCTGGCTTCAAGCATACCCACTCATTATTAAAAGCCCGGTTTCACTTCGCGCATATCCGGGAGTTTATGCGCAATCCCTTTGTGGCAGTCGATACAGGTTTGCCCCTCTTTCACTGCCTGGTCGTGCATTTTGGCGGCAACGCCTTTCTGAGCGGTGAGATCCATAAATTCGAAGTTGTGGCAGTTACGGCACTCCCGCGAATTGGTGTCTTTCATCCGTCGCCACTCGCTCTGCGCCATTGTCAGGCGGTGATCTTCAAACTTCTGCGGAGTATCGATAATGCCGAACACCTTCCCGTACAGCTCTTTACTGGCCTTGATCTTACGGATCATTTTCGGGCCCCACTCGTGCGGAACGTGACAGTCAGGACAGGTGGCGCGAACACCGCTGCGGTTGTTGTAGTGCACGGTTTCCATGTATTCCTGATAGACGGTGTTGCGCATTTCGTGGCAGCTGATACAGAACTCTTCGGTGTTGGCCTTTTCCATCCCGGTGTTGAAACCGCCCCAGAAAATAATGCCGCCAACAAAACCGATTAACAGCAACGTGCCGATCGCCAGGCGGCTGGGGCGACGCCACCATTGCCAGACCCGCTTAATCACGCCAGGTTTACGGTTAGAATTTTCCATAGTGACCTCTTATTTCCCGTAACCTTTCGACGGGGTAAAGGTATTACCCACGATCGGCGCGGCATCCGCCTGCGGCACATGGCACTGCAAACAGAAGTAACGACGCGGCGCGACTTCGCCTAAGACTTTGCCGTCGCTGTCCATAAAGTGCGTTGGGCTAATACGCGGCGCGCCGGTCGTACGGTAGCTTTCCACACCATGACATTGCAGGCAGCGGTTGGTATTGGTCGTTACCTGATAACCTTCAACGCTATGCGGGATCATCGGCGGCTGATTAACATAGTTCAGCGGCATACGTTCCTGCTCTTTCGGCATGCGAATCGCCCCTTCCTGCGTCCCCGAAACTTCCGGCGACTGGCTCAGATCCACTCCGTTTGCTGCCCAAACCGCACCACTCACCGCCAGGGCAAGCAGGGCCGTCCATTGACACAGCGCTTTCTTCAGGTCATGGCTTTTCATGATTTCGCTCCCGAACTCCATCGTGTTGTTATTGTAAATACGTCCTCAGAACAGACATCCACGCAGCGACCGCACGTCATGCAATCGCGGCTGGTGACCTGCACCGGGCTTTGCTCATCCAGCACCGGCGCACGCAGGACGTGCGGTTCCGGGCAAACATGAAAACAATCCATACAGCGGTTACATTTCTCGCGATCTTTCGCCGCCACCGTTAGCGCGCCTTTACTTCCCAGCACGCCATACAACGCGCCCAAAGGGCAGATATGTCCGCACCAGCCGTGTTCAACGACCAGTAAATCAAATAAAAACAGAGCGATAATCAGCAGTGCGCCGCTACCGAATCCCATCACCAGGCTACGCCCCAGCAGGGAAACCGGGTTTATCCATTCCCACAGTAGCGTTCCGGTTAGCGCCGATCCCACCAGCACGACAACCAGAAGGACGTACCGTATATGACGCGGAATCGTTGCGGACTGATTCAGGTCAAACCTTCTGCGTAGCCAGTTCGCAAAATCGGTAATTGGGTTCAGCGGACAGACCCAACTGCAAAATAATCGCTTTCCTGCCAGGGCATACAGCACCGTAATAATGGCGGCGCCGGTCAGCGCAACGGCGGCAGGTAAATGCCCGCTGGCAAGGCTTTGCAACGTTATCAGCGGGTCGGTTAAAGGAATGGTATCCAGCAACAAGCTACTGCTGTAGTTACCGTGCAGAATCCAGACGCCCGCCCACGGGCCACTGAGAAACATTCCCAGCACCAGAAACTGACTTATCCGCCGCAAAACCAGCCAGCGATGGCTGCGCCACCAGCCTTTTTTCGCTCGCGCTTCGCGCCCGGCATCGCGTTTACGATTTGCCATCTTTCCCCTCCAGCCAGCCGAAGCGGTAGTGGTGCCCCAACTCCCCTTTCGCCAGCGACAGCGGCAACACTTTTATCGCCGGTTGTTCCAGCACACAGACTTTTTCGCACTTACCGCAGCCGGTGCAGGCGTCGCTGTGAACGGTGGGAAGAAAGCGCGCATGTTTGCCGGTGCGCATATTGCGATCCAGCTCCAGCGTGATCGCCTCATCGATTTTTGGGCACTCGCGATAACAAACGTCGCAGCGCAGTCCCTGAAAGTTAAGGCAGTTCTCCTGATCCAGCAGTACCGCCAGCCCCATGCGCGCATCGTCAATGGATTCGATCTCTCGATCCAACGCCCCACTGGGGCAAACTTTGGCGCATGGAATGTCTTCACACATTTCGCAGGGAATATCGCGGGCGACAAAGTAAGGCGTACCGGCAGACAAACCCGAAGCCAGCGTCGCCAGCTTCAGGGTGTCATACGGACACGCCTGAACGCACTGCCCGCAGCGCACGCAGGCGCTGGCGAACGCGTCTTCACTCAATGCCCCCGGTGGGCGCAACCGCACGCCCGTTGCGCGAGCGGTTTGCTGCTGTAACCCCAGCGCCACGCCAACGGCAGCCAGCCCGCCTGCCGTGCGAACCATATCGCGCAAAAAGCGGCGGCGGCCATTTTGGGGTTTCGCTGACCGGGACATGGTGTGTTACACCTTCGCCAGTTTGACGGCGCACTTCTTGAAATCCGTCTCTTTAGAGAGCGGGTCCGTCGCATCCAGCGTCAGGTTGTTCACCAGCTGTGCGGCGTCGAAGAACGGCATGTACACCAGTCCCTGCGGCGGACGGTTACGCCCGCGCGTTTCGACAACCGAAATCACTTCCCCACGGCGGGAGATGACTTTGACCTTATCGCCACGGCGCAGGTCACGCGTTTTCGCGTCCAGCGGATGAATAAAGAGCACCGCTTCCGGGAAGGCGCGATGCAGCTCAGGCACGCGGCGCGTCATGCTGCCGGTGTGCCAGTGCTCCAGTACGCGACCGGTAGAGAGCCACAGGTCATACTCTTTATCCGGCGCTTCCGCGGCGGGTTCAAACGGCAGGGCGAAAATCACCGCTTTGCCGTCCGGCTTACCGTAAAACTTGTAGCCTTCTCCCGCTTTGACATACGGGTCATGGCCTTCGCTGTAACGCCACTGGGTCTCTTTACCATCAACCACCGGCCAGCGCAGACCGCGCGCTTTGTGATAATCATCGAACGGCGCGAGATCGTGGCCGTGTCCGCGACCAAACCAGGCGTACTCTTCAAACAGCCCTTTTTGCAGGTAGAAACCCAGCTCACGGGATTCATCGTTCAGCTGGTCTTCCGCCAGATCGGTCAGAGGGAATTTGCTGACCGCAGGCGTGGCAAACAGAACGTCGTAGAGGGTTTTGCCGCGCAGTTCTGGTTTTTGCGCCAGCAGATCTTCCGGCCAGACCTCTTCCGTTTTGAAACGACGAGCGAACTGCACCAGCTGCCACAGGTCTGATTTCGCTTCACCCGGCGCTTTAATTTGTTGACGCCAGAACTGGGTACGACGCTCAGCGTTACCGTAGGCCCCTTCTTTCTCCACCCACATCGCCGTTGGCAGAATCAGGTCAGCGGCCAGCGCGCTGACGGTCGGGTACGGATCGGAGACGATGACGAAGTTACGCGGATCGCGCCAGCCCGGCATACGCTCTTCATTGATGTTCGGCCCGGCCTGCATGTTGTTGTTGCACATCACCCAGTAGACGTTCAGCTTGCCGTCTTTCAGCGCACGATCCTGCGCTACGGCGTGCAGACCGATTTTCGCCGGGATGGTGCCCGTTGGGATCTGCCAGTGTTTTTCGCAGATATCACGGTGTTTTTCATTAGTGACCACCATGTCCGCAGGCAGACGATGGGAGAATGTCCCAACTTCACGCGCCGTACCACAGGCGGAAGGCTGACCGGTCAGGGAGAACGGACCACAGCCTGGCTGGGAGATCTTGCCGGTCAACAGGTGCAGGTTATACACCAGGTTGTTGGCCCATACGCCACGCGTATGCTGGTTAAAGCCCATCGTCCAGTAGGAGATCACTTTTTTCTTCGGATCGGCATACAGCTGCGCCAGCTGCTCCAGCTGATCTTTCGGCACGCCGGTCATTTCTGCGGTTTTCTCCAGCGTGTACTCCGCGACAAACGCTTTGTACTCGTCGAAGCTCATCGGCTCAGAGGCGTCGGAGCCCGGATTCTTCGCCGCTTTTTCCAGCGGATGCGTTGGACGCAGACCATAACCGATGTCGGTCGTCCCTTTACGCAGGTTGACGTATTTGCTGAAGAAATCCTGATTTATCGCATTGTTTTGAATGATGTAATTGGCGATATAGTTGAGGATCACCAGATCGCTTTGCGGCGTAAAGACGATGCCGTTATCCGCCAGCTCAAAGCTACGATGCTGGAAGGTTGAGAGAACCGCGACATTAACGTTCGGATCGGACAGACGGCGGTTGGTGATGCGCGACCACAGGATCGGGTGCATCTCCGCCATGTTAGAGCCCCATAGCACAAAGGCGTCGGCTTGTTCGATATCGTCGTAGCACCCCATCGGCTCATCCATACCAAAAGTACGCATGAAGCCCACCACCGCCGACGCCATGCAGTGGCGCGCGTTCGGGTCGATATTGTTGGAACGGAAACCGGCTTTGAACAGCTTCGCGGCGGCATAACCTTCCCAGACCGTCCACTGCCCGGAACCAAACATACCAATCGCTTCCGGCCCTTTTTCTTTCAGGGAGGCCTTAAATTTCTCTTCCATCACATCGAAGGCCTGATCCCAACTGATTGGGGTAAATTCGCCTTCTTTGTTGTACTGGCCGTCTTTCATGCGCAGCATCGGCTGCGTTAAACGATCTTTGCCATACATGATCTTGGGCAGGAAGTAGCCCTTAATGCAGTTAAGGCCACGGTTGACCGGCGCATCAGGATCGCCCTGACAGGCCACAATACGGCCCTGCTGAGTACCGACCAGCACGCCGCAACCCGTTCCGCAAAAACGGCACGGGGCTTTGTCCCATTTGATGGCTTCCTGCTGACCAACCACTGCGCGGGCGACGCCCGGCACGCTTAGCCCGGCAGCCGCCGCAGCGGCCGCAACGGCGTTAGCTTTCATAAAGCTACGACGACTGAGTTTCATGGTGTTTCCTCACCTTGCTCATCCTGCTGGTGATAAACCAGCGACACCGCCAGCACGCCCGCAACGTTGCGTACCGACTCAATTGTTTGCATCAGCGTTCCGCTGTGTTCTGCTTCCACCACCACGATCAACTGACCGCTGTCGACATCGCTCAGCGCGACTTCACAGCCCGGAAACTGGTGCAATTGCGTGCTGATGTCGGTGATGTGCTGACTTTTGGCCTGGACGACCAGGCTACAGACCTGCCAGTTACTGTGCTGCATGGTTGTACTCCGCATTGATCGCTGATGTCGGGCAAATGGCGACACACGCCCCGCATCCGCTGCATGCCTGATTGTCGAGTTGCGGCTGATAAATGCCTGACAGCGTGGGGCGAAACGTTATCGCCAGTGGTTCGCAGCTATCCTGGCAGCGATGACACTCAACGGACTGATACGCCAGACAATTCTGCCCAATCGTAAAGTTCAGATCCCAGGCCCTGGTGTGGCGCGGAAGGAAGAGTGATTCAGGACAGGCTTGCGCGCAGGCATAACAAAAGCTGCATTCACCCTGCTTAAAATTAACGCCCGGATAGCCGCCCTGCCCCCGCTGTAAAATGTCGGTTTCACATGCCTGAATGCAGGCGTCGCAACGGATGCAGTGCGTCAGGAAGTGTGATTCGTCCCCAGACCAGGGCGGACGGAGCCCGCTGTTGGCTTTGCGCCAACTGCCTGTCAGTATTCCTCGACGGGATAGATCAACCATGACATCGCCCTTCCATCACGACGCTCACACCGGAAGGTGAACGACTAAATAAACCGCACTACCACTAAGTCATTATTATGATCGGTAAGATATTTCAGGATGTGTTAGAGGTGCATACCCCGATTGGGGTAAATGCTGTCGCCGGATCAAAAGAGTGTGGGGTTAGCGTATCTGAATGTGCTTTTGTTCACATTTCAAAGGGTTATATCAATAAGTATATAACGAAAGACTTAATTGGAGAATAATCCTATTTAACATGTAAGAAATGGAATATATCGCTATCAAACAAGTAAACACTCAATTAACCATCTTAAAATATAAGTAAATTTAGATTAATAGCCAATATGAATGTGTTAACCTGCCGGGAATCGTTCAGAAGACAGAAGAAAGGAAACGCTGTGAACTCGAAAATGAAGACAATTGTACCTGCCGTACTGTTAGCGGCTTTCGCCAGTACCTCCGCATGGGCGGCGACCAGCGATGCCAGTACGCAACCTCTGGAAAAAATCGCGCCGTATCCGAAAGCGGAAAAAGGGATGAAGCGCCAGGTTATCCAGCTTACTCCCCAGGAAGATGAGTCTACCCTGAAAGTGGAACTGCTGATCGGCCAGACGCTGGAAGTGGATTGCAACCATCACCGTCCTGGCGGCGAACTGGCGAGCAAAACGCTGGAAGGCTGGGGTTACGACTACTACGTCTTTGATAAAGTAACCTCCCCGGTTTCTACCATGATGGCCTGCCCGGATGGCAAGAAAGAGCAGAAGTTTGTGACGGCCTATCTGGGCGATGCCGGAATGGTGCGTTATAACAGCAAGCTGCCGATCGTGGTGTACACCCCGGCTAACGTGGAGGTGAAATACCGTATCTGGAAAGCGGAAGATAAAGTACAGGACGCAGTGACGCGTTAAGGAACGTTTTGCCGGATGGCGGCGTACCGCCTATCTGGCCTACATAATGCTCGTTGTAGGCCGGATAAGTGCAGCGCCATCCGGAATGCCGCAATACGTTTTTACAGCGCGATATCCGCGACAGCTTTATGCGCCGGCTGCGGTTGAGCCTGCGGCTTAAGCTGCGGTTTTGGCGCTTCGTCCACCACCTGCGGCTTGTCATATTTCAGCCCCAGAACGTCGCTGGTGTATTGCAGCTCTTGTTCCGTGGCCTCAATATTGCCGTTCAGCTTAGTCCCGTAAGACGGAACAATCGTTTTCAGCTTCGCCTGCCATTCCGGGCTGGCCACTTTCTCTTTAAACACTTTTTCCATCAGATGCAGCATGATCGGCGCAGCAGTGGATGCCCCCGGAGACGCGCCCAGCAGCGCGGCAATCGTACCGTCTTTGTCGCTGACCACTTCAGTGCCCAGACGCAGTACGCCGCCCTTGTCTTCATCACGCTTGATGATCTGCACGCGCTGGCCCGCCTGCCACAAACGCCAGTCTTCTTTCTTCGCCTGCGGATAGTACTCTTTCAGCGCTTCAAAGCGTTCATCATCGCTCAGCATCACCTGGCTAATCAGGTATTTCACCAGATCGAAGTTATCCATCCCTACGTTAACCATCGGCATAAAGTTAGAGGTCGTGGTCGAACTCAGCAGATCCCACAGCGAACCGTTTTTCAGGAACTTCGTAGAGAACGTCGCGAACGGCCCAAACAGCACGACGCGTTTGCCATCCAGGATACGGGTATCGATGTGCGGTACGGACATCGGCGGTGCGCCGACCGACGCCTGGCCGTATACTTTCGCCAGGTGGTTGTTAACCACATCCGGGTTCTCTGAAACCAGGAACTGGCCGCCAACCGGGAATCCCGCGTAATCTTTCGCTTCAGGAATGCCCGTCTCCTGCAACAGCTTCAGCGCCGCGCCACCCGCGCCGATAAAGACAAATTTAGCCTTAATCGCATGTTCCGCTTCACCGTTTTTCAGATCGGCGACGGTCACGGTCCAGGAGTTATCCGCGTTACGTTTAAATCCACGGACTTCGGTACTCAGTTGCAGCGCAAAGTTCGGTTTTTTCTGCAACGATGCCACCAGCTGACGCGTGATTTCCCCGTAGTTCACGTCAGTACCGATTTCAGTGCGGGTCGCGGCAACCTTCTGTTTCGGGTCGCGACCTTCCATGACCAGCGGCGCCCACTCTTTAATTTGCGCATGATCTTCGGAGTAACGCATACCGCGGAACAGCGTGCTCTGCTGCAACGCGGTATAGCGGGCGCGCAGGAAATTGACGTTATCATCGCCCCAGACAAAGCTCATGTGCGGAACGGTATTGATAAACGAGTGTGGTTCGTGCAGAACGCCGCTCTGTACCTGATGCGCCCAGAACTGGCGGGAAACCTGGAAGGCTTCGTTAATGTCGACTGCCTTTTCGATGCTGACGGAACCGTCGGCTTTTTTCGGCGTGTAGTTCAGTTCCATCAGCGCGGAGTGGCCTGTTCCGGCGTTGTTCCAGCCGTTGGAACTCTCCTGTGCAACCCCATCCAGTCGCTCAACCATGGTCATTGACCACTCCGGTTCCAGCTCCTGCAAATAGGTTCCCAACGTGGCGCTCATGATGCCGCCGCCAATCAACAGTACATCCGTTTCCTGCTCTTCGGTCGCTTTCGCTTTTGCCGCCATCGAGACAGCATTCAGCCCCACAGCCATGGTGAAGAGCATGGCAGTCACTTTTTTCATAATGTTAATGCCTTACTTTTAGTATCGTTTTTTTTGCTTTTTGCAGGTGAAAATCGAGCGGCATCAACGTTAACACTTCAGGTAAAAGATTTAAATATTGTTTATAAATTATATTAAGATTTTAAAAACGTTAGTAATACGTTGAATATTTATGAGGTTATTGACAATTAACGGGGCAACAGCATTTCCGCATCGCTAATCGCCATGCTTTTGCTGCTACGGATGATCAGGCGTAATCAGGCGGTTAAAGCAGAAATACCGTCGCCAGCCCCAGAAAAATAAAGAAACCGCCGGTATCGGTAATGGCGGTAATCATCACGCTTGAGCCGACCGCCGGGTCGCGCCCGAGCTTTACCATCGTCATCGGGATGATCACGCCCATCAGCGCCGCCACCAGTAAATTCAGCACCATCGCCAGCGTCATAACGCCGCCAAGGGCGATATCGTCGTAGAGCCACCAGGTCACGCCGCCCATGATGCCGCCCCAGACAAGGCCGTTGACCAGCGCCACGCCCATTTCACGCAAAATGAGAAAGGTCAGGTTGCCGGGCTGAATATTTTGCAGCGCCAGCGCGCGAACAATCATGGTAATGGTTTGATTCCCGGTATTACCGCCAATCCCGGCGACAATCGGCATGAGAGAAGCCAGCGCCACCAGTTGCGAGATCGTGTGTTCAAAGCCGTCGATCACCCGGGAGGCGATAAACGCCGTGCACAGGTTTATCGCCAGCCATGCCCAACGGGTTTTTACCGCTTTGGCGACGGGCGCAAAGACATCTTCTTCGGCGCTCAGGCCCCCCATGCGACGCAGATCGGTGTCGGTTTCTTCGTAGACCACATCAACGATCTCATCGATGGTCAGGCGTCCCATCAGTTTGCCGGAAGGATCGATCACGGCGGCGCTGACCAGGTTGTCACGTTCAAAGGTGCGCGCCGCATTCTCAGAGATATCTTCCGGGGCAAAGGTCAGCGGATCGTCATCCATCACGTCGCTGACTTTACGCTGCACGTCACTGAGCAGAATACGCGTCAGAGACAGCTCGCCGACCAGTATTTTATTCCGGTTCGTTACAAAGAGTTTGTCGGTGTTTTCCGGCATTTTTCCCAGACGGCGTAAATAGCGCTGCACCACCTCCAGCGTCACGTCCGGGCGCACGGTGATGACCTCGAACTCCATGATCGCCCCGACGCGATTCTTCTCGTAGTGCATAACCTGACGGACGCGGGCGCGCTCCTCCGGCGGCAGCGTCGCCAGCAGTCGCCCGGTGAGGTTACGCGGCAGGTGCTGAACGAGATAAATCTGTTCGTCAATGTCGAGGTATTGCAGCGCATCCAACAGCGCGCGGTCGGTCATTTCATCAATCAGGTCATCCCAGACGTTTTCGGACGCTTCCAGCAGCACTTTGCCGCGTTTTTCATTCTCGACCAGCCGCCATAAGGCATGACGTTCTTCGGAAGGCAGCGCTTCAAGGGTATCCGCCAGGTCCGGCGGCGGCAGGTGAGCCACCAGCGCCCCTACCTCAGCAATATCGTCGGCCAGCGTACCGACATCATATTGCTCAGCCAGGGTGAGCTTGCCTGACAGGGCGGAAATAATCGCTTTATCGGTGGTGAGCAGCCAGATAAGACGCGCACGCTCTTCATCGCGCAGTCTGGCGCTGTTTTTGGTCATTGCGGACATTAATTATAAATCCATGAAATGAGATGCCATTAAGCATGGCGCGAGGTTATGTAAATAACAATAAACGGCGCCGCGAGTGGATAAAAAATCAGCATCATGCAGGGAATGGCAGGCCCGATAAGCGTCGCGCCATCGGGCAACCAGGCCGGATGCGGCTACGCCTTATCCGGCCTACAGGATCAGGCGGTACGCGCAACCGCATCGCGGGAGGCGGCGTCGCGTTCATCGCCGACCAGTTCACTCAACTGTCCGTTACGCATCTCCAGCAGGCGATCGGCGTGAATAAAGTAATGATCGTCATGACTGATCGCAAAGATGGTTTTGCCCATCTCCTGCATCAGCGGCAGCAGCACCTGATAAAATTCACGGCGGAAATGCGGGTCCTGATCGGCGGCCCATTCATCCAGCAGAATGATGTCACGCTCCTCCGCCAGCGCCAGCAGCAACGCCACGCGCTTTTTCTGCCCTTTCGACAGCTTCAGGTTCAGAATCCGGCCATCGCGCAGCTCCAGCTTGTGCGCCATTTTCAGTTGCTCAAGCCACTTTTCCACCAGTTCCGCTCTGGCCGGTTTGCCTTCCGGCCCCAGCAGTTGATCAAACAGCCAGACATCGGTAAACACGGCAGAAAAGAGTTTCCGGTAATCCTCAGGACGCTCTGCGGAAAGCGTTTTGCCATCCAGTAAAATTTCGCCTGACTGAGGCTGGTACAGCCCCGTCAGCAGCATCGCCAGCGTCGATTTCCCGCTGCCATTGCCGCCAATCAGAAACAGCAGTTCCCCGCGCTGGATGGTCAGGTTGATCGGCCCTACTGAAAACGCATTATCCTGATAATGGAAAACGACATTGCGTAACTCCAGCGTTTTCCAGTCAGGAAAGGCGTCAGGACGAGGAAATTCCGCTTTAAACGGCGCCAGTGAAAATTTATTCAGCTTGTTGAAAGCCACCTGCGCGGTGAGCAGCGTCGGCAACGCGCCAACCGCAGAGAGCAGCGGCGTGCGCAGGAACAGCAGCGTCAGCGAATAGATCGCCGCCACGTTGGTATCCGCCCAGCCCAGGCTGTTCGCCATCCAGAACACCAGACCAATCGCGCCCAGCATCATAATGTTTGACCAGTTAACGGCGCTCAGGTGGAACGTATCGGCGCGAATAATATGGTGGCGATACTCTTTCGCATCCGGGATATACGAATGGTTAAAGATATGTTCCGCGCGCTCACGGTTCAGGGTCAGCTCTTTGCGCCCTTCCAGCACCGTCTGAAAATCCTGATACAGCTTATCTTCCGTTTCGCGCAGCGTCGCCATGTGCTTATACACGCGCGCCACCAGCACAAACCCGCCCCAGATGGTAATTGCCATCCAGACTGCCGTCACCAGCAGCATTTTGGTGGATAACATCGCCAGATACGCGGCGGAACCCACCGTCAGGATGATCCCCTGTACCAGCTCCGGCAGGCGTACGAACGCGATCGTGATGTTGCGGATATCACTGGTTAACCCTGCCAGCAGCGAGGCGCTGCCCAGTTGTTCGATGCGCTCAACCTGCGTGTCCAGAATACGTTTGATAAATTCGCTGCGCAGGCGATAGACAAAATGGTGCCCTAACGCGGTTAAGGCCAGTTGGGAGCCCAGCGTCACCGCCATCAGTAAAAGCAGCAGCGCGAGAAATTCCGGCAGCACCATCAGCGTGGTATCCACCGTTTCGATGAGGCGCTGATTGATAAAGGCAATCAGACCAATCCCCAGCGCAGCGCTGGCGAGGCTGAGCGCCATCACGCTGATAAATGGCCAGCGATACTGCCGCCAGACAAGAAGAAGTAGTTCCATTCATACAACCCGGGCAAGGAATAACAGCCCGCAGTTTAAACATCTCAACGCCGACAGCAATAATAATTCTTATTTTTATTCTTTTTTACCCGCCTGGCGAAACGTCAGGTTGTAACGACAGTCCGCCGTCAGCGGATGAAAGCCCGCTTTAAGCGGTTGTATACCGTGGTAAAACAGTCGCGATTCACCGCCCCAGACCACCACATCGCCGTGCTCCAGCAAAAGGCGTTTTAACGGATCGTTACGACGCAGGCCGCCAAACTGAAAAATGGCCGGAAGGCCCAAAGAAACCGACACAATCGGCGCGCGCAGATCCGGTTCGTCTTTATCCTGATGCAACGACAACTTTGAGCCGGGCGCATAGCGATTGATAAGACAGGCATCCGGCTGAAAATCAGCATAGCCCGCCGCGATCGCCGCGCGATGGCACAGGCTGGTAAAGACCTCAGGCAGCGGCGGCCAACGCCGCCCGGTTAACGGATCGACGGGAGAATAGAGATATCCATGTTGATCCGTCGTCCAGCCGAGCTGACCGCAATTTGTCATCGCCACCGACATGGTATAGCCGCCGGGCGTTACCATCTGGCGAAATGGCGACTGCGCGGCGACCGCCGTGATAGCCTCAATCAGCGATGGCGCCTCGCGAAAGGCGAAACGGCGCAAGATAACCGCGCCGGACGCCAGCGGCTCTTGCCAGGGTTCAGCATCCGCAAATAAGTCCAGCATCATTTATCCTCATGTCGCGCCTCTCGTTGCAGAAGCTGCGCCTTGCGCGCCACGCCCCAACGATAACCCGATAGCGCGCCGTCGCCGCGCACCACCCGATGGCACGGGATCACAATCGCCAGTTTATTTGCCCCGCAGGCGCTGGCAACGGCACGAACCGCCTTCGGCTTGCCGATTGCGCTGGCGATCTGCTGATAGCTGACGGTTTCCCCACAGGGAATCGCGCGCAGCGCCTGCCAGACCTGCTGCTGGAACGCGGTGCCCTGAATATCTAACGGCAGTGACAGCGGCATATCGCGTGCATTAATACTGGCGATAACCTGGCGCACGCGCTGCTGGAAAGAGCGATCAGCGGGTTCATCCTGCGCGGCGGGAAACAGTTCATGCAGGCTGGCGATAAGCCCGGCATCATCATCGCCCAGCAAAATCGCGCAGATTCCCCGCTCGCTCTCCGCAACCAGACAGCGTCCCAGCGCACAATCCGCGAGGGCATAGCGAACGGGGAGATTATCGCCGCCCTTACGAAACTGCTTCGCCGTCATGCCGAGCGTCTCATCCGCTTTGCGATAGTAACTGCCGCTGTCGGGAAAACCGGCGTTCAGGATCGCCTGCGTTACCGTCTCTCCTTTCGCCAGCGCATCGCGCAGACGGCGGGCGCGCCAGGATTGCTGCCAGGCTTTTGGCGTCATTCCCGTCGTGGCTTTGAACAACCGGTGCAGATGAAATGGGCTCATTGCCACCTGCTGCGCCAGGGCGTCCAGCGTGATGGGGGCATCCTGTTCCAGTAAACGACAGGCGTGCGTGATTTTATCCAGTTGATGCTGTCGGGCGTTGTCTTTGTCTGGCTGGCAGCGTTTGCAGGGGCGGAATCCTGCGGCCAGCGCCTGCTCCGCACTGGCAAAGAAACGAACGTTTTGCCGCAACGCGTGTTTTGCCCGACAGGACGGTCGGCAAAAGATGCCGGTGGTCTGTACCGCAAAAACAAACTGACCATCGGCGTCAGGATCGCGATCCAGCACCGACTGCCAGCGGGCATCGTCATTTATGCGTGAGAGATTTTTCATCATGGACTCCTTCATTAAGCATAGTGCTTAGTCTCAGTGTGTCCGTAAGTCAGCGCACGAAAACCCGAAATCTTGCTTTTTAATTTTTATCACTCACGAGGAAGCTTTTGAACTGCGGCGACATCCAGGTTTTAAAACCCTCGCCCTCTTTCATGATCATGTACACCGCCAGCCCTTCCCGGCGCACCACCTCTTTAGCCTTTTCCGTGCCGAGCACCATCAACCCGGTATCCCAGCCGTCCGCTTCCAGCGCCGTCGGGGCGATAACCGTCACGGAGACCAGATTGTGTTCTATGGGACGCCCGGTCTGCGGATCAATAACGTGAGACAGGCGCTTCCCGTCCAGTTCGTAATAGTTACGGTAGCTGCCGGAGGTACTGATGCCATGCCCGTTAATATCGACAATCGCCTGTACCGCGTTTTCTTGATCGGTCGGTTTTTGGATCGCCACACGCCAGGGTTGCCCCTGCGCATTCATGCCGCGACTGTTCAGGGCGCCGCCGACGGAGACCAGATAGCGGGCAATGCCTTCCTGTTCCATCAAGCGCGCCAGATGATCGGCCGCATACCCTTCCCCCACTGTTGAGAGATCGACGAACAGATCCGGCAGATCTTTTTGCAGATATTGCTGTCGCGCCTGATTGATGACCCGCAGATGTTGCAGCCCGGTCTTTGCTTTTGCGCTGTCAATCTGCGGCTGTGTGGGAACATGTAGCGGCTGTTGCTCCGGGCCGAACCCCCACAGATTCACCAGCGGCCCCACGGTGATATCCATCGCGCCGTCGGTTTTAGCGCCAATGCGCAGCGCCGAGGTAATGATATCGGCCATTGCTTCGCTAACCGGCCAGGGAGAAAGACTCTGCGAATGGTTGAAGCGCATCAGCGCCGAGTCATTTTTGTACGTGGACAACAGCTGATCGTCGGCATCAAGCTGCGTCTGAATTCTGTTACGTAATTCCTCAGCACGGCTGCCGTCCACATCCACCACGCTGACTCGCCAGAAGGTGCCCATCGTTTTCCCTTCCAGTACGGTTGCAGCAGGTGACGCTGTATCAGCCGGTTTTGGGGCATCATCGCACCCCACAAAAAAGATCGTCGTGGCCAGCAGCGCTGCCCGACAAAAGGTCATTTCCATACGTGATTATCCTCATGCGAACGCGCGCAAGAGTACACCAAAAATCGCTATTTGTACGCCGTAAAAAACGCATTAAAAAAGGGCCCGCAGGCCCTTTAGTTGACATTGTCCGCAATCAGAACTGGTAAACCAGGCCCAGAGCAACGATGTCATCAGTGCTGATACCCGCGTTACGGGTAAAGGTGTTGTCATCCAGCAGGTTGATTTTGTAATCAACGTAGGTAGACATGTTTTTGTTGAAGTAGTAGGTCGCGCCAACATCAACGTATTTCAGGATATCCTGATCGCCGTAGTTGGTGGTGCCGTTGGAGATGTCCTTACCTTTAGATTGCAGGTAAGCCACGGACGGACGCAGACCGAAGTCGAACTGGTACTGTGCAACCACTTCGAAGTTTTGCGCTTTATCAGCGAAGCCATAAGAGTCGCTACGGCTGTTCTGGGAAGAACCAAAGCGGGTTGCGTTGTAAGTCTGAGAGTACTGCGCTGCCAGGTAAACGTTGTTAGCGTCGTATTTCAGACCACCGGTATAAACGGTCGCACGATCGCCGCTGCCGTATACGCCAGCCGAATTCTGGTCAGCAGTACGTTTGGAAGAGGTGATTGCACCACCAACGCTGAAGCCTTCGCCGATATCATAGGTCAGAGATCCGCCGAAGCCGTCGCCGTTCTGTTTCAGCAGGCTACGACCATCCGCAACGTCGTTTTCACCGCTGGCGCTGCCGTTTTTACCCTGATACTGCAACGCAAAATTCAGACCTTCAACCAGACCGAAGAAGTCAGTATTACGGTAGGTTGCCAGGCCGTTAGCACGCTGCTGCATGAAGTTATCAGCACCGTAGGTGTCGCCGCCGAATTCCGGCAGAACGTCGGTCCAGGCCGTTACATCGTAGATTACGCCGTAGTTACGACCGTAGTCGAAGGAACCTGCATCGCCAAATTTCACACCAGCAAACGCCACACGGGTCCAGGAGTTGTTAGTGGTTTCAGCGTCGTTACCCTGAATCTGATATTCCCACTGACCGTAGCCGGTGATTTGATCGTTAACCTGGGTTTCGCCTTTGAAGCCGAGACGCATATAGGTCTGATCGCCGTCGTTGCCATCGTCATCAGAGAAATAGTGCAGACCGTCGACTTTACCGAACAGGTCCAATTTGTTGCCGTCTTTGTTATAAACTTCAGCCGCATTTGCTGCGCCTGCTACCAGCAGAGCCGGTACCAGGAGGGACAGTACTTTAACTTTCATGTTATTAACCCTCTGTTATATGCCTTTATTTGCTTTTTTATTGCCACTGCATACTGATTAACCCTCTTAACCAGTCGGCAATTTCATTCTCCGCAAAAATGCAGAATAATCCAACACGGATATGATACTAAAATCTTTAAAATGTTTCATTTATCGCCATAGGTGTTTCAAATTATTAATGGCATGGAACTTTTTTAAAAGCAAAAAATGGGACAAATAAGCACGAATCATCAAAACATATTTATTTTTCATTATAATTCAATGCATTATATTCATGAAAATCATAGCACTGAATGATAAAACAAAATCTTCACTCGCAACTAAAATAGTCAGCGCTATCATCATTAACTTTATTTATTACCGTCATTCATTTCTGAATGTCTGTTTACCCCTATTTCAACCGGATGCCTCGCATTCGGTTTTTTTTACCCTTCTTTACACAACTTTTATCTTCTTGTGCTACCGGATTTAAATAATCACAACGGTTTACTACCCCCCTCGTGATAATCACCAGTCATGCCAACAAATAATTTCTTGTTATTTAGTGCTAAATTTTATTTCATTGTGTTTATATTTATACATCTGCGCCAACGCTGTACACGTTTTGCTTAGGGAAACGCCTTCGCGGCTCGGGCGGAAAAATGCAGCGTGTCTGATGAGCGAGAGTATGGAAATTCACACAGTACCCTTTATACTGCCCTTTCCTCTTTAGCGTTGTTTTAACAGGTCATAAACACGAATGAGTCAGTCTGATACAACGGTTTCTACCCGATTCTCCCTTCTGCCGGGAAGCATTACCCGTTTCTTCTTATTACTGATCATTGTGTTACTTGTAACGATGGGCGTGATGGTGCAAAGCGCGGTCAACGCCTGGCTGAAAGACAAGAGCTATCAGATTGTCGATATCACCCATGCTATTCATAAGCGCGTAGACACCTGGCGCTACGTGACCTGGCAAATCTATGACAACATTGCCGCAACGGCTAGCCCATCCACGAGCGAGGGCTTGCAGGAAACGCGTCTGAAACAAGACGTCTACTACCTTGAAAAACCGCGCCGTAAGACCGAAGCGCTTATCTTTGGCTCGCATGACAGTTCAACGCTGGAAATGACCCAGCGGATTTCCACCTATCTCGATACGCTGTGGGGCGCGGAGAACGTGCCCTGGTCGATGTATTATCTGAACGGGCAGGACAACAGCCTGATTCTCATCTCCACCCTGCCGCTCAAGGATCTCTCCTCCGGCTTTAAAGAGTCCGCGATTGGCAATATTGTCGATTCCCGTCGGGCGGAGATGCTGCAACAGGCGAATGCGCTGGATGAACGCGAAAGCTTCTCTTCGTTACGTCGTCTGGCGTGGCAAAACGGCCATTACTTTACGCTGCGCACTACTTTTAATCAGCCGGGGCATCTGGCGACGGTTGTGGCGTTCGATTTGCCGATCAACGACCTGATCCCGCCGGGAATGCCGCTGGACAGCTTCCGCCTGGAACCCGACTCCTCAACCACGACGGTACGTAATACGGAGAAAGAGTCTCCAGACAGCGTCAGCATCAGCTTCAACAGCGCCAAAATTGAGATTTCTTCCGCGCTGAACTCAACCGATATGCGGCTGGTCTGGCAGGTTCCTTTCGGCACGCTATTGCTTGATACGCTGCAAAATATCCTGCTGCCGTTACTGTTGAATATCGGCCTGCTTGCGCTGGCGCTGTTTGGCTACACCACCTTCCGCCACCAGCCTGGCCGTTCAACGGAAGTGGCGACAAGCAATACCGCAAATAATGAACTGCGTATTCTGCGCGCGATTAATGAAGAGATCGTCTCCCTGCTGCCGCTGGGGCTGCTGGTGCATGACCAGGAGGCCAATCGCACCGTCATCAGCAATAAAATCGCCGACCATTTGCTGCCGCATTTAAATCTGCAAAACATCACCAGCATGGCGGAGCAGCATCAGGGCATCATTCAGGCGACGATCAATAACGAGCTGTATGAAATTCGCCTGTTCCGCAGCCAGGTCGCCCCTCGCACGCAGATCTTTATTATTCGCGATCAGGACCGGGAAGTGCTGGTGAACAAGAAGCTCAGGCAGGCGCAGCGTCTGTATGAGAAAAACCAGCAGGGCCGCGCCGCGTTTATGCAAAATATTGGCAATGCCCTGAAAGAACCCGTGCGGATACTGGCGATCAACGCCGCTGCCGCAGACACGCCGGAAAGCCAGAAGCTGGCGAACCAGGCGGATGTTCTGGTGCGTATGATAGATGAAATTCAGTTGGCGAATATTCTGGAGAATGATACCTGGAAAAGCGAGCCGACGCTGTTCTCCATTCAGGATCTGATTGACGAAGTGGTGCCGGACGTTCTGCCTGCGATTAAGCGTAAAGGTCTGCAACTGCTGATCAAAAACCACCTTAGCGCCAACGATGAACGCCGTGGCGACCGTGACGCCCTGCGCCGCATTCTGCTGTTGCTGATCCAGTACGCGGTCACGACCACGCAGATTGGGAAAATCACGCTGGAAGTCGATCAGGATGAGTCGGCTGAAGAACGCCTGACCTTCCGCATTCTGGATACCGGTGAAGGCGTGACGCTCAATGAGATCGACAATCTCCATTTCCCGTATATCAATGAAACGCAAAGCGACCGCTACGGGAAAGCGAATCCGTTAACCTTCTGGTTGTGCGATCAGCTGGCGCGTAAGCTCGGCGGGCATCTGAATATTAAAGCACGCGATGCGCTGGGGACGCGCTATACCGTACATGTTAAAATGACCCCGCATGACCAGCATGTAAATGATGAAGAGCGCTTGCTGGATGACGTTTGCGTAATGGTTGACGTCACCTCTAATGACGTGCGCAATATTGTGTTGCGTCAGCTGGAAAACTGGGGAGCCACCTGCATCACGCCGGATGATCGGCAAATAAGTCAAGAATATGATCTCTTTTTAACTGATAATCCGTCTAATCTTACTGCCTCCGGCTTGCTTTTAAGCGATGATGAGTCAGGCGTGCGGAAAATGGGTCCTGGCCAACTGCGCGTCAACTTTAATATGAGCAACGCTATGCAGGAAGCTGTACTACAACTGATAGAAGAGCAACTGGCGCAGGAAGAGATTCCAGAGTCGCCCCTCGGCGGAGATGAAAACGCCGAACTTCATGCCAGCGGTTATTACGCGCTCTTTGTAGACACAGTACCGGATGATGTTAAGAGGTTGTATACTGAGGCAGCGACCAGTGACTTCGCTGCGCTGGCGCAGACAGCCCACCGCCTGAAAGGCGTGTTTGCTATGCTTAATCTGGTACCCGGCAAGCAGTTATGTGAAACGCTGGAACATCTTATTCGTGAGAAAGATGCTCCAGGTATAGAAAAATACATCAGCGACATTGACAGCTACGTCAAGAGCTTGCTGTAGCAAGGTAGCCCAATACATGAACAATATGAACGTAATTATTGCCGATGACCATCCGATTGTACTGTTCGGTATTCGCAAATCACTTGAACAAATCGAGTGGGTGAATGTTGTCGGCGAGTTTGAAGATTCCACAGCACTGATCAACAACCTGCCTAAATTAGATGCGCATGTGTTGATTACTGACCTCTCCATGCCGGGAGATAAATACGGTGACGGGATTACCCTCATCAAATACATTAAACGTCATTTCCCGAGCCTGTCGATCATCGTTCTGACGATGAACAACAACCCGGCAATTCTGAGCGCGGTGCTGGATCTCGACATTGAGGGGATTGTGCTGAAACAAGGCGCGCCGACTGACTTGCCTAAAGCGCTGGCCGCGCTGCAAAAGGGCAAGAAGTTTACCCCGGAAAGCGTCTCCCGCCTGCTGGAGAAAATCAGCGCGGGCGGTTATGGCGACAAACGTCTGTCCCCGAAAGAGAGTGAAGTCCTGCGTCTGTTCGCAGAAGGTTTCCTGGTGACGGAAATTGCCAAGAAACTGAACCGCAGCATTAAGACCATCAGTAGCCAGAAAAAATCGGCGATGATGAAGCTGGGCGTCGAAAACGATATCGCGCTGCTGAATTACCTCTCTTCCGTCACGCTGAGCCCGGCGGACAAAGACTGATCAAACGTCAGGTGCCTGATGGCGTTGCGCTTATCAGGCCGACGTTGATGACCGCAGTAGGCCGGAGAAGGCGAAACCGCCATCCGGCCTTTTTTATGCCCGCGTCTTTCTCACTCGCTCCGCATACACCGCCAGCGTCTGCTTAAGCACATCTAACGTCACCGGCTTGGACAGGCAGCTATCCATACCAGACTCCAGACAACGCTGTTTCTCTTCCGCCAGCGCGTTAGCCGTGACGCCGACCACCGGCAACGTCAACCCCAGTTGGCGAATGCGCTGCGTCAGACGGTAGCCGTCCATATTCGGCATGTTGACGTCGCTCAGCACGATATCAATATGGTTTTTACTCAGCACGTTCAACGCATCGACGCCGTCATTCGCGGTCTTGCATTGATACCCCAGCGATCCCAACTGATCGGCCAGCAAACGACGGTTGATCGGATGATCGTCCACCACGAGGATCATCATGTCGTCATTCGTCGCGTCGGTTTTATCCGGCGCAGGCAGCGCCGTTGCAAGCGCGTCGTTATCAAGCTCAATACTGTAAATCCGCGCCAGCAGCGCAGGCAATTCATGCGGCGACGCCACGCTGTGTACCCACTCGCCCGGCGCTCTTTCCTGCGGAATACCAATATGGCGGCGACTGAAAACAACCGCCGCACGCCCCTGCCATGCCAGCTCCAGCACATCGTCCGTAATAAGAATATCTTCCGGCGCCGGTTTTTGCCCTTCGTAACGAAGCACATCGACACCGCTTCGCGCCAGGCTGGACTCAATAAAATGACACAGCGACGCGTTGCGTACCGCCAGCCAGCAACGCGTTTGAGCCAGCCCTTCGACGCCTTTTTTCTGCGGGTACTGCGCACCATAAAGTGGAATGCGTAACGTAAACTGGCTGCCCATCCCGGGCTCTGAATCGACGGAGATATCCCCATCCATCATGCTGATCAGTTTTTCACAAATCGCCAGCCCCAGGCCGGTTCCCTGGAAATTACGCTGCACGCCGGTTCCCACCTGGAAGAAAGGATCGAACAAACGCACAACCTCTTTCGCCGGAATCCCCACGCCGGTATCGCGTACCTGAATACTGAGATAATCGCCATCACACTGCACATGCAGCACAATACAACCGGTATCGGTAAATTTGATGGCGTTACTCAGCAGGTTAGAAATCACCTGTTGCAGACGCATCGGGTCGCCGTTCAGCGCAACCGGTACATCCGGTTCAATAAAGCAGTACAGGCCAAGCTGTTTTCTCACCACCAGCGGTAAATAGTTGGCCGTAATATGGTTCATCACCTCACGCGGCGAGAACTCACGCGGTTCAATCTTCAACTGCTCGGATTCGATTTTTGAGAAGTCGAGAATATCGCTGATGATTTTCAGCAGCAGGCTGGAGGAGTTGTTCATCGCCGTAACCAGCCTGTCGACCCCTTTCGGCAGCGCTTTGGTTTGCAGCAGATCGAGGTTACCGATAATCCCGTACAGCGGCGTGCGCAGCTCGTGGCTCACGGTCGCAAGGAACATTGATTTGGACTGGCTCGCCTGCTCCGCCGCCTGCGCCATCTCCTGCAACGACTCTTCCATTTTGACGCGCGCGCTCACATCCACCAGCACGCAAATCGCCACGTTTTCATTACGATAGCGCGAATGGACAAAGCTGATTTGCAGATTGGTATTGTTGCTGGTCAACACATCGACGAAGTTAACCTGCTGACCACAGATAATTTGCGTCAGCCTTTGCCGGTCCTCATGGGTGAGCATATTGAGGTAGGTATGCGCCAGTTCATTACTGAGAATATTGACCCCGTCAATGGTGCGCAGGATGCAGATCCCCACCGGCGCGGAAGCGACGATTTTCCGGTTAAACTGCTCATGCTCTTCCAGCCGCTGAGCGTCGCTTTCCGCCGGAATAAAGATACGCCGTTCATACATGCGCGCCAGCGTGAACAAGGCGGCGCCCACCAGCACATTCAGCAGAATGGCATTCAAAATCAGCATTCGAATATGCTCCAGCACCTGATCGACCGGTACGGAGTAGACAATGCTGAGCGACGATGGCGGCAGGCTTTTCTTCAGAACCAGCTCACGGAACCCTGGCGTGTAACCAAACCAGGAGCGCTCCTGCATCCAGCGTGGTTCCGGCCTGATGTTGCTTTCCGGCCCGGTCAGCGAAATCAGCGGATGACCATTTTCATCGAGGATCGTCACCCCCATAGGCAAACTTCCCGGCGTGAAAAAGTTCTCCATCCGAATGGACTGCTCGACGCCCAGCAGCGCCTGCAAGCGGTTGGCCAGATAAACCGGCGTCAGGGCATAAAAATAGCCGATGCCGGGGCGCGGCCCCTGGCTAATCCAGAAAAGGTTATTCCCGCTCTCTTCCTGCGGGGCATTGCGGTACTTAACAATGCGCTCATGCAGCGTTTTCAGCGCATTATCACGTTCGACCGGCATATCGCGCAGGCCGAAATTCGCCATACAGAGATTGTCGCTGCCAATCAGGAAAACACGATTCAGATCGTAGGCCGCAGAAAAATTGTCGCGCCAGTAGCGCATAAACCAGGCCAGCGACTCCAGCGACCCGCGCCAGGCATTCCCCATCGCCGCACAGTCGGAGTCGGCAAACAGCGGCTCAAAATTGGGCACCACGGTTTTATCGTCGCGCGCCCGGCTGGACATCACGCCGTTTTCCGCCGTTAAGCGATTCTCGGCAATGTATTTGAGTTCTTTCATTACGTCAGACGTGCGCTGAATATAGCGCTGCGCCTGGTCGGAACTGAGATTGAATTCCTGACGGATTTCAGACTCTCTCTGATGCAGCGCATTGACGATGTAAAACACCGAAGCAAAAGCGATCAGCAGCCAGATCAGTAACGCCAACGCTCTGAACAGGTAGCGCGAAACTTTCAGGGTTGTACGAAAGGAAGCAAGGTATTTCAAAGGGGCGAAGCTCCGCCTCAGGCGATAAATAGAGTGTGGTTAAGGTAGCGGTAAATGCCCGGCGTCGCAATGCCCTCTCTTTGCGGGAATATGATATACCGCTGAGAAACCTGCGCCTCAACCCCCGATAATTGGCGTTTGCCTGATAAAGACCACACGGATGTCAGCATGCGCTACCTGAGACGGCTTTACCCGCGACGCTTACGCAATCAAATGATACTGATGGCTATCCTGATGGTCATCGTGCCGACGCTCTCTATTGGTTATATCGTAGAAACCGAAGGCCGATCAGCGGTCTTATCTGAAAAAGAGAAAAAATTATCGGCTGTCGTGCATCTGCTTGATGAAGCGCTGGGCGACAGCTTCAACCAGCAGGAAAATCTGCCGCGCGATGAGCGTATCCGCGCGCTGAATGCGCAGTTATCACCGGTCACTGAGCGTATCACCCGCGCGTTCCCGGGAATTGGCGCGGGCTATTACAATAAGGCGCTGGACGCCATTATCACCTACGCTCCTTCGGCACTGTATCAGAACAACGTCGGGGTCACTATCGCTCCCGACCATCCTGGCCGGGAGGTCATGAGTACCAACGCCCCGGTGGTATTTTCAGGCCGGCAGGTGCGCGGCGATATCCTCAACTCAATGATTCCGATAGCGCGGCATGGCGAGGTCATTGGTTATATCTGGGCGAATGAGTTGACCGAAGATATTCGCCGACAGGCCTGGAAAATGGATGTTCGTATTATTGCCGTTCTGGCGGCGGGGCTTATCAGCAGCCTGTTACTGATCATTCTCTTCTCACGCCGCCTGAGCGCCAATATCGATATCATTACTGAAGGCTTGCCTACTCTTGCGCAGAAAACGCCGGCCCAGTTACCCGATCTCCCCGGTGAACTGGGGCAAATCAGCCGCAGCGTCAACGCTCTGGCGCAGACACTGCGGGAAACTAAGACGCTGAACGATCTGATTATTGAGAACGCCGCCGATGGGGTTATCGCAATCGACAGACAAGGTAATGTCACCACGATGAATCCTGCCGCAGAGACCATCACGGGTTATACGCTGCATGAGCTGGCCGGGCGCCCCTACTCAACGCTGTTCGCCGATCCTCATTTCTCCAGCCCTGTGCTTGACACTCTGGAGAACGGCACTGAACATCTGGCTCAGGAAGTCAGCTTCCCCGCGCGTGACCGGACAATTGAACTCAGCGTCACCACCAGTCGTATTCATAACGCTGACGGTGAGTTGATTGGCGCGCTGGTGATGTTTTCCGATTTAACCGCCCGTAAAGAGGCGCAGCGCCGTCTGGCGCAAACGGAGAGACTCGCCACGCTGGGTGAACTGATGGCAGGCGTGGCGCATGAAGTGCGCAACCCGCTCACCGCCATCCGGGGTTATGTGCAGATTATTCGCCAGCAAATCAATCTGCCTGTCCATCAGGAGTACCTGTCCGTCGTACTGAAAGAAATTGATTCTATTAATAAAGTCATCCAGCAACTACTGGACTTCTCCCGACCGCGACAAAGTCAGTGGCAGCAGGTATCCATTAATACGCTGATCGAGGAGGTGTTGATCCTGGTGCAGACTTCCGGGGTGCAGGCGCGAATCAACTTCAATACGGAATTCAACGCCGCATTGCCCACGATCGTCGCCGATCGCGAACTGCTCAAACAGGTGCTCCTGAACATGCTTATCAACGCGGTGCAGGCGATAGGCGCGCGCGGCGAAATTCGTATCCGAACCTGGCGCTACACGACCACGCATCTGGCGATCGCCATTGAAGATAATGGCTGCGGCATTGACGTCGCTTTGCAGAAAAAAATCTTTGATCCGTTCTTCACCACCAAAGCGTCAGGAACCGGCCTCGGGCTGGCGTTAAGTCAGCGCATCATCAATGCGCATCAGGGCGACATATACGTTACCAGTATGCCCGGATGCGGCGCGACCTTTACCCTTATTTTACCGATTAACCCGCAGGAAACCTCGTCAGAATGAAAACTCGCTACCGTATTCTCATCGTTGATGACGAAGATAATGTTCGCCGTATGCTCGCCACCGCGTTTTCGCTGCAAGGGCATGAAACCCAGTGCGCCAGTAACGGTCAGACAGCGCTGCAACATTTTGCCGACACGCCGCCCGACGTGGTGCTGATGGACATCCGCATGCCGGAGATGAACGGCATTGAAGCGCTGAAAGTGATGCGCGCACAGCATCCACGGGTCCCCATTATTCTGATGACAGCCTACGCTGAAGTGGAAACCGCCGTAGAAGCACTGCGCAGCGGCGCATTTGATTATGTGATTAAACCGTTCGACCTCGATGAACTTAACTTATTGATTCAGCGGGCCTTGCAGCTCCAGGCCATGAAACAGGAGATCCGCAGCCTGCATCAGGCACTGAGCACCAGCTGGCAATGGGGACATATCCTGACCAACAGTCCGGGGATGATGGATATCTGCAAAGATACCGCGAAAATCGCGCTTTCCCAGGCCAACGTGCTCATTAGCGGCGAAAGCGGCACTGGAAAAGAGTTGATCGCCCGCGCCATTCACTATAACTCACGCCGGGCAAACGGCCCCTTCATCAAGATTAACTGTGCGGCGCTGCCAGAATCACTGCTGGAAAGCGAACTGTTCGGCCACGAAAAAGGGGCGTTTACCGGCGCACAAACGCGACGCCAGGGGCTGTTTGAGCGCGCTCATCAGGGAACGCTGCTGCTGGACGAAATAGGCGAAATGCCGCTGGTGTTACAGGCTAAGCTGCTGCGAATCCTCCAGGAGAGGGAGTTTGAACGCATTGGCGGGCATCAAACCATTCAGGTTGATATCCGCATTGTCGCCGCCACCAACCGGAATTTGCAGGAAATGGTGAAAGAAGGCACCTTCCGTGAAGATCTGTTTTATCGGCTGAATGTGATTCATCTGACGCTTCCTCCTTTGCGTGAGCGGCGGGAAGATATTCCCCTGTTGGCCAACCACTTTTTGCAGAAATTCAGCTCAGAAAACCAGCGGGATATTATTGAAATCGACCCTTCCGCCATGTCACTTCTCACCGCCTGGCCGTGGCCCGGTAATATCCGCGAATTATCCAATGTGATTGAGCGCGCGGTAGTGATGAACACCGGGGCGGTGATTTTTGCCGAAGACCTCCCTACCCAGTTCCGCCAGTCGGTGAGTCACGCCAGCGGAATAAAGCCAGCCCAACCCGGTGAACGGAACCTGAAAGAAGAGATTAAACGCGAAGAACGCCGAATCATTATGGAAGTTCTGGAGCAGCAGGAGGGAAACCGCACGCGCACCGCGTTAATGCTGGGCATCAGCCGACGCGCGTTGATGTACAAATTGCAGGAGTACGGCATCGATCCGGCAGGCCTCTGATACCAGAAGTTGCTATGCAGAATTTTGCACAGTGCGCAAAATTCTGCATAGCGCCTCACGCCCTCTCATCCCCCTTCCGTGAAAATTAATTTTTATATTCATCAGGTTAACCCTTCTCTTTTCGGTTTATTAATCCTGGCATCCCGCTTGCTATTCCTTTTGCGTACCCAAAATGGAGTATGCAAAAGGGAAACATAATGAAAACAAAACTGATTACCTTACAGAACGCCTCAGGCTTCTTTCGTGACGGCATGACCATCATGGTTGGCGGTTTTATGGGGGTAGGCACCCCGCCCCGCCTTGTTGAAGCCTTACTTGAATCCGGTGTCAGGGACCTGACGCTGATCGCCAACGATACCGCATTTGTCGATACCGGCATCGGCCCGCTCATCGTGAATGGCCGGGTGCGCAAGGTCATCGCCTCCCATATCGGCACCAACCCGGAAACGGGTCGGCGGATGATTGCCAAAGAGATGGAGGTTCAGCTGGTTCCGCAAGGCACCCTGATTGAACAAATCCGCTGCGGCGGCGCCGGGCTGGGCGGTTTTCTGACCCCGACTGGCGTCGGCACCGTGGTTGAAGAGGGAAAGCAAACGCTTCAGCTCGATGGCAAAACCTGGCTGCTGGAGCGTCCACTGCGTGCAGATCTGGCGCTTATTCGCGCTCACTGCGCCGACCCGCTTGGCAACCTGACCTACCAGCTCAGTGCCCGTAATTTTAACCCCCTCATTGCTCTCGCCGCAGACATCACCCTGGTTGAGCCTGACGAACTGGTTGAAACAGGCGAGCTACTGCCTGACCAGATTGTCACCCCTGGCGCCGTTATCGACCACATCGTTATTCCACAGGAGAGCAAATAATGGATGCTAAACAACGTATTGCGCGCCGCGTGGCGCAAGAGCTGCATGATGGCGACGTGGTTAACCTGGGAATTGGTTTGCCGACGATGGTTGCAAACTACCTGCCGGATGACATTCACATCACCCTGCAATCTGAGAACGGCTTTCTGGGACTGGGGCCGGTCACGACGGCCCACCCGGATCTGGTGAACGCTGGCGGTCAACCCTGCGGCATTTTGCCCGGCGCGGCAATGTTCGACAGCGCCATGTCGTTCGCATTGATTCGCGGGGGCCATGTTGACGCCTGCGTACTCGGCGGGCTACAGGTGGATGAGCAGGCAAACCTCGCCAACTGGGTGGTTCCCGGCAAAATGGTTCCCGGCATGGGGGGCGCAATGGATCTGGTCACCGGCGCGCGCAAAGTGATCATTGCAATGGAACATTGCGCGAAAGACGGCTCGGCGAAAATTCTGCGCCAGTGCACCATGCCGCTCACCGCCCAGCACGCGGTGCATATGCTGGTTACCGAACTGGCTGTATTTCGCTTTATCGACGGCAAGATGTGGCTGACAGAAATCGCCGAAGGGTGTGATTTGGAAACCCTGCGGGCAAAAACTGAAGCGCACTTTGAGGTTGCGGCCGATCTGGTCATTCAGAGAGGTGACGCATGATTGGGCGTATTTCACGCTTTATGACGCGGGTCGTCAGCCGCTGGCTTCCTGATCCGCTGATCTTCGCAATGCTGTTAACCCTGCTGACGTTCGGGATCGCTCTCTGGCTGACGCCGCAAACGCCGGTCAGTATGGTGAGGTTCTGGGGCGACGGCTTCTGGAACCTGCTGGCTTTCGGTATGCAAATGGCGCTGATTATCGTGACGGGCCACGCCCTGGCCAGTTCCGGCCCGGTTAAAAGCCTGCTGCGTACCGCCGCTTCAGCCGCTAAGACGCCCGCCCAGGGCGTCATGCTGGTGACCTTCTTTGGCTCGGTCGCCTGCGTGATCAACTGGGGCTTTGGTCTGGTGGTCGGCGCAATGTTTGCCCGTGAAGTGGCCCGTCGCGTGCCGGGTTCCGATTATCCGCTGCTTATCGCCTGCGCCTATATCGGTTTTCTCACCTGGGGCGGCGGCTTCTCTGGCTCTATGCCCCTGCTGGCCGCAACGCCAGGCAACCCGGTAGAACACGTCGCGGGGTTGATTCCGGTTAGCGATACCCTGTTCACCGGGTTCAATATTTTCATCACGCTCGGCCTCATCGTGGTGATGCCGTTTATTACCCGAATGATGACGCCAAAACCCTCCGACGTGGTCAGCATCGATCCGAAACTGCTGCTGGAAGAAGCCGATTTTCAGAAGAAATTGCCGGCTGACGCGCCACCGTCGGAAAAACTGGAAGAGAGCCGCATTCTCGCGCTGATCATTGGCGCATTAGGGATTGCTTATCTGGGGCTCTACTTCGCCGAGAAGGGATTCAACATCACCATCAATACCGTCAATCTGATGTTTATGATCGCCGGTCTGCTGCTGCACAAAACGCCAATGGCCTACATGCGCGCCATCAGCGCCGCAGCGCGCAGTACCGCCGGTATTCTGGTGCAGTTCCCCTTCTACGCCGGGATCCAACTGATGATGGAACACTCCGGCCTCGGTGGCCTTATCACTGAATTCTTCATCAACGTCGCCAACAAAGACACCTTCCCGGTGATGACCTTTTTCAGCTCTGCGCTGATTAACTTTGCCGTGCCATCAGGCGGCGGCCACTGGGTTATCCAGGGACCATTCGTCATGCCTGCGGCTCAGGCGCTGGGGGCGGACCTCGGCAAGTCAGTCATGGCAATCGCCTACGGTGAGCAGTGGATGAATATGGCGCAGCCATTCTGGGCGCTGCCCGCCCTGGCAATCGCCGGACTCGGGGTACGCGACATTATGGGCTACTGCATCACCGCCCTGCTCTTCTCCGGGATCATTTTTGTCATCGGTTTGACCTTTTTCTGACGGCAACCACGCACTTTTAAGGAACAGAAGATGAAAAACTGTGTCATCGTCAGCGCGGCGCGTACCGCAATCGGCAGTTTTAACGGCGCACTGGCAACTACCAGCGCCATCGACCTTGGCGCCACCGTGATTAAAGCGGCACTTGAACGCGCGCAGCTCGACCCGCAACGGGTGGATGAAGTGATTATGGGCAATGTGCTACAGGCTGGTCTTGGGCAAAACCCGGCGCGTCAGGCACTGCTCAAAAGCGGCCTCGCAGAGACGGTCTGCGGCTTTACCGTTAACAAAGTATGCGGCTCCGGCCTCAAAAGCGTGGCGCTTGCCGCGCAGGCGATTCAGGCCGGACAGGCACAGGCGATTGTCGCAGGCGGTATGGAAAATATGAGCCAGGCGCCGTATCTGCTGGATGCCAAAGCCCGCTGGGGCTATCGTCTTGGCGACGGACAGCTCTCCGATGTGATCCTGCGCGACGGTCTGATCTGCGCCACTCACGGCTACCATATGGGGATCACGGCAGAAAACGTCGCCCGGGAATACGGCATCAGCCGGGAGATGCAGGATGAGCTGGCGCTGCTCTCACAGCGCAAAGCCGTTGCCGCTATTGATTCCGGCGCATTCCAGGCCGAAATTGTGCCGGTTAGCGTCACATCCCGTAAGAAAACCGTGGTGTTTGAGCACGACGAGTTTCCGAAAGCCGATTCAACGGCGGAAGGTCTTGCAGCATTACGCCCGGCCTTCGACAAGGCGGGTACGGTAACGGCAGGAAACGCCTCTGGGATCAATGACGGCGCGGCAGCGCTGGTAGTGATGGAAGAATCCGCAGCGCTGGCGGCGGGCCTGACCCCACTGGCTCGTATCAAAGCCTACGCCAGCGGCGGCGTCGCCCCGGCGTTAATGGGGATGGGGCCGGTTCCCGCCACGCAGAAGGCGCTGCAACTGAGCGGTTTAACACTTTCGGATATCGATCTGATCGAAGCCAACGAGGCGTTTGCCGCACAGTTCCTTGCCGTAGGTAAGACGCTCGGTTTTGATCCGCAGAAGGTGAACGTCAACGGTGGGGCTATCGCCCTGGGACATCCCATCGGCGCCAGCGGCGCGCGTATTCTGGTGACGCTGCTGCACGCCCTCTCTGCACACGATAAAACGCTCGGGCTGGCCACGCTCTGCATCGGCGGCGGTCAGGGTATTGCGATGATAGTGGAAAGGATGAATTAAGGATTTGCGCCTTTGCCGGGTGGCGGCCTGATAAGGCGTTTACGCCGCCATCTGGCAAAAAAAAGGAGGCGCAATGGCCTCCTTTCACACACGATTTACAACGCCGAATTACTCGTCAGCGTCATCCGCTGCATCGTCATCGGTTTCCGCTTCCGGGGCGATATCCTCGTCCCCTTCCGCTACGCTGCCGTCGATGGAGTCGAGTTCCTCATCATCCACCGGCTCAGCAACACGTTGCAGACCCACCACGTTTTCATCTTCCGCCGTGCGGATGAGGATTACGCCCTGGGTGTTACGGCCAACGACGCTGATTTCCGATACGCGGGTACGAACCAGCGTACCGGCATCGGTGATCATCATGATCTGGTCGGCATCATCCACCTGTACCGCGCCAACAACGGAACCGTTGCGCTCGGTGACTTTAATGGAGATAACGCCCTGCGTGCCACGAGACTTGGTTGGGTATTCGCCTTCCGCCGTACGTTTACCGTAACCATTCTGCGTCACGGTCAGGATAGCGCCTTCACCACGCGGAATAATCAGGGAAACGACGCTGTCTTCGCCCGCCAGTTTGATGCCACGTACGCCGGTCGCGGTACGACCCATCGCACGAACGGCATCTTCTTTAAAGCGCACCACTTTACCGGCAGCGGAGAACAGCATGACTTCGTCGGAACCGGAGGTCAGATCCACGCCGATCAGCTCGTCGCCTTCGTTCAGGTTCACCGCGATGATACCGGCGGAACGCGGACGGCTGAACTCGGTCAGCGCCGTTTTCTTCACCGTACCGCTGGCGGTTGCCATAAAGACGTTAACGCCCTCTTCGTACTCGCGTACCGGCAGAATGGCGGTGATACGTTCATCGGCTTCCAGCGGCAGCAGGTTGACGATCGGACGGCCACGCGCGCCACGGCTCGCTTCCGGCAGCTGATAGACCTTCATCCAGTACAGACGGCCACGGCTGGAGAAGCAGAGAATCGTGTCGTGGGTGTTAGCCACCAGCAGACGGTCGATAAAGTCTTCTTCTTTTATACGCGCGGCAGATTTACCTTTCCCGCCACGACGTTGCGCTTCGTAATCGGTCAGCGGCTGATATTTGACGTAACCCTGGTGAGACAGCGTTACAACCACATCTTCCTGGCTGATCAGATCTTCGATATTAATATCGGCGCTGTTAGCGGTGATTTCAGTGCGACGCTCATCGCCAAACTGATCGCGGATCAGTTCCATCTCTTCGCGAATCACTTCCATCAGACGATCGGCGCTGCCCAGAATGTGCAGCAGCTCTGCGATCTGTTCCAGCAGCTCTTTGTACTCGTCGAGCAGTTTTTCATGCTCCAGGCCGGTCAGTTTCTGCAAGCGCAGATCCAGAATCGCCTGTGCCTGTTGTTCAGTCAGGTAATACTGACCATCACGCACGCCAAATTCCGGCTCCAGCCACTCAGGACGGGCAGCATCATCACCGGCGCGTTCCAGCATAGACGCCACGTTGCCCAGATCCCATGAACGGGAGATTAACGCCGCTTTTGCCTCTGCCGGCGTTGGCGCACGGCGGATCATCTCGATGATCGGATCGATGTTCGCCAGCGCAATCGCCAGCGCTTCAAGGATATGCGCGCGATCGCGGGCTTTACGCAGTTCGAAAATAGTACGGCGTGTCACCACTTCGCGACGGTGACGCACGAACGCGGAAATGATCTCTTTCAGGTTCATGATCTTCGGCTGGCCGTGGTGCAGCGCAACCATGTTGATACCGAAAGAAACCTGCAACTGGGTCTGGGAATAAAGGTTGTTAAGCACCACTTCCCCGACGGCATCGCGTTTCACTTCAATCACGATGCGCATCCCGTCTTTATCAGACTCGTCGCGCAGCGCGCTGATGCCTTCAACGCGTTTGTCTTTCACCAGTTCAGCGATTTTCTCGATCAGGCGCGCTTTGTTCACCTGGTACGGAATTTCATGAACGATGATGGTTTCGCGGCCGGTTTTCGCGTCAGCTTCCACTTCCGCGCGAGCGCGAATGTACACTTTTCCGCGACCGGTACGATAGGCTTCTTCAATACCGCGACGACCGTTGATGATCGCGGCGGTCGGGAAGTCCGGGCCAGGAATGTATTCCATCAGCCCTTCAATGCTGATGTCTTCATCATCGATATACGCCAGGCAACCGTTGATCACTTCCTTCAGGTTGTGCGGCGGGATGTTGGTGGCCATACCTACCGCGATACCGGACGAGCCGTTTACCAGCAGGTTAGGAATTTTGGTCGGCATGACGTCAGGAATTTTTTCCGTGCCGTCATAGTTGTCAACGAAATCCACCGTCTCTTTTTCGAGATCGGCCATCAGTTCATGGGCAATCTTCGCCAGACGGATTTCCGTATAACGCATTGCCGCGGCAGAGTCGCCGTCGATAGAACCAAAGTTGCCCTGACCATCCACCAGCATGTAACGCAGCGAGAAAGGCTGCGCCATACGGACGATAGTGTCGTACACCGCGGAATCACCATGAGGATGGTATTTACCGATTACGTCACCAACAACACGGGCAGATTTTTTATAGGCTTTATTCCAGTCATTGCCCAATACGTTCATGGCGTATAGTACGCGACGGTGTACCGGCTTCAGGCCATCTCGGACATCCGGCAGCGCACGGCCAACAATGACCGACATCGCATAATCCAGATAAGAGCTCTTCAGCTCTTCCTCAATGTTGACCGGTGTAATTTCTCTCGCAAGGTCGCTCATCTAACCGCTATCCCTCTACTGTATCCCGGATTCAAAGGTCGCAAATTATAACACAATCGCAATGAGACAGGTAAATGGAATGGTCTTCTACGGAGGCTTTATTCATCCCGTCGTGCTGATATACTCAGGCGACTTGCCAAATAAGGAGTAAAAGCGCCAATGAATGCCGAAAAACCCCCGGTGACGCATAACGTTGATCACGAAGAAATCGCCAAATTTGAAGCTGTCGCGTCACGCTGGTGGGATCTTGAGGGTGAATTTAAGCCTCTGCACCGCATTAACCCGCTGCGCCTGGGCTACATTGCCGAGCGTTCCGGCGGCCTGTTCGGCAAAAAGGTGCTCGACGTTGGCTGCGGCGGCGGCATTCTGGCTGAGAGCATGGCGCGTGAAGGTGCGACGGTAACGGGCCTGGATATGGGCTTTGAGCCTTTGCAGGTCGCGAAACTGCACGCGCTGGAAAGCGGTATTCAGGTTGATTACGTGCAGGAGACGGTTGAAGAGCATGCGGCGAAACATGCGCACCAGTACGACGTCGTGACCTGTATGGAGATGCTGGAGCACGTACCGGACCCGCAATCGGTCGTCAGGGCCTGTGCGCAATTAGTTAAACCGGGCGGTGAAGTCTTTTTCTCAACCCTTAATCGCAACGGCAAGTCGTGGCTGATGGCGGTGGTAGGAGCGGAGTATATTTTACGCATGGTGCCGAAAGGCACGCACGATGTGAAAAAATTTATTAAGCCTGCGGAGTTGCTGAACTGGGTCGATCAGACCGTGTTGAAAGAGCGTCACATGACCGGGCTGCACTACAATCCGATTACCAACACCTTCAAGCTCGGGCCGGGCGTTGATGTTAACTATATGGTTCACACTACCGCACAAGTTGACTAACTGCGTCTGTAGGCCGGGTAAGGCGTTTATGCCGCCATCCGGCAATTTGCCCGGGGCGCTGCGCTTGCCGGGCCTACGCATCGCCTACCAATCCTGAGTAGGATCGCCAGGGCAATTTTTGCGCCAGATCATAGGAACTTTTCCTGCCTTAGATGAAGAAATCAGCACTCGATCAAATTTTCATTTTTTTTTATGAATTATTGACATGCCCTCCAGGCCTTATAAGACGCGCACTTAGCGATTATCACCCTTTTGCAACCTCAATTTAACCTCAAAATCAACTCTTGTACTGAAAAGAATCCCTACTAGAATACTCACCATATAGCGTTTCATTTATCAGTTACCCCCTATATATAGTATTTATCCACAGACTTAGTCACAACGTGGCATTGTGGATAAACGGGGGATATTTTTTCTTTCACGGACAGGTAAAACCCACATGAATCAGAGTCTGCTGGTGACAAAGCGTGATGGTCGTACTGAACGCATCAATCTCGACAAAATCCATCGAGTTCTGGATTGGGCGGCAGAAGGACTGAATAACGTATCCATCTCCCAGGTTGAACTGCGTTCTCATATCCAGTTCTACGACGGCATCAAGACGTCCGATATCCATGAGACCATCATTAAGGCCGCTGCCGACCTGATCTCCCGCGATGCGCCGGATTATCAGTACCTGGCCGCGCGCCTGGCGATTTTCCACCTGCGTAAAAAGGCTTACGGCGAGTTCGAACCGCCAGCGCTTTACGATCATGTGGTGAAAATGGTTGAGCTGGGTAAATACGACAATCATCTGCTGGAAGACTACACGGAAGAAGAGTTCAAGCAGATGGATTCGTTCATCGTACACGACCGTGATATGACCTTCTCCTACGCTGCCGTTAAGCAGCTGGAAGGTAAATACCTGGTACAGAACCGTGTAACCGGCGAGATTTATGAAAGCGCGCAGTTCCTTTATATTCTGGTTGCCGCTTGCCTGTTCTCTAATTATCCGCGTGAAACCCGTCTCGACTACGTGAAACGTTTCTACGATGCGGTTTCTACATTCAAAATTTCTCTGCCGACGCCAATCATGTCCGGCGTGCGCACCCCGACTCGTCAGTTCAGCTCCTGCGTGCTGATCGAGTGCGGCGACAGCCTGGACTCCATTAACGCCACCTCCAGCGCGATCGTGAAATATGTTTCTCAGCGTGCCGGTATCGGCATCAACGCCGGTCGTATTCGCGCGCTGGGTAGCCCGATTCGCGGCGGCGAAGCGTTCCACACCGGCTGTATTCCGTTCTACAAACACTTCCAGACGGCGGTGAAATCCTGCTCTCAGGGCGGCGTGCGCGGCGGTGCGGCGACGCTGTTCTACCCGATGTGGCATCTGGAAGTGGAAAGCCTGCTGGTACTGAAGAACAACCGCGGCGTGGAAGGCAACCGCGTGCGTCACATGGACTACGGCGTACAGATCAACAAGCTGATGTATACCCGTCTGCTGAAAGGTGAAGACATCACCCTGTTCAGCCCGTCCGACGTTCCGGGCCTGTACGATGCGTTCTTCGCCGATCAGGACGAGTTCGAGCGTCTGTACACCAAATACGAAAAAGACGACAGCATTCGTAAGCAGCGCGTGAAAGCCGTGGATCTGTTCTCGCTGATGATGCAGGAACGCGCATCAACTGGCCGTATCTACATTCAGAACGTGGATCACTGCAACACCCACAGCCCGTTTGATGCGCAGGTTGCACCGGTACGCCAGTCCAACCTGTGCCTGGAAATCGCCCTGCCGACCAAACCGCTGATGGACGTTAACGACGAAAACGGTGAAATCGCGCTGTGTACGCTTTCCGCCTTCAACCTGGGCGCAATTAACAGCCTGGATGAGCTGGAAGAGCTGGCGGTGCTGGCGGTACGCGCGCTGGATGCACTGCTGGATTACCAGGATTACCCTATTCCGGCGGCTAAACGCGGCGCAATGGGTCGCCGTACGCTGGGTATCGGCGTGATTAACTACGCTTACTATCTGGCGAAACACGGCGTGCGTTACTCTGACGGCAGCGCGAACAACCTGACGCACAAAACGTTTGAAGCCATTCAGTACTATCTGCTGAAGGCCTCTAACGAGCTGGCGAAAGAGCAAGGCGCATGCCCGTGGTTTAATGAAACCACTTACGCTCAGGGCATTCTGCCGATCGACACCTACAAAAAAGATCTGGATGCGATCGCCAACGAAGCGCTGCACTACAACTGGGAAGCGCTTCGTGAGTCCATCAAAACGCACGGTCTGCGTAACTCCACGCTTTCCGCCCTGATGCCGTCTGAGACCTCTTCGCAGATCTCCAACGCCACTAACGGTATTGAACCGCCGCGCGGCCATGTCAGCATCAAAGCGTCGAAAGATGGCGTACTGCGCCAGGTGGTGCCGGATTACGAAGGGCTGAAAGACCGCTATGAGCTGCTGTGGGAAATGCCGAGCAACGACGGCTACCTGCAACTGGTCGGTATCATGCAGAAATTCATCGACCAGGCGATTTCAGCCAACACCAACTACGATCCGACGCGCTTCCCGTCTGGTAAAGTACCGATGCAGCAATTGCTGAAAGATCTGCTCACCGCCTATAAATTTGGCGTGAAAACCCTGTACTATCACAACACCCGTGACGGTGCGGAAGATGCGCAGGACGATCTGGTGCCGTCTATTCAGGACGATGGCTGCGAAAGCGGCGCATGTAAGATCTAAGTTATTTTTGCCGGGTAGCGCTACGCTTACCCGGCCTACGGTTTTGTAGGCCCGGCAAACGAAGTACCGCCGGGCGATACAATCTCAACAGGACTCACTTCAATGGCATACACCACTTTTTCACAGACGAAAAACGACCAACTCAAAGAGCCGATGTTCTTTGGCCAGCCGGTCAACGTGGCACGCTACGACCAGCAAAAATATGACATCTTCGAAAAACTGATCGAAAAACAACTCTCCTTCTTCTGGCGCCCGGAAGAAGTTGACGTTTCACGCGATCGTATCGATTTCCAGTCATTGCCGGAACACGAAAAACATATTTTCATCAGCAACCTGAAGTACCAGACGCTGCTGGACTCCATTCAGGGACGTAGCCCGAACGTGGCATTACTGCCGCTGATCTCCATCCCGGAGCTGGAAACCTGGGTAGAAACCTGGGCGTTTTCTGAGACGATCCACTCGCGCTCGTATACCCATATCATCCGCAACATCGTTAACGATCCGGCGGTGGTATTTGACGACATCGTCACCAACGAACAAATTCAGAAGCGCGCGGAAGGCATTTCTCACTACTACGATGAGCTGATTGAAATGACCAGCTACTGGCATCTGCTGGGGGAAGGTACGCACAACGTGAACGGCAAAACCGTCACCGTGAACCTGCGTGCGCTGAAAAAACAGCTCTACCTGTGCCTGATGAGCGTTAACGCGCTGGAAGCGATTCGTTTCTACGTCAGCTTCGCCTGCTCCTTCGCTTTCGCGGAACGTAAGCTGATGGAAGGTAACGCCAAAATCATCCGCCTGATTGCCCGCGACGAAGCGCTGCACCTGACCGGCACGCAGCATATGCTGAACCTGCTGCGTAGCGGCATAGACGATCCAGAAATGGCGGAAATCGCCGAAGAGAGCAAGCAGGCGTGCTATGACCTGTTTGTACAGGCCGCGCAGCAAGAAAAAGAGTGGGCGGATTACCTGTTCCGCGACGGTTCCATGATCGGCCTGAACAAAGATATTCTGTGCCAGTACGTCGAGTACATCACCAATATCCGTATGCAGGCGGTCGGCCTGGAGCTGCCGTTCCAGACGCGCTCCAACCCGATCCCGTGGATCAACACCTGGCTGGTTTCCGATAACGTCCAGGTGGCGCCGCAGGAAGTGGAAGTCAGTTCTTACCTGGTCGGCCAGATTGACTCGGAAGTTGATACCGACGATCTGAGTAACTTCCAGCTCTGATGGGACGCGTGACGCTACGTCTTTCCGGCACCGAAGTGCTGTGTCGGGAAGAACACCCTTCTCTGCTGGTGGCGCTTGAGGCGCATCAGGTTGAAGTGGAGTATCAGTGTCGTGCGGGCTATTGCGGCTCCTGCCGCTGCCGTCTGGTTGCAGGCCAGGTTGACTGGCTGACCGAACCGCTGGCTTTTATCAGCGAAGGGGAAATTTTGCCCTGCTGTTGCAGGGCAAAAGGCGATATTGAGATAGAGATGTAACCTTGTCGGGTGGCGCTACGCTTACCCGACCTACAAAACCGCAGTTCACAGGCCGGGTAAGGCGAAGCCGCCACCCGGCTTTTTAGTGCTTATCCTTCAAAAACACCACCGCTTTATCCGGGAAATCGGTGAACAATCCGTCCACCCCCGCCTTGTTATACAGGATGTCATAAAGCTGATTAACATCCGTGGCGTAGTCAGGAAGCTGATCGGCGCGTACGGTGTAAGGGTGTACCACCATCTTGTTCTGCTGCGCCTCTTTCACCATGCCGGTCAGCGTGATATGCCCGACCTTCGATTTTTCATCAATCAGCATATGGTAGTCCGGGCCGATCCCGTCAGCATAGCTGGCGATTTCTTTCATCGCGCCAGGCTTGAACATCCAGTCGTAGTTATAGTTAACCCAACTGCCGTCCGGCTGTTTTTGCTGAGTTTCATTCCAGTCGGTATACGCAATCAACTGCACCAGATTGAGATCCATCCCCCTCTTCGGTTCCAGCTCATTCTTAATGCGCTTCAGCTCCGCGGCATCGAAACACTGCAAATAAACGTTATCTTTTTTACCGGTATAACCATACTTTTTCAGCACATCCAGCGTCTTAGCCGCAATATCCTTCCCTTCCTGATGATGGAACCACGGCGCTTTGATTTCTGGATAAATACCGATATTTTTTCCGGTCGAATGATTCAGCCCCTGAACAAACTCAATCTCTTCCTCAAAGGTATGCACGCGGAAATCTGATTTTCCCATCGGGAAACGGCCAGGGTAAGTCTGTACTTTCTTGCCGTTCTCAATATCAAAACCTTCGGTGAACTTCAGGGATTTAATTTCATCCAGTGTGAAATCAATGGCGTAGTAACGCCCGTCCTTGCGGGCGCGATTCGGAAAACGTTCGGCAACGTCGGTAACCCGGTCAAGGTAGTGGTCATGCAGGACGACCAGATGGTCGTCCTTCGTCATCACCAAATCCTGCTCCAGATAATCGGCGCCCTGCGCATACGCCATCGCTTTCGCTGGCAGTGTGTGCTCCGGCAGATAGCCGCTGGCGCCACGGTGCGCAATCACGATTTTATCCGCAGCGATTGCCGCGCTGCTCACGCCCATACCCGCCAGCATCAATGCCACGCTGAGATTTTTCAGTGTCGTCTTCATTCACTTAAGCTCCGTTGCGTTTCAACATCAGCTCTTCATGGTGGCGTTTTTCGCCAATCATCACGATAATCAGCAGGATAACCGCCAGAACGCTGCCGCCGATCATCACCATGAAGCCGCCGTCCCAGCCGAAGAAGTCAACGGTATAGCCGACAATAGCGCTCGCCGCGACGGAACCGCCGAGATAGCCAAACAGGCCGGTGAAGCCCGCCGCCGTACCTGCCGCTTTTTTCGGCGCCAGTTCCAGCGCGTGCAGACCAATCAGCATGACCGGGCCATAAATCAGGAAGCCGATAACAATCATACAGGCCATATCCACGGTCGGATTTCCTGGAGGGTTCAGCCAGTAAACAACCGTAGCAATGGTCACCAGCGTCATAAAGAACACGCCCGTTGCGCCACGGTTGCCACGGAACACTTTATCCGACATCCAGCCGCACAGCAGCGTACCCGGGATACCGGCATATTCGTACAAGAAATACGCCCAGGACGATTTATCCAGCGCAAAGTGTTTCACTTCTCTCAGGTAGGTCGGCGACCAGTCGAGGATGCCGTAACGCAGCAGGTAAACGAACACGTTAGCAATCGCGATGTACCACAACAGTTTGTTCGGCAGCACGTACTGCATAAAGATCTGTTTTGCAGTCAGCTCTTCTTCCGCTTTTTCGTTGTAATCATCCGGGTAGTCGTTTTTGTACTCTTCAATCGGCGGCAGACCGCAGGACTGCGGCGTATCGCGCATCAGCGCGAAAGCGAAAATCGCCACCAGGATCGCACCAAACGCCGGCATGTAGAGCGCGGCTTTCCAGTCATTAAACCAGGCCATCCCCAGCAGGAACAGCAGCGGAGGAATACCGCCGCCAACGTTATGCGCGCAGTTCCAGACGGAGACGATACCGCCACGTTCTTTCTGTGACCACCAGTGCACCATTGTACGACCGCACGGCGGCCACCCCATTCCCTGGAACCAGCCGCAAAGGAACAGCAGCACGAACATCACGGCAATGCTGGATGTGGCCCACGGCACAAAGCCCATAAACAACATCACGGCCGCCGCCAGAATCAACCCTGCGGGCAGGAAAACGCGCGGATTCGAGCGGTCGGAGACCGACCCCATGATAAATTTCGAAAAACCATAGGCGATGGAGATCCCGGACAGCGCAAAACCCAGATCGCCGCGCGAGAATCCCTGCTCTACCAGGTAAGGCATCGCCAGCGCAAAGTTCTTACGCACCAGATAGTAAGCGGCATAACCAAAGAAAATCCCCAGGAAAATCTGCCAGCGCAGCCGACGATATGTCGGATCAATCTCCGCTGCTGGCAAGCGCGTTTTATGTTGCGCAGGTTTAAAAATACTTAACATATGTAGCCTCCGTGGCCGTGTCTTATTAGAGGTAAACACCGCAGTTCGTTTAACTAACCAACCTCGCTGCTCCCAGTGTGGGCGCGATGTTAAGTAAAGATACCTGTCGTTAATGTGAATTACAGCACAGATTGTTACACATTTATGACAAATGTTCAGAAAAGCGCACGAAATCACGTTTCATTTTCGAATCATGAGCGATTATGCGCGAAATCAAACAAACCATGCTTTTTATGTGGCTAAATGATAAAAAACGAACTGTGAGGGATAACCATGAAAACTCGCGACTCGCAAACAAGTGACGTGATTATCATTGGTGGGGGAGCCACAGGCGCAGGGATCGCCCGAGACTGTGCGCTACGCGGATTGCGCGTTATCTTAGTTGAGCGCCACGATATCGCGACCGGCGCAACCGGCCGTAACCACGGCCTGCTGCATAGCGGCGCCCGCTATGCCGTTACCGACGCGGAGTCTGCCCGCGAATGCATCAGCGAAAACCAGATTCTGAAACGGATCGCCCGCCACTGCATTGAGCCAACGGACGGTCTGTTCATTACCTTGCCGGAAGACGAATTATCCTTCCAGGCCACCTTTATTCGCGCCTGCGAAGAGGCGGGTATTCGCGCCGAAGCAATTGATCCGCAACAGGCGCGGCTGATCGAACCGGCCGTCAATCCGCAGCTGATTGGCGCGGTGAAAGTGCCTGACGGCACTGTCGATCCCTTCCGGCTGACCGCCGCGAATATGCTGGATGCCAGAGAACATGGCGCAATCATTTTAACGGCGCATGAAGTCACCGGACTTATTCGCGAAGGCGCGACCATTTGCGGCGTGAACGTGCATAACCATCTCACAGGGGAAAGCCAATCGCTGCATGCGCCGGTCGTGGTGAATGCCGCAGGCATCTGGGGTCAGCGCATTGCGGAATACGCCGATCTGAGCATCCGCATGTTCCCGGCGAAAGGGTCGCTGCTGATTATGGATCATCGCATTAACCAGCATGTGATTAACCGCTGCCGCAAGCCGTCCGACGCCGATATTCTGGTGCCCGGCGATACCATCTCGCTCATCGGCACCACATCGACCCACATTGACTACAACGAGATCGACAGCAACCGCGTCACTGCGGAAGAGGTTGATATTCTGCTGCGTGAAGGGGAAAAACTGGCGCCGGTGATGGCGAAAACGCGCATTTTGCGCGCCTACTCGGGCGTGCGTCCGCTGGTCGCCAGCGATGACGATCCGAGCGGTCGTAATGTCAGCCGCGGCATTGTGCTGTTTGACCATGCTGCACGCGACGGGCTGGACGGGTTTATCACCATTACGGGTGGTAAGCTGATGACCTACCGCCTGATGGCGGAATGGGCAACCGACGCGGTATGCCGAAAACTGGGCAACACTCGCCCCTGCGTCACGGCGCAAACCGCCCTTCCCGGCTCACAAGAACCCACGGAAAACACGCTTAAACGCGTGATCTCGCTGCCCGCCCCGCTACGCGGTTCCGCCGTCTATCGTCATGGCGATCGTACTCCGGCCTGGCTCAGCGAAGGTCGCCAGCACCGCAGCCTGGTCTGTGAATGCGAAGCAGTCACCGCAGGCGAAGTGCAGTACGCCGTCGAAAATTTAACCGTCAACAGCCTGCTGGATCTGCGCCGCCGTACCCGCGTAGGCATGGGCACATGTCAGGGAGAACTGTGCGCCTGCCGCGCCGCCGGGCTGCTGCAACGTTTTAATGTCACTACCGCCGCCCAGTCCATCACTCAGCTTTCTGCGTTCCTCAATGAACGCTGGAAAGGCGTACAACCTGTCGCCTGGGGAGACGCGCTGCGCGAAAGCGAGTTCACGCGCTGGGTTTATCAGGGATTGTGCGGTCTGGAGAAGGAGCACCAGGATGAAATTTGATACGGTCATTATGGGTGGCGGTCTCGCTGGATTACTGTGTGGCCTGGAATTGCAAAAACACGGTTTGCGCTGTGCAATCGTCACTCGCGGCCAAAGCGCGCTGCACTTCTCCTCCGGCTCGCTGGATCTACTCAGCACCCTGCCGGACGGTCAGCCCGTCACAAATATCACTGAAGGTCTGAATGCGTTACGCGAACAAGCGCCGACGCACCCTTACACCACAATTGGCGCGTCAACCGTTCTGGAACTGGCGCAGCAGGCGCAAGCGTTGCTGGAAGCGTCTGGCGCGCATTTACAGGGCGATGTACAACAGTCGCATCTGCGTGTCACGCCGTTGGGAACATTGCGCGCCACCTGGCTAAGCTCGCCAGAAGTGCCCGTCTGGCCGCTGGCCGCGCAACGCATTTGCGTCGTCGGCATCAGCGGTTTACTGGACTTTCAGGCGCACCTCGCGGCGGCGTCGCTGCGTCAGCACCATCTCACGGTAGAGACGGCAGAGATCGACCTGCCTGAGCTGGACGTATTACGCGATAACCCGACGGAGTTTCGTGCGGTGAATATTGCGCGTTTGCTCGATAACGAAGAAAAATGGCCGTTGCTCCACGACGCGCTCTTACCGATAGCAAAAACCTGCGACATGATCATCATGCCCGCCTGTTTCGGCCTGGCGGATGACAGCCTCTGGCGCTGGCTCAATGAACGCCTGCCCTGCTCACTGAATTTGCTGCCGACGCTGCCGCCTTCCGTGCCGGGCATTCGCCTGCACAATCGCTTGCAGCGCCAGTTTGTTCGTCAGGGCGGGATCTGGATGCCGGGCGACGAGGTGAAAAAAGTGACCTGCCGTAACGGCGTCGTGAGCGAAGTCTGGACCCGCAACCATGCCGACATTCCTCTGCGCCCGCGCTTTGCGGTACTCGCCAGTGGCAGCTTCTTCAGCAGCGGCCTGGTCGCCGAACGCGACGGCATTCGCGAACACATTATGGGACTGGACGTTCAGCAAACGGCCACCCGCGCCGAATGGTATCAGCGTGATTTCTTTGATGCGCAACCCTGGCAGCAGTTTGGCGTCACGACCGATGATGCGCTGCGCCCCTCACTGGCGGGGCAGACCGTAGAAAATCTGTTTGCCATCGGCTCGGTGCTCGGCGGATTCGATCCGATAGCCCAGGGATGCGGAGGCGGCGTATGCGCAGTCAGCGCCTTACACGCCGCACGTCATATTGCAGAACGTGCAGGAGGTCAGCAATGAGCGATACGAGTTTCGAGAGTTGTATCAAATGCACGGTGTGCACCACCGCCTGCCCGGTCAGCCGGGTGAATCCTGGCTACCCAGGCCCCAAACAGGCAGGGCCGGACGGCGAGCGCCTGCGCCTGAAAGACGGCGCGCTGTACGACGATGCGCTGAAATACTGCATTAACTGCAAACGCTGCGAAGTGGCCTGCCCGTCAGACGTTAAAATTGGCGATATCATCCAGCGCGCGCGCGCCAGGTATGACACTTCGCGCCCGTCGCTGCGCAACTTTATCTTAAGCCACACCGATTTAATGGGCAGCGTCTCTACGCCGTTCGCCCCGGTCGTCAATACCGCGACGTCGCTGAAACCGGTTCGTCAGTTGCTCGACTATGCGTTGAAGATCGACCATCGCCGCACGCTGCCGAAATACTCCTTCGGCACCTTCCGCCGCTGGTATCGCAGCGTTGCGGCACAGCAGGCGCAGTACAAAGATCAGGTCGCCTTCTTCCACGGCTGCTTCGTCAATTACAACCATCCGCAGCTCGGTAAGGATTTAATTAAAGTCCTGAACGCAATGGGCACCGGCGTGCAGTTGTTAAGTAAAGAGAAGTGTTGCGGCGTGCCGCTGATCGCCAACGGTTTTACCGATAAAGCGCGCAAGCAGGCGGTGAGCAATGTGGCGTCGCTCAGAGAAGCGATTGGCGTAAAAGGCATTCCGGTTATCGCAACCTCATCAACCTGCACCTTTGCCCTACGTGATGAATACCCGGAAGTGCTGGACGTGGATAACAGCGGGCTGCGTGAGCATATCGAACTCGCGACCCGCTGGCTGTGGCGTAAGATCGATGCAGGCCAGACGCTGCCGCTGAAAAAATTACCGCTGAAGGTGGTTTACCATACGCCGTGCCATATGGAAAAGATGGGCTGGACACTCTATACGCTGGAGTTGCTGCGCCAGATCCCAGGTCTGGAACTGACCGTGCTGGACTCCCAGTGCTGTGGGATTGCCGGAACCTACGGTTTTAAAAAGGAAAACTACCCCACCTCGCAATCCATCGGCGCCCCGCTGTTCCGCCAGATTGAAGAGAGCGGCGCGGATATTGTGGTGACCGACTGTGAAACCTGTAAGTGGCAAATTGAGATGTCGACAAGCAAACGCTGCGAACATCCGATTACCCTGCTTGCCCAGGCATTAGGTTAAGCGCGTTAACGTCTTATCGGGCCTGCAAACCACGGCAGGCCCGATAAGCGCAGCGCCATCAGGCTACAGGGTTAACGACTCCACTACCTCAATCCAGCCATGTTCACTGGCAATATCCTGACCGTTTAACCACCGACGCACCATATTCAGCGCCATCATGGCGCAAACTTCCTGCCGCACCGCCAGACTGTAGCGGCTGGCGCTGAAATGCACGCGCAGGGCAAATGTCCCATCCGGCGTCGCCAGCGCGAAATTAAGGTGGTCGTTTTCCAGCCCGGATACCGCCAGCGCCAGTCCGGCGTAGTGGTTGCTCCGTCGCTCTGTCGTCCAGTGCGCGGTCTGAGCCAGCGTCTCTTCCTGGGAAGGCACCACTTCGCTGGCAAGAATCGGCGCATTCGCACGGGAAAGCTGCAAAGCCAGCAGCCCGCTGGTGAACTGTTCGCTGAGCGTCAGGCTAAGCTGGCGCGTCTGCAAACAACGGGCGATTTGCGCAGGCAGTCCTTCCGTCCCTTCAAAAATCAGGTTCTGCCCTGCCACCCGCTTCACCTCCGGCCATAGCGCCAGCATCGCGTCCCGCTGCGCATCCGGGCCGGTGAGTTTCAGTTCAATAATCGGCATTGAAGAGCGATATCCCATCGTCACGCCCGCCGGTAGCGGCAGCGAATCGAGGCTCTGCGCCAGATCGCTTTCCGAACGTCCAAACGTGGTGAGTCGCAGACAAACCGGCGGTTCAGGAAGCGCAAAACGCGCACGCAGACGCGGCATAATTTCATGCTCGACCATCACCTTAAATTCAGACGGGACGCCCGGGGTAAAGAACATCAGGCAGCGATTTAGCTTCACCGCAAACCCACAGGCGGTGCCAACCGGGTTATTAATAAACTCGGCGCTGGCGGGCAGTTCTGCCTGCTTGCGGTTACTCGGCGCCATAACCCGTCCGCGCTCATGGAAAAAACGCTCCATCTCAGCCAGCCACGCGTCATGAAGCACCAGACCTTCACCTTTCGCCGTGGCGGCGGCCAGCGCGCTTAAATCATCGCTGGTCGGCCCCAGGCCGCCATTCACAATCAGCACGTCAGCATGTTCGCTACGTTCGCGTAAAATGGCGACCAGCGCATCCAGATTATCTCCCACCGTATTTCGGCGTGATAACGGCAACCCCTGATTAAAGAAAAAATCGGCCAGCCAGGCGGCATTCGTGTCGACGATTTGCCCGTGCAACACTTCATCCCCGGTGGATAACATCTCCACGTTTAACATCGTGTTCTCCTGCTTCTATGATGAAAACACTATAACGCAAAGCCCGCTGGGGCGGAGTAAGAAACTCAGAGGAAACAAACCGGGAAAGAACGCGATAGCATACAGGAAACGGCGCGACGGATGCCGCGCCCGAAAATCAGAAGCTGGCGTTAACGCCGACGTACGGGCCATCGGCAATCGCGTTGTCACGGTTGCCGTCTTTACCCGCCAGGTTCAGATAGCGATAGCCCGCTTCAATGCTCAGCGGACGCATAATGGTAAAGCGCGCTCCGGCATTGGCTTCTTCATAGCTGTCGATGCCGCTGGACAGTGAATCTGGAGAGTAGTAATACTCGCCAAACAGACGGAAGCTGTCGCCGATTTTCCACTGTAACCCGCCGCCTACCGCCGCCGCATAGCCTTCATCGCCGTCGTTCGGATTGGTATAAACGCCTTTCCCACCAACCGTTGCCAGCAGCGGCCCAACCGGAATATTCAGGCCGAGCCCCACGCCGGCAGCGTCGCCATCGTCGTCGTTATGCATCCAGTTGCCGCTCAACGCCAGCCCGGTGGATTCAGTACCGAAACCTACGCCAACGTTGGTGTAATCTTTACCCGCCTGGCCGCTAATGCTCATCGCATTCGCCGATGCAGAAGCGAACAACAGTCCGGCAACGCCTAATAAAATGCTTTTTTTCATTTTTACCCTTTCCAGCAAAGAAATAAACAAAAGACCCCAAAACCGCAGGATTGTACTGCCAGGCGCAACAGAATCAATGAGCTAAAAAAGCGATCTAATAACATATTGTAACTAAACACTACCTTTCAGGTTTATTAAACGTTACAAGAAGAGACGTTTAGCGCAGCAGTCATTGCCCGAGATCAATATTTCATTCACAAATATTTTCTACATTAGTTTCCGAAATTAAACGGAAATTAAACATTTTTTCTAACGATCGTCGGGAGATAAAGATGAGCAAAAAAGGACTCACCACCGCAGCAGGCGTGCCTGTCGCCCATAATAACAACGTTGCAACCGCTGGCCCACGCGGCCCCATGCTGCTACAGGACATCTGGTTCCTGGAAAAACTGGCCCACTTCGATCGTGAAGTGATCCCTGAGCGCCGTATGCATGCCAAAGGCTCAGGCGCGTACGGCACCTTCACCGTCACGCACGATATTTCACGTTACACTCGCGCAAAAATCTTTTCGGAGCCCGGTAAAAAAACGGATCTGTTCCTGCGTTTTTCCACCGTGGCGGGAGAGCGCGGCGCGGCGGATGCCGAGCGCGATATTCGCGGGTTTGCGATCAAGTTTTACACTGAAGAGGGCAACTGGGATCTGGTGGGTAACAACACGCCCGTTTTCTATCTGCGCGATCCGCTGAAATTCCCGGATCTGAACCATGTCGTGAAGCGCGACCCACGCACCAACCTGCGCAATCCGACCTACAAATGGGACTTTTTCTCCCATCTGCCGGAATCGCTGCACCAGTTGACTATCGACTTTAGCGACCGGGGTTTGCCTTTCTCTTACCGTACGATGCACGGTTTCGGTAGCCACACATTCAGCTTTATCAACAGCGACAACGAACGTTTCTGGGTGAAATTCCACCTGAAATCGCAGCAGGGCATCGCCAACCTGATGGATGACGAAGCGAAACGCCTGGTGGCGGACGATCGCGAAAGTTCTCAGCGCGACCTGTACAACGCCATTGAACAGGGCAACTTCCCCCGCTGGAAATTCTACGTGCAGATCATGCCGGAAGCCGAAGCCTCACAGGTGCCGTACAACCCGTTTGATCTGACCAAAGTATGGCCGCACGGCGATTACCCGCTGATTGAAGTCGGCGTGCTGGAACTGAACCGCAACCCGGAAAACTATTTCTCCGAAGTGGAACAGGTGGCGATGAATCCGGCGAACGTCGTGCCGGGGATTAGCTTCTCCCCTGACCGTATGTTGCAGGGGCGTCTCTTCTCCTATGGCGATGCGCACCGCTATCGTCTGGGCGTTAACCATCAGCAGATCCCGGTCAACGCCCCGCGCTGCCCGTTCCATAACTACCATCGTGACGGCGCGATGCGGGTGGACGGCAACAGCGGCAACGGCCCAACCTATGAGCCAAACAGCTTTGGCGTCTTCCAGGAACAGCCTGATTTCAGCGAACCGCCGCTCTCTGTCGAAGGCGCTGCCGCGCACTGGGATCATCGGGAAGATACGGACTACTTCAGCCAGCCGCGTAAGCTGTATGAGTTGCTGAGTGATGAAGAACATCAGCGTATGTTCGCGCGCATCGCCGACGACATGAAAGATGTGCCGGAATTTATTCAGCAGCGTCAGATTGGCTTGTTTAGCGAAGTTCATCCTGACTATGGCGCGGGCGTCGCCGCTGCCCTGCGGGCGTTAAAAGAAGCGAAATAACCGTTTCCACGGGAGCTGCGGCTCCCGTGTTGCTTACATTACGGACGGTTAGCGCGCACCCACTCCTGCAATGCCCGGCGCGAAACTTTGATCCCGCCGTTTTTCAGCGCTGATGGCAACGTCAACCAGCATACCGGCTGCTGAAAACGCGCCAGCTTGTCTTTCACCCATTCCGCGAGATCGACGTTCCCGGCCTGCGCGTCATATTCCACCACCGCCACCGGACGATGGCCGAACTCCCTGTCCTCTACCGGCACCACGAACGCCTGTAGAACATATGGATGCGCCGAGATAACGCGTTCCACCTCTTCCGGCTGAATGCCTTCTCCGCCGCTGAAGAACAGATTATCCAGCCGACCGGCAATCGTCAGCTTACCATCGTTCAGTTCGCCGCGATCGCGGGTAGCAAACCAGCCTTCGCCGTTCACCAGCGGGATCAGCTTACCGTCGCGCCAGTAGCCTTCCGCCATGCTGGCGGCGCGTAGCCAGACTTCGTCATTCACGATTCGGACTTCCCGCCCCGGTAACACCGCGCCGACATCGCCCAGGCCGTCGGCCTCTTTCGCGCACACCGTCGAGGCAAATTCCGTCAGGCCATAACCGCACCAGCAGCGAATACCCTGCGCGCGAGCCTGCTCCGTCAGTTCAACCGGGATAGCCGCGCCGCCCAGCAGTACCGCTTTCAACGTTACCGATGCAGGATTCTCCAGCAGCCGCCACAGCTGAGTGGGAACCAGAGACGCATGCGTACACCCTTGCAGCATTGCTTCCAGCGGCTGCTTCTCACGCACGGTCATTCGGGCGCCCGCAAACAACCAGCGCCACATAATGCCCTGGCCGGAAACATGAAACAGCGGCAGCGATAACAGCCAGTCATCCCCATCGGCAAACGGCATCAGGGACAGCACCCCTTCCGCGCTGGCCAGATGCGCCTGGCAGGTATGCACTGCGGCTTTGGGTAATCCGGTTGAGCCAGAGGTCAGCGTCATTGAACTCAGCCGCGTCGGCTGCCAGCCTGCGGCATGTTCGCCTGACTCTTGCTGCATTTGCAGCGGTTGCAACGCCGGGAAGGTATTCTCCCCCTCCAGCAGCAAAGCAAACCGGAGCGTTAAGTCCGGCAGCAGCGCGTCGAGCAGCGGTTGCGGAAGCTGCGGGTTAATCGGCAGGACTCTTGCCCCGCATTGCAGTAAAGCCAGCCAGGCCAGCAGCGTTTGCGGATGATTCCAGGCGCGCAGCATCACGCCGCAGCCTTCAGAGACGCCCTGAGCGGCAAAACCGCTCGCCAGCGCGTCAATACGGGTACAGAGTGTGCGCCAGCTTAGCACTTCATCATTAAGGCGTAAGGCAGGCGCATCTCCCCGTACCTGCCGCCAGTGACGCCACGGCCAGTCATTAAAAGATGACGGCTGGAGGCCCGATACGCTTGCGCTATCGGGCATTTCCCGGAGGCTCATAGCAGCCGTTCCAGCGCATCGTCGCTAACACACGGCAAAGCGCTGCCCGGCCAGCGGCGCACCTGCTGGGTTTGCATCAGGCTTAGCGTATCCAGACCCGGAATGGTCTGCGGCGTCAGCCACGCGGCAATACGCGCCAGCTGCGTTAAGCCGAGGCTCGACTCGATGGAAGAGCTGATCACCGCCGTCAGTCCCAGCGTATGCGCGGCCTGTACCTGCTCGCGAACCTTTTCCAGGCTTCCGGTGAGCGTCGGTTTGATGACCACCGCGCTGACGCCCGCTTCCGCCGCAAAGACAAAATCGTCTTCACGCAGACTTTCATCCCAGGCAATCGCAATCCCGGTTTCACGCGCAAAAGCGCGGGAGTCGTCGCGGGTTTTACACGGTTCTTCGAGGAAGGCGATGCGGGCACGGTAGTCCGGGTTGACGTATTTCGCGAACTGCTGCGCTTTCAGCGGCGTCCAGGCGCGATTGGCATCCAGACGCAGATGCAGATCGGGAACCGCCTCCAGCAGCAGGTTGACCACCATTCCATCGCGTACTGCTTCGTACAGACCGACTTTGATCTTGGCGACTTTCTCGCCAGGCATATCAGCCAGTTGCAGCACCAGATCGTCTGGATCGCCCGTACACAGCGGCGCAGCGCGGTAATCCGCCGCCTCTGGCAACGTCCCCGCCGCCTCCGCCAGCGCGCAGCTAACGCCAAACGCCACGGAGGGCACTTCAGGCAACGTTGACTGGCCTTGCAGCCAGCCGTTAACCCAGTCCAGCAGCGCGGCCTGCGCCTCCTCCAGGGTTTCCTGGCTGAAACCCGGAAGCGGGGAGATCTCCCCCCACCCTTCGCGCTCGCCGTCGCACAGACGGACATACAGCCCGTCGCGAGTTTTTAACCGCCTGTCGCGCAGAACCACCCCCGCGTCCATGGGGATCTGCCAGCGGTACACCTGCGCGCTACGCATTACGGATTCCGTTTGAATTTGCTGAAATCAGGCTGACGTTTCTGGTTGAAAGCGTTGCGGCCCTCCTGACCTTCTTCCGTCATGTAGAACAGCATCGTGGCGTTGCCCGCCAGCTCCTGTAGACCCGCCTGACCGTCGCAGTCGGCGTTCAGCGCCGCTTTCAGGCAGCGCAGCGCCATCGGGCTGTTCTGCAACATTTCGCGGCACCAGCGCACGGTCTCTTTTTCAAGGGAGTCCAGCGGTACGACGGTGTTGACCAGCCCCATATCCAGCGCCTGTTTAGCGTCGTACTGACGGCACAGGAACCAGATTTCACGCGCTTTTTTCTGCCCGACGATACGCGCCATATAGGAAGCGCCCCAGCCGCCGTCGAAGGAGCCGACTTTCGGGCCCGTCTGGCCGAAGATGGCGTTTTCCGCCGCGATGGTCAGGTCACACATCATGTGCAGTACGTGACCGCCGCCGATAGAGTACCCTGCAACCATCGCCACGACCGGTTTCGGGCAGGTACGGATCTGGCGCTGGAAATCCAGTACGTTCAGGTGATGCACGCCGGAATCATCCTGGTATCCGCCGTAGTCGCCGCGTACCTTCTGGTCGCCGCCCGCACAGAAAGCTTTCTCGCCTTCGCCGGTCAGAATAATGACGCCCACGTTGTCGTCATACCGGGCATCCGCCAGCGCCTGGATCATCTCTTTGACGGTCAAAGGACGGAATGCGTTGCGCACCTGTGGACGGTTAATGGTGATTTTTGCAATACCATCGGTGGATTTTTCATAACGAATGTCCGTGTAACCTTCGGAGCAGTCGTGCCATTCAACCGGTGCGTAAAGCATTGTTTCATCAGGATAGATCATAGTGTGTCCTTTAGTCAGAGACGCAGAATCTGAGCCAGACTGTCCACCACGCCTGCGGGGTTTTCCCGATGCGCGTTGTGTCCGGCGTTACGAATCATATGGCAAGGTACAGACAACTCCGCCGCCAGCGCGCGGAATTTGCTGTCGCGTTCACCACATAAATAATAAAACGGAAATGTGCGCGCATTTAGCCGCGCGCGTAAATCAGGCTGTACGGCAAGCGAGGTTGCCTCCAGCATCGCCGCCAGCGTTTCGCCATTGTTCTGGCTGCGCAGCGTGACTAATGCCTCTCTTTGCGAAGCATCCAGCGAAGCGAAAACCGGCTGCTGATACCAGTCAGTAAACACGTCGCGCAGCGGTTCACGGCGAAAGCGCGCCGCCCAACGACCGTCAGACAGTCGGCGCGCGTCACGCTCGGCCTCGCGTTGCAGTCCCGGGTGGCCGCCTTCAACCACCAGCCCGCAAAGACCCGGCAGAGTCTGGCACGCCGCCATCATCGCCACTCTGCCGCCGAGCGAGTAGCCGACCAGCCAGTATTTAAGTATGTTGTAACTAAATAATGTGTTACGCAATAAGTCGCACACATCAGCAAAGCCGCTGACACGAATATCGGCAGAATCGCCGTGACCAGGCAAGTCGATATACAGGCGCGAAAAGTCGGGAAACTGCTCACCGATCTGCTGCCATTCCCGGCAATCACCGGAAAATCCATGCAGAAAAACCAGCCAGGGAGACCCCGGCTGACCACCGTTCGCCTGCGCGCGCAGGATCATAGATGGCTCACCTGCGCCAGCAGCTGTTGCAGGGTTTGCGCCCCGTCGGTATCGTTCACGACCAGCTCAATCACCGTGGTTGTCGGCGTTCGCCAGGCGCCAGCCAGCGCCGCATCCAGCTCATCCCAGCTTTGCGGGCGGTGATATTTGAGGTTAAACATGGCCGCCGCGTGTTCAAAGTGGACGTTTTGCGGCATCAGGTAAAACCGCTCGCGCTCGCTCTGCGGCGTCGGCAGCAGAGAGAAAATTTGCCCGCCGTTGTTATTCACCACAATCAGCACAAACGGCGCGGACACCTGGCGCAATAGCGCCAGTGCGTTGAGATCGTAGAGCGCAGACAGATCGCCGACGATAGCCAGCGTCGATTTCGCGCTGGCGCGCTGAACGCCCGCCGCCGTCGAGAGCAAACCATCAATACCGCTGGCTCCCCGGTTGCTGTACACAGGGTAGCCCGCCGGTAGCTGCGACAGCGCGTCAATCAGGCGCACCACCAGGCTGTTGCCGACAAACAGTTGCCCTTGTTCCGGCAGATAGTCGCGAATGCGGTGCGCCAGTTGCGCTTCGCCGAACATATCGCGACGCGCGACAACCGCCTGCCACGCCTGCTCTGCCAGGCGCGGGATATCGACGCACCAGGGATGGCGTTTCTCCGCCGGATGCAGCTCCAGCCAGTCGGCGATTTTCGCCACCAGCCTGCGTCCGCGATGATGCGCCGGGTCCAGGCGACCTTCGATATTATCAATAATCCAGTACTCTTCCGGCTCGCAGGCGGCCTGCCATTGCAGCAGGCGCTTTCCGGTCAGGCTGCTGCCGAGTTGTACCACAATTTGCGCCTGCTGAAGCTCAGTGACGGCCTTCGCATTGCCCAGCCAGAGATCGGCGCACGGCAGCGGCTGCCCGGTTTGCGACAGCACGTCGCCAATCAGCGGCCAGCCCAGCGTCTGCGCCCAAAGCGCGACTTTCTTGCCCTCTTCCGCGCTCATGCGCCCGGCCACCACTACGCCGCGTTTTTGCCGCCAGAAGAACCAGTCGCGCTGTTTGTCGCTTTCCAGCCGACGCGCTTCGCGCAGCCAGGGTTTATCATCCTGCCACCAGTCGCCAAGGCTCTGCTGCCAGGTAAGCCCCGTGTCGTCCATATCGCCATACAGCGGTTCCGCAAACGGACAGTTGATGTGTACCGCGCCGGCATGCAGCGTCGCCAGGACGTTATCAAGGGTGGAGACCAGCCAGCGCGCGGAAATATCCTGCGTCGGGCGCGGCAAAGAGAGCGTTTGAGAAGGATGAGAAGCGAACATCCCGGCCTGACGAATCGCCTGATTCGCGCCGCAGTCAATCAGTTCCGGCGGACGGTCCGCAGTCAATAAAATCAGTTTTTCACCGGTAAGCCCCGCTTCAATCAGAGCCGGATAGAGATTTGCCACCGCCGTACCGGAAGTAACGATAACGGCAACGGGCTGCTTACTGACTTTCGCCAGCCCTAACGCCAGATGACCAAGACCACGCTCATCAAAGTGCGTGTGATGAATAAAGGCTGAATTTTCCGCTGCCACCAGGGTTAAAGGCGTGGAGCGGGAGCCAGGGGCAATGCAAACATGCCTGACGCCGTGGCGAGTGAGTGCTTCCAGAATGACCGCCGCCCAGCGTCGGTTAAATGCGCTTACTGACATGAGATTGTCCGGTATCAATATTGCGACTCAGTATAAGGATCAGAAAAAATGGATTATTGATATGAGTCGGGAATATACACAAAATCATTCAGCAGACCGCCTGAAGGATGAGGTGTATGTGCGACTCATTAGCTTTCCATCTGTAATAACGTGCGTAGCCCGGCTGCTTTGTTGTCGATCTCTTGCCATTCCTGTTCCGGGTCAGACCCGCGCACAATGCCTGCCCCGGCATACAGACGAACAACGTTCGCCGCGACTTTCGCCGAGCGCAGCGTCACGCAGAATTCGCTTTGCTGTAAAGACAGATAACCCGCCGACCCGGCGTACCACTCACGTTCAAACGGTTCATGTTGCTGAATAAACGCGCGCGCCCGTTCACGCGGAATCCCCGCGACGGCTGCCGTGGGCTGTAGCTGTAGCAAACAGAGCGTGTCGTCAGCCTGATTGAGCGCCGTCCAGATACAGCGGCGCAGATGCTGTACTTTGCGTAATCTGAGCACCTGCGGCGGCAAAACATCGAGCGAGTGGGTGCAGCTTTGCAGGCGCTGACAAATATCTTCCACCACCAGCATGTTTTCACGCTGGTTTTTATCATCCTTCATCAACCATTCGCCCAGTTGCCAGGCCTGATGGTCGTCGGGATGATTCGCCACCGTGCCGGCCAGCGCCTCGGTGCGCAATGCCGTTTCACGTCGCCGCCAAAGGCGTTCCGGCGACGAGCCAAGAAAGGCGCTTCCGGCGGAGAACGCCATAAAAAAATGGTAGCAGTTAAGGTTTAAACGGCGACTGGACGCCATCACGGCGGCGGCATTCACCGAATGGGAAAACTGCAAATCCGTCGCCCGCGCCAGCACCACTTTGTCGAGATCGTCTTCAGCGATAGTCTGCGTGGCAAGCTGAATCAGGCTACTCCAGCCCGCTTTATCCGGCCAGTGCTGCTCGCCCGTCAGGTGCAGGCGCAGCGCCGGGATCGGCTTTACGCCCCTTAATGAAGAGAGAAACGCGATCGCCCGCCCGGCGTCTTCACGCAGTGAAACCGGGCTGTAGAGATACAGCCGCAGCGTTGCCACAGCGCCAGCACGTCGCCATTCAAGACGCGGCAGCAGCAAATGCCCCTGCTGCGGTTCAAACGCATTCAGTCCCCAGATACGCAAATCGGATTGTGATTCATGCTGGCGGAGAAAGTGTTGCGCCTGTTCGAGAGAGGGGAACGTTTCAACGGCGCCGAGCACCGCGGCTTCTTCATCGCCGTTACGCTGTTGCCAGTAAAATTGCGGCCAGATGGCCTGACTGGCCAGCCAGCTTAATGCGTCAAACGCATCATTCAGAGGGAAAGGCACATCAACAATACGCATTCCTGGCGCCGCCGGTATCTCCTGCGATAACTGGCGCCGCAGATTTTCCAGCGCAGTAGTGATTGAATGCACGCGGACCTCTCCCTGTTAAAAACCTCACATTATACGGGGTACAGCGGAGAAAAAGCAGTACCCCCGTTTAGGGAGGAAATGCGATCCCGGTTACATTACCGCCGCGCCAGCAGTAGTCCCAGCACCAGGCCGACCGCCGCGCCTGCGCCAATCCCTTGCCAGGGTTTTTCATGCACGTAATCATCCGCTTTATAAACCGCCTGTTTTGCGCGGTAATAGTAGCTGTCAGACGCATGGCTGACGCGATTTTTTACCTCTTCAAGCGCCCGTTCTGCGCGTGCTTTTAACTCAACATATTTTTGATCGGCAGGATCGCCGGAGGAACGCAGCACCTCTTCCAGCGTTTCGCTCAGAAGTTCCAGGTCGTCATCAATACGTGAACCATAAGAATGAAAAGACATTATACTCTCCCTTTCGATTAACGTTCCCACTAACTATAGACAAAACCGGAACATCACACCTGGCTAACCTCACGCGCCATACCCATGTGCGGGATACCGTCTTCGTCATAAACGTCCGTCACCGGAACAAAACCGAATCGCGCATAGAAGGATTGCAGATGCGCCTGTGCGCCGAGGTAAAGCGCCTTCTCCGGCCAGTGTTGCTCGCAGGATGCCAGGGTCTGCGCCATAAGCTGTTGCCCCAGTTTTTCGCCGCGCAGCGCTTCGCTGACGATCACGCGCCCAATCACCACCGGCTCCAGTTCGTCGTCGCTTTTCAGAATCCTCGCATACGCTACCAGCTCATCGTTATGCCAGCCCAGGATATGACGGTTCTCCCCCACCAGGTCATCGCCGTCCACATCCAGATACGGACACTGTTGTTCAACCACAAATACCGCGCAGCGCAATTTCAGTAACGCATAGAGTTGCGGGACGGATAATTCAGAATGATGCAGGTCTTGCCAGTGAATCATGGTGCGCTCCTTTTACGTATTCGCTTTATACTAGCCAGAATATTTTTTAAACGTGTAATGAAATAATGGAATTAATTTTTTTAGGTACTTCTGCCGGCGTTCCTACCCGCACGCGTAATGTCACGGCAATATTACTGAATTTACAGCACCCGACGCAGGCGGGGCTATGGTTATTCGACTGCGGTGAAGGCACCCAGCACCAGATGCTCAACACCGCGTTCAACCCGGGTAAGCTCGATCGCATTTTCATCAGCCATCTGCATGGCGATCACCTTTTCGGTTTGCCCGGTCTGCTGTGCAGCCGTTCGATGGCGGGAAACGCACAGCCGCTGACGATTTACGGCCCCAAAGGCATTCGCGAGTTCACCGAAACCGCATTGCGCCTTAGCGGCTCCTGGACTGATTATCCGCTGGAGATCGTTGAAATTACCGCCGGCGAAATTCTGGACGACGGTCTGCGCAAAGTGACCGCCTTTGCGCTTGAGCATCCGCTTGAATGCTATGGCTATCGGATTGAAGAGCATGACAAGCCCGGCGCACTGGATGCCAGTGCGCTAAAAGCGGCAGACGTGAAGCCCGGCCCGCTGTTTCAGGATCTGAAAGCGGGTAAAACCGTCACCCTGAACGATGGTCGCGTTATTAACGGCGCCGATTTTCTCGCGCCAGCCACGCCCGGGAAATCGGTGGCGATATTTGGCGACACCGCGCCATGCGCGTCGGCCATCACGCTGGCAAAAGGCGTGGACGTAATGGTGCACGAAGCAACGCTGGATACCTCAATGGAAGAAAAAGCCAACAGCCGTGGGCACAGCTCCACCAGGCAGGCCGCGCAGCTGGCGCACAATGCCGAGGTAGGCCAGCTCATCATTACTCACGTCAGCTCGCGTTACGACGACAGAGGCTGTCAACGCCTGCTGGCAGAATGCCAGGCGATCTTCCCCGCAACTGCGTTGGCTCACGATTTCGCCGTTTTCACGGTTTAACGCTCCATTTTTCTTCCTCAGTGCCGATAACAGAGAAAAGGCTGGCTTTCATATTGAGGATGCGATGGATAATTTCCAGAAAGATATTGATGACAGGGCTAACTTAACCCTGTCTAACCGCTTTGAACTGCTGTTATTCCGTCTCGGCACATCGCTGCATGAGCAGAAGTCGGAGCTATTTGGCATCAACGTATTCAAACTGCGCGAAATTGTGCCAATGCCCACATTTACGCGCCCTGCCGGAATGAAAGCCCCGCTTTTAGGTATGGTCAACATCCGCAATCAGGTGATCCCGGTCATCGACCTGCCCGCCGTGGCCGGATGTAAACCGGAGAACGGGCTTAACATCCTGCTGATCACCGAATATGCGCGCAGCGTACAGGCATTTGCGGTGGAGTCCGTCGAGAATATTATGCGTCTGGACTGGCAGCAGGTGCATACCGCCGAGAAAGCGGTTAACGGCCGCTATATCACCAGCATTGCCTGTCTGGATGAAGACAAAGAGACCAACAACCTGGCGCTGGTACTCGACGTAGAGCAAATTCTCTATGATATCGTGCCGTCAAATCACGACTTGCGCGCCACCAATTTGAAAACCAGCAAGTTCAACATCACGCCGGGTGCGGTGGCGATTGTGGCGGAAGATTCTAAAGTTGCCCGCGCCATGCTGGAGAAAGGGCTGAATGCGATGGAGATCCCGCATCAGATGCACGTTACCGGTCAGGATGCCTGGGAGAAAATCCAGCAACTGGCGAAAGAAGCGGAGGCGGAAGGCAAACCAATTAGCGAGAAAATCGCTCTGGTGCTGACCGACCTCGAAATGCCGGAGATGGACGGTTTCACCCTGACGCGTAAGATCAAAACCGACGAGCGCCTGAAGAAAATTCCGGTAGTGATCCACTCTTCCCTTTCCGGCAGCGCCAACGAAGATCATGTGCGTAAAGTTAAAGCGGATGGTTATGTCGCGAAGTTTGAAGTCAACGAACTGTCGTCGGTGATTCAGGAAGTAATGGAACGCGCCGCGCAAAACGTCAGCGGGCCGCTGGTCAGCCGTCAGTTGCTGAGTTAACGTCCTGACGTTCAGGGCATAAAAAAACCCGCCGTGGCGGGTTTTTTCGTTTCTGCTTTCGCTTACATCAGCGGCGTAGCTAACTGCACGATGCTAATCAGCGGTTGCGGGTAGATACCCAGCACCAGAACCAGCAGCGCGGAGATCAGAACCACAATACCGCCCGCGCTGTACTGCCAGTTAGACGGCGCATCACGGTTAAGCTGCTGCGGCGCGCTCAAATAGAGGCTTACCGCAACACGCAGGTAGTAGTAGAGACCAATCGCGGAACCGACCACCACCGCGGCAACCAGCCACCACAGGCTGGCCTGTACACCGACCGCCAGTACGTAGAATTTGCCGATAAAGCCCAGCGTCATCGGGATACCCGCCAGAGAGAGCATCATCACGGTCATCACCGCCGCGAGGATCGGACGATGCCAGAACAGACCACGGTAGGAGAACAGCGAATCGGCATCCGGGCCACGGAACGGGCTGGACATCAGGCTGACCACGCCGAACGCGCCGAGGCTGCTGAACAGATAACCGGCCAGATAAACGCCAACGGCTTCCATCGACATCTCGCCGCTTTGCAGGGCGATCAACGCCACCAGCAGATAGCCGAGGTGAGAGATAGAGGAGTAACCGAGCAGACGCTTAATGTTGGTCTGGCTCAGCGCCATCAGGTTACCGAAGATGATGGAGGCAAAGGCAATCACGCCCAGCACGATACGTACCGCTTCGCTGTCGCCAACCGGCGCGTACAGGAACAGACGCATCACCACGCCGAAGATAGCGATTTTGCTCGCCGTCGCCAGGAAGGTGGAAACCGGCGCAGGCGCGCCCTGGTATACGTCTGGCGTCCACAGGTGGAACGGCACCAGCGAGAGTTTAAAGCCGAGACCAACAATCATCAGACCGAAGCCCGCCAGCAGCAGCGGTTCATGCAGCATGCCGTCGCCGAGGCTCTTACCGAGCGCGACAAACGACAGGTTGCCAGACTGCGCGTACACCAGCGCCATACCGAACAGCAGGAAGGAAGACGCTGCGGCAGACAGAATGGTGTATTTGATACTGGCTTCCAACGAGCGTTTCTGACGGAAGGCGTAACCAATCAGGCCAAACAGCGGCAGAGAGATCAGCTCAATACCGAGGAACAGCGCCGCCAGGTGGTTGGCGTTCGCCAGCAGAATACCGCCCAATGCGGCAATCAGCACCAGCAGGTAGAACTCTTCCTGGTTGTCGTTATAGCCTTCAAGCCACGGATAGGCAAAGGTACAGGTGGCAAGACTCGCCAGCAGAACCAGCCCGGTGTAAAGCATGGCGAAACCGTCAACGCGCATCAGCGGGGTGACGTCCATCGCGCCCGCCTGGCCGACAAACCAGAGCGAAACCAGCGCGGCGTTAAGCCCAATGACCGACAGCGTGGCATTGAGGAAGTGATTGCGTCGCCACGCAATGGAGAGCATCACAACCACCACCGTCAAGCCGACGATCAGCAGCGGTAGCAGCGCAATCAGGTGTTGTGGAGTTATTGTCATGGCGATTTACGGCCTTGTAGTAGTAACGGAATTAACAAACCACTGCTGGATGTTGCTCATCGCAGAATGCGAGGTATCCAGAATCGGCTGCGGATAGAAGCCAAGCAGTACCAGAAGCACGACCAGCAACAGGATGATAAACAGCTCTCGCAGCGACATCCCTGGCATGTCCTGGCTGGCAATCTGGCTCTTCGCTTTACCGAAGTAAGCGCGATGCAGCATCGCCAGCGAGTAAACGGAAGCAAACACCAGACCAAAGGTTGAGATCACGGTAATGACCGGAACCACCTGGTAGCTACCGAACAGAATCATAAATTCGCCAACGAAGTTACCGGTGCCCGGCATACCGAGCGTCGCCACCGCGAAGAACATCGACAGCGCAGGCAACCATTTAATTTTGCTCCACAGACCGCCCATCATACGCATATCACGCGTATGCAGACGTTCGTACAGCTGACCACACAGGATGAACAGACCCGCTGCCGACAGACCGTGCGCAATCATCTGGATTACAGCGCCCTGGTACGCCAACTGGCTGCCGGTGTAGATAGCAATCAGTACGAAGCCCATGTGCGAAACGGAAGTGTACGCAATCAGACGTTTAATGTCGTACTGGGTGAAAGCCATCCACGCGCCGTAGAAGATGCCAATCACACCCAGCCACATCGCAATCGGCGCAAACTCGGCGGAGGCGTTCGGGAACAGCGGCAGCGAGAAGCGCAGCAGACCGTAAGCCGCCGTTTTCAGCAAAATACCGGCGAGGTCAACGGAACCTGCGGTCGGCGCCTGGGAGTGCGCGTCCGGCAGCCAGCCGTGCAGCGGAACCACCGGCATTTTCACCGCAAACGCGATGAAGAAACCCAGCATCAGCAGGTATTCCACCCCGTGCGACATCGGCGTTTTCAGCAGGTCTTCGTAGTTGAAGGTCCAGACGCCGGTCGCATTGTGGTGTACAAACACCAGCGCCAGGATGGCAATCAGCATCACCAGACCGCTCGCCTGGGTATAGATGAAGAACTTGGTAGCCGCCGTGATACGCGTTTTACCGTCAGAGGCTTTGTGCCCCCACAGCGCGATCAGGAAGTACATCGGCACCAGCATCATTTCCCAGAAGAAGAAGAACAGGAACATGTCGATGGCAAGGAACACGCCGATAACGCCGCCCAGAATCCACATCAGGTTCAGGTGGAAGAAGCCCTGATATTTTTCGATTTCATTCCAGGAGCAGAGTACCGCCAGAACGCCCAGCAGACCGGTCAGCACCACCATCAGCAGCGACAAACCGTCGATAGCCAGATGGATAGAGATGCCGAAGCGCGGGATCCACGGCAGAATGAACTCAGACTGCCACTGCGGAATGCCAGCGGCTTGCGTCAGTGAATAGCCGCCCTGCAACCACAGTTGCAGGCCAAGCGCCAGCGTCAGTCCCATGGTGATCAGCGCAATCCAGCGCGGCACCTTCACGCCGAAGCGTTCGGTCTGCCAGCACAGAAAGCCACCGATAAAGGGAATTAATATTAGCCAGGGTAGTAACATGGCGATCTTTATTCCTTGTTAAAGTCCCATCAGGACCTGATTTTCAACGAATTCTCACAACAGAAAATTCACTTCGGATTGCGGCCTTTTTTGCCCGGTGGCGCTAACGCTTACCGGGCCTACAGATTCCCGTAGGTCGGATAAGCGCCAGCGCCATCCGACATCAACCCCACAATCCTCAAACTCAACGCAGTACCATCAACAGCGCCAGCACAACGACCGCACCGATGCTCATGGATGCCACATACCAGCGCAAATATCCGTTCTCGCTGAGCAGCAGGCCTTTACCTGCAAAGCGGGAAAGGATAGCCGGAACGTTCATCAGCGCATTGAGCGGGTCGCGTTTCAGCAGCCAGGCGACGCCGAGGAACGGCTTCACGAACACTTTGTCGTACAGCCAGTCGAAGCCCCAGGCGTTATACCACCAGGTGCCCAGCAGACGGCCCGGCGCACTGTTGGCGACAGAAGTCACCAGAGTACGTTTACCCAGCCACAGCCATGCGGCAATCAGGATGCCGACAATCGCAACCACGCCGGAGGCAATTTCCAGGGTCATCACGCGGCTATGCTCAAGCTCGGTCGTCTGCGGCAGCACACCCTGCAACGGCGGCACAATCAGCGCGCCAACAAAGGTGGACAGTACCATCAGCACAATCAGCGGCAGGTGATGCGTAATCCCCTTCCCTGCATGAGCGTGAATTTGTTCTTTACCGTGGAACACGATGAAAATCATACGGAAGGTGTACAAGGAGGTCATGAACGCACCGACCAGACCTGCAACCATCAGATTGATATGACCATTCGCCATCGCGCCAGCCAGAATCTCATCCTTACTGAAGAAGCCGGCGGTAATCAGCGGCAGAGCCGACAGCGCCGCGCCGCCCACCAGGAAGCAGAGATACACCAGCGGAATAGACTTACGCAGGCCGCCCATCTTGAAGATGTTCTGTTCGTGGTGGCAGGCCAGAATCACCGAGCCGGACGCCAGGAACAGCAGCGCTTTAAAGAAGGCGTGCGTCATCAGGTGGAAAATCGCCGCATCCCACGCCTGGACGCCCAGCGCCAGGAACATGTAGCCAATCTGGCTCATGGTGGAGTAAGCGAGAACACGTTTGATGTCGGTCTGCACCAGCGCGGCGAAACCGGCCAGCACCAGCGTAATCGCCCCAACGATCCCCACCAGATGCAGCACTTCCGGCGTCATCAGGAACAGGCCGTGGGTACGGGCAATCAGGTAAACACCGGCGGTAACCATCGTCGCGGCGTGGATCAGCGCGGAGACAGGCGTCGGGCCCGCCATCGCGTCTGCAAGCCAGGTCTGCAACGGCAGCTGCGCAGATTTACCTACCGCGCCGCCCAGCAGCATCAGCGTCGCCCACATCAGCATGTTGTTGCCGTCGGCGAAGTGCGCTGGCGCCAGTTCCACCATTTCGCGGAAGTTCAGGGTGCCCAGTTCGTTGTACAGAATGAACAGCGCAAACGCGAGGAACACGTCGCCCACACGGGTCACAACAAACGCTTTCATTGCCGCAGCGCCATTCTTCGGATCGGTGTAGTAGAAACCGATCAGCAGATAGGAGCACAGACCCACGCCTTCCCAGCCGAGGTACATCAGCAGCAGGTTATCGGACAGCACCAGAATAACCATGCTGGCGATAAACAGGTTGGTGTAGGCGAAGAAGCGGGAGTATCCCTCTTCACCGCGCATATACCAGGAGGCGAACATGTGGATCAGGAAACCCACGCCGGTCACTACCGAGAGCATGGTCAGCGACAGGCCGTCCAGCACCAGGTTGAAACCGATGTTGAAATCACCCACCGACATCCACGTCCACAGCGGCTGGCTGAACGCCTGCTTGCCGTTAGCGAAGAAGTCAACGCCGACAAACGCCGTCACCAGCGCCGCCAGGCCAATGGAGCCGACGCCCACGGTCGCGGAGAGGTTTTCCGACCAGCGACCGCGAGAGAACGCCAGTAATACAAAGCCAATCAATGGCAGAATAATGGTTAAGGCAAGCATGTTCATCCACGCATCTCACTTACTGAATCGATGTTCAGGTTCTGGCGACGGCGATGAAGTTGCAGTAACAGCGCCAGGCCAATACTCGCCTCCGCAGCCGCAAGGCTGATGGCGAGAATGTACATCACCTGACCATCCGTCTGGCCCCAGTAGCTCCCGGCGACCACGAAGGCCAGCGCGGAGGCGTTAATCATGATTTCCAGCCCAATCAGCATAAACAGCAGATTGCGGCGGATAACCAGACCGGTTAAGCCCAGCACGAATAAAATCGCCGCGAGGATCAGTCCATGTTGTAAGGGGATCATGCGTGCTCCTCCGTTTTTCTTTTCGCGCTGTCACCAGGACGGTTGCTCAGCACTTCGCCCACACGCTCTTCGCGACCGACGTGGAAGGCGACAACCAGACCGGCCAGCAGCAGCATAGAGGCCAGTTCGACCGCCAGAACGTAAGGCCCAAACAGCGAGATACCGACCGCTTTGGCGCTAATTGGCGTACCGTCGATACCCTGGTCGTTGACGCCCAGAATGGCGTACACGATCACCACCAGCATGATGGCCGACAAAATCGCCGGGCCAATCCACACCTGCGGTTTCAGCCACTGGCGTTCCTGTTCGATTTCCGAACCGCCGAGGTTGAGCATCATGACCACGAACACGAACAGCACCATGATGGCGCCCGCATAAACGATAATTTCCAGCGCACCGGCAAAGTAAGCGCCCAGCGAGAAAAACACCCCGGAAATCGCCAGCAGCGAAATAATCAGATACAGCAGCGCGTGTACCGGATTGGTATGGGTGATGACTCGCAAGGTTGCGAGAATGGCGATCAGGCCACAGATATAAAAAGCGAACTCCATTGCCCCTCTCCTTACGGTAACAGGCTCTTGACGTCGATAGGCTTGGCTTCGTTCTCTGCTTCGCCCTTATCTTTGCCGTCGATTGCCATACCTGCCATCCGGTAGAAGTTATATTCCGGGTATTTGCCCGGACCGGAGATCAGCAGATCCTCTTTCTCATAAACCAGGTCCTGGCGCTTGTACTCACCCATTTCAAAATCGGGGGTGAGCTGAATGGCCGTCGTCGGACAGGCTTCTTCGCACAGGCCGCAGAAAATGCAGCGTGAGAAGTTGATACGGAAAAACTCAGGATACCAGCGACCATCTTTCATCTCTGCTTTTTGCAGCGAGATACAGCCTACCGGGCAGGCTACCGCACACAGGTTACAGGCAACGCAACGCTCCTCGCCGTCCGGGTCGCGCGTCAGCACGATACGGCCACGGTAACGAGGCGGTAGATAGACCGGCTCTTCCGGGTACATCTGCGTTTCGCGTTTCGCGAACGCATGCAGGCCGATCATCCAGATACTGCGTACCTGGGTGCCGAAGCCTACTAACAATTCTTTTAAGGTCATGGTCTTTGTGCCCCTTATTGCGCCTGCCAGAGAATGACAGCCGCCGTTACCAGCAAGTTGATGAGCGTCAACGGCAGGCAGACTTTCCAGCCGAAGGACATTACCTGGTCATAACGAGGACGCGGTAACGACGCACGAATCAAAATGAACATCATCATAAAGAACGCGGTTTTCAGCGCGAACCAGATGAATGGCGGTAAGAACGGGCCATGCCAGCCACCGAAGAACAGCGTCACCATCAGTGCGGAGATAGTAACGATACCGATGTATTCACCCACGAAGAACAGACCGAATTTCATACCGGAGTATTCAATGTGATAACCATCGGCCAGTTCCTGTTCGGCTTCCGGCTGGTCAAACGGATGACGGTGACACACCGCCACGCCCGCGATGGCAAAGGTGACAAAACCAAAGAACTGCGGAATAACGTTCCAGATATCAGCCTGGTTGTTGACGATGTCGGTCATATTAAATGAACCGGCCTGCGCCACCACGCCCATCAGGGAAAGCCCGAGGAACACTTCGTAGCTGAGCGTTTGTGCTGATGCACGCATCGCCCCCAGCAGCGAGTATTTGTTGTTGCTCGACCAACCGGCGAACAGCACCGCATACACCGCCAGACCCGCCATCATCAGGAAGAACAGAATCCCGATGTTCAGGTCAGCGACAACCCAGGTCGGGCTAACCGGAACGATAGCGAACGCCAGCAGCAGCGAGGTAAAAGCGATCATCGGCGCCAGGGTAAAGATGACGCGATCCGAGAATTTCGGGATCCAGTCCTCTTTAAAGAACATTTTGATCATGTCCGCGACCAGCTGGAGCGAACCGCCCCAGCCAACGCGGTTTGGCCCATAACGGTTCTGGAACAGACCCAGCAGACGACGTTCGCCAAAGCTCATGAATGCCCCGCAGGTGACCACCACCAGCAGGATCACCACCGCTTTGAGAATGCTCAGCAGGATCTCGATCAGATCCGGTGTAATCCAACTCATTGTTGCGCCTCCTGCAGATTCTCAAGACGACCGCCCGCCAGAACCGGCGCGATGCCAGGCATACCCATCGGCAATCCGACCTGCCCTGCCGTTAAGCCTTCAGCGATTTCAACCGGCAGCGTTACCGTATTGCCGTCGTAGCTGAAGGAAACGCGCGTTCCCGCATTCACGCCCAACTTCGCGGCATCAGCCGGGTTGAGTTTGATGTACGGTTGCGGCATACGGCTCTGGAAGACCGGAGAGCGCTGCGACATTTCGTCACTGCCAAACAGGTGATAGTACGGCGCGATACGCCACTGACCATCCTGTGCCTGGAAGCTGGCCGGAACGGTAGTGAAGTAATCAAGACCGTTTTCAGATGCTTCAATCAAACGCACACCCGGATCGCCATGACGCAGTTTGCCGCCCACTTCATCCTGGAACTTGTTCCACGCCTGTGGGGAGTTCCAGCCTGGCGCCCAGGCAAACGGAATCTGCGAACGCGGCGCGCCCGGCTGGTTGTTCCCTTCCATTGAGAAGGCGAACATGGTGTCTTTATCCTGCGGCTGACGCGGCTCGTGAACGCTGATGTTAGCGCGCATCGCGGTACGACCGCTGTAACGGTGCGGCTCACGCGCCAGTTTCTGCCCGCGAATGCGGAAGGTCGCGTCCGGCGCGGCATCTTTAATGCCCGCCAGTTGCGGCATTGCGGCGATCGCGGCGTCAATAACGTGGTCCAGTTGCGTCCAGTCCACCTCGCGGTTCTGCACGGTGCTGTGCAGCGAGTGCAGCCAGCGCCAGCTTTCCAGCATCACGGTGTTGCTGTCGTAATAGGCCGGGTCATAAACCTGGAAGAAACGCTGCGCGCGGCCTTCGTTGTTGATGACCGTACCGTCGCTTTCCGCAAAACTTGCGGCGGAGAGCACCAGATGCGCATTCTCCATAATCGCCGTGCGCTGATGGTCAATCACCATCACCAGCGGCGCTTTTGCCAGCGCGGCATTTACGCGAACGGCGCTTGCATGGCGGTGCAGATCGTTTTCCAGCACCACGACAGCGTCGGCACGACCGGTTTCCAGTTCGGTCAACGCGTCGTCCAGCGAACCGCCGCCCATCATGCCCAGCCCCATGCTGTTGACCGAACGGGCAATCATGGTGATGCCGACATCCGAACCACGGCCTTTCAGCGCTTTCGCCACGTTGGCGGCCGCCTGAATCACTTCCGCGCTACCGGCGTTGGTGCCGGAGATAATCAGTGGTTTCTTCGCACCCGCCAGCGCCTGAACGATGACGTCGATTTTGTTCTGCAAATCGCTGCTGATGCCGTCGACCACCGGTGCGCTGTCGTCCAGCGCATGAGCGATGGCAAAGCCTAAACGCGCCTGATCTTCCACCGGCGCACGGTAAGTCCATGCCGCGATGTCGTCCAGACGGGTGTTGTCAACGTTGGTCACAAACAGCGGATGCTTAGCGCGCTGGCCGATGTTGAGGATGGCCGCAATCTGCCAGTCGGCCACTTTCTGGGCCGCCGCCATTTCACGCGCTTTGCCTTTCACCGCCTGGCGAACCGCCAGCGCAACGCGCGCGCCGGTCTGGGTAATATCTTCGCCCAGCACCAGTACCGCATCGTAAGATTCGATGTCACGCAGCGCCGGAGTATGAATGCCGCCTTCGCGCAGCACTTTCAGCGCCAGTTGCAGACGTTCCTGCTCGCCCTGAGCGATACCGGTATAGAAGTTATCCGCGCCCACCAGTTCACGCAGCGCGAAGTTGCTCTCAACGCTGGCGCGCGGAGAACCGATGCCGATCACCTTCTTCGACTGACGCAGAATATCCGCCGCGCCCTGCATCGCCTGTTCGGCGTTGAGGGTGATCAGGTCATCGCCACGACGCTGAATCGGCTGACGAGGCCTGTCTTTCAGGTTCACATAACCATAACCGAAACGACCACGGTCGCAGAGGAAGTAGTGGTTAACGGTCCCGTTGTAACGGTTCTCGATACGACGCAGTTCGCCGTAGCGCTCGCCCGGGCTGGTGTTACAACCGATGGAGCACTGCTGGCAGATGCTTGGCGCAAACTGCATGTCCCACTTACGGTTATAACGCTCGGAGTGCGTTTTGTCGGTGAATACGCCGGTCGGGCAGATTTCTACCAGGTTGCCGGAGAATTCGCTTTCAAGCGTACCGTCTTCAGGACGACCGAAGTAGACGTTGTCATGCGCGCCATATACGCCCAGATCCGCGCCGTCTGCGTAGTCTTTGTAGTAACGCACGCAGCGGTAGCAGGCGATACAGCGGTTCATTTCGTGAGAGATGAACGGCCCCAAATCCTGGTTGCGGTGAGTACGCTTAGTGAAACGGTAACGACGGAAGTTGTGGCCCGTCATCACGGTCATATCCTGAAGGTGGCAGTTACCGCCCTCTTCACAGACCGGACAATCGTGCGGGTGGTTGGTCATTAACCATTCCACCACGCTTTCGCGGAACTGTTTCGCTTCTTCGTCATCAATAGAAATAAAGGTGCCGTCGGTGGCAGGCGTCATACAAGACATCACCAGGCGACCACGCGTATCTTCCGCGTTTTGATATTGCTTCACCGCACACTGGCGGCAAGCACCGACGCTACCCAGCGCCGGGTGCCAGCAAAAGTACGGAATATCAAGGCCGAGGGACAGACATGCCTGTAGCAGGTTGTCTGCGCCGTTGACCTCATATTCTTTGCCGTCTACATGAATCGTAGCCATAGTCAGCATGCTTCCAGTTGGCTTAGTCAGGGACTAAGCGTTAATCGAATGACTTATCGCGATGCAGGGGTAAGCCTGCAATTACCAGCGCTCTTTCAGCAGGTTCGGCTGTATACCACCAATCACATGGGTATTGCTGAACGGCTGCTTGATGCCAGCTTCGAATTCTTCGCGGAAATATTTAATGGCGCTCTGCAACGGTTCGACCGCGCCTGGCGCATGCGCACAGAAGGTTTTACCCGGCCCGAGGAAACGACACAGTTGCTCAAGTGTCTCGATATCCCCAGGCTGGCCTTCGCCGCGTTCCAGCGCACGCAGAATTTTTACACTCCACGGCAGGCCGTCGCGGCACGGCGTACACCAGCCGCACGATTCGCGCGCAAAAAACTCTTCCAGGTTACGCACCAGCGACACCATGCCAATTTCGTGGTCAACGGCCATCGCCAGCGCCGTACCCAGACGGCTGCCCGCTTTACCGATGCTTTCAAATTCCATCGGCAGGTCGAGGTGCGCTTCGGTCAGGAAGTCGGTTCCCGCGCCGCCTGGCTGCCAGGCTTTAAATTTCAGGCCATCGCGCATACCACCGGCGTAATCTTCGAGGATCTCACGCGCGGTAGTGCCGAACGGCAGTTCCCACAGTCCCGGATTTTTCACGCGACCGGAGAAGCCCATCAGCTTGGTGCCCGCATCTTTGCTCTTCGAAATGTTCTGATACCACTCCACGCCGTTCGCGAGGATCGCCGGGACGTTACACAGCGTTTCCACGTTGTTGACGCAGGTCGGCTTGCCCCATACGCCGGAGCTTGCCGGGAACGGCGGCTTAGAGCGCGGGTTGGCGCGACGACCTTCGAGGGAGTTAATCAGCGCGGTTTCTTCACCGCAGATGTAACGCCCTGCCCCGGTGTGGACAAACAGTTCGAAGTCGAAACCGGTGCCCATGATGTTTTTGCCGAGCAGACCGGCTTCGGTCGCTTCCGCGATTGCGCGGCGCAGATGCACAGCCGCTTCGATGTATTCGCCACGCAGGAAGATGTAGCCACGGTACGCTTTCAGGGCAAAGGCGGAGATCAACATACCTTCCACCAGCAGGTGCGGCAGTTGCTCCATCAGCAGACGGTCTTTATAGGTGCCCGGCTCCATTTCATCGGCGTTACACAGCAGGTAACGGATGTTCATGGATTCATCTTTCGGCATCAGGCTCCACTTCAGACCGGTGGAGAAGCCCGCGCCGCCGCGCCCTTTCAGGCCAGCGTCTTTCACCTGATTGACGATCTCGTCAGGAGACAGCCCGGTCAGCGCTTTACGCGCGCCTTCGTAGCCGTTTTTACTACGGTATTCGTCCAGCCATACCGGCTGCTTGTCATCACGCAGACGCCAGGTCAGCGGATGCGTTTCGGGAGTACGGATAACGTTTTTCATTTATACCGCTCCAGTAGTTCGGGAATGGCTTCCGGGGTCAGATGGCTGTGAGTATCCTCATCAATCATCATGTTCGGCCCTTTGTCGCAGTTCCCCAGGCAACAGGTCGGCAGCAGCGTAAAGCGACCGTCAAAGGTCGTCTGCCCCGGCTTGATATTGAGTTTTTTCTCCAGCGCGGCCTGGATCCCCTGATAACCGGTGATATGGCACACCACGCTGTCACAGTAACGGATCACATGGCGACCGACCGGCTGGCGGAAGATCTGGCTGTAGAATGTGGCGACGCCTTCGACATCGCTCGCCGGAATACCCAGCACGTCGGCGATCGCGTAGATCGCGCCATCCGGCACCCAGCCACGCTGCTTCTGTACGATTTTCAGCGCTTCAATGGACGCCGCACGCGGGTCTTCGTAGTGGTGCTTCTCGTGCTCAATGGCTTCACGCTCTGCCGCACTCAGCTCAAAAGCCTCGGTTTGTGGTTGTTGATTCTCGTGCATAATTAGCGGTCCACATCTGACATAACAAAATCGATACTACCTAAATGAACGATCAGGTCAGACACCAGGCTGCCGCGCACCGCCACCGGAATCTGCTGCAAATGCGCATAGCTCGGGGTACGGATACGAGTACGGTAACTCATGGTGCTGCCATCGCTGGTCAGGTAGTAACTGTTAATACCCTTGGTCGCCTCTACCATCTGGAAGGATTCATTCGCAGGCATGACCGGGCCCCACGACACTTGCAGGAAGTGGGTGATCAGGGTTTCGATATGTTGCAGCGTGCGCTCTTTCGGCGGCGGCGTCGTCAGCGGGTGATCCGCTTTGAACGGGCCTTCCGGCATGTTATTGAGGCACTGCTCAAGGATGCGCAAACTCTGACGCAGCTCTTCGACTTTCAGCATCACGCGGGTATAGCAGTCGGACACGCCGCCGCCAACCGGGATTTCAAAGTCAAAGTTCTCGTAGCCAGAGTACGGACGTGATTTACGCACGTCGAAATCAATACCGGTCGCACGCAGCGCGGCGCCTGTACAGCCCCAGTCCAGCGCTTCTTTCTTGCCGTAAGCGGCAACGCCCTGGGAACGCCCTTTCAGGATGGTGTTGCGCAGCGCCGCTTTCTCGTAGGAGTCCAGACGCTTCGGCATCCAGTCCAGGAAATCGCGCAGCAGGCGATCCCAGCCACGCGGCAGGTCGTGCGCGACGCCGCCGATACGGAACCAGGCCGGGTGCATACGGAAACCGGTGATCGCTTCCACCACATCGTAAATTTTCTGACGGTCGGTAAAGGCGAAGAAGACCGGGGTCATCGCGCCGACGTCCTGAATAAACGTCGAGATGTACAGCAGGTGGCTGTTAATGCGGAACAGTTCGGAGAGCATAACGCGAATCACGTTTACGCGATCCGGTACGGTAATACCCGCCAGTTTTTCTACCGCCAGTACGTACGGCATTTCGTTGACGCAGCCGCCGAGGTATTCGATACGGTCGGTATACGGAATGTAGCTGTGCCAGGACTGGCGTTCGCCCATTTTCTCAGCGCCACGGTGGTGGTAGCCGATGTCAGGCACGCAGTCGACAATTTCTTCGCCGTCAAGCTGAAGTACGATACGGAATGCGCCGTGTGAGGACGGGTGGTTCGGACCGAGGTTGAGGAACATAAAGTCCTCGTTTTCGGTGCCGCGTTGCATCCCCCAGTCTTCCGGTTTGAAGGTCAGCGCTTCCATCTCCAGATCCTGCTTGGCTTTGGTCAGCTCAAACGGATCGAATTCGGTAGCGCGCGCCGGGTAGTCTTTACGCAGCGGATGCCCTTCCCAGGTCGGCGGCATCAGCAGACGCGTCAGGTGCGGGTGGCCGTCAAACGTGATGCCAAACATCTCCCAGGTTTCACGCTCGTACCAGTTGGCGTTCGGGAAGAGTTTGGTAAACGTCGGCACATGCAGGTCGTTTTCAGACAATGCCACCTTGAGCATGATGTCGCGATTGCGGTCTATTGAGATCAGGTGGTAGAAAACGGAAAAATCCGCAGCGGGTAACCCGTCGCGGTGCGTGCGCAGACGCTCGTCCATGCCGTGTAAGTCAAACAGCATGACGTAAGGTTTCGGCAGTTTCTTTAAGAAATCGCCAACTTCCAGTAATTGTTCACGCTTGACCCAAACAACGGGTACCCCGGTGCGGGTCGCCTGAACGGTAAAGGCATCCGGCCCAAAACGGTTGCGCAGTTCGCCAATGACCGGGTCATCCAGATGATCCCGGGTTTGCCATACAGCGTCTTGCGCGGTTAAGTCGGTCATATTGTTCACCATTGCAAATGGTCCGTGGTAGTCGGCAGTGCTTCGCGTTATTTATGTAGTGATAAGCGAAGTGAAGTCTGCTGCCGACAGGCGCAAATTAAATCTCGTCTGGTGTACGTAGATTCGTTACTGCAATGCGTTCGCCGCGTTTACGTTCGCGCTCTGACTGCATATTGGCGCGATAAACGCCCTGATCGCCAACCACCCAGGAGAGCGGACGACGTTCTTTGCCAATTGATTCCTGCAACAACATCAGCGCCTGCATGTACGCTTCGGGGCGCGGCGGGCAGCCCGGGATATACACATCTACCGGGATAAATTTATCAACGCCCTGCACAACCGAATAAATATCGTACATACCGCCAGAGTTAGCGCATGCCCCCATGGAAATCACCCACTTCGGCTCCAGCATCTGGTCATACAAACGCTGAATAACAGGCGCCATCTTGGTAAAGCATGTTCCCGCTACCACCATCAGGTCGGCCTGACGCGGCGAAGCACGCAGTACTTCCGCGCCGAAGCGCGCCACGTCATGCACGGCGGTAAAAGAGGTCACCATCTCGACATAGCAGCAGGAAAGGCCGAAGTTATACGGCCAAATTGAATTCTTACGACCCCAGTTAACCATGTCATGCAGCGCATGTTCGAGCTTGCCCATATACACGCTTTTGTTGATTTCTTGCTCCAGGGGGTCGGTTACGATCTCCTGTTTTTGCAGGGGGTAACGGTCATTCTCACCGTTGGGATCTATGCGGGTGAGCGTATAATCCATCTTAATGCCTCGCGGTTAGCGTTGACGATTAGCGATACTGTTCGTTTCCGGGTTCATACGCTCGCGGCGTGAACGCGCGGGCGTCCAGTCCAGCGCGCCAATACGCACCAGATAAACCAGACCAGCCAGTAACACAAAAATAAAAATTGCAGCTTCCACAAAGCCTACCCAACCGCTTTCACGGATAGAGGTCGACCATGCGAACAGATACAGCGCTTCAACGTCGAAGATAACGAAGAACATGGCTACCAGGTAAAACTTGGCAGACAGGCGTAAGCGGGCGGAGCCGACCGAGTCGATACCTGATTCAAACGGGGTGTTTTTCGACCTCGCGCGTGCGCGACCGCCTAAAAACCAACCGCCGACGAGCATCAGGCAGCACAGGCCAATGGCAATAATAAGAAAGATAGCGAATGCCCAGTGATGAGCGATGATTTCAGTGGATGTTGACATACTCATTGCTTACTCATCAAAAGTAGCGCCAAATTCTCTGCTCTTTTCGGCAGATGAACGCCACATCGATTCATGGGGAGGAATAAAAAAAACCTTACAATCACTGTAGAAAATGATTAAACAGCTAATTGATGTGGTTTTTTACTCCTTTCTATAACCTTTTGTCAACTTTAACAAAAGTTCCCTCACATTAATTTACATCGACCCAACACCATTAACATTTAATGCCATTTTGACTGATTTCGATCGCATCACCAGCCCGAATTTAATGTTGTTGAATCGTGTCCGTTGTGAAGTAAATGAGATAATACACTCCTATTTTGACAGGATTTTACGCAGATGCCTCCCCCTAAATGGGAGTATTTTCTTGATCTGTGACACGCTTTTGTTAATCCGCCATAAAAAACAGCAACAATTTCTCTAGTTTTTTAACATGGAAACAAAACCAGACCGTCAGTGCCTATTTTTCATCCAAATTAACAGGTTAATGACTACTTACTGATTTTTTAGGCTTTTTCCCGCATTTACGTTCGAAACGCCGGTAAATTGTATAAAAAAAGAACCGCTGGGTGTTTTTTCAGCATCAGCGGCCCTTTTTTACACTTACATTTTATAACGTTTTTTTTGTGACTGACTACTCAAAGTCACCTTCAACCATCAGCGAATCGTCTCCTCCTTCGGGAGTAAACTGACTGTATTGCCAGGGGTTTTGGTAACTGTCCATCGCCTGATAGATAACCTGCGCCAGTTCGTTCTGGCCTGATGGATCGCGACACAGTAAGTATTCCGTATCTGGCAACGGCGGTAATCCATCCGCAGCGCCGAGTACGCGTAAATCCGGGCTCATCATCTCAACCGGTCGCGCGGTGATCCCCAGTCCGGCTTTTACGGCCGCGCGTACTGCCGCTAACGTTGAGGCCACATAGGCAAGGCGCCAGGGAATATTCGCCGCATTCAACGTCGCTAATACGATATCGCGGAACGGGCTGGGATCGTCTAACAACACCAGCGGGATCGGTTCCCCCTTCTGTAGCACATATTCCGCCGCGCAGTACCAGTGTGTCGGCGATGTGCGCAGGTTCAGGAACTCGAAAGATCCCGGACGGTGCGTAGTGACAATCAAATCCACTTCCTGCGATTTCAGCATATCCACCATAAAGGCGTTACGTTTCACCCTCACATCCAGAGCAAGCTTCGGGTAAACCGAACTGATCCGATTGAGCAGGAAAGGCAATATCGTATCGGCGGATTCATCAGAAGCGCCAATTGTTAATACGCCCTGAAGATTGCTAAACATCAATGATGAGCACGCCTCATCATTAAAGCGCAGGATTTTTCTGGCGTAACCCAGAAGCTGAATACCGTGTTCAGTCAACAGCTTGTTACGACCATGACGGGCGAACAACTCCTTGCCCACAAGCTGCTCAAGACGCTGCATTTGCTGGCTCACCGCAGACTGAGTACGACATACCGCCGCCGCCGCAGCGGCGAACGTGTTCAGATCGGCAACAGCAACAAACGTTCTCAGCAGATCGAGGTCGAGGTTAATTATCGGACGATTTGCATTTATCATAATTTTTCACTTACTGGCGGGTCATACCATGCTGACCTGGTTAATGCTGTGTGTTCATAAACAAACAATTCCATTTGTAATGTGCTTCCCTCGCCGTTTCACTTGCGTAACCAAGTGAAAGTAAAAATGTATTTGGTGCTGCTAACAACCTCTTCTCCTTTCTTTTCGAATAATCCCAGAGGTCATTACCAGGGATATATCGAAGAGAAGACGCATACCTTTTTAGGTAACAACGGAATTCTGCTAAGGATAAACGTGTAATTTTGTAAATGTAAAAGAAGTTAACGGACATTTACCGACACAAAAAAAGCCTACTGAGCAACAAGTTAGTTATAGATGCTCGTCATAAAAATTAGCAGACAACGCAGACTGCGCACCATTTCCTGGGGCTTATCTTAACCCAAAACCACTATATTTATAAGCCTTAATACGAATAATCTGAAGCGTGATTATGTTATCTTAACTAAGAAAATTATGTATTATTAATCTCACCAGCAGGTGCTTTTTAAATATTAAATAATAATTAATTAAGATCGCCACTACTCATTAATTCTACTTAACAATAGATTTACACCCTAACGTTTACAGATCATGGCGATAACAGTAGTTTCGTAAAAGCATTCAGTATTTTCCTGATAATTGAGTTATGCTGACGCCGCTAACACTTTCCTCCCTGAGTTTAGACTATTTTTTAACAAAACATACAACCACACAAAAGCCTGATACTAAAAATAAAAAACCAATAAAACAAATAAAAGCAGTAATAAAAACTGTAATAATGGCATTAAAGCAGGACTTAACAGCACAATCCCACACTAAGCCTGAGCAAAATCTTCTACTGCTGACCCTTCAAAACTCACCGCTGTGGGAGTACATTGTTCCGTGCTGACTTCCACGGCAGGGAGTGGCGATAACAGCTAAAAAGGTCAAGATTCATGTCCCCCATTGAAAAATCCAGCAAACTAGAAAATGTCTGTTATGACATCCGCGGCCCTGTTCTGAAAGAAGCGAAACGCCTGGAAGAAGAAGGCAATAAAGTTCTGAAACTGAACATCGGCAACCCCGCCCCTTTTGGGTTTGAAGCGCCTGATGAGATCCTGGTCGATGTCATCCGCAATTTGCCAACGGCGCAGGGGTATTGCGATTCAAAGGGTCTGTATTCCGCACGCAAAGCGATCATGCAGCATTACCAGGCGCGCGGCATGCGCGACGTCACCGTAGAAGATATCTATATTGGTAACGGCGTATCCGAATTGATCGTGCAGGCAATGCAGGCGTTGCTGAACAGCGGGGACGAAATGCTGGTTCCCGCACCGGATTACCCGCTGTGGACAGCGGCAGTCTCGCTCTCCAGCGGCAAAGCGGTACACTATCTTTGCGATGAATCTTCTGACTGGTTCCCGGATCTCGACGATATCCGCGCCAAAATCACGCCGCGTACCCGTGGCATTGTGATAATCAACCCGAATAACCCAACCGGCGCGGTTTACTCCAAAGAGCTGCTGATGGAGATCGTTGAGATTGCCCGTCAACATAATCTGATCATTTTCGCCGATGAGATTTACGACAAGATCCTCTACGACGACGCTGAGCATCATTCTATCGCCGCGCTGGCGCCGGATCTGCTGACCATTACGTTCAACGGGCTGTCCAAAACCTATCGCGTCGCCGGATTCCGCCAGGGCTGGATGGTGCTGAATGGGCCGAAAAAACACGCCAAAGGCTACATTGAAGGGCTGGAGATGCTGGCGTCAATGCGTCTGTGCGCCAACGTTCCGGCGCAGCACGCGATCCAGACGGCGCTGGGCGGCTACCAGAGTATTAGCGAATTCATCATGCCGGGCGGGCGTTTGTATGAACAACGTAACCGCGCGTGGGAGCTGATTAACGATATTCCGGGCGTTTCCTGCATGAAACCGCGCGGCGCACTGTATATGTTCCCGAAAATAGATGCGAAACGCTTTAACATCCACGATGACCAGAAGATGGTGCTCGACTTCCTGTTGCAGGAAAAAGTGCTGCTGGTGCAGGGAACCGCGTTCAACTGGCCCTGGCCGGATCACTTCCGCATTGTAACGCTGCCTCGTATTGACGACATTGAAATGTCGCTGAGTAAATTCGGGCGCTTCCTGTCAGGATATCATCAGCTGTAACCGTAAACTGGCCGTCGGATGCAACGTGAGCAAGACGAGTATTTGCATCCGATGGCCTTCTCTGCGCACAATGACCCTCAGGTTGTCATCATGAAAAGGTCACTATGAAGCAGAGCCATTTTTTTGCCCACCTCTCCCGCCTGAAACTGATTAACCGCTGGCCATTGATGCGCAACGTGCGCACCGAAAACGTCTCCGAACACAGTTTGCAGGTGGCGATGGTCGCCCACGCGCTTGCCGCTATCAAAAATCGCAAATTCGGCGGCCAGGTTAACGCCGAGCGTATTGCGCTACTGGCGATGTACCACGATGCCTCTGAAGTGTTGACCGGCGATCTCCCGACCCCGGTGAAATACTTCAATTCGCAAATCGCGCAGGAATACAAAGCGATTGAGAAAATTGCCCAACAAAAACTGGTGGATATGGTTCCTGACGAACTGCGCGATATTTTTGCACCGCTGATCGACGAACATGCTTACAGCGAAGAAGAGAAATCGGTTGTGAAGCAAGCCGACGCGCTTTGCGCCTATCTGAAGTGTCTGGAAGAGTTATCGGCGGGCAATAATGAATTCCTGCTGGCAAAAACGCGACTGGAAAAAACCCTGGCGTCGCGCCGCAGCGAAGAGATGGACTATTTTATGGCGGTGTTTGTGCCCAGTTTTCACCTCTCGCTGGATGAAATCAGCCAGGATTCGCCGCTATAAATCGTTTTGCCGGATGGCGACGTAAACGTCTTATCCGACCTACTGCTACATTTGTAGGCCGGATAAGCGAATAGCGCCATCCGGCAAAAAATCAAAACGGAAACAGCACCGGGATCATCACCACGCATACCGCCATAACGATTATCGTAAACGGCACCCCAATCTTAACAAAGTCGCTAAAACTGTAGTTCCCCGGCCCCAGAACCAGCGTGTTTACCGGCGAGGAGACCGGCGTCATGAACGCCGCCGACGCCGCCATCGCCACCACCATCGCGAAAGGATACGGTGACACCCCCATCGACTTCGCTGCCGCAAGGGCTATCGGCGCCATCAGCACGGCGGTCGCGGTATTGGAAATAAACAGCCCGATGGTGGCGCACAGCACAAACAGACATGCCAGCATCATATAGGGGCCATAGCCGCCGCCGACATCCATCAATCCTTTAACGACCAGATCAACGCCGCCGGTCTTTTGCAACGCCAGCGCAAAAGGCATCATCCCGACAATCAGGATAATGCTCGGCCAGTGAATCGCTTTGTAGGAGCTCTCTGCATCAATACAGCGGAATTTCCCCATCAGCAGGCAAGCAATGATTGCCGCGATCGGGTTAGGGATCTCATCGGTCAGCATCAGCGCAACCATCAGCACCAGACAGAAGATCGCATGCGGCGCCTGGCTGTGCGCCGGGGAGGCGTCGCTCACTTCCACAGGCATATTCAGCACCACGAAGTCACGGCCCTGCTTCGCCAGTTGACCAATCAGCTTCCAGTTTCCCACCACCAGAATAATGTCGCCCATTAACAGCGCTTCATCAGCAAGCGACCCTTCGATTGCCACGCCGTCACGCTTCAGACCGACGACATTCAGGCCATAGCGCGTACGAAAACCGATCTCGCGCACCGATTTGCCAATCAGTTCCGATTCGGGAATCAGGGAGATTTCCGCCATCCCCACGTCCAGCGCCTGATCGGAAAAATACTCGCCGCGTAAAACCATCGGCTCCAGCAGTTGCTCGCTGCAAAATTCCCGGAGATCCACCTCGGCGGCAGACATATCGATCAGTAACACATCGCGGGCGCGAAATTCCGACACCCCATTGACGTTAACAATAACGCGCCGAAAGCGCCGCCAGCGTTCAACGCCGATCACGTTCGCGCCATAGCGCTCACGCAGCTTGAGGTCATCCAGACGCTGGCCGACCATCGGCGAACCCGGGCGAATGGCAAGCCGACGGGCGCGACCGGTCAGACGGTACTCTTTGATTAAATCGCGAAAGGCGCGACGCTTCCAGCCATCACGCTGCTGCGACGCATCATCCCCTTTCAACATAAAGCGCATCACCAGCATGTAGATAATGCCGAGGAACAGCACCACCAGCCCAATCGGCGTGACGCTAAAGAAGCTAAAACCGTGCAGCCCTTCGCGCAGCAGTTCACTGTTCACCACCAGGTTGGGCGGCGTCGCCACCAGCGTCATCATGCCGCTGATAAGACCGGCAAAACTGAGCGGCATCATCAGGCGTGAAGGCGAGGTCTGCATACGCATAGAAACGCTTAACACCACCGGGATGAAAATAGCGACCACGCCGGTTGAACTCATAAACGCGCCAAGCCCGGCAACGGTGATCATCAGCAGCACCAGCATTTTGACTTCGCTGCTACCGGCCATTTTCACCAGCCAGGCGCCCATGACCGTCGCGACGCCGGTACGCACCAGTCCGTCGCCGATAATGAACAAGGCGGCAATCAGAACAACGTTAGGATCGCTGAAGCCGGAAAAGGCCTCTGAGATGCTCAATGTTCCACTCAGAACAAAGGCGACAATGACCAGCAAAGCAATCGCGTCCATGCGCACTTTGCCCGTCGCAAACAAGATAACGGCAATCGCCAGTAAGGAGAGAACCCATATCAATTCACCGTTCACAACATATCCTTGTTAAATGAGAGGGATGGACTGATTCTGCCATAAAAAAGCCCCAACAATGCGGGGCTAAATCATGTTCAGGTATTTCTAAGAACGACCACGTTTCCGTTGGGCTGTTTGGTCACGGAAATGTGCTCAAGGCTGCTCAGGGCAAAATCGACGTCCGCAATGCGGGGCGTGTCCTCAGGCGCATTGACCGCAATGACATGACACCCGGCGGCCAGCCCGGAGAGAATCCCGGCAGGCGCGTCTTCCACCACCGCGCATTCCTGCGGCGAGAGGCCAAGCAGTTGGGCGCCCAGCAGATAGGCATCCGGTTCCGGTTTGCCGCGCTTCACGCGTTCAGCGGTAACAAACACCTCTGGCGCAGGAAGGCCGGCCGCCTGATGGCGCGCCCGCGCAACCGGCATCGAGCCTGAAGTAACGATAGCCCAGGGGATACCGGCTTTATTGAGATGGTTCAGCAATTCGACCGCGCCCGGCAACGCCACAATCCCTGCCGTATCCGTCGCTTCTATCTGTTCCAGACGGGTAAACTCTGCGGCGATCTCCTCTTCCGGCTTTCCCGCCATGAAGTGTCGCAGAGAGGTGATAGCCTGCTTGCCATGAATAAAGCTCAGCACTTCATCATGCGTGAGGCCAAAACGATCGGCCCAGTTGCACCATGTCCGCTCTACAACGGGTAAGGAGTCAACCAACGTTCCATCCAGATCAAACAGAAAGCCTTTGCACTGCACGCTCACCCCCTCAGGCATTGATAATCTGATTAATTTCGTTCGAGCTCAGGTGATACTGGCGCGGGCAGGAGTGCCAGACATTCAGCATACGCTGGTATTTTTCCCACATCGGCGTCTGGGCATTAAAGCCATGCGTACCGGCATCAAAGTGGGTATAGCGCCCTTCCACGTTCACCATAAAGCGAACGTAGCCCAGATAACGCGCTTCGGTTGCGGCATCAAACCCGAGGAACGTCACGCGACGCTCGTCAATGGTCTGCGCGTCTTTCAGGTTAGTCCAGGACACATGTAAGGCGTGATACATCTCCATGATATCGATAATCGTGCGGCAGGTTTCTTCCTTCAGTTCGCCAAACTCACGATCCAGCTCACGCATCTGCAAGCCGTAGCCGCGTTCAATGATCGTTTGCAGACGGCGATAACGCTCGGCGTTGGTCGGGTCGAGCATGGTCATCATTTTATACTGGTTAGACAAAATCAGACGTTGAGCGTTGGTCATTTCCATTTTGGGACTCCTGTATCACTCTACTGCGGTCAAAAAAAGAAGGCATTGGTATGCCTTCTTTTATATGCGTAATCAGGGGTCAATTACAAATCATCAAGGAAAGTTTTATCCAGTTGTTTGAAGGCGCGCTTAAGCGTGTCAGCTAATGCCTGGTAATCCGGCTTGCCTTCTACTGGCGACAACGCCTGCCCGGCTTCCTGCAATTTTCCCCGAACCTCATAGAACCAGTTCAGGATGGAAGGCGGGAGTGGCGTAACGGAGCGTTTTCCCAGCCACCACATGCCCTGCATCGGTAAACTGAGCGCAAACAGGGCTGTGGCAACCGCCGGGCCTAACTGACCGCCCAGCGCGATTTGCCAGCACAGCGTAAACACCGCGATCGGCGGCATAAAGCGAATGGCGTAACGCGTCATACGAATCACGCGGTTCTCAACAAAGACCGGCGCAAGGCGCTTTTCCATCGGCCACGTCTTTGCGTAGTGCTGCCCCCGGCGAAACAAACTAAAAAAATTCACGGAGCGATTATCCGGTGTCGACATGGCTTTACCTCAACTTCACATATAAAAATTCAAAAATTTGTGCAAAACAACAACTGCAAGGGACATCGTTCAAAACATTTTGTCATTGATACCCACTATCAGGTATCCTGTGTCGGCCTCTAAGGCCAGTAGTCCAAAATCATTGAGTCGTCAAATTTACATATAGTATGCCATTGGCTGAAAAATACGCAAAATGGCATAGACTCAAAGGTATTTCTTCCATCATGCCGAAAAAGATTATTGCGCATGATGTTAATCATAAACGTCAGCGTCATCATGCGTTACGCTCTATGGCTCACTGACGTTTTTTTAGCCACGTATCATAAATAGGTACTTCCATGTCGAGTAAGTTAGTACTGGTTCTGAACTGCGGTAGCTCCTCACTGAAATTTGCAATCATCGATGCAGCGAACGGTGAAGAATACCTTTCTGGTTTAGCCGAATGTTTCCATCTTCCTGAAGCACGTATCAAATGGAAAATGGACGGCAATAAACAAGAAGCGGCTTTAGGTGCAGGCGCCGCTCACAGTGAAGCGCTGAACTTTATTGTTAATACTATTCTGGCACAAAAACCAGAACTGTCTGCGCAGTTGACCGCAATTGGTCACCGTATCGTACACGGCGGCGAGAAGTATACCAGCTCCGTGGTCATTGATGACTCCGTTATCCAGGGCATCAAAGACGCTGCGCCGTTCGCTCCGCTGCACAACCCGGCTCACCTGATCGGGATTACTGAAGCGCTGAAATCCTTCCCGGAACTGAAAGAAAAGAACGTTGCCGTGTTCGACACCGCGTTCCATCAGACCATGCCGGAAGAGTCTTACCTGTATGCCCTGCCGTACAGCCTGTACAAAGAACACGGCGTACGTCGTTACGGTTTCCACGGCACCAGCCACTACTATGTGACTCAGGAAGCCGCAAAAATGCTGAACAAGCCGGTTGAAGAACTGAACATCATCACCTGCCATCTGGGCAACGGTGGTTCCGTTTCTGCAATCCGCAACGGCCAGTGCGTTGACACCTCTATGGGTCTGACCCCGCTGGAAGGTCTGGTGATGGGCACCCGTACCGGTGACATCGACCCGGCAATCATCTTCTTCCTGCATGACAACCTGGGCATGAACATCGATCAGATCAACAAAATGCTGACCAAAGAATCAGGTCTGTTGGGTCTGACCGAAGTCACCAGCGACTGCCGTTATGTTGAAGACAACTACACCGCTAAAGAAGATGCAAAACGTGCGATGGACGTATACTGCCACCGTCTGGCGAAATACATCGGCTCTTACACCGCGCTGATGGAAGGTCGTCTGGACGCAGTGGTCTTCACTGGCGGTATCGGTGAAAACGCGGCGATGGTGCGTGAGCTGTCTCTGGGCAAACTGGGCGTGCTGGGCTTTGAAGTCGATCACGAACGTAACCTGGCTGCCCGTTTCGGCAAATCTGGTTTCATCAACAAAGAAGGTACCCGTCCTGCGGTGGTTATCCCAACCAACGAAGAACTGGTTATCGCGCAAGACGCGAGCCGTCTGACTGCCTGATTTTACACCGCCAGCCTAGCTGGCGGTGCTGTTTTGTAACCCGCCTGAAACCGGCGGTAACGAAAGAGGATAAACCGTGTCCCGTATTATTATGCTGATCCCTACCGGAACCAGCGTCGGCCTGACCAGCGTCAGCCTTGGCGTCATCCGTGCTATGGAACGCAAAGGCGTTCGTCTGAGTGTCTTTAAGCCAATCGCTCAACCGCGCGCGGGTGGCAATGCGCCAGACCAGACTACCGCTATCGTTCGTGCAAACTCGTCTGTCCCGGCGGCTGAACCGCTGAAGATGAGCCACGTTGAATCTCTGCTGTCCAGCAATCAGAAAGATGTGCTGATGGAAGAGATCATCGCGAACTATCACGCGAACACCAAAGATGCGGAAGTGGTGCTGGTTGAAGGCCTGGTTCCGACGCGTAAACACCAGTTCGCTCAGTCTCTGAACTACGAAATCGCGAAAACGCTGAATGCGGAAATCGTCTTCGTGATGTCTCAGGGCACCGACACCCCGGAACAACTGAATGAGCGTATCGAACTGACTCGCAGCAGCTTCGGCGGCGCGAAAAACACCAACATCACCGGCGTTATTGTTAACAAACTGAACGCACCGGTTGATGAGCAGGGCCGTACCCGCCCGGATCTGTCTGAGATTTTCGACGACTCTTCCAAAGCGAAAGTGGTGAAAGTCGATCCGGCTAAACTCCAGGAATCCAGCCCGCTGCCGGTTCTGGGCGCGGTGCCGTGGAGCTTCGATCTGATTGCAACCCGTGCGATCGACATGGCGCGTCACCTGAACGCTACCGTTGTGAACGAAGGCGATATCAACACCCGTCGCGTGAAGTCTGTCACGTTCTGCGCGCGCAGCATTCCGCACATGCTGGAGCACTTCCGTGCGGGTTCTCTGCTGGTGACTTCTGCTGACCGTCCTGACGTACTGGTTGCGGCTTGCCTGGCGGCAATGAACGGCGTGGAAATCGGCGCTCTGCTGCTGACCGGCGGCTACGAAATGGACGCGCGCATCTCTAAACTGTGCGAACGTGCTTTCGCAACCGGCCTGCCGGTATTCATGGTGAACACCAACACCTGGCAGACCTCTCTGAGCCTACAGAGCTTCAACCTGGAAGTTCCGGTTGATGACCATGAGCGTATCGAAAAAGTTCAGGAATACGTTGCTAACTACATCAACGCTGACTGGATTGAATCCCTGACCGCGACCTCTGAGCGCAGCCGTCGTCTGTCTCCGCCTGCATTCCGCTACCAGCTGACCGAGCTGGCGCGTAAAGCCGGTAAACGCGTCGTTCTGCCGGAAGGCGACGAACCGCGTACCGTTAAAGCGGCAGCCATCTGTGCTGAACGTGGCATCGCGACTTGCGTCCTGCTGGGTAACCCGGAAGAGATCAACCGCGTTGCCGCCTCTCAGGGCGTAGAACTGGGCGCAGGCATTGAAATCGTCGACCCGGAAGTGGTTCGCGAAAGCTATGTCGCTCGTCTGGTTGAGCTGCGTAAGAGCAAAGGCATGACCGAAACCGTCGCCCGCGAGCAGCTGGAAGACAACGTGGTTCTCGGTACGCTGATGCTGGAACAGGATGAAGTTGACGGTCTGGTTTCCGGTGCGGTTCACACCACGGCAAACACCATTCGTCCGCCGCTACAGCTGATCAAAACAGCACCAGGCAGCTCTCTGGTCTCTTCCGTGTTCTTCATGCTGCTGCCGGAACAGGTTTACGTTTACGGCGACTGTGCGATCAACCCGGACCCGACGGCAGAACAGCTGGCTGAAATCGCCATCCAGTCTGCGGAATCCGCAATTGCCTTCGGCATCGAACCGCGCGTTGCGATGCTATCCTACTCCACCGGCACCTCTGGCGCAGGCAGCGACGTAGAGAAAGTGCGTGAAGCGACCCGTCTGGCGCAGGAAAAACGTCCTGACCTGATGATCGACGGCCCGCTGCAATACGACGCCGCAGTCATGGCTGATGTTGCGAAATCCAAAGCGCCGAACTCTCCGGTTGCAGGTCGCGCGACCGTGTTCATCTTCCCGGATCTGAACACCGGTAACACCACCTACAAAGCGGTACAGCGTTCTGCCGACCTGATCTCCATCGGGCCGATGCTACAGGGTATGCGCAAGCCGGTGAACGACCTGTCCCGTGGCGCGCTGGTAGATGATATCGTCTACACCATCGCTCTGACCGCGATTCAGTCTTCACAGCAACAGCAGTAATCTGCTTTGTGTGCCGGATAGCGACGCTAAGGCGTCCTTATCCGGCCAGCACTTCATACCTAAGGTCTGGAAATAGCGATTATTTCCAGATTTTTTATGCCCGCCGAACCGGCATGAACGAAATCCTATTTTCCTGCTTAGCTGCGCTGTATCAATGAATAACTATTCCTCTGTTCGCATAATTATCTCTTTGCCTTGCAACAGGGATAGTGTGTTATGTCCGCAGTAACAGAATCGCAATCGCGGTCTGCCAAAAAATGGGCGATGCCCGATACGCTGGTGATTATTTTTTTCGTCGCCATTCTGACCAGTCTTGCCACCTGGGTTGTTCCCGTCGGAATGTTCGACAGCCAGGAGGTGCAGTATCAGGTTGACGGGCAGACGAAAACCCGCAAAGTGGTCGATCCCCACTCTTTTCGTATTCTCACCAACGAAGCCGGTGAAGCGCAGTATCACCGCGTCCAGCTCTTTACAACCGGCGATGAAAGACCCGGCTTAATGAATTTCCCGTTCGAAGGATTAACCTCCGGTTCTAAATTCGGCACGGCTGTCGGCATCATCATGTTTATGCTGGTGATCGGCGGCGCGTTCGGCATCGTCATGCGCACAGGCACCATTGATAACGGTATTCTGGCTCTGATACGCCATACGCGCGGCAATGAGGTGCTGTTTATCCCGGTGCTGTTCATCCTCTTCTCACTGGGCGGCGCGGTTTTTGGTATGGGGGAAGAGGCCGTCGCCTTTGCGATTATTATCGCGCCGCTGATGGTACGCCTGGGCTATGACAGCATTACCACCGTACTGGTCACCTATATCGCTACCCAGATTGGTTTTGCCAGTTCATGGATGAACCCGTTTTGCGTCGTGGTCGCGCAGGGGATTGCGGGCGTACCGGTCCTTTCCGGCTCTGGCTTGCGCATTGTTGTGTGGTTCGTTTCCACACTGATTGGTCTTCTTTTTACCCTGACCTATGCCGCGCGGGTGAAAAAGAATCCCCATCTGTCGCGCGTCCATGAATCCGATCGCTATTTTCGTGAGAAGCAGGACGAAATCGCCCAACGTCCTTTCACCGCTGGCGACTGGCTGGTGCTGATTGTGCTGACCGGGGTGATGATTTGGGTTATCTGGGGAGTGATTGTTCACGCGTGGTTTATTCCTGAGATTGCCAGCCAGTTCTTCACGATGGGCGTGGTCATTGGCATCATTGGGGTTATTTTCCGTCTCAACGGTATGACGGTGAACATCATGGCCTCCTCGTTCACCGAAGGCGCCAGAATGATGATTGCCCCGGCCCTGCTGGTCGGCTTCGCCAAAGGTATTTTATTGCTCGTGGGCAACGGCGAGGCGGGCGACGCCAGCGTGTTAAATACCCTGTTGAACAGTATTGCTCACGGTATTAGCGGTCTGAACAACGCTGTCGCTGCATGGTTTATGCTGCTGTTTCAGGCCGTATTCAATTTCTTTGTTACCTCCGGTTCCGGTCAGGCGGCGTTAACGATGCCGCTTCTGGCTCCGTTAGGCGATCTGGTAGGCGTAAATCGTCAGGTTACGGTACTGGCCTTCCAGTTTGGCGATGGCTTCAGCCACATCATCTATCCAACGTCCGCATCGTTAATGGCGACATTAGGCGTGTGCCGGGTCGATTTTCGCAACTGGCTGAAGGTTGGCGCGACGCTGCTGGGATTGCTGTTTATCATGTCCAGCGTGGTGGTTATCGGCGCGCAGTTGATGGGATACCATTGATCACAAATGCCGGATGGCGACGCTGGCGCGTCTTATCCGGCCTACGAGTCAGGTTATTGTAGGCCGGATAAGCGGTAGCGCCATCCGGCAACAACACATCGTTATTACAGCAGCGTTTTCGCCGCTTCCACAATGGCCTCTGCGGTCAAACCATACTCCTTCTGCAAGAAATCCTGCGTCCCGACCTGACCATAACGTTAACTAGTGCGTCTTATCCGGCCTACGAGTCAGGTTATTGTAGGCCGGATAAGCGGCAGCGCCATCCGGCAACAATACATCGTTATTACAGCAGCGTTTTCGCCGCTTCCACAATAGCCTCTGCGGTCAAACCATACTCCTTCTGCAAGAAATCCTGCGTTCCGACCTGACCATAACGCTCTTTAACGCCGACGCGGCGCATGGGCACCGGGCACGTTTCAACCAGCACTTCAGCCACGGCCGACCCAAGTCCATTATGAATGCTGTGGTTTTCACAGGTGACGATTCGCCCGGTTTTCTCCGCGTAATTTTTCACCAGCATGCGGTCGATAGGCTTGAGGGTAAACATATCGATAACCGCCGCGTTCACGCCATCCTGCTCCAGCTGGCGCGCCGCCTCCAGCGCCTCGGCAACCATAATGCCGTTGGCAATCAGCGTGATATCACTGCCTTCACGCAGAACATTCCCTTTACCGATGGTGAACGTCGATCCCGGCGCATAAATGCTCGGGGCCTGTTTGCGGATGGTTCGAACCCAGTAAAAACCCTCAAGATCGATAAGCTGGCGCAAAATATCCTTAAACATGACGGCATCGGTCACTTCCAGCACGACCGAATGCGCCAGCCCGCGCACAATGCCCATATCTTCAAAAGACATATGGGTGCCGCCGTTATGGCAGGCAGTCACGCCGGCATCCGACGCGATCACCTTGACGTTGTTGCGCTGGTAATCAAGCGACATAAACAGCTGATCAAAACAGCGACGGCTGGCAAAGGCGGTGAAGGTATGGACAAACGGTTTGCGTCCGGTGAGCGATAGCCCTGCCGCAGTGCCGATCACATTGGCTTCCATAATGCCGCAGTTGATCACATGCTGAGGATAATCCCTCGCAACACCGTCCATCGCCATAGAACTCATGAGATCCGCTTCAAGTGCGATAATCTGGCTTCCGGCCTCTATCTGCTCCGCCACAAATCCGGCGTACACTTTACGCATTTCCATGCTCTCTTTTTGTCCCGCGGGTGCAACCTTAATCATGCGCGGCCTCCAGTTGGCGAATCGTCTCGTTAAGCGCCTTTTTCATCTCATCGGTCAGACGCAGGTGGTGGGAGTTGCTTAATTGCTCCAGGTAGGGCACGCCCTGTCCTTTAATACTGTCGAGGATCACCACGCGCGGACGGGCATCCGCCGCCGGAACCGGCTGAACGACCTCCAGCAGCCGGGCAATGTCATCGCCTTTCACGGTGACAACATCAAAACCGAAAGCGCGGAATTTCCCTTCCAGATCGAACGGGCAAATAATCTCATCCAGTTCGCCGTCCAGCTGCTGCTTGTTCCAGTCGATAAACACCGTCAGGTTGTTCAGGCGATGATGGGCGATAAACTGAAACGCTTCCCAGCACTGCCCTTCATTCAGCTCGCCGTCGCCGACGATACAAAATACCCGATTCGGGCGCCCGGCAAGTTTGTGCGACAGCGCCATCCCCCCGGCAATCGAGATCCCCTGCCCCAGTGAACCGGTCGTCGCATCCACGCCGCGCGTTTTTAACCTGTCTGGATGGCTCGGCAGACGGGTGCCGTTCTGATTAAGCGTGTTCAGTTCTTCTGTCGGAAAGTAACCTTTAATCGCCAGCGTGCTGTAGAGCGCCGGGCCAGCATGACCTTTAGACAGCACAAAGTAATCGCGCTCCGGCCAGTCGGGGTCGGCCGGGTCAATCTTCATCACCGCGCCGTACAGCACCGCCAGCGTCTCCACTACCGACATGCTGCCACCGTAGTGGCCAAAGCCAAGCTGCGTCAATGACTTAAGAGTGGCAACGCGAATATCGCGCGCCAGTTGAGTAACTTCATTCACATTCATAATTTGGCTCCGGTATTCTCCTGCGTGCTACCCCCCGCAGATTTGTTTTTCGCAAACACGTTGTACGCCACCAGCAGCACGAACAACGCCACAACAAGCCCTGTGATGGCAAGCGGCGACAGGTAGCGCGCCAGATTGCCCAGCACAATCCCCACTGCGCCGAAATCAGCGTCTGAGAAGGTCGTATTCGCAAAGCCGATCGCCCCCAGCACGGGCAGCAGCAGAACGGGCAGGAAGGTGATCAACAGACCGTTGGCAAATGCGCCGATCATCGCGCCGCGCCGCCCGCCAGTAGCATTACCAAATACACCAGCCGTCGCACCGGTAAAGAAGTGCGGCACCACGCCCGGCAGGATCAGCACCAGCTTCATCTGTCCGAGCAGGAACAGACCGACCAGGCCGCCAAGGAAGCTAAACAGGAAGCCAATCAGCACCGCGTTAGGCGCATACGGATAGACGACCGGGCAGTCCAGCGCCGGGCGGGCGTTCGGCACCAGTTTTTCTGAGAATCCGGTAAAGGCCGGTACGATTTCCGCCAGAATCAGACGTACGCCCTGTAGGATGATGAACACGCCCGCCGCAAAGGTGATCGCCATAATGATGGCGTAGACCAGGTAGTTCTGACCGCCGCTGAAGGTGCTCTCGACATATTCACGCCCCGCGCTTACCGCCATGATCAGATAGATAATCATCATGGTCAGAGAGATAGAGATCGAACTGTCGCGCAGGAAGCTTAAGTTTTTAGGCAGGTTCATCTCTTCGGTAGAGCGGGAACCTTTACCACAAAGGCTGCCGATCCAGCCGGACAGCACATAACCCAGCGTGCCGAAGTGACCAAACGCGATATCATCAGTGCCGGTGATACGCTTCATATAGCGCTGCGCCAGCGCCGGGAAAAAGGCCATCACCAGCCCCAGAATCAGCGATCCGGTAAAGACGAGACCAACGCCGTCAAAACCGGCAACCGTCAGGATTACGCCGATCATACAGGCCATATAAAACGTATGGTGTCCTGTCAGAAAGATGTATTTCAGACGGGTAAAACGGGCGACCACAATATTCGCCACCATGCCAAAGGCCATGATCAGCGCCGTAGACGCCCCGTATTTTTCCAGCGCAATGGAAACAATCGCTTCGTTATTTGGAATAATCCCCTGGATATTAAATGCATGTTCAAACATTCCGCCGAGTGGATTTAAAGACCCGACCAGTACCGTTGCGCCGCCGCCCAGTACAATAAAACCTAAAATAGTTTTAATCGTGCCTTTCACCACATCGGAAAACGCTTTTTTCTGCGCGACAAGGCCAATTAAGGCAATTAACCCCACCAGCACCGAGGGCACTTTTAAGATATCAACAACAAAATTCAGCGTTTCAAGGATAAACATATCCGCCTCGCTTGCAATAAGGTTATTGTTTGGCGAACCAGGCGCGCAGCTGCGCTTCAAGTTCATTAATATCGATAATGTTATTAATCACCACCAGCTGGCTTTCCGGCACGCTGGCGCTGGCGGCAATATCTTTCGCCATGACAAACAGATCCGCAGCGCCAGGCGTCGCCGAGGAGAGATCGGAATGCTCAACATCGGCATCAATTTCAAGCTTCCTGAGCACTTTTTTAATATTCATTTCGACCATAAAACTACTGCCCAGGCCAGAACCGCAAATAGCCATAATTTTCATTATCATCACCTTCTTTTAAGTAGAGTACGCCCGCATCACGCAGGCGCGTAATGTGTCAGGTAATTCGGAATGCGTAATTAAATTAGAAACGTGCGATTATTGTTTTTATTTCCTCCAGCGACTTCGCCTGATGTAATTTATCCATATCGTCATCGCTGGAAAATAACTCTGCCAGCGCCGAAATCATTTCAATATGGCTGTGTTTGTCGGGTGCCGCGAGCATCACGATGATATCCACCGGATCGAACTCGCCCGCCCCAAATGAGACCCCCTGCTCCAGCTTTAACAACGACAAGCCTAATCCCTTTGCTCCCTCTTCCGGTCGCGCATGCGGCATCGCCAGACCCGGCGCCAGAACGTAATACGCGCCCAGCTTATGATGCTGCTCAACAATCGCCGTCAGATATTCAGGTGTGATAACGCCAGCATCCAGCAGCGGTCTGGCGCATATTTCCAGCGCCTGCGGCCAGTTTTCCACCCTCGCCTGCCGCATGATGGTTGCATCCGTTAGCCAGTGATTGAGCACATATCCTCCTCGCGTGATTGCCAGATATGAGCAAACTTTATTCAAGCGCTGAAACCTTATCTGTGATCATATTCACAAAGATAGCGCTATCAAAAGTTATCAATCAGATATGTGATAGCGCTATCAAAATACAATCAACGCGTGAAATCACAGCCTTAAACCGGATTTAAGGCGTATACTGCTATTCCCGTGAAGCGATGAATGACAATAAAAAAAACATCTCAATACGTTGTAATTGCGCAGGAATCTGTATGTCTATAACTCGAAAACGGCGTAGTACTGGTAAGGTGACCATCGCCGATGTTGCTCAGCTTGCCGGTGTCGGCACCATGACCGTGTCCCGTGCGTTACGCACGCCTGAGCAAGTTTCCGATAAACTCCGGGAAAAAATCGAAGCCGCAGTGAATGAACTCGGTTACATGCCTAATCTTGCCGCAAGCGCGCTGGCTTCCGCCTCGTCACGGACCATCGCGATGGTCGTCCCGAACCTCACGGAAGCCGGTTGTTCAGAAATGTTTGCCGGACTTCAGCAAGTTTTACAGCCTGCGGGATACCAGATTATGCTGGCGGAGTCCCTTCACCATCTCGAACAGGAAGAGAAACTGCTGGAGACGCTGCTGGCCTCCAACATCGCCGCCGCCATCTTACTCAGCGTCGAGCACAGCGACACGGTGCGTCACTGGTTAAAAAACGCGTCGATTCCGGTGATGGAAATTGGCGCCATTCGTACCGATCCGATTGATATGAATATCGGTATTGATAACGTCGCGGCAATGTACGAACTGACCGAAATGCTCATTCAGCGCGGTTATCAGAATATTGGCCTGCTTTGCGCCAATCAGGAGCAGTGGATCTTTCAACAGCATTTGCAGGGCTGGTACAAGGCGATGTTGCGCCACCATATGTCGCCCAATCGCGTGATTAACGCCGCCCTGCCGCCAAACTTTTCCACCGGCGCCTCACAGCTTCCCGAATTTATTCTGGCGTGGCCCGAGCTGGACGCGCTGGTGTGCGTATCCGATGAGCTGGCTTGCGGTGCGTTATATGAGTGTCAGCGCAGACGGATCAAAGTCCCTGACGATCTGGCGGTGGTAGGATTCGGCGACAGCGATGTGAGCCGGGTTTGTCAGCCGCCGTTAACGACAATGGCCGTACCGCATCGTAAGATAGGACTTGAAGCCGGACGCGCGCTGCTGGAACGTCTGAAGGATGGCAACTGGAGCGATCGGAAACAGATCGCCTCCAGTTTATGCCTGCGGGATAGCTGTTAGAGACCTTATTCCGTCTCTTCTTGCTTCTCTTGCTTTGCCGATTCATTGTTGGCATTGCGGGTCATCCACAACGCCAGCGCTTTCAATGAGTCCGGGGTGAACTCATCGCAACGCGCCGTAATTTCTTCCGGCGTCAGCCAGCAGACTTCGCTGATCTCTTCTTCCTGAAGCGCGAATGGCCCATGAGAAACGCAGCTAAATAATCCGCCCCAGACACGGCAATTATCATCTTCAAAATAGAACTGACCGTGCTCAGCAAACGGCACGCCTGCGATACCCAGTTCTTCTTCCGCTTCACGTCGTGCAGACTCCAGCAGTTGCTCATCGGCCTGCACCACCCCACCTGCGGTGGCATCTAACATGCCGGGCAAAAAGTCTTTTGTCTCAGTACGGCGTTGAACCAGAATTTTGCCCATACCATCATGCACGACGATATACGTTGCACGATGACGTAAGCGCTGCGCTCGCATTTGCTCCCGGCTGGATTGCGCAATGACTTCGTTCTCTTCATTCACAATATCCACCCATTCAGTACTTGCCAAACGACGCTGTTCCACCATCAGGAAACCTTCTTTTTCTGGCGCTCTTACGGCGCATTTACAATTGTGGGGTAAATTACGGATTAATCGCGACCTGCGCAATGATACTTTGATCATTGAGTGCGATTACGCTCAAAACATTATCATCCAGAATGCCGTAGCTTGCTGCAAACCCACCTTTCGGGATGCTGACTGAGCCTGGATTAAAGTGATACAGCTCGCCGCGTTTTTCAGCGACCGGCAGATGAGTATGCCCATAAGCAAGAACGTCGCCCGCATTTAACGCGGGTACATTATCCGTCCCGAACAGGTGTCCGTGGGTCAGGAAGATGCGCCGGTTTTCCAGCAGCACTTGCTGCCACGGCGCGGTTATCGGGAAATGGAGCAGCATCTGATCCACTTCGCTGTCACAGTTTCCCCGTACCGCAATAATACGCGCCGCCTGCTCGTTCAGGCGTTCTGCCACCTGCGCCGGTGCGTAGCCTTCCGGCAGCGCGTTACGCGGCCCGTGATAAAGCACATCACCCAGTATCACCAGCCATTGCGCGCCACTTTGCGCAAACCGTTCAAGTACGCGCTCTGTCGCAGGTAACGAACCATGAATGTCCGATGCAAACATCAGTTTCATCACTCACTCCTCGTCATAAAAAACCGCTCTATGATACTGGATTATACGCGGATTATCAGCCGGAACGCTTTGCGGAAAGCGCAATAAAACGTTGAACGGAGGCGCGCTGCCACTGGAATGCTGCATATTCCGCCAGTGCCTCAGGAATCTCGTCGCCATTCAGTACGAGGCGGTTAAGCATGAGCGCCAAATCGGTATCCGCAATACACCATTCGCCAAATAAATTCGGCTTACCGTGAGCGAGCAAACCACTGGCCGTCGCCACCAGTTTTGCCGCGCTCTCTTTCCCCGCTTCGCTTAACGGGCCTTTCCTGGCCGCCGCAAAGACCACATCCGTCGAACGTTCCTCGCGAATGGGCATTAAATCACTGCGTAACCACGCCTGAATCTGGCGCGCGCGGGCGCGTTTTTGCAGATCGTGCGGGTAGATGCGCTCCCACTGCGGCGGCGCAAAGCGATCTTCCAGATACTCGGTAATCGCCGACGACTCGCTAAGCTCGAAGCCATCGATTTCCAGCACCGGGACGCGGCGCGTTAACGCGTAGCCCTGCCATGAGGGCTGCAAATGCTCGCCGCTGCTCAGGTCAACGGTTTTGAGGCTAAAAGGCAGTCCTTTCTCCTGCAAGGCAACATAAACGGATAAGACGTAAGGAGAGAAAAAGTTAGCGTCTGACCAAAGCGTAATCTCGGGTTTGCTCATAATGTCCTCTTCGTTCTTTGGGCTTTCTCTCAAAATATAGAGTCTTTCGCATACTGTCACCTGATGAAAACTCATACTGAGCCCGGCAACAGAACGCGCAAGACTGCGGCCTTAGCAGAAGCCTGAGAGTCAGAGCGAATAACGCGGCCGGGTTCTCGTGTATCATGCAAAGGTTCAACCATGGAGGACGCCTGCAATGTCACAACCTGACGCTATTATTCGTATAAAAAACCTTCGTCTGCGCACGTTTATCGGTATCAAAGAGGAAGAGATCCTCAACCGCCAGGATATCGTTATTAACGTTGCCATTCACTATCCGGCGGAAAAAGCCCGCGTAAGCGAGGACATCAACGACGCGCTGAATTACCGCACCATCACAAAAAACATTATTCAGCATGTGGAGAGCAACCGATTCTCGCTGTTAGAAAAATTAACTCAGGATGTGCTCGACATCGCACGCGAACATCACTGGGTCACTTATGCTGAAGTAGAGATCGACAAACTTCATGCGCTGCGTTATGCCGATTCCGTCTCCATGACGCTCAGCTGGCGACGTTAAGCGCTATCCGGGAGGAAACATGCAGATTCTGATTACCGGCGGTACTGGCCTGATAGGACGCCACCTGATTCCCCGTCTGCTGGAGCTGGGGCATCAGGTGACGGTCGTCACACGGAGTCCCGATAAGGCGCGTCAGCTTCTCGACTCCCGGGTTGCGCTGTGGAAAGGGCTGGAGGACAGGCAAAACCTCAACGACATAGACGCCGTGGTCAACCTTGCTGGCGAGCCTATCGCCGACAAACGCTGGACCGCGCAGCAAAAAGAGCGTTTGTGTCAAAGCCGCTGGTCCATCACGCAAAAGCTGGCGGATTTGATCAACGCCAGCGAGACGCCCCCGGCCGCGTTAATTTCCGGGTCTGCCGCAGGCTATTACGGCGATCTGGGCGAAGTTGTCGTAACGGAAGAAGAACCGCCGCATAACGAATTTACCCATAAGTTATGCGCGCGTTGGGAGCAGATTGCCTGTAGCGCGCAAAGTGATAAAACGCGCGTTTGTCTGCTACGCACCGGCGTCGTCCTGGCGCCGGAAGGCGGCATTCTGGCCAAAATGATCCCGCCGTTTCGCCTGGGGCTGGGAGGGCCAATTGGCAATGGGCGTCAGTATCTGGCCTGGATCCATATCGATGATATGGTAAACGGTATTCTCTGGCTGCTGGATAACGACCTGCGCGGCCCGTTCAATATGGTCTCGCCTTATCCGGTTCGTAATGAACAGTTCGCCCATGCGCTGGGCCATGCGCTGAACCGCCCCGCAATCCTGCGCGTTCCCGCGACCGTCATCCGCCTGTTAATGGGGGAATCATCGGTACTGGTGCTGGGCGGACAGCGCGCATTGCCAAAAAGACTGGAGGCGGCGGGGTTTTCATTTCGCTGGTACGATTTAGAAGAAGCGCTGGCCGATGTGATCCGTTAAACCATTCACCTGGTCACTGTAGCCATTCCGGTGGTAAGGTAGTATGCCTGACTTCTGGAATGGCGATTTTATGGCGATAATAACCACCTCCCGATTGACCCTCTCCCTTTTTCAACCTACTGACTGGTCCTTTTTTCTCGCACTGCGTGAAAACCCTGAAATCATGCGTTATATGGCTGATATCACGCCGGAAAAAGACACTCGCCTGCTGTTCGCCCGTCGCCTCGTCTCAAAGCATACCTTCGTCATCCGCCTGCATAACAGCGATAAGCCTTTGGGCGACATTGGCTTACAAATTAGCCACCATTATCCGCAGGAAGCCGATATCGGCTATACGGTGCTCCCGGAAGCGCAAGGGAGAGGGATCGCCACAGAAGCCTTATATGCCGTCTGCGATTACGCCTTTACGCATACCAGCGTGAAAGCGATAAACGCCTATGTGCTGGCAGAGAATCACGCGTCTGTGCGCGTGCTGGAAAAGCGTGGTTTTACGCGGACTCAGGTGCTGGAAAACGCCTATGAGGTGAACGGCATCCGGTATGACGAATGGGTATACCGTCTGGAAAGCGAGATGGGGCGATAATCGCCGGATGGCGGCGATGCCTTATCCGGCCTACGTGTCGGCCCGGTAAGCACAGCGCCACCGGGCAAAATTGTTTCTCTGAGCGACGGATAAACCGCTACTTCAGCGAGCCTTTCAGGAACTGTTGCAAACGCGGGCTTTGCGGGTTGCCGAATACCTGCTCTGGATCGCCTTCTTCTTCGATTTTCCCCTGATGCAGGAAAATCACATGGGTGGAAACATGGCGGGCAAACCCCATTTCATGCGTCACCACCACCATCGTTTTCCCCTCTTCCGCTAACTGCTGCATGATACGCAAGACTTCGCCTACCAGTTCGGGGTCAAGCGCCGATGTCGGCTCATCAAACAGCAGCACCTCAGGTTCCATCGCCAACGCGCGGGCAATTGAGACGCGCTGCTGCTGACCACCGGAGAGGTGTACCGGGTATTTTCCCTGCGCACGTTCATCAATACCGACTTTCGCCAGGTATTTCACCGCACGCTCGCGCGCTTCATGTTTGCTTAATCCCAGCACCTGAATCGGCGCTTCCATAACGTTCTCCAGCACCGTCATGTGGCTCCAGAGATTGAAGTGCTGAAATACCATCGTCAGGCGCGTACGCAGCAACCGCAGCTGGTTTTTATCGGCGACCTTGAGCTGACCGTCGTTATCACGCACCAGGGAAATATTCTGGCCGCTCACCACAATCGACCCTTCGCTCGGTTTTTCGAGGAAGTTAATACAGCGCAGAAAGGTACTCTTACCGGAGCCAGACGATCCGATAATACTGATCACATCTCCGGCGTTAGCCTGTAGCGATACCCCTTTCAGCACCTCATGTTCGCCGTAGCGCTTGTGCAAATCGATAACGTTTAATTTATTCTCAGACATCGTATTCTCAGTGCGTTGAAGAAGGTTTCACGTGCTGGAGCCAGCGCTTTTCCGCTTTACGGAACAGGCTAATCAGGACATACGAAATAATCAAATACAGCACAGCGGCAATGCCGAATGCGGTAAACGGTTGATAGGTTGCCGAGTTAATATCACGGGCGATTTTCAGCAAATCCGGCACCGTCGCGGTAAACGCCAGCGCGGTTGAGTGCAGCATCAGGATCACTTCGTTACTGTATGCTGGCAGCGCGATACGCAGCGCGGAAGGTAAAATAATACAGCGATACATTTTGAACGATGAGAAGCCATACGCCCGCGCCGCTTCAATTTCCCCGTGCGGTACTGAACGGATGGCGCCAGCGAAAATCTCCGTGGTATAGGCGCAGGTATTCAGCGTCAACGCCAGAACGGTACAGTTAAGACCGCTACGGAAAAACGCGTTGAGGAGATCGGTTCCTTTCACGATCTCCAGCGTGTACATCCCGGAATAGAACACCAGCAGTTGCACATACAGCGGCGTACCGCGAAAAACATAGGTAAACAACCAGATGGGGAACTGGATAAATTTGTTGCTGGAAACGCGGCCAATCGCCAAAAACAGCGCCAGAATGCCGCCCATCACCACCGAGGAGATCAGCAACCACAGCGTAATGGCCACGCCGGTAAAGCGATAACCATCGCTCCAGAGCAGGGATTTCCAGTACTCCTGAATAATCTCGATCACAGGTCAGCCCTCTTCACACCCACGGAGTAGCGGCGCTCGAGGAACAGCAGCACACCATTGGAAACCGTTGTAAATACCAGATAAATCAGCCCGCACACTACGGCGAAATAGAATGGCTCCCAGGTGCTCTTGCCGGCCAGCTGCGTGGCTTTGACCACATCTTCCAGCCCGAGCAGCGAAACCAGCGCCGTCGCTTTGAGGATAACCTGCCAGTTATTACCAATCCCCGGTAAGGCGTAGCGCATCATCGCCGGGAACATAATCCGCCGGAATATTTGCGAACCGGTGAAACCGAATGCCGTCGCCGCTTCAATATGCCCTTTGGGCACCGCCATAAACGCGCCACGGAAGGTTTCCGTAAAGTACGCGCCATAGATAAAACCCAGGGTGATAATACCGGCGACCATCGGATCAATATCAATCTGCCCTATTCCCACCGCGTCGGTCACCGCATTGAGCGCGATTTGCAACCCGTAGAAAATCAGCAGCATTAAAACCAGATCCGGCACCCCGCGAATCAGGGTGGTATAGCCTTCGAAAATAAGTCCCGTCACCCGGTTTTGCGAAAGTTTCGCGCCCGCGCCGACAAGACCGATCAGCACGGCCAGCACAACTGAGCTGAGGGCCAGCTCAAGCGTGACAAGCGCGCCCTGAAAAATAACACCTGAAAACCCGTACAACATGCTGCCTGTCCTGTCGTGTGTGGTGAGTAAGACGCCTCTTTTGATCTCAGTCGAGCCGTTAAATGCCGGATGGCGGCTTTGCCTTATCCGACCTACAAAATCTCTGTAGGCCTGATAAGCGCAGCGCCATCAGGCATAAAATCAGCGCGTCAAAAATCTGCGGGCGTTATCTGCACCAGCGGCGATTAACCGCCGTAAACATCAAAATCAAAGTACTTTTTCGCCAGCTTCTCGTAAGTACCGTCAGCACGCATTTCCGCAAATGCTTTGTTCAGGGCTTCGCGCAGTTCGTTATCCTCTTTGCGCAGCCCCATACCCGTACCCACACCGAACAGTTTCTCGTCTTTCACCGACGGGCCGCCGAATTTGTAATCTTTGCCTACAGGCTGCTTCAGGAAGCCTTCGCTGGCTGCGACTTCATCCTGGAAAGCGGCATCGATACGCCCTGCCGTCAGGTCGGAATAGATATTGTCCTGACCCTGGTAAGAGACGATTTCAATGCCTTTCGGCGCCCAGTGCTCATTACCAAACGTTTCCTGCGTGGTGCCCTGCAATACGCCAACACGCTTGCCTTTCAGGGACTCAACGGTCGGCTGAATATCAGAATCTTTGGCGACGACCAGGCGAGAGTCTGCTGCATAGAACTTGTCGGTAAACGCGATTTCCTGCTGACGCTTTTCGGTGATGGAAAGCGAGGACATGATGGCATCGATTTTCTTCGCTTTTAACGACGGGATCAGCGCATCCAGCGGGTTTTCCACGAAGGTACATTGTGTATTAATGCGTTTGCACAGCTCTTTGGCCAGATCGATATCAAAACCGACCAATTCACCCTGTGCATTTTTCGATTCAAAAGGGGCATAAGTCGGATCGGTACCGATACGAACTTTTTGCGGAATGGCTGCAAATGCTGCGGTAGCACTGGAGAAAGCCAGGACCAGAGAAAGAGACAACACCAGTTTTTTCATAACTATCCTCAACAGACTGTCTTTTATAGGGGATCTTTACAGGACCAGGTGCAGTTATCGTGCCATTAATCGGGCCGACAAGGCAAAGCATTCTACCCTGTCAGCCGGTTTATTTTGCATGAAAAGCGCTTAAGTATGCATTCATGCTCATTTTGACAGCGACAAGCGCACCATGATGGTGCAAATCTCTCATCACGCACCGTGATGGTTAACCAAAACGGTGCGCAACACTCCCCGCAGCAACCTGTCAGTCGCCGTAAACGTTAAAGTCAAAGTACTTTTTCGCCATCTTGTCGTAGGTGCCGTCAGCACGCAGATCGCTCAGCGCTTTATCAAACGCCGCTTTCAGCTCGGTATCGTCTTTACGCAAGCCAACCCCGGTGCCGTCGCCAAAGTACTTTTTATCTTTCACGGAAGGACCGGCAAACGCATAGTCCTTGCCCGCAGGCTGTTTGAGGAACCCTTCGCTGGCCGCAACTTCATCCTGCAATGCAGCATCAAGACGGCCCGCCGTCAGGTCGGAATAGATGAGATCCTGGTTCGCGTAGGCCACAACATCCACGCCTTTGCTGCGCCAGTTATCATTCGCATAGGCTTCCTGAGTGGAGCCTTGCAATACGCCAACGTGCTTGCCCTTCAGCGAGTCAATCGTCGGCTGGACAGATGAGCCTTTCGCGGCAATCAGGCGCGAGTCGGCGGCATACAGTTTGTCGGAGAAGGCAATCTCCTGCTGGCGTTTCTCGGTAATGGAGAGCGATGAAATGATGGCATCGATTTTCTTCGCTTTCAGGGAAGGAATCAGCGCGTCAAAATCGCTACCGACCCAGGTGCATTTGATCTGCATACGCTTGCACATCTCATTGCCCAGATCGATATCAAAACCGACAAAATCCCCTTTGGCATCTTTCGATGAGAAAGGCGCATATGTCGCGTCTGTACCAATACGAACCGTCTGCGGTAGCGCTGCGTAGCTGGCCGCCGTTGCGGAAAGTCCTACCAGCAAAGACAAAGCGAGAACTGTCTTCTTCATACATAACCCTCAAGTGGCGTAATTTTATTATGTTTTGCATTGTGTTGTGTGTTTGCAGACTTTTTCATGCAGGTCTTATGCCATTTTCACGTCGGCGTCCCTATTTGACGTTAAATATGTTAATAAAACGTTGCAATATTGTCCTGATGTTGAAGATAGCAGGTATGACGGTTGAACCGCAGCGTTTCGGTCGCTTTTAGCGAATTAAATGTTGAGGATATGATCGCGGTTACAAAATTGCCCTGAAACAGGGCAATTTGTGCAAAAACGCACTGTGAACGGGCAGCGTTATGCGCCCTGCCAACGGGTGAAAAGATCGTGCGGCAACGTGATATCAAACTGATCCAGAACACGATTAACCGTCTGATTAATCACATCATCCAGCGTTTGCGGGCAATGATAAAACGCGGGAACCGGTGGCATAATAACGGCGCCAATTTCAGCCGCCTGAGTCATGAGGCGCAGGTGTCCTAAATGCAGCGGCGTTTCCCGCACGCACAACACCAGCGGGCGGCGTTCTTTCAGGACAACATCCGCCGCACGGGTGAGAAGTCCGTCAGTATAGCTGTGCACAATACCGGAGAGCGTTTTGATCGAGCACGGTAAAATCACCATCCCCGCCGTCTGAAAGGAGCCAGAAGAGATACTGGCGGCAATATCGCGCGCATCATGGGTGACATCGGCCAGAGCCTGCACCTCCCGCAAGGAAAATTCAGTTTCCAGCGCAAGCGTCTGACGCGCAGCCGGACTCATCACCAGGTGGGTCTCCACATCCGCCACGTCACGCAGAACCTGCAACAAGCGCACGCCATAAATCGCGCCGCTGGCGCCGCTAATCCCTACAATGAGTCGTTTCATGATTTTTGCCCTTTCTTGCGTCTGGGCTGACTTTGCAGGATTTTACGGGGCGTTGCAAGCAAGGGCACGGATTGCGCGCCCTTGCCGGGAGGAGAGATTAACCTTCGTTATGCATTTCCAGGTTTTCCACTTCGTTCTGACGCTGCATCGCTTTGACGTCGTCATTACGCAGGGAATCCAGATAATCGAGATACTGCTGGTCAACGTCTTTCGTGACATACACGCCGTTAAAGACCGAACATTCAAACTGCTGAATATCCGGGTTCTCAGCGCGAACAGCTTCAATCAGATCGTCCAGATCCTGGAAGATAAGCCCATCAGCGCCGATGATCTGGCGAATTTCATCCACTTCACGACCGTGAGCAATCAGCTCATTTGCCGTTGGCATATCGATACCGTAAACGTTCGGGAAGCGAATTTCCGGCGCCGCAGAAGCCAGATAGACCTTCTTCGCGCCGGCTTCACGGGCCATCTCAATAATCTGTTCAGAGGTGGTGCCGCGCACGATGGAGTCATCCACCAGAAGGACGTTCTTATCGCGGAATTCAGCGCGGTTGGCGTTCAGCTTGCGACGCACAGACTTACGGCGCAACTGCTGGCCCGGCATGATAAACGTCCGGCCAACGTAACGGTTTTTCACAAAGCCCTGGCGGTACGGTTTACCCAGAATGCGGGCGATTTCCAGCGCGATATCGCAGGAGGTTTCTGGAATCGGGATCACCACGTCGATATCCAAATCTTCCCATTCACGGGCAATTTTTTCGCCCAGCTTCGTCCCCATATTCACGCGGGCGCTGTAGACGGAAATTTTATCGATGAACGAGTCCGGGCGCGCAAAGTAGACGTATTCGAACAGGCACGGATTGCTGACCGGGTTATCCGCGCACTGGCGGGTAAACAACTGGCCTTTTTCGGTGATGTACACCGCTTCGCCCGGCGCCACATCGCGCAGGAATTCGAAGCCCAGCGTATCAAGCGCCACGCTTTCGGACGCAACCATATATTCAGTGCGGCCATCGCCAATGTCGCGCTTGCCCAGCACCAGCGGGCGGATGCCGTTCGGATCGCGGAAAGCCACCATACCGTGCCCGATAATCATCGCCACGCAGGCATACGCGCCGCGAATCTGGCGGTTGGTCGCGGCAATGGCGGCAAAAATGTTATCGGCTTCCAGCGGGTAATGACGGAAGTTATCCAGCTCGCTGGCAAAAATATTGAGCAGGATTTCAGAATCTGACGTGGTGTTGATGTGACGACGTTTTTCTTCAAACAGCTTTTTACGCAGCTCATGCGCGTTGGTCAGGTTGCCGTTATGAGCAAGCGTGATGCCATACGGCGAGTTGACGTAAAAAGGTTGAGCTTCGGAGGCGCTGGAGCTGCCAGCCGTTGGGTAACGCACATGCCCGATGCCCATATTGCCCTGCATACGCTGCATATGGCGAGCTTCAAAAACATCGCTCACCAGTCCGTTTGCCTTACGCAAGCGGAAGCAGTTGTTGGCATCAATGGTGATGATGCCAGCGGCATCCTGACCACGATGCTGGAGCACCGTTAACGCGTCATAAATCGACTGGTTTACCGGCATAACACCGGCGATACCGACAATACCGCACATACGTCTTTTCCTCGTTAAGCCACATCTCAGAACCGTTACGTTCTGGGCAAGAAACTTGACGAGCTTTGCAGATAGTCAAAGAACCATCTGATGATGAAACTGAACTGCGGGATAAGCTGCGACTTGCTCCAGTCTTCGCTTTTCGACAGGCCGGTAAACGTATCGAGAAAGAACAGAATGGCGGCGACGATTAACGCTCCTCGCAGCGCGCCAAAACAGATCCCCAACACCCTGTCAGTACCCGACAGGCCGGTTTTCTCCACCAGCTGACCTATCACAAAGTTCACGATAGCGCCGACGATAAGCGTCGCGATAAACAGTATCGCGATAGCAATCCCATTTCGAACCAGTTCGTCTTCAAAGCCCGTAAACCAGACAGACAGGTAAGTGTAGTAATGGCTGGCGACAAAGAAAGCACAACCCCATGTCACCAACGATAACGCTTCACGAACAAAGCCACGGATCAGGCTAACCAGACAGGAAAAACCAATCACCGCGATAATGGCGTAATCAATCCAGACCATATGTGTCCCACGATTTTACGCCCTGTCGTCCTGTTCGGGGCGCATTCTAACAGAAAAAGAAAACGTTTGCGTAGGGATTTCCTTCCCGTGCGTAAATAAAAATGGCGCTGAAAAAATATTCAACGCCATCAAACTTTTTGCCTCTTCGGGCATTGCCGGATGGCGGTGCAAGCACCTTATCCGGCCTGGAAAACAGTACACCGTAGGCCTGATAAGACGCGCAGCGTCGCCATCAGGCAGCGGTGGCTTAGTTCGGGCTGTAACCCATCACCACGCCACTCAAACCGGAGATCTGCTGTAACTCGCCAAGAGAATTTTTCAGCTTGTCTCTTGAGGCGTCAGGCCCGACGAGGATACGGGTTATTTTACCCTGTACCGGCGTTGACGGAGAAGTATATACCCGGAAGCCCGCGCCACGAAGTTTACCCACTATCTCATTGACCTTATCGGCATTTTTCAACGCCCCCAACTGCACAACGTACGCTTTACCCGTTGGCGCGGGTTTTTCTTCAGCAGCAGGTTTCGGCTCAGGTGCCGGTGTCGGCGTTGCCGCTACCGGTTGCTGCGGCTTCGGCTGTGGTTTCGGCTTTTCAACCGGTTTCGGCTTCGGCGGCTCAACAGGTGCGGTGACAGGATCGAAACTGGCGTTGTTTTCCGCAGCAAAACGGGAAGGGTCCAGAGACGGCGCTGCCGCATCTCCGGCACGCACCTCCTCAGCAGCGCCTTCAGGCGGCTGGGTCGGCAACGCCTGTGTTGCGGCTGGCATCATATCAGGCTCATCGCGATCGCCAGGCTTTGGCACCAGCGGGATCGCCGCAAACTCATCCTGATAGTGTTTTTTCTGCCCGTCGAGCAACCCGGGAAGCACAATCACCCCGAGAGCGACCAGCACGATTGTGCCAACTAAACGATTCTGAAACTTACTCGCCACCGCTTCTCCCCGCGTCCATCACTTCCATGACATGTGCAACCGTGTGAAATGATCCACACACCAGCACGGTATCTTCTGGTTTCGCCTCTGCCAGCGCTGCATGCCACGCCAGCGCGACACTGTCATAGACAGTGCCTTTGCCCAGATGTTCCAGCAATTGCTCCGCCGTCGCGCCGCGCGGCCCTTCCAGCGGCGCGCAATACCAGTCGTCGACCACGCTTTTCAGCCAGGCTAACGTCCCTGCGATATCTTTATCATGTAGCATACCGATAACGGCAAGTATACGCCCGTTTTTCGGCAACATTTTCAGGCGTTCTGTCAGATATTCCGCAGCATGGGGATTATGTGCGACATCCAGAATCACCCGTGGCGATTCGCTCACTATCTGGAAACGACCGGGCAAAATCGCCCGGGCAATGCCGTCACGAATCGCCTGCTCGTTGATGTTCAGCCCGCTGGCGCGCAGTGCCGCCAGCGCGGTGGCGGCGTTAGGCTGAGGCACCTGCGGCAGCGGAAGATTCGCCAGCGTACCTTCGCCGTCCGTAAACGACCAGCCGTCGCCCGTCACATCATAATGCCAGTCCACGCCGCGACGCTGTAACTGCGCCCCGGTTTCCTGCGCCACATCGGCGATGGTATACGGCATTTCCGGTTCGCCGACGATAGCCGGTTTTTCCGCCCGGAAGATCCCCGCCTTCTCACGCCCAATACTTTCGCGATCCGGCCCCAGCCAGTCGGTATGATCCAGCGCAATACTGGTCACTACCGCAACATCCGCATCAACAATATTGGTCGCGTCCAGACGTCCGCCCAGCCCGACTTCCAGAATCACCACGTCAAGCTGAGCCTGCTTAAACAGCCACAGCGCCGACAGCGTGCCGTATTCAAAGTAGGTCAGAGAAATGTCTTCGCGCGCGGCCTCAATCTCGGCGAACGAGGCGGTATGAGCAGACTCCGGCAACTCGTTCCCCTGCACGCGAACGCGCTCGGTATAGCGCACCAGATGCGGAGAACTGTAGACGCCCACTTTATAGCCCGCCGCCGTCAGCACAGACTCCAGCGTGCGGCAGGTTGTTCCTTTACCGTTAGTGCCCGCCACCGTAAAGACAAACGGCGCGGGTTTCAGCACGCCCAGACGCGCCGCAACCCGGCTTACGCGTTCCAGACCCAAATCGATAGTTTTACTGTGCAGGTTTTCCAGATAAGAAAGCCACGCTGCCAGGGGCGACGCGACTTGGGGAATGCGTTTATTGTCCATGATGCCTGTAAATTTATTACGTTGAGAAAAGCAAAAGGCAGCGCCAGCTGGCCCTGCCCTTTTGTACTCGTCGTCTTTCAAGCTGCAGGTGTGTTGGCTGCTCTCGCTCACCCGAATCACTTGCCTGTGCAAGCTCATCGGGATTCGCTCTCTTGCCGCCTTCCTGCAACTCGAAATCCATAGAGTAAATTATCAGGCCTCGGGTTCCTGATCGGGTACCGGCACCACCACCTCGCCTTCGCGCGGCGCATCCGGGTTCGGCGCCGGAAGATTCATCAGCTTCGCCAGAACGCTTGCCAGTTTCAGGCGCATTTCCGGGCGGCGGACGATCATATCGATAGCGCCTTTTTCAATCAGAAACTCACTGCGCTGGAATCCCGGCGGCAGTTTCTCACGTACGGTTTGTTCAATAACACGCGGGCCCGCAAAACCGATTAACGCTTTCGGTTCTGCAATGTTGAGATCGCCGAGCATCGCAAAACTTGCGGAAACGCCGCCCATTGTCGGATCGGTCAACACGGAGATATACGGCAGACCACGCTCCTGCATTTTCGCCAGCGCAGCGGAGGTTTTCGCCATCTGCATCAGCGACATCAGCGCTTCCTGCATACGCGCGCCGCCGGAAGCGGAGAAGCAGATCAGCGGGCAGTTATCTTCCAGCGCCTGCTCAACGGCACGGACAAAACGCGCGCCGACCACAGACCCCATAGAACCGCCCATAAAGGAGAACTCAAACGCCGCCGCGACAATCGGCATATCGTGGAGCGTACCTTTCATCACCACCAGCGCGTCTTTCTCGCCGGTTTCCTTCTGCGCGGAAGCCAGACGATCTTTATACTTCTTGGAGTCACGGAACTTCAGCACATCTTTCGGCTCAAGTTCGCTGCCCAGTTCCACAAGGCTTCCTTCATCTAACAGGCTATGCAGGCGATTGCGCGCCGACATGCGCATATGATGGTCACACTTCGGACAGACCTCAAGATTACGTTCCAGCTCAGCACGGTATAAAACCTGACCGCAGCTATCACACTTGGTCCACACCCCTTCAGGAATGCTTGCCTTGCGGGTGGGAGTAATGTTGCTTTTAATTCGTTCAATCCAGCTCATTAGTGACCTTTCTGCCTGAACCTTAGTCGTCAGCTTTGTTATCAGGAGCGCATAATGCCATTTTTGCCCCCAACAGACTATGAATGTTGCACATTAAAACATAACAGCCCGAAACTTTGGATAAAAAAGTGGTCGAACCGCTGAGTTACTTTCTATTTTGCGGCACGCGACGCAGCGCGCTTATGACGAATGATTTCAACCACGCCTGGCAATATCGACACCACAATAATCCCTACGATCAGTAACTTAAGGTTATCCTGAATCATAGGAATCGTACCGAAGAAATACCCCGCATATGTGAAGAGCAGCACCCATAAAAGCGCGCCAATAACGTTATACGCGGCAAAATGGCGATAAGACATATGTCCCATACCCGCAACAAACGGCGCAAAGGTTCTGACAATCGGGACAAAACGGGCCAGAATAATGGTTTTCCCGCCATGCTTCTCATAAAACTGGTGCGTCTTATCAAGGTAACTGCGACGGAAAATTTTTGAATTCGGGTTACTGAATAACCGTTCGCCAAACAATCTGCCGATCGTGTAGTTCACCGCGTCGCCGACAATCGCAGCGATCAGCATTAACATCACCATAATATGTACGTTGAGATCGTTGGTTTCCAGCGACGCCAACGCGCCCGCCACAAACAGCAACGAATCCCCCGGCAGAAACGGCGTCACCACCAGTCCAGTTTCACAAAACAGGATCAGGAACAGAATGGCATATACCCAGACGCCGTATTCCGCGACCAGCTCCGCCAGGTGCACGTCAATGTGCAGGATAAAATCAATCAGAAAATAAATCAGGTCCATATTGATGCCTTATACGACTCAAATTAGTCCGCCAGAAACAGCGGGCCCAGTGGCGTTTTGGGAAGGTCAAACCGTTCCGGGTAATCAACCGCAACCAGGTACAACCCTTCCGCTTTCGCCGTTGCTGCTGAAAGCCGCCTGTCCTTCGCCGCCAGCAACTCTGCTATCCAGCTCTCCGGCTGGTTGTGGGCGCCTACTTCCATCAGGCTACCGACAATATTCCTGACCATATGATGTACAAAGGCATTGGCTTTGATATCGACCACCACATATGCACCGTGACGCGTCACGTTAATGTGCATCACGTTTCGCCACGGCGTACGCGACTGGCACTGTACCGCGCGAAACGAGGTAAAATCATTTTCACCAATCAGACACTGCGCCGCCCGGTGCATACGTTCCGCGTCCAGCGGCTCATAAAAGTGCGTAACCCCATGACCTAAAATCGCCGGGCGCAACCGATGATTGTAGATGATGTAGCGATAACGGCGAGCCGTTGCGCTAAACCGGGCGTGAAAATCCTCAGGTACAGCTTTAACCCAACGAACCGCAATGTCACCAGGTAAATTCGCATTTACACCCAGCGTCCACGCCGCGTCTTTACGCAACGCGGTGGTTTCAAAATGCACCACCTGCCCCGTTCCGTGTACGCCAGCGTCTGTCCGCCCGGCGCAAAACACGTTAACAGGTTCGTTGGCAACCTGAGAAAGCGCTTTTTCCAGCTTTTCCTGAACGCTGCGCACTTCGTTCTGGCGTTGCCAGCCATAATATTTGCTGCCGTCGTACTCAATGCCCAGCGCAATTTTATAAACTGGCGGTTGTTCCACTGCTGACATCAGTACAGGTACTCCTGTACCAGTTTTTCCGCGGTTTTGACCGCCATCAGCGCGCCGCCAAAGCGAACGTTATCGGCCACCGACCAGAACTGAACCTGCTCCGGCATGCCATAGTCGTTACGCACACAGCCGACAGAAAGCTGCGGATTGCCTGACGCATCGCCCACCTGAGTCGGGAAGTCAGTTTCTTCAGACAGCACAATATCTTCACCGCGAGAAAAAGCATCGCGCGCCTCTTCCGCCGCCAGCGGGCGCAGCGCTTCAAAACTGACCATTTGCGCATGGCCATAAAATACCGGCGACTGAATGCAACTGGCGGAAATCATCAGCCCGTCGTCCTGCAAAATCTTACGCACTTCATCAACGATACGGCGCTCTTCGCGCACGCTGCCTTCACTGTCCGGCAGGAGCGGCAGCATGTTAAACGCCAGTTGACGACCAAAGAAATCATCTTCGTCGATAGGGATACCGTTGAGCAGTTTCGCGCTCTGACCGGCCAGCGCATCCACCGCTTTTTTCCCGTGCGCCGAGGCAGAAAGCAGGCTGGTGACGCTAATGCGCGACAGACCGCCTTCATCAATCAGCGGCTTCAGCGAGGCCAGCAACTGGCTGGTCAGGCTGTTGGCTACGGCGATCACATTGCGGTTGCGGTAATCAGCCAGCACAGACGGGTTCACTTCCGGCACCACTAATGGCACATCCGGTTCCAGGGCAAACAGGCCGCTGCTGTCGATCACCAGACAGCCCGCATTGGTGGCTTCCTCAACCCATGCGGCAGAGGCTTCAGCGCCAGCGACAAAAAACGCCAGTTGCGCCTGCGTCCAGTCAAAATCAGCGACATCCTGCACAATGATCGACTTGCCGCTATAGCGCAGATGTTCGCCCGCACTTTCATTACGCGCCAGCGCATAAATCTCACCGACCGGGAACTGACGTTCAGCCAGCGTTTCGAGCAGGGCTTCGCCTACGGCGCCTGTTGCGCCCAGGATGGCAATGTTCCAGCCTTCAGACATGGTGGTTTACTCCAGAAATAGCAAAGCTCCCCGCGCTATGCAGGGAGCGACAAAAAGAATGTTAATGGGCCGGATGATGAACGGCGTTGAAACCGAGCTTATGCAGCAGCGTGGCGGCACTGGCATCGTCGCACATCACGTACAAGGAAGACCATTCACGGCGCTCAAGGTAATTCTTACGCAGCTTATCAAACTCGCCCGGAATTCCAGCGACTTTACGCAGTGGCGCATCATCGCGGCGCACATCATACACCAAATGCACCAGCCTTTTCAGCGTCGGCTGATCCAGCGGGCCATGCAGCGTAATACGCCCAAACTCCGGCGCGGGTAGCAGCGTATCCAGCGCCACTTTTTGCCCCCGTCCGATAAACGTACTATAGGCTTCAAAGACCTGCGTGGTGCCGCGCGCCTTCCCTTCCAGGGTATAACCGGCAATGTGCGATGTGCCGATATCAATTTTTTCCAGCAGCGCCACGTTGAGATCGGGCTCCCCTTCCCAGACATCAAGCACCACGCTCAGCGACTGCCCGGCATTCAGGCGCGCCAGCAGCGCGGTGTTATCCACCACCGGGCCGCGACAGGCGTTAATCAGAATCGTCCCCGGCTTCAGCCGCCCGATCAGCGCCTCATCCGCCAGGTGCAGCGTCTTGTAAGGCCCCTCTTTATACAATGGCGTGTGGAACGTCAGAATATCCGCTTCCTGGACCAGCTCATCCAGCGAGCGGAAATCACCTTCATCGCCCCGGTCCGCACGCGGCGGATCGCACAGCAAAGTGCGAATGCCCAACGCTTCCAGCCTCGCCTGCAAGCGAGCGCCAACATTACCTACGCCGACAATCCCCACGGTGCGGTCGCTTAAAGCAAAACCGTCACGCTCCGCCAGCATCAGTAAAGCGGAAAAAACATATTCAACAACAGCGATAGCATTGCAGCCAGGCGCCGCTGAAAACCCCACGCCAGCCTGCTTAAGCCACGCCTCATCCACATGATCGGTTCCGGCGGTTGCGGTGCCGACAAATTTGATGGATTTCCCCCCAAGCAGCGCTTCATTCACTTTGGTGACTGAACGCACCATTAACGCATCCGCATCATCAAGTTCTGCAACGGGAATGGGGCGACCGGGAACCGCTTTGACCTCGCCCAGACGGCTAAATAATTCGCGGGCATAAGGCATATTTTCATCAACGAGGATTTTCACGTCTGCGTACCTGTTTGAGAACGAGAGTTAACCGGGCAAGTGTGCCATAATCTGGCCGCCAGGCATACTTTGCTAAGATTTATGGTTTAAGGATAAGTGATGATGCAACCCATTTCCGGTACTCCCGCACGCCCTCCCGGTGAAGGTCAGACTGCGCCTTCCGTTGCCGGAGAACAGCCGCTATCCACCCAGCAGCGCACGGTGCTGGAACGCCTGATTACGCGTCTGATTTCGCTGACGCAACAGCAAAGTGCGGAAGTCTGGGCCGGAATGAAACACGATCTGGGCGTAAAAAGCGACACGCCGTTACTGTCGCGTCACTTCCCCGCCGCAGAACAAAATCTCACGCAACGCCTGAGCGTCGCTCAGCAGAACCACGCGAATCGTCAGGTGCTCTCGCAGTTGACGGAATTATTGAGCCAGGGGAACAACCGTCAGGCCGTCAGCGATTTTATTCGCCAACAGTACGGTCAGACGGCGCTCAGCCAGTTAACGCCCGAGCAGTTAAAGAATGTGCTGACGCTACTGCAACAGGGGCAACTTTCCATTCCTCAGCCTCAACAACGTCCGCCAACCGACAGACCGTTATTGCCTGCCGAGCATAATACGCTCAACCAACTGGTGACGAAGCTGGCCGCCGCGACGGGCGAATCGGGCAAACTTATCTGGCAGTCCATGCTGGAACTTTCCGGTGTGAAAAGCGGCGAGCTGATCCCTGCAAAACAGTTCACGCACCTGGTCACCTGGCTGCAAGCGCGCCAGACCCTCAGCAACCAGAGCGCGCCCACCCTACAGACGCTACAGGCGGCGCTAAAACTGCCGCTGGAGCCGAATGAATTCACGGCGTTAAGAGATTACGCCCAGCAGACATATCAGGCGTTGCCGCATACAATTCTGACAACCGCTCAGGTTCAGGATCTGCTGAACCAGGTCTTCCTGCGCCGCGTTGCGCGCGAAAGAGAGTTAACCGAGCCGCATCACATTCAGCCGATATACAGCCCGTTCGCCCCGATGATTGAAACCATCAAATCCGTAACGGCGCGACCGGGGCTGATCTTTATCGCACTGGCGGTTGCCTTCATTCTGTTCTGGCTGGTGTCTTAACCCCGGCGAAACGACAGCAGCGTCACCACAATCCCCACGACGGCAGAAATCGCCCCGGCGAGGAACACGGAAGAGTAGCCGCATGAGGTGGCTAACAGCCCGGCCAGCGGGCCGGTAATGCCGTAGGAGATGTCCTGAAACGCGGCATAGCCGCCAAGTGCCGTACCGCGTACCTGAGAAGGTACGCGCTTCACCACTTCAACGCCCAGCGCCGGGAAGATGAGCGAGCACCCAGCCCCGGTTAACGCCGCACCCAATAGCGCAATCCAGGCCACTGGTGCCAGCCAAAGCAGCACCAGCCCTGCCGTTTCGACCAACAGGGACGCAACCGCCACCTTCACACCGCCAAAGCGATCCGGCATCCAGCCAAACAACACGCGCATCAGCACGAAAGCGCCGCCAAACGCGGTCAACGTAAAACCGGCCATCGCCCAGCCTTTACTGGCGAAATAGAGTGAAATGAAGGTGCCGATAACGGCGAAGCCAACCCCCTGTAGCGCCAGCCCCAGGCCCGGCTTCCAGATGAGGCCGACGACGCTCCACAGCGACGGACGTTCGCCCGCGTGCGCAGGTACTTTACGCACGGTGCCATTAAATGCCCAGGCCAGCAGCGGCAGCGCCATTGTTGTTCCTGCCAGCGCCGCAAAACCGTAATGGCTGTGAATCAGTAAACCAAGCGGCGCACCGGCAGCCAGCGCGCCGTAAATCGCCATGCCGTTCCACGACATCACTTTACCGGAGCGCGAAGGCCCTACCAGCCCCATCCCCCAGGTCAGAGTTCCGGTCAGTAGCTGGCTTTCGCCAAAACCCAGGATCAGTCGCCCGACGATCAGCAACGCGAATTTTACAGGTACAGAAACAGGTAACAACGCCGCCAACAGCCACGCGCCCCCCGCCAGCGCGCAGGCCAACATCCCCTGTAGCGCGGAACGTTTGGCGCCATATTGATCGGCAAGTCGCCCGGCGTAACCACGGGTCAATACCGTTGCAAGGAATTGAATGCCCACCGCGATGCCGACCATCGTGTTGCCATAGCCCAGCTCATGGTGAACAAAAAGAGGGATTACAGGTAACGGTAAACCGACCGTCATATAGGTCAGAAAAACCGCAAAAGCGATACGAAAAAGCGAAAAATTCGCAGAAGGTGTTTTTTCTTTTTGGGATACAGCTGTCATGCGTTACTCCAGAATGCAGAGTAAGGCGAGGAAATGCCACGCCCCCTCCACCTGACCATCAGGATTAAGGTGCGTTGGATAACGTTAAACGCTTACGCATTATCATGGGGATAATGTTGAGCGTGAAGTCTGCCTGTGAGTCGCTAAACTTGTCAACCTTGAAGTCTCAGGAAGTTGTATCAAAACGAAGACTTGTCATCGAACAGAAAGGGAAAGACGGCATCGATTCCCTTTGTCCTGAACAGCCCGGTCACCTGTATACGTTGCCCCGGCGTCAGTAGCCTGAATATCATATCCCAGATCTCTTTGGGTTCCACTTCCTGGTCGAAGGTATTCTCCAGCGTTAGCACTGCTTCATTTTCGTTCAAATAAGGACGGAGGTAGAGAGGAAAAACAGAAATATGGTACTCCTCAGCTTTCGATTTAGCACGCTTACGTTTGACACTCTCTTTCCCCTCACTGTACTTATTCAAACGTTCACGAACCGCAGGCACACTTCCTGGAAACCCCGGTAATGCAAGACACTCCTTAACCGTGAACCACTCTTTTGCCATCAGTTTCTTTCCTTTTCCCTGATGAAATAAAAATATTTTTTCTTTTGCGCGAAACTTCAGGTTTATTCTGGCAATATTCTTATAATGAAAAAGAAAGTAACGTTCTTTTTGTCGCGCTAATTTATAGCCTGAAAAATATCGGCGCCGATAACACATCTTCTTAGGATTACAGAATGGAACACAAAAGCCAAGACTGGCATCGTGCAGATATTAAAAGTGCACTGGAAAAAAGAGGAATTACGCTCAGAGATCTTTCACGAGCAGCTGGATTATCTCCCGACTCGTTACGCAATGTATTTACCCGCCATTGGCCCAGAGCAGAGCTGATCATTGCGGTGGCGCTGGAGACCACACCAGATGTGATTTGGCCTTCGCGCTACATTTCTGGTCATGAGGAACCACATCAGCGTTCAGAAGAATAAAACACTATAAATCCAGAAGTATTTTTCAGGTCAATATTATTTGGCATATTAAATACAATCACATTATTTATAATACTTTTTTATAGCACATATTACCTATATAGCCCATTATTACAGTGATAATTAATTAACGGATCACGTAATAACACCCAAAGGATATAATATGGTCTGGGATATAAGAACAGCAGCAAACTATGCAAAGCATCACGCTCATACACACTCAATCAAAAAATGTGCTGAATATACACGAAAGGCAATCCGTGCCGGAGGCATAGATATAGGGAACACTGGGCACGCCAAAGATTATGGTTCTCTTTTAATGCACGCGGGTTTCAGACCCGTCTCTCCTTATGAGTCCCCGCGAGCAGGTGATGTTGTCATTTTGCAACCGTATGAGGGAGGAAACCCAAGCGGTCATATGGCTATATTTGATGGACAAGACTGGTATTCCGATTTCAAACAACGTGATATGTGGGCAGGTCCTGGTTACAGAGCAGCAAAACCACAATATACGATATACAGGAGGAACTAATGCGGTTTATTCTCCCATTAATCCTTTTACTGTTATCCGCATGTAATGTTCACAATGATACAAGTAGTCGTAACATGGTGAGTCAATTCTACCCCCAGTACATGGCAATATACGCCAGCGATAACGATAAGAGCCTTATCAATTACACCAATCCTATTTATGAAAAATATGTTTCAACTGAAATTATTCGCAGATTAAAGAAAATTGACGATTATTATGAGCAGGAAATCGTGGCGTCAGACTACTTTATGTACGTGCAGGACTACGCGCCGGAATGGATCGCTAAATTCCACGCAGGAACAGCCAGTGCTTTTTTGGGAGGTGAAAAAGTGGATGTATGGCTTGGCGATTCCGATACCCGCCTTATCCATTTAATGGTGTACACTCGCCGGGAAAATGGTCAATGGAAAATTTATCGGGTACGCGATCTTACCCACCAGTTTGAACACCCGATCTACGATGCAGGCGCCATTGCCCGCGCCAGGGCATGGTCTGCAAAAATCGCGCAGGAATACGAAAACAAGCAATAAAAAAGGGAGCCATTATCGGCTCCCCTGTAGGCCTGATAAGCGAAGCGCCATCAGGCAAACGTTGATGTCGGATAGCGGCGTAAACGCCTTATCCGCCCAACGTCTTCAGATTTACGCTTTCAGCTTACGCATAACCAGCGTCGCGTTGGTGCCGCCAAAGCCGAAGCTGTTGGACATGACGGTCGTCAGTTCGCGATCGGTGGCTTCGGTTACGATGTTCAGACCTGCCGCTTGCTCGTCCATCTCTTCAATGTTGATGCTCGGCGCGATAAAGCCGTGTTCCAGCATCAGCAGCGAATAGATAGCTTCCTGCACGCCAGCCGCACCCAGAGAGTGACCGGTCATCGCTTTGGTCGCGGAGATAGCCGGGCTCTTATCGCCAAAGACTTCACGAATTGCGCCCAGCTCTTTCACGTCGCCTACCGGCGTAGACGTACCGTGGGAGTTCAGGTAGTCAATCGGAGTGTCAACACCGTGCATCGCCATCTGCATGCAGCGCACTGCGCCTTCGCCTGACGGTGCAACCATGTCAGCGCCATCGGACGTTGCGCCGTAACCGACAATTTCCGCATAGATGTGCGCGCCGCGTGCCAGAGCGTGTTCCAGTTCTTCAACCACAACCATACCGCCGCCGCCCGCGATAACGAAACCATCACGGTTCGCATCATAGGTACGAGAAGCTTTAGACGGATCGTCGTTGTATTTGGTGGACAGTGCGCCCATCGCATCGAATTCACACGCCATTTCCCAGCACAGCTCTTCACCGCCGCCGGCAAAGACGATGTCCTGTTTGCCCAGTTGAATCTGTTCAACCGCGTTGCCGATGCAGTGCGCAGAGGTCGCGCAAGCAGAGCTGATGGAGTAGTTCACGCCGTGGATTTTAAACGGCGTAGCGAGGCAGGCAGAAACGCCGGAGGCCATCGCTTTGGTCACTACATACGGGCCAACGGCTTTCAGACCACGCGGGCTACGCATGGCATCTGCGCCAAAGACCTGGAATTTCGGGGAGCCGCCGCCGGAACCTGCAATCAGGCCAACGCGCGGGTTATTCTGGTAAGTTTCTACAGAGAGACCCGCATCAGCAATCGCCTGTTCCATAGAAAGGTAAGCATAGATGGATGCGTCGCTCATAAAGCGCACTACTTTGCGGTCAATGAGGCCAGTGGTATCCAGTTTGACGTTACCCCAAACATGGCTACGCATGCCGGAGTCCTTCAGCTCCTGAGAGAAAGTGATCCCTGAACGTCCTTCACGCAGAGATGCCAGGACTTCCTGCTGGTTATTACCGATGCTGGAAACGATGCCCAGGCCAGTAATCACTGCACGTTTCATTCAATACCTCTGTAAGTCGCACTATTTTAAGATTCGACTCGCACAATAGCGTACACTTGTACGCCGAACAAGTCCGATCAGCCAATTAATATGGAAATTTGCGCCTCCGGGCGCACATCGCTAAGATCGTGACACTGCCTGTCAGACGAGTAACTTACGTGAAACAATACGCTATACAACCTGCCAACCTTGAATTCAACGCTGAGGGTACACCTGTTTCCCGAGATTTCGATGACGTCTACTTTTCCAATGATAATGGGCTGGAAGAGACGCGTTATGTTTTTCTCGGCGGCAATCAGCTTGAGGAGCGTTTTCCTCTGCACCCTCGCCCATTATTCGTGGTGGCAGAGAGCGGTTTCGGCACTGGCCTTAACTTCCTGACGCTCTGGCAGGCGTTCTCGCAGTTTCGCGACGCTCACCCTGAGGCTACGCTACAAAGATTACATTTTATCAGTTTTGAAAAATTTCCCCTGACGCAGGCCGACCTCGCTTTAGCCCATCAACACTGGCCAGAGCTTGCCCCCTGGGCACAGCAGCTACACGCACAGTGGCCGCTGCCGCTGGCCGGGTGCCATCGCCTGATTCTTGATGACGGTCGTGTGACGCTGGATCTCTGGTTCGGCGATATTAATGAACTGACGGGGAAACTGGATGAATCCCTGAACCAGAAAGTGGACGCCTGGTTTCTGGATGGTTTTGCCCCTGCGAAAAACCCTGACATGTGGACGCAGAATCTGTTTTCCACCATGGCGCGACTGGCTCGCCCCGGCGGAACGCTGGCGACGTTTACCTCTGCGGGATTCGTGCGCCGGGGGTTGCAGGAGGCAGGGTTCACGATGCAAAAACGCAAAGGTTTTGGCCGCAAGCGTGAAATGCTTTGCGGCGTCATGGCGCACACGCTGACGTCCCCCTCCCCGACGCCGTGGTTCACCCGCAGCGGCAGCGCCAAACGAGACGTCGCAATCATCGGCGGCGGCATCGCCAGCGCGCTGCTGTCGCTGGCGCTTCTGCGCCGCGGCTGGCAGGTAACGCTCTATTGTTCAGATGAACAGCCCGCGCAAGGCGCATCCGGCAATCGCCAGGGGGCGCTTTATCCCCTGCTCAGCAAACACGATGCGGCGATTAACCTCTTTTTCCCGAGCGCGTTTACGTTCGCGCGGCGTCTGTATGACGCGTTGCCGGTGACTTTCGACCATGACTGGTGCGGCGTCACGCAACTGGGCTGGGACGAAAAGAGCCAGCATAAAATCGATCAGATGCTGTCGCTGGCGTTGCCCGATGCGCTCGCAGTGGCTGTAGATCCAGACCAGGCGCAGCAGGAAACAGGCGTGGCGACACACTGTCGCGGAATAACGTATCCGGCTGGCGGCTGGCTGTGCCCCGCACAATTAACCGCTGCGGTGCTGGCGCTGGCGGCCACACAAGGGCTGCGGAGGCATTATACACACACGCTCACCGCCCTTTCGCACCAGGCCACAGGCTGGCAGTTGCAATTTGCAGAGGGTAAGGCAGTTGAACATGAGGTGGTCGTGCTGGCAAACGGGCATCAGATTAACCACGTTGACCAGACGCTTCCGTTACCGGTCTATTCGGTGGCTGGTCAGGTAAGCCATATCCCGACGACGCCTGCGCTTTCCGCATTACGCCAGGTGCTGTGCTACGACGGATACCTCACGCCGCAAAACCCTGCCACTCATCAGCACTGCATTGGCGCCAGTTACCATCGCGGCAGTGAGGGAACTGCCTATCGTGAAGACGATCAGCAGCAGAATCGCCAGCGCTTGATCGACTGCTTCCCGAATGCCGCATGGGCAAAAGAGGTTGATGTCAGCGAAAAAGCAGCGCGCTGTGGCGTACGCTGCGCCACGCGCGATCATCTGCCGATGGTCGGAAATGTGCCGGACTATGATGCAACGCTCGCACAATACGCCGCTCTTGCCAGACAGAAAGACGCCGCCGAACGCGCGCCGGTTTATCCTGATTTGTTTATGCTGGGAGCGCTCGGATCGCGCGGGTTGTGTTCAGCCCCGCTCTGTGCGGAAATTCTCGCGGCGCAAATGAGTGAAGAGCCCATTCCGATGGATGCTGACACGCTGGCGGCGTTAAACCCGAATCGTCTGTGGGTACGGAAGTTATTGAAGGGAAAAGCGGTGAAATAAGTCCATCCGTTGGATGAACGTTAACGCCACCCGGCAAGGTGAAAATGCCGGATGGCGACGCATCCGGCCTACGCGTTAATGGCCTTCTGGAACAGGTTATCCCACATTTCTTTCACTAACGCCTGGTCACGCGGCGACAACTCGCCTGCGCCAATCGCTTTTTCCAGGCTGCTGGTGACGTTGGCATACACCGCTTCTGCGGAATGGTCATCACCGCCTTCCAGTTCTGCAACTGCTAACGTCAGGTGGCCACGCAGATATCCGCTGGCAAACAGCTCGTCATCGCTTGCGTGCTCTACCATATCGTCGATTAATGCCAGAATGCGTGATTCAAACTCCGCGATCATCTTCTTTCCTCATTGTAAACGTGGCGTCGGCCTCAGTTGAGCGCTTCCGGCCACGGGAACTGTTCCGCCGTAATGTCAGGCGTGTGATAATAATTCTGTAACGCTTTAATAAACCGGGCCGGGCGTTCAGGAATGCCTTTTTCCAGGTACTCCATCACCTGGGCATGAACCCGGCGCTGAAATACCACGCGATCCGGTTCGAAGTCCCCTTCCAGATTGTCGCAACTGACGTTAAACGGATAACCCGCCGCCACGCAAAACAACCAGTCAAAGGCCTGCGGTTTCACTTCCACGTCTTCAAACTGGCTTTGGGTTTGCGCATCACGCCCATCCGGGCAATACCAGTAACCAAAATCCACCAGCTCGCGACGCGCCTTTCCGGCAATACACCAGTGCGAAATCTCATGCAGCGCGCTGGCGTAAAAGCCGTGCGCAAAAACAATCCGGTGGTACGGCACGTCCACATCAGCAGGAAGATAGACTGGTTCGTCATCGCCTTTAATCAGACGGGTATTAAAATCGTCGGCAAAGCAGCCGTTAAAAATATCAATTAGCTGTTGGTAATGATGCGTACTGTTCATTAGTTCATCCCCAGCAAGTGGAGAATCTCCCGTCCGTGGTTATCATAAAGTAGTTTGGCGCTCATCACCGCAGAGACGATGACAATCATCGGGCGAATGAGCTTCTGTCCTTTGCTTAACACCAGTCGCGAGCCCATACGAGCGCCCAGAAACTGGCCAATCAGCATCACGAAACCTGTCGCCCAAATGACTTTACCGCCAATGGCAAACAGCAACAGGCCGCCAATATTCGAGGTGGCATTCAACACTTTGGCATGGGCGGTGGATTTCGCCAGGTTGTACCCGCACAGCGTCACAAACGCCAGCGCGTAAAACGATCCGGCAGCCGGGCCGAAGAAGCCATCGTAGAATCCGACGCAGCCCCCGGCGACCAGCGCGAAAGGCAGGCCATAAAGCCGACGCTGACGATCCTCTTCGCCGAGTTTCGGCATCAACAGGAAATAAAGGCCAATACAAATAACCAGCACCGGTAAAATCTGCCGCAAAATGCTCGCCTGGACATATTGCACCAGTAACGCGCCGCTCATTGAGCCAATGAACGTCATCAGAATATTGAGTTTCTGATCGGCAAGATTGACCACTTTGCGACGAATGAAATAGATTGACGCGGAGAGTGAGCCGCCGCAGGCCTGCAATTTATTGGTCGCCAGCGCCTGTGCTGGCGACATGCCTGCCGCCATTAATGCAGGGATCGTTAATAAGCCGCCTCCCCCCGCCAGCGAATCAATAAATCCAGCCAGCATTGCCACGAAAAAAAGAACAATCAATAACAGCGGGGACACCATAAACAGATTTAAAAAATTGTCCATTAGAGTACATGCTCATCCAGTAGCGCCTGGCAGGAAGGCGGCAACGGTGGCGGTGTCTTCTTCTCAGGCTTTGTTGTTCCAGGTTCAGGAGGTTCAAACCAACTTTGTAGTTCTGCGCCGCATCCATCGCCAGGCGGAGGCAAAGGCTGATCTTCGCACTCCAGGCTGTCGGCAGGGCAACGTAATCGTACATGCATATGCGCACGATGCTGGAACCAGGGTCGCACTTTACGCAACCAGTCACGATCGGTTCCGGCATCCAGGCATAACTGCTGTTTAATGGCAGGATTAACAAAAATACGCGTGACGTCGTTATCTTCCGCCGCCAGTTTGATCAGGCTGGAGATTTCCGGCTTCCACAGCGAAGGCACCACATGTTTGCCGTCGCGGGAGACCAGGTCAATTGCCTGAGGTCGCAGTAGCTGCGCCTGCGTCCAGCGTGTTTTCGGCAGTTGCAGAAAAATATCAACATCGAGCCCGGTCTGGTGGCTGGCATGTCCGCCGTTGAACCGCCCGCCCGCAGGCATCCCCATATCGCCGATCAACACCGTTCCAAATCCAAGGTTGCTGACCTGAGTGCTCAGTCGTTGAATAAACATCACGAGATCGGGATGACCAAAATAGCGGCGCTGATCGGTACGCATCACCTGATAGTGTTCGGACTGCACGGGAAGCGTGTCTGCCCCAACAATGCAGCCATTCGAAAAGCCGCCGATGGATTGCGCACTTCCGGGAACAGGATGCGTAATTTTCTGCCAGGGCGTTGCCGCCAGGCTGGCGCTGCTGACCAGAAGAGCCAGCAACGCGAGTGCCGTTTTTTTCATTGATTACCAGCGTGGAATATCAGTCTTTACATCCGCATTTTGCGCGCGCTGACGCAGAAGGTGATCCATCAGCACGATCGCCAGCATGGCCTCAGCGATCGGCACGGCGCGGATCCCAACGCACGGATCGTGACGCCCTTTGGTGATCATCTCGACTTCTTCACCAAAGCGGTTAATCGTACGTCCCGGCACCGTAATACTGGAAGTGGGTTTCAGCGCCATATGTGCAACAATTTGTTGCCCGCTGCTGATACCGCCGAGAATACCGCCCGCATGGTTGCTCAGGAAGCCCTCTTTGGTAATTTCATCGCGATTCTGGCTGCCTCGCAACGCGACCACATCAAACCCATCGCCAATCTCCACGCCTTTTACCGCGTTGATGCTCATCAGCGCATGAGCGATGTCCGCATCCAGACGGTCAAAGACCGGTTCGCCAAGCCCTGCCGGAACGCCGTTTGCCACGACGGTCACTTTTGCCCCAATCGAATCGCCCTCTTTCTTCAGGGCGCGCATCAGTTCATCCAGCGCGTCGATTTTATCTGGATCAGGACAGAAAAACGGGTTTTGTTCAACTTGCTGCCAGTCTTTGATTTCAAGCGGAATATCGCCCATCTGGGTCAGACACCCCTGAATGACGATGCCGTGTTTCTCCGCCAGATATTTTTTAGCAATCGCGCCAGCCGCGACGCGCATCGCCGTTTCACGGGCGGAAGAACGACCGCCGCCACGGTAATCGCGCAGACCGTATTTCTGCTCGTAGGTATAGTCGGCATGGCCCGGGCGGAAAACGTCCTTAATGGCGCTGTAATCCTGTGAACGCTGATCGGTATTTTCAATCAACAGGCCAATGCTGGTGCCCGTCGTCACGCCTTCAAAGACGCCGGAGAGAATTTTCACCTGGTCCGGTTCACGACGCTGGGTCGTGTAACGCGAGGTTCCCGGACGGCGTCTGTCGAGATCGTGTTGCAGGTCGGCTTCCGTTAGCGGAATGCCCGGCGGAACGCCATCAACGATACAACCGAGCGCCAGCCCGTGTGATTCACCAAAAGTCGTTACGCGAAAGAGTTGTCCAAGTGTATTTCCTGCCATCACGGCTCCGTTATCGTTGTTGTGTTGTTGACCGTTGATTAATCTTTATAGATGCTGAAATGCTCGCGAGCCGCAATGAGCTGCGCTTTCGTCAGCATAAAGACGCCGTCGCCGCCGTTATCGAACTCCAGCCAGGTAAACGGTACATCGGGATATTGTTCTATCAGATGTACCATGCTGTTTCCGACTTCACAAATCAGAATACCGTCATCGGACAAGTAGTCCGGCGCGTTGCCCAGAATACGGCGGGTCAGTTTTAAACCGTCAGTGCCGGACGCCAGGCCCAGTTCAGGTTCATGACGATATTCATTCGGCAGATCGGACATATCTTCCGCATCAACGTACGGCGGGTTCGTCACAATCAGGTCATACTGCACTTTCGGCAGATCGCGGAACAGATCGGAGCGAATCGGCGTGACATGGTTGAGCAGACCGTGCTCTTCAATGTTGTGTTCAGTTACGGCTAACGCGTCGCTGGAGATATCAACGGCATCCACTTCCGCCTCCGGGAAAGCATAAGCACAGGCGATAGCGATACATCCGCTGCCGGTACACATATCCAGAATGTGGTGCGGCTGCTCGCTGATAAGCCCCGCGAAGCGGTTGTTGATCAGCTCGCCAATCGGCGAACGTGGCACTAATACGCGTTCATCAACATAGAATTCATGGCCGCAGAACCAGGCTTTATTGGTCAGGTAGGCCACCGGAATACGTTCGTTGACACGGCGAATGACCCGTTCAACAATGCGGTGACGTTCGCTGGACGTCAGGCGCGCGGTGCGCATGTCTTCTGGAATATCCAGCGGCAGATAAAGTGACGGCAGTACCAGCTGTACGGCCTCATCCCACGGGTTGTCCGTGCCGTGACCATACCAGATATTCGCCGCGCTAAACCGGCTTACCGCCCAGCGCAACATGTCCTGAATGGTATGCAGCTCACTCACTGCTTCATCGACGAAAATTTTATCCACGTATTCCTCCAGGGCATGCTCGCATTAAATTCGGCGGCTAGTTTGCCACGAAGACGGCGATAAATCAGCACTCACGCGGCGCCAGAGCGTGAAAATTGCGTTTTGGCTGAACGAATGTCCCCTGAGTCGGGTAAACTAACGCAAAATAAAAGATGAGACGTTCGAATGAAAAAGAAAACATCGCTCAGCGAGGAGGACCAGGCGTTGTTCCGGCAGTTAATGACCGGCACCCGCCAGATTAAGCAGGACACCATTGTCCACCGACCGCAACGTAAAAAAATCACAGAAGTCCCGGTCAAGCGTCTGATACAGGAGCAGGCTGATGCCAGCCACTATTTCTCCGATGAATTTCAACCGTTATTGAATACCGACGGCCCGGTGAAATATGTACGTGCCGACGTCAGCCATTTTGAGCTGAAGAAAATGCGTCGGGGCGACTATTCGCCGGAGTTGTTCCTGGATTTGCACGGTCTGACGCAACAGCAGGCCAAACAAGAGCTGGGGGCGCTGATTGCCGCCTGTCGCCGCGAGCATGTCTTTTGCGCCTGTGTGATGCACGGCCACGGAAAGCATATTCTTAAGCAACAAACGCCGTTATGGCTGGCGCAACATCCGCACGTTATGGCCTTCCATCAGGCGCCAAAAGAGTACGGCGGGGACGCTGCGCTGTTGGTATTGATTGAAGTAGAAGAGTGGTTGCCGCCGGAGCTTCCCTGACAATGCCGATTGCCGGATGGCGGCGCAAGCGCCTTATCCGGCCTACGGGGTCAGTGCAGGCTGTAGGCCTGATAAGCGAAGCGCTATCAGGCGCCTTATCCGGCCTGCGGGTTCAGTGCAGACTGTAGGCCTGATAAGCGAAGCGCTATCAGGCGCCTTATCCGGCCTGCGGGTTCAGTGCAGACTGTAGGCCTGATAAGCGAAGCGCCATCAGGCACAGTATCCAACCGACGATAATAACGTTAAATCGCTTTTGCCATTTTCAGATTACACGGGCTCATCTGCCAGTTGAAAATCCCTTTGCCGCTTTCATCAAGCGTTACGCTGGCAATCGCAGATGTGGTGAACATTGGCGGCGTCTCGCCAGGACAGAGTTCAGACACCAGATATCCCACCAAAGGCAGGTGAGAGATCACTAACACCGATGCGACGCCTTCATTCGCCAGCGTCTGTAACCAGGCGCTGACCATACCGACATCGCCGCAAGGAGTAAGCTCCGGCAAAACGTCCACATTACCAGGCAGGTTCATACACTCCCCTACCACATCCAACGTTTGTTCGGCTCGTAGAAACGGGCTCACCAGAACACGTTCGATATCCACTTTTTGACCTTTCAGCCAGTTCGCCATAAGGCGGGATTCGTCACAACCACACGAGGTTAAGGGACGAACCGAATCACTGGCGGCATCGAGGGCCGCGTCGCCGTGACGCATGATAAAAACTTGCATATTGCACCGCTTTTGTTAACCAGAATCACCCACATTCTTAGCAAAAACCCTGACGGGTATGATAAAAATGCGGTGGCCGGCATTGTGCCTTATCCATTCACCGAATGAAACGCTGTTTTTTACCTCAATGGCGTAAGTATAGTCAATCTTTGTTTACAAATTGACCACCACACAGTCATTCGGTGCGGTCTCGTCCTGATATGACCTTATTCCTTCAGGTCTGTTTCCCCACTGTTCCAGAAACGTTCACCGCGTTCAGCCATCCGCAATAAGCGCTCGCACGGGGTAAACCGGTCGCCATACTGCGTAGCCAGTCGTTGCAGAACCGCAACCACTTCACCCGCGCCGAGAGTGTCCATATAACGGAACGGGCCGCCAAGAAACGGCGGAAAACCAATACCAAATACCGCGCCGATGTCGCCATCACGCGCGCTGCGGATCACCTTCTCATCAAAGCAGCGCGCCGCTTCGTTGAGCATTAACATCACGCACCGCTCAGCCATTTGCTGCGCAGAAAGTCGGCTCTGCCCTTGCATACCAATAAGCCTATAAATTGCAGGGTCGACCTGTTTTTTGCTTTTACGCCCTTTCACGCCATAAAGATAGAAACCGCGACCATTTTTTCTGCCTTTGCGATCGTCATTCAAAATTGAGGCAACAACGTTTGCAGGCGCGCTAAAACGTTCGCCGTAAGCGGCTTCCAGTACAGGTATAATTTTAGTGCCTGTATCGATGCCAACCTCATCCAAAAGTTGGATTGGCCCGACCGGAAAACCAAACTTGACCAGCGCGGCGTCGATCGCTTCAACGCGTTCGCCTTCGGTCAGCAACCGTATTGCTTCGTTGATATACGGGGCAAGAATACGATTAACGTAGAACCCGGCTTTATCGCTGACCACAATCGGCGTTTTGCCCTGTTTTTTCGCCAGCTTAACGGTCGTGGCGATCGTCTGCGCGGAGGTTGTCGCATGAGGAATGACCTCCACCAACGGCATTTTTTCTACCGGGCTAAAGAAGTGCAAACCAATCACCTGCTCAGGCCTGGCCGCGTTAGCCGCGATGTCGCCGATGGGTAAAGATGAGGTGTTGGAGGCAAAAATGGTGTGAGGAGCGCAGTTTTGCTCGACTTCCGCCACCATCTGCTGTTTTAACGCCAGATCTTCAAACACCGCTTCAATAACCAGATCCCGATGCGAGAAGCCGCGGTAATCCGTTGAGCCGGAGATTAGCGCCAGCTGTTTGTCGCGTTCGCCCGCTTTGATATGGCGGCGGCGAACTTTGGTTTCAAGCTGATCCCAGCTGTACTTCAGCGCGTGGTTGATGCCTTTGGCATTAATATCTTTGATGCGAACCGGCAAGCCGCCTTTACAGGCCGTCACGTAAGCAATACCGCCGCCCATCAGACCTCCGCCCAGCACGCCTACGCTGGCTAACGGACCAGGCTGCGCGTCGCTCCCCGGATCTTTTTTCACTTCGGTGCTGGCAAAAAAGATATTCCGCAACGCCTGCGACTGCGGCGTCATCGCCAGTTCGCCAAACGCCCGCGCTTCCGCGTCGTATCCGCTACTGCTTCCCTGCGCCAGCCCGGTTTCAATCACCTCAAGGATTCGCTCTGTCGCCGGGTAATTACCCTGCGTTTTCTGCCCGGTTTTTTTACTGACCATGCGAAACAGCAGCGTGCGCCCAAGCGGCCCGGCCAGAATACGTTCACGCACCGGTAAATTCCGCTGAGCGGAACGCCCTTTAATCGCCAGTTCCACGGCGGCCTCAAGCAAAATGGCGTGCGGCACGACTTCGTCCACCAGACCAACCCTGAGCGCTTGTTTTGGCCGTAACTGCTTACCGGTGAGGATCATGTCCAGCGCCGTACTCACCCCAACCAGGCGCGGTAATCGCTGCGTACCGCCAGACCCTGGCAGCAGCCCCAGTTGCACTTCCGGCAGACCCAGCACGGTTTTCGCATCATCAGTACAAATGCGCCGATGGCAAGCCAGCGCCATCTCTAACCCACCGCCGAGACACGCGCCGTGAATGGCGGCGACAACCGGAACAGACAACGCCTGAATTTCAGCCATTATCTGCTGGCCCTGACGCGCCAGCGTTTCAGCTTCCTGCGCGCTTTTGCAGTTGCCGATCATGTTGATATCCGCCCCCGCGATAAAGTTATCCGGCTTCGCAGAAATAAAAACCACACCGCGCAGCGCCTTGTTTTCCCGAATCTGTTTCAGGATGGCGCGAACCTGCGTCGCGAACTCCGCCTTCAGGGTATTCATTTTCTCACCGGGGACATCAATAGAGACGACCGCGACGTTATCCAGACGCACGTTAAGCGTGAAAGCCGATGTCATGTCCATTATTCCGCCTCCAGAACCATTGCCGCCCCTAAACCCCCCGCTGCGCACGCGGTCACCAGGCCAAAACCGCCTCCCCGACGGCGTAGCTCATGCAGGGTTTGCGTGATCATCCGCGCCCCCGTCGCAGCAAACGGATGTCCATAGGCAATCGACCCGCCGAGGACGTTAAACTTGCTGTCATCCACTTCCCCGGTCGCATGCGCCCTGCCCAGCACGTCGCGGGCAAAACGCTCGCTGCCAAGCAGTTGAATGTTAGCCAGCGTCTGAGCGGCAAAGGCTTCATGCATATCAATTAACGAGAGATCGGCCAGCGTTAATCCGGCCCGCTCCAGCGCCAGCGGCGTCGACCAGGCCGGGCCCAGCAGCATGTCCTGCCAGACGTCAATTGCGGTAAACGCATAGCTACGCAGATAGCCCAACGGCGCCAGGCCAAGTTCTTTAGCGCGAGACTCCGTCATCAGGATGACGGCTGCCGCGCCATCCGTCAGCGGCGTACTGTTCGCCGCCGTGACCGTCCCATGTTGTCGATCAAACGCGGGGCGCAGCTTCGCATAATCAGCCAGAGTAGAGTTGCCACGAATATTATTGTCTTCAGAGAAAGGCTCTTTATACGGCGGCGCATATGTTGTCATCACCTCATCCGCCAGTTTACCTTCGGCCCAGGCCTCCGCGGCTCGTTGATGAGAACGATGCGCCAGCGCATCCTGCTGCTCACGCGTAATGCCATAGGTTTTCGCCATTTGCTCGGCCGTATCGCCCATCCGCAGCCCGGTGGAATATTCAGCGACCGCGGGCGGAACAGGCATCAGGTCTCGCAGACGCAGGCGGGAAAAGAGTTTGAGTTTTTGCCCGGTCGTGCGGGCTTTATTGACGTCCACCAGTATACGCGCCAGCTTTTTGCTGACGCCAATAGGTAATACGGAGGAGGAATCCGCGCCGCCAGCAATCCCCGCGCGAATCGTCCCCGCCATCAGGCTTTCCGCAACATTCGCTACCGCCTGAAAACTGGTCGCGCACGCCCGGCTTACGCTGTAGGCATCGGTGTGAACATTCATCCCCGTACCCAGCACAATTTCCCGGGCGATGTTGGGGGCTTCAGGCATTTGCACCACCTGGCCAAAAACCAGTTGTTCAATAACCTCGGCAGGTATTTCACTGCGCGCCAGCAATTCCCCAACCACCATTTTTCCCAACTCAACAGCAGGAATGCCATGAAAAGCGGTGGCCTGACGAGCAAACGGCGTACGTAATCCGCTTACAATGGCGATACGCTCGCCCTGGCGGGTAACCAGTGGTAAAGCCTGACTCATAACATTCCCCTGTAAAAAAATAAAATAAGTGGTCTGACCTGATCACAGTCTTAACCAATTTTTTACATTTCGCCAAGCGGAGACGCCAGAAAGTGAGAGCTAAGACACAGAGGATAGTAACAGAGGGTTACGAAAATGCCCCTGCCAGAATTTGACAGGGGCATTCAAAGAAGGGGATTAACGCAGACCCAGCTGGAAGATCAGCGTTTCAGCTTCGCAGGCGAAGACAAAGTCGATGTCCAGACGCACGCCTTCAGCTTCTTCGGTAAAGGTGGATGTAATCTGGCAAGGTTCAGACTCCACGCCACGCGCTTTTTCTGTCAGAGCCGCCAGCGTTTCTTCGGCCTGCTCGCGGTTTTCAAACACACGGCTGTAGGACGCGGTGCAATCGGAGTTGTCCATAATGGTGCCAACATCCATACAGCAGCAAACCGGGGTTTCATCAGCACTGCATTTACTCATTGTAGATTTCCTCTGTATTTGCACTCAAGGTGCCAGATAAATATTGAGGATATTTTACGCTCGTGGAAAAAGGCTCTCCAGTCGTTAATGATGCAAAATGGGATAAGTGACCGAAATCACACTTAAAAATGATCTAAAACAAAAATCGCCCAATCGAGTGAGTGCGCCAGGCCTCAAATTTGCCAGCTGGATCGCGTTTCTACGATCACAATTGAAAAATATTATAAACATACTTGCAACATTCCAGCTGGTCAGACCTATACTCACGCCACTGGTCTGATTTCTCTGTCGTACCTCAGACCCTACACTTCGCGCTCCTGTTACGGCATGTAACATAGTTTGTATAAAAATAAATCGATGAGGTTATGGTCATGAGCCAGAAAACCCTGTTTACAAAGTCTGCTCTCGCAGTCGCAGTGGCAATCGTCTCCACACAGGCCTGGTCTGCAGGCTTTCAGTTAAACGAATTTTCTTCCTCTGGCCTTGGCCGGGCTTATTCGGGTGAAGGCGCTATCGCAGATGATGCCGGTAACGTTAGCCGCAACCCGGCGTTAATTATGATGTTCGATCGCCCCACCTTCTCTGCGGGTGCGGTGTATATCGATCCAGATGTCAATGTGACCGGCCGCTCTAACTTAACCGGGCAAAATGCCAACGCGAATAATATTGCGCCAACAGCGTGGGTTCCTAACCTACACTTCGTTGCGCCGATCAACGATCAGTTCGGTTGGGGGGCATCCATTACCTCCAACTACGGCCTCGCCACCGAATTCAATAAAGATTATTCAGCCGGTATCTATGGCGGTAAAACAGACCTGCAAACGGTGAACCTGAACCTCAGCGGCGCCTATCGCCTGAATAATAGCTGGAGCTTCGGGGTTGGTTTTGATGCGGTTTACGCGAAGGCTAAAATTGAGCGCTATGCGGGTTCCCTCGGTCCGGTGCTTTCACAACAGCTGGTTGGACAAGGCGTACCCTCTCAGTGGACGGATGGCATTAACTCCCCTGACTCCCAGATCGCCCACCTGAAGGGTGATGAGTGGGGATTCGGCTGGAACGCAGGTATCCTGTATGAACTCGACAAGGATAACCGTTGGGGTCTGACCTACCGCTCTGAAGTGAAAATCGACTTCGAAGGCGATTACAAAAGCTCCATTAACCCAAATCTGAACAATATTTTCGCCAGTATGGGGCTTTCAAGCCTGCCATACGGCACTGGCGGCGCAACACAGAATGGTTCCTTAACCCTGAACCTGCCTGAAATGTGGGAAATCTCCGGTTATAACCGCGTCGCGCCGCAATGGGCTATCCACTATAGCCTGACTTATACCAGCTGGAGCCAGTTCCAGGAGTTAAAAGCCAAAGGCGACGACGGCCAGACGCTCTTCTATAAAGATGAAAGCTTTAAGGATGCGTACCGTATCGCGTTGGGTACGACCTACTACTACGATAAGAACTGGACTTTCCGTACCGGTATCGCGTATGACGATAGCCCGGTTCCGGCAAACAAACGTTCCATTTCTATTCCCGATCAGGACCGTCTGTGGCTGAGCGCGGGTGCAACTTACGCCTTCAATGAAGATGCTTCTATTGACGTTGGCGCATCCTATATGCACGGTCAGAACGTGAAATTCACCGAAGGGGAAGGCCCGGCAGCTTACTCCTTCAAGTCTGACGGTAAAGCCTGGCTGTTCGGTACGAACTTTAACTACGCGTTCTGATTTTCATCAGACGTAAAAAAAGGTGAGTCTTTTGACTCACCTTTTTTATTGGCCTCGTGTGGTTATTCAGAATCAATCTCTTTAAGATCGTCCTGAATCGCCTGGGCATTCGGGTTTTCCTGCGGTTTAAGCTTCCCGCCGTTAGCGATGAAGTCATGACGCTGGAAGTATGCTTCACGCACCAGAATATACGGGTCGGAAGACTGACGCAGCAGACCATCGGAATCCAGCAGTTGCGCGCGGGTTTCAATTCCTTCAATGGTCCATTTACCGATCGACATCGGCCAGGTGAGCCAGGAGAGAACCGGATAAAGGGTATCGGCCATATCACCGCCATCTTCACGCAGCGTGAAGCTGCCATAGAACGGAAGTTGCACGTAGGGGCCATACCCCACGCCGTAATGGCCTAACGTACTGCCGAAACGGTGCGGTTCAACACGCTGTAGTTTTGGATTCGCCATCCCCGCAACATCAATAAAGCCCCCCATCCCCAAAATACTATTCAGGAAGAAGCGGGTGAAGTGCACCATGCCCTGATAGGGATCGCCCTGCAGGAAATAGTTCACCATAATCGCAGGCTCTTCGAGGTTGCTGGTAAAATTACTCAAACCATTTCTGGCAGGCTGCGGAACATAATCACGCCAGGCGACAGCGACCGGTCGAACGACATACGGGTCCAACACGTTAAAGTTGAAGTTGTACATAGTGCGGTTAAATCCTTCGAGCGGATCTGAACGCCCCTGCTGTTCTGTACCGGAGCTTGCACATCCCACCAGCAGTGTGCTCCCCAGCGCAAGCGCCGACAGGCGAAGCTTCATAAATGTCTCCCTGTTGATTATGGCTATCGCTGATTGCCATCCATGACGGAACGAGACCGTATCCGCCTGTTTAGGTGTGAGCGATTGTAACAGCACGTCAAATGATGTCTATATACTGATTCTTGTTGATTTGATCATAGCCTGTAACTCTGGCTCATGGCGGGTTTCATTCTAACCGGGCGGGTAAAAACGCGCGTCGCCTTTTTTGCGATTTCAGAGTTTGCCCTGCCTTCAGTCGGATAAAAGCCACTACGCTTTAGACAAATGTGTTCATCACGAGGTCTCACAATGGATAAATTCAGCGAAGAGAAAATTGATCAACACAGTGACGAACTCGAAGTCGAAAGCGAAGAAAAACAACGCGGGAAAAAGATAGAGGTCGACGAGGATCGCCTCCCCTCACGCGCGATGGCGATTCACGAACATATCCGCCAGGACGGCGAAAAAGAGCTGGAGCGTGACGCTATGGCGCTGCTGTGGTCAGCCATTGCCGCAGGGCTCTCAATGGGCGCCTCGCTACTGGCGAAAGGTATTTTTCACGTACAGCTGGACGGCGTCCCCGGCAGTTTTTTACTTGAGAATCTGGGTTATACCTTTGGTTTTATCATCGTCATCATGGCGCGCCAGCAGTTGTTTACTGAAAATACCGTCACCGCCGTTCTGCCGGTGATGCAAAACCCGACGATGGGCAACGCGGGTCTGCTGATGCGGCTCTGGAGCGTGGTGTTACTGGGCAACGTAGTCGGTACTGGCATCGCCGCATGGGCTTTTGAATATATGCCTATATTTGACGAAGAAACGCGTGATGCGTTTGTCAAAATCGGCATGGATGTGATGAAAAACAGCCCTGGCGAGATGTTTGCCAATGCCATTATTTCCGGCTGGATCATTGCCACAATGGTATGGATGTTTCCTGCTGCCGGCGCCGCAAAAATCGTGGTGATCATTCTGATGACCTGGCTTATCGCCCTCGCTGACACGACTCATATCGTCGTGGGTTCGGTTGAAATCCTCTATCTGGTGTTTAACGGCACGCTGCACTGGAGCGACTTTTTCTGGCCCTTTGCTTTGCCCACGCTGGCGGGGAATATCTGCGGCGGTACATTCATCTTCGCGCTTATGAGCCATGCGCAGATCCGTAATGATATGAGCGCCAGACGCAAAGAAGAGGCCAGGCTGCGTGCCGGAAAGAAAGCAGAAAAGCAGAAAAAACAGTCCTGAATGGCGACAGTTTGAGCAGTCAGGCGGCGATATACTTACTGTGCAGGGTAAAAAACGCTATACTCGTGCCGCCTCGTCTCCTTAGTTAAATGGATATAACGAGCCCCTCCTAAGGGCTAGTTGCAGGTTCGATTCCTGCAGGGGACACCATACATATCTCTCCTGACATCTGCCGGGTTCAGTAAAACCACCACAATCAGCCATCGTCTTGTGATTTTGCATTTCTACATTGCCACGCGGCAGACAGGATGATGCGTGATTCAGTCCTGCCGCCCCACAACGTTCTATTATTCACCAGACGGTATAAGCTGAACGCTTATTTTTATTCCTCTTGTATGACAAAGGATTCCGCTACACTCGCAGAAAAATAGTGTGTTGCTTTTTTATTCAGAATGACGTCATCCAGCTGCTGCTGTATTTGTCTGTCATCGACAGTCGCTCTGTCGTGCTGACGCAGATGTTCAGCCAATGACGACACCATGAATGTTTCAATAAATTCATTGGATTTCTCAGGAACTACAAACAGTCCCCAGGCGTAACCGCCATCCCTTAACCGGATATTTTTTAACTTTTTCATCAAACTGATAAATTGGCCATTCTTTTCAGCATCGACATGATAATAAACAGACACCAGCATCGGGCCGGTATGGCCGGTAATATCATTAAGACCATCCTCAGCAAGGCTAAAGTGGTCTGAATGCTGCAAGTTAATATTGTCATGGTTAATTTTTACCTTTAATACGCATAACCAGACAACGACAATACCGATTGCGGCAGAAAGTAATGCTGTGGTTACTGACGTATGCGAGGCAATTTGTCCCCAGACCAGAGAACCGAATGCCATTGACCCGGAAAATACGGTCAGGTACAAGGCCAGCCCTCTTGCGCGAACCCAGTCCGGGAGCGCTGTCTGGGCTGATATCATGAGCGTTGACAAGGTAATAATCCAGCTGAAACCAGCCACAATACTGGCGAAAATAGCGGCATATTGAGATGCTGCTCCGGCGAATATCAGTAATACGGCAGCAGTACCGAATGTTCCTGAGGTAATAAGAGCGCCGGCACTGAGTCGCTTACGCAACGCAGGCAAACTGAATGCGCCACAGACAGCGCCGATCCCGATACTGGTTGTTAACACGCCATATAATGTTGCATCTCCCTGAAGTGAGAGTCTCACCACCAACGGGAGCATTGCCCAATACGCGCTGGCAAAAACAAAGAAGCTGGCAGCCTTTATTATTGTTCTCATTAATTCCGGGCTGTAACGGGCATAACGCAAACCTGAAACCATTGCGGCAACAACAGATTCAGCCGGAAGACTCCCGTTCGTTTTTTCTTCTCCTTTCCACCACCATACCGCAGCAATAATCGCAATAAAACTCAACGCATTCAGAAGAAAAGGAAGATAAAGACCGACCTGTGAAATCAAAATACCGGCCAGCGCGGGCCCGATCGCCCGGCTGATGTTAATACCCATACTGTTTAACGCAATCCCGGATTTTAATTCATGAGGTTCAACAATAGCAGGTACAATGGCCTGCCATGCCGGGCCTAAAAACGCGGCGCCGGATCCGAGAATAAACGTGATGAATAATAACCATCCGATACTGACAACATTAAAATAGACGATAATTGCGAGCAGAGACGCGGCACACAGCATCATAATATTAACAAGAATAAGTAATTTTCTCTTGTCGAAAATATCCGCAATAGCCCCCGCCGGTAACGCCAGCAAGAATACGGGCAGCGTGGTCATTGCCTGAATAGCGGCAATCATAACAGGGTCCGGGCTTAAATTGGTCATCAACCAACCAGCGCCAACATCATTCATCCAGGTCCCGATATTGGAAAAGAGTGTGGCTATCCATAACATGAAGAAAACACGGTTACGTAAAGGTGACCATGCTGATGAATGTTGTTCTGCCATATAAATATGCCCTCCAGCTTAAGATGACCGGTAATCATTTACTTGTCACAGGTATCAACGATATCGTAATCAAAATACAAAACAGGAAAAGAAGATTTATGGGGAATATTTAGATACAGTCCCTTATCTCATGACATTACCTTTTATAAAAACAAATAACAAGAATTAAAATCCGCGTTCAGACAATACCATCTCCGGTAGAAATGTGCCTGATAATCCTTAAATAAAGTGTTATCACTGAAAAATAGAGATTATTCATGGACATCACTCTCATTATAGAACACAACCACATAATCCAGTGGGTGAAAATCAACATTAACAACACATGTCGGACAGTGAATTTCAAAAAATGAGACAATAAATTCATATCGCGATATTGTGAGAAGCCAACAAATGAACCTCTAACAACTGCCAGAGAAAACATTCAGTACAAACAATACGTTAAACAACACCCCAATGCCGACACACCCAAGCCGACTTATTCCACCTTATCGCAACAGATTCATTTTTAATAAATTATCGGCTTCTGGCGCAACTTGACAAATTACCTTTAAAGGACAATAGTTGTTACATCTTCGAAAATTTCGACATTCGTCGAAACTATTTATCATATACAGGAACACAATGATGAATAATAAAATAAAGCGCATCAGTCAGGCTGTTACGTTAGCCCTTGCCATGTCTGGCGTTAGTTATGCCGCAACCTCATCACAGGCCGCAAATTCAAAACAAACCGAGATACAAGCCTCAGAACCTTTTTCCGCGCATGTCCTCATTAGCGGGCTTGATGCCCCGTGGGATATGGTGTGGGGGCCGGATGATTATTTATGGGTAACCGAACGTAAAGCCGCTTCTATCGATCGTATCAACCCGAAAACCGGTGAGAAAAAAGTCGCCATTACGCTGAGCGGGGTTCATACCGGGCCGCAGCATGAAGGCGTTCTGGGCCTGGCGTTGTCACCGAACTTCATGAAACCGGGTGGCGATAATTATGTTTATACGGCCTATACCTATATGAACGGCGACAAGGAACACGCCAAAATCGTTCGCCTGGAATATGACGAAAAAACCCAGAAGCTGGGTAATGAAAAAGAGATCCTGGCTGGATTCCCGGCGGGCAATGACCATAACGGTGGACGCCTGCGCTTTGGCCCGGACGGGAAGTTGTATTATACCATCGGTGAACAAGGGCATAACCAGGGCGCGAATTTCTGTAAACCTATCGAAGCTCAGCGTATTCCCACTGAGGATGAACTGAAGAATAAAGACTATGCCGCCTATGCCGGTAAAGTGCTGCGTCTGAATACCGATGGCTCTATTCCAGATGATAACCCCGTTATTAAAGGCATCAAAAGCCACCTGTTTACTTACGGACACCGTAACCCTCAGGGACTGGTATTTATTGGCGATACCCTTTACGCATCCGAACAAGGGCCATCCTCCGATGATGAGCTGAATATCCTCGAACCCGGCGGCAACTATGGCTGGCCACACGTTGCCGGTTTCCAGGACGATCAGGCTTACGTTTATGCCAACTACTCTGAAGCGGCGAATTGCCCGTCTCTGACCTGGGACCCTAACCATATTCCGGCAGGCGTTCCGGTCCAGAAAGAAACAGAGTGGAAAGCCGCAGACTTTAAAGCGCCAATTAAAACGTTCTTTACGGTCAAAGAAGGCTTTACCTATAACGACGCCAGCTGCGGCCCGGATTCTTCATATATCTGCTGGCCGACAATTGCGCCATCCAGCGTGGCATACTACCCGGAAAACGGCGTAATTAAAGGCTGGCGAAACTCGGTGATTATCAGCTCCATGAAAAATGGCGCGCTATACCGTGTTCTGCTGAATGCCGATAAGAAAGATGTTCAGGGTGACGTCGCGAAATATTTCCACACGGCAAACCGTTACCGCATGGTGCTGGTCAGCCCGGACACCCGTAAAATCTACGTGGCGACGGATAACTTTGGTAATGTGATGGATGAATCCAACCATCCAACGCATAATCTGAGTAACCCGGGTTCTATTATCGTCTTTGAATACACGGGCAAATAATTCAATAACCGGCGAATACGAATAAGGTATTCGCCTGCTTTTTTATCCTGCGACCACCTGGTTTCTGCCCGCCTGTTTCGCCTGGTACATCAATTCATCAGCCCGTTTCAGCGCCTGAGAGACAGAGTCAACGCCCGACGGCCACACCGTCACGCCAAGAGAAATGGTGATATGCCCTACCGTCTCTATCTTTGCGGCGGCGACCTCTTTTCTCAGCCGCTCCGCAATATCCGCCGCAGCCTCTACCGACGTCTCCGGGAAAAACATCATAAACTCCTCTCCTCCCATACGGCAGGCGGTATCATTTTTACGACAGCTTCGCTTCAGCAGCTGCGCCAGCGCTTTTAACGTAACATCGCCAATGTCATGACCAAACGTGTCGTTGACGGCTTTGAAGCGATCGATATCCAGAGAAATCACCGCAAACTGTCGCTGCTGATGTTCGTATTCAGCCAGCAGTTTCTCTGCCGCCCGTCGGTTGACCAGGCCGGTAAGCGGGTCAGTGCTGGCCTGATCGTTCAGCCATTTCATTTTCTCCCGGATTAATTCCATTCCCTGAAGCAACGCGCGCCTGAGTCGGGAGGCTTCGATATACCACGATCGAACGTTTCGTACTTTTTCTGCGGACTCATCGCTGTCCATCGAAATGGCGTGATCCGCCAGTTGACGCAATGGTCTGACGATTTCATTCCCCAGCCACCAGAGAATGAACAACCCCACAATACCCAGCGGTACAACGCCGCGTATCATTTGCCACATGAGCCCATCAAGCGCAGTAAGGGTTTTATCTTTTGGTTTTTGCGCCACAACGCCCCAGCCCGAAGTATTTATACTGGCATACCCTGCCAGCATTTCCACGCCACGGGAGTTTGTCACCTCCATCGCGCCGCTCAGCCCTTGCTCCACGGCTTTCACTGCGGCATTGCCTTCCTCTTTTTCCCCTCTGCGGGCCGGATCGGGGTGATATAAGAGCTGGTCATTTTTATCAACGACATAAATATAGCTGTCATCATTGCGGAAATGATTAGAAATGAGCGCAGAAAGAACGTTGCTTCTTTGCAGATAAATCGCGCCGCCAATAAAACCGAGGTATTTCCCCTGCGCATTCCTGACGGGATGTGAAATATACACCACCAGATTACCGGACAAAGAATTGTAGGCGCTGCTGACCGTCGGCTGCATTTCTTTGAGAGCCTCGACGCCGCCTGGCGTGGTCAGCATTTTCCCCTTCAGGTTCAGGGATTCAGGCAGCACGCCAATAATTTTGCCTTTTTCATCCACCAGCGTAACGGAATCAAAACCAAAATCTCGCCGCTGCATCCTCATCATTTCACCAGCGATAATGCTCTCATCATCGAAATGCTGACCGATGACGCTCGCACTGTATTCCAGACGCTCCATGAAAACCGCCAGATACAAATCAATAGTGGAAGCAATCCTCTCCGCATATGCCTGGTTTTCACTGAGTTCATTCTCAATGAGTACCTGCTTCTGGACACGCCAGGCTGAATAGAAACTATTGAAAAGAGTAAGGAGGGTCATCAGAAACGCAAAAGCAATAATAAGCAGACGCAAATTCAGCATCTGTAACAGTTTTTTCTTCATGATTGTGCATCCTGCAAGGGTGAACGGTAAGCCTCTAGCCATACCGGTAACGTATTCGCCGACAATGGTCGGGAAAAAAGAAATCCCTGAAGTACGGAACAGCCCATTTTTCTCAGTTGCTGATGCTGATGGGTATTTTCCACACCTTCCGCCACAACCGTCAGGTCGAGGTTATGCCCAATACTAACAACCGCTTCGACCAGCGCATTGACGCGACGATCGCGGGCGAACCGGTCAATGAAGCTTTTATCAATTTTGACCTCCGTCACCGGCAGATACGCCAGGCTGGCCAGACTGGAAAAGCCGGTGCCAAAATCATCCATTGAGACCCCCGCGCCCATCGTGCGAATCTCCCTGACCCGCGCAAGCATCTCGTCCGTCAGTTCCATCATGGCGCTTTCCGTAATTTCAATGGTCAGGACATTGCCGGGCAGCTGATATTCATTCAGCAGGTCGGCGATATAACGGGGTAAATCAGGCTTACGGAAGTTATGGGCAGACAGGTTTACAGATACCGCCGACACATTCGTGCCCTTTTCCCTCCATTCAAAAAGCTGTCGGCAGACTTCACGCAGCGCCCAGAGGCCGATATGCTCTATCTCTCCCGTCTCTTCAGCCAGAGGAATAAACGTCCCTGGAGAGATGTCGCCAGCGTGCGGATCGTGCCATCGGGTCAGCGCTTCAAAACCGTATACCTGCCCGTCCGCAGCCCTGATCTGAGGCTGATATTCCAGCCGCAAATGCCCCTCCGTAATCGCATTTCGCAGCGCCATGCCCAGTTTCAGACGTTGCATGACGGCCTGATTCAGTTCCGGGTTAAAAAACTGATAGCTTCCACCGCTTTCACGTACCCGCTCCATCGCGCTCTCGGCGTGGGCCAGCAGCGTTTCCCTGTCGCCGCCAATGGAATGGCTGATCCCAATACAGGCTTTAAGCTCGAAGGTCTGCCCGGCGGCGCTCATTTCAGCGCCAACGATATGCTGCATAAGCTCAGCCAGGTGTGAGGCCTCATCAACACGACAGGCGCTCGCCACCACAACAAACTGCGCGCCACCCACCCGGCTGATAAAGTGATGCGGCCCGAACCTCTCCTGCAAGCGGTTAGCCAGCGTGATAATCACCTGGTCGCCAGCGGAATACCCCAGTGACTCATTCACCTTACGAAAGCGGTTAATATCGAGGAAAAACACGGCGAGTTCCGGTTCGTTACCCGACAGCAGTTTATCCAGATGGTGATAGAGATACTGACGATTGGGCAGCCCCGTAAGGGCATCGAACCGAACCAGCCGGTCGATTTGCTGGCGACCTTCCTCCCGCTCAATCGCCAGAGCGCAAAGATGAACGCTGGCATCGGCAATGCGAACCAGAAATGTATCCGGCTCATTCTGTGTCCTGAAATAAAAAGCAAACGTCCCTGCCACGGAACCATCTCGACGTTTTACAGGGTATGTCCAGCATGCCCGAAAACCATGAGGCAACATCTGATGTTTATAGGGAGCCCATAGAGGATCGGTGCTGATATCCTGAACCATGACGGGCTCGCCACGCGCAGCACAAGTACCGCAGCTTGCCACGCCTTCACCGACGGCCACGCCATCCCAGTATTCACCATATTCTTTTGGAAAACCGGGAGCTGCCCACGGGCGCATCCGGTTATCGACGATCCGGCATACCGAGACCAGTACGCCTGGCGCAATATTTCCAATTCGCTGGCAGATGTAATCACCCGTTTCCTGGAAAGTCATCCGGCTGGTCAGCGCGGCCAGTACATCCCGTTCCAGATTACGAATATTACGTTCTTCCGTAATATCAACGAAGGTTACGACAAGGTTACGGGTCTGGCGGTGGTCACGCTCATTGAGGACAGGGTTTACCGAAACCCGGCTCCAGACTTCCCTGCCGTTTCTGGTCGCGGTGAGGAGTTCTTCCTGAAACCAGCGACTTCCCCGCAGATGTTCTTCCACACGCTTTAGCGCGTCATCGCTGTTTCCTGAAGACAGCAGGAAATCAGGGAACACCTGGTTCATGGCTTCGTCTGCGCCATATCCAAACATGCTGGTGAATGCACGGTTGGTCTGGACAATACGACGTTGTTCATCCAGAACAACCACGGCTCTGTCCGTGTTATTGACGGCAAGTAACAACAGACGGTTTTGCTCGCGTCTGGCCACCTCTTTGCTGACGTCCCGGGCGGCGGCCATGTAGTGGATGCGGCCATCCACATCTATTTTGGAGAGCGAAAAGCTGGTCCAGACCTGCGTGCCGTCTTTTCGTTCCAGTTGAAGTTCACGATTCATCCCGACAACCCGGGAATTTCCCCCGTCGCGGTGATGGTGGACATAATCCCCGTGAACATGCTTCAGAGGCCCGGGAATTAATATATTCATATCCCGGCCAAGCACTTCATCCCTGGAATAGCCCCACAATTTCTCTGCGGCTTCGTTAAAGAACAGAACCCGGTTACGCTCGTCGACGAGGACAACCGCCATGAACGTCTGCTCAAGAGCAGGAAACAGAATATTGTCAGCCGCAGCTTTCATTTTCAGATAACTCCTCAACAGATAATGCCTGACTAACGGAAAGTCGCATTATCCTGAACAATTGTCCCTGCAAACCACAGCCTCAGGCAGGCCGATACATGGTGATGACGTCACCTGCCGCATTTCGCTATTCAAACCCTGTAGGAAAAGTCTACTGAAGCAAACGGATTACTTCCACTCAGCGGTATAAAATATGTCACGATTATCATGCCTGCTATTCCTTTCCTGCCCGGTTCCTTTTCTTACGCAGTACGAAGCCATGTTTGCCGTTTTCATTACCTGAACGACAGCGCACATCAACAATAAAAATCCGACATAACCTAAATTTATATCACCATTTAAAAACCCCCGCATTTTTGTGCAGGGGCTTCTTTTCAACAAAAATCAGAGGGAAATATACTTCTTCAATACTCTGACCAACTGGGTCACAAACCCGTATTCATTATCATACCAGGCGACCGTCTTGACCAGTTGCACGCCGTCAAATTCTGTTACTTCCGTTTGGGTCGCATCAAAAACGGAACCAAAATGGATGCCAATAATATCAGACGATACAATTGGCTCATCCGTATAGCCAAATGACTCATTATCAACTGTTGCATTTCTCAGCGCGTTATTGACCTCTTCAACGGTGACGGTCTTATTCAGGACGGTCACTAACTCCGTCACTGAACCCGTTTTTACCGGAATGCGTTGGGCATGACCTTTCAGTTTCCCGTTAAGTTCAGGAATAACAAGACCAATCGCTTTGGCCGCCCCTGTCGTATGCGGGATAATATTTTCCGCCGCAGCACGAGAAGCCCTGAAGTCTTTACCTCGGGGACCATCCACCAGAGCCTGGGTGCCGGTATAAGCATGTACCGTCGTCATCGTGCCGACGTTAATACCAAAGGCGTCATTCAGGGCTTTTGCCACCGGCGCCAGACAGTTTGTCGTACAGGACGCAACGGAAATAATGTTATCAGCAGAAGTGAGCGTTTCATCATTCACATGATAAACGATGGTCTTCATATCGCCTGCAGGCGCGGAGATAAGCACTTTTTTCGCCCCGGCTTCAATATGGGCATTCGCTTTTTCTGCTGAAGTATAAAAACCGGTACATTCCACAACAACATCAATACCCAGGCTACCCCAGGGGATATCACCCGCATTTTTCTCAGCAAATACTTTGATGACTTTACCATTGACGATAATTGAACCGTCAGCATGGGAAACCGTGCCGTTAAAGGGACCATAGTTTGAATCATATTTCAGCAAATAAGCCAAAACATCCGGCGAGGTAAGATCGTTTATAGCGACAATTTCCACATTCAGTTCGGTTTCCAGAATCCGGCGTAATACCAGTCTACCAATACGACCGAAACCATTGATGCCAATTCTTTTCATATTCAATCCTCAAAATAAAAGCACTCATAAGACACTACCAACATACACAACAAGGTTGCCGATGCTGTATAATTTTATTGCTGGTTATCATCAAAAAAACTGCACAATAAAGTTCGATATAAGCATTATGATTATGATACGTTGATACATAATCAATAACCGAAAATGGCAGATGTATTATCATGTACAAAAGTGTGCTCGACGTTCTACTTGAATGGCTCCACAACAATACAGACAAACCATTACGAATTACTGACATAGCCGCGAGATCTGGATATTCTCCCTGGCACCTCCAGAGAATATTCAAGTCGCATACCGGCGTAACCCTTGGTCAGTATGTGACAGAGTTAAAATTAAATAAGGCCTTTGAACTTTTATCGACAACCAGGACACCGATAATGGATGTGTCCTTTATCGTAGGTTTTTCCAGTCAGCAAGCCTTTTCAAGACGATTCCATCAATACTTTGGGAAAACGCCAGGACAAGTCAGACGCGATATGACAGAAAAAAGAGAACGCGTTTAATTTCAACCGAACATCAGGCAAGCATAATTTTAAAGAGCAACGAACATCTTATCCCTTCTGGAATACCAGGGATTACATCACTTTGATGATCATATGATAGTTATCAGCGTCGGCTTGACACGGCCATTTTATGTCACTGCCTGAGCCCATCAATACTCAAATAACATATTCACTATCCTGATTTAGTTGACAACATCAGCCCCTACATCACTCATGTTTTTTTAATCGGGTCGACGATGCCGGCAATTCTTTCGGCCAGAAATGGCAATAAGATCCGGGTCACTGCGCTGCGCTGGCGATGTTTTGGATACAGCGCGCTGATCGTCAGCGGAGGCGGCGAGTAATCAGACAATATCTGCACTAAAGCGCCTTGTTGCAGCGAGTCTTCAACGATAAAAAGCGGCAAAAGCGCAATACCGGCCCCCGCTTCTGCGGCCTCGCGGATCACGTCCCCGTTATTACTGCTCAGATTGCCTCTGACGGCATACGTATTCGGTGAATTTTCCTCCGTCAATTTCCAGCCGAATTGCCCCTCCCGACCATACAAAAGGCAGCTATGCTGCGCCAGTTCAGAAGGCGCCAGAGGCGTACCGTGCAAACGGAGATAATCCGGGCTGGCGCAAATCACCATCGGTAATTTACCCAGACAGCGAGCAATTAAGGTAGAGTCCATCAGGTTCCCGATACGCAAAACCATATCGTAGCCTTCGCCCACCACATCAACATATCTGTCATTCATATCAATATGAACGGTAAGTTCTGGATGCGCCGCCTGAAATTCAACAATCAGGGGGGCAAGTCGCCTGATGCCGTATGTCATCGGCAGGCTAATCCTGAATGACCCGGCCAGTTTTTGCTGCCGGGCGGAGATAACCTGCTCGGCTTCATGAACCTCTTCCAGAATGCGCCGGGCATGATGAAAAAAAGCCTGGCCGGTATCCGTAACGGACAACTTTCGGGTATTTCGCACCAGTAATCGGGCTGAAACTTTTTTCTCCAGCGCGGCCATTCTTCTGCTGACAAATTGTTTGGATAGACTCAGGTGTTCGGCTGCTGCTGTAAAACTTCCCATATTTACGATGGTTACAAAAATTCGAATATCTTCTAAATGCATTACTGTCACCAGATACGGGACGTATGATTGTCCTGTTATGAATACAGTCCCTATAATAGTTTACCGGTGGTGAAATCGTAAACCCCATGAGTCATGACAAGGAACAATATTTAATAAATAATAAGTTTCCAAAAGTTTTCTTAAACATGTTGTATAAAATTCTTAAACAAGACATGAGAAAAATATGATTGTCACATTTTAAAAGACAGTGAGTAATGTTTTTGAACATTGATGTTAGCCATAAAACTTCTAAACTGAGTCTGTCGTCACATTCTGACCGACAGATCAAAATGATGGTAAAGATATTCCCCTGTCATTAATCAGATGACGGATGGATAACAAATAAAAAGGAAGAGTACGCGGATAAGGAACGAACATTGCTGACAGCACGTATACCGTAACATGAAATAAGTGCAACGGGAAAATGTTGAACGTCAGGAAGGAATAACACGGCATTATTCTCTTCGGGAATGCGCATTTCTAATCATGTTGTGCTTACACTATATTAGTTCAGGAGAAAGTGATATGTCTCATTACCTTGATGTCCTCACCCCGCAGAACAGTCAACTGATTTTTATCGACCAGCAACCCCAGATGGCCTTCGGGGTACAATCTATTGACCGTCAGGTACTGAAAAACAACGTTGTTGGCCTGGCCAAAGCGGCAAAACTGTTTAATATCCCCACCACCATCACGACCGTAGAAACCGAAAGTTTTTCCGGTAACACCTATCCCGAACTCCTGGCCGTTTTCCCGGAAAACAACATCCTGGAACGTACTTCAATGAACTCATGGGACGATCAGAACGTGCGTGATGCGCTGGCGGCGAATGGTCGTAAGAAAGTGATTGTTTCCGGTCTGTGGACGGAAGTCTGTAACACCACGTTTGCCCTGTGTGCAGTCAAAGACGCGGATTATCAAATCTATATGGTTGTTGATGCTTCCGGCGGCACCTCCGTTGATGCGCACAAATACGCTATCGATCGTATGGTTCAGGCAGGCATCGTACCGGTAACCTGGCAGCAGGTCATTCTTGAGTGGCAGCGCGACTGGGCCCGTAAAGAGACCTACAACGGCATTATGGATATCGTGCGTGAACACTCCGGTGCCTACGGCATGGGCGTCGATTATGCCTATACTATGGTTCATAAAGCGCCTGAGCGCGTACAACACGGCGAACGTATCGGCCCAAACCCGGCTAAATAACACCTCCAACTGATTTACGGCAGGCGTAATGCACCACGCATTGCGCCTGTCCTGATGAGGTCCGCATGAAAATGTATATCCTTTCTCTGGGTGCCGGACTTCTTGTCGGCATTATTTACAGTTTGCTGAATGTCCGCTCCCCCGCCCCACCGCTGATAGCCCTCCTTGGCTTGCTGGGAATGCTGGTCGGCGAACAAGTTATTCCGGTAGGCAAACAACTTCTGTCCGGCACAGCCTTTTCTTCGGCCTGTACCAAAACACATGCCATCAGCCATATCTTCGGGCAGCTCCCCGGCCGCCAGGCAGCTGAAGACAGTCATTCCTCAGAGGAGAAACGCTCATGACACAACATGTTGTCGCAGACGTTATTCTGCATCATGGTCTGTTTACCACTCTCGATAAAAGCAACCCAACCGCCAGCGCCGTCGCAGTCAAAGACGGGAAGTTTCTCGCGGTTGGCGGCGACGCTGAAATTATGGCCTTCGCGGGTCCGGCAACCAAAGTCGTCGACCTGAAAGGCAAACGGGTATTACCCGGGCTGATTGATAACCATACGCACGTAGTACGCGGCGGGCTTAATTACAATATGGAGCTTCGCTGGGATGGCGTACGTTCGCTGGCTGACGCGATGGATATGTTGCGTCGGCAGGTAGCCATCACCCCGGCACCGCAGTGGGTTCGCGTGGTTGGCGGTTTTACTGAACATCAGTTTGTGGAAAAGCGTCTGCCAACTATCGAAGAGATCAACGCCATTGCGCCGGACACCCCGGTGTTTCTGCTGCATCTCTATGACCGCGCGCTCCTGAACGCCGCGGCTTTGCGTGCTGTCGGGTATACAAAAGAGACGCCGGAACCACCCGGAGGCGAGATAACCCGCGATGCGAAAGGCAATCCTACCGGATTATTACTGGCACGCCCCAACGCAGGCATCCTTTATGCCACGCTGGCTAAAGGCCCCAAACTGCCGTTTGACTACCAGGTTAACTCCACCCGCCATTTCATGCGTGAGCTGAATCGTCTGGGCGTAACCGGTGTCATCGACGCCGGTGGCGGATTCCAGAATTACCCCGATGACTACGCCGTTATTCAGAAACTTGCAGATGAAAATCTGATGACCGTGCGCCTGGCCTATAACCTCTTCACGCAGAAACCCCAGGAAGAGAAAGAGGATTTCCTCAACTGGACCCGCTCCGTCACCTACAAACAGGGTAACGACTACTTCCGCCATAACGGCGCCGGTGAAATGCTGGTATTTTCAGCGGCGGATTTCGAAGACTTCCGCCAGCCGCGACCGGATATGCCGCCGGAAATGGAAGGCGAGCTGGAAGAAGTGGTTCGCATTCTGGCGGAAAACCGCTGGCCCTGGCGTCTGCATGCCACCTATGACGAGACCATTTCTCGCGCCCTCGATGTTTTTGAGAAGGTCAATCAGGATATCCCGCTTGAAGGGATTAACTGGTTCTTCGACCACGCCGAAACAATTTCTGAGCGTTCAATCGATCGTATCGCGGCGTTAGGCGGCGGTATTGCGGTTCAGCACCGTATGGCATATCAGGGTGAATATTTCGTTGAGCGTTACGGTGCCGGCGCTGCGGAAGCCACGCCGCCCATTGCCCGTATGCTGGAAAAAGGGGTGAAAGTGTCCGCCGGTACGGATGCCACCCGCGTAGCATCCTATAACCCGTGGGTTTCTCTCGCCTGGATGATCACCGGGAAAACCGTGGGAGGCATGCAGCTTTATCCGCGTCGTAACTGTCTGGATCGGGAAACAGCGCTCCGAATGTGGACGGAGAACGTCACCTGGTTCTCCAATGAAGAAGGTAAAAAAGGCCGTATTCAGGCCGGTCAGTTCGCTGACCTCATTGTGCCGGACAAAGACTTTTTTGCCTGCGCCGAGGATGAGATCTCCTTCCTGTCTTCAGAATTAACGATGGTGGGCGGAAAAATCGTCTGGGGGGCGGGTCCTTTCGAATCCCTGGATGACAATCCTGTCCCACCCGCGATGCCGGACTGGTCGCCAACGCGCACCTTCAAAGGCTACGCCGCATGGGGAGAGCCAGAAGGCGCGGGGAAAAACTCGCTTGCCGTACGACAAATGGCGATGGCCTCCTGCGGTTGCTCTCACGGCTGCGGCCTGCACGGGCACGATCATGCTGGCGCATGGACATCCAGCCTGCCGGTATCGGATCTGAAAGGGTTCTTTGGCGCGCTTGGCTGCTCCTGCTGGGCTGTCTGACCGTGGAACCTGACATGACATTTTCACAACGTCTGACGCATGCCGTTCGCCCCCTTATCGGGGCGGCGGTATGCCGTTGGCTGGCTGGACGTGCAGAAAAAGACGGCTGACGAGTAAAAAAACATTCAACAATGGCGGTAATCCGTGGTGGATCATTCGTGACAGTCGTGAACTGTATATCGCCCACCACTTACTCCAGGTAATATGCGCATGATATATCGATAACTTTCGCATTATTATCATAAATTAACACAGTAATACTTTGTCGCTCTGAATAATATACTGCATTAAATGAAAACTGGACAATGGCATTGACCAGTAATTCCCCTGTTGTAAAACAACACCGCGCAGTGATAAATAGTGGTACTGCTGATCATTTTCAATACCATCCGCGATAATCGTATAGTTTTTATTTACTGCCGAACGAATAATATCATCAACACTCGCGACAGGTTCTTTGGAGTCCGAAATTAATCTGGTAACTGACTTTTCAATTCTGACAGCATCAACCGGAAGGTATAAATTACGGTCAGCATTTAAACGTTCTAAAAATAAGGAGCTCATTTTAATTTTAATGCCTTCGACACGTAACCTCCTGAGAACTGAATCAAACTCAAGCGTTGTATCACGATAAACAACCTCAGGAAATTCCAGCGTCAGTTTTACATCGCTGGGCAAGCGTTTTTGAAACTCAACAAACGAATCAATAAGTTCTGGCATAGCGATCATCGATTCACTAAGTCGGAAATTAATGTAGAATGTTCTCGGCAGTCTGAGGCGTAAAGAGAGTATATCTTTTTCCACCTGTCGTAAAATGAAGTTAACTAATGGAGATATCATCCCGGTTTTATTTGCCAGAGAGATAATCTCTTCATTAATAACGGATGTATCGTTCCCCTTCTTCCATCGCATGACCACTTCTGCGCCATATAACGCCCCGGAAGCACAATTCATGACGGGTTCGTAATAAGGAACGAACTGCTGTTTGCGCAGCCCCCGGCGAAGTTGTATATACCGGGACATCGCGATTCGTTGTAGCGTATAGTTAAACAGAAAAGCGGCAGGGACGGCAATCGCTGCGGATAAAAAGAGAATAAAAATAAAGTTAAGAACAGAAGCAATGCCCGTATGTTCCGGGTATTCCATTACCTGATAATCAAACATATTAGATTGTTGCCAGGCGGAGTTTTGAAAATCAATACTGCTTGTACTGATTAACTTATCATCGGAGAGAATATTTCCATTCACGTTAACAAGTAAACGACTGTCTGCAAGCAGCGACTTAAACCAGTAGGTGCTGATCGTCACCACTATTGCGTTATTTCCTCTCACAGTAACGTAGGCTAATACAGGCTCCCCGCGAAATGCCGGCGTTTCATCAACTAAAAATAGCCGATTACCGTTCTCCCCTGCGGTTAAATTGCTGAGTTCAGGTTTTGCCATCCCGGATGAGCAATATACCTGCGAATCCTGCAACAGGAAAATGCCCCCAATATGCGGATAACGGTGTATCTGTTTCGTCAGCATACGCACCGTTTCATCTGAGCAGCGTTCTGTTAAATGGGCGGTCAACGAATCTGATATCTGTTTCGCTTCAAACAGTAGCGAATCTACGCGCTGGATTAATGCTCTTTTGTCATTATCTATCCGGCTGGACGCGCCCAGCCAAAAAGTCACCATGCCGGTTATAGTGATGGTTAAGAATACGATCACAAAAACTAGCTTGTTTCCCACCAATCCCCCAGCATGTTGTTTCATTGAGTTCTGTAAAAGTCCCTTTAAATATAAGCAAGACTCATTGTCATCCTGGCTTACGTAGATTAAACCTCTATTAAAACCTCACTCCGCCTTTTTGTAAAGGTTTCAGGCGTGATGACAGAGAGTTTAACCGGTTTTCGCATTTGATTGTTTTTATACTCAACATACTCATGCCACAATCTCAGCCAGGCCAGATACTCAACGAAAAACTTTGTTGTTTTATTGATGCTCAGCTTTCGCAAGGCGTTCATTTTTTGATTACTGATCGTCTTTTCGCTGACCTTGAACTGTTCTGCAATTCGTCGTTGACTGATCCCCTGACAAACTTTTTTTATGACCCGTAACTCACTTACGGTTAATACTTCTCGCTTCCGTCTGACAGCGGGATGAGATTTCGTTTTTGATAGCAGCGTTTCGATTTTGAATTTTCTGTTTTTCTCGGTGAGATAAATACGCCGACAATGTGAAAAAATCAAAATCGGTTCATGGAAAAAAGGCATCTTTGCCTCTTCAGTATCAAGCATATAGAGACAATCGCGCCCCGTATCAAACACAATCAAATTACGGGTGGTATTCAATGCCATTCTTTCTACTAATGCGCTAACCCCAAGATGGAAAAAACTATTTTCTGAGATTACAATCATTCATCCCTCACTCTATTCTTCCTGAAGAAAATTGTTTTTTAATGTTATAAAGATGAGAACTCACGACAGAAAAAGGGGGCACGACGCCCCCTTTCTGCTATTTAAAGTTATATTTAATCCCTATCATTGCTGAGGTGTCATTGTATCCTTTATCGCCCACCTGGACGCCGACATTCCCCCAGACATTGAGTTGTGGATTAATTTGTCCCTCAACGCCCGTTTTTATTTCACCCAGATTACGCGCGCCTTCCTGCCGGATGCTGACACCATCCATTTTTGTACCGAAATCGCGCGTATTGTGGAGCCAGTTCACTTCCACGAACGGCTGGAACTCGCGCGCTTTGCCTTCATCAATCGCGCTGTGGCCTTTCAGGAAAGTACGGACGCCCAGTCGGGTCTGAACGTTGCCGTCCCCTTCACCGCTGATACGTGTGCCATTCGATTCACGATGATCGTCAGCTTCGACGCCCATCCAAATGGCCTGCGCCTGCGGCTGGATAAACCATTCATTTTTAGAGCCCTTACTTCCTGCAAATTCACCCAGCTTGTGGGTGTACCCCAGCTCCAGCGACCCGGTGATCCCTTTGGATTTGTACGATTCGCTCTGAATATCCTGGCCTTTGACGCTGTTATTAAACCAGCTGTACTGTGCCCATGAATCCAGATAAGCGCCCTGATGCGTTTCATCATTGGCATACCACGTTGCATACACCCCGGCGCTGTAGCCGTTCACGGAACCGTCAGAGCGATACCCTGTCGATGAGGAGCGCGTGTTGCTGCTGTTGTGTCCATATCCAGCCATGACGCCAAGGTGCCAGCGATCCAGTCCGTCGCCGCTCCAGCGGGCAACATCGCCCCCTACCTGCATCACATAGCGGTTACTCTGGGTTTTAAGCTGGCCGGAGCTGTCCCGCCAGGCATTATGCCCGCCCGCCTGACGCATCCACATGCTGGTGACTTTCTTCTCGCCCGTCAGCGCGTCAATGTACTGCGTTTCGCCAAGACGATCGTGAAGCCGCGTGACAAACAGCGTATTGGCTGCCGCCAGGTTAGCCGTCCAGGAGCCCGGTTCAGGACGGATATCGGGTTCAGGTTTCGGGCCCGGCCCCGGATTTGGATCTGTCTTATGACTGGTTAAATACCAGTTACCGTTGTTGTCGCCCTGACCACGAGCCAGTGAATAATCATACGCCCCGGCCACAATCCTGCCGTCCTGCGTAAACTCACCGTCGGACTGACCATCAACATGAATCACTTCAATGCCATTGATCGTCTGCGCGCCAGAACCGCCAGCATTCGTCACGCTGACGCCGGTTGTGCCAGAGGTGTTTCCTTTAACAATCAGTTTATCCGTGACGGAATTATCATCATTCAACGCGGTATTCAGATGAAGATGACCGCCATCTCCCTGATAGTTCCCGTTTACCACAAGCTGATTACCGGCATCTTTACCTTTGCTTCCGGTCCAGATATCGCCGCTGTTCGTCAGATTGCCGCCTACGGTAAAGCTGACAGGTGAAGAAGCCGCTCTGCGAGCCGCGCTGACGTCATCGCCAATCAATAGCGTGCCCTGGTTAGCCATATTTCCGGCTACGCCGCCAAACCCGGATAAGCGCCCGTCTTTCCCGATATTGACCTGATGACTGGCCAGCGTGAACGCGTTATCCGCGCTGCCCAGAGTCAGACCACCGGCATTGATATCCGTCGCGCCGGTCCACTGGGCGCTGTCGCTAAGCGTGACGTTGCCGCTGCCATTCTTCACCACGCTCCCGCTGCCTGTAACACCGTTCTCCAGCGACCAGTTTTCGTGAGTGTTCAGCACAAACTTACCGGCATTCTGAATCGCGGAGGTGCCTAACTGCTGCGCGGAAGAGGCCGTCAGCGTGGAGTCGTTGTCGATGTCGAAGGTCCCGGCAAAATGGCTATTGTTGCCAGCAAGCACCACATCACTGGCATCCAGTGCGACTTTCCCGGCATCGCTGATGCTGTTGTACAGCACGCCCGTGGCGTTGCTCAGATTAAGCAGCCCGGCGGCAACAATATCTCCGGTTCCCAGCCCCAGCGTATTATCCAGCACCGCCGTCGCGCCCTGAGCAATCGTGGTCGTCGCCTTCAGTCCCGTATTCGCCCCGGAGACATTCAGGGTTCCGCCTGCAACGGTGAGCTCCCCGTCGCCCGTCAGTACGCCAGACGCTTCACCGCCGTTTGTCAGCGTCAGATGACCGCCGTTCAAATCGGTCAGAGAGCCACTTTCAGCCGTGAGCTTGCTGATGGTTTGTGAATGACCGCGCATATCAAACCCGGTATCGCCAGCCAGTTTCAGTTCGCGGGTATTTCCCAGCACGTTATCGTTCAGCATCGCCAGATTACCGCTGCGCACATCGGTGACGCCGCTGTAATCATTATCCATATTCGACAGCGTCACCGTCTGGCCTTTCTGGCTGTCAAACGCCAGATCGCCGCTACCGGTCACTCTGGCGCTCAGGTCAGCCGCGTTGCCACTTTTCCCGTTCGCATCAAGGATAAGCGCATCGGCGTCTTTACCCAACAAATCGACCTGGGTCAGGCCATAGCTGACATAAAGTCCGTCATCACTGTCACCGCCGGTCAGACGATAGTCATACGTTCCTTTCGCCACCACCACGCCATTCTGGGCGATATCGGCTTCAACAGCATCACTGATAGCATTACTGCTCTGGTCAGTTAGCGTTAAATTACCACCGTTACCGATAACGCCTCCGTCACTGGACACAAGTTGAACAAGAATATTGCTGTTATCCTGTTCCAGAAGAGGGATATGAGTATCCGGCGTTGGTCTGTCGTTACTGAAGGCCGCTCCCGTTGTAACCTGTACGGTTCCCTGACCTGAAATATCCAGTATTCCTGTGGTATGTACGGTATTTTCTGTCGTCGTCTGGCCCGGAATAATATCGCCAAAAACCAGCGTACCGCCGTCAAAGGCAAGTCCATCAATAACCTGCTGTCCTGGCCCCACTTTAACTGTCGCTCCCTGGCCCACCTTTAGCCACATAGTTTTCAGCGCAGCTGTATTCGTATCTGCAAGGTGAAATAAGGTCTCTTTAAGCGCCAGAATGCCGCTGAAATTATCGGTCAATGAAGAGGAGTTAAAATCAAAAATATTCCCCCCGGTATTCACTGCAAGCGTACCCTGCCCCGTCAGCAGGTTAATAAACTGCCAGTCATGATCGGTATTAATCGCCAGTGTGCCGCCAGTAACCGCAATATCACTGGAGCCGATATTTTTTTGTTCTGAAATAACCAGCGTGGCAGGAGCACCAATATTAAAGTCCCCCTGATAAGCTGAGTTATCACCAGACAGCGCAGAAACTCCGCTTAACGCATTTATTGCCCCATTACCGCTGATATCTGCCCCAAGGGAAAAATCACTGCTGGTATGATTCAGAGTCAGTACGCCATTTCCGGAACCAAAAATAATTTTTTGAGCGTCGATCATTCCCGCAGCGACAGCATTCTCGCCCGCTCTGGCACCGGTTGCTAATTCCCCTAAAGAACCTGCACTGTTCGCAATACGGATTTCCGGAGCGCTCAACGTTCCGTTATCGGAAGCAACCGCGGTTCCTCTTCCAGCAAGTCCAACGGTTAATATGCCCCCCGCAGAGACTATTGAATCCGTTCCATCAACTTTAAGCAGGTTATCGTAGACCTTCGTTTCCGCCTGGTTTCCTACCTGAATAGTAGCTTCGGCGCGAGTAACCCCGCCATTCGATGTGATGAGGCTTCCAGAGCCATATGTTCCAACAATAATTCGACTGGCAGTCCTGAGCTCACTTCCTTTACCGTCAACATTAACGATGCCAAAAGTCTCCGCAGATGTTGCTCTTCGTCCACCAATCCATATTCCACCGAATGATATGCTCGGATCTTCATGATAAAATTTACCGCCATCAGTGATATTCAGTACACCGCTTCCGGCGCCAGCGCCAACCTGCATGGCACTGGTTCCCACAGATACAGTAACGATACTCCCCTCACCAGAAACATTGAGCGTACCAGTCCCCCCCTTGCTTTGAGTACTGGAAACATCTGTTGTACCGCCAATATCCAAAGGATAAGAATAACTGGAAGCCCTGATTGTCAATTTTCCACCATCGACAACATTTACGATTCCATTGGAACCGGCTCTGCCAATCTTTAATAGATCAGTTTGTACTTCACCACCGCGAATAATATTCAGGATACCGTTAGTTTCATATCCTACATTCGTGGAGGAGGTATCACTCCATAAATAATCAATTGTGCTTTCCTGATTATTGTTGATATTTGTCGCCACCGCGTTTGTTGCGCATAACGCAGAAACAACAGCAAGAAACACTTTACTCAGTTGCATAAGAGACCAACTTTAAGCTCACGATTAATCATGCATACTTAAACTCTGCTATAGCAGGATACGAGCTACGCTGACGGGAGCTCATCCACCCCAGGTAATACCTGGGCTATGACGCAGATGTAAAAGCCGTAACCAGAATAAAAGTCAGTTAAGCTGCGAAGCAGAAACAAACCCCTACTCAGAGGAGTACTATTATTATACAAAATATCAATTAGATCGACAAAAACGATCAATATCATAATTTCAATAGGAAATAACAATCAAAAATACATAGATCGATCGTCACCGGCGATCGGAAATTTAAAAAATATTAATAAAAAAACCTTATATTTCAGCATGAAAAACAGAAAAATGAATAAAATAAGAGGAAGAGTGGAAATGCAGTGTCAGTACCTGATATTTCAGACTGTGTGATGTGGGTAATGCCATGACAAGCAGCACATTCGCGTCATCCTTCACCCCCATCAAAAAATATTTACGCATCTTAATTAATAATTTCTGGCTGATATTAATCCCCCGGTGGTACATTAGTTGTCCAAGCATTCATGCCCCTCGTGGTTTTGTCCTGACTAAGCTTTACACTCTTTACAGGAACCATTGTCGTACATGATGGCCTAACTATCGTGAGTGTACCGCTGCGGACAATGAATCTTCTGCGATACATATTGTTCGTATCAACAGAGGGTATTTATGTTCCCACAATGCAAATTTTCTCGTGCGCTACTGCACCCGCGCTACTGGCTTACCTGGTTTGGTCTTACTGTACTCTGGTTACTGGTGCTGCTTCCCTACCCCGTTTTACGCTTCCTGGGTACGCGAACCGGCAGACTTGCCCGTCCCTTTCTGAAACGTCGCGAATCCATCGCCCGTAAGAATCTTGAGCTTTGCTTCCCCAATCTGACGCCGGAAGAAAGGGAAAAGATGATAGTGGAGAACTTCCACTCCCTCGGTATGGCACTTATTGAAACGGGTATGGCGTGGTTCTGGCCTGATAAGCGGGTACGTAAATGGTTTGATGTGGACGGTCTGGATAACCTCACACAGGCGCAAGCGCAAAAACGCGGTGTGATGGTCGTAGGCGTCCACTTTATGTCGCTGGAATTAGGCGGTCGGGTCATGGGGCTGTGCCAGCCGATGATGGCGACATACCGCCCGCACAATAACTCGCTGATGGAGTGGGTTCAGACGCGGGGTCGCATGCGTTCAAATAAAGCGATGATTGGGCGCAACAATCTGCGCGGCATCGTCGGCGCGCTGAAAAAAGGTGAAGCCGTATGGTTCGCCCCGGATCAGGATTACGGCCGTAAAGGCAGTTCATTTGCTCCCTTCTTCGCGGTCAAAGACGTCGCAACGACTAACGGCACCTATGTGTTATCCCGCCTTTCCGGCGCAGCGATGCTGACCGTCACCATGATCAGAAAAGGTGATAACTCAGGTTATCGTCTGTACATCACGCCAGAAATGGAAGGCTACCCGGAAGAAGAGAACCTGGCGGCAGCCTATATGAACAAGATTATTGAGAAAGAGATTATGCGCGCACCTGAGCAATATCTCTGGATCCATCGTCGTTTCAAAACGCGCCCTTTAGGGGAAGCATCATTGTATGTTTAAAAAAGGCCGCAAGGCCTTTTTTATTGCCCGGCGCTATCTTTTCACCTCAATACCCATGTTAACTATCTGGTTTTTATGTGACTTTTTCTGAACAGCAATGGCGTCGCTGAATAGCAATTTATTACCGTCAGAAATTAAACTGTCGCCGAATCACGACAGTTGTAAGTTACTAAAAGTAAATAAAAAAATGCCTCTTGTCTCGCCTCATTTTTAGGCGTACATTAGCGCCGTCTGGAGCAATAACGCACAGAATTCTGAGGTGATGCCACAAGAAAGACGGAGAACATTCTCAATCTCATTCTGGCGGGCACCAGCTCTCTATACTCAGGTAAATTTAAGTTCATTTAGGCGTGCTTAAAGCGACGCGGAGAGATGAAACGTGAAATATTTCTTTATGGGCATTTCATTTATGGTCATCGTTTGGGCCGGTACTTTTGCCCTGATGATCTAAATTGAAAAGATGCAGCAAAAAAACAGGAGCCAGATGGCTCCTGTTTGCTTTTCTAGTCGGTACCTTCTGTTACCGATTTCGCCCCCGCAGGCAGCAGGCCGTCTGCGCGGAACATGGTCTTAATACCTCTGATCGCCTGACGTATACGATCCCGGTTTTCTATCAGCGCGAAACGCACATGGGTGTCGCCGTAGTCGCCGAAACCGATCCCCGGTGACACACACACTTTGGCGTCGTTGAGCAGCTTTTTCGCAAATTCCAGCGACCCCATTGCCGCGTACTGCTCCGGTATTTTTGCCCAGACATACATCGAGGCTTTTGGCATTTCGACCATCCATCCGGCTTCATGCAAGCCTTTCACCAGTACGTCGCGGCGACGTTTATACTGCTCAGCGATATCACGCACGCACTGTTGATCGCCTTCCAGCGCGGCAATCGCCGCCACCTGTAACGGCGTGAAGGTTCCGTAATCGTGGTAGCTCTTAATCCGCGACAGCGCGCTGACTAACGTCTGGTTGCCCACCATAAAGCCAATGCGCCAGCCCGCCATGTTGTAACTTTTCGACAGGGTGAAAAACTCCACCGCCACGTCGCGCGCGCCCGGCACCTGCATAATTGACGGCGCTTTCCAGCCGTCATATACGATATCGGCATAGGCCAGATCGTGGACCACCAGCACGTCGTAGCGTTTGGCCAGCGCAACCACTTTTTCGAAGAATTCTAACTCAACGCACTGTGCCGTCGGGTTGGAAGGGAAACCAAGAATCATCATCTTCGGTTTCGGGTAGCTTTCACGGATCGCGCGTTCCAGCTCGTTGAAGAAATCCACGCCTTCCACCAGCGGAACCGAACGTACCTGCGCGCCGGCGATGACGGCGCCATAAATATGGATGGGATAACTGGGGTTCGGCACCAGCACGGTATCGCCATGATCAAGGGTTGCCAGCATCAGGTGCGCTAACCCTTCTTTCGAACCAATAGTGACGATCGCTTCCGTTTCTGGATCGATATCCACGTCGTAACGTTCCTGATACCAGCGGGAGATCGCCCGGCGTAAACGCGGGATACCGCGCGAGGTCGAGTAACCATGCGTATCCGGGCGTTGAGCCACCGTACAGAGTTTCTCGACGATATGAGGAGGCGTTGCCCCATCCGGGTTCCCCATGCTGAAGTCGATAATATCTTCGCCGCGCCGACGCGCAGCCATCTTCAGCTCAGCGGTAATGTTAAAAACGTAGGGAGGGAGACGATCAATACGCGTAAAGCGACGTTCAGGGCGGGTATCAGCCATAGTATCCTCAGATTCACGTTAGCGCCCGGACCGTCCGAGCGACGCTGCCACGACCGTAGCATGCTTAGAAAATAGCCTGAAAAAAATCCTCCTGTCGAGAGGCAAACGAAAATATTTTTCATCGGCTTAAAAGGGGAATACTAAAAAGAAAACGGGAATACTCAGCAAAATACCGCCCATAACAACCATCAATTAATTAACATTTTGATATCAATAAAATTACCTTAAGGCGTTCCTCATCCTGGCGAGGTCTTGTCATTTCTCTAACAAAAGATCAATCCCCTTTTAATATTATGGTTTTTCCTCATTAACAGCGCCGCATCAGCGGGCTGGTCATATGGGTGCGGGTTACCTATCATAGTGGTTTAACCCAGTCACAAGAGTCACCCGTGCACGAAATATTCAACATGCTGCTGGCGGTATTTGACCGGGCAGCGCTAATGCTGTTCTGTCTGTTTTTCCTCATCCGTATCCGCCTGTTTCGCGAACTGTTGCATAAGTCAGCGCACTCCCCGAAAGAGCTGCTCGCCGTTACCGCGATTTTCTCGATGTTCGCCCTGTTCAGCACCTGGTCCGGCGTACCGGTCGAAGGCTCGCTGGTGAATGTTCGCATCATCGCCGTGATGTCCGGGGGCATTTTGTTTGGCCCGTGGGTCGGGATCATTACGGGTGTGATCGCCGGTATTCACCGCTACCTTATCGATATTGGCGGGGTCACTGCCGTACCGTGTTTTATCACCAGTATTCTGGCGGGATGTATCGCGGGCTGGATAAACCGGAAAATCCCAAAAGCACAGCACTGGCGCGTGGGTATTTTGGGCGGGATGCTTTGTGAAACCTTGACCATGATTCTGGTCATTGTCTGGGCGCCGACCATCGCGCTGGGCGTAGATATCGTGTCCAAAATCGGTATCCCGATGATCCTCGGCAGCGTATGTATCGGTTTTATCGTGCTGCTGGTTCAAAGCGTGGAGGGCGAGAAAGAGGCCAGCGCCGCGCGGCAGGCCAAACTGGCGCTGGATATCGCCAACAAAACGTTGCCGCTCTTTCGTCAGGTCAACAGCGAATCACTCCGCCAGGTGTGCGAAATCATCCGTCATGATATCCATGCCGACGCGGTAGCAATCACTAATACCGAACACGTTCTGGCCTATGTCGGCGTGGGGGAAACCAACTACCGCAATAACGATGATTTTGTCAGCCCGACCACGCAACAGGCCATCAATTACGGGAAAATCATCATTAAAAACAATGATGAAGCGCACCGCACGCCGGAAATACACTCAATGCTGGTCATCCCATTATGGGAAAAGGGCGTGGTGACCGGGACGCTAAAAATCTACTACTGCCACGCGCATCAGATCACCTCTTCCCTGCAAGAGATGGCGATCGGCCTGTCGCAGATTATCTCCACCCAACTGGAAGTGTCCCGCGCGGAGCAACTGCGGGAAATGGCAAATAAGGCAGAGCTGCGAGCGCTGCAAAGTAAAATTAATCCCCATTTCCTGTTTAATGCGCTGAACGCCATTTCGTCATCCATTCGGCTCAACCCGGACACCGCACGCCAGCTCATTTTTAATCTGTCACGCTATCTGCGCTATAACATTGAATTAAAAGATGATGAGCAAATTGATATCAAAAAGGAGCTGTATCAAATCAAGGACTACATCGCCATTGAGCAGGCTCGTTTTGGCGACAAGCTGACCGTCATTTATGATATTGATGAAGAGGTGAACTGCTGCATTCCCAGTCTGCTTATTCAGCCGCTGGTAGAGAATGCAATCGTCCACGGCATTCAACCCTGTAAAGGAAAAGGCGTGGTGACCATCAGCGTCGCCGAATGCGGCAACCGTGTGCGAATCGCCGTCAGGGATACCGGCCACGGTATTGATCCTAAAGTAATTGAGCGGGTGGAGGCGAATGAAATGCCGGGAAATAAAATCGGCCTGCTGAATGTCCATCATCGCGTTAAGCTGTTATACGGTGAAGGGCTGCACATCCGCCGTCTGGAACCGGGCACCGAAATCGCCTTTTATGTACCCAATCAGCGCTCCCCTGCCGCCGCACCGGCAACGTTATTGCTTTAACCCGGAGATGAGTAGTGAAAGTCATCATCGTTGAAGATGAATTCCTGGCCCAGCAAGAATTAAGCTGGCTGATAAAAGAGCATAGCCAGATGGAGATTGTCGGTACGTTTGACGACGGTCTGGACGTGCTCAAATTTCTACAGCATAACCGCGTTGACGCCATTTTTCTGGACATCAATATTCCCTCGCTGGATGGCGTACTGCTGGCGCAAAACATCAGCCAGTTCGCCCATAAGCCGTTTATTGTGTTTATTACCGCATGGAAAGAGCACGCGGTAGAGGCGTTTGAACTGGAAGCATTTGACTACATACTGAAGCCGTACCAGGAATCACGCATCGTGGGGATGCTACAAAAGCTGGAGGCCGCCTGGCAACAGCAGCAGGCCGTCGCCGTTCCCGGCAGCCCTGTCGCCCGTGAAAACGACACCATTAATCTGATTAAAGATGAGCGCATTATCGTCACGCCGATCAACGATATCTATTACGCGGAAGCGCATGAAAAGATGACGTTTGTCTACACGCGACGGGAGTCGTATGTCATGCCGATGAATATCACCGAGTTTTGCAGCAAACTGCCAGCGTCGCATTTCTTTCGCTGCCACCGCTCGTTTTGTGTGAATTTAAACAAGATCCGCGAAATCGAACCCTGGTTTAACAACACGTACATCCTGCGGCTCAAAGATCTGGAATTTGAAATCCCGGTCAGTCGGAGTAAAGTGAAAGAGTTCAGGCAGTTAATGCATTTATGACGCAGGATTAAGTGATGAAAGAGCCAGGCTTGCCCGCAGACCAACAGTTTTTTGCCGATCTGTTCAGCGGCCTGGTGTTAAATCCGCAGCGGCTGGGACGCGTCTGGTTTGCCACGCAACATACCGCTCTCCCCACAGGCAGCCTGTGTATTGATTTACCGCGTCTCGACATCGTATTGCGCGGAGAATACGGTAACCTGCTCGAAAAAAAACAGCACGCCCTGACGGAGGGGGAGATGCTGTTTATCCCCGCCAGGGCGGCAAACCTGCCCGGTAGCGATAAACCGGTGATGCTGTTAAGTCTGGTGTTTGCCCCGGCCTGGTTAGGATTATCGTTTTACGATAACCGTACCGCTTCTCTGTTACGCCCGGTGCGACGCATTGAGTTAGCGCACCAGCAGCGCGGCGAAGGGGAAGCCATGCTCACGGCTCTGACCCACCTGAGCCGCTCGCCTCAGGCGCAGGATATTATTCAGCCTCTGGTTCTCAGCCTGCTGCATCTGTGCCGTAGCGTGGTCAATACTCGCCCGGACTCACGCCGCCCGCGCTCGGAATTTCTCTATCACAGTATGTGCAACTGGGTGCAGGACAACTACGCCCGGCCGCTGACGCGGGAAAGCGTGGCGCAGTTTTTCAATATCACGCCGAATCACTTATCAAAACTGTTCACCCAGCACGGCACCATGAGTTTTGTCGAGTATGTTCGCTGGGTGCGAATGGCGAAGGCGCGCATCATTTTGCAGAAGTACCATCTGTCGATTAGCGAGGTGGCGGAACGTTGCGGATATCACGACAGCGACTATTTTTGCCGCCTGTTTCGCCGGCAGTTTGGCCTGACGCCGGGAGAGTACAGCGCACGTTTTCAGGGGTAACCGCCGGATGGCGGCGTAACGCCTTATCCGGCCTACGCGAAACGGATAACCGGGCATAACCGCCGGATGGCGGCGTAAATGCCTTATCCGGCCTACATGTAAAACGGATAACCGGACATAACCGCCGGATGACGGCGTAAACGCCTTATCCGGCCTACGCGTAAAACGAATAACCGGGCATAACCGCCGGATGGCGGCGTAAACGCCTTATCCGGCCTACGCGTAAAACGGATAACCGGGCATAACCGCCGGATGCGGCGTACACGTAAAACGAATAATTGGGCGTACACGTAGGCCCGGTAAGCGATAGCGCCACCGGGCATTCACTCAGACACGCAGACTCAAAACGTCAGTTCCGCCTCCAGCAGCGCCAGAAGGCTTTCGGCATCCTGAGCGGCGAACAGCGACTGACGGAAGTTTTTATTCACCAGCTTACGCGCCAGCTGCGAAAAGACTTTCACATGGTTAATCCCTTCATCAGCGCCCAGCGTCAACATAATCACCAGCTCAACCTCGCCCATCTCCGACTGCCAGTCAACAGGGCGCGCCAGCCGCGCAATGCTGATGCTGGAATGGCGTATCCACTGTGATTTGGTATGCGGGATCGCCACGCCAAAACCGACGGCAGTCGTGACAATCTCCTCACGTTGCCAGACATCCTCTTCCAGCTCAAACGGATGCTCAGTACGCCCGTTTACGCCGAGATTGCCGCAAAGAAACTGAATCACCTGCTCTTTGTTGCTCAATGACTCGCCCACAAAGATATTTTCCAGCGCCAGCAGCGGACGCACGTCTTTTTGCGGCGCAAACTGATTCAACAGCGTTTCAATCTCCTCTGCGCTACGACACTCACAGGCCTGCGCCGCAAGCGCCCGGCACGCCTGGCTGTCCATCTGCCGCAGCTGGCTTTTCACGCCAGGGATTCGCGGGCTGCTCATGCTTAATTCATCCAGTTCCAGCCCCAGCAGTAACGGTAAATATCGGCTTTCACCGCCCAGCTCGCCGCAAATCCCCACCCATTTTCCGTGCTGATGCGCCGTGCGGACAATCTGCTGCAACATGCGCAGAAATGACGGCGTAATCGGGTTATACAGCGGCGAGACACGCGGATTATTACGATCGACGGCATACAGATACTGGGTCATATCGTTCGAGCCGATGCTAAAGAAATCCACCTCATCGCAGAAGTGGTCGATGATGTAACAGACCGACGGAACTTCCACCATAATCCCCAGCGGGATCGTTGCAGCATGGCGCAGCCCATCTCTTTTGAGTTCCACGATCGCTTTTTGCAGCTCGCTTTTAACCCACAGGATCTGATCGAGACTGTGCACCATCGGGATCATCAGTTGCGCCTGACCAAAAGTTGCCGCACGCAAAATAGCGCGAAGCTGCGTGCGAAACAGCCCGGCAAACTCAGGATAAATACGCACGGCGCGATAGCCGAGGAAAGGGTTCTCTTCCTGCGGGATATTGAGATAGCGAATATTTTTATCGCCGCCAATGTCCATCGTGCGAAAAATAACCGGCTTCTCTCCCGCCGCAAGCAGTACCTGCTGGTAGGCCTCAAACTGTTCCTGTTCGTCAGGGGCGCTGTCGCGATCCATGAACAACATTTCGGTGCGGAACAGACCGATGCCTTCCGCGCCATTGGCAAACGCGCCCGGCGCTTCCAGCGCCGTACCAATATTGGCGGCGATATCAAGACGCTGATTATCCCGGGAAAAAGCAGGCAAAGACGCTTCTCTCGCCTGTTGCTGTTGACGCTTATCCGCCAGTTGCTGCGCAATGGCGTAATAGCCGCAGACGGCGGCGTTCGGGTTAATCGCCAGCACGCCGCACTGGGCATCCAGCACCGCAGGTTGCCCGGCGTAGCGACTGAGCGCGTCCAGGGGCAGCCCACTGAGCACCGGAATCGCGGATGCGCGCGCCAGAATCAGCGTGTGCGACGTTCTGCCGGTTTTCTCCAGAATCATGCCGGACAGGTGCTGCAAATCGAGGCTCAGGAACTGGCTTGGCGTCAGATCTTCCGCTACCAGAATGGTCGGCTGTTCAAGAATCAACGTATTACGCGGGCGTCGTTCCGGCCAGGTGATATGCAGCAACTGTTCGCTAATATCACGAATATCGCTTACCCGCTCGCGTAAGTAGTCGCTTGCGGAGGACGACAGCTTGTCGCACACCTGCTCCATATTGACGATAATCGCCGCGCCCAGCCCCTTGTGCTGCTCGTCCATCAGGCGGCGAATGTTCCCCGCAAACTCGTCATCCTGGATCAGCGACAGATGGGCGCTAAGGATCGTTTTACTTTCACCGTCACGTTCGCGAAGCTGTTGATTAAGCTGCTCCGCCAGCGTCGCCAGGCTATGTTCAAGCCGGGTGCTGTCTTCCGCGCTGGCCGGAATTGCGCGATACGCCTCCAGATTATCGTTTTGCCACAACGTGAGCGCGCCAGCGCCGACGCCGTTAGCCAATACCGCGCCATACAGTAAATCGGGATTCAGTCGAACCAGCGAGCGCGGCAGCGGATGCGCCGCCAGTTCCGCAGAGGTCGGCTGAACGCTGTCACTGTCGATAAACCGGTGCTGGAGATAGGTCTCCAGAGAACGCCTGGCCTGCTCTTCATCACTGCCGCTAATGTTCAGACTGCAACTGTCGTTAAACAGCGTTCCGGTGCCGATCAGCGCCAGCGAGCTTTTCGCGTCCGCGCGCGCATTCTGGCGATGGTTAATAAACGTCACCTCGCTTTGCCACTGGCTGCACTGCTCTTTCAGTTCCCACGCCGGACGCGCATGCAGGCCATTTGGCAACGGGCAAAGAAATTGAATCGTTAACATAACAACTCCTGATTAACGCAAGACGCTCATCTGAAATCCGTAAGATGAACGACGGTCTCACGCGTAAGACGGGTAATAAGTGCCGATAAAAGTTGCTGCGTGTGGATAATGTCGCGGCAATCCGCAATGGACGCGGCGCAATGCCCGTGACGCGTGGCGGGCCCAATAACCACCGTCGGGGTTCCCGTCTCGCTCAAATGCACCGCTCCGCCATCCGTCCCTCCATTACTGAACATATCCAGTTGCAGCGGCAGACCGGAGTCGCTGGCGACGCTTTCAACCCAGGCGGTCAGTTTGGGCGGCGCGATGAGCGACTTATCGGCAAGCACCAGCATCGGCCCTTTACCGATCTGCCGATGATTCGCCGCGCCATAATCAAAGTTTTTCGCCCAGCAGGCGGTGTCCAGCACGATAGCGATATCGGGAGCAACCGCGCGAGCGGCCGTTTGCCCGCCGCGTAACCCGACCTCTTCGCTGGAGCTGGCTACCAGCCAGACCTCGGCGGGCAGCGCTGCGTCATGCCATTCACGCAGCAGCATGATCAACAAGTAGCACCCCAGTCGGTCATCAAACGCTTTCCCCATTACCCGCTGGTGTGGCAGCACCTGAAACACAGAGTCAAAAGTGACGCGATCGCCTGGTCGAACGCCCGCCTGGATCACCTCATCATATGAGCGTGCGCCAATATCGACCCGCAAGGCGCCAACCTCATTTCCATTACGCTCGCCATCCAGCAAACCGGGAATTTTACTGTCTTCCCGCGTGGTAATACGCACGGGCTGGAGCTGACGGGCCGCCATACGCACGTTGCCGACCGGCAACACATCGATCGCCCCTTCCGACGAGATACTGCGCACAATAAACCCCACCTCATCCATGTGCGCGCAGATCATCACTTTCGGCCCATCGGACTCATTAAGACGGATCAGCACCGATCCCAGCCCGTCAAAGCGCACCTCTTTGTGCAGACGATCCGCTTCCTCCAGTAAGATCTGGCGCACTTCCTGTTCTGAGGAGGCAATGGCATCCGCCTCGCTCAGGGCTTTTAACAGCGATAAATCCATTATGCTTCTCCCGTGAGCAATACTGTTTTCGGCATCGTGTAGAGCACTTCCGCGCCGTCTTCCGTGACCAGTACGACATCTTCAATACGCACGCCGCCCTGCCCCGGCAGGTAAATGCCCGGCTCTACGGTCAGCAACATGCCTGCGGCAAGTCGGGTGGTATCCGTGGGTGAAAAGCGCGGCGCTTCATGCACCTCAATGCCGATAGCGTGCCCGGTGTTGTGGCCAAAATAATCGCCATAGCCCGCCGCCTCAATCACCCGACGAGCCGCAGCATCCACCGCCTGGCAGCACACGCCCGGACGAATGGCGGCAATCGCCGCCTGCTGCGCCTCAAGAACCGTCTGGTAAACGGCGAACAGCGGATGAGATGCGACGGGCGCATCCTGCCCGCTCACGAGGAATGTTCGCGTCATATCCGAACAATACCCCTGATATTGCGCCCCAAAATCCAGGGTAATAAATTCACCCGCCGCGACGATTTTTTCGCTGGCTTTACCGTGGGGTAACGCCCCACGCCAGCCGCTGGCGACGATGGTGTCAAAAGAGGCTTTTTCCGCCCCCTGCTGGCGCATAAACCACTCCAGCTCCGCGGCAATTTCTCGTTCGCGAAGACCGGGGCGAATAAAACGACGGATATGCTCCGCGCTGCAATCGGCAATCCGGCAGGCCTCGCGTATCAACGCTATTTCCTGTGCCGTTTTGATCTGTCGCAGCGCGTCCGGCGACGCGCTCACCAGCTTCGCCCGCAGCCTTTCCTGCCAGCGTTGCGCGCAATCCCAACTCACCTGCGCGCCTTCAAAACCAATGACCTGCAATTGCTCGTCGTCGATTATCTGGTTCACAATGGAAGTCAGCGTCTGCGACCCGGCCAACAGATGCAGTTGATCGCCATGCGCACGCGCTTCAACGTCAGCGTAATAGCGGCCATCCACCAGCAAATGCGCGCTTTTATGCGTGATAAAAACAAACCCGGCGCTACTGGAAATCCCCAAATGCGGTTGCTTGTTCTGCCGGGATGAAATCAATACCGCATCCAGGCGTTGTTCCACCAGCCACTGGCGAAGCGATGCTCGTAACGTCATGATGTCAGTCCTTTTTTCAGAGGCTTTCAATCAGCAGTTTGCCTCTGCGATACATCATGTGACGCAGGAAAACGACCATCAGCGCCGTGATCACCGCCCCTAACACGATCCCCGCCATATAGACGCCAAGATTGCTCACCAGCGGCCATGCCCAAATCGCAGACTCAGGGAACCACTGCACGGCGCCCAGCCAGACGGCGGTTGTCGAGCCGACAATCGCGCCTACCATATACGAAGGGATTGCCGTGATCGGGCTTTCCAGCGCGAAAGGAATCGCCCCCTCGCTGATCCCCATAAACGCCAGGAACATCGCGGTTTTGCCTTGCGGATACAGTTGCGCGTTAAACAGACGCTTACCGGTTAAGCGACGATCGAGAATCGTTGCCAGCCCCAGACCAATCGGCGGGATCACAATCGCGATAGAACGCGCAGTGACGGGTAAAACGTGATCGGTAGTGAAACTAAAAGCGACAAATCCTGCGGCCTTGTTAATCGGGCCGCCGAGGTCGATCGCCGTTGCCGCCGAGATCCCCATCGCATACATCAGCGTTCCTTTTTCACCCGCCGCCGTCAGCAGCGTGCGGATACCGCCGTTGATCCATCCGCCAAACGGCGTGATCACGTAGTACATCGCCAGCATCACAAAAATGGCGGACAAAATGGGCAGCAAAAAGGTGGTTTTGAAGGCCAGTAAGAAATCAGGCAACTGGATTTTTTGATTCATCCACTTCACCAGATAGCCCGCGACAATCGAGATAATCAGCGCCCCGATGAACGTTGACGGTACGGGCGCGGTCGTTACCCATTGCAGGCTGGCCGGGTCAAAATTCAGTATCTGGGTTGGCTGGGTGGACATTAAGCCGCCGATGAATCCTGCGGGAAAGGCCAGCTTACCGCCGATAGAGTTAGCGACAAACGCCGCGAACATTGGAATCGCAAAGCCAAACAACACGCCGCCAAAGGATTGCGATAGCCAGGCGAATTTCAGTAATGAGAGGTTAAAACCGTCGAATTTTCCGCTATTCAGCGCATCCATAATGCCGGTATCTGCGGGAATTTTCAGCCAGCTATAGGCAATCAGCTGGCTGAAAGCGAGAATCACCCCACCCATGATTAACGTGGGCACCATGCGCGAAATACCCGACATGACGTGCTGCGGAAGTTCGCCCCAGAAGCTGTTACGGGAGGCCGGAGGGGTTTTTATTGCCGCTGCCGCACCGGATGCGCCAGGCACAACGGTTGCACTGCGTTTTTTAATGGCCATATGTGTATCCCTGTCGAAAATTATTGTTGCTCTGCCGCAATCATCTCTTCGATTTCTTTAATGATACCGGCGGCGTTTTTTATCGCGTCCTGGAGCGTAATTTCATACACATCGCGCGACTCAAACCGTTCATTGTCTTCGGGGGTAACGGCAACGGAATGGATAATTAGCGTCGCCTCAGCGATATCCTGCGCCGTCAGGCGATTCTGGATGCCGTCCGCCCCCTGGGTTTCAATTTTCACCTCGTATCCCGCTTCAACCGCCGCCTCTTCCAGCGCCTGAGCCGCCATAAATGTGTGGGCCAGCCCCATCGGGCATGCGCAAACAGCAATGAGTTTTTTCGCCATAACAGACTCCTCCAGATAGTTAACGAGAGAAATTATGGCGGTGAGAGCCTGCGCATTGTTATCAGACAAATAATGCTTTTACTGGACAAATAATCCCGTTAAACAGAAATGTGACGAGCGTCGGAAAGGTCGGTGACGGGCACAAAAAAACCGCGTCAATGACGCGGTTTAAGGCCGGATAATGCAGGCAACGACTGTCATGCCCTGCCTGATGGCGCTAACGCGTATCAGGCCTGCCGATCTTCAATTACAGAATTTGCCCTAACGTCTGGCGCAGATGCGCGCCGGAGCCGAGCAGACCGGGATTATCATGCACAATCAGATAAACCGGAATATCCTGAACGTAGGCTTTGAAACGGCCTTTGTCTTCAAACCCGCCACGAAAGCCAGAGGCTTTAAAGAACTCCAGGAAGCGCGGCACGATGCCGCCCGCAATGTAGACGCCGCCAAACGTGCCCAGCGTCAACGCCAGATTACCGCCAAAACGGCCCATAATGACGCAAAACAGCGACAGCGCACGACGAGAGTCAATGCAGGTATCCGCCAGCGCGCGTTCGGTAATATCTTTCGGTTGCAGATTTTCCGGCAGACGGCCATCAGATTTGACGATAGCGCGATACAGATTCACCAGCCCTGGCCCCGACAACACGCGCTCGGCGGAGACGTGACCAATTTCCGCACGCAGTTCTTCGAGAATAATGCCTTCCTCTTCGCTGTTCGGCGCGAAGTCAACGTGACCACCCTCGCCCGGCAGGCTGATCCAGCGTTTATCGACATGAACCAGGTGTGCCACCCCTAATCCGGTTCCGGCGCCGTAAACAGCAATCGGTTTGCCGGCAACCGGTTCCGCGCCGCCGAACTGGATCAGATGCTCTTTGCGCAGCATCGGGATCGCCATCGACACGGCGGTAAAATCGTTGATGATTTCCAGATGGCTAAAGCCAAGGTTCTTTTTCATCTCCGCAATAGAAAATGCCCAGGTGTGGTTGGTCATCGCCACCCAGTCACCGGTGATCGGGCAGGCGATAGCGATACAGCCGTCTTCCACCCTGGCGTTATGCTCGTCCAGATACACGCGCACCACGGCTTCGAGGCTCGGATAATCCAGCCCGGAATAGGTTTTCGCCTGCGAAATCTCCCCGCTGGTCATATCGCACAGAGCAAGACGCGCGTTGGTGCCGCCTACATCACCTACTAAAGCATATTTTGTCATTCTTCTACTGCTCCGCTAAAGTCAGAATAAATCTTTGCCACACTGTAAATTCATGGGGGCATAACAACAACGGTCGAGAGGCGAGCTCCCCAAAAATATCGATCTGCATCACATAATTACTTTATCGTTTCAGCACCATTTGCAGCGATGCCGTCGGGCAGGCTGTGCAAACTAAGCATATGACTCAGTATTAAGGAATAGATCATGCTCCATCCGCGAGCCAGAACGATGCTGTTATTATCGCTTCCCGCACTCATTATTGGCATTGCCTCCAGTCTGGTATTGATCGCCGTGATGAAAGTCGCCTCCGTTTTACAGCGCCTGCTGTGGGAGCAAATCCCCGTCGGCCTGGGCATTGCCCATGATTCCCCCGTCTGGATTATCGGCATGCTCACGTTTACCGGGATCATGGTCGGGCTTGTCATCCGCTACAGCCCTGGGCATGCGGGCCCGGACCCGGCGACCGAACCGCTGATCGGCGCGCCGATGAGCCCTGTCGCGCTTCCGGGCCTGCTGATCGCGCTCATTCTCGGCCTGGCAGGTGGAGTAAGCCTGGGGCCGGAGCATCCCATTATGGCGGTGAATATCGCGCTGGCCGTCGCTATCGGCGCGCGCCTTTTCCCACGCATAGGGGCGCTGGACTGGACGATCCTGGCTTCCGCAGGCACTATCGGCGCGCTGTTCGGCACCCCTGTCGCCGCCGCGCTGATTTTCTCGCAAACCCTGAACAGTTCTGACGATACGCCCTTGTGGGATCGTCTGTTCGCTCCGCTGATGGCGGCAGCCGCAGGATCGTTAACCACCAGCCTGTTCTTCCATCCACACTTCTCTTTGCCGATTGCGCACTACACGCAAATGCGGCTGAGCGATATTTTCAGCGGCGCAGTGGTGGCGGCCATTGCGATTGCGGCGGGTATGGTGGCGGTATGGTGTTTACCACGTCTGCATTCGTTGGTGCATCGTCTGAAAAATCCGGTACTTATTCTCGGTATCGGTGGTTTTATGCTGGGGATTCTGGGCGTATTGGGCGGGCCGCTGACTCTCTTTAAAGGACTGGACGAGATGCAGCAGTTGGCGTTCAGCCAGACGCTGGGCGCCACGGACTACTTTATGCTGGCGATCGTTAAGCTGGGCGCGCTGGTTATCGCCGCCGCCTGCGGTTTCCGGGGCGGGCGTATCTTCCCGGCGGTCTTTGTGGGCGTGGCGCTGGGTCTGATGCTGCACGCGCATGTTGAAGCGGTTCCGGCGGCAATTACCGTCTCATGCGCGATTCTGGGGCTGATGCTGGTCGTAACCCGTGACGGCTGGCTGAGTCTGTTTATGGCCGCAGTCGTCGTACCGGACACCACCCTGCTTCCGCTGTTGTGCATCGTTATGCTTCCCGCCTGGCTCCTGCTGGCAGGCAAGCCGATAATGGCCGCCAACCGCCACGACAGATAACCAGCCACCGCGTTTACTCCCCGTTGCGCGATTCCAGCGCGCGGGTGACGGTACGCAGCAATTCCGGCAAATCGGCTTTCGGCAGCACGACCTCAATCAGCGAAAGCCGCTGCGGGGATTTCAGGCGCGCCAGCACTTCCTCCAGCTGGATAGCCTGCGTTACCCGCCAGCACTCCGCCTGACAGTTCGCACTGAGCGCCTGCGGAACCTGCGTCCAGTTCCATCCGGCGATATCGTTATAACGCTGGTTCGCCCCATGAATGGCGCGCTCCACGGTATAGCCATCGTTATTGAGCAGCAGAATGACCGGCGACTGTCCATCCCGCATCATCGACCCCAGCTCCTGAATCGTCAGCTGCGCCGCGCCGTCTCCGGTAATCAGAATCACTCGCCGTTCCGGGCAGGCGGTTTGCGCGCCAAAGGCGGCGGGCAAAGCATAGCCGATTGATCCCCAAAGCGGTTGCACCAGCACGTCCGCGCCAGCAGGCAGTGAAAGATCCGCCGCGCCAAACGCGGCGGTTCCCTGATCGGCAAGGATAATATCGCCCGGCAGCAGGTACGCCTGTACCGTATGCCAGAAGTTTTCTTGCGTCAGCGCCCCTTTCTCAATATGGCCGCCGGGCGCATGCGCCGGGGTCGGAGGAGGCGAAAATGAAAGTTCCAGACATAACTCGCGCAACGTAGTGACCGCCTGCTCCATCGACAGACCGCTGAACCAGCTATTCCCGACGCGCGAAGCATGCGGCTGGATTTCAATCGTGCGTTCCTGCGGCAGTTGCTGTGTGAAGCCCGCCGTCAGCGTATCGACAAACCGGGTACCAACGCAGATAACGGTATCCGCCTCTTCAATCGCCTGACGCACCGATTCACTGCTGGCTCCGGCGCTGTATGTACCGACAAAATTCGGGTGCTGCTCATCAAACAGCCCTTTGCCCATGAGCAGCGTCGCGTGCGCTATTGGCGTTTCCGCCATCCAGCGTTGTAAAACCGGCTGCAAGCCGAAACGCAGGGCGAGAAAGTCTGCCAGCAGCGCCACACGCGGGCTGTTCATCAGCCGCTGGCGCGCGCGATAGCGAAACGCCGCCACCGTGTCATTTTCCCCTTCGGCACGGTCAGGAGTGAGAACGTTTACAGGAGGGACAGCAGATCGTTTTGCCACATCCGCCGGTAACATCAGATAGCCGGGTCTGCGCATCGTCAGCATTTCGCGTAATACGCGGTCGATTTCATAACAGGCGTTCTGTTCATTCAACACGGCGCTGGCGGCCGTTACAGCCTGGCTTATACGGTAAAAATGCTGAAAGTCGCCATCGCCGAGGGTGTGATGCATCAGTTCGCCCCGTCGCTGTGCGCCGCTGCATGGCGCGCCGACAATATGCAGCACGGGAACGTACTCTGCGTAGCTTCCCGCCAGGCCATTAAGCGCGCTTAACTCCCCTACGCCGAAAGTGGTCAACAACGCCCCAGCCCCGGCTAACCGGGCGTAGCCATCAGCCGCATAGGCGGCATTCAGCTCATTCGCGCACCCTACCCAGCATACGTCACGATGCGCAATCACATGGTCAAGAAACTGCAAATTATAATCGCCCGGCACACCAAAAAGATGCCCGATACCGCAGCCTGCCAGTCTGTCCAGCAGGTAATCCGCAACGGAGTATGGGGTTTGCATGACAGCTATCCTTCTGACGGTAACCTCATGTTGAGTATTAAAGAACTGTGATAGCTGTCCAGAAAAGCTGCTGCAAAAGGGGTGGAAAGCAGGATTTACAGTTTTTCACGGTGTAATCTCATTGAATAACAATCCGTGTAAACGTATACACTGGAAACTCACGTCATTCAGAGGGCAACAACATGGTTTATCGGGCCGATGAAAATCGCTACCAGACAATGGAGTATCGCCGCTGCGGTCAGAGCGGTTTAAAGCTCCCCGCCATTTCACTTGGGCTATGGCACAATTTCGGTGATACCACTCAGGTAGAGAACAGCCGGGCGCTGCTACAGCGTGCTTTTGATCTGGGAATTACCCATTTTGATCTCGCGAATAATTACGGCCCGCCGCCAGGCTCAGCAGAGCGCCATTTTGGCCGTATCCTACAGGAAGATTTTTTACCGTGGCGCGATGAACTGATCATTTCCACTAAAGCGGGTTATACCATGTGGGATGGCCCTTACGGTGACTGGGGTTCGCGCAAGTATTTGATAGCCAGCCTCGATCAAAGCCTGAAACGTCTGGGGCTGGAGTATGTCGATATCTTCTATCACCACCGCCCTGACCCAGAAACGCCGCTCAAAGAGACGATGAAAGCGCTGGATCATATTGTTCGTCAGGGAAAAGCGCTGTACGTCGGGATTTCCAACTATCCGGCGGATCTGGCCAGACAGGCCATTGAGATCCTGGACGACCTGGGCACGCCGTGCCTGATTCACCAGCCCAAATACTCGATGTTTGAGCGCTGGGTCGAAGACGGCTTGCTGGCATTATTGCAGGAGAAAGGCGTCGGCAGTATCGCCTTTTCACCGCTGGCGGGCGGGCAATTAACCGATCGTTATCTCAACGGCATTCCGGCTGATTCCCGGGCCGCCAGCGGAAGCCGCTTCCTTAACCCGGATCAGATTACCCCGGAGAAACTGGAAAAAGTGCGCCAGTTAAATGCGCTGGCCGGACGTCGGGGGCAAAAACTGTCCCAGATGGCGCTGGCCTGGGTGCTGCGCGACGACAAGGTGACGTCAGTGCTGATTGGCGCCAGCAAGACCGCGCAAATTGAAGATGCCGTGGGGATGCTGGCGAATCGTCATTTTTCTCCCGCCGAATGCGCAGAAATCAACGCAATCCTGAACGGCAGCCAATAATCACTTTTTAGCAAAAAGTGCTCTCACTCATGATTTAAGAGTTAAGGCGATGAAACGGGGCTTTACCGCCCCGTAATATTGCGTTAACAGGCCGATTACGGCTCGATCGTGAAGGAGAAAAAGAATGTTCAGGTCACTGATTCTGGCGGCAGCCTTATTGGCTTTTACACCGCTTGCCGCGAACGCTGGCGAAATCACCCTGTTGCCATCGATAAAATTACAAATTGGCGATCGCGATAATTACGGTAACTACTGGGACGGCAGATACTGGCGCGACCGGGATTACTGGCACCACCATTATGAATGGCGTAAAAATCGCTGGTGGCGACACGATAATGGCTATCATCGCGGCTGGGATAAGCGCAAAGCCTATGAACGCGGCTACCGCGAAGGCTGGCGCGATCGCGACCACCGCCCTGGCCGGGGTCACGGACACCGTCATTAAAAATAGCCCCGTTTGAACGGGGCTATTTTCGAATTGTGTTTTTATCAGCAATACCGATTCAACCATTTCTCTTAACTTCCCTGGCTATACGGTCTTCAGATCACAACCCCAGCGCGGTTCCTACCAGCAACCAGATATTCAGCGCCACCACCAGCACCACAATCATCCAGCCGATGTACTTAACCCATTGGGTATTCACCAGATCGCCCATCAATGTGCGATCGCTGGTAAAAATCAATAACGGCACCAGCGCCAGCGCAATGCCGAAACTCAGCAGGACCTGGCTCATCACCAGGATTCGGGTTGGATCAAGCCCCATAAGAATAACGATAAACGACGGCATCATCGTGATGGTGCGGCGTACCCACAGCGGAATATGAAAGCGAACAAATCCCTGCATCACAACCTGCCCCGCCAACGTACCGACCACGGTGGAAGAGAGCCCCGCCGCAACCAGGCTCAGGCCGAACACCGTCGCCGCAGCATGGCTAAGCAGTGGTTCCAGCGTCAGATACGCCTGATCAAGATCGGCAATACCGGTATGCCCGCTAAAATGGAACGCGGCGGCAGCGGTCGCCATCATCGCCAGGTTCACGAACCCTGCAATCGTCATCGCTATCGCCACATCCCATTTGGTGGCGGCATAGCGCTGCTGCCGGGAGCCGTCGTGCAGATACTGCGTTAAAGAGGAGTGCAGATAGATAACGTGGGGCATGATGGTCGCGCCCAGCACCCCGGCGGCCAGAAATACCGCCTCAGAGTTCGGCAGGCTGGGGATGATCATCCCTTTACTCAGCTGCGCCAGGCTTGGCTGCGAAAAAATCAGTTCCACAATATAGGCTGCGGCCACAAACAGCAGTAATCCGCCAATCACTTTTTCCAGCGGTTTTTGCCCACGACGCTGCAACATCAGAATCAGGAATGTGGCGATACCCGTCAGCACCGCCCCCTGCAACAGGGAGATGCCGAGAATGAGTTTAAAGCCGATCGCCGCCCCGATAAATTCCGCTAAGTCGGTGGCCATCGCGATGATTTCCGCCTGAACCCAATAGAACCAGACGACAGGGCGCGGGTAATGATCGCGAATTTGCTCCGCCAGGTTTTTGCTTGTCGCAATCCCCAGTTTGGCCGACAGAACCTGGATGAGCATCGCCATCAGGTTCGCCCAGACAACCACCCACAGCAATTTATAGCCAAAGCTGGCCCCGGCCTGGATATTGGTCGCAAAGTTACCGGGATCGATGTATCCGATCGCGGCGATGAACGCCGGGCCCATCAATGCGAGCCTCAACTTGCGCGCCGCTCGTCCACTACTGCTTTCAACGCGATCGTTTGTCATCTTTTGCCTCAGAAACATAGCCTTTGCTATGTTTTATGCTATGTTTATTGAGAATGATTATCAAGTGCATTTTAATGGGTAACGTTGATATCTCTGATAGCGCCAGGCTATGGGTCAGCAAGGGAGGGTCGAAAAACAAAACCAGGTTGTTTGTTAATTGTATGAGATTAGCACAATGACATAACTTTTCACTTCCATACTAAACATAACAGAAACGTATTCCAGATCACTAATTTTGAATCTCATCACAGCTCCTTATTATAGTGTGTGTTTGATCTCGTTTTCTTTATTGTTGTTGCATAGAATGTGCACGGAAATTAAACCTGCCTCATATTTGGAGCAAATATGGACCGCGTCCTTCATTTTGTCCTGGCCCTCGCTGTTGTTGCGGTACTCGCACTGCTGGTAAGCCATGACCGTAAAAAAATTCGCATTCGTTACGTCATTCAGCTGCTTGTTATCGAAGTTTTACTGGCCTGGTTCTTCCTGAACTCAAACGTTGGCCTGGGCTTCGTGAAAGGTTTCTCCGAGATGTTTGAAAAACTTCTCGGTTTTGCCAACGAAGGGACCAACTTCGTTTTCGGCAGCATGAACGATCAGGGCCTGGCCTTCTTCTTCCTGAAAGTCCTTTGCCCCATCGTCTTTATTTCCGCGCTGATCGGTATTCTTCAGCACATCCGCGTTCTGCCGGTTGTGATTCGCGCGATTGGTTTCCTCTTATCCAAAGTCAACGGGATGGGTAAACTGGAATCATTTAACGCCGTCAGCTCCCTGATTCTGGGCCAGTCTGAGAACTTTATCGCGTATAAAGATATCCTCGGCAAAATGTCCCGCAATCGTATGTACACGATGGCGGCAACGGCGATGTCTACCGTATCCATGTCTATCGTGGGCGCGTACATGACCATGCTGGAGCCGAAATATGTCGTTGCGGCGCTGGTTCTGAACATGTTCAGCACCTTTATCGTTCTGTCAGTGATCAACCCGTATCGCGTCGAAGCCAGCGAAGAAAATATTCAGATGTCTAACCTGCACGAAGGTCAGAGCTTCTTCGAAATGCTGGGCGAATACATTCTGGCGGGCTTTAAGGTCGCGATTATCGTTGCGGCGATGCTGATTGGCTTTATCGCCCTGATCGCGGCGCTGAACGCCCTGTTCGCGGCCGTTCTGGGCATCTCCTTCCAGGGCATTCTGGGTTACATCTTCTACCCGGTGGCCTGGGTCATGGGGGTTCCGGCGAATGAAGCGCTTCAGGTAGGCAGTATCATGGCGACCAAACTGGTATCTAACGAATTCGTCGCCATGATGGATCTACAGAAAATCGCCTCTACGCTCTCTCCGCGCGCGGAAGGCATCATCTCTGTATTCCTGGTCTCCTTCGCTAACTTCTCTTCCATCGGGATTATCGCAGGCGCGATTAAAGGTCTGAACGAAGAGCAAGGCAACGTGGTTTCACGTTTTGGTCTGAAACTGGTGTACGGCTCAACGCTGGTGAGCGTACTGTCTGCGTCTATCGCAGCGCTGGTGCTGTAATTACGGTATCGCCAGGCGGCGGCGCAAACGCCTTCATCTGGCCTTACGACGCGCAACCGGGGACATGTTCCCCGGTTTTTTTATAGCTGTAGCGCTTCCAGCGGGCGCGGTCGCCCAATCAGATAACCTTGTAGATAGTTCACGCCCAGGCTTAAGAGTAATTCCCGCTGCTCCGGCGTCTCGACAAATTCGGCAACCACGCATAAGGATTTCGCTTTCGCGAGATCGGTAATTGATTTCACGATCATCGCATCCAGAGAGTCCGTCATAATGTCTTTTATGAAGCAACCATCAATCTTGATGATGTCTGCCCGCAGGCGTTTAAGACGTTCATAGTTCGCGTATCCCGTACCAAAATCATCAATGGCTATCCTGAAACCGAAATTCCGCAGTTGCGCAATATTCTGCGTGCTGATTTCAGAATTGGAAAACGCCTGCTCTTCGGTGATTTCGATGATCACGCTTTCTGGCGTAATACCATAACGCCTGAACAGGCCGATAATGCGTGATGCGCTCTCTTTATTCAGTAACGTCAACGGCATTAAATTGACCGAGAAACGGGCGCCCGGCGCTGTCGTCGGGTGGGTAGCTATCCATCGCAGCAGGGCTTCCACAACCTGTAAATCAAAGCGGGCGCTGAGGTTAAATTGGGCAATCAGTGGAATAAACTGATCCGGCGTCATGATGCCGTCATCACTTTTCAGTCGCGCCAGAACCTCCGCATACCCTTTCCCCTGCGCGTTGAGAATCGGTTGCGCGTACAAAACCAGATCGCCGTTCTCCAGCGCTTTGCGAACCTTTTGCAGCAGTAATACCCGTTCCGTCGTCTGATCGGAGACCGCATCAAGGCTTTGGGTCAGCGCCATAACCCGGTGGTTCGCGCAGGATTGCTCCGACAGCCAGCTAAGCTGCCCCAGCAGGGGTTGCAGCGTCTCCTGCCTGCCGTCGTAAGCGCCCCACGCGGCGCCGTATTCCATGTCCAGCCCGGTATTGTTCCAGTAAATTTTGCGGCTATTGAGGAGATTAACCATATGTTGCAGGCGGGCTTCCGTCTCAGGGCCGCGAAGCACTAACAACAATTCGCTGCCTGGCACCTGAAATACGCTCTCGTTTTCTTGCAGGAACGGTTGCAGCATTCGACACACCGAGCGTTTGCAATGAACGCGCATCAGCATGCCATAATGTCGACTCAAAAATTCCAGGTTTTCCATCCGCAGGCAGCAAACCGTTTGTCCTGTTCCCTGCAACAAAAATTGCTCCAGCGCGCGAATGTTAGGAAGACGCGTCAACGGGTCGGTTAATGCCTGACCATGCCACTGTCGGTTCAACCATTCGCTGCGTTGATAAATACACACCATATACAGCAAGCAAATACTAAAGGAGATGAGAACAGAGAGGATAAAGGCCAGTGAATATTCGGAGCCGACGCCCTGCAAGAAATTCCGGTTATACACCAGCAGGCACAGCGCAGAGATGGCCCAGCTGAGGTTCAGCAGCGGATAACTCAGCCTGCCCACGCCGAGCGTAAAAACAATAAAAAAGACGGGCACCAGATAACCGGCAATATAGTCGGCATCAAAAGGCGCGCACATCAGAACGATCAGCGCCACGACGACGGAGATCCAGGTCAGGGTAAACAGACGCTTCTCTTTGACCAGATACGGCGCAATGTCCCTGCGCCAGAAAATGCGGCAATAGCGCGGGTTGATTATCATCCGCAGAGGATAATAAAAGAGCATAGTGAAAATCAGGACCGCTGAAATCAGGCTCAGAATATCCACGATAGTATAAATAATGGTTGCCGTACCAAAGAATGTTGATATCGCAACAGGGTAGTCCAGACAATGCCCCGCGAGATACATGCTGGCTTTGATGCCCGCCGGCGCGACAAACCCGAGCCAGAAGATACGCAACCAGATATTCCTGTCAGGCAATCCATGACGCCAGCGCGCCCCCACTTGCCAGCGGACAATCCCGCAAATGCCCAATACGGAAAAGGTCTGACAAAATAACAGCACCGCTGCCTGCATTAACGGGAGATGAAGGTTCCAGTGATTGGTCGCCATCATCGCTAAAATGATGGGGACAATACCGCGTCGGCCAAATAAGAAAAGCACGGAAAACATGACGCATAGCGGCAGCCAGGCCAGGAAAATAGAGCTGTCATCGACAACGGCGAGCGGAGAAATAGAGCGGGAGAACTGTATGCCGACAATGGATAGCGTCAAAGAAACGATAAATATTCTTATATTTTTTAGTAAGTTATGCTTATCCTGCATAGATTCCCTGTTCTCATCAGTCACGCTATAAGGCACACAAATAATAAGTTTATTCGTGACGCGAAGCAAACCTGCACAGGCCTGATATCAGGCGCTCTTACACGTTCTTTCATTTGATACAAAGGTATTGACGCTTACTGAAACTGTATTACAAAAATGGCGGGAACGCAGATACAAAAAACCCCCGCTTTTCAGCGAGGGTTCAAATTTTGGTGGAGCTAAGCGGGATCGAACCGCTGACCTCTTGCATGCCATGCAAGCGCTCTCCCAGCTGAGCTATAGCCCCACGATGCTTTTACGTACCAGATTTGTTGGGATTCAAATTTGGTGGAGCTAAGCGGGATCGAACCGCTGACCTCTTGCATGCCATGCAAGCGCTCTCCCAGCTGAGCTATAGCCCCGTCACGTAAAGCTTGTCGAGTTGACGGGCGGCATCATATGAATTCCCTTCGCATGTGTCAACGGCAAAATGCCGCCGGCAAATTCAATCGCTGAAAAAGCAGGCAAATGAAGAACATTGCGTAACAACTCGCATTTAGTAGTTAAACGCGTCACGGTTTCAACTAAAATGATGCTATAAAGTGAACCGCTAATTAACCATACGACTATTCAGGGAATCGTTATGTTCAAGGAACGGATGACGCCAGAAGAACTCGCTAATCTGACCGGTTACAGCCGACAAACCATCAATAAATGGGTGCGCAAGGAAGGCTGGACGACGTCGCCCAAACCAGGCGTACAGGGAGGAAAAGCCCGGCTGGTACACGTTAATGAGCAGGTTCGCGAATATATCCGCAGCGCCGAGCGTTCTGCGGAGGGAGCATCGGAATCCTTTTCGTTAACCAGCGATACCTCTCTTGAATCGCTGCTGGTCACGCTGGCCAAAGAGATGACGCCATCTGAACAGAAGCACTTTACGTCTTTGCTTTTGCGTGAAGGGATTACCGGTTTGTTACAACGCTTAGGGATTCGCGATAGCAAATAATATGAAAAAATTACGCAGCAAAATGACGACCGAAGAGCTGGCGGAGTGCCTTGGCGTCGCCAGACAAACCGTTAATCGGTGGATCAGAGAACAAGGATGGGAAACTGAAAAGTTTCCGGGCGTAAAAGGCGGTCGGGCAAGGCTCATTCACATTGATGCTCGCGTACAGGAATTTATTCTTAACATCCCTGCCTTCCGCAACCATTCTGCGTTTTATCAGGCGGAGGAGCCGCTTGCCGAATACAGCCACGTTGTGCGCAGCCACGCCTATCGCCAGATTATTGATGCCGTGGAAAACATGTCGTCCAAAGAGCAGGAAAAGCTGGCGCAGTTTCTGTCGCGAGAAGGCATACGCGGTTTTCTCGCCCGTTTGGGCCTTGATGAATCGTAGACCCAATAAGCGCAGCGCCATCGGGCAACAGGCCGGATGGCGGCGCAACCCCCATCCGGCCTACGGTTAATACACCTTACTGCTGATTTTCACGTTCCGCGATAAAAGCCAGCGCTTTATTGATGCGCTCAATGCTGCGGGATTTACCAATCGCATGCACCGTGACGTCCAGCGCCGGAGACTGGCCTGCGCCGGTGACGGCAACGCGCAGCGGCATACCGACTTTCCCCATCCCCACTTCCAGCTCATCGGCTGTCGCCTGAATTGCATGGTGTACGTTTTCTGCGCTCCACTCTGTGATGGCCGCCAGCTTATCACGCACCACTTCCAGCGGCTGACGCGCGACCGGGCGCAGGTGTTTTTTCGCCGCATCCGCGTCGAACTCAGCAAAGTCCTCATAGAAATAGCGGCAGCTTTGCGCCATCTCTTTCAGTGTTTTGCAGCGTTCGCCCAGCAGTTTCACCAGTTCAGCCAGCTGCGGGCCGTTACGGGTATCGATATTCTCCTGCTCAATGTGCCATTGCAGGTGCGTTGCCACATATTCCGGCGCCAGAGAATTGATGTAGTGATGGTTCAGCCACAGCAGTTTGTCAGTGTTGAACGCACTGGCGGATTTGCTCACGGCATTCAACGAGAACAGCTTGATCATCTCTTCACGGGTGAAGATCTCCTGATCGCCGCTGGACCAGCCCAGACGCACCAGGTAGTTCAGCAGCGCTTCCGGCAGGTAGCCGTCGTCACGATACTGCATCACGCTGACCGCGCCATGACGCTTGGACAGTTTTTTACCGTCGTCGCCGTTGATCATGGAAACGTGCGCGTACACTGGAACCGGCGCGTTCAGCGCTTTCAGGATGTTAATCTGGCGCGGCGTGTTGTTGATATGGTCTTCGCCACGAATCACATGGGTGATTTCCATATCCCAGTCATCCACAACCACGCAGAAGTTATAGGTCGGGGAACCGTCGGTACGACGAATGATCAGATCGTCCAGCTCCTGGTTGCTGAATTCGATCGGCCCACGGATCTGGTCGTCAAAAATAACGGAGCCGTCCTGCGGGTTGGCAAAACGCACAACGCAAGGCTCATCGTCAGAATGATGTTCGTGACCATGACGGCAGCGGCCGTCGTAACGCGGCTTCTCGCCTTTCGCCATTTGTTCTTCACGCAGCGCTTCCAGACGCTCTTTGGAGCAGTAGCATTTATATGCCGTACCCGCTTCCAGCATCTCATCAATCACCGCGTTGTAACGATCAAAACGTTTGGTCTGGAAATACGGGCCTTCATCCCATTCCAAGCTCAGCCAGTTCATACCATCCATAATGGCTTCAATAGCTTCCGGCGTGGAGCGTTCGAGATCGGTGTCTTCAATACGCAGCACAAACTCACCGCCGTGGTTACGTGCAAAAAGCCAGGAGTAAAGAGCAGTACGCGCGCCGCCGACGTGCAGATAGCCTGTCGGGCTTGGCGCGAAGCGAGTTTTGATTTTCATGAAATGGCCTTACGTTTATTAAAGATGCCGACAACCGGCAAATCCGGGAAAGATTATCAGGCTGGTATTCTATCACCGTGGTCTGATTCCTCAATGTTGTTCGGGTTGGAACATCACGCTTTGCGATTTTCGTATACAAATCATGCTGAACGGAGTAATTCGCGATCGTTTTGTTTAAATTTACGACGAACGGACAATTTCTTTAGAAAATGCGTTGACTCATTTTCAACTCTCCCTATAATGCGACTCCACACAGCGGGGGTGATTAGCTCAGCTGGGAGAGCACCTCCCTTACAAGGAGGGGGTCGGCGGTTCGATCCCGTCATCACCCACCAACTACTTTATGTAGTCTCCGCCGTGTAGCAAGAAATTGAGAAGTGGGTGATTAGCTCAGCTGGGAGAGCACCTCCCTTACAAGGAGGGGGTCGGCGGTTCGATCCCGTCATCACCCACCACTTTCTCGCCAGCTGGATTTCTTGCAGTAAAATGAAGTACCGAAGTGGGTGATTAGCTCAGCTGGGAGAGCACCTCCCTTACAAGGAGGGGGTCGGCGGTTCGATCCCGTCATCACCCACCACTTCGGGTCGTTAGCTCAGTTGGTAGAGCAGTTGACTTTTAATCAATTGGTCGCAGGTTCGAATCCTGCACGACCCACCAATGTAAAAAGGCACCCTAAAGGTGCCTTTTTGCTATGCGCGATATTTATGATTCGAACCTGTAGCAGGTTCGGGTCGAACGTAGTGAGACAACGGAGCCGCTAGCGGCGACGGCCCGAAGGGCGAGTGAAGCGAGTCATCCTGCACGACCCACCAATGTAAAAAGGCGCCCTAAAGGCGCCTTTTTGCTATGCGCGATATTTATCGCTTCGCTTATCAGGCAATGCTCAACGAATCAGCGCATCAATCAACTTCGTTAATGCCGGTGTTGCCTGCTGCGGCTCGTAAACAATATACAAATCTGCCGGAATACGTTCTTCCAGAGGGCGGAACACCACGCCCGGCCAGTTCATCTGCGCATAACTGTCCGCGATTAACGTAATGCCAATCCCCATGCTGATCATCGCCAGCACCGTTTGCGGCTCCATAACTTCACGCACTATCATCGGCGTAAATCCGGCTTTCTGACAAACACGTTGCAAAAATGCCCAGTCGGTATGAATCGAAGGCATGGTGACGAAATATTCGTTGCGTAACGCATCAAGAGGGATCGCCGGGCAGCAAGCCAGAGGGTGATCTTCCGGCATCGCCACCAGAAATGCGGATTCATGTAAACGCAGACTGGTAAATCCCTCCGTCGGTTCGATCGCCATCCGCCAGATGCCAGCATCCAGCTCGCGTCGTTCCAGTAACGCCATCTGCATCGCAGGCATTTTTTCGCGAAATAACACCTCGACATTGGGGTTCTCTTTCAAAAAACGGCGCATCACAGGACGCATTTTCCCCCACATCGCCGTGCCCACAACACCCAGTTCAATGCGCCCTGCCTCACCGCGTCCGATCTGTTCCACGCGCGCAAATGCCTGATTCGCGCTGAACAACAAACGCCGCGACTCTTCCATGAGAATTTTCCCCGCATGCGTTAACGCCACGCTGCGGGAATGGCGAACAAACAACGGCGTGCCAAGCTGATTTTCCAGCTCTTTGACATGAATACTCAGAGGAGGCTGAGACATATTCAGACGCGCCGCCGCCCGGCCAAAATGCAGCTCCTCAGCAACAGCGAGAAAATAGCGCAATAATTTAAGATCTATACGATGTACGCGTTCCATGATTATTGCGCTCCACAGATAAGGAATAATGCGCAACGTTAGCACATTTGTCTCAGGGACGTTGAAACGGCGGGCAGGCGCCCTGCCGTTTCAGCCGTTAGTGCGCCAGTGGTTTCGCCAGCCATTTTTCTGGCTCATGTTTATATTTGAAAAACAGCGCAAAAATCACTGCCAGCGCCAGCGCATAAGCGGCGAATACCAGCCAGATGGTCTGCCAGTCTTTCACGCCGTCCACCGAGAAGTAGTCCACGGTGATACCACTCAAAATTGACCCGACCCAGGCGCCTACGCCATTGACCATAGTCATAAACAGCCCCTGCGCACTGGCGCGGATCGTCGAACTGACTTCCTGCTCAACAAATACCGATCCTGAAATATTGAAAAAGTCGAAAGCGCAACCGTAAACAATCATCGACATCAGCAGCAGCACAACGCCAAACGGGGATGGATCGCCAAACGCAAAAAAGCCAAAGCGCAGCGTCCATGCCAGCATACTCATCAGCATCACGATTTTAATGCCAAAGCGTTTCAGAAAGAACGGGATAGTCAGAATGAAACCCACCTCAGCCATTTGGGAAACAGACAGCAGGATGGAGGGATATTTCACCACAACGCTGTCGGCAAACGCCGGATTGTGGGCAAAATCGTGCAGGAAGGGATTACCGAAAACATTCGTAATTTGCAGCACAGCCCCTAACATCATCGCAAACAGAAAGAAAATCGCCATTCGCGGATTTTTGAATAAGACAAACGCATCCAGCCCCAGTTTGCTGGCAAGCGTGGCGGACGTATTCTTCTTCGCCACCGGAATTTTCGGTAGCGTAAAGGCATACAGCGCCAGTAACAGCGAAGCGCCAGCGGCAATGTACAGCTGCGCGCTGCTTAGCTCCAGCCCCATCAGGCTGACCGTCCACATAGCGATAATAAAGCCCACGGTGCCAAAGACGCGAACGGGCGGGAATGCAGTAACCGGGTCCTGCCCAGACTGCGCCAGGCAGGCGTAAGAAACGCTGTTGGATAAGGCAATAGTCGGCATATAGGCCATTGCATTAATTAACATTATCCAGAACATCGCATCCGGGTCGGTCACGGTCGTGGCATACAACAACGCACCGGCGCACACCAGATGGCAGAGCATATATGCACGCTCGGCACGCAGCCATTTATCGGCGACGATCCCCATAATGCCCGGCATAATAATCGCCGCCAGCCCTTTTGAGCTGTAAATCATTCCAACGTTAGCGCCAGTAAAATGTAAGGTGTTAATCATGTAAGAACCCAGGGTCACCAGCCAGCTTCCCCAGATAAAATATTGTAAAAACGACATGACTTTTAAGCGGGACGTAATACCCATTTTTTCGTTCCTTGCCGTAAAGTACGGCCCTGCAAGCAGGGCCATTATTATTTTGTGTTTTAAGCCAGTTGGCGTAAGAAGCCGCAAATCAGATTGATGAAGTTCTGCCGGGAAAGCTCAGCCGCCGCCAGCGTTTGCGCATGGGACAGTTTCACATCACCCAGCCCTTCCGCCAGATTGGTGATCGCGGATACGGCCACCACCTTTAGTCCGCAATGGCGCGCGCTAATCACCTCCGGGACGACCGACATTCCCACCACGTCGCCACCGATGATCTGCATCATGCGAATTTCCGCTGCCGTCTCAAAGTTCGGCCCCGGATAAGAGACAAACACCCCTTCGTGAAGCGTGAAGCCCTCTTCCCCTGCAACGCGCTGGAGAATGGCGCGGTAATCCGCATCGTAGGCATTGGCCAGCGAGAAGAAGCGATCGCCAAAGCGTTCGTCGTTCATCCCCACCATCGGCGTGCCTGGCATCGTATTGATATGATCGCTCAACGCGACCAGGCTGCCTGGCCCGACTTCCGGGCGCAGAGAACCGGCGGCGTTAGTGCAAAACAGCAGTTCACAGCCCAGCAGTTTCAGGGTACGGATCGCGTCAGTCATGATCGTCATGCCGCGACCTTCGTAAAAGTGCCCACGCCCTTTCATACATGCCACCGGGACTCCAGCCAGATTCCCCAGCACCAGTTCCCCCGCATGCCCGTGAACGGTACTGACCGGAAAACCAGGCAAACGCGCATAAGAAATCGCCACCGCGTCTTCAATTTGCTCCGCCAGCGCTCCCAGACCGGAGCCAAGGATGAAAGCAACACGCGGGGTAAAATCAGGCTTGTGCGCGCGAATGATGTCAGCGCTGTACCAGGGATTCTGCGAAAAAAGGGTGTGGGTCATAAGGGGTCCTTAAAAACGGAATAATCGATAAATACGTTGGGTACGTCGTTGTTATAACGAGAGTAACCAGCCGATTACCAATACCGTTTTCCCGGACGATCGATATAAAATGTATATTGATACGTAAAATAAAATGGTCAGACTTTGCCTGATTTGCCCACCAGAAATGGCAGGGACTGCTGAAGGTCTGTTCACCTCTGCCGATATTAATGTTTTAAGGCAAGAGGAAATGGTAATGACGACGATCAACACTTCAGTCTCCGCCGTTCAGAGCGGCAGCACGGGCAGCAAAGCCGCTACCGGTAACGATCTGTCTGCGCAAATCTCACGCATCACGCAGCAAATTACAAAGCTTACACAGCAGCTCAAAGAGGTTGCTGACGGCAGTGGCAGCACAGAAGAGAAACAAAAGCAGCAGGAACTGATACAGACGCAAATTAAAATGTTGCAGGCGCAGCTGGCGCAATTACAGCGCCAGCAGGCAGAAGAAACGCAGCAGAAGCAGGAGCAGAAACAACTCAGGGCCGAAGGTGTCAACGCGCCTTCCGACGATCACCAAATTGATGTTTATATCTGATACAACGGATCGCGTGCACGGCCAGCGGTAAGTTCACTGGCCTGCATGCGCACGACGTCCCACAGCGCCTGAGCCGCCGTAGAGAGCGACCGGTTCTTGCGTCTCGCCAGCATCAACTGCCTTTCGACGACGGGCGTCAGCCGTTTCACCTGCAAATGACTTCCCTGAGGCAGCGGTAACGCCAGCGCGGGCAACACGCTGATGCCAATCCCCGCCTCCACCATCGGAAACAGCGTTGCGGGATGCCCAATCTCCTGCACGATCGTGGCATCAATAGCAAAATGCGCGAAAGCCGCGTCAATCAACGGGCGGCTGCCGGAGGCGTAATCCTGCAATACCAGCCGCTCATGTTTAAGATCCTGCCAGTTAACCCACTCCCGCTGCGCTAACGGGCTATCCTGGCGACACAACAGCAAAAAGGGTTCCGACAGCACGGCTTCACATTGCAAATCCGAAACAGCCCCGGGATCGATGACAATGCCAAAATCCACATCACCCTGACGAATGCTCTCCAGCACCCACTGCTGGGGACGATCGTGCAGTACAAAATCAATTTCCGGGTACAGCTGGTTACTCTGCGCGATGCACTGCGGGATAAGATGCGCGGAAATCGTCTGGCTGGCCGCCACGCGCACGGTGCCAGTTAACTGCGTCCCCACTCTTCCGGCTTCCCGCAGAGTACTGTGCAGTTCATCGAGAACACGCTCCAGACGCCCCGCCAGCTGCTGACCCGCTTCCGTCAGCGTCACTTCTCGCGTGGTGCGATCCAACAGCTTAACTCCCGTCTGCCGTTCCAGCTCTTTTACGCTGTGGCTCACCGCAGACTGACTCAGACCAATGACGTCCCCTGCCCGACTAAAGCTTTTAGCCTGAGCAACGGTGACGAAGATACGAAGTTGACGCAGAGAATAATTCATCTGTTAAATTCATATATAGATGCAATAAATCAATTTTATTTCTCAAACGGAAAAAAGCAAAATACCTGCATCGACTTTCAGGAGTTTTTATGAAACTTTTTCGTATTCTTGATCCGTTCACGCTGACGCTTATCACCGTCGTTTTGCTGGCCTCCTTTTTTCCGGCCAAAGGGGATTTCGTTCCGTTTTTTGAAGGCTTAACCACCGCCGCGATTGCGCTGCTGTTTTTTATGCATGGCGCAAAACTCTCACGCGAAGCCATTATCGCAGGCGGCAGCCACTGGCGACTGCACCTGTGGGTAATGTGCAGCACCTTCATCCTGTTTCCGGTTCTCGGGGTGTTATTTGCCTGGTGGGCGCCCGTCAATGTCGATCCCATGCTGTATACCGGTTTCCTGTACCTGTGTATTTTGCCCGCGACCGTACAGTCTGCCATCGCCTTTACCTCTCTGGCGGGAGGAAACGTCGCTGCGGCCGTCTGTTCGGCATCGGCCTCCAGCCTGCTGGGGATTTTTCTTTCGCCGCTGCTCGTCGGCCTGGTGATGAATATCCACGGAGCGGAAGGCAGCCTGGAACAGGTCGGCAAGATCATGCTGCAACTGCTGCTGCCGTTTGTGCTGGGGCACCTGTCGCGTCCGTGGATTGGCAACTGGGTCGCGCGTCATAAAAAGTGGATTGCAAAAACGGACCAGACCTCCATTCTGCTGGTCGTCTATTCCGCATTCAGCGAAGCCGTCGTTAACGGTATCTGGCACAAAGTGGGATGGGGCTCGTTGTTGTTTATTGTCGTCGTCAGCCTTGTGCTGCTGGCGATTGTCATTGGCGTTAACGTGTTTGCCGCCCGCAGGTTCGGATTCAACAAAGCAGATGAGATAACCATTGTCTTCTGCGGGTCGAAAAAGAGTCTGGCGAACGGCATCCCGATGGCCAATATCCTGTTTCCCACCTCAGTGATTGGGATGATGGTGCTGCCGTTGATGATCTTCCATCAGATCCAGTTGATGGTCTGCGCGATGCTGGCGCGTCGCTACAAACGCCAGACCGATAAGTTGCAGGCGCAGCAAGAAGGCCGCGCCGCGAAGGCTTAAAGAGGTCGTTTCAGGGGCTGCACCAGCTGCGTCAGCCCCTCGGTTTTAATCAGCAGCGTGATTTGCATCAGCTCGCCCAGTCTTCCCGCCGGAAATTCATCCTTACGGGCAAACCACAGCAAATACTCCTCCGGCACATCAATGAGCCGACGCCCTTTGTACTTGCCGAACGGCATCACCGTGTTGGCTATCTCAATCAGCTGCTCTTTTTCCATATCAGACACCCAGTAAGCGGAGCATCTCTGCTTCGTCGATCACGTCAATCCCCAGTTCCTGCGCTTTCGCCAGCTTAGATCCCGCCGCTTCGCCCGCAATCACCAGATCGGTTTTTTTCGATACGCTGCCCGCCACTTTCGCCCCCAGCGCCACGAGGCGCGCTTTCGCATCATCTCGCGACATCAGGCTGAGGCTGCCCGTCAGGACGATCGTTTTACCGGCAAACGGGCTGTCGATTTCGTCGGCGTTAACCACGATCGGCGCAGGCCAGTGAATACCTTCCGCCAGTAACTGCCCGATCACGTCCCGGTTACTCTCTTCAGCAAAGAAGTTGAAGACGTGCGTAGCAACCACAATGCCGACATCCGGCACTTTTTGCAGTTCGTCGATAGAGGCCGCTTCCAGCGCCTCTAACGTACCGAAGTACGCCGCCAACCCTGCCGCCGTGGCTTCGCCCACTTCGCGGATACCGAGCGCATAGAGGAATCGCGCGAAGGTGGTCTCTTTCGCTTTTTCCAGCGCATTCACCACATTCTGCGCCGATTTCGGCCCCATACGATCCAGGCCCGTCAGTTTGCCTGCCGTCAGACGGAACAGATCTGCCGGGGTGTGGACATACTCTTTCTCGACAAGCTGGTCGATAATTTTATCGCCCATGCCGTCAACGTCCATTGCCCGGCGGGAAACAAAGTGCTTGAGCGACTCTTTGCGCTGCGCGCCGCAGATCAGGCCACCGGTACAGCGAGCGACCGCTTCGCCTTCCACGCGCTCGACATCAGAACCGCACACCGGGCAATGCGTCGGGAACTCGACCGGGCGCGTCTCTTCCGGGCGTTCGGAAAGCACCACGTTCACCACCTGCGGGATCACATCCCCCGCGCGGCGAATCACCACTTTGTCGCCAATGCGCAGGCCAAGACGCTCAATTTCATCCGCGTTGTGCAAGGTGGCGTTGCTGACCAGCACACCCGCAACATGCACCGGTTCGAGACGGGCGACGGGCGTGATCGCGCCAGTCCGCCCCACCTGGAACTCTACATCGCGTACAAACGTCATTTGCTCCTGCGCCGGGAACTTAAAGGCCACCGCCCAGCGCGGCGCGCGGGCGACGAATCCAAGCTGTTCCTGCAACGCCATCGAGTTGACTTTAATCACCACGCCGTCAATGTCAAAACCCAGCGTCGGGCGGTCTTCTTCCACTTTGTGATAGAAGTCCAGCACCGCTTCGGGAGAGTCGCACAGCGTCACCCGGTCGCTTACCGGAAGCCCCCAGGCTTTGAATTGCAGCAAGCGCCCCAGATGCGTATCGGGCAGTTCGCCACCTTCCAGAATGCCGACGCCGTAGCAAAAGAAAGTGAGCGGTCGCTTCGCGGTAATACGCGGATCAAGCTGGCGCAACGACCCCGCCGCAGCGTTACGCGGGTTGGCAAACACTTTATTACCGGTGCGGCGCGCCTCTTCATTAATTTTTTCAAACCCGGCCTGCGGCAGGAAAACTTCGCCACGAACCTCCAGACGCGCCGGAATGTTATCGCCACGCAGCTTCAGCGGAATAGCGCGAATGGTACGCACATTGGAGGTGATGTCCTCGCCGGTCGTTCCATCGCCACGCGTTGCCGCGCTGATCAGCACGCCGTTTTCATACAGGATGCTGACAGCCAGACCGTCCAGCTTCAGCTCGCAGCACCAGGTCAGTTTATCGCTGTTTTTTAGCCGATCCTGCACGCGCTTGTTAAACGCCAGAAAACTCTCTTCATCAAACACGTTGTCCAGCGACAACATGGGCACTTCGTGGCGAATCTGGCTGAACGCCGCCAGCGGCGCCGCTCCGACGCGTTGGCTCGGGGAGTCCGGCGTAATTAAATCTGGATGCTGCGCTTCCAGCTCACGAAGTTCGCGCATCAGACGGTCATACTCAGCGTCCGGGATCTCCGGCGCATCCATCACATGGTAAAGATACTCATGATGGCGAAGCGTGGTTCGCAGTTCTGTCAGTTGTTGTTCGATTGATTCCATATCGCACCATCAATGATAAAAAACCCCCGACAGGCGGGGGTTCAGAAAGGGGGGATCACGCCTGGGTTTCTCAGGCGTTGGATTCTTTCACTTCGCGAATGCGATCCTGATATTCACGCAGTTTCTGCGGCGTCATCATCCGGCGCTGGTCATCAAGCACCACGCCGCCGACTTCATCAGCGATATGCTGCGCAGACTGGAGCATCAGCTTAAAGTTTTGCAGTTCATCGCCGTAAGAAGGCACCTGCATAAAGATAGTGACCCCCGGCGTGGAGAAATCACCGGTCATTTCAGGATCAAACGTTCCCGGGTTCACCATGTTGGCCAGGCTAAACAACGCAGGGCCGCTGCCATCCGGGCTCAGGTGGCGATGGAAAATATTCATATCGCCAAATTTGAAACCCGCTTGCTGGATGCTGTTCAGCAGCACTTCGCCGCTAAGCTCGCTGCCATGATGAGCGGCGACGTTCATAATAATGACCGCTTCTTTACGCTGCGGTTTTTCCGCGACGGGCGCTTCTTCCACTGCCGGTTCAGGCGCTGGCGCAGGCTCTGCGACAGGTTCCGCTGGCTGGAAAGTCTGCGGAGCAGGCTGAGGCGCAGTTTGCTGTGGCGCTGGCTGGACAGGCTGTAGCGGCGCAGACTGAACCTGCGGCGCTACCGGCTGTTGCTGTACTGGCTGCTGCACAGGCTGTGCCGGTTGTTGTGCCGGTTGCGGTTGCGACGGCTGCCCATACTGCGGCCGTTGCTGCGGCTGCGCTGGCGCTTCAGGCGGCTGCTGAGCCGGTTGACGAGGCTGCGCAGACGCATAAGGCGGCTGGTATTGGTGTTGCGGCGACTGACGAGGCGCATCATGCTCCTGAGCGTTGCCGGGGGCATGATTCACGCGGTGAACACGAACTTCACCCACGCCTTCCTCTTCTTCGACGTCATCGTCGTAAGAATCGTCGTCACGTTTTGACTTCATGCGTTTCAGTGGACGATCGCGGAACATAGAAGATCGTTCTTTACGGCTGGTCCAGAAACCATGTACCAGTAAAGCGATTATGGCGATCGCGCCAACAATGATTAATATCAGACGCAAATCCTGCATCATTATATTCTCTGTTGTTCTAACACCTTGCCACCACGGCAAACATTTACTCACTAAGAGTATTTGCCGATTACGTCAAGTGCAAGTGCGCTCTTGGCTTTCACAGCATAAAGATGAACGAAATCGTGCTTTTTGCTGTTTTTTCGAACATTTCTTAACTGGCGAACGCGTCACAACCCGGTAAGATACGCAAAGTTTACCCGGGGCTTTATTAAAGGAGCATGTCCTGATTATGGTGTCATCATCCGCAACTGCACCTCGCAGCGGCTTTTACTATTTCTCACAGGGGTGGAAACTGGTCACGCAACCGGGGATCCGTCGCTTTGTTATTTTGCCGTTACTGGTAAACATTTTGCTGATGGGCGGCGCATTCTGGTGGCTGTTTACGCAACTGGACGTCTGGATCCCTTCGCTGATGAGCCACGTTCCCGACTGGTTGCAGTGGTTAAGCTATCTGCTGTGGCCCATTGCGGTCATCTCGGTTTTACTGGTCTTCGGCTATTTCTTTTCAACCATTGCCAACTGGATCGCCGCCCCTTTCAATGGGCTGCTAGCGGAACAGCTTGAGGCGCGCCTGACCGGCGCAACGCCGCCAGATACCGGCGTACTGGGTATTATGAAAGATGTGCCGCGCATTATGAAACGCGAATGGCAAAAGTTCATCTGGTATCTGCCGCGCGCCATTGTGCTGTTAATTCTCTATTTTATTCCAGGAGTCGGGCAAACCGTCGCCCCGGTGCTGTGGTTCCTGTTCAGCGCGTGGATGCTGGCGATTCAGTATTGCGACTATCCCTTCGACAACCACAAAGTCCCGTTCAAAGAGATGCGCACCGCCCTGCGCACGCAGAAAGTCGCCAATATGCAGTTCGGCGCGTTAACCAGTTTGTTCACCATGATCCCGGTGCTTAACCTGGTGATCATGCCCGTCGCCGTGTGTGGCGCAACGGCGATGTGGGTTGATTGCTACCGTTCCAGACATGGGTCATGGAAATGAATCACAGCACCCCCATAAACCTGTAAAATAGTTGTATAAAAAAGGAGGGGCTTATGCCGCTCCTTATTCCATCCAGGTAACCATTATTTCCCTTCCGAATATAGATATGCTAAATCCTTACTTCCGCATATTCTCTGAGCAGGTATGCTAGCCCATGTATCCCAATTTCATACAGTTAAGGACAGGCCATGAGTAAGATTTTTGAAGATAACTCGCTGACTATCGGTCATACGCCGCTGGTTCGACTGAACCGTATCGGTAACGGACGCATTCTGGCGAAGGTGGAATCACGTAACCCGAGCTTCAGCGTTAAATGCCGTATCGGTGCCAATATGATTTGGGATGCCGAAAAACGCGGCGTGCTGAAACCGGGCGTCGAACTGGTGGAACCGACCAGCGGCAACACCGGTATCGCGCTGGCTTATGTTGCTGCCGCGCGTGGCTACAAGCTGACGCTGACCATGCCGGACACCATGAGCGTTGAGCGTCGCAAACTGCTCAAAGCGCTGGGGGCGAACCTCGTACTGACCGAAGGCGCGAAAGGCATGAAAGGCGCTATCCAGAAAGCGGAAGAGATTGTCGCCAGCGATCCAGAAAAATACCTGCTGCTTCAGCAGTTCAGCAACCCGGCTAACCCGGAAATTCACGAAAAAACCACCGGCCCGGAAATCTGGGAAGATACCGATGGTCAGGTCGATGTCTTTATCTCCGGCGTCGGCACCGGCGGTACGCTGACAGGCGTCACCCGCTACATCAAAGGCACCAAAGGCAAAACGGACCTCATTACCGTAGCAGTAGAACCGACCGACTCTCCGGTTATCGCGCAGGCGCTGGCTGGTGAAGAACTGAAGCCCGGCCCGCACAAAATTCAGGGCATTGGCGCAGGCTTCATTCCGGGCAACCTCGATCTGAAACTGATTGATAAAGTTGTCGGTATCACAAATGAAGAAGCCATTTCCACCGCTCGTCGCCTGATGGAAGAAGAAGGTATACTGGCGGGGATCTCTTCCGGCGCGGCCGTTGCGGCAGCGCTTAAGCTCCAGGAAGATGAAACCTTTACCAATAAGAATATTGTGGTTATCCTACCGTCATCGGGTGAGCGTTATCTGAGCACTGCTTTGTTTGCCGATCTCTTTACTGAAAAAGAACTGCAACAGTAATGCCAGCATGTTAAAAACGCGTAAAAAAGCACCCTTTTGGGTGCTTTTTTGTGGCCTGCTTCAAATTTTCAACCCTCCTGGCATTGATTCACCCTGCCGGGTCTGGTATTTAACCAGACTAATTATTTTGATGCCCGAAATTAATCGTTACAGGAAAAGCGCTAGCTGAATCGATTTAATGATTTGGTTCAAGTCTTCCTTTCACGGCATAATGTTTAATGACGAGCGAAACGTCAGCGGCCAGCAGTTGCCAGCAACGGATTGCGCATAACACCTGGTGTGTCGCGTCCCGTTTACGCCGACGCTAACAATACAGGCTAAAGTCAAACCGCCAGGCTAGACTTTAGTTCCACAACACTAAACCTATAAGTTGGGGAAATACAATGTTCCAGCAAGAAGTTACCATTACCGCTCCGAACGGTCTGCACACCCGCCCTGCTGCTCAGTTTGTTAAAGAAGCGAAAGGCTTCACTTCTGAGATTACTGTGACTTCCAACGGCAAAAGCGCCAGCGCAAAAAGCCTGTTCAAACTACAGACTCTGGGCCTGACTCAGGGCACCGTTGTCACCATCGCTGCTGAAGGCGAAGACGAACAAAAAGCGGTAGAGCATCTGGTCAAACTGATGGCGGAACTCGAGTAAGTTCCCGGGTTCTTTTAAAAATCAGTCACAAGTAAGGTAGGGTTATGATTTCAGGCATTTTAGCATCCCCGGGTATCGCTTTCGGCAAAGCACTGCTGCTGAAAGAAGACGAAATCGTCATTGACCGGAAAAAAATTTCTGCCGACAAGGTTGATCAGGAAGTTGAACGTTTTCTGAGCGGTCGTGCCAAGGCATCTGCGCAACTGGAAGCGATCAAAACGAAAGCTGGTGAAACGTTCGGTGAAGAAAAAGAAGCCATCTTTGAAGGGCATATCATGCTGCTCGAAGATGAGGAGCTGGAGCAGGAAATCATAGCCCTGATTAAAGATAAGAACATGACAGCTGACGCAGCTGCGCATGAAGTTATCGAAGGTCAGGCCACTGCCCTGGAAGAACTGGATGATGAATACCTGAAAGAACGTGCGGCTGACGTGCGTGACATTGGTAAGCGCCTGCTGCGCAACATCCTGGGTCTGGCAATCATCGACCTGAGCGCAATCAAGGACGAAGTCATCCTGGTTGCCGCTGACCTGACCCCGTCAGAAACCGCACAGCTGAACCTGCAAAAGGTGCTGGGTTTCATCACTGACGCAGGCGGCCGTACCTCCCACACCTCTATCATGGCGCGTTCTCTGGAACTGCCGGCCATCGTGGGCACCGGTAACGTCACCTCTCAGGTGAAAAACGACGACTATCTGATTCTGGATGCCGTAAACAATCAGGTTTACGTCAACCCAACCAACGAAGAAATTGAAAAACTGCGCGCCGTTCAGGAGCAGGTTGCAACCGAGAAAGCGGAACTCGCTAAACTGAAAGATCTGCCGGCTATCACGCTGGACGGTCATCAGGTAGAAGTTTGCGCCAACATCGGTACCGTTCGTGACGTTGAAGGCGCAGAGCGCAATGGCGCGGAAGGCGTTGGTCTGTATCGTACTGAATTCCTGTTCATGGACCGTGACGCGCTGCCGACTGAAGAAGAACAGTTTGCGGCGTACAAAGCCGTCGCTGAAGCCTGCGGCTCTCAGGCGGTTATCGTCCGTACTATGGATATCGGCGGCGACAAAGAACTGCCGTACATGAACTTCCCGAAAGAAGAGAACCCGTTCCTGGGCTGGCGTGCGGTACGTATCGCTATGGATCGCAAAGAGATCCTGCGTGATCAGGTTCGTGCCATTCTGCGCGCCTCTGCGTTCGGTAAACTGCGCATCATGTTCCCGATGATCATCTCTGTTGAAGAAGTTCGCGCGCTGCGCAAAGAGATTGAAATCTACAAACAGGAACTGCGCGACGAAGGTAAAGCATTTGATGAAAGCATTGAGATTGGCGTGATGGTGGAAACACCGGCTGCGGCAACCATTGCTCGTCATTTAGCCAAAGAAGTTGATTTCTTTAGTATCGGCACCAATGATTTAACGCAGTACACCCTGGCAGTTGACCGTGGTAATGATATGATTTCACATCTTTACCAGCCAATGTCACCGTCCGTGCTGAACTTGATCAAGCAAGTTATTGATGCTTCTCATGCTGAAGGTAAATGGACTGGCATGTGTGGTGAGCTTGCAGGCGACGAACGTGCTACACTTCTGTTGCTGGGGATGGGTCTGGACGAATTCTCTATGAGCGCCATTTCTATCCCGCGCATTAAGAAGATTATCCGTAACACGAACTTCGAAGATGCGAAGGTGTTAGCAGAGCAGGCTCTTGCTCAACCGACAACGGACGAGTTAATGACGCTGGTTAACAAGTTCATTGAAGAAAAAACAATCTGCTAATCCACGAGATGCGGCCCAATTTACTGCTTAGGAGAAGATCATGGGTTTGTTCGATAAACTAAAATCTCTGGTTTCTGATGATAAGAAAGACACCGGAACTATTGAGATTGTTGCTCCGCTCTCTGGCGAGATCGTCAACATCGAAGACGTGCCGGATGTAGTTTTTGCCGAGAAAATCGTTGGCGATGGCATTGCTATCAAACCAACCGGTAACAAAATGGTCGCGCCAGTAGACGGCACCATCGGCAAAATCTTTGAAACCAACCATGCGTTCTCTATCGAATCGGATAGCGGCATTGAGCTGTTCGTTCACTTCGGTATCGACACCGTTGAACTGAAAGGCGAAGGCTTCAAGCGTATTGCTGAAGAAGGTCAACGCGTTAAAGTTGGCGATCCGGTAATTGAGTTCGATCTGCCGCTGCTGGAAGAAAAAGCCAAGTCTACCCTGACTCCGGTTGTTATCTCCAACATGGACGAAATCAAAGAACTGATCAAACTGTCCGGTAGCGTGACTGTGGGTGAAACCCCGGTTATCCGCATCAAGAAGTAATTCTTGCCGCAGGGAAAAATGGCGCCGACTGGCGCCATTTTTTTATCCTGGTTACGGTAAAACCGCGCCTGATGGCGCTTCGCTTATCAGGCCTACAACAAAATATCGTAGGCCGGATAAGGCGATGTTTGTTTGATGGCGCTGCGCTTATCAGGCCTACAATAAAAGATCGTAGGCCGGATAAGGCGATGATTGCCTGATGGCGCTGCGCTTATCAGGCCTACAACAAAATATCGTAGGCCGGATAAGGCGATGATTGCCTGATGGCGCTTCGCTTATCAGGCCTACAATAAAATGTCGTATGCCGAATAAGGCGATGTTTGCCTGATGGCGCTGCGCTTATCAGGCCTACAATAAAAGATCGTAGGCCGGATAAGGCGTTTTTCGCCGCCATCCGGCATAGTTACGCACTCACAACAGCGAGGTGACCGGACGATAGCACTTCTCGCGCATCAGGATCTTCATCCCTTCCGGCCCGCTTTCCAGCATCCGCTTCTCCGAGTCCGACACCAGCAATTCACACTGATAGCCGCCCGCAATGCCGAACATCGCGCGCGCCACGCAGATATCCTCCAGCGCATCAAGCCCGCTCGTTTCAAAGTGACCAACCACACGCCCCTGCTGGCGAACCACCAGCCGATAGCTCTTCATCGCGCCTCCCCTGCCGGTGGCAGAATCAACTCATCACACCCGCAGCGCTGCGTCCAGGTCATCACCTCCAGCACACGCTCTGCGGCATGTCGCGTCGCCGCCGTCAGCGCTTTCCCCTGCACAATACCGCTCACCAGTTCGGCGCAGAACAGATCGCCCGTCCCTTTTAAATCGGTTTCCACACGCGGGTGTTCAATCACATCCACGCCGCCGCTCGTCACCACCGCCACATTGATGGTATCCGCCGTCTGGCCTGGCGCACTGGTGATCACAATCCACTTCAGCGTGTCGGAGAGCAGCGATTTCGCCGCTGCAACCGCTTCATCCAGCGTGCCGCACGGTTTGCCGCTGAGCATCTCCAGCTCGAACACATTCGGCGTCAGCCCCTGCGCCAGCGGCAGCAGATAATGACGATACGCCTGCGGGATTTCCGCTTTCACATACATTCCGCTGTCCGTATCGCCAATCACCGGATCAACCAGAATACACACCTCAGGATGCGCGATCCGCACCGTTTCCAGCCATTTCGCCAGCAGAACGATTTGTTCCGCACTGCCCATATAGCCTGTCGTGACCGCTTTAAGCTCACGCAGCGCATCCCGCTCATTTAAGGCCTGAAGATAACCGCTGAACCAGTCGGCAGGAATAATGCCACCGTAAAACGTTTCATAATGCGGCGTATTGCTGAACAGCACCGTGGGCACCGCCGTCACCCGCAAGCCCTGCGCTTTAATCGCCGGTACGGCAATACTGTTGCCTACGCTGCCGTACACCACCTGTGACTGAACGGCGACAATGTCGGTCTGTAAAGCCCGATGCTTATCGTCGAAGAGCACTGACTGTATTTCACTATCCTGCCCCATTTACCTCTCCTCTCACTGGACAGCGGGCTAACGCCTCACTATTATCGTCATATGCTAAAATTCATTTTGTCATAGGTCAATAATGATCGACGGAAAAACCGCCAGCGAAATCTTTGACAGTATTCGTCAGCATGTCACCACCGGCGCACTGGCGCCAGGGGAAACGCTGCCGCCAGTGCGGGAACTGGCATCGGAATTAAACGTGAACCGCAATACTGTCGCGGCGGCTTACAAACGGCTGGTGACATCCGGCCTGGCCCTGAGCCAGGGACGTAACGGTACGGTCATTAAAGGTGCGCCTTCTCCGCTCGCGCTGGAAGGAAGCAGCCCCAATACGCCGCTGACCGATCTTTCCGGCGGCAATCCCGATCCCCAACGGCTGCCCGATCTCAGCAGTTATTTTTCGACAATAAATAAGTTACCGCGTCTTTACGGCGATGCGGCCGTTTCTCCCGCCCTTCACGCGTGGGCGAAGCAGTGGATGCAGGATGCCGTACCTGACGAAGGCGAGATTGATATCACCAGTGGGGCGATTGACGCCATCGAGCGTCTGCTGTGCGCCCATTTACTGCCGGGTGACAGCGTGGCGGTGGAAGATCCCTGCTTTTTAAGCAGCATCAGTATGCTGCGCTACGCCGGTTTTTCCGCCATCCCCGTCGGCGTCGATAGCGAAGGTATGCAGCCTGAGATGCTGGAACAGGCGCTGAAAAATGGCGCCCGCGCCGTCATTTTAACCCCGCGCGCCCACAATCCTACGGGGTGCAGTTTGAGCGCCTCCCGCGCCGCCGCGCTACAGAACATTGTGGCGAAATACCCGCAAGCGCTGGTTATTATCGACGACCACTTTGCCCTGCTCTCTTCATCTCCCTGGCACCCGGTGATCGCCCCGGAGACGCTACACTGGTCAGTGGTTCGCTCGATGTCAAAGACGCTGGGGCCGGATCTGCGCCTCGCCATTGTCGCCAGCGATCCCGCCACCTCAGCCAGACTGCGCCTGCGCCTTAATTCCGGCAGTCAGTGGGTCAGCCATCTGTTGCAAGATTTAGTGCATGCCTGTCTGAGTGACAAAAACTATCAGCGAACGCTGGCGCAGACCCGGCAATTTTATGCTTCGCAGCAGCAGAAGCTGGCCTGCGCGCTCCAGCGAACCGGGCTTACACACGCCCCCGGCGATGGGCTGAATGCGTGGTTGCCGTTGAAAAGCCACAGCCAGGGCATCGCGTTTATGCTGGCGAAAGCGGGCTGGCTGGTACGGGAAGGCGAAGCATTTGGCGTCAACGCGCCCGCCCACGGCCTGCGCATTACGCTGTCGACGCTGGGCGACGGCGATATCAACAAACTGGCGGCTGATATCCATCAGGCGTTAAAACGTTAACAGGAGAGAAAAAGTGCGAGTTCATTTTGTCGTTCATGAGTCTTTCGAATCTGCCGGAGCCTATCTGCAATGGGCTGAGGATCGCGGTTATCCCCTCTCCTGGTCCCGCGTGTATGCCGGTGAACCTGTCCCCGCCAATGCGGATGGTTTCGATATGCTGGTGGTGTTTGGCGGCCCGCAGTCACCGCGTACTACGCTCGAAGAGTGCCCATATTTTGACTCTTTAGCGGAGCAGCGGCTTATTAATCAGGCGATCTCTGCGCGTCGTATTGTGATCGGCATCTGTCTTGGTTCCCAGTTGATTGGTGAGGCGCTGGGCGCAAAAGTACGCCAGAGCCCGGAAAAGGAGATCGGCCACTACCCGATTACGCTAACGGAAGCCGGGAAACAGAATCCGCTGCTCGCTCATTTCGGCTCTCCGCTTGTGGTCGGGCACTGGCACAACGATATGCCAGGGTTAACCGATCAGTCGGTCGTTCTCGCGACAAGCGAAGGATGTCCGCGCCAGATCGTGCAATACGGTAACGCCGTTTACGGTTTTCAGTGCCATATGGAGTTTACCGCCGAGGCGGTAGAAGGGCTGATCCAGCATTCAGAACAGGAACTGGCTGCGGCAAAAGGGAAGCGCTTTATTCGCTCGAACGCCGAAATGCGCGAGTGGAATTATCAGGAGATGAACGAGAAACTGTGGCGCTTCCTCGACCTGCTGGTTGAGAAACGTAACGCTTGACGTTGCAGGCCGGATAAGACGCTTTGCGTCGTCATCCGGCGATCGTACTTTACGGTTGCCGGATGGCGCTACGCTTATCAGGCCTACAGGCTAAATCCCTGCCCCCTGGCTGAAGTGTTCTTCGCCAAAGACGCCGGTAGAAAGATAACGATCGCCGCGATCGCAGATGATCGCCACCACCACGGCCCCCGGCGTCGCGTGGGCAACGCGTAACGCACCGGCAACCGCGCCGCCGGAACTCACGCCGCAGAAAATACCTTCGCGTACCGCCAGTTCGCGCATGGTGTTTTCCGCCTCGCTCTGGTGAATATCCAGCACCTGATCCACAAGCTGAGCATTAAAAATACCCGGCATATATTCTGCGGGCCAGCGACGAATCCCCGGAATGCTGCTGCCCTCTTCCGGTTGCAGGCCAACAATCGTTACCGGTTTTTCCTGTTCGCGCAGGAAGCGCGACACACCGGTAATCGTACCGGTTGTTCCCATACTAGAGACAAAGTGGGTGATGCGACCTGAGGTTTGCTGCCAGATTTCCGGCCCGGTCGTGGTGTAGTGCGCGTAAGGGTTGTCGGGATTGTTAAACTGATCGAGCAGCTTACCTTCGCCGCGTTCGGCCATTTCCAGCGCCAAATCGCGCGCGCCTTCCATCCCTTGCTCTTTAGACACCAGAATCAGATCCGCGCCATAGGCGCGCATCGCCGCGCGGCGCTCCTGGCTCATGTTGTCCGGCATCAGCAGTTTCATGCGATAGCCTTTCAGTGCGGCAATCATCGCCAGCGCAATACCGGTATTGCCGCTGGTCGCTTCAATCAGCACATCGCCGGGCTTAATTTCCCCGCGCTTTTCCGCCTGGACGATCATCGATAGCGCCGCCCGGTCTTTCACTGACCCGGCAGGGTTATTGCCTTCCAGCTTGACCCAAATTTCACTGCCGTTATCCGGCGCCATCCGCTGCAATTTCACCAGAGGCGTATTGCCAATTGTTTGTTCTAATGTGTTCACTTCTCTGTCCAGTAAAAAGCCCGGTGGCGCTTCGCTTACCGGGCCTACGCAGATCATATTTGTAGGCCGGGTCAGCGCAGCGCCACCCGGCAAAACTACGTGATATTAACCTATCAGGCCGATTCTGCCAGAGCAAGCTCCTCTTCGCGCGTCTCAATGCGCTGGTTGCCGTTGTACAACCGCGCATTTTGCAGCCCGACAAACAGCCGCTCGCCGCGCTGTGGGGGATTATCCCCCTGCATCACCACCGTCAGCGGTTCGTTATACCACCCCAGAGGCTGCACGACTAATTGGGTGTAGTGACCTTTCGGACTGGCCTCCAGCACCTGTACCGGCAGCGGGGAATCCAGACTGGTGCGGCGGCTGACATCCACCTCCCACGGACGCAGGAACAGATCGACCGCCCCCTGGTACGCTGGCGTATACCCCAGCGGCCAGCGATGCGCGCCAACGTGGAACTGACCGCCGCGAATCGTTCCCTGCAAACGGTTCACTTCGCCCATAAACTCCAGCACAAAGCGGGTGGCGGGTTCACGCCACACCTGATCCGGCGCATCGGCCTGTTCAATGTTGCCCTGGCTCATCACCACCACGCGATCCGCCACTTCCGTAGCCTCTTCCTGATCGTGGGTGACAAACACGCTGGTGAATTTCAACTCTTCATGCAGCTGACGCAGCCAGCGGCGCAGCTCTTTACGCACCTGCGCATCAAGCGCGCCAAACGGTTCATCCAGCAGCAGGATCTGCGGCTCAACCGCTAACGCGCGCGCCAGCGCCACGCGCTGTTTCTGCCCGCCGGAAAGCTGTGCCGGAAAACGCTCCGCCAGATGGGCCAGTTGCACCATTTCCAGCAGTTTCGTCACTTTCGCTTTAATGGCCGCCGCATTCGGACGTTCGCGACGCGGCAGCACCGTCAGGCCAAAGGCGATATTGTCGAACACCGTCATATGACGAAACAGCGCATAGTGCTGAAAAACAAAGCCGACTTTACGATCGCGCGCGTGCAGACGGCTTACGTCTGTACCGTGAAAACGAATGTGCCCGCTGGTCTGATGCTCCAGCCCGGCAATAATACGCAGCAGCGTGGTTTTACCGGAACCGGACGGCCCCAGCAAGGCAACCATCTGACCTGAAGGAATATCCAGCGAGATATCGTTCAGCACCTGGGTGCGACCAAAAGACTTCTTAATATTGGCAATCTCAATGCTCATGATTTTCCTCCTGTTGCGCGCGTTTCTCCTGATTTTCCAGGCGCCATTGCAACATACTCTTCAAAAACAGGGTAATAATCGCCATCAACGTCAGCAGCGCGGCGGCGGTAAAGGAGCCGACGGTGTTGTAGTCCTGCTCCAGTAATTCAATCTGTAACGGCAGCGACAGGGTTTCGCCGCGAATCGAGCCGGAAACCACCGACACCGCGCCGAACTCGCCAATGGCGCGCGCGTTGGTCAGCACCACGCCGTACAGCAGCGCCCAGCGAATATTAGGCAACGTAACGCGACGGAACATTTGCCAGCCGGAAGCGCCAAGCAGAATCGCCGCTTCATCTTCCTGACTGCCCTGGCTCAGCATAACCGGCACCAGTTCACGCACCACAAACGGACAGGTGACGAAAATAGTGACCAGCACCATCCCCGGCCAGGCGAACATAATTTGCAGGTTGTGCTCATCCAGCCAGTCGCCCAACGGGCCGTTCGAGCCGTAAAACAGCAGGTAGACCAGACCGGCCACCACCGGCGAGACGGCAAACGGAATATCCAGCAGCGTCAGCAGCAGCTGGCGACCGGGAAAATTAAAGCGCGTCACCAGCCACGCCAGCAGAACGCCAAACACCAGGTTTACCGGTACGGCAATCAGCGCAATCAACACCGTCAGCCAGATCGCGTGCAGCATGTCCGGGTCGGCCAGGTTCTGTAAGACCGGCATCAGCCCTTTGCTGAAGGCCTGTACGAAGATATAAATCATCGGCACCAGCAAAATAAACGCCGAAACCAGCATCCCGGTGCCAATCAGAAACCATTTTCCCCAGTTAATGCGGGGAGCGTCATAACGCTTCAATTGGGTAACTTCCGCCATTAGTGACCTACCACACGTCGACCAAAGCGACTTTGCAGGGTGTTAATCGAGAACAGCAGCAACAGCGACGCCGCGAGGATCACCGACGCAATCGCGCTGGCCGCCGGATAGTCAAACTCCTGCAAACGAACAAAAATCATCAGCGAGGTCACTTCGGTTTTCCACGCGATGTTCCCGGCAATAAAAATCACCGCGCCAAACTCGCCGAGGCTTCGGGTAAACGAGAGCGCAATACCCGCCACCAGCGCAGGAGACAGCTCCGGCAACACCACTTTGCGGAAACTTTGCAGGCGCGTTGCGCCGAGCGTTTCCGCCGCTTCTTCATATTCCGGGCCTAACTCTTCCAGTACCGGCTGCACCGTGCGCACCACAAACGGGATGCTGGTAAAAGCCATCGCTACCGCGATGCCAAGCCAGGTGTAAGTCACTTTGATATCAAACTTCGCCAGCCATTCGCCGTAAAAACCGTTCACGGAAAATAATGACGCCAGCGTCAGACCCGCCACCGCCGTCGGCAGGGCAAACGGCAGATCCATCAGCGCATCCAGCAGAGTACGTCCTGGAAAGCGATAGCGGGTTAAGATCCACGCCATCAGCAGGCCAAATACGCCGTTGAAGATTGATGCCACAAACGCCGACAACAGCGTGACTTTGTAGGCCGCTACCACCTGCGGGTTGGTGATAACCTCCCAGTATTGCGCCCAGCTCATTTGCGCCAGCTGCATCACCAGCGCGCTCAACGGAAGCAGCAATATCAGGCAGACGAACAACAGGCTGGTTCCGAGGCTTAAGGTAAAGCCGGGCAGCACACGTCTTGTCGATACTGCGAACATTACTTACGCCCCGCCGCCAACAGTTTGTCCAGCTCGCCGCCGCTGCCGAAGTGGGTTTTCATCACTTCCGGCCAAGAGCCAAACTGGTCTTCCACGCGGAACAGTTCGGTCTGCGGGAATTTATCTTTCAGTTTGTCCATCACTTCCGGGTTATTCACGCGGTAGTAGAAGTCGGTGATGATGGTCTGCGCCTGCGGGCTGTAGAGCCAGTTCAGGTAAGCCTTCGCCGCTTTTTCAGTACCGTTGGCCTGTACGTTTTTATCCACCCATGCCACCGGGAATTCGGCCAGAATATTGGTTTTCGGGATAACGACTTCAAATCCCTGCGCTTCATACTGTTTACGGATGTTATTCACTTCCGATTCAAAGCTAATCAGCACATCGCCCAGGCCGCGTTCCGCAAAGGTGGTGGTCGCGCCGCGACCGCCGGTGTCAAACACTTCGACGTTCTTCAGGAACTGGGTCATAAACTGCTCGGTTTTGGCTTTATCGCCACCGTCAGCTTTATCCGCCGCGCCCCATGCAGCCAGATAGGTGTAACGGGCGTTGCCTGAGGTTTTCGGGTTCGGGAAAATCAGTTTTACATCGGAACGCACAAGGTCATTCCAGTCATGGATATTTTTCGGATTCCCTTTGCGCACCAGGAATCCCATCGTGGAATAGAACGGTGAACTGTTATTCGGCAAACGGCTTTGCCAGTCGGCAGGGATCAGCTTGCCTTTGTCATGCAGGATCTGCACATCCGTGACCTGGTTATAGGTCACTACGTCAGCTTTCAGCCCTTGCAGGATCGCCAGCGCTTGTTTTGACGAACCGGCGTGAGACTGTTTGATGGTCAGCTTATCGCCGCCGTTATCTTTCGCCCACTGCTGTTCAAACGGCGGATTAAGGGCGGCAAACAGTTCGCGAGAAACGTCGTATGAGCTGTTCAGCAGCTCTGTTGCCTGCGCCTGCGTGGCCAACAACAGCATCGCGCTCAGCGCCAGGTATCTTTTTTTCAGTAAGTTAACAGCCATTGCGCACCCTTATAAATTTGATGACTTTCTTATGGTCATAATATTTATAACGGGTACGAAAGGAGTAACGGTTTTATATACCGTTTGATGATTTGAAAGTCGAAAAGGGAATAAGAGAATCCCTCCCCACATGCGTGAGGAGGAAAGCGGCGTTAATCAGACGCCCACGCTCACGCTTTCAGGCAGCGTGCTGCCGCCATCAATCACGTTTTGCGTCCCGGTCAAATAGCTGGACTCATCCGACGCCAGGAAGGCCGCCAGTTCACCCACTTCGAGCGGACAGGCCAGACGGCGCATCGGGATCGCTTTCGCCATTTCGGTGAGTACCGATTCAGGATCGTCAGGATTAGACTGACGGGCAATATTTTCCGCCATCGGCGTGCGGACATAACCCGGACAGATTGCGTTCACACGAACGCCGGACTGCGCATACTCCACGGCCAGGGACTTGGTGAGTCCGATAATCGCCGCTTTAGACAGGGCATAAGCCGTTTCGCCTGGATCGGCCACCATATCCCCGGTCACGGAGGACATCATGACGATACGCCCATCTTTGCGTTCAACCATTTCCGGCAGAACGGCTTTTGTGACGTTCCAGACGCCTTTGATATTAATATCGATATGGAAATCGCGATCTTCTTCGCTCATGTCGAGGAAGTTGCCCAACCGGCAAACACCCGCATTGTTGACCAGAATATCAATTTTACCTTCTATCTTTTTCGCGCGCGCCACTGCCGCCGCGACCGATGCAAAATCCCTGACATCCGCTTTGATGGCGGTACAACGATGACCGCGTCCGCCCAGCTCATCCGCCAGTTTTTCCGCCTCATCGGAGATATCCAGCAAAATTAAATTCGCGCCGTGGCGAGCAAACACTCTGGCGATCCCCTCGCCAATGCCCTGTGACGCGCCGGTAATCAATGCCGTTTTGCCCGTGAGTTTACCCATTTCAATGTTCTCCTTTTCAGTCTGTTGCAGCGCATAAGCGGTGCGTCTTATGCGCTACTCTCGTCTCCAGCGAAACTACGATGAAGCCTTACACTCCATTAACATTGAAAATACAGAAAAAACAAATAAGTGCTGCGGAACAGCTCACTAATTAGGGTAAATCTTACGTAAAAGTCCCTAGCTCTTGCCTAAAAGATTAATCAGTTCGCTGCTGCGCTCAATCATACGAAGCGACTCAACATCATTGAGCTGCACCATGCCAACAAACAGCAGATCGGTCACCGAGTTCTGCGCGGTTCGGGTGGACATAGACGAACTGCGCCATTCGGTCTCACCGGATACGGTATCCAGCGTGTAATCGGCCAGCCGCCGCAGCGGAGAGTCCGTCAAAGAGGTGATCGCAATCACCGTCGCCCCCTGCTTACGCGCCGCTTCAGCGCAAAGCACGATCTCCTTTTTCGACCCGCTATAGGAAATGGCTATTTGCACATCCCCTTCCTGCAAGGCCTGAGCAATGGTTGCCTGCACATGGGTATCGACCTCGCAGGCCACGCGATAACCAATTTTCATCAGTTTGAAGGATAAATCCCGTCCTACCAGCGCCGAACCGCCGACGCCCGTAATCTGAATAAGCCGGGCATTGCTGATCAGGTTAATCACCTGCTTCAGGCGATCGAAATCCATCAGACTACAGGTTTCCTCCAGCGCGAACATTTTTTCTCTGTTCAGCTTACGGGCAATCACCTCCAGGCTGTCTTCACTGGTAATCGTACTGTGCAGATGCAGCGCCGTGTCATGTTTCTTTTCCCGGTTGACGCTGTACTCCTCAATGAGCGCCATTCTGAGCTCGGTGAATCCCTTCGCGCCAAGTTTCTGGGCAAATTTCACAATACTGGACTGGCTGACTTCCAGCTGCTTCGCCAGATTGCGGGAAGAAACGGTTTTTAGCTCGCTGACATGGGCCAAAAGAAAGCTGGCAATTTTCTGTTCATTTTCCGTTAACTCTCCCTCTGCATTACGCATTTTCGCCAGATACAACATCGCTCTTCCGCTCCCGTCATCATGGAATCATTAATTCCAACGCACTGTTCGCAGGATAACACAACGCGGGTGAGAATTTGATAGCCCTCACAATATTTGTATTACGATTCAATGATTCTATTGTAAATATTTTTATGGAATATATGATTCCTTGCGTCTTTCATAGCAACAAAAAACTACACACAGAAAAGGATAATCATAATGAAACGTACTCTGAAGTCCCTGGCAATCTTTACTCTCCTCGCAACCAGCGCCAGCCATGCCGCCGTGATCTACCAGGCCAATGACGGATCGAATATCGATCTCTACGGGCGTCTCGGATTCAATATCTCTGACAAGAAATCAGGCGACACCTCGGGCGATTTTGACGCGCGTATCGGTTTCTCCGCCCGCCAGGCGATTAATGACAAGCTGGCCGTTATTGGTTTTACGCAGTATCAGGTAAATGCCGCAGAGTACGCGAACAACATCAGCGCGGAAAACCCGAATGACTTCACCGCGCGTTACGTCTGGGCAGGGATTGATTTTGCCGAATACGGCAAGCTGACCGGCGGGCGCGTGTCATCCGGCCTGATCATGTTCACGGATATCGGCGATGTGTTCGCCAGCTCCGATGTCGCAATGGCCCGCCAGGCAAACTTTGTTGACCCGACGGCGGTACAGGTTTTCCGTCAGGACGGCACCATTCAGTACCAGAACACATTCGGCAATTTTGATTTCTCTACCGCCTATATTCTGGGCAACAACACCTCCGATCTGGATTACGGTTATAATGCCGCCCTTCGCTATACGCTCGATATGGGCGATTTTGGCCGCCTCCAGCCGGTGATTGCCGGTCAGACAGAGAAAGCGAGCCATGACGATACATCCACGCTGTCGGATAATAATGTCGATAAGTACACCTTTTATGGCATCGGCACCCGCTACTACCTGGGCGATTTCATGTTCGGCCTGCTCTATGCCCAGGATAAAGTGACCTACCTCGACGGTTCTGCGGACAGCACCGATAAAGATTACGAAGCAACGCTGGTCTGGAACGTCAGCCCGGACTGGGCGTTACGTACCGGCTATCGCCATCTGAAAAATGAGGACGGCGACGGGCTGAAACTTCGCGACACCACCTTTGAAGCGCAGTACAAACTCACCGTTCGCAGTTCCATATTTGCGTCTTACTCCTGGCGTAATGGTGAAGAAGGGAAAAAACGGACGAACGGCAATGATGTCTCCTTTGGCGGCAGCAACCCGGCTGATGACTATTTCCACCTTGGCTTACGTTACGAATTCTGATTCCCCTTTTCCGGGAGAGTAAAAATGAAGAAATATTTTGTGTCCGCCGCAGCACTGTTGTTTTGCAGCCAGGCTTTTGCCGCTCCGCATCTCTTTATTGGCGATAACGTCAGCGTGCTGGCGGCCCGTTCGGCAAAAGTCAGTATTTTTAGTAAAGACGTGGCGCTGCCAGACGGCGCTCAAAAAATGGTAGTGAAGTTCGACAGTCCGGCAAATCCTGAATCGGTGAACAATAACCGGGGTCGCGTAACGTCTAACCCGTATATCATCTCGTTTAACGCTTCCGGCAATGTGGATCTGCAACTGTCTGCGGGAAAACCGCTGGACGAAAAAGAAGCCAGTCAGATGGCGCAAAAACCGGTATTCACCCTGACGGCGGCCGGGAAACCCGTACCGTTTGATATCAAAATTCTCGACCGTGACAGCATCACCGTGTTCACCGACCTGAGCGCCATCGTCAACGATGACAGCACGATGATACCTTCTCCGGCGCGCTCCGCTTCCCCGGCGGCGCCAGCCACTTCGCATGACCAGCTCTCCCAGCTACAGCAACTGTATCTGAAAGCTGACGACACCCAGAAAAAAGCATTCCTGAAATGGGCGCTAAACCTGTAAGGCTGTAAGTAATATGCAACTTGAAAATATGATTACCGAAGGTGTTAACCGCGCCTCTTTTGAGATTGACCGGGCTTCCACCCTCGATATGTGCCGCATCATTAATGATGAAGATAAAACGGTTCCACTCGCCGTGGAGCAGGTTCTGCCCGAGATCGCCGCGGCTATCGACATCATTTATGCGCAGGTCAGCGCTGGCGGGCGGCTGATTTATACCGGCGCCGGAACGTCCGGTCGCCTGGGTATCCTTGACGCCAGCGAATGCCCCCCGACCTATGGCGTGGAATCAGGCCTGGTTATCGGTTTGATCGCCGGTGGCGAGCGCGCGATACAGCATGCGATTGAAGGCGCGGAAGACAACCGCGAGCTTGGGGTCAACGACCTGAAGACCCTCGCACTCAATGAAAAAGATGTGGTTGTGGGCATTGCGGCCAGCGGTCGCACGCCGTATGTGATTGCCGGTCTGGAATATGCCCGTACGCTCGGCTGCCGGACGGTCGGGATCTCCTGCAATCCGGGGAGCGCCGTAGCAAAGGCGGCGGAGCTTACCATCACGCCCGTTGTCGGCGCCGAAGTGGTGAGCGGTTCTTCCCGTATGAAGGCGGGCACCGCGCAGAAGCTGATTCTCAACATGCTGTCCACCGGCCTGATGATTAAATCCGGCAAGGTGTTTGGCAACCTGATGGTGGATGTTGTCGCCACGAACGAAAAACTCAACGTGCGTCAGGTAAATATTGTGAAAAATGCGACAGGCTGCACCGGGCAACAGGCTGAAGCCGCGCTGATGGCCTGTGGCCGTCACTGCAAAACCGCTATCGTCATGCTACTGAAAAACCTCAACGCAACAGAAGCCAGTCTGCGTCTTGAGCAACATGGCGGCTTCATTCGCCAGGTACTGGAAGAGGAATAAAGCGAATGGCAAAAGAAATCAGTAATGATCTCCTGAATACGATTATCTCCCGGGTCGGTGGCCCGGGTAATATTGCCACCTGCGGGAACTGCATGACCCGTTTACGCCTGGCGGTACATGACAGCGATCGGGTCGATCCGGCGATTAAAACGCTCGAAGGCGTGAAAGGCGTGGTCCTCTCGAATAACCAGGTGCAGGTCATTTTTGGCCCCGGTAAAGCGCAGCGGGCGGCAGATGCCATGAATGCGCTACTGAGCGATAACAGCGGCACCGTCACGCAGGCGGCAGATATCGCCGCCAAAACCAAAAGCCAGCTAAAAGCGAAACAAACCTCAGGCATTCAGCAATTCCTGTCGAAGTTCGCCACTATTTTTACGCCGCTCATTCCCGGTTTTATTGCTGCGGGTCTGCTGCTGGGGATTGCCACGCTGCTGGGTACCGTATTGCACGTTCCGGCCGATGCGCAAGGTATGCTTCCCGACGCCCTGAACTTTATGAAAGTGTTCAGTAAAGGGCTGTTTACCTTTCTGGTCATTCTTATTGGCTATAACGCCGCGCAGGCTTTCGGCGGCACCGGCGTTAACGGGGCGATCATCGCCTCGCTGTTCCTGTTGGGATACAACCCTGCCGCCACCACGGGCTATTTCTCCGGTATTGAGGACTTCTTTGGCCTGCCGATCGACCCGCGCGGCAACATTATCGGCGTACTGATCGCCGCCTGGGCCAGCGCGCGTATTGAGGGCTTTATCCGACGCTTTATGCCCGACGATCTGGACATGCTGTTGACCTCCATGTTAACCCTGCTGGTCACCGCCGCACTGGCCTACCTGATCATCATGCCGCTGGGCGGCTGGCTGTTCGAAGGGATGTCATGGCTCTTTATCCACCTCAACAGCAACCCGCTGGGCTGCGCCGTTCTGGCGGGTCTGTTTCTTGTTTCGGTGGTGTTTGGCGTCCATCAGGGCTTCATTCCCGTCTATCTGGCATTAATGAGTAGCCAGGGATTCAACAGCCTGTTCCCTATTCTTTCTATGGCGGGCGCGGGTCAGGTCGGCGCCGCACTGGCGCTCTACTGGCGAGCAGAAAAACACAGTGTGTTACGCAGCCAGGTTCGCGGGGCGATTATTCCCGGCTTACTCGGTGTTGGCGAACCGCTGATTTACGGCGTTACGCTGCCACGAATGAAACCGTTTATCACCGCCTGCCTCGGCGGCGCTGCCGGGGGGCTATTCATCGGCTTAGTGGCCTGGTCGGGTCTGCCGATGGGCTTAAACAGCGCCTTTGGTCCATCCGGTCTGGTGGCGCTGCCGTTAATGACGTCCGCGCAAGGTATTCTGCCCGCAATGGCGGTATATGCCGGAGGAATGCTGATTGCGTATCTTGGCGGATTTATTTTTACCGCTCTCTTTGGCTGCCGTAATGTGAATCTGGACTAATACCATGAAAATGACATTACTTTTTGCTTCCCTGCTGGCGCTCAGTTGCACTGCCAGCGCCGCGCCATTTCCGGTATTGACTGACGCCGCGCCGGAAAAAGCAGGATTTAATATTGAACGGCTTAACGCGCTGGATAACTGGATAGCGCAACAGGTTGATGCCGGTTATCCGAGCGTTAACCTGCTCATTATTAAAGACAGTCATATTGTTTATCGTAAGGCCTGGGGTCAGGCTAAAAAATATGACGGCAGCGTCCTGATGTCTCATCCCGTCAAGGCAACCACTGACACCCTGTACGACCTGGCATCAAATACAAAAATGTATGCCACGAACTTTGCCCTGCAAAAACTGATGTCAGAGGGCAAATTACAGCCGGACGATCTTATCTCGAAATATATTCCCGATTTTGGCGATCGTCCGGGGGATGCGATTAAAGGGAAAAGCACGTTACGCATTGCGGATTTGCTGCATCATTCCGGCGGTTTCCCTGCTGACCCGCAATACCCGAACCAGGCCGTCGCGGGCGAGTTGTATTCGCAGGATAAAGCCACCACGCTGGAGATGATCAAACGCACGCCGCTGGCGTACCGCCCCGGCACGAAACACATCTACAGCGATGTGGATTATATGCTGCTTGGGTTTATCGTGGAGTCCGTGACGGGCCAGCCGCTCGATCGTTATGTTGAAGAGAACCTCTATCGCCCGCTCGGTTTAACGCATACGGTCTTTAACCCGCTACAGAAAGGCTTCCGCCAACAGCAGATCGCCGCGACGGAACTGAACGGCAATACCCGGGATGGCGTGATTCATTTCCCCAATATCCGCACGACCACCCTATGGGGCCAGGTGCATGATGAAAAAGCATTCTACTCGATGGGCGGTGTTTCAGGACATGCGGGACTGTTTTCGAATACCGGCGATATTGCGGTACTGATGCAGACCATGCTGAATGGCGGAGGGTACGGTAACGTGACGCTGTTCAGCCCGGAAACCGTGAAAATGTTCACGCAATCCTCGCCGGAGGATGCCACGTTTGGTCTCGGCTGGCGCGTTAACGGCAATGCGTCCATGACGCCGACATTCGGCACGCTGGCCAGCGCGCAGGCATACGGCCATACCGGATGGACAGGGACGCTGACCGTTATCGACCCGGCCAATCAGATGGCGATTGTGATGCTGAGCAACAAGCCGCACTCGCCCGTCGCCGACCCGCAAAAGAACCCGAATATGTTTAACAGCGGGCTGATGCCGATAGCCACATACGGTTGGGTGGTGGATCAGATATACGCGGCGTTAAAACATGAGTAACCGATAAGGCAGGACTGCCGGGGGCGCTTCGCTTGCCCGGCCTACAAAAAGGCTCTGTAGGCCGGGTAAAACGACGCCGCCATCCGGCAAAAGGAAATTACAGCGCCATCAATCTGTCCAGAGACGGTGCGAAGTAATAGCCGCCCGTCACTGGCTTCGTAAAGCGCAGCATGGCGTCACGCTTCCCGTCGGTATCGCCAAACATGCTCAGCAACTGCTGCTCAATATTGTACAGACGCGCGCAGTAAGCGCAGAAATAGAGGCCGTGGGTGCCGCTGGCCGTACCGTATGGCAGGCTCTGGCGCACAATTTTCAGCCCTTTGCCGTCCTCTTTCAGATCCACGCGGGTCAGGTGAGACGTGACCGGACGGTCATCGCCATCGATCTCTTCGTTGGCTTCTTTAGTACGACCAATCATCATCTCCTGGTCGTGAACGCTCATGCGGTTGAGTTGCGTCAGGTTGTGTTCCCAACGCTGAACGAACACGTAGCTGCCGCCCGCATCCACGCCGTCTTTGATGACCGCCACGTCGCGGCGAACCTCTTCTCCCGCCGGGTTTTCCGTCCCGTCAACGAAGCCGCTGAGATCGCGTTCTTCCACCCAGCGGAAACCGTGGATTTCTTCCTGCACCTCGATGCACTCGCCAAAAGCCGCCATTGCCGCCTGCGCGACAGAGAAGTTCACGTCGTGACGCAGTGAAAGAATGTGGATCAGCACATCGTACTGGGTTGCTGGCGCCAGACCTTTACCGTAAGGGATAAAATCTTTCAGCTCTTCAGCCCCAACGCCGCCGCTCAGGGCGCGCCAGGTGTTGTTGCCAAATGCGACAACCGCGCCCAGATGCGCGTCAGGGAATTTCGCTTCGAAGGTTGCCAGTTTATCGGCAAACGCTTTGCTGGCCGCACGCAGGGCATCGATATCCCCTTTTACATTGGCTTCAATCCAAATCGCCGCGCGGCAGTGTTCTGGCAAAATGCCACTTTGAACCTGAGACATTGTTCCTCCTGAAAAATAAGAATGCCACGGCTGCGTGGCATTGATGGGCGTATTGTACCCGTTTTTTCAGCGAGGCGGTTTGTTCAGACGCAAATTAACGGCGCCAGATGATTTTGCTCACTTTCCAGTTCTTCAGCGTGTCGTCAGGAGGCATTAACCCTTCCGGGCCGTTCCACTCGCCGGAGAACAGATAGCTAATATGTTGACTGTCTTGTGCTTTACACTCGACCGACGCGCTGTCATCGCCCGTCGCTTTCTGGCAGTTACCAAAGGCTTTGCTGTAAAGGTCGCTAAACGGCGTACCGATTTCAACGCCTGCCTGCGATGGAATATCGCTGTCCAGCACATCAATACGGCTGATGGTTCCCTGGTCGCCATTGATAACCAGCGCAACCTTGTCCTCTTTCATCGCTTCAAAAAAACGCACCACGTTGCCGTTCTGGGTTTTCATTCCGCTACGCAGGCGATAGTCGCCATCCAGCGCGTCAGTAATCGCTTTTTCATCCAGCGGCGTGGAGGCAGTTAATGCCCCAACGCCCTGCTCAGTGACCTCTGTCGACGAGCCAAACCAGTTCCACGGATTCGCAGCAGACCAGTTCACCGACGAGAGGGTTGAACAGCCGCTCAGCACCAGCGGCATTGCGCATAAAATCAAACGCAGCGATTTCATCTCACTTCCTTTCTTTATTAATCAACGTTGTTTGGAGTCCGGTTTCGCCAAAAAGTGCCGTTATTCTTTTACCGGTGCAAAGCAGGCGCGTAAACGACGGTTAGAGAGCAACCAGATAAGCGCGACAATATCGGCCACCACCAGCGCCAGCCCGATGCCGTTTACCGGTTCACCGTACAGCCACAGCACCGGTTGCCAGCAGAGCAGAACGCCCTGCGCCAGAATCAACAAACCGCGCAGCCCGCGCCACAGCACCGGGAAAGCGTCGCGCCGCCCGCTCAGTAAAAACGCCAGTACCGCCGGGACGCCGGGCAACAACCCCAGCCAGAACGTATCGTGATCGGGATAAAACAGATTCAGCAGCGTATCGCCCTGCTCGCGGGAGGAGCCAGCAATCACAAACAGCACCCAGGTACGCGCCTGAAGCAGCAGCACGCACCAGAACAGAAAAGGCAGGCGCAAGCGCCCATGACCGTCGTAGTCAGCAGGATGAAACTCAGTACTCTTCATCTTCAATCAGACGCTTGCCCAGACTTAACGCGTCCGAATGTTCATAACCCAGGCGCTCGTACATGCCCAGTACAATGTCGTTGTCTTCCCGCACCATGATTTGGATTTTCGGGCAGCCGCGAGCAATGAGCTTTTTCTCCAGCCGGTTCAACAGCGCATTGGCGATGCCACGACCGCGAAACTCCGGGTGTACGCCAAGATAATAGGCAGAACCCCGATGGCCGTCATAGCCGCCCATGACCGTGCCGACCACCTCGCCATTCACCTCAGCGACCAGAAACAAGCTGACGTCATGGTTCAGCTTACGTTCGATATCCATTTCAGGATCGTTCCACGGACGCAGCAAATCGCAGCGCTCCCAGAGGGTGATCACCTCTTCGAAATCTTCCTGGCGAAAAACGCGTATCTCCATGGTATTGAGACCCTTTTCAAGGTTAAAACTCCGATTATGGCGCGAACGACTGATTTAGCCAATATCTGACGCGAAACGGCGAAAAAAATGGCATAATGACGGATTGTCACGTATTGAAATGAAAAGTAAAACAATTCTCATCACGAACAGTCGTAACGGATTACGCGATACGATATAACATCTGGAACTCAATTTTCACAACTCAGGCTGTATGAGCACTTTTAAACCCTTAAAAACTCTCACATCGCGCCGCCAGGTGCTGAAAGCCGGGCTGGCGGCTCTGACGCTGTCGGGCATGTCGCACGCCATCGCTAAAGAAGAAGCGCTAAAGACCGGTAATGGTCACAGCAAACCGAAGGCCAAAAAAGCAGGCGCCAGACGCATTGTTGTTCTCGACCCCGGCCACGGCGGTATCGACACCGGCGCGATTGGTCGCAACGGTTCGAAGGAAAAACACGTCGTGCTGGAGATCGCCAAAAACGTGCGCGCGATTTTGCGCAACCAGGGGATTGATGCGCGCCTGACACGCACGGGCGACACCTTTATTCCCCTGTACGATCGCGTGGAAATCGCCCACAAGCACGGCGCGGATCTGTTTATGTCCATCCACGCAGATGGCTTTACCAACCCCAGCGCCGCAGGGGCCTCAGTCTTTGCGCTTTCTAATCGCGGCGCCAGTAGCGCCATGGCGAAATACCTCTCCGACCGTGAAAACCGCGCCGATGAAGTCGCGGGGAAAAAAGCGACCGATAAAGATCATCTGTTGCAGCAGGTATTGTTCGATCTGGTGCAAACCGACACCATCAAAAACAGCCTGACGCTGGGATCGCATATTCTTAAGAAGATCAAGCCAGTGCATCGTCTGCACAGTCGCAATACGGAACAGGCGGCGTTTGTGGTGCTAAAATCACCGTCAATTCCCTCCGTACTGGTAGAAACCTCATTTATCACCAACCCGGAAGAGGAGCGTCTGTTAGGCACCACCGCATTCCGGCAGAAAATCGCCACCGCGATAGCCAATGGCGTGATCAGTTATTTCCACTGGTTTGATAACCAGAAAGCACACTCGAAGAAACGGTAATCATGAAACCCGATGCACAACGCGTAAAACAGTTCCTGCTCAGCCTTCAGGATGATATTTGCCAGCAGTTAGCCGCCGTTGATGGCGCTGATTTTGTTGAAGACAGCTGGCAGCGCGACGCGGGTGGCGGCGGGCGCAGCCGGGTACTGCGTAACGGCGGTGTCTTTGAGCAGGCTGGGGTAAATTTCTCCCATGTTCACGGCGACGCGATGCCCGCCTCCGCGACGGCACACCGCCCGGAGCTGGCAGGGCGCAGTTTTGAAGCGATGGGCGTGTCGCTGGTGGTGCATCCGTTGAATCCGTACATTCCAACCAGCCATGCCAATGTTCGCTTTTTTATTGCGGAGAAGCCCGGCGCGGAGCCGGTCTGGTGGTTTGGCGGCGGTTTCGACCTGACGCCCTATTACGCGTTTGAAGAGGATGCCATTCACTGGCACCGCACGGCGCGGGATCTGTGCCAGCCCTACGGCGAGGACGTCTATCCGCGCTATAAAAAATGGTGCGACGATTACTTTTTCCTGAAGCATCGCGATGAGCAGCGCGGCATTGGCGGGCTTTTCTTCGACGATCTGAACACGCCGGATTTCGACAGCTGCTTTCGCTTTATGCAGGCGGTAGGCAAAGGCTATACCGATGCTTTTCTGCCAATTGTCGGGCGGCGTAAAGCAATGGCCTGGGGCGAGCGCGAGCGTCATTTCCAGCTTTATCGCCGGGGCCGCTATGTGGAGTTTAATCTGGTGTGGGATCGCGGCACGCTGTTTGGCCTGCAAACGGGCGGACGCACCGAGTCCATTTTGATGTCGATGCCGCCGCTGGTGCGCTGGGAGTACGACTGGCAGCCGGAAGAAGGCAGCCCGGAAGCGGCGCTGAGCGAATTTATCAAAGTCCGCGACTGGGTGTAATTTACCTGGCCGCGTTTTTGCCTGATGACGGCTAACGCCTTATCCGGCCTACAACTACAACGGTAGCGCCCCGTAGGCCGGATAAGACGCAAAGCGTCGCATCCGGCACAATAATGTCATCACATCCACTGGCGCATACGCTGATGCAGCGTCAGCGACGGTTTTTCGGCAAACAGTTGCTGGTAATCGGTCGCGAACTGCCCCAGATGCCAGAACCCCCACTGCATTGCCGCCTCTTTGACCGTCGAACTTTGCGACCACGGACTGATCAGCTCCCGCCGCACCGCGTTTAATCGAATCCGCTTCAGCCACGCGTTCGGGCCAATCCCCAGAATCGCGTGAAACGCGTTTTGCAACGTGCGGCGGCTGACGTGCAGCTGATTGCACAGATCGAGCACCGTCAGCGGCTCCGACATATTCTCCAGCACGTATTCCCGCGCGCGGGACAGCAATTTTCGATAGCTCTGATGGCTGACGCTTTCTGCCGTTATAATCGGCTGCGCTTCTTCCAGCATCGTCCCCATCGCCAGCAGCAGGTTGTCCCCCAGCACTTTACGCACCGCGTGCTGATGCAGGTTTTCCGGGTTCTCGCTGAACGTCGCCAGCGCCTGCTGGACAAAGCCCCACAGCGCCGCTTTATGCTGCTCTTTCACCTCCAGCGCAGACTGGTTACGCAGCATATGCAGCACCCTTTCCGGGTGATGCAGGAAATTGGCCTGCCGGGTAAGCACCTCCTCCGAGATAACCACGCCAAGGATGGTGTAATCATCCGGCGTGCTCAGCTCAAACTCCGTCCCGCCAGGACGGGTAGCGATCTCCGCGCTGCCAATGCACTGCGTGCCGATAAAACCTTGCTCGCCGCGCGTTGCCGGAATACCGAACCAGAAGGAGTTCGGCCAGACCAGGCAAGACTGACGCAGCGCCAGACCGGTGTACTCACGGAACACCTGAATTTCATCCAGCAGGATTTCCGTGAATTCCCCATGAAATTTACCGGGATGCAGCTGATCGTAAATCTGCTGCCAGGCGGTTATCGTCAGGGCGTGTTCATAGACGTCCGTTGTCAGCCGCTGGTGAACATTATCCACCTCAACCAGAGGCGTAAGTTTAACGTCTTCGGGTAACGCTTCATGATAAAGATGGTGCAAGTTTGCTGTACGAGTCTTTTTCATGATCTTCAAAGCCGGGGCGCAACGTCCCCGGCACCTCCGACAGGTTATACTTTCTTCAGACGATAGCGACTACTGCGTTTACGCAACGCCCCGTCAGAAAAGAGTTGCTCCAGCGCATTTCTGGCGCGCTCCAGTGACCAGCCAAAATGCGCGGCCACCTCCCCTGCCGTCATTCCCTGACGTACTGATGCTAATAACGCCAACAGCGCTTCTGAGGATTCAGAGGTAACAGGCGCATCTGGCGTCTTTCCGACTTTCGTTGGCTGGCGCTTAAAGCCGCCGATCAGCCACTGGGTGTCGTCTTCCGGCCGCCCAATTTCTTTGCGGCTGATAACACGGCCCGTGCGTTGTGCTGCGGCGCTTCCGGCATCCAGCGCCGCGCGACACGCCGCCAGATCGCCCTCCACCACCAGCGTCAGCCGGCCGGGATCGAGCACTTCGTGGCTGAGCAATCGCACATTGGCGGCTTTCAACATGGCGTCCGCCGCATCAACGGCGGCAACCATGCCATCCACTTCCAGTAATCCCAGTGCATTGATCATCGCTACCTCTCTTACGCGCGCTGGACGGGATTACGGGCAATATCCAGAACGGCATCGGTAAAGGCGTTGCAGGCGGCTTTACAGGCGGCCTGGCTCCCCGTTAAAAACGCCGCAGAGTAGTTGGTTTCTGACGGCGGCGGCACGTAGGTCACCAGTTGGACATCGGCGGATTTCATCGCCGCATCAATGCCAAACGTCGCTTCCAGCGGCGGCGCCACCAGATAGGCGATAGGATCGCCCAGCGCGATGCCTGAGGTTGATGAGAGATAAGACCCGGTACGCGAAACCACATGCGCCAGGAATGCTGTATCTTCCGCATCGTTGGCCCACTGGAACGCTGCGCCGCCTTCAATATGCGCCACCATCGCATCCAGACCCGCCCGCACTTCCGCCGGGTTCGGGCCGCCCAACATAATCAAGACTTCACCGGCCGTCGGCGACGGCCCGTGGGCCGCTCCGGCATACAGTGAACGGCCATACACCACTTCCACCATCGCCTGTTTTGTCGCTTCGTCTGCCGCAATATACGTTACGTCATCAGAGTCTGCCGTGATGAGACCGAGGCTACGTATATGTGACGGTAATTTAAGCTCACGCGCGAAACCGTCATTCACCGAGGCAATCACGCGCATTGCGGTGACCGACGGTCGAATCAAATCTAATGCTGGCATGTTGCCTCCTTAACGGGTCATATTGATGCCGGATGCTTTCTGCTCCAGCATACGTTTCGCCAAATCCACAATTACCGCTGCGGCTTCAACCGGCGGCGTGCCGCCCTGGTGAATATTCGAAATACAGGTACGATCCGCTTCAACGGTGGTTGCCACCCGTGGTGAGTAAACCGCATAGCAGGAGAGGCTTTCCGACTGACCTAAGCCAGGACGCTCACCCACCAGCAGAATCACCACTTTCGCGCCAAGAATTTCGCCGATCTGATCTTCAATCTTCACGCGGCCATAGCGTACAAAGAACGGCGTCCCGACTTTCAGCCCCGCCTGTTTCAGGCCAGAGAGCAGCGGCGGCAGGATCTCTTCGTAGTTGGCGGTAATCGCATCCGTCGATAAACCATCGGAAATCACCACCTGGACATCCGGGCTGGCGACACACTGCGCTTTCAGCGCGTCAATGGCCTCCTGGCTCAGACGACGCCCCATATCCGGGCGGGTCAGGTAGAGGTTTTTGTCGCTGATTTCCGAACGCACTTCCAGCAGCCCCTGTGCTTTCACCCACTCTTCCGGCACCTCTTTCAGGACGGTATCTTTCGAACGCGAGTGATCCGCCAGGAAGCGCAACAGCGCCAGGGTGCGCGGACGTGGGCCGGCGCGACCGGTACACACGCGCGCAGCGGTGCTGCGGCGCAGTTCGGCCAACACATCCGCGCGATGCGGATTCTCCACGCCTACCCAGGCTTTCGCCTCAGCCGAACCTAAATCCAGCGCGCAGCTTTCCGCCGCTAAAGGCGCTGAAGGTGCGGCACATTGTTTAGCGCTACAGGCTGGCGCGGATTCTGCGGGGGCCTGCGGCTGCGACTCGCCCATTGACGCCATTACACTGCGTACAATTTCTTCAATCTGTTTTTGATCCATCGTATGTCATCCCCGCGTCATCAGAAGAACAGTGACGGATCGCCCGCCCGCTTGGTCAGGCGACCGTTTTCCATAATGCCCATCGTTTCCAGCCAGCGCTCAAACTCCGGCGACGGACGCAGGTTGAGTAACTGACGTACCGTTGCAGTATCGTGGAATGCGGTGGTCTGGTAGTTGAGCATGATGTCGTCACCGAGCGGCATGCCCATAATGTAGTTACAGCCTGCGGTGGCGAGCAGAATCATCAGGTTTTCGTTGAGGTTCTGATCGGCGTCGGCGTGGTTGGTGTAGCAGCAGTCGCAGCCCATTGAGATGCCGCTCAGCTTGCCCATGAAGTGATCTTCCAGACCGGCGCGAATAATCTGCCGGTCATTGTAGAGATACTCCGGCCCGATAAAACCGACCACCGTATTCACCAGGAACGGATCGTAGTGCCGCGCCAGGCCGTAGTTACGCGCTTCCATCGTCACCTGGTCGGCGCCGAAGTTGGCTCCAGCCGAAAGCGCAGAACCCTGCCCGGTTTCAAAGTACAGGCAGTTTTCCCCGGCGATACGGTTGAACTCCGCGCCGACCGCACGCGCTTCATCCAGCATCGCCAGCTCCACGCCGAACTCTTTTAATCCTTTTTCGCTGCCGCAAATACTCTGGAAAATCAGCCCGCCCGGCGCGCCGCGACGAATGGCTTCAATCTGAGTGGTGACGTGCGCCAGTACGCAGCCCTGCGTCGGAATATTGAACTTGTCGATCACCCCGTACACGGTATCCAGCACGCGACTTAAGTTTTCCACGTCGTCCGTTACCGGGTTAACGCCAATCACCGCATCGCCCGCCCCGAAAGAGAGCCCTTCATAGATTTGCGCGGCGATACTCTGTACATCGTCACGGGTATCGTTCGGCTGCAAACGGCAGCTAAAGGTGCCCGGAATACCGATGGTGGTATTGGCCTTTTTGATCACCGGCATCTTCTTACCACCGTAGATCAGGTCGGCGTTGGAGCAGATCTTCGCGACCGCCGCCACCACTTCCGAAGTCAGCCCTTTACGCGTAAACGCAATGTCATCCACGGAAGTTTCATCACTCAGCACATATTCGCGCAGCTCACTGATGCTCCAGTTTTTAATGCGGTTATAGGCCGTTTCATTGACGTCGTCCTGAATCAGACGCGTCACGCAGTCCTCTTCATAGGAAATCACCGGGTTGTTGCGAATATCCGCCACCGACATTTCCGACAACACCTGTTTCGCGGCAACGCGCTCCTGTGAGCTTTCAGCCGCAACACCTGCCAGCACATCCCCCGAACGCAGTTCGTTGGCTTTTGCCAGCACCTCTTTTACATCCTTAAACTGATAAACATTGCCGAACAATGTGGTCTTTAGTTTCATAAGTCGTTCCCTCAGGAAGGAAATGCGAGTGATTTCACCGTCACCGGCACAACCGATCCGCCAAAAAGAGGCGTACCAATGTCGATATAGTCCCCCGCCCGGACGCTCACTTCGTCAATGACCGCCAGCGGGTGTTGCTGTAACTGTGGGCGCAATAACATGCCCAGGGCTTTGCCAAAGTCCTGCTCGGCCACCACCAGCAGGGGATGCGGATTGGGAAAACGCGCGGTAAACGCCAGCAGCGCGTCGATGACCGTGAGTAATGCCGCGTAGCGCACCGGAAGCCGGGCGGGAAGCGCCAGCACGTATGCGTCAGTGCCAGGGTCGAGATCGAGCTGAGTCAGCGCCTGTTCCCAGGCGGCCACCAGTTCACTTTCATCTTGTGGAATCGCCACCGGCAGGTTGCGCAGCGGAAGCGCCACCCCCTCCAGCCAGATGGTGCTGCCGGACAGCGACAGCGTGTGCGCCCCCGCGCCAATCACCGTGGCGCGCACGGTTTGCGTCGGAAACTGCACGTTCATCTCACGCAGGCGCGGGTGCTCATGCAGCGCCGTCGCCAGCAGCGGGCCGACATCAGAAAAGCAGAACGGATCGGCAGGCTGATTGCGGTAGCACTCCCCGACTCCGCCGGAAAGGGTGATCACTTCCGGTTTCACCCCTGCGGGCAGTAATCCGGTTTGCATCAGCGCCTGCGCCAGCGGCGAAGGCTCGCCGTCAATGATTTCGACGATCAAATCCGCCATCCTCCGCACGACCTGCGCCAGCTGTGTGGCATTGAGCGAGCGGGCGTCAGTGCCCGCGCCGAACACCGCCTCAACGATCATCTGCCCCGGTTTATGCGCATGCACCACCCGCCCCTGACCGTCCGTTTCCAGCAATCTGCCGCCCACGTTCAGACAGGCGGAGCCGCTCACTTTTCCGGCGTCAAACAGAACATAGTTCGAAGTGCCGCCGCCGATGTCGATGTTGAGCACGCGACACAAACGCTGTTCAGACAGGGTCTGCGCCCCCGCGCCGTGCCCGGCAATCACCGATTCCAGATGCGGCCCGGCGCTGGCGACGACAAAATCGCCGAGAGACTGCGACAGCGCCATCACTGCCGGACGCGCATTGCGGGTTTTCGCGCTTTCGCCGGTAATGATGATCGCCCCGGAATCCACCGTCTCCGGCGCAATCCCCGCCGCCTGATACTGATCCAGAATCAGCGCCTTAAGTTCGGCCTCTTTCAATCCGCCCTGCTTATCCACAGGGGTAAAAAAGACCGGGCTTTGCCAGCTAATTTCACGTTTGATAAATTCGTAGCGCGGCACCTGCGACACTGCCGCACGGTTAACCAGCTCAAGGCGTGAGAAGATCACCTGAGTGGTGGTGGTGCCGATATCGATACCGACGCTCAGTAGCTGGCGAGTGTTCACGACTGCGCCTCCACTTCCGTTTCTGCCGGAACATCTTCATCTTTGGGCACCAGCATCATCGCCACGCCAATCGCCGTCACGCCGCCGATCAGCTTGCCGACAATCATCGGGAAGATCATCGCGTTCATGTTGGCGGCCGCAAAGCCTAAGTGGTCGCCCAGCGCAAAGGCAGCGGAGACCGCGAAGGCGCAGTTGATCACTTTGCCGCGGGTATCCATCTGTTTCATCATGCCGAACATCGGAATATTGTTCGCCAGCGTCGCGACCATGCCGCCTGCCGCCATATTGTTGATTTTTAACAGGCCGCCAACGCGCATCAGCGGTTTTTCAAACCAGCGGGTCAGCAGAAGCACCATCGGATAGGCGCCGAGCAGAACGCAGGAGATGGAGCCGATCACTTCAATGGCGCGCATCACTTCGCCAGGCTGGTCGCCAGGGGACATGAAGATCGGGTCAAGACCTGGGATCAGCTCCCATCCCAGCAGGAATTTAATCACCGCAGCCGCCAGGCCAATAGTGATCAACGCCACCAGGAATTTAGCGAAGATCTGGAAACCGCTGATCATTTTCTCCGGGATAAATTTCAGCCCCAGCGCAACCAACACCGCGACGATGATCACCGGGATCATGTTCATCAGGATCAGCGCGAAGGTAAACTCCACCGGTTGCCCGTTGATCTCCACGCCGGAGTACATCGCCACTAAACCACCGGCGATACAGCCAATGGGAATGGTGACAATCCCCGCCAGCACGCCCAGCGCCAGGTAGCGGCGGTCAGACGGCTCGATAATGCCGAGCGCCACCGGAATGGAGAAGACGATCGTCGGCCCCATCATCGCCCCCAGGATCAGGCCGGAGTACAGCCATGCCGCCACATCGCCGCCCGCCAGTTCTTTGGCGAGGAAGAAGCCGCCCATATCGCAGGCCAGCAGCGTTCCGGCGAACATCGACGGGTTCGCGCCGAGCATTTCATACAGCGGGATAATCACCGGCCCGAGCAGCTTCGCCAGCACCGGCGCCAGGGCGGTCATACCGACCATCGCCAGCCCCAGCGCGCCCATCGCCATAAAACCTTCTTCAAACTGACCGCCCGACCCCTCGATGCTCTTACCGAATTTACCGAGAAAACGCGCCGAACCGCCAAACTGCGACAGGATCCTGTCCACGGCGGCAATCAGCATAAAGAACATCATGATGTACATGATGATTTCATTAATTCCCATAGCCCTATCTCCATTTGCCAGGTGTTTCATAGGCCTGATAAGCGCAGCGCCATCAGGCAATAGTGCCGCGTTTTTGCCGGATGGCGGCGCGAACGCCTTATCGGGCCTACATCCTGGTATGCTTTATTGTGCCGCCGCGTACAGGTCGATAATCTGTTCCTGTGTGGCGGTTCGTGGGTTACTGCGAATACAAATATCTTCCAGCGCGCCTTGCGCCCACGCGCTGTAATGCGCGGACGTCGCGCCAACATCGGCGAGGCGTTTTGTCAGCCCGGTTTCAATAATCAGTTCGCTAACTGCGCCGATCGCGTCGCGATCGTCCGCTTTCTTGTTGAGTAACGCCCGGCCGATGTGGCTGAACCGTTCGCGACACACCATGCGGTTAAATCCCATCACCGTCGGCAGCAACATACTGTTCGCCTGGCCATGCGGAATATGCAGCGTCGCGCCCGGCTGGTGCGCCATCGCATGACACAGCCCCAGCCCCGCGCTGGAAAAGGCCATCCCCGCCATGCAGGACGCCAGCAGCATGTTTTCCCGCGCCGCCATGTCGTGCCCGTTCCCCACCGCTTTCGGCAGCGACTTGCCGATCATCGCAATAGCGCCAATCGCCAGGCTGTCGGTAAACGGCGTGGCATTCAGAGCGCTATACGCCTCAACCGCATGGGTCAGCGCGTCAATCCCGGTCATCGCCGTTACGTGAGAAGGCACCCCTTCCGTCAGCGCCGCATCCAGAATGGCGACATCCGGCATCAGCGAGGCATGCGCCAGAACCTGCTTGCGTCCGCTTACCGCATCAATAATCACCGTCACGTTGGTGGTTTCCGACCCCGTACCCGCCGTTGTCGGCACGGCAATCAGCGGCAGACGCGGGCGCAGTACGCTCTGCGCCGTCATATCCGCCAGCGTCTGCCCTGGGTTGGTAAAGAGCAGCGCTACGGCTTTTGCCGCATCCAGCACCGAGCCGCCGCCAAACGCCACCACGCCGTCACATTTTGATTCGCGCAGCTGCGCGACCGCCGCGCAAACGTCAGTGATGGAAGGTTCTCCCACCGGGCAGGGCCAGATGCTCATCGCCACGCCTTTCATCGCCAGACTCCGTTCAAGCCCGGCGGTCATCCCTGCCTGATGCAGAAAACTGTCAACCATGACAAACAGATGCGTCAGCCCGCGCGTTTGCGCTTCCTGCCCGCAGGCGCTAAGCGCCCCCAGGCCGCACAGCGTGACGGGCGGAACGCTGAACGTTTTTATCCGTTGCAGATTCAGGGTATCGAATGCCTGAAAGAGCGCGGTCTGCAATTCACTTTGCATAGATCCCCTCCGCTTTTTCTTTCCCGCTGTTGGCAATTGCCAACGGCGTCATAAACAGGCTGTGTTCAGGTAAATGCACCCGCAGTTCCGGGAAGCGTTTACGGAATAGTTCATCCACGCCCGGTTGCATACAGGAGCCGCCCGCCAGCCACAGATCGGCTATACCTTGCCCTTCGATATGCCGGGCAACAATCTCCGCCATCTTTTCGTACACCGGTTTTACCACCGGCCAAATCTCTCGGGCGTTGCTGCGCTTGAACTGCTCAGCGTCTTCCAGTTCGATGCGGCGGTTTCCGGCCAGCGTCAGGGAAATATGGTGTCCGCCGGTCGCTTCATCAGCGGAGTAAGTCACCTTGCCCTGCTTCACAATGGCGATCCCCGTCGTACCGCCGCCGATATCCACCACGCCCGCGTTATCCAGTCGCAGCAGATCCGCCACGGCGGTCGGCTCATCCAGCACATGACTGACCTCCAGCCCGGCGGATTCCAGAACATTGATGGAGATACGCGGGTCGGTGCCTGGCGGAAATGAGGTCGCCGCGTGGGTGAACTGGCAGCCAAGCTGGCGTTCGAGCGTGTCGAGATGGCGACGCACGATGGTGACGGCGCCGAAGAAGTCCCAGACGATGCCGTCACGCACGACGTCAGCCCAGTCCAGACAAACGGCGACTGGCTGCGCGTCGCGGTCGACAACCATCGACACCACATCGCACGTCCCTAAATCAATACCCAGCCACAGCGGCGAATCGCTGGCGACGGGATGCTGATTACACAGCTCAGCGGCTTTCTGGAGTCTCGGCGTCAGCCAACGTTGTTCATCGTGCGCCATCTCTTTTCTCCTTATAGACAGTCTGCGGGGCCGGTATCAGACGATGCGAAACGCATCCACCAACACGCAGCGACGCAGACGCACGAAGGTGCGCGCACTGGTCACCCCTTCCCCGGTTGGCGTAGTAATGGTCATGGTGGTCCAGCCTTCGCCGCCCAGACCCAGCCCGGCGATGCACGGCCCGTTCTTGACGAAGATGCTGGTATCAATGGCGTTTGCCATCCGGTTCATGTTGTCGATGTTGCGCGAGTGCATCGCCGCCGTATGGTGGCAACCGCCTTCCAGCGTGACCGCCAGCTCAATGGCCTCTTCTACGTTGGCAACCCGCACCACCGGCAGTACCGGCATCATCAGTTCCGTGACCGCGAACGGGTGCGTGGCAGGCGTTTCCACAAACAGCAAGCGCGTTTGCTCCGGCACCGTCAGCCCAATCGCGGCGGCGATTTTGGCGGCGTCACGCCCAACCCAGTCGCGGCTGACCGTTCCTTTGCCACGCTCGTCGATATTTTTCAGCAATACCGGCTGAAGCTGTTCGGCCTGTGCGTCGGTGAGTTTCACCGCATGCTGCCCTTCCATCAGGCGCATCAGTTCATCGGCAACGCTATCGACAACAATTAGCACCTTCTCGTCGGCGCAAATGATGTTGTTATCGAAGGATGCGCCTTTGACGATGGACTGCGCGGCGCGCGCCAGGTCAGCGGTTTCATCCACCACCACCGGCGGGTTCCCGGCGCCTGCGGCAATCAGACGTTTGTTGGTGTGTTTACGGGCAGCTTCAACGACCGCTTCGCCGCCGGTCACCACCAGCAGACCGATACCGGGATATTTAAAGAGGCGCTGGGCGGTTTCGATATCCGGGTTCGCAACGGTCACCAGCAGGTTAGCCGGGCCACCTGCGGCAACAACCGCCTGGTTAAGCAGCGTAATGGCGCGCTGAGAAACCTTTTTCGCCGCCGGATGCGGCGCAAAGACCACGCTGTTGCCTGCGGCAATCAGGCTGATGGCGTTGTTAATCACGGTTGCCGCCGGATTGGTGGACGGCGTGACCGACGCCACAACCCCCCACGGCGCATTTTCAATTAAGGTCAGACCGTTATCACCGGTCAGTACCTGCGGCGAGAGGCATTCCACGCCCGGCGTACCGCGCGCCTGCGCCACGTTTTTCGCTAATTTATCTTCGACGCGTCCCATGCCGGTTTCTGACACAGCAAGTTCCGCCAGTTCTCTGGCGTGCTTTTCACCCGCCTCACGTATCGCATGAATAGCGAGCTGGCGCATGGCCACGCTCTTCAGCCCCTGCTGAGCCACTTTCGCTGCGGCAACGGCGTCATCCAGGGAGGCAAAGACGCCCATTTCATGAACGGCGGCGGCAGGTTGACTGCTGTCTTTCATTTTCAGCAATACCGCTTTTACCACCTGTTCAATATCCTGTTGATTCATGATGTTCAGTCCTATTTATGGAAAACGACTTTCCCGCCAGCCACCACTTCATCGACAATACCAATCACGCACAGATCGACAGGTGAGGATTCGCTCCGATGCGCCTGGCGGGCAGAACTGCCGCTAACCAGCAGCACCCACTCCCCGGTTCCCGCCCCAATGCTGTCGATTGCAACGGCGCACTGCCCGTCGGGATTCCCTTCGGCATCAATCATTTTCACCATCAGCAATTTGTCATGCGCGAGTCCTTCATGGCGCACCGTACAAACAATTTGTCCTGTGACGACTGCCAGCTTCATACCCGCCTCCATGTGTTGTGTGTTGCGTGCCGAAACTGTAGGCCGGATAAGCGAGGCGCCATCCGGCATCGATGCCATCTCATTGCCGGATGGCGACGCGTTTGCGTCTTCTCCGGCCTACACGATCAGACGTAGCCATCCAGCTTAGATATTGCTGTCACCTTTGAAGCTGATCGGGAACACCTCTTCCAGATCGCCGTGCGGGCGCGGAATGACGTGTACGGAAACCAGTTCGCCAATGCGCTGCGCCGCTGCGGCGCCGGCATCAGTAGCGGCTTTGCACGCTGCCACATCGCCACGCACCATCGCGGTGACCAGACCGCCGCCAATCTGCTTCACGCCAACCAGTTTCACGCGTGCTGCTTTAACCATCGCATCAGAGGCCTCAATCAGTGCAACCAGGCCCCGGGTTTCAATCATTCCTAATGCTTCCATTGTGTTTTCCTCTTCGGTAAGGGGGTCCAGACGGGACCTTTATACAACCAGTGTTTGCGAGTCGAGTTCACGACTCACGTCAGTCTGGCGCGGCACTGCTGCCACCAACGCCAGTTCGATAATTTCCTGTACGCTACAGCCTCGGGAGAGATCGTGAAGCGGTGCGGTAAGCCCCTGAATCAGCGGCCCAACGGCGCGATATCCTCCCAGACGCTGGGCGATTTTGTAGCCAATGTTGCCCGCTTCCAGTGACGGAAAGACCATCACATTGGCTTTGCCCTGTAACGGACTGGCAGGCGCTTTTTGCGCGGCGACGTCCGGGACAAAAGCGGCGTCGAACTGCAACTCGCCGTCAACAATCAAATCCGGCGCGCGCTCACGAACGATCTCTGTCGCCTGCTGCACATTGGCGACATTGGGGTGACGCGCGCTGCCATGACTGGAGAACGACAGCATGGCGACCCGAGGCTCCTCTCCGGTAATGGTTCTCCAGGTCTGCGCGCTGGCGATGGCGATATCCGCCAGTTGCGCCGCTGTGGGTTGCGGCACCACGCTGCAATCGGCGAATCCCAGCGCCTGCCCGGTGTACTGCGGCAGCATCAGGAAGATCGACGACAGCGTTTTGCAGCCCGGCTGCAAACCGATCAGGCGTAGCCCTGCCCGCAGCACGTTCGCTGTCGAAGAGAGGTTGCCGGCAATGCACACATCGGCATGACCGGCGCTCACCATCGCGGCGGCGAACATCAGCGGGTCGTTCAGTTTTTCCAGCGCATCCGGCGGTGTTTTCTCTCCCGTCCGCGCCAGCCAGCGCCCGGCGAACACCTCGCGCATAGACAGATTGCTCTGTGGGTCAATCACCTGAATGCCATCCATCGCGATACGGTGAGTGAGCGCAAACTGGCGTAGCGCAAACGGGCTGGTGACAAGAACCGGTCGCGCCAGACCATGCCGTTGCAGATAGTGCGCCGCCTTCAGAACACGGACATCCAGCGCATCCGGGAAGACCACCCTGGCGGGCGCGCGTAAGGCCTGTTCGCGGCAACGTTCAATGATCATTGCTCCCCTCCCAGTCGCTGTTGAATCTGGCTGACGGTGAGCGGATGCTTCGTCACGCACAAAATCATCATCACGTAGACCGTACTGGAGAGGCGGTTCAACGCCTGTAGAAGATCCGGGCGCAGCACGTCAAAATTGCGGGTGATAAAGACCTGAGCGGCCACGACTTCCGTCTCACGCACTTTGGTACGCAGCAAATTCAGCAGCGCGGCATCGCGGCCGTGGCTGGCTTCCGGCACCAGATGATCGTGATCGAGATAGCGCAGCGGCTGATGGGACAGACGATGCAATTCGTCTTCGTTTAGCCCCACAATGGCCTGCGCGGCCAGCGGTTCATCCATCGCATCGGCACGCATGATGTTGCCCAGGCGGGACCGAATGTCGGCAAGCCAGGGCTGCCACTGCTCCGGTAACTCAATTTGCAGCCACACCACCAGCGCGATGGTGCTGTCCAGCGCGGCGCGAAATCCCAGGCGCGGATCGCTTTTCGCAACCATTTTGTCGGCGGTCAGGTGGGTCAGCGTATCGGGCTTTTTCGCCACCGGCTGGCGACACAGTTCGCAGCACGCCTTAGGGTGCGTATCGCTGCTGGTCAAACCGTGCACCGGCTGTAATTGCTGCTCATCGTCATCGACAAAAAGACGACCTTGCTCATCCAGAAACTTGATGCGCAAATGGCGGCTTTCCAGCAATTCCCGGGCAGATGGCGTCAGGCGAGCGTCAGCGGGAAGATGGATCTCCGCTCCTTCGCTGAGCGTATGATTCGCTCTGAGCCATGCTTCGGTAATGAAATCCTTCATACATCCGCCTTAGCAGGACTGCCAGTTCGCAGGCCAGGCAACGTACAAGAAGCGCACGGTCGACGGTGTGCCAAACTCAATGCTGGAGCCTTTCGGGATAAACATCACGTCCCCGGCTTTCGCGATCATGGTTTCGCCTTCATGACGCACATGCAGTTCGCCCTCCAGTACCATATCGATCTCGTCGTAATTCAGCGTCCACGGGAAAAACGCGTTATCCCACTGCATGAACCCGGCGGCCATGCTGCTGCCGTCCTTGTCGGTGACCAAATCCGTTAAGCCGACGCAGTGGGGCTGCGCGCCGTCGAAGCGACCAAACTTCACGCTGCTGCCGTCGATCACTTTTACGCCGCCCTTGCCAGTGACCGACTTAAAGCCCGGCTGCATGTCAGCCTGCTCCAGCGACTGTTTTTCCTTCATCACTTTGTCCATCAGTTGCGCGACCAGGCTTTCGGTAAACTGCCCTTCCGGCAGTTGTGCGATGATGGTTTCACGAATGCGCTGACTTTCGGTTTTCGCGTCTTCCACCGGCGCGACAGCCGGTGCCGATTCGTCGCATTCCACGATCGTGAAGTCCAGCAGTTCCGCAACTTCGCGGGCTTCCGGGGTAATGATGCTGGCGCGCAGAACAACCGACATTTCCTGTTCGCCGCGTGCGTGAGCCGCACGAATATCGTTAGCTGTGATGAGTTTCTTCACCTGCGCCTTCCTCCTGTTCGGTGAGTGCTGCCAGATAATCCACCAGGTGCTGCACACTTTGCGGGTCATGGCTGTTGAGCTCGAAAATCGGCTCCTGAAATCCCAGCCCGCTCAGTAGCTGTCGCGCGGCGGCGACGTCGGCATCCGGCATGTCCGTTTTGCTGATGACGGCGATGTGTCGTTTACTGGCGCCAATATCCAATAACCCGGCGGGTAAGCGACTTTCGCGGTCATTTGCCGCATGTACATAAATCAGCGTATCCACATCCTGTAGCGTGGTAATTAAGGCGTGATACCAGCGAGGATGGCTAAAATATTCTCCCGGCGTATCGATATCGCCGTTGTCATTAAATTCCACGGCTTGTGTTTTTCGGGCGAGGGAATAATTTCCCTGCAAGGCGTTAAAAAGCGTTGTTTTCCCCGCGCCAACGGTGCCGACAAACGCAATACGTTTCATTGCCGCCCCCCAATTAACTTTTTGTTAATTCGCACAACGTGAAATTTAATAAGCGTCCCAGCCCGCTGACCGTTTGCAATAAGGCTTCCTCGACGGCGCCAACGGAGCCATAAATCACCAGCGCGCCGCTGAATCTATCGAGAAAACCGATATGAACATCGGCGGCTTTCATGGCTAAATCGCCCGCGATCATCGCCGTTTCCCCTGGCGTTAGCGTCATGATGCCGATGGCGCCCGCTTCGGGAACGCCGATCTTTTTCGCCAGTTCTTCACCCGGGTGGGCAATCAGATGCGCCAGCGTGACCTGTTTCCCCGGCACAAATTCCTGAATAATGCGTTCTTTATCCATTGCTCACCGCCTCCGCTGAAACTGACCTCATCGTGGCAATTTTTTGTCAGAGTAAATAACAAAATTCGGCAAGCAGATTTAAAAGGTGAAGTAGATCACTAAGAAAGGAGGAAATAAAAAAGCGCGGGGAACCCCGCGCCGGAATGAATTAAAGTGAAATTACAGTGGCTGTGTTTGCGCTTCGACCACCGCCAGCGCCACCATATTAACGATACGGCGAACAGAAGCGATCGGCGTTAATACATGCACCGGTTTGGCAACGCCCATCAATACCGGCCCTACCGTCACGCCTTCCGAGCTGGAGACACGCAGTAAGTTGTAACTAATACGCGCGGCCTCCACGTTAGGCATAATTAAAATATTCGCCGCCCCTTTCAGCGGGCTGTCCGGCATCCTGTCGTTGCGAATACTTTCGACCAGCGCGGCATCACCGTGCATTTCGCCGTCAATCATCAGCTCAGGCGCGCGTTCGCGTACTAACTCCAGCGTCTGACGCATTTTGCAAGCGGCGACCGACTTAGATGAACCAAAGTTGGAGTGCGACAACAGCGCCACCTTCGGCTCAATACCAAAGCGGCGCACCGTTTCCGCAGCCATTAACGTAATTTCCGCCAGTTGCTCCGGCGTCGGATCGTCATTGACATAGGTGTCGGCGATAAAGGTGTTGCCGCTCGGCAACAGCAAGGCGTTCATCGCCCCCGCCGCGTGGACGCCCTCACGGTAGCCAAACAGTTCCTGCACCACGCTGAAGTGTTCGTGGTATTCGCCGATGGTGCCGCAGATCATCGCATCCGCTTCACCGCGCAGAACCATGATCGCGCCAATCACCGTGGTATTGCTGATCACCGCCCGCTGCGCCTGTTCCTGCGTCACGCCACGGCGTTTCATGATCTTATAGTATTCACCCCAGTACTCTTTGAAGCGCGGATCGGATTCATTGTTGACGATCTCGAAATCCACACCCGATTTGATCTGTAGCCCCAGCTTCTGAATACGCATTTCGATCACGCTCGGGCGACCAATCAGGATCGGTTTCGCCAGACCTAACGTAATCAGCTCCTGCGTCGCATGCAGGACACGCGCCTCTTCCCCTTCCGCCAGCACCACGCGCTTCGGCGCTTTACGGGCCAGAGAGAAGATTGGCTTCATGAACAGGTTGGTTTTGTAGACAAATTCGGTCAGCTTATCGATGTAGGCATCGAAATCAGCGATCGGCCGCGTCGCCACGCCGGAGTCCATCGCCGCTTTCGCCACGGCAGGCGCAATCTTCACAATCAGGCGCGGGTCGAACGGTTTTGGAATGATGTATTCCGGGCCGAAGCTCAAATCCTGATCGCCATAGGCGGAAGCGACCACTTCACTTTGTTCGGCGTGCGCCAGTTCGGCAATGGCGTGTACCGCCGCCAGTTTCATCTCTTCGTTGATCGCGGTTGCGCCGACATCCAGCGCGCCACGGAAGATGAACGGGAAACAGAGCACATTGTTGACCTGGTTCGGATAGTCGGAACGTCCGGTACAAATGATGGCGTCTGAACGCACCTCTTTCGCCAGCGGCGGCAGAATTTCCGGCTCCGGGTTCGCCAGCGCCAGGATCATCGGCGCACGCGCCATTTTTTTCACCATCTCCTGGGTCAGCACTTTCGGGCCGGAACAGCCCAGGAAAATGTCCGCCCCGTCGATCACGTCATCCAGCGTGCGTTTGCCGTCATCCACCACCGCATAGGCCGCTTTGGTCTCCACCATGTTGGGTTCACGATCTTTATAGATAACGCCTTTCGAGTCACAGACCACGATATTGTGTTTCTGCATCCCCAACGCCACCAGCAGGTTCATACAGGCGATTGCCGCCGCCCCTGCACCGGAAACCACCATCCGCACGTCAGAGATATTTTTTTCCACCACGCGCAGGCCGTTAAGAATAGCGGCGGTGCTGATAATCGCCGTTCCGTGCTGGTCATCATGGAATACCGGAATATTCATGCGCTCACGCAGTTTCTGCTCGATATAGAAACATTCAGGCGCTTTAATATCTTCGAGGTTAATCCCGCCGAACGTCGGCTCCAGCGCGGCAACGACATCAATGAATTTATCCGGGTTATGTTCATCGACTTCAATATCAAACACGTCGATGCCCGCGAATTTCTTAAACAGAACGCCCTTACCTTCCATTACCGGTTTACCGGCCAGCGCGCCGATGTTGCCCAGGCCGAGCACCGCTGTTCCGTTAGAGACCACCGCGACCAGATTGCCGCGAGCGGTGTATTTGTAAGCCGCCAGCGGGTCTTTTTCAATTTCAAGACACGGCGCCGCTACGCCAGGCGAATAGGCCAGCGCCAGATCGCGCTGTGTGGCAAGGGGCTTGGTCGGGGAAACCTGGATTTTACCTGGAACGGGAAATTCGTGGAAATCGAGGGCGCTTTGTTTTAATTGGTCATCCATCTTGTTGTTCCTTTCACGTATCGATCAAAAAAGTGGCGCGGGTAACCTCTGGTGCGCCGCACATTATCACCTCCCTGCGCGGCATAAACTTTGAAGGTAGCCATACTCTCACTACTCAAAGAAAGAATTTGTTATCAATTTATAGCATCCATGTTACCCGCTTAAACCCGCATTACCATGCCTGTCTGCTATGCTTTTTTGTTGTGTACTGCATGAATTTCTCAGAAGTGTGAATCAACGCACTCACCTAACGCTTTACTTTTCAAGGAGTATTTCCTATGAACCAGTTAGACGGCATCAAACAATTCACCACTGTCGTGGCAGACAGCGGCGATATCGAATCCATTCGCCATTATCAGCCTCAGGACGCCACCACCAATCCCTCGCTGCTGCTAAAAGCGGCTGGCCTTGCGCAATACAGCCATTTGATTGATGACGCGATCGCCTGGGGCAAAAAACGCGGTAAAACCCAGGAGCAGCAGGTCGCCGAGGCCAGCGATAAACTGGCCGTCAATTTCGGTGCGGAAATTCTGAAAATCGTCCCCGGACGGGTCTCTACGGAAGTGGACGCGCGCTTATCCTTCGATAAAGAAAAAAGTATGCAGAAGGCCCGCCACCTGGTTGACCTCTACCAGCAGCAGGGCGTGGAAAAATCGCGCATTTTAATTAAGCTCGCGTCAACCTGGGAAGGGATACGGGCGGCGGAAGAGCTGGAGAAAGAAGGCATCAACTGTAACCTGACGCTGCTGTTCTCTTTTGCACAGGCGCGCGCCTGCGCGGAAGCGGGCGTTTTTCTGGTTTCGCCGTTTGTCGGGCGTATCTATGACTGGTATCAGGCGCACAGCCCGATGGACCCCTACGTCGTGGAAGAAGATCCGGGGGTGAAATCGGTACGTAATATCTATGACTACTTCAAACGTCACCGCTACGAAACCATCGTCATGGGAGCCAGTTTCCGTCGCACCGAGCAAATCCTGGCGCTGACAGGCTGCGACCGCCTGACCATTTCTCCCAACCTACTGAAAGCGCTACAAGAAAAAGAAGAGCTGGTGATCCGCAAACTGGTGCCGTCATCGCAGACGTTCCATCGCCCGACCCCGATGACCGAAGCGGAATTCCGCTGGGAACATAATCAGGACGCGATGGCCGTTGAGAAACTGTCGGAAGGTATCCGCCTGTTCGCCGTTGACCAACGCAAACTGGAAGACCTGCTCGCCGCCAAACTGTAAACCTTGCCACGGAGTGATTTATGTCCCGAAAAGACCTTGCCAATGCCATTCGTGCGCTCAGTATGGATGCCGTACAAAAAGCCAATTCCGGTCATCCCGGCGCGCCGATGGGCATGGCGGATATTGCTGAAGTGCTGTGGAATGATTTTCTCCGCCACAACCCAACCGACCCCACCTGGTATGACCGCGATCGCTTTATTCTTTCCAACGGCCACGCGTCAATGCTGCTCTACAGCCTGCTGCACCTGACCGGCTACGATCTGCCAATCGAGGAGCTGAAAAACTTCCGTCAGCTCCATTCAAAAACGCCGGGACACCCGGAAATCGGCTATACGCCAGGCGTTGAAACCACCACCGGGCCATTGGGTCAGGGACTGGCGAACGCCGTCGGTCTGGCGATTGCCGAACGCACGCTGGCCGCGCAGTTTAATCAGCCCGATCATGACATCGTCGATCACTACACGTATGTCTTTATGGGCGATGGCTGCCTGATGGAGGGGATTTCGCACGAAGTCTGCTCGCTGGCGGGTACGCTGGGGCTGGGCAAGCTAATCGGCTTCTACGATCACAACGGCATCTCAATTGATGGCGAAACCGAAGGCTGGTTTACCGACGATACCGCCAAACGGTTCGAAGCGTATCACTGGCATGTAGTGCATGAAATCGACGGACACGATCCCGAAGCCGTGAAGAAAGCGATTCTTGAAGCGCAGAGTGTGAAAGACAAACCGTCGTTGATTATTTGCCGGACGGTAATCGGCTTCGGCTCACCGAATAAAGCCGGGAAAGAGGAGTCTCACGGCGCGGCGCTGGGAGAAGAAGAAGTGGCGCTGACCCGCCAGAAACTGGGCTGGCATCACCCTGCTTTTGAGATCCCGAAAGAGATTTACCGAGCCTGGGATGCGCGTGAAAAAGGTGAAAAAGCGCAGCAGGCATGGCAGGAGAGGTTCACGGCGTATCAGAAAGCGTATCCCGATCTGGCAAGAACGTTTACCCGACGAATGCGCGGCGAGTTGCCAGAGTCCTGGGAAACCACGACGCGAAAATACATTGCTGAATTGCAGGCCAACCCGGCCAAAATCGCCACCCGCAAGGCATCGCAAAATACGCTGAACGCCTACGGCCCAATACTGCCGGAACTGCTCGGCGGCTCGGCGGATCTCGCGCCCAGTAACCTGACTATCTGGAAAGGTTCGACGTCGCTGAAAGAAGATCCGGCCGGGAATTACATTCACTACGGCGTGCGCGAATTTGGTATGACGGCCATTGCTAACGGCATTGCCCACCACGGCGGATTCGTGCCATACACCGCGACCTTCCTGATGTTTGTGGAATACGCCCGTAACGCGGCGCGAATGGCGGCGTTGATGAAAGCCCGGCAGATCATGGTTTATACCCACGACTCCATCGGGCTGGGTGAAGATGGGCCGACGCACCAGGCCGTGGAGCAACTGGCCAGCCTGCGTCTGACGCCAAATTTCAGCACCTGGCGTCCGTGCGATCAGGTTGAGGCGGCAGTCGGCTGGAAGCTGGCGGTTGAGCGCCATACCGGCCCGACGGCGCTGATTCTCTCAAGGCAGAATCTGGCGCAGGTGGAGCGTACCCCGGAGCAGGTGAAGGAGATCGCCCGTGGTGGTTATGTGCTGAAAGACAGCGGCGGTAAGCCGGATGTGATCCTGATTGCCACCGGGTCTGAAATGGAAATCACCCTGCTGGCGGCAGAAAAGCTGACCGGAGAAGGCCATAACGTCCGGGTGGTGTCCCTGCCTTCGACGGATATTTTTGATGCTCAGGATGAGGCGTATCGCGAATCCGTGCTGCCGTCGAACGTTGCCGCTCGCGTGGCGATTGAGGCGGGTATTGCCGACTACTGGTACAAATATGTCGGGCTGAAAGGCGCGATTGTCGGGATGACGGGATATGGCGAATCGGCCCCGGCCGAAAAACTGTTCCCTTATTTCGGCTTTACGGTCGAGAATATCGTCGAAAAAGCGCATAAGGTGCTTAAAGCGTAAAAATGGATGAGTGGGTCGGAAGCCGGATGGCGACGCAATGCGTCTTATCCGGCCTACAAAACGGCCCGTAGGCCCGGTAAGCGTTAGCGCCACCGGGCGCCCCTAACGTGTGATCCACAACGTGGGCCAGGCATCTGGCCCATGCCAGTTATCGCAGCTTGGCTCTTCGGCATAACGCACCAGACGAAAACGCTGGCCGTCAAAACGCCAGCGCGTCTGGATACCGCAATCGGCCAACCCACGCCCTTTTGCCAGCGTGATTAATTCCCGGGATTTCTCGTCAAAAACCGCGTTCATCAGCTCCATATCATTGCTTTCAGCCCCGGAGTTAAAGGGCAAACGCAACCGTACAGCGCGGGAGGCGAATGGTTTTTTGCGTGAGACAATCCACGCGAGATCGACCGTATTATAGGCTCCGGCTTCGCAACCGATCATCAGCAGGGCTTTGTCATCGGTCAGGGCCGCGACGCGCACTTCCCGGCGCATCGGGTCAAGCGAGCAGTGAATACTGTTCATCCGCCAGTTACCGTAATCCAGCAGATCGTTGCGTTCATCATAAGAGAGCGGCGTCGGCGTTGGGTTGACGATAGCCACGCCTTTCAGCGCTGGCGCGGGCGGCACGCTGAGCGGCGGATCATTCCCTTTATCAATCCACGCCGTTTCGCTGCCAACGCGTTTTTGCTGTGCGTCGATAAACAACAGCGCAGCTTTAAGCCCCACCAGAGAAATCGTCTGTTTTCCCTTTTTCAGGGTAATCGCCTGGGCTTCCTGAATGGTCTGTAAAAACGCGGCAATGGTGGCGGTGTCGTCCGTCATCAGATGCCAGGGCGTGATACGCCATTGCCCGGCATTTAGCGGCAGCGGTTTTTCATCCAGCAGCAGACGCGGCGCAATCTCCGCCTCTTTCGCACCGGGCGAGGTCAGCCCCCCCAAATCAATGCGAAGTACCGCATCGGTATGCGCCCCGGCGCTGCGGCTTAAGGTCATCACCAGCCCGCGATGTTCGCCGGTATTACGCGCCACGCAAAAGTTCTGATTGTTACAGGTGACCTGCCAGTCAGAAAAAGTCTGCTGCGCTGGCGCCGCCCACGTCAGCGACGTCGGCAGCAGGCCGAGCAGGAAAACGAAAATAACGCGATTGCGCATGGACGGTACAACCCCAGAAGAAAAACGAAACGGCTTTAGGCGGTATCTTCCTTGCGCGACTCCTGTGGCTCAATCAGATTTGTCGGATAGCGGCATCATTATGTAAAGAAATATAAACCTTATTTATCAATCCATTAGCGAGGAAGAATGCAAATAATTGAGCAATAACACGGTCTTACCGTCTCGTATCTCACCGGTTTTGATCATCGCCAGCGCCTGTGTTAATGGCAGTTCCAGTACCTCAATATCTTCATCTTCCACACCGCCGCCTGCGTTTGCCCGCTGGCTGTCGCTGTATTCTGCAATGAAGAAGTGAATCAGTTCCGTCACGCCGCCAGGCGACATGTATAACTCAAACAGTTTACGCACCTCACCCACTTCATAGCCGGTCTCTTCAATCGCTTCTTTGCGAATGCACGCTTCCGGCTCGTCGTTATCCAGCAGCCCGGCGCAGGTTTCTATCAACTGGCCGCTTTCATTGCCGTTCACCCAGGTGGCAACGCGAAACTGGCGGATGAGCACCACGGTCTGTTTTTCGCGGTTATACAGCAGGATCGTTGCGCCATTACCGCGATCGTAAACCTCGCGCTTATGGCGAATCACATCGCCATTTTTACGGGTCAGATCGTAGGTAATATTGCGCAGGATAAAGTAGTTATCAGAGAGAACTTTGTCTTTGATGAGAGTAATTTTTTGCGACATACCGGCTCCACAGCATAAGAAGACAGGTAATCTTACGCCGCAAGGCCGGTTTTGTCTGCGCGCTATCATGCTGCTCGCGCCGAATGGAGACTTATCCGGTTTGCATGATCCCCAGCCACTGAATAATCCCCTGCGCGGCGTGACGCCCTTCCGCCATCGCCGTCACCACCAGATCGGCGCCGCGCACGGCGTCACCGCCCGCGAAGATTTTAGGATTACTGGTCTGGTAACGGAACGCGCTTTCGACATTTGCCGCAATGCGCCCCCAGTCGTCCACTTTCACACCGTGCGCCTCCAGCCACGGCATACCATGCGGATGAAAACCAAACGCCATAATTACCGCATCGGCGGGCATGACAAACTCGCTGCCCGCGATGGGCATCGGACGGCGACGCCCCTGCGCATCGGGTTCGCCAAGCTGAGTACGTAAAAAACGCACGCCGCTGACGCAACCGTCGGCATTCAGCACCAGCTCAACCGGCTGTACGTTAAATTCAAAGTTCGCCCCCTCTTCCCGCGCGTTTTTTACCTCTTTTTTCGACCCCGGCATATTCGCCTCGTCGCGACGATATGCGCAGGTCACCTGGCTTGCGCCATGACGCAGCGCGGTACGCACGCAGTCCATCGCGGTATCGCCGCCGCCCAGCACCACAACATTAAGCCCAGCGGTGTCGATAAAAGGTTCGTCAGGCAATTCATCCAGCCCCATAACCTGTTTCGTGTTGGCAATCAGGAACGGCAGCGCATCATATACGCCCGGCGCATCTTCGTTTGGCAGGTCGGCCTTCATGGAACGGTATGTGCCGACGCCGACAAAAACCGCATCGTACTCATCCAGCAGCGACGCCAGCCTGACGTCTTTGCCGACTTCGCAGTTCAGTTCAAAATGAATTCCCATCGCGCTGAAGATTTCGCGACGGCGCGCCAGCAGTGATTTATCCAGCTTAAAAGAGGGAATGCCGAAAGTCAGCAGGCCGCCAATTTCAGGGTGGCGATCGAACACGGTCGTGCTCACACCATGACGCGCCAGCACATCCGCGCAGGCCAGCCCGGCCGGACCCGCGCCAATAATCGCCACGCGTTTATCCTGCTGCTGCACGCCGCTCAGGTCTGGCCGCCAGCCTTTGTCCAGCGCCCGGTCGGAAATGTAGCGTTCAATATTGCCGATCGTCACCGCGCCATACTCATCGCGCACCGTACAGGCGCCTTCGCACAGCCTGTCCTGCGGGCATACGCGCCCGGTAATTTCCGGCAGGCAGTTAGTCTGGTGCGACAGTGCCACCGCATCGTCAATGTTTCCTGCTTTTACCAGCTCAATCCACTGCGGAATATGGTTGTGCAGCGGGCACGTCCACTCGCAGATACTGTGTTCACCGCACTTCAGGCAGCGGGCCGCTTCGCGTTCAGCCTGCGCGGTACGAAACGGCAGGTAGATTTCATCAAAGCTGGTTTTTCGCGCGTCAATCGCCAGCTTATCCGGCTCGCCGCGTGGGGGCGTCGCCCGCATCTGTTCGACTTTATTGAGCTCACCAGGAGTGACTCCCGTCGCACAGGCATGCCAGGGCTGATTTTCCTGACGCGCGGTGCGCAGACGCCGCGCTTTCGACAGCCGGGTCAACGACGCCTCCGTTACCAATTGCAACGCATCTGCCGGGCAGTTTTCAACACAGGCCGGGCCGCCTTCGCGATCCAGACACAAATCGCATTTGTGCGCCGTGGCTTTGACCTGATCCTGGCCTGTTGGCGTGAGGATTATCTGCATTGTGCCGAAGGGACAGGCAACCACGCAGGATTTACAGCCGATACATTTTTGCTGGTTGACCTGAACGCTGTCTTTGACATGACGGATTGCGCCATTTGGGCAACTCCGGGCGCAAGGCGCATCCTCGCAGTGGTGGCAGGTTACCGCGCTGCGCTGATGCTGATGTTTGATCACCGTAATTCGGGGCTGAAAATGCCGCTGGTGCAGTACGTGTTGCTCATCATTGTGGGCCATTACGCAAGCGACCTCACAGGCATGGCATCCCAGGCACTGTTGGCTATTGGCCATAATAAAACGATTCATGGCGTCCTTCTGTTTTGGTGGCAAAAACCTTATTCTTTATATGAATGTTATTAACCGACGCCGAAGGGGTCGGCAATGTTCATTTGCCCAGGACGCACAACTATTTATCCAGAACCTGTGGCAGATCAATTTATTTCATCGCTGGTGAAATTGCGTTTCAGTTACACTTGCCAATGCCAATATTTATCCGTTCACTGTGAGCATATTTTTCGGGGATTACGCGCGTGGTCGTCAAACGCCCTGTCTCGGCCAGCCTGGCCCGGGCCTTTTTTTACATTGTGCTGCTGTCGATTCTCTCAACCGGTATCGCCCTGCTGACGCTGGCGAGCAGTTTGCGGGATGCCGAGGCCATTAACGTGGCCGGTTCACTGCGTATGCAGAGCTACCGACTGGGTTACGATCTGCAAAGCGGCAGTCCGCAATTGAACGCGCACCGTCAGCTTTTTCAGCAAGCGCTCAACTCTCCCGCGTTAAGTAACCTGAACGCCTGGTACGTCCCGCAGGCGGTTAAAAGCCGTTACGGGCAACTGCATGCGAACTGGCTGGAGATGAACACGAGACTGGTGGATGCGGATATAAAGTGGTATCGCGCCAATATCAATAACTATGTCGATCAGATCGATCTCTTCGTTCTGGCGCTGCAACACTATGCCGAGCGCAAGGTGATGCTGGTGGTCGGCATATCGCTGGCGGGCGGCATCGGGATCTTCACGCTGGTCTTTTTCACCCTGCGGCGCATTCGCCAGCAGGTAGTCCAGCCGCTTAACCAACTGGTCGCCGCCAGCCAGCACATTGAACATGGTCAGTTCGACATCCCGCCGCTGAATACCCACTTGCCGAATGAGCTGGGGCTGCTGGCCAAAACGTTTAGCCAGATGTCGAGCGAGTTGCATAAGCTGTACCGCTCTCTCGAAGCTTCGGTAGAAGAAAAAACCCACGATCTGCACGAAGCCAACCGCCGTCTGGAAGTGCTGTACCAGTGCTCACAGGCGCTCAATACCAGCCAAATCGACGTTCACTGTTTCCGCCATATTTTACAGATCGTCCGCGAACATGACGCCGCGTACTATCTGGAATTAACCGTGGGCGATAACTGGCGGATCAGCGAAGGAGCGGAAAGCGCTGATTTGCCCATGCAGATTCTGCCGGTCACGATGCAGGAAACGGTTTACGGCGAACTGCACTGGCAAAGCCCCAACGTCAACGCCTCCACCCCGCTGCTGCACAGCGTATCGACCATGCTGGGGCGCGGTTTGTACTTTAATCAGGCGCAAAAACATTTCCAGCAACTGCTGCTGATGGAAGAGCGCGCGACTATCGCCCGCGAGCTGCATGACTCACTGGCGCAGGTGCTCTCCTATTTGCGCATTCAGTTGACGCTGCTGAAGCGCTCAATTCCAGAAGATAACCTCCCCGCGCAAAGCATCATGGCGGATTTCTCCCGGGCGCTGAACGACGCTTATCGTCAGTTGCGCGAGCTGCTGACCACCTTCCGCCTGACGTTACAGCAGGCCGACTTACCTTCTGCGCTGCATGAAATGCTGGATACCCTGCAAAGCCAGACCTCTGCGAAACTGACGCTGGATTGCCGTTTACCAACGCTGGCGCTGGATGCGCAAATGCAGGTGCACCTGTTACAAATCGTTCGCGAGGCGGTGCTGAATGCGATTAAACACGCCAGCGCCACGGAGATCGCCGTTAGCTGCGTCACCGCCCCCGATGGCAACCATACGGTCTATATTCGGGATAACGGCGTCGGCATTGGCGAACCGAACGAACCAACGGGACACTACGGTCTGAACATTATGCGCGAGCGTGCGGAAAGACTTAGCGGCACGCTGAATTTCTCGCAACCGTCAGGGGGCGGGACGCTGGTCAGCATCAGTTTTCGCTCATCGGAAGATGAAGAGGGTCAATTAGCGTAAAGAACGGCAAAGCACCGCACGGCGGGAATACAGACAGGGCGGCACTGGCACAAAATGTATGCTGTAAACGTGCATGATAATTTACATTATCTTCTTTTTTTCTCCACGTTTGACACGTACCTTGCCGCTACAGTGAAGCAGGTCATACCCAATAATTATACGCAGAAACACGAGGTCCTCCTTTAATGGCGAATTTCTTTATCGATCGCCCCATTTTTGCCTGGGTGCTGGCAATCCTGTTGTGTCTGACGGGAACCCTGGCCATTCTCTCTTTGCCCGTAGAGCAATATCCCGACCTGGCGCCGCCAAACGTCCGCATTACCGCGAATTATCCGGGGGCATCCGCGCAGACGCTGGAGAATACCGTCACTCAGGTTATCGAACAGAATATGACCGGCCTCGATAATCTGATGTATATGTCGTCGCAAAGCAGTGGGACGGGCCAGGCAACGGTGACGCTCAGTTTTGTGGCCGGAACCGACCCCGATGAAGCCGTCCAGCAGGTACAAAACCAGCTGCAATCGGCAATGCGTAAATTGCCGCAGGCGGTACAGAACCAGGGCGTCACGGTCCGTAAAACCGGGGACACCAACATCCTGACCATTGCGTTTGTCTCCACCGACGGTTCAATGGATAAACAGGACATCGCCGACTATGTCGCCAGTAATATCCAGGACCCGCTCAGCCGCGTAAACGGCGTGGGGGATATCGACGCCTACGGTTCGCAATATTCGATGCGTATCTGGCTGGACCCGGCCAAACTCAACAGCTACCAGATGACCGCGAAAGATGTCACGGATGCCATCGAATCACAGAACGCGCAAATTGCCGTCGGGCAGCTTGGCGGCACGCCTTCGGTCGACAGGCAGGCGCTCAATGCGACAATCAACGCCCAGTCGCTGCTGCAAACGCCCGAGCAGTTCCGTGATATCACGCTGCGCGTCAACCAGGATGGTTCAGAGGTCAAGCTGGGCGATGTGGCGACCGTCGAAATGGGCGCTGAAAAATATGATTATCTCAGCCGCTTCAACGGTAATCCGGCCTCCGGTCTGGGGGTAAAACTGGCCTCTGGCGCCAACGAAATGGAAACCGCCAAACTGGTGCTTAACCGCCTGGACGAGCTGGCCGAATACTTCCCGCACGGTCTGGAGTATAAGGTGGCGTATGAAACCACCTCCTTCGTCAAAGCCTCGATTATCGATGTGGTGAAAACCCTGCTGGAAGCCATCGCGCTGGTGTTCCTGGTGATGTACCTGTTCCTGCAAAACTTCCGCGCCACGTTGATCCCCACTATCGCCGTACCGGTGGTATTGATGGGGACGTTCTCCGTCCTGTATGCCTTCGACTACAGCATTAACACGCTGACGATGTTCGCGATGGTGCTGGCGATCGGCCTGCTGGTCGATGACGCCATCGTGGTGGTGGAAAACGTCGAGCGCATCATGAGCGAGGAAGGTCTTTCGCCGCGCGAAGCCACCAGAAAATCGATGGGGCAGATACAAGGGGCGCTGGTTGGTATCGCGATGGTGCTGTCAGCCGTATTTGTGCCGATGGCTTTCTTTGGCGGTACGACCGGGGCTATCTATCGCCAGTTCTCCATCACGATTGTCGCCGCGATGGTGCTCTCCGTGCTGGTGGCGATGATCCTGACGCCCGCCCTGTGCGCCACGCTGCTAAAACCCCTGCACAAAGGCGAGCATCACGGACAGAAAGGCTTCTTCGGCTGGTTTAACCGGACGTTCAACCGCAACGCTGAACGCTACGAGAAAGGCGTTGCGAAGATCCTGCATCGCAGCCTGCGCTGGATACTGATCTACGTTCTGTTGCTCGGCGCGATGGTGGTGCTGTTCCTGCGTCTGCCGACCTCCTTCTTGCCGCAGGAAGACCGTGGGATGTTTATTACCTCGGTACAGTTGCCAAGCGGCTCCACGCAGCAGCAGACCTTAAAAGTGGTGCAGGAAGTTGAAAAATATTACTTCACCCAGGAGAAAGACAACGTCATGTCCGTCTTCTCGACGGTGGGATCGGGGCCTGGCGGGAACGGTCAAAACGTGGCGCGCATGTTTGTCCGCTTAAAAGACTGGGACGAACGCAATGCCACGACCGGCACCTCGTTTGCCATTATTGAACGCGCCACGAAAGCCTTTAACAAGATTAAAGAAGCGCGCGTTTACGCCAGCAGTCCACCGGCAATCAGCGGTCTGGGCAGTTCCGCAGGGTTTGATATGGAACTTCAGGACCATGCGGGCGCCGGTCACGATGCCTTAATGGCCGCGCGCGATCGGTTGATTGAGCTGGCGGCGCAGGACAGTTCGCTGACCCGCGTGCGTCACAATGGTCTGGACGACAGTCCACAGTTGCAAATTGATATCGACCAGCGCAAAGCCCAGGCGCTGGGCGTCTCTATCGACGACATCAACGACACGCTGCAAACCGCATGGGGCTCCAGTTACGTCAATGACTTTATGGACCGGGGCCGCGTGAAGAAGGTCTATGTACAGGCGGCGGCGAAATACCGCATGCTGCCGGACGATATCAATCTCTGGTATGTGCGTAATAAAGACGGCGGCATGGTGCCTTTCTCCGCCTTTGCGACGTCACGCTGGGAAACGGGCTCTCCGCGTCTGGAGCGCTATAACGGCTACTCGGCGGTCGAGATTGTCGGCGAAGCGGCGCCTGGCGTCAGTACCGGTACGGCAATGGATGTAATGGAGTCGCTGGTTCGCCAGTTGCCAACGGGGTTTGGGCTTGAATGGACGGCGATGTCTTATCAGGAACGCCTCTCTGGCGCGCAGGCGCCTGCGCTGTACGCCATTTCGCTGCTGGTCGTTTTCTTGTGCCTGGCCGCGCTGTATGAAAGCTGGTCGGTTCCGTTCTCGGTCATGCTGGTGGTGCCGCTGGGCGTTATTGGCGCGCTGCTCGCCACCTGGATGCGCGGACTGGAAAATGACGTTTACTTCCAGGTCGGGTTGCTAACGGTGATCGGCCTTTCCGCGAAAAACGCGATCCTGATTGTCGAATTCGCCAATGAGATGAACGAGAAAGGCCACGATCTGCTGGATGCCACGCTGCATGCCTGCCGCCAGCGTTTACGCCCAATTCTGATGACCTCTCTGGCCTTTATTTTCGGGGTGCTGCCGATGGCGATTAGCAACGGGGCGGGTTCCGGGAGCCAGCATGCCGTCGGGACAGGCGTCATGGGCGGGATGATCTCAGCCACCATTCTGGCGATTTACTTCGTACCGCTGTTCTTTGTGCTGGTACGTCGCCGCTTCCCGCTGAAACCGAAGCCGGAATAAGACACAAAAAAGGCGACTTACTTTGAGTCGCCTTTTTCTTATCCTTTTCAGGATCAGGATATCTTCCAGAAATTTATTTGCGAAGCATAACTTCGATAAAATCTTTCCAGTTCCCCAGTTCACGTTCAATCATAACAACCTCTCTTATTATTATGGCTATTCTACGAAAACATTATCCTCAAGAGAAGATAATTTAACCGATTGCAGTGATTACATCCTCCGGTGAATGGGGTTCATGGCATTACTATGACCCTGTAACCATAAATTTTATGTGACTTACTGCAATATTTTGAAACATTAATCCACTTCTGAAAACCGCGCTCATTTCAGTTAAGAAACAGCCTATTGCAGCTCGCTGGATTTATACTTCCCGATGGGATGCTTATTAAGCAACATTTCAGAATTATTATTCACAAGAGTTCAACAATGTTATATTTACCGTTTATTATGTCATGATAAATAACCGATATATGGCAGTTCCGCACTGACGGATACCACGATAATATTGCTTAATTATTCGTAATTCGCGTAAAAGGATTCAACATGATCACCGTCTACGGCATCAAAAATTGTGACACGATTAAAAAGGCGCGGCGCTGGCTGGAGGCTCACGGTATTGACTACCGCTTTCACGATTACCGCGCAGACGGAATCGATGCCGCGTTATTGAATACGTTTATTGCGGAGTCAGGCTGGCAGCCCTTGCTGAATACACGCGGAACGACATGGCGTAAACTTGATGAAGCCACGCGTAACGGCATCACGGATGCGGCGTCCGCCGCAGCATTAATGACTGAAATGCCAGCAATTATCAAACGCCCATTGCTCTGCGCGACCGGGAAGCCTATGCTGCTGGGTTTTAGCGAATCCAGTTATCAGCAGTTTTTTGATGAGGTGTAGTCTATGTCGTGCCCGGTTATTGAGCTGACACAGCAGCTTATTCGCCGCCCTTCCCTGAGTCCAGATGACGCAGGATGCCAGGCGTTAATGATTGAACGCCTGCGTGCAATCGGTTTTACCGTTGAGCATATGGATTTTGGCGATACACAGAATTTTTGGGCATGGCGCGGACAAGGCGAAACGCTGGCTTTTGCCGGGCATACCGATGTCGTACCTGCGGGTGATGTCGATCGCTGGATCAACCCGCCTTTTGAACCGACAATCCGCGACGGAATGCTGTTTGGCCGTGGTGCGGCAGACATGAAAGGCTCTCTGGCGGCGATGGTCGTTGCGGCTGAACGTTTTGTCGCCCAGCATCCAGATCATCAGGGGCGTCTGGCGTTCCTTATCACCTCGGATGAAGAAGCCAGCGCGAAAAACGGCACCGTGAAGGTGGTCGAAACGCTGATGGCGCGTAACGAACGTCTGGATTATTGCCTGGTCGGCGAACCGTCCAGCACTGAAATCGTCGGTGATGTGGTCAAGAATGGCCGTCGCGGGTCGCTGACCTGTAACCTGACGATCCACGGTGTGCAGGGGCACGTCGCTTATCCCCATCTGGCGGATAACCCGGTGCATCGCGCAGCGCCGATGTTGAATGAACTGGTGGCGATCGAGTGGGATCAGGGAAATGAATTTTTCCCGGCGACCAGTATGCAGATTGCCAACATTCAGGCTGGCACCGGCAGCAATAACGTCATTCCGGGCGAGCTGTTTATTCAGTTCAATTTCCGCTTCAGCACCGAACTGACCGATGAGACTCTCAAAGAGCGCGTTCACGCGCTGCTGGATAAACATCAATTACGCTACACGGTGGACTGGTGGCTTTCCGGCCAGCCGTTCCTGACGGCGCGCGGCAAGCTGGTGGATGCGGTGGTGAACGCCATTGAGCACTATAATGAGATAAAACCGCAGTTACTCACTACGGGTGGAACGTCCGACGGGCGCTTTATTGCGCGTATGGGGGCGCAGGTAGTCGAACTCGGGCCGGTCAACGCCACCATTCATAAAATTAATGAATGTGTTAATGCAGCCGATCTGCAACTGCTTGCCCGCATGTATCAACGTATCATGGAACAACTCGTCGCCTGACGCGTGTTCCTGTAAGAGGAAATAAGCATGGACTGGCTGGCAAAATATTGGTGGATTCTGGTGCTGGTGTTTTTGGTGGGCGTACTGATCAATGTGATCAAAGACCTCAAGCGGGTCGATCACAAAAAATTCCTCGCCAATAAACCGGAGCTGCCCCCGCATCGTGATTTTAACGATAAGTGGGACGATGACGACGACTGGCCGAAGAAAGATCAGCCAAAGAAATAGTCAGATAAACCTGTAGGCCTGATAAGCGTGTCGCCATCAGGCAACATACCGTCTGAATGCCGGATGGCGGCTTCGCCCCTATCCGGCCTACGGTTCAGTTCCGGCTTATATCATTTCGATAATATCATCATCATTCGGCTTACCGCCGCTCAACGCTTCATCAAAGTAGTGTTTCGGCACGGTATAGCGCAAATGGTCGAGCGCAAACTGCATACTGCGATCGTCAATCGCATGGCCTAAATCCTCGACGATATCCAGCGTCACATCGCCTCCGGCACGGACTAACGCTTCCTGTGCGGCAACCGCATGAGATAACTCAATCACCCGGTCTTCACCGCCGTGAATCAAATGTACCGTTGTGGCGGTCGTGGCGATTTCCGGCAAGCTGGCGTAGCGTCCGTTGAAAGCAATCACGCGCGATGCCAGACTCGGCTCGGCTTTGATGCTCTCAAGAGACATAATCGCCCCCTGCGAAAACCCAATCAGCGCGGTAGCCTCCGGCCCAACGCCGCTCTGTTTCTGCCAGTAGCGAACCGTCTCGATAAACACCGGCATAATCGCATCGACCCGCGCCTGGCGGTTCTCTTCCGTCACATTCTGAACCGAAAACCACTGACGCCCAGGCGCCGGGCCACAAGGTTCCGCGCCGCCAATGCTGACCACCAGCGCCTCTGGAAATAACGGTGCGAACCAGGAGCCAATTTCTCCCATTGAGACCGGGTTATCGCCCACGCCATGAAACAGCAACAGCAGTTGTTTCGCGGGTTTATCGGGGCTTTGAACAACAAAATGGTCATGTTTCATGGCGATCTCCTTAACTGATAAAACAGATTCTACGCCGCTTAATCACAATGACCATGCCAGGAAATTGAAGGAGTTAGTGAAAAAATTGCCATTGCAAAACGCGTTCGCGTAACCGCTGCGCCCGTTCGTCATCCAGTGCGGTAAGCGCATGGGCGACTTCCCGGCGCTGGGCGACAAGCAGCGCTTTACGCCCAGGCAAACCCAGCCGGATACACAGATTCGCGTCGCTGCACTTCTCCTCCAGGCGTCCACGCAGCGCGGGGAGCGCCAGCTCGCAGCGCTCAAGCAATCGACTCAGACAGCCTAACGACGTGAGCAACGGTCGATGGGCAAACGCAAAGCCCGCCAGTTCATCCCAGTCATCATCATTAAGCGTAGACGCTTTCAGCGGGATAACCGGGATCGCTTCTCCGTTCCAGCGAGCCAGTATCTCCGCATCCCGGCGCAGACGCTGGTGCTCGCGGTGCGCCAGCCGCGCGCCGGCCTCGCTGATGGGCAGCAAAGCCATCGCCGTATAACAGCCGCTGCTCGCCTCCTTGTGGTTCCCCATCCGCACCAGTACAAAACCGCAACGCTGCCAGAATCGCCAGAGTTCGGCGGTATAACCAAAACTGACGGAGAGATAGTCGCATCGGCTGGCGCCGCCGTATGCCTCAGCGATTAGCTGCTGCCCAATCCCTTCCCGCTGGCGGGCCGGGTGGACGGCAATACGGCTCACCCGACGCCCGGTCAGCGTCGCCGCCAGCGGATCGCCGCCATGAGCGGCCAACGACTGCGCGACAAGATTTCCGCGCGGGCGACGATAGCCCACCCACACGGCCTGGCTCAGCGCGGCCGATAATCCGCCCTCTTCCACCAGCCAGGCGGCCCCCGCTACCCGCTCAGCCGTAAAAGCGCCGAGAAAATGCTGCCCCGGCGCATCCATCATGCGACGCAGATCGAGTGGAGAGGTGCGGTAATGCGCGCCGGAAAGCAGCTGATACACCGCCAGCGGCTGCGCCGGCCCGGTATGCCAGAGCGCCTGTGTAAAAGCAGAGAACCGAATCGCCCCCTGCGGCGCATGGGCAAACGTCTCGTCGTCGAATATCAGCGCTTCGCCGACCCATTGTTCCAGCGGGCACCCCTGCGCCCAGCGAACAGGCTGTCGCAGTTCAAAACGCCGGAGATGAGGAAAACGGGCGCAGAACTTCAGCAAAAAACCGCGTCCCGTCCCTTCATAGCCCTGAACGGTGGTGGTCAACAATATGCGTGAAAAACGCGACGCCAGGCGATGCAGCAGCGGCGCGGGGATTGCCGCCGCTTCATCGACAATCAGCCAGTCGGCCGTCTCCGTGCCCGCCAGCAGCGCATCAGGAGCGAGAAAGCGAAATTTCTCACCGGCAAACTGCGCCAGTACGTCCGTCGCCGCTTTCGACGGCGCAGTTACAATAGCCGTCCCGCTCATCCGCGAAATTAACTGCCCGGCCAGCGCCGATTTACCCCGACCTCGCGCTGCCGTAACGGCGGCCACGCCAGGCGGCATCCGCAGCAGATGCCGCAAAATCGCGGCCTGCTCAGGCTGTGGTTCACCCGTAGCGGGTCGCCAGTGGGGACGGGCAGGAAAGCGCGGCCATGAAAACGGTTGAGACTGCTGCCAGTGCAACGCCTGCTCGTCACGGGACATCACGCGTTTGAGGTGCTGGATAAAATGTGGCGTTGCAACAGGCTGCGGGCAGTCGCTCCAGCGCAGCGAGTCCGCATCGGGACGGGATTCCCATGCAGAATACGGCGGCGTCAGCAGCACCAGCCAGCTTCCGGCTCGCAGCGTGCCGCTCAGCGCCGCGAATGCCGAGGCATCAAACCCCAACTGCGCATCAAAAACCGCGTGGCGGAACTCGCGTCCCAGCAGAGTTTGTAACGCCTGCGGCGTACAGTGCGGCGCGGCGGGCGCATCGGTTGCCACCCACAGCCAGTCGCCAGCCAATGCTTCTCGCAGCGCCAGCGCCCGTTCACGACACCAGGACGCATCGCCGCTGAGCACCAGCAGCCGACGAATCCCTTCCTGCGCCATTTGTGCGGTTAGCGCCCGCAATGCGTCATTGTCAGACATCCCTGCCCCGGTATGTTAAAAACCTTTGCCGAAGGTATTACATTGCGCCGGATCGCCGCTATCAAAACCGCGTTTAAACCAGGTATAGCGCTGCTCGGAAGTGCCGTGAGTGAAGCTGTCCGGCACCACGCGTCCCTGACTTTGTTGTTGCAGACGATCGTCGCCAATCGCCTGCGCCGCATTCAACGCTTCTTCCAGATCGCCGGATTCCAGTACGCCCTGTTGCTGCATGTTGTGCCCCCAGACGCCCGCGAAGCAATCCGCCTGTAGCTCCATACGTACGGAGAGTCGGTTCACTTCCGCTTGCGATGCGGTCTGTTGCAGCTGACGGACCTTCGGTTCGATGCCCAGCAGTTTTTGCACATGGTGCCCCACTTCGTGGGCGATAACGTAACCCTGGGCAAAATCGCCATCCGCGCCCAGTTTGTTTTTCATGTCATCGTAGAAGGAAAGATCGATGTAGACCGTGCCATCCGCCGGGCAATAGAACGGCCCCATCACGGACTGACCCGCACCGCATCCTGTGCGCGTCGCGCCACGGTACATCACCAGCTTAGGCTGCTGATATGTGCGCCCCATTTTCTCAAACTGCTGACCCCAGGTATCTTCTGTGGTCGCCAGAATGACGGAGGTAAACTTCGCGGCCTCGTCGTCATTTGGACTGATCGAACGCGTCGTTTCCTGCTGAGAAATCGGCTGCCCGGTCATTAAACCGGTAAGATCCACCCCGTAATAGCCCGCCACCAGTACGACAATCAGCAGAATGATTCCGCCTTTGCCGCTGGGCAAACGAAAACCCGGCCCGCCCATTGACGGGCCGCCGGAGCTATTGCGTCTGTCTTCTACATTGTCACTTTCACGACGCCCTTGCCAGCGCATAATCACCTCAACATACTATTCATTATGATGATGATCGTAGGCGGTTCAGCGCAAGATTACCATTAGAATAATGGTGGTAGAGAAAAACCGGAGAGCGTTGACTCTCCGGTTGATGCTGACGGGGGAAGAATTAATCTAACTGCACGCCCAGGCGACGTGCGACGGTTTCATAGGCTTCGATCAGGCCGCCCAGACTCTGGCGGAAACGGTCTTTGTCCATTTTATCCAGCGTCTCTTTGTCCCACAGGCGGCTGCCGTCCGGGGAAAATTCATCGCCCAGCACTACTTCGCCTTTGTACAGACCAAACTCCAGTTTGAAATCGACCAGGATCAGACCGGCATCGTCAAACAGCTTTTTCAGCACGTCGTTAGCTTTGTAAGTCAGCTCTTTCATGCGCGCCAGATTCTCTTTGCTCACCCAGCCGAAGGTTTCGCAGTAAGAATCGTTGACCATCGGATCGTGCATCGCATCGTTTTTCAGGAACAGGTCGAACAGCGGTGGGTTCAGTTCGATGCCTTCTTCAATGCCCAGACGCTTGACCAGAGAACCAGCCGCACGGTTACGCACCACGCACTCGACCGGCACCATATCCAGCTTTTTCACCAGACACTCGGTATCGGACAGCAGCTGCTCCATCTGGGTCGGGATGCCCGCTTCTGCCAGTTTAGTCATGATGAAATGGTTAAACTTGTTGTTCACCATCCCTTTGCGATCAAACTGTTCAATGCGCGCGCCATCCCCTGCTGACGTATCATTGCGGAATTCGAGCACCAACAGGTCCGGGTTTTCCGTGCTGTATACGGTCTTCGCTTTACCACGATACAACTCAGCTTGCTTTTGCATCTTTATTACTCCTGGTGTGAATTAACGATAAAAATTCATTTTCTGCCACACTTTGCCGGATGGCGGCGTTGCCTTATCCGACCTACAGCCTGGGGGCGAAATTACGGTAAAAATTGCGTTTTTCTGCCGACGCACACGTTTGCGTATCATATCAGAAAAAAGGGCTGGATTGCTCCAGCCCCTCAATTTTTACTTGCTGAACGCTGCCTGGAAGACGGCAACCAGCGCGTCGTTCTGGCTCTGCGTCAGGGTATGCCCCTTCGGATCGATAAACTGTAGGCTACTGCGGTTGTCTAAATCGCCCACCTGCAATTTATAGTCGCCGGACGACAGCCCCGGATCGGTTGCGCCCAGATCCTGCCAGCCGCTGTCAGACAGCGGTTTGTAGGTCACTGCCAGGCTGCCCTGAGAACGCGTGCTGTCGGTCACTTTCATGCCCACTTTTTCAAGCGCGGCTGGCAGACGCTGCCACACCACGTTGAACGGCCCACGGACGACCAGCATTGGCAAACCGGTGTCATCTGCGGCGCTCTGCACATCCATCGTGGCGGCAGAACGGTTTTGCGCGGCGTTCGCAGCGTCGGTGGCGGTTTTATCCAGACCCGCCGAGATTACGTTCATCATCTCAGCGCTATAACGCTGTAGCGAAGCGGCATCTGCGGCAGGCTTGCCAGCCTGTTCCAGATTCACCAGTTTCACCGTTACAGCCTGCTGATAACCCTGCGGTTTCACCGAGATTTGATAACGTCCACGGTACTGCTGGTCTTCATCCAGACGGTTCCATTCAACCCAATCGGTCGTCAGGGTCTGGCTGGCGTCATCACGTTTTTCAATCGTGTAGTTTTTGGACTGAATCACGCTGACAACCTGCGGCCACAGGTTGGTATTGCGACCATTTTCCACCAGCAAGGTTGCGGTATCGCCCGTAAACTGGGTACGCGCGCCGGTCACCAGCGCTAACGGCTGAGCAGGCGGACGAATGTCCAGCGCTTTGCCGACAGCGCCGCTGCCGTTGGTCACCGGAATGTTATAGTCGCCCGTCGTTACCGGCAGAATCATCCCTGCTGGCGCATGAAGTTCAGCAAGCGGCGCGGCTTCCAGATAGGATTCATCACCGCTCACCTGGCGCTTGTAGCGCGAGTCAGAGCTACAGGCCGCGAGCAGCATAATGAGCGAAACACCCGCAACCCTGGCCAGGCGCGACTTTTGTACTGAGTAAGCCATCAAATCTCCCTAAACTTTACAGCAAACCGGCATGCTTGAGCGCCGCTTTGACAATCTCACGACCCGTATCGGTGATCGGCGTCATCGGCAAGCGCAGCGTATCGGTCGCCACAAGTCCCAACTCCTTACATGCCCATTTCACCGGGATCGGATTGGGTTCGACAAATAGTTTGTTATGTAACGGCATCAGACGCTGATTAATCACCCGCGCGTCGGCAAAACGACCTTCCGCCGCCAGTTTGCACATTTCCGCCATATCACGCGCCGCAACGTTCGCGGTAACGGAAATCACGCCATGACCGCCGAGCTGTATGAAGTCCAACCCGGTCGCATCATCACCGCTGAGCAGAATAAAATCGTCTGAAACCAGCTCTTTGATCTGGTGAACCCGACTTAAGTTCCCTGTCGCCTCTTTGATTGCGACAATATTTTTTACTTTCGCCAGACGGCCGACGGTTTCCGGCAGCATATCGCAGCCTGTACGGGACGGCACATTATACAGAATTTGCGGCAGGTCAGTATGTTCAGCGATGGCTTTGAAATGCTGGAACAGACCTTCCTGAGTCGGGCGGTTGTAGTAAGGCGTCACTGTCAGGCAACCGACAACGCCGCTGTCGTTGAAACGCTGCGTCAGGCTAATGGCCTCCGCCGTCGCGTTCGCGCCCGTTCCGGCGATAACCGGAATACGCCCGTCCGCCAGCTCCAGCGTCATCATGACCACATCGCCATGCTCGTCATGGCTCAGCGTGGCGGATTCGCCGGTGGTGCCAACAGAAACAATCGCCGAGGTACCGCTGGCGACATGATAATCAATCAGTTTTTTCAGGCTTGACCGGCAGACATTACCTTTTTCATCCATCGGTGTAACAAGCGCGACAATACTTCCCGTGAACATGGGCCATCCTCTGTGCAAACAAGTTTCTCAATGGTACGTTTGGTACGACAATAAAAGCAAGAGACCATAGCCCTTCTGATTATTGTATGCAGGTTTTTTTTATGCTTTCCTTATGATTACCTCACCTCTCAAAGGAAGAACCGGTTTGACATCGTCATCACAACATTACCTGGTTATCACTGCGCTGGGTGCCGATCGCCCGGGAATTGTGAATACTATCACCCGCCATGTCAGCAGTTGCGGCTGCAATATCGAAGACAGCCGACTGGCCATGCTGGGCGATGAATTCACGTTTATCATGCTGCTGTCTGGTTCCTGGAACGCCATCACCCTGATTGAATCAACCTTGCCGTTGAAAGGCGCAGAGCTGGATTTGTTGATTGTGATGAAGCGCACCACCGCTCGCCCCCGTCCGGCCATGCCCGCAACGGTATGGGTACAGGTCGAGGTGGAAGATTCTCCGCATTTAATTGAACGTTTTACCGCGCTTTTCGACAGCCATCAGATGAACATCGCTGAGCTGGTCTCCCGCACGCAACCTGCTGAAAATGAAAAGGCTGCACAGCTGTTTATTCAAATCACCGCGCACAGTCCGGCATCCCATGATGCCGTAAATATTGAGCATGCCTTTAAAGCACTATGTACAGAACTCAATGCGCAAGGCAGTATTAACGTTGTTAATTACTCACAACATGATGAACAGGATGGAGTTAAGTAATGAATCCACTGAAAGCCGGTGACATCGCACCGAAATTTAGCTTGCCGGATCAAGACGGAGAACAAGTAAATTTGACCGACTTCCAGGGACAGCGCGTACTGGTGTATTTCTACCCTAAAGCCATGACGCCCGGCTGTACCGTACAGGCCTGTGGTTTACGCGATAACATGGACGATCTGAAAAAAGCAGGCGTAGACGTGTTGGGGATCAGCACCGATAAACCTGAAAAACTGTCTCGTTTCGCCGAAAAAGAGCTGCTTAACTTTACGCTCCTGTCCGATGAGGATCATCAGGTCTGCGAGCAATTCGGCGTCTGGGGGGAAAAATCCTTTATGGGGAAAACCTACGACGGCATCCATCGCATCAGCTTCCTGATCGACGCTGACGGCAAGATCGAACACGTATTTGACGACTTTAAAACCAGTAACCACCACGATGTAGTGCTGAACTGGCTGAAAGAAAACGCCTGATTTGCGTTTTGCCGGATAAAGCCTGATGCGACGCTAACGCGTCTTATCAGGCCTGGATTCGACAACCCCGTAGGCCGGATAAGGCGTTTACGCCGCCATCCGGCATACGCGTCGTTTATTCAAACGTTCCTTTCACGCACGCTTTACCGTCTTTCACCACCGCTTTGCCTTTCGCCCACAGATGGCTGACTTCCAGCGCCTGATTCAGCACCAGAATGTCAGCGTCACAGCCTGCCGCCAGACGTCCTTTATGCTCAAAGCCAAGAAATTCCGCGACGGTGCGGGTAAGCGGGCGCAGCGCCTGCTCCAGCGGCAGTTTATGCTGCGTAACTAACTGACGCAGCGTGCCGATCAGCGACTCAAAACCCGCCACGCCAATGCCCGTCAAATTCCCATGCTCATCAAATTCCGGCTGGCTGCCGTTGCCATCAGAACTCAGGGTAATGCGCGACAGCGGAACCTCATGGCGCAAGGCTGTCACGATGGCCGTCGCCGGATCGATCGGTTCATCAATGCTGCTGGTAATATCGATGTAGCCGCCATCAAGCGCGTACTCCAGCGCCGCCTGGAACAGCGGTTCGGCGCGGTTAACATGCGTCGGCAGCAGTTTCGTGATGGGGACATCGGCGTTGGCGAGAATATCGTACAGCGGTTCCAGCATGTGTGGGCTGTCGCCCATATGAAAGACGCTGATTCCCGGCTTCTGGCCCAGTAATCCCCCCACGCGGGACTGCGCCGCCATTGTCGCCAGCACGGCGGAATTCGGCGCAGAAGAACGATGATCGGAGACGGCGCATTTCACGCCAATCACTTTATCAATCAACGCCACATCGCGATCGACGCTCCCGGTGATGGTTGGCGAAGGCAGAGAATACGCCCCTGTTAACATCCATGCGCTGATCCCTTCATATTCCAGCGCGCGCGTTTTCGCCAGCAGAGATTCAGGATGACGGGTGATGCCGTCCGTTCCCAGCAGCCCGACAACGGAGGTAATACCGGCTTCAACCAACCGTGACAGCCGCACCTCTGGCGTACGGGTATGCGGCCCGGCTTCGCCGCCACCGCCGATGAGATGAACATGCTGATCGATAAATCCCGGGCAGACGATATCACCGTGGAGATCGACCTGCTGGCAACCGGGGAAGTCTTTCGCAGCGATAGTCGGCGCAATAGCGACAATTTTGCCGTTGGCAACCAGAATGTCCTGCTGGCCCAGATCGTCCGGGGCATATACGTGTCCGCGCTGAAAAAGCGTCAGATTAAGAATGGAACAGTCCATGATAGTCCTTTTTAAACAATAGCCTGCATTACCCAAATAGAGACCAGGGCATTAATCACGCACACCGCAATAATATGCGGGTAATAACGCGGATGAACGCCCGCCGTTCCCAGGCAGCGCCCTACATTCTGAACCGGGTTGCCCATCAGGTAAATGGCGGGTAACAGCACAGTGGCATCGTGACCGGACAGCGCGCCAGTAACCACCAGGCTGGCGCAGACGCCCACGCCGCCGCCCATACTCATCACCGCAGCCAGCAAAACGGTCGCCGATTCTCCCGGCAAACCCCATAGCGCCATTACCGGTTCACACACTCGCCCGACGATATCCAGCAACCCCGTCACCTTCAGCGCCTGAATAATGACAAAGGCCATGACGACGTTGGGCAACAGGCTGGTGGTGGCGATGGTAAAACCGCGCCGCGCGCCGTCGATAAACAGATCCATGACGTTTTTACGTATCTGTGCGCTCATTTCAGGCCTCCTGTTTCATACGACGATGTTCAAGCTGCGCGATCCACACTCGCAACAGGTTCGCACCGATAAATTTGAAGACTAAAATGACCGCCAGCGGCGTAATAACCGGTACGGTTATCGTGGCAAATAGCGCGGCGCCTGATGAGAAGTAGTTCGTCAGAATCGCGCTGCCGCTTGTCTGCCAGCAGGCGAAAATCGCCCGTTCCTGTTCGGTAATCACGCCCTCTTCCGCCAGCTCTTTGGTCATCCCGGCGGCGGCATCCGTATTTTGCAAATTGGCGATAAGCGCCAGGGAGCAAATGCCGGGGATGCCCAGGATCGGCCTGAGTATCGGCGTCATCAACTGCTGTGCGGCGCGCAGTCCACCCAGCCCTTCCGTCACGGAAATAATGCCGAGCGATAAAATAACCGATGGCGCCAGCTCCAGTGCGAATAAAAAGCCGTCTCTCGCCCCGGTACCGCCAGTGCCGCGAAATGAAACCGCCGTGTCGCCTGCTGCGTTAACCAGGCCAAACGCGCCATTGAGCACGGTAAAATCAAACACTCGCCACCATTCCGTACTTTTCGCGAACATGCCTGAAAAAAGGATAATGGTAATAAAAAAGGCGAGATAACCGCCCCATCCCACTTTTTGCTGCGTGTGCATCTGATGACCCATTTTTTTCTCCGGTTGGTCTTGTCCTTGTGAGATTAAAAAACCATCTATACCGATAAGTTGAAAGCAAAAAAGGAGGGCGGGACAGCACATTCGGAAAACGTTCAGGAAAGGAGAAAGCGGATAAAACGTGGAACGCCCGATGACGTTGCGCCACCGGGCAGAGTGATAATCGTGCTTAACCGTCGCTGACCTGTCCGTCCGGCCAGGCATGTACCACGGCTTTAATTAACGTCGCCAGCGGGATGGCGAAGAACACGCCCCAGAAACCCCACAGGCCGCCGAAAATCACCACCGACAGAATAATCACCAGCGGATGCAGGTTGACGGCTTCTGAAAACAGTACCGGCACCAGCAGGTTTCCATCCAGCGCCTGAATGATCAGATACACGGCGAAGCAGCTCCAGAACTCCGTTCCGAGGCCAAACTGGAATAACGCCACGCCAATCACCGGAATGGTCACCACGAACGCGCCGATGTAGGGGATTAATACCGAGAATCCAACCAGAACCGCCAGCAGCAGCGAGTAGTTGAGACCAAAGAGCAGGAAGCCAAGCCAGGTCGCTACGCCAACCACCACCATCTCCAGCACTTTGCCGCGAATATAGTTGGTGATCTGCTGGTTCATCTCCATCCAGACCTGCCCGGCCAGCCCGCGATTGCGCGGCAGCACCCGACGCACGGCATTCAGCATCTGCTCTTTATCCTTGATCAGGAAGAAGACCATCAGCGGCACCAGCACCAGATACACCGCCAGCGTCAGCAACCCGACCAGAGAGGCCAGGGAGTATTTCACAACCGAATCACCTAACGTCAGCATCCGGGTGCGCATGTTTTCCGCCATCGCATCAATGATCCCGGCATCCATCAGCGCCGGGTAACGACGGGGTAACGTGGCGGCATAATCAGAGAGCTTATTGAGCATACCCGGCATATCGCGAATCAAATAGATCCCCTGCTGCCAGGCCACCGGCATCACGACAAACGCCATCAGCAGTAAAATGCCGACAAACACAATCAGTACGATTGAGGTGGCCCAACGCCGGGAGCAGCCAATCGCCTCCAGACGGACCGTAGGCCACTCCAGCAGGTAAGCGAGGACAATAGCCACCAGCAACGGCGCCAGAAGCCCACTGAAAAAGAAAAGGATGCCAAAACCGGCAACCAGGATAACCAGCAAGGCGATCGCCTCCGGGTCGCTAAAACGACGGCGATACCACTGCATCAACATCTCAAGCATAGAAACCGTTCCCTGAACCTCAATAGCGGGATTGCGATCCCGAATTGTATCTAAATGTCACAAAAAAGACTTCGCTTTTTGTTGCTGATTCAGGAAACTGAAAAGTCATTTGAGCGGGGTATTCACCACCGGGTTTCGCAGTTACACTCCCTGTGCTGGCGTGGCGGAACGATACGTCGCGGCATCGGTCAAATGGCTATATTAAAGAAAACAGGACAGAGGTCTATGTTCAGGCTGTTGAAGAAAAACCTGGTTGCTACCCTCATCGCTGCGCTGACTATCGGTCAGGTAGCCCCCGCGTTTGCAGATTCCGCAGACACGCTACCGGATATGGGGACCTCAGCAGGAAGCACGCTTTCTATCGGTCAGGAAATGCAAATGGGCGACTATTACGTTCGCCAGTTGCGCGGCAGCGCGCCGTTGATCAACGATCCGCTGTTGAGTCAGTACATCAACGCGCTGGGGATGCGTTTAGTCTCTCATGCAGACTCCGTGAAAACGCCGTTCCATTTCTTTTTGATTAACAACGACGAAATTAACGCCTTCGCCTTTTTCGGCGGCAACGTTGTGCTGCATTCCGCGCTCTTTCGCTATTCCGATAACGAAAGTCAGTTAGCCTCGGTGATGGCGCACGAAATTTCCCACGTAACCCAACGCCATCTGGCGCGCGCGATGGAAGATCAAAAGCGCAGCGCTCCGCTGACCTGGGTCGGCGCCTTAGGCTCTATTCTTCTGGCGATGGCCAGCCCGCAGGCCGGTATGGCGGCGCTGACCGGTACGCTGGCGGGAACGCGTCAGGGGATGATCAGCTTCACCCAACAAAACGAACAGGAAGCAGACCGAATCGGTATTCAGGTGCTGCAACGTTCAGGATTCGATCCGCAAGCAATGCCGACGTTCCTGGAAAAACTGCTCGACCAGGCGCGCTACTCCACGCGTCCTCCCGAAATTTTGCTGACGCACCCCCTGCCGGAAAGCCGTCTGGCGGATGCCCGCAACCGTGCAAACCAGATGCGCCCGGTGGTAGTAGAGTCGTCGGAAGATTTTTATCTGGCGAAGGCGCGTACGCTGGGGATGTACAATTCTGGCCGTAATCAGCTTACCAGCGACCTGCTCGACGCATGGGAAAAAGGAAACGTGCGCCAACAGCGTGCGGCGCAATATGGCCGGGCGCTACAGGCGATGGAAGCCAGCAAGTACGACGAAGCCCGCAAAGCGCTGCAACCGTTGCTGACGGCTGAACCGAATAACGCGTGGTATCTCGACCTGGCGACCGATATCGATCTGGGGCAGAAGAAAACCAGCGAAGCGATTAACCGTCTGAAAAATGCCCGCGATCTGCGCGCAAACCCGGTATTGCAGCTAAACCTGGCGAATGCTTATTTACAGGGCGGGCAAGCCCGAGAAGCCACGACCATCCTCAATCGCTACACCTTCAACAATAAAGACGACGGCAACGGCTGGGATCTCCTGGCGCAGGCTGAAGCGGCGCTCAATAACCGCGATCAGGAGCTGGCGGCGCGCGCCGAAGGCTATGCGCTGGCCGGGCGACTGGATCAGGCGATCTCTATGCTCAGCAGCGCAAGTTCTCAGGTCAAGCTGGGCAGCCAGCAACAGGCGCGTTACGATGCCCGTATCGACCAGCTGCGCCAGTTGCAGGAACGCTTTAAGCCATACACCAAAATGTAGTATTCGTTCTGTTGCCGGGTGGCGACGCTATCGCGTTTTATCCGGCCTACAGTTCGCGCGAAAGGAGAAATCATGTCTGATGCAGTAAAAATCTACCACAACCCGCGTTGTTCAAAGAGCCGCGACACGCTGAGCCTGCTGAAATCCAACGGCGTTGAACCGGAAGTGGTGCTTTACCTGGAAACACCTGCCGACGCAGCGACGCTGCGTGAACTGCTGCGTATGTTAGGGATGTCCAGCGCACGCGAACTGATGCGCCAGAAAGAAGATCTCTACAAGTCTCTCAATCTGGCCGACAGCCACCTGAGCGAAGAGGCGCTGATTCAGGCGATGGTGGAAAACCCGAAACTGATGGAGCGACCGATTGTCGTCGCCAACGGTCAGGCGCGTATTGGCCGCCCGCCGGAGCAGGTGTTGGAAATCGTGAGCTAATCCATGCGCCGCAGCGCTTCCAGAAAGTCCTGCGGCGTACAATCCCCCAGTTTTTTCTGTGTCTTACCACGGTTGTAGCATTCACATAAGCGGATAAGCAACTCGCTGGCAGATTCACTATTTAGCCGGGGAACAATCTCATTTAGCGGTACTGTCACCGGCACCCAACCGGGCATCGTACCGGTTATTTGGCATGACATACCGCGCGTCGCCAGGTGCGTTTTTAGCTGCGGGCATATGCGATCAGAAATATTTGTCTCAATAGATTGTATATCAGCCGGGCAGGTTTCCAGCAATTCATCCAGCCAGACCACGACCCGCTGCGGTGAAATACCCGCATACAGTCGGGCAAAGCACCAGCCGCTCATCGGCTCGCGCGCCCAGAACAAATGATGTTCGCCACCGTCGTCCATATGCAACGAGAGTGGAAGGTGATACAGCGCCAGATGATTCGGCAGCATCCCGGATTTTAACGCTTTTTTCCCTTGTAACGACGCCCGCTGTCGCTGAGGTGTCGCCGGTTTAAGATAACGATTCAACGTCGCGCGCGACACAACAATGCCCAGCACCTCGTTCACCAACAATAAGAGGTCATCCAGCGGCGCACCTGTTGCGTCACGCAAGGCGTTCACCAAAACAATCTGCTCTTGTCTCATCGCCTTGTATATCGTCTTCGGCGTAGTTTGCCCATCACTAACCCGATCACGATGTCGCCATCGCCTTACTGTCGTAACAGAAATCCCAAGCTCGGCGGCAAGCTCTCTGTCGCTTTTTTCAGACTGCTGAAGATAGCGACGAATACGCGGTGTGGTAGTGGCATTGGCGTGTAATTTTATTTCCATCGCAAGAATCCCTGTCGATTTTTAGATAATTAATCTTATGAGATTTATATGCCAATCGCGATCACATTGTGAGCTATTTCACCTTTCGTTCACACGCCTTCGCAGATAATCCTCATGCATAGCACACACAACGTGAGTTAATCTTGTACGGAGTTCACAATGAACAATGTTCTGGGATTTCTTGAAGCAAAACTGATGCCTCTGGCGGCGAAAACCGCTCAGCAGCGGCATCTCGGCGCGATTCGTGGCGCATACGTTTCGTTTATGCCGTTTATTATCGTCGGCTCTATTCTGCTGGTGATCTCTTCGTTTCCGAATCAAAACTATCAGCAGTTTATGTCTCAGGCTTTTGGCGAGAGCTGGAGTGCGATTATTGAGATCCCGTTTAACGCGGTGTTCTCAACGATGTCGCTGTTTATCAGTTTCCTGGTCGCATTTCGTCTGGCGGAACACTACGGCGAAGATCGCATCTCCTGCGGCATTTTGGCGCTGGTCTGTTTTCTGATCCTTACACCGTTTATCAAAGTGGCGGAAAAAGGCGGTATTACCGTGATCCCCGTAGAATGGATTGGCACAAAAGGATTGTTCGTCGCGATGATCGGTTCGCTGCTGTGGACTGAACTTTTCTGCTGGCTAAAGCGTAAAAATCTGGTGATCAAAATGCCAGAAGGTGTGCCACCGGCGGTGCAAGAATCTTTTGCCGCGCTGATCCCCGCCTTACTGGTCATGATACTGGTACTGAGCATTCGCATCTTGTTTGAAAACACCCATTACCAGACCATCCATCAGTTTATTTACGAAGTGGTCGCCACACCGATTCGTCATTACGGCACCTCTTACTTTGGCGCGCTGATGACAGTGTTCAGCATCACTATTTTGTGGTCGGTCGGTATCAACTCCGGCTCAATGGTTAACGGCATCATCCGTCCGCTGTGGATGGAAAACCAGACCGACAACATTGCGGCTATTCAGGCTGGCACCACACCCCCACACATCATTACGGAACAGTTTTTTGACATGATTTGGATGGGCGGCGCGGGCGCAACGTTGTCGCTGGTGTTAGCCATGCTTTTCTTTGCGCGCAGTAAAAACATGCGGGAAGTGGCGCGGCTCGGTGCTGGAGCGTCTGTGTTCAACATCAACGAACCGATTCTGTTCGGTCTGCCGGTGATAATGAATCCGATAATGCTGATCCCCTTCAACCTGGTGCCGCTGGTGCTGGTCACCGTACAGTATACCGCGATGAAGCTCGGCGCGGTCGCCGTCACCACGGGCGTCTTTATTCCGTGGACGCTGCCGCCAGTCATTAGCGGTTTTATCGTTACCGGACATATTAGCGGCAGCGTCATGCAGCTCATTAACCTGCTGATTGGCGCAATGCTGTATCTGCCCTTTATGCGGATCGTCGATAAACAGTACCGCGCGGCGGAACTGGCTGCCGTAACGCAGCCCGATGCACCACTTGCAAAACAGGAGTAAACCATGTGGGGAATTATCGCAACCTGGCGAATGGCGCTTGAAGGTGTGGCGGAATCCGCGTCTGCACTGGCTGCGGGAAACCCGGTCGCAATGGCGGTGGTAGACGCCGTCGCAACCGTTGAGGACTTTCCGTTTTATAAATCCGTGGGCTATGGCGGACTGCCTACTGAAAATGGCGAGGTCGAACTGGATGCCGCCTATATGGACGGCGATACCCTCGCGTTTGGGGCGGTCGGGAATCTGGTGGATATTGCCAACCCGGTGCGCGTCGCACATGCGTTAAGCCGTCAGCGCTATAACTGTCTGCTGGTTGGCCAGGGTGCGCGTGAATGGGCACTGAGCCAGGGATTTGCGGATAAAACCATGCTCACCGACAGAGCCATCCAGCACTATCAAAAACGCTGCCGGGAGACGCTGGATAAAGGCTTAAGTCCATATAACGGCCACGATACGGTCGGCATTATTGGTCTGGATAAACTGGGGTCGATGAGCGTTGCCACCTCCACCAGCGGCCTGTTTATGAAAAAACGCGGCCGCATTGGCGACTCTCCGGTTATTGGTTCCGGCTTCTATTGCGACAGTGAAGTCGGCGCGGCAACGGCAACGGGCGTCGGTGAAGATCTGATGAAAGGCTGTGCCAGCTATGAAATTGTTCGTCGCATGGCGCAGGGAATGACACCGCAACAAGCGGCTGATTCTGTCGTGTTTGAGCTGGAAGATAAATTGATGTCGCGATTTGGTCGCACAGGCGACCTCTCGGTGGTCTGCATGAACCGTAAAGGCGAGTTTGGCGCAGCCACTAACATCAAAACATTCTCGTTCGTTGTCGCTACCGCACGCCAACCGCTCACCGTATTTCGCGCCGAACGCCAGCACGAGAAAACCCATTATCACCCCGTCGATGAAGAATGGATGCAAGACTATGCCGCACGGATACGTGCTCCAGTCGAGGAAGAGAAATGATTTCATACCAACTGATTTGCTCACCCGCAGAGGTTCAACCACAAGGCCATCTTATCGCACCTCCTGGCTGTTCGTTATTGCGGGATTCCGCTCTGCTCGCGGAAATGCGCGTACTGGCGCAAGATAAAGTAGCGGATACCCGCTTTGGCTGCGCGCCTTTTACGCGAATTACCCTGTTGCCTGATGCGCTCTGGCAGGACAGCCTGACCGAAGGTTTACTCAATGCGATACGACCGCTGCTGGCCTCGCCAGTCAGCGAAAATGTGCTGATTGATGTCACCGAAATAAATGACACTGTACTGGCGCTGCTGCTGCGTTTTCTGTTTAATCAGGCGTATACGCTCAATGATTTACAATTGAAAAAAACGGATGCCACCGCCACTCGCATCCGCCATATCACCGCGTTCTGCCAGCCAGAACAATACGAGAAACGTGAAAAAATGTTCAGGCAGCAGCAGGCCATTGCCAACGGCATGGTCTCTGCGAGGCGGCTGGCGGATACCCCCTCCGATTGCTGTACGCCGCAGTTCGTGGTCAACGAGGCACAAACCCTGTGCGCCTCTTTTCCTGCGTTGCACTGTGAAGTCCTTGATGAACAACAAATTGTTGAACAAGGTCTCGGACTGCTCCATGCGGTTGGCAAAGGAGCGACCTGTCCACCGCGTTTGCTTGCCATTCATTACAACGGCATAAGTGACGGCCCGGTACGCTGCTACATAGGTAAAGGGATAACGTTTGATACCGGTGGCCTGTGGTTGAAAGAGGGCGCGGGTATGTACACCATGAAATATGACATGTGTGGCGCAGCCAACGTGTTGGGACTGCTCCTGACGGTTGCGGAGTTAAAACTGCCCGTACGCATAATGGGCGTGCTGGCGCTGGCTGAAAACGCGATCGGCCCGAACGCAATGCAGCCTGGCAGCGTTGCTCGCGCCTGCAACGGTATGACAGTGGAAATCAATAACACCGACGCCGAAGGACGACTGGTGCTGGCCGACGCCATTGCATGGACGAGCCAACGACAGCCGCAGGCCCGTTATATCATCGACATGGCAACCTTGACCGGTGCGGTGGTGAAAGCGCTTGGCTACGAACTCAGCGGGCTGATGACTCAGGACGATGCGTTAAGACAGGCGCTAACAGAGGCTGGACGGCAGAGCGGAGATGAAGTCTGGTCTTTACCTCTGGATGCACGACTGAAAAAGCAGACCGAAAGCGCCATAGCCGATCTCTGTAATACGCCGACGAACAATGCGGCAATCAGCGCTTCCGCAGCCTGGTTACTGCATCATTTTTGCCCGTCGGATATCCCGTGGGCACATCTGGACATTAGCGGTACGGCGCTATGGCGAGAAAACGGCAGAAGCGTCGCGTCCGGCAGGCCGATTCCACTGCTGGTTGAGCACTTACTGGAAGATATTGCCTGAGTTTTTTGCCCGGCCACCGGGCAAAAACGGCAGCGTTACAGCGTCAGAATCTCTTTAACGAACGGAATGGTGAGTTTACGCTGTGCAGTGATTGAGGCGTGATCGAGCTGATCCAGCGTAATAAATAGCGTACGCATCTCACGATCCAGCCGCTTCAACAGAAAACGCCCGACATCTTCCGGCAGTTCAAACCCACGCAGTCTGGCGCGCAGTTGTAACGCCTGGAGTTTGTCTTCATCAGAGAGAGGTTGCAGCTTGTAGATTTGCCCCCAGTCCAGACGAGAAGCCAGATCGGGTAATCCCAGCTTTAACTGACGTGGAGGGCGATCGCCGGTGATCAGCAGGCGCGTTTTTCCCGACTCAAGGATGCGGTTATAGAGATCAAAGATCGCCATTTCCCACAGTTCATCTCCGGCGACACATTCAATATTGTCAATACACACCAGCGACAAATGCTCCATGCCGTCAAGCACTTCCGGTACAAACCAGGTGCGCTTATCCAGCGGCACATAGCCTACCGCGTCGCCGCGTTGCGACAGTTCAGCACACGCCGCGTGCAGCAGATGGCTACGGCCCGCGCCTTCACGCGACCAGAGATAAATATATCCGCTATGTTCCTGACGCAGCACGTTTTGCAGTGCAGCCAGTAAAGAGGCGTTATCCCCCGGCCAGAAACTTGCGAAAGTTTCGTCGTCAGGAAGATAAAGTGGCAGAGAGAGCTGTGCCGGAGTGTTCAGAGATACCTCAATCCAGGATTCCATAAAATCGCGATGAGTTTACCACAGAATTCCATCACGATAGAACCGGGCAGCAGCACTGCCCGGTTTCAGGATTATTGCTGCGGCGTATCCGCGTCTTTCGCATCCAGCACCACTTCTTCCGGGCGCAGGACGCTGATCAGTTTGAAGATCAGGCTCAGGCCGATCCCAACAATGGTCGCCAGCGCCATTCCTTTCAGTTCAGCCGCGCCAATATGCACTTTCGCGCCGCTGACGCCGATGATCAAAATCACCGAGGTCAGGATCAGGTTCTGCGCTTTGTTGTAATCGACTTTTGATTCAATCAATACGCGAATACCGGATGCGCCGATCACGCCGTACAACAGCAGCGATACGCCGCCCATTACCGGCAGCGGGATTATCTGAATCGCAGCGGCCAGTTTACCCACGCAGGAGAGCAGAATGGCAAAAATCGCCGCGCCGCCGATAACCCAGGTGCTGTACACGCGGGTGATCGCCATAACACCGATGTTTTCACCGTAGGTGGTGTTCGGCGTAGAACCGAAGAACCCGGAAATCATCGTTGATAACCCGTTGGCAAACATCGAACGATGCAGACCGGGGTCACGAACCAGATCCTTTTTAACGATATTCGCCGTCACGACCAGGTGACCTACGTGTTCGGCAATCACCACCAGCGCCGCTGGCAGAATTGTCAGAATGGCAAACCATTCAAAGCGCGGCGTATAGAACGTCGGCAGCGCGAACCAGTGCGCTTCGGCAATCGGCGCGGTATCCACCACTCCCATCGCAAATGACAGCGCATAGCCTGCCAGCACGCCGATCAGGATCGGGATAATGGCCAGGAAACCCCGGAACAGCACGGAGCCAAAGACTGTCACCGCCAGGGTCACAAGGGAGATGGTAATGGTTTTGGTATCCGGGGATTGCCCTTCAGCAGGCAGTAACCCAGCCATACCCGCAGCCACACCCGCCAGTTCCAGACCGATAACGGCAACGATTGCGCCCATCGCCGCAGGCGGGAACATCACGTCCAGCCAGCCGGTTCCGGCTTTCTTCACGATAAAAGAGACCAGGCAGAACAGCACGCCGCACATGATAAAACCACCCAGCGCCACTTCATACCCCAGCGGCAACAGCAGCAGAACCGGCGAAATAAAGGCAAAGCTCGACCCTAAATATGCAGGAATTTTACCTTTACAAATAAAGAGATACAGCAACGTACCGATGCCGTTAAACAGCAGAACGGTAGCCGGGTTAATATGAAACAGGACTGGCACCAGCACGGTTGCGCCAAACATGGCGAACAAATGCTGCAAACTAAGCGGGATTGTCTGTAAAAGCGGCGGTCTTTCACTTACCCCGATAGCACGGCGCGTCATAGTGTTTTCCTCTGAGTGTTGTATGTTATGGGTGTTTTATTCAAAAAAAAGCCGACTCTTAAAGTCGGCTCTTTATTATTCATTCACTTACTTCGTACCAAAGATCTTATCACCGGCATCGCCGAGGCCCGGAATAATGTATCCGTGCTCGTTAAGTCCCTTATCAATCGATGCGGTGTACAGCTCAACATCCGGGTGCGCTTTCTCCAGCGCCGCAATGCCTTCCGGCGCAGCAACCAGCACCAGCACTTTAATGCTGTGGCAGCCTGCATTTTTCAGCAGATCGATCGTCGCAATCATTGAACCACCGGTTGCCAGCATCGGGTCAACCACCAGCGCCATACGCTCATCAATGTTGGATACCAGTTTCTGGAAGTACGGAACGGGCTCCAGCGTTTCTTCGTTACGGTAGATGCCCACCACGCTGATACGCGCGCTCGGCACATGCTCCAGGACGCCTTCCATCATGCCCAGACCGGCACGCAGGATAGGAACCACGGTGATTTTTTTACCTTTGATTTGTTCGATTTCAACCGGGCCATTCCAGCCGTCGATGGTTACCGTTTCGGTTTCCAGGTCTGCGGTCGCTTCATAGGTCAGCAGGCTGCCTACTTCCGAGGCGAGTTCACGAAAGCGTTTGGTGCTAATGTCGTTTTCACGCATCAGACCCAGCTTGTGTTTGACGAGTGGGTGTTTGACTTCCACGATCTTCATACTCTTCTCCTTTCCTCAGACGAGTGGCAACCACAAAAAAAATCGCCGGATTATACCGCTTTTCCTCTCTGGCGCAACACAACGTATGCTTGACATGGATCAACCAAAGTGACATACGTCTGGAGAATGAGTATAAAACACGCCCCGCACAGATGGCGGGGCTGAATAACAACATATTGAATCTTAAATATTTTCTCCGTTGTTTTTAATCACATTTTGATACCAGGCAAAAGATCTCTTCGGATGGCGCGCTAACGTCCCGCTGCCGTCATTATTTTTATCGACATAGATAAAGCCATAACGTTTTTTCATCTCGCCCGTCCCCGCCGACACCAAATCAATGCAGCCCCACGGGGTGTAACCCATCAAATCAACGCCATCTTCCACAACGGCTTTTTTCATTTCACGAATGTGCGCTGCGAGATAGTCGATACGATACCGATCGTCAACGGAACCATCTGCCTGCTGAATATCTATCGCGCCAAAACCGTTCTCGACAATAAACAACGGTAGCTGGTAGTGATCCCAGAACCAGTTGAGCGAGTAGCGTAACCCCACAGGATCGATCTGCCAGCCCCAGTCCGACTTCTGCACATACGGATTGGAGACCAGACTTTTCGTTTCGTCGTAATCGAGCTGTGGGTTATCTGCGGTCGCTTTCGTGGCAAAAGACATGTAATAGCTGAAACCGATATAGTCCACACAGCCCTGTAACAGCGCCGCGCGATCTTCATCGGTGATATCCAGTGCAAAGCCCCGACGCGCAAAGTAGTTGAGGATATGCTGCGGATATTTCCCGCGCACATGCACATCCGTAAACCAGTAGCGACGGTGCATCGCGTTCATCGCCATCATCATATCGTCCGGCGCGCAGGTCAGCGGATAGATCGGACACATGGCGATCATGCAGCCAACCTGCAATGCCGGGTTGATCTCCCGCGCCGCTTTCACCGCCAGCGCGCTGGCGACCAGCTCATAGTGCGCCGCCTGATACATCACCGGTTCACGATCTTCGCCCGGCAGGTATTTCAGCCCCGAGTTGGTGAACGGCGCGAAATCTTCGTGATAATTGGCCTGGTTGTTGATCTCATTGAAGGTCATCCAGTATTTCACTTTGTTCTGATAGCGGGTAAATACCACTTTCGCGAAGCGCACGAAGAAATCGATCAGCTTACGGTTACGCCAGCCGCCATATTCCGTGACCAGATGGTAAGGCATTTCAAAATGCGACAGCGTAATCACCGGCTCAATACCGTACTTCAGGCATTCATCAAACAGGGCGTCATAAAACTGCAAACCCGCTTCATTCGGCTGTAATTCATCCCCCTGCGGGAAAATGCGCGTCCAGGCGATAGAGGTGCGAAAACATTTAAAGCCCATCTCAGCAAAGAGCTTAATATCGTCTTTGTAGCGGTGATAGAAATCGATAGCCTCATGGTTAGGATAATTTTTCCCGGCGATCACACCGTCGGTAATTTCCCGCGGAACGCCATGCGCACCGGCGGTCATCACATCCGCCACGCTAATCCCCTTTCCGCCTTCCTGCCAGCCGCCTTCTAACTGGTGAGCGGCAACGGCGCCGCCCCACATGAAATTCGCTTTAAATCCAGACATACGTTTCCCTCATTGTAATTGCAATGTTAACGCCGCTACGCTGACAACCCGAAGCAAAACAGAAACCGGTTTCAGTACGATACTGTGCATAACTGGCGCAGGTTTCAAGCACGGTAATGAACCCGGTTTCATTTTCGTGGAGCAGTTCAAACAAATGGGTACACAACGGTAAAACGCTGAAAAATTCGGCAGATAAAAACGGATGCAGAGCAGGCTCGCAAACGTTTGCTTTCCCTGTTAGAATTGCGCCGAATTTAATTTTCACCGCAAGTAATGCGTGGGGACCTAAGCAGTGACCGACAAAACCTCTCTTAGCTATAAAGATGCCGGTGTTGATATTGACGCTGGTAATGCTCTGGTTGATCGAATCAAAGGCGTAGTGAAGAAAACTCGCCGCCCGGAAGTCATGGGTGGTTTGGGTGGCTTCGGCGCGCTGTGCGCATTGCCGCAAAAATATCGTGAGCCTGTACTGGTTTCCGGCACTGACGGCGTAGGGACAAAACTGCGTCTGGCGATGGATCTGAAACGCCACGACACCATCGGGATCGACCTGGTAGCGATGTGCGTCAACGATCTGGTCGTTCAGGGCGCGGAGCCGCTGTTCTTCCTGGATTACTACGCGACCGGCAAGCTGGACGTCGATACCGCCGCCAGCGTGATCAATGGTATTGCCGAAGGTTGTCTGCAATCAGGCTGCGCGCTGGTCGGCGGCGAAACCGCTGAAATGCCAGGGATGTATCATGGCGAAGATTACGATGTCGCCGGTTTCTGCGTCGGCGTGGTGGAAAAATCAGAAATTATCGACGGTTCCAAAGTGGCCGATGGCGATGTGCTGATTGCCCTTGGCTCCAGCGGCCCGCACTCCAACGGCTATTCTCTGGTACGCAAGATCGTTGAAGTCAGCGGTTGCGACCCGGAAAACACCGAGCTGGAAGGCAAACCGTTAGCCGATCACCTGCTGGCGCCAACCCGCATTTATGTGAAGTCCATTCTGGAACTGATTGAAAAAGTCGATGTGCACGCCATCGCCCACCTGACCGGCGGCGGTTTCTGGGAAAATATTCCTCGCGTATTGCCGGACAACACCCAGGCGGTGATTGACGAATCTTCCTGGCAATGGCCAGCCGTCTTCAACTGGCTGCAAACCGCGGGCAACGTCAGCCAGCATGAAATGTATCGCACCTTCAACTGCGGCGTCGGGATGGTGATCGCCCTGCCGGAAGCGGAAGTGGATAACGCCCTCGCCCTGCTGAAAGCAAAAGGTGAAAACGCCTGGAAAATCGGTATCATTAAAGCCTCTGATTCCGAACAGCGCGTGGTTATTCAATGATGAATCTTGTGGTGCTTATTTCCGGCAACGGAAGCAATTTGCAGGCGATTATCGATGCCTGCAAAGAGAAAAAAATCAAAGGCACCCTTCGGGCAGTATTCAGTAACAAGGCCGACGCGTTCGGCCTTGAACGCGCGCGTGAGGCCGGAATTCCGGCACATGCGTTAACGGCCGATCAATTCGCCAGCCGTGAAGCGTTTGACCGCGAACTGATGCGTGAAATAGACGCTTACGCCCCCGATCTCGTGGTGCTGGCGGGCTATATGCGCATCCTGAGCCCCGCGTTCGTCGCCCACTATGAGGGGCGTCTACTCAATATTCACCCTTCCCTGCTGCCAAAATACCCGGGGTTGCATACGCACCGTCAGGCGCTGGAAAACGGCGATGAAGAACACGGAACCTCTGTCCATTTTGTTACCGATGAACTGGATGGCGGCCCGGTTATCCTGCAAGCGAAGATTCCGGTCTTTGAAGGCGACAGCGAAGATGAAATTACGGCCCGCGTTCAGACGCAGGAACACGCTATCTATCCGCTGGTCGTCAGTTGGTTTGTGGATGGCCGTCTGGAAATGCGTGATAACGCCGCCTGGCTGGATGGCAATCGCCTGCCGCCGCAAGGCTATGCCGCCGAGTAATAACATTCCCTCGCAGGACGGGTAAGCGAAGCGCCATCAGGCAATCCAACGTTTCAATGCCGGGTGGCGCGTCAACGCTTTATCCGGCCTACGCCTCAGGAATTCCCCTCATCTCTTTGCTTATCTGACGGTTTATTGTCATATTTTTCTGGCACAGTTGGACATCTGAGCGCAATGCTCGCCATAATAATCAGGCAGTGTCCCGTGAATAAAACGGAGTGTGAGTTGTAATGGGTCAGGAAAAACTATACATCGAGAAAGAGCTAAGTTGGTTAGCGTTCAACGAACGCGTGCTCCAGGAAGCTGCGGATAAATCAAATCCGCTTATTGAACGCATGCGCTTCCTGGGCATCTATTCCAATAACCTTGACGAGTTCTATAAAGTTCGTTTCGCCGAACTGAAACGTCGCATCATAATCAGCGAAGAACAGGGTTCTAATTCTCATTCTCGCCATCTGCTAGGTAAGATCCAGTCCCGGGTACTAAAAGCCGACCAGGAATTCGACAGCCTGTACAACGAATTGCTGCTGGAAATGGCGCGTAATCAGATCTTCTTAATCAACGAACGCCAACTGTCGGCCAACCAGCAAAGCTGGCTGCGGCATTATTTTAAACACTACTTACGCCAACACATCACGCCAATTCTGATCAATCGCGAAACGGATTTAGTTCAGTTTCTGAAAGATGATTACACCTATCTGGCCGTAGAGATTATTCGTGGCGATGCTATCCGCTACGCGCTGCTGGAAATTCCATCCGACAAAGTGCCGCGTTTTGTGAATCTGCCGCCGGAAGCGCCGCGTCGCCGTAAGCCGATGATCCTGCTGGATAACATTTTGCGCTACTGCCTGGACGACATCTTCAAAGGCTTCTTTGACTACGACGCGCTGAATGCCTACTCAATGAAGATGACCCGTGATGCCGAATACGATTTGGTGCACGAGATGGAATCGAGCCTGATGGAGCTGATGTCCTCCAGCCTGAAACAACGCCTGACCGCCGAGCCGGTGCGTTTTGTTTATCAGCGCGATATGCCAAACGCGCTGGTGGAAGTGCTGCGTGAAAAGCTGACCATCTCCCGCTACGACTCCATCGTACCCGGCGGCCGGTATCACAACTTCAAAGACTTCATTAGCTTCCCCAACGTGGGCAAAGCCAATCTGGTGAACAAGCCGCTGCCGCGATTGCGCCATCTTTGGTTTGATAAAGAGAAGTTCCGCAACGGGTTCGACGCCATTCGCGAGCGCGACGTTCTGCTCTATTATCCGTACCACACTTTCGAACATGTGCTGGAATTGCTGCGCCAGGCCTCCTTTGACCCCAGCGTGCTGGCGATCAAAATCAACATCTACCGTGTGGCGAAAGATTCACGCATCATCGACTCAATGATTCACGCCGCCCATAACGGCAAGAAAGTCACCGTGGTGGTGGAATTGCAGGCGCGATTCGATGAAGAGGCGAATATCCACTGGGCGAAGCGGCTGACCGAAGCAGGCGTACATGTGATCTTCTCGGCGCCAGGCCTGAAAATTCACGCCAAACTGTTCCTCATCTCGCGTAAAGAAGGCGATGAGGTGGTGCGTTATGCGCACATCGGCACAGGGAACTTCAACGAAAAAACGGCACGCCTGTACACCGACTATTCCTTACTGACCGCCGATGCGCGTATCACGAACGAAGTCCGTCGCGTGTTCAACTTTATCGAGAACCCTTACCGCCCGGTGACGTTCGACTATTTGCTGGTCTCTCCGCAGAACTCACGACGTCTGCTGTACGAGATGATCGATAAAGAAATCGCCAACGCCCAGCAAGGTCTCCCCTCCGGCATTACGCTGAAGCTGAATAATCTGGTGGATAAGGGGCTGGTCGACCGTCTGTACGCCGCATCCAGCTCGGGTGTGCCGGTCAATCTGCTGGTTCGTGGGATGTGTTCGCTGATTCCAAATCTGGAAGGCATTAGCGACAATATCCGCGTGATCAGTATCGTGGATCGTTATCTCGAACATGACCGGGTTTATATTTTTACCAACGGCGGCGACAAGCAGGTGTATCTTTCCTCCGCTGACTGGATGACGAGAAATATCGATTACCGTATCGAAGTTGCTGCGCCGCTGCTCGACCCGTGTCTTAAGCAACGCGTGCTGGATATTATTGACATCCTGTTTAGCGACACGGTAAAAGCCCGCTACATAGATAAAGAACTGAGTAATCGCTACGTGCCGCGCGGAAATCGTCGCAAGGTGCAGTCGCAACTGGCGATTTACGACTACATCAAATCACTCGAGCAACCTGACTAACGCTATGCCAATACATGACAAGACACCCCGGCCGCAGGAGTTCGCGGCGGTCGACCTCGGTTCGAACAGTTTTCATATGGTCATTGCCCGCGTGGTGGATGGCGCCATGCAGATCATCGGTCGGCTGAAACAGCGCGTACATCTGGCGGATGGTCTCGGCGAAGACAATATGTTAAGTGAAGAAGCGATAGAACGCGGGTTAAGCTGCTTATCGTTATTCGCCGAACGCCTACAGGGATTCTCCCCGTCAAGCGTGTGTATCGTAGGCACCCATACCCTGCGCCAGGCGCTGAACGCCACCGATTTTCTGAAGCGCGCGGAGAAGGTCATCCCCTACCCGATCGAAATCATTTCCGGTAACGAAGAAGCCCGCCTGATTTTTATGGGCGTGGAGCATACGCAGCCGGAAAAAGGCCGCAAGCTGGTGATCGATATCGGCGGGGGGTCGACGGAGTTAGTCATCGGCGAAAACTTCGAGCCAAAACTGGTCGAAAGCCGTCGCATGGGGTGCGTCAGTTTCGCACAAATCTATTTTCCTGGCGGCACTATCAGCCCGGAAAATTTCCAGCGCGCCCGAATGGCCGCTGCGCAAAAACTGGAGACGTTAACCTGGCAGTTCCGCATTCAGGGCTGGAACGTCGCGCTGGGCGCGTCTGGCACCATCAAAGCCGCCCATGAAGTGCTGCTGGAAATGGGTGAGAAGGACGGCTTCATTACGCCAGAACGGCTGGATAAACTGATGGCTGAAGTGCTCAGGCACCGCTCCTTTGAAGCGCTGAGCCTGCCGGGTCTGTCTGAAGAGCGAAAAGCGGTCTTTGTACCGGGTCTGGCCATTCTGTGCGGCGTTTTTGATGCGCTGGCGATCCGCGAACTCCGCCTTTCCGACGGGGCGCTGCGCGAAGGCGTGCTGTACGAAATGGAAGGCCGCTTCCGTCATCAGGATGTGCGCAGCCGTACGGCCAAAAGCCTGGCGAATCAGTATAACATCGACAGCGATCAGGCCCGGCGCGTGCTGGAAACAACCATGCAGATGTATGAACAGTGGCAGACGCAACAGCCAAAGCTGGCGCATCCGCAGCTGGAAGCGTTACTGAAGTGGGCTGCAATGCTGCATGAGGTGGGGCTGAACATCAACCACAGCGGCCTGCACCGCCACTCTGCCTATATTCTGCAAAACAGCGATTTGCCGGGTTTTAACCAGGAACAGCAACTGATGATGGCAACATTAGTCCGTTATCATCGTAAAGCCGTTAAGCTGGATGACTTGCCCCGCTTTACGCTGTTCAAGAAAAAACAATTCCTGCCGTTGATTCAGCTATTGCGCCTGGGCGTTCTGCTGAATAATCAGCGTCAGGCCACCACAACGCCGCCAACGCTACGGCTTAAAACTGACGACAATCACTGGACGTTGCGCTTCCCGCATGACTGGTTTAGCCAAAACGCGCTTGTCCTGCTCGATCTGGAAAAAGAGCAGCAATACTGGGAAGCGGTCACGGGCTGGCGTCTCAAAATCGAAGAAGAGAGTTCGCCCACTATCGCGGCGTAATTTCGCCTCAGGCACCAGACAATGGTGCCTGCACCTCTTCCAGCGTCGCCGCCAGCGGCCTGGGTTCGCCAAGCAAATAGCCCTGAAGGTAATCGATCCCCAACGCGCTCACCGCGCTACGAATTTCTTCGCTTTCCACATATTCCGCCACCACTTGCATATTCTTCATTCGCGCCAGATGGCAAATGGACGCCACAATCTGGTAATCGAGACTGTTAGAGACGATATTGCGAATAAAGCTGCCATCGATCTTGAGAATATTCGCGCTCACATTTTTCAGCCGCGCATAACTGGCATAACCGGTTCCAAAATCATCAATCGCTATCTGGCAACCTAACTGTTGCAACTGTGACAACGTTGCCTGACCCTGTTCGGCATTGGTGAACGCATTGCTTTCGGTCACTTCAAAGATCAGTTGCCACGCTTCAACTTCGTACTGGCTCAGCAGGTTACTGACATCAATCGGAAACTGGGCGCGGCATACCGACGTTGGTGACAGATTGATGGCAAAACGGTGGGCTGGCAGCTTATCCCGGTTTTCCGCCATAAAGCGCAGGGTATTTTCAATCACCCACAGATCGATGCTGGACGACAGGCCAAATTCATGAGCAACGGGCAGAAAACCATCGGGATTGATCATGCCGCCATTATCGTCTTTCAGTCGCAGCAGAATTTCATGGTAAACATCGCCGCGAATGCCTGAAATCGGCTGCGCCATCAGGCAAAAATGATCGTGCTCCAGCGCATACTGCAAGCGGTTCATCATCGCCACTTTATCTTTCAGGTCCCGCTGCAAATGCATTGCGCCACGCCGCTGCATATTCTCCGGTTTGTTGGTCATCAGGGAAAGATCGGCGATGGTGCTTAATTCGCCTAATAACAGATAGATATGGCTGACCGGAGAGCGCACATAGCAGTAGCTGACCCCAACCTGCGGCTGGAGCGGCATATCATCCCACATGAAACGGAATTGCTTGATATGGTTGTCCAGCGCTTCAATACGCTGTTGATGCGACTCCATATTCAGACGCAGAATCAAATCATGCCCCGACAGCTGATACACGCATTCACCGGGCGCCAGCAAGGTGTTTATCCAGTGGGAGAGCTTTTGCTTGTACTGAATCCGCAGCATAACGCCATAGTTCTTCCCCAGTAATTCCAGGCCGGGCACGCGTAAAAAACAGAGTGCTGACCAGGGCGAATTTTTCAGCGCGCGATTTAACGCCCGCAGGTTAGGCAGATGCACGACGGGATCAAGATACGCGAGCCGACGCGCCCGACCGCTGACGATTCTCTGGCGCGTCGCCAGCACCGCCATATAGCTCACAATAAAAGAGAAAACCAGGTAGCTTGAAGACGTAATAGTGAGTTGTGTGTCATACCCGGAATAATAAGGCATGTAGCTCTGGTAATAATGAATTGCGGTAATGAGAACAGCCGACCATATCAGCGAAATAAATCGATAACCGTAGCGCATCGCTCCCCATAGCATTACCGGCAATAATAATGACAAGGTATAGTTAGTGCTAAATATTGAACTATTTTCATTCAATGGCATGCAAAGCATTGTCATGAGCAATGTCAGCACGAGTAACCAGATAACAACCTCTTTCTTTGTGACTTTCTTATCAAACTGTTGTTTCAGTTGCGCATAATATCCACGCAGATATAGCGGATTGCGGACAGTGCGAATAATAAAATAACACAGCGGAACGCCGATAAGATTTCCCACCAGCAAAGCCTGATAGTTAATCAATGTATTGATATTAAAAGGCATTACGCCCATCATGCTTGATTTGCTCGCATACATTCCCAGGAAGGCGGCAAATTGAAAGAGCACCAGAAATAACGTCGCCGGGCAAAACACCTGCCAGAACATCCGCTGAAACATCAGATGAGCATCGCCATGAGACACCTGATTACGCCGGGGAGTAAACACGCGATACCCGCCCCAGCAGAGCACAACCGGGATAATGAAATGTCCGATAATGGAGAGCGTCTCATACAATCCCACTATCGGATAACGATTCCAGAAGATTGCGACCGCAATGCCCGGTAATGCTGCCCAGTCAAAAAATGACATCAGGCTAATGGTGAATGCCAGGGGAAGATAAAAAAGCGTGACATTGCCGGAACCCGTATTGGTATGCGCGTAGGTATTGGCAATGCTTAATGTGGGCAACAGCAAAGAGGGTAAAATGAGAGGCAGCACCCACCATTTATCTCTGATTTTGATATAGGTCTGATTTAGTTTCATAGATGCTCAGCAAAAACCCTCGCTTCCTGCAAGGTGCTTCAGACAGGCATCCCACCTGACTTTAAAATAATAATAAAAACAACGTCACAATATGTGTCTTGATTCTAGTTATCAACGGGAAGCAACATTTGATATATATCAATCAATTTCCTTCTCATTAACTAATAATTACGTTTTTTCTGCTTCGTTATCATTAATTTATTATTAATGTAAATACTAAAATTATCTTCCATAACAATAAGAGATAAATCAACTGACGTATTTTTACATAATCGACAATTGACCATTCCTTTACAATGTGCCTTAATGTACCCATCGCCCACTATGCTGGGCATACCCTAAGGAACCTTTTGTGAGTCAGGCAACCAGTATGCGAAAACGACATCGATTTAACAGTCGAATGACCCGTATCGTACTGTTTATCAGTTTTCTCTTCTTCTTCGGACGCTTCGTCTACTCTTCTATCGGTGCCTGGCATCATCATCAGGATAAAAAAGAAGCTCAACAGTCCACTCTCTCAGTCGAGACGCCTGCTCAACGCTAAACTTTTCCTGCTCACATAAACATACTGTTTTCTGGATTGCATATGCATTCGCCGGACAGGTAGCGCTGTGCCTCAGTCTGGTAAAGAAAAACCCCCTGCACAGGCAGAGGGTCTTTATTCATTACAACGCAGTGGTCATGAAGCGGGAGGTTATTCCCACTCAATCGTTGCTGGCGGCTTACCGCTGATGTCATACACCACGCGGGAGATGCCGTTGACTTCGTTGATGATGCGGTTAGAGACGCGGCCGAGGAAATCATACGGCAGGTGCGCCCAGTGCGCGGTCATAAAGTCGATGGTTTCTACCGCACGCAGGGAGACAACCCAGTCGTATTTACGGCCATCGCCCATTACGCCAACGGAACGAACCGGCAGGAACACGGTGAACGCCTGGCTCACTTTGTTGTACAAATCCGCTTTGTGCAACTCTTCGATGAAGATAGCATCCGCACGACGCAGCAGGTCGCAGTACTCTTTCTTCACTTCGCCCAGTACGCGAACGCCAAGACCCGGCCCCGGGAACGGGTGACGGTACAGCATGTCGTACGGCAGGCCCAGTTCCAGACCAATCTTGCGCACTTCGTCTTTGAACAGCTCTTTCAGCGGCTCAACCAGACCCATCTTCATCTCTTTCGGCAAGCCGCCCACATTGTGGTGAGATTTGATGACGTGCGCTTTACCGGTGGCAGAAGCGGCGGACTCGATAACGTCAGGATAGATAGTGCCCTGCGCCAGCCATTTCACGTCTTCCAGTCTGAACGCTTCTTCGTCGAAGACTTCAACGAATACGCGACCGATGATCTTACGTTTCGCTTCTGGATCGTTTTCGCCTTTCAGCGCGGTCAGGAAACGTTCTTCCGCCGGAACGTGGACAATGTTGAGACCAAAATGATCGCCGAACATGTCCATTACCTGCTCGGCTTCGTTCAGACGCAGCAGGCCGTTATCAACGAATACACAGGTCAGGTTTTTACCGATGGCACGGTGCAGCAGCATCGCGGTAACGGAAGAGTCAACGCCGCCAGACAGGCCGAGGATCACTTTGTCGTCGCCAACCTGTTCACGGATGCGATTTACCGCATCGTCGATGATCTTCGCCGGAGTCCACAGCGCTTCACACTGGCAGATATCACGCACAAAGCGTTCCAGCATGCGCATACCCTGGCGGGTATGCGTGACTTCCGGGTGGAACTGCACGCCGTAAAAACGTTTTTCCTCGTTAGCCATAATAGCGAACGGGCAGGTTTCGGTGCTGGCAACGGTGACAAAGTCAGACGGGATAGCGGTAACTTTATCGCCGTGGCTCATCCACACGTCCAGCAGCGGCTTGCCGTCTGCGGTCAGGGAGTCTTCAATGCCGCGAATCAGCGCGCTGTCGGTTCTCACTTCCACCTGCGCGTAACCGAATTCACGTTCATTGGATGCTTCAACATGGCCGCCCAGTTGCATCGCCATCGTCTGCATACCGTAGCACACGCCGAATACCGGCACGCCAGCTTCAAACACATACTCCGGCGCGCGCGGGCTATTTTCTTCAGTGGTGCTTTCCGGGCCGCCGGAAAGAATAATACCGCTTGGGTTGAATTCGCGAATTTGTGCTTCCGTAACATCCCACGCCCACAGTTCGCAGTAAACGCCGAGTTCACGCACGCGACGCGCAACCAGCTGAGTGTACTGAGAACCAAAATCCAGGATGAGAATGCGATGTTTATGAATATTTTCCGTCATTGACGCTAATTCCGAGGCAAGTGAAACAGATTAAATAAATCGCCCGACACGAGGTCGGGCGAAGAAAATCAGGAGCCCAGACGGTAATTCGGGGACTCTTTGGTGATGGTCACGTCATGAACGTGGCTTTCCTGAATACCCGCACCGCTGATGCGTACAAACTCCGCTTTGGTACGCAGCGCGTCGATAGTACCACAGCCAGTCAGACCCATACAGGAGCGCAGGCCGCCCATCTGCTGGTGAATGATCTCTTTCAGGCGGCCTTTATACGCTACGCGGCCTTCGATACCTTCCGGCACCAGTTTATCTGCCGCGTTATCGCTCTGGAAGTAACGGTCAGAGGAGCCTTTGGACATCGCGCCCAGAGAACCCATACCACGGTAGGATTTGTAAGAACGGCCCTGGTACAGTTCGATTTCGCCCGGGGATTCTTCAGTACCCGCCAGCATGGAACCGACCATTACCGCGCTTGCGCCTGCGGCGATCGCTTTGGCGATATCGCCGGAGAAACGAATACCACCATCGGCGATAACCGGAATGCCCAGGCCTTCCAGCGCTTCAACCGCGTCAGAAACCGCGGTAATCTGCGGAACGCCTACGCCAGTGACGATACGGGTCGTACAGATAGAGCCAGGACCGATACCCACTTTCACCGCGCTGACGCCAGCGTCTGCCAGCGCGCGCGCGCCTGCGCCGGTTGCTACGTTGCCGCCGATGATTTGCAGATCCGGGTATTTGGCACGGGTTTCACGAATGCGTTGCAGAACGCCTTCGGAGTGGCCGTGAGAGGAGTCGATCAGCAGTACATCAACGCCAGCGGCAACCAGTGCGTCAACGCGCTCTTCGTTGCCCGCGCCCGCGCCGACTGCCGCGCCAACGCGCAGACGACCCTGCTCATCTTTACAGGCGTTCGGTTTACGTTCCGCTTTCTGGAAATCTTTTACGGTGATCATGCCGATCAGATGGAAGCTGTCATCCACAACCAGCGCTTTCTCAACGCGTTTTTCGTGCATTTTGGCAAAAACCACTTCACGCGCTTCACCTTCGCGCACCGTGACCAGGCGCTCTTTCGGCGTCATATACACGCTGACAGGCTGGCTCAGGTCGGTGACAAAACGCACGTCACGACCGGTAATGATACCGACCAGCTCGTTATCTTCGGTAACAACTGGATAGCCAGCAAAACCGTTACGTTCAGTCAATTCTTTCACTTCACGCAGCGTGGTGGTTGGCAGAACGGTTTGCGGGTCGGTGACCACGCCGGATTCATGTTTCTTCACGCGGCGAACTTCTTCCGCCTGACGCTCGATAGACATGTTTTTGTGGATAAAACCGATGCCGCCTTCCTGTGCCAGGGCAATTGCAAGGCGCGCTTCCGTCACGGTATCCATTGCTGCGGAGAGCATAGGGATGTTCAGACGAATGGTTTTCGTCAACTGCGTGCTGAGGTCGGCAGTATTCGGCAGAACGGTGGAGTGAGCGGGAACGAGGAGGACGTCGTCAAACGTCAGAGCTTCTTTAGCAATACGTAGCATGGGCAATATCTCTAACCTGGGGGTGGATAAATATTGCCGTGGCATTATACAGAGCGAAACCGATTGCATCCACACTTTTTTGCAAATAATGCTTGCGATCCCCTGTGGGCGGGTTACTATCGACTGAATAACTTGCTGATTTAGAATTTGATCCCGCTCACATGTTATCCTCTCAGACCTCCTCAATCTTTACCGTAAGCCGCCTTAATCAGACGGTTCGTCTGCTGCTTGAGCAGGAAATGGGGCAAGTATGGATCAGCGGTGAAATCTCTAATTTCACGCAGCCCGCCTCCGGTCACTGGTACTTTACGCTAAAGGATGACACCGCCCAGGTACGCTGCGCGATGTTCCGTAACAGCAACCGCCGCGTCACTTTTCGCCCGCAGCACGGGCAACAGGTGCTGGTTCGCGCCAATATCACCCTGTATGAGCCACGCGGCGACTATCAGATCATCGTTGAAAGCATGCAGCCTGCGGGTGAAGGCCTGCTCCAGCAGAAGTATGAATTACTGAAAGCAAAATTGCAGGCTGAAGGGCTGTTCGATCAGCAGTATAAACAACCGCTCCCCTCGCCCGCTCACTGCGTCGGGGTGATCACCTCAAAAACCGGTGCCGCTTTACATGACATTCTTCATGTCCTGAAACGCCGCGATCCCTCCCTGCCGGTTATCATCTACCCGACCGCTGTTCAGGGTGATGACGCGCCGGGCCAGATTGTTCGCGCCATTGAACGGGCTAACGCCCGAAATGAATGCGACGTGCTGATCGTCGGGCGCGGCGGCGGTTCACTGGAAGATCTGTGGAGCTTTAACGATGAACGCGTCGCGCGGGCGATTTTCGCCAGCCGCATTCCGGTCGTTAGCGCCGTCGGCCATGAAACCGACGTCACCATCGCCGATTTTGTTGCCGACCTGCGTGCGCCGACGCCTTCCGCAGCCGCCGAGATAGTCAGCCGTAATCAGCAGGAGTTGCTGCGCCAGATTCAGTCCGCGCAACAACGCCTCGGGATGGCGATGGATTACTATCTGGCAAACCGCAACCGCCGTTTTACGCAGCTTTTCCACCGGTTACAGCAGCAACACCCGCAACTGCGCCTGGCGCGCCAGCAGACGATGCTGGAAAGATTGCGCCAGCGGATGAACTTCGCGCTGGATAATCAACTCAAACGCGCAGCTTCGCGCCAGCAACGTGTCCTCCAGCGTTTAAACCAGCAAAACCCGCAGCCGCGAATTTATCGCGCGCAAACGCGTATTCAGCAGCTGGAGTATCGTCTGGCCGAGAACGTGCGCGCACGTCTGAGCGCTACACGCGAACGCTTTGGCAATGCGGTAACGCATCTTGAAGCCGTCAGCCCGCTCTCCACGCTGGCGCGTGGTTATAGCGTAACCACAGCGACGGGCGGCAAGGTGCTGAAGCAAACCAGACAGGTGAAAGCCGGTGATGTGCTCACCACCCGGCTGTCAGACGGCTGGGTGGAAAGCGAAGTGAAAGGCGTGACGACCGCGAAGAAAACGCGCAGGAAAAAGACAGATTAAAGCGGCACAAACTCCACGCGCTTTTTAGAGATCAGCCCATGACCATTCTGGCAGAAATAATCCACCGCGCCGCAGGCTTTTAACACCTGGAGCGGCTTATGGCACTCCGGGCAGCGCGCTTCAAGTTCAATATCTTTATTGCAGCTGTCGCAATGCGCCGCACCGTTTTGCGGTTCCAGCTCTGTATGGCAATCCGGGCAGGTAATCGACACGGTAACTCCTTTGATATGTTGCGGGCTGAGCATCAAAGCTCATGACCAATAAATCCCTGAACGCCTGTTCCCGTCTCGTTCGTTGAACTGCCGGGGCGTCACTCACGCCCCGGCCAGTCGGATGTTGTATCAGGCGTTAGTGACCGGCTTCTGCTCATTTTTAGTCTGTGTATTTTCCAGCATACGACGAACCGGAACAATAAGCACGATCAGCACCGCAGCGCAAATCAGCAGGGCGACGGAGCAACGCGCGAAGAGGTCCGGCAGCATATCGAGCTGATCGGCCTTCACATGGCCGCCAATCAGGCCCGCAGCCAGGTTACCCAGCGCGCTCGCACAGAACCACAGCCCCATCATCTGACCGCGCATTCTTTCCGGTGCCAGCAGCGTCATGGTCGCCAGACCAATCGGGCTCAGGCACAGCTCGCCCAGCGTCAGCATCAGAATGCTGCCTACCAGCCAGAACGGCGATACGCCCGCCCCGCCGTTATTCAGCACGTTCTGCGCCGCCAGCATCATCAGGCCAAAGCCCGCCGCCGCACACAGAATACCGATAACAAACTTGGTGATGCTGCTCGGGCGAATGTTCATGCTCGCCAGCTTTGGCCATGCCCAGCTGAACACCGGCGCCAGCAGGATGATAAACAGAGCGTTGATCGACTGGAACCATACGGCCGGAATCTCAAAATCGCCGATCATGCGGTTAGTGTAGTCGTTGGCGAACAGGTTGAATGAGGTCGGCTTTTGCTCAAACGCAGACCAGAAGAATGCGGCTGAAACCAGCAGGATAAAGCATACCAGCAGTCGTGCGCGCTCTTTACGGTTCAGGCCCGCAAAAACAAACAGGTAGATAAAGTAGAGCGCAACAGACGCCGCAATCACGTACACCAGCATGCTGGCTACCGCGACCGGGTTAATCACAATCACGCCCTGAGCGATCAGCGCAACGATAACCACCACGCCTACTGCCAGCGCCAGCAGCCATGCGCCCACGCCGTTTCTCTTCACTACCGGGCTGTTCCAGGTGGAGTCCAGCCCCACTTCGCTGTCGTAGCGTTTCATTGCCGGAACGGCAAACACGCGGAAGATGATCAACGCCACCAGCATCCCGATGCCGCCGATACCAAAGCCCCAGTGCCAGCCGTGGCTTTTAATCAGCCAGCCGGAGATCAGCGGCGCAATGAACGACCCCATATTGATGCCCATATAGAACAGCGAGAAACCGCCGTCACGACGCGCATCGCCTTTTTTATACAGCGTCCCTACCATGACCGAGATGCAGGTCTTGAACAGGCCAGAACCGAGCACGATAAACATCAGGCCGATAAAGAACAGGTTGTCGCCCATCACGGCAGAGAGCGCAATCGACAGGTGGCCGAGCGCAATCAGAATCGAGCCGTACCAGACCGCTTTCTGCTGGCCGAGCCAGTTATCCGCCAGCCAGCCACCCGGCAACGCCGCGAGATACATCGTACCGGCAAAGATACCGACAATCGCGGAGGCGTTTTCACGCGCCAGTCCCATGCCCCCGTCATAGACGGTCGCAGCCATAAACAGGATCAGTAACGGACGGATGCCGTAAAACGAGAAACGTTCCCACATCTCGGTGAAGAACAGCGAACCGAGCGGATAAGGATGACCGAAGAACGTTCGGCTTTCTTTTTGATTAACAGAGGATTGCATAATTCTCCCGAAAAGGTATGTCGTTGTGCTTATAAACACCGCAATGCACGCCGACCAGTTACGTATCTGGCCGATTTTTTTACATGCGGCGAAGGGTTATTTAACCATTTGATAACCTGGAGCCAGTTTTGTCTAGTACCAACCCCTGGACTTTAAGATGAAAATTCGACAATTGTCTACTTTCTTAGATTTAAAGTTGGAAGAAAACGAATAGTCATTGACATCACACAGGGAAACCATCAGCTGGAACAAAACAAAAAAACCCGCGACAGGCGCGGGTTTTATCAACGTCAGCGACGATTATTTGCTTTTCTTAATGTGCTTAATCAGACGTTTACGCTTACGCATCTGAGTCGGGGTCAGCGTATTGCGCTTATTCGCATACGGGTTTTCCCCTTCTTTAAACTGAATACGGATAGGCGTTCCCATCACGTCCAGCGATTTGCGGAAGTAGTTCATCAGATAGCGCTTGTAAGAGTCCGGCAGGTCTTTCACCTGGTTGCCGTGAATCACCACGATTGGCGGGTTATATCCCCCGGCGTGGGCATATTTCAGCTTCACGCGGCGACCGCGAACCAGCGGCGGCTGGTGATCTTCAACCGCCATAGTCATGATGCGGGTCAGCATGGCGGTGCTGACGCGACGGGTTGAACTGTCATACGCTTCACGTACGGACTCAAACAGGTTGCCCACGCCGCTGCCATGCAGCGCAGAGATAAAATGTACGCGCGCAAAGTCGATAAAGCCCAGACGGAAGTCCAGCGTCTCTTTCACCTGCTCTTTCACTTCCTGGGTCAGACCGTCCCATTTATTCACGACGATGACAAGTGAGCGTCCACTATTAAGGATAAAGCCCAGCAGTGACAGGTCCTGATCGGAAATCCCTTCGCGCGCATCAATAACCAGCATCACCACGTTGGCATCTTCAATCGCCTGCAACGTTTTAATGACGGAGAATTTTTCTACCGCATCGGTGACTTTCCCACGCTTACGTACGCCCGCGGTATCAATCAGCACGTATTCACGCTCGTCGCGTTCCATCGGAATATAGATACTGTCGCGCGTCGTTCCCGGCATGTCATAGACCACTACGCGGTCTTCACCCAGAATACGGTTAGTCAGTGTGGACTTACCTACGTTCGGACGACCGACAATCGCCAGTTTGATTGGCAGATCCTGAGGGTTGAAGTCATCTTCCAGCTCCTCTTCCCCGTTCTCTTCCGCTGCCAGTTTCGCCCAGTATTCGGCGTCTTCATCCACCTCTTCCTGCGGGGCGACGTCGTCCATCCACGGCAGCAGAACATGCTCCAGCAGGCTGAGCACGCCACGACCGTGAGAAGCTGCAATCGGGTGAATTTCACCTAAACCCAGCGCATAGAAGTCGACAACCGCCTGATCGGGATCGAGCCCGTCAGTTTTGTTTGCCACAAGGAACGTGGGTTTTTCGCGGGAGCGCAGATGTTTGGCGATCGCTTCATCCGCTGGCATCAGGCCAGCACGCGCATCCACCATGAACAGCACAACATCAGCCTCTTCAATCGCCAGCAGCGACTGTTCCGCCATGCGGGTTTCCACACCGTCTTCGGTGCCATCAATACCGCCGGTATCAATACAGATAAACTCACGGCCTTCAATCTCCGCACGACCGTACTTACGGTCACGAGTCAGACCCGGGAAATCCGCAACCAGCGCATCTCGGGTGCGAGTTAGACGGTTAAATAACGTGGATTTTCCGACGTTAGGGCGCCCGACAAGCGCGACCACAGGTACCATGTTTAAAGCCTCATTTAAAAAATCATCAAACAACGCGCGCGATTTTTGCGCCGTTGTTAAAAACAGTAAAACGGCCCCTGCACCAGGAGCCGTTTTTCAAAGCGTGCAGCCGTGACGATTAACGCGTAATAGAATACAGCGTACCGTCTTTCGCCTGGATCAGCAGTTTGCCATCGGCAGAGACCGGTTCGGTCAGGAAGCCGGAGCTATCCACTTTTTGCTGAGCCACAAAACGACCGTCCTCAACGTTAATCCAGTGCATATAGCCTTCGCTATCGCCTACCACCAGATTGCCATTATACAGCGCAGGCGATGTCAGCAGGCGGTGCAGCAGATCGCTTTGCGTCCACAGCGTCACGCCGCCGTCGGTGGTCAATGCCAGAATACGGTCGTTCTGATCCACCAGGTAGATACGATCGCCGTCAACGATGAAATCATTCACCGAGCCCAGTTCACGTTTCCACATAATCTGACCACTACGCAGATCCAGCGCCGTCAGGTTACCATTATAAGCCAGCGCGTAAACGACGCCATTGACGATAACCGGCGTGGTATCGACATCGCTCAGACGGTCGATTTCAGTCGAACCAGTCGCCTGGGAAATACGCTGTTGCCAAATCATCTGGCCCTGCTGCATCAGCACGGCGCTGACGCGACCGTTATCACCACCCACAATGGCGGCGCCATACGCGGTAGCCGGAGCGGACTCACCGCGCAGCGAAAGCGACGGCATGTCGAGGTTCACGGTCCATTTGATCGCGCCGTCCGCCTCATTCAGCGCCTGCAACTGACCGTTGCTGGTATGAATAAGCACCAGGCCATCGCTGACAACCGGGCGAGATAACGCTTCACCGGCGACTTTCGTCTGCCATGCCGTCGTACCGTCAGCCGCGTTCAACGCATAAACCTGCGCTTTTTCGCTGCCAACATAGACATGGCCGCCGGAGACCGTTACGCCGCCAGACAGCAACGCAGGCGCTCTGGAGAACCAGCCGTCTTTCTCCGCCAGGTTCACGGACCAGACTTCTTTCCCGTCATCCGCGTTTACCGCTTTTACGGTGCCTTTACGGTCAGCCGCGTAGACCACGTTATCGGCATACGCCGGGTGCAGGTTGGAATAGAACTCGCCGATACCGCTACCTACAGACGTACTCCATGCGGTAGACGGCGTAAACTGGTTTTCCACCGTCGGCAACGGGGACATTTTGACAACATCTTCTTCGCCACTAAACAGTGAACAACCGCTCAATAACGTAACAGAAAGCAGTCCTGGCAGAAGTAATTTACGCAATTGCATCGGGTCCCTCTCAGATGGACAAATTATTGATTTTCATCTGCATCATTTCACTCAGCGCCGGGCTGGCATCGCTTTTCACGCCTGCTTCCCATGCGCTGCGCGCGCCTTGTTTATCGCCTTTGCTCAACAACGCTTCGCCACGCAGATCGGCGACAATCGCAGCCCATCCTTCACCTTTTACGGTATCGAGCGTTTTCAGCGCGGTATCGGCCTGCTTGAGCTGCACCTGAACGCGGGCAAGACGCAGATTAATCACCGCTTTGAGGTTCTCATCGCTGGTGGCCGCCAGTCCTTGCTGTAGCTGGGCTGCGGCTTTCTCAAGTTCATTTTGATCAACAAACTGCTGCGCCAGTTCCATAGAAGCTAACGCGCCGTAGGTATTTTTATTCTCCGTGGCGAATTTCTCCGCAGCGGAGATGCTATCCGGTTTGCCCGCGCTCACCGCGGTCACCGCATTTTGATATGCCAGAGAAGCAGAGCGTGCGGACTCCGTCTGATGACTGGTCCAGTAGCGCCAACCGAGCAGTGCGCCAACCCCTAAAATCACCCCAACAGCCAGCGCTTTGCCATTTTCAGCAAAGAAGCGTTTGATCGCATCAACCTGGTCGTTTTCGTTCTCGTAAATTTCCACGCTGTCCTTCTCCTTAACCCAATAACGTGCGCAAATGTGCGGTCACACTATCCTGTGCGACTGCCGTTTGCTCACCAGAGCGCAAATCCTTCACTACAACGGTGCCGTCAGCCACTTCGGACTCACCCAGCACCAGTGCAACGTGGGCGCCCCATTTATCGGCACGGGCAAACTGTTTCTTAAAGTTGCCGCCGCCGTGGTTAGTCATCAGTTTCACGCCCGGATTTTCATCACGCAGGCGCTCCGCCAGTGTCATCGCCGCAGACTGCGTATCCGCGCCTGAGGCTACCAGGTATATATCGACAACAGGATCGGCATTAAATTCCAGATTAACTGCCTGAACTAACAAAACAAGTCGTTCCAGACCCATCGCAAAGCCCACCGCCGGGGTTGCGCGACCGCCAAGTTGCTCCACCAGACCGTCATAACGACCGCCGGCGCACACTGTGCCCTGAGAACCCAGACTGTTGGTTACCCATTCAAATACGGTGCGGTTGTAGTAATCGAGACCGCGAACCAGACGCTGGTTGACGGTGTAAGCGATACCCGCCGCTTCCAGCAGTTTGCACAGACCGGCAAAGTGCTCGCGGGAGTCGTCATCCAGATAGTCGCCCAGAGCAGGCGCATCGTTGAGCAGCGCCTGAACGTCCGGGTTCTTGGAATCCAGCACGCGCAGCGGGTTGGTGTACATGCGGCGTTTGCAGTCTTCGTCCAGCTTCTCTTTATGCTGTTCAAGGTATGCCACCAGCGCATCACGATAGTTGGCGCGCGCGTCAAGCGAACCGATGGAGTTCAGCTCCAGATTCACATGTTCAGCAATACCCAACGCACGCCACCAGCGCACGGTCAGCAGAATCAGTTCCGCATCAATATCCGGCCCTTGCAGACCGAAGGCTTCGACACCCAACTGATGGAACTGACGATAACGCCCTTTCTGCGGACGCTCGTGGCGGAACATCGGCCCGATATACCACAAGCGCTGTTCCTGATTGTACAGGAGACCATGTTCGATACCGGCGCGTACGCAACCCGCCGTCCCTTCAGGACGCAACGTCAGGCTGTCGCCATTACGATCCTCAAAGGTGTACATCTCTTTTTCAACCACGTCAGTGACTTCACCGATAGCGCGTTTGAATAACGGGGTCTGCTCTACAATCGGCAAACGGATTTCACTGTAACCGTAGCTGCCGAGCACGTTTTTGAGTGTGCCTTCAATGCGCTGCCAGATGGCGGTTTCGCCAGGCAGATAATCGTTCATGCCGCGAATGGCTTGAATGTTTTTTGCCACGTTTATTCTCTTTCTGAATATAAAAATGAACCCTCAGCGCTTCCCAAACGATACGGGAGCCATGCGGGTTCAATCATACACGGGAAGCGCGCCGCTTCCCATCGCGTTATTATTTTTCAACCTGCTGCACGTCGATTCGACGCGCTTCGTCCATAATGCTGGCCTTCGCGCGGATACGGGCTTCAAGCTGCGTAATCATATCATCGTTGTCGAGTCTGTCTTTACGCACGCCGTCTTCATACAGGCCGCTTTTTTTGTTGCCGCCCGTTACGCCCAGCGTCGAAACCAGCGCTTCGCCCGGCCCGTTCACCACACAGCCGATGATGGAAACGTCCATTGGCGTGATGATGTCTTCAAGGCGTTGTTCCAGCGCGTTGACCGTGCCGATGACGTCGAACTCCTGACGGGAACAGGTTGGGCAAGCGATAAAGTTGATCCCACGCGCACGAATGCGCAGCGATTTCAGAATATCGAAGCCCACTTTAATTTCTTCTACCGGATCGGCCGCCAGAGAGACACGCAGCGTATCGCCAATGCCTTCCGACAGCAGTAAACCGAGGCCAATCGCCGATTTCACCGCGCCGCTGCGCGCGCCGCCCGCTTCGGTGATCCCAAGATGCAACGGTTGTTCGATCTGTTTCGCCAACAGACGATAGGATTCTACCGCGAGGAAAACATCCGAGGCTTTCACGCTGACTTTAAACTGATCGAAGTTCAGGCGATCGAGATGATCCACATGGCGCATCGCCGATTCCAGCAGCGCCTGCGGCGTCGGCTCACCGTATTTTTCCTGTAGATCTTTTTCCAGCGATCCGGCGTTTACGCCGATACGGATAGGGATATTTTTATCGCGGGCGCAATCAACAACGGTACGAATACGCTCTTCGTTACCGATGTTGCCTGGGTTGATTCGCAGGCAATCCACGCCATATTCCGCCACTTTCAGCGCAATGCGATAGTCAAAGTGGATATCAGCAACCAGCGGGACATTAACCTGCTGCTTGATCAGCTTAAACGCCTCTGCGGCATCCATTGTCGGCACGGAGACGCGGACGATATCCGCGCCAACACGTTCCAGCGCTTTAATTTGATTGACCGTCGCTTCCACATCCGTCGTGCGCGTATTGGTCATTGACTGTACGGCGATGGGGGCACCATCGCCAATCGGCACATTCCCAACGTAAATACGTTTCGATTTTCTACGTTGAATTGGAGCCTGGTTATGCATGAAAAATCTCCCGCGTTGCCCGTCTGTTACTGCGCCGGTGATTGTTCGGCATTAAGGGTCAGACGCGCAACCTGGTTAGTTCTGATAAAACGGCTCAGATCGACAGGTTTTCCTTGATACTGGATCTGTACCGCAGCCGGGGCGCCAATTTTAAGCTTATAAGGCGCCTGACCGGTTAGGTTTAAATTGCCATCTTTACGCTGCATTCCGCTAAACAGTTTTTTCCCTGTCGCATCGGTGACTTCCAGCCAGCAATCGGCGGTAAAGTTCATCACCAGCGCGTTCTGATCGACCGCTGACGTAGCCACGCCCGCCTGATCGGTCGGCAATGACGCCGCATCACCCGTCGCGGCAGGCGCCGTGGTTGCGGTATCCACATTCGCCTGAGAAGGCGCAACGACCGCATTCTGCTGAGCGTCTGCGGCAGGCGCCGTGGTCGTCGCGGACGCATCCGGCGTCTGCGGCACGGCGTTTGTCGCCGTAGAGTCAACAGGCGCAGTTGGCGCTGGCGTCGAATCCTGGCTTGCGGCTTCGCTGGTGTCCAGCGGTACGCTCTGGGCGCTATCGCCGCCGGCATTCAGTTCAGCAGAGGATTGATCGACCATCGTGGTGAGTTCTTCCTGCTGCGCCTTATGGTTTTGCCACCACCAGGCCCCCGTCAGGCCAACCACCACAAACAGCACCAGCCAGGTGAACGTCATCAACCAGCCATCGCGCTTTTTACGACGCTTACCTAAAGAGAAGCTCTGCATTGGCGCGACTTTGGAAGGACGAACCGGCACCTGTTTTTCCAGACCGGGCAGCAGTTCTTCTTCAGGGATGTGCACCAGACGCGCATAAGAGCGGATATACCCGCGCAAAAACGTTGAAGCGAGATCGGCCGGGGCCTTATCTTCTTCAATATCGCGTACCGTGGAAACCTTCAGGCAAAGTCGCTCTGCAACCGCCTGCTGGCTGAGTCCGAGTTGTTCACGGGCATTGCGCAGACGAACGCCGGTGGATTGTGCTTCATTTTGGTCGTGCGTGGCTTCAGTATTCATTCGCTACAGCTGCTGGTACGTAAATTAGGGTTCAGGCGCCGGTGAGACACAATGCCCACCCGCACCGCGAAACATCTGGTCAGTTAACCTTAGTTGGACAGTATAAGACTGTCAGGCTACTTATGACAAAACAGCTTAATCCTTAAGGCTAAACTATTGTTGCACCGCTACATACTGCCCTAAAGTTGACAAAAACGCACCGTTAATATTGACCAGATAAGTACAACTTGAGGCATCATTCAACCAACATTGCGCCACTGTACACAAAACACACAATGGCGCAAGCCGTATCAGACCGCCTTAATGTCGATAGCCTCACCTTGCATACGCTTACGCAGAGTACGTTTGGTACGGTCAATCACATCCCCGGCAAGCTGACCACAAGCGGCATCGATATCATCGCCGCGTGTTTTACGCACAATGGTCGTGAAACCATAGCTCATCAACACTTTAGAAAAACGATCGATGCGGCTGTTGGAACTCCGGCCATACGGCGCGCCCGGGAACGGGTTCCACGGAATCAGGTTAATCTTACACGGCGTATCTTTCAGCAGTTCCGCCAGCTGATGCGCATGTTCCGTTCCATCGTTGATGTGGTCCAGCATGACGTATTCAATTGTGACGCGTCCCTGATTCGCATTGGATTTCTGCAAATAACGGCGAACCGCGTCGAGGAACGTTTCGATGTTGTACTTTCTGTTGATCGGTACAATTTCATCGCGAATTTCATCGTTCGGCGCATGCAAAGAGATCGCCAGCGCAACGTCAATCATGTCGCCCAGTTTATCCAGAGCCGGAACAACGCCTGACGTCGACAGCGTGACGCGGCGTTTAGACAGACCGAAACCGAAATCATCCAGCATGATTTCCATCGCCGGTACAACGTTGGTCAGGTTCAGCAGCGGTTCACCCATGCCCATCATCACCACGTTGGTGATCGGACGTTGCCCGGTGACTTTCGCCGCGCCGACAATTTTCGCCGCACGCCACACCTGGCCGATAATTTCAGAGACGCGCAGGTTACGGTTAAAGCCCTGCTGCGCAGTCGAGCAGAATTTACACTCCAGCGCGCAACCAACCTGTGAAGAGACGCACAGCGTGGCGCGATCGTCTTCCGGGATGTAGACCGTTTCCACGCGCTGATCGCCAACGGCAATCGCCCATTTGATGGTGCCATCTGAAGAACGCTGTTCTTCCACCACCTCTGGCGCGCGGATTTCCGCCACCTCTTTCAGTTTGCCACGTAACACTTTGTTGATGTCGGTCATCTCATCAAAGTTATCGCTGCAATAGTGGTACATCCACTTCATCACCTGATCGGCACGGAAGGGTTTTTCACCTAATTCTTTAAAAAACTCCCGCATCTGCTGACGGTTCAGATCCAGCAGGTTAATTTTTCCATTTTTATCAGGAACAACCGGGGTGATGATTTCAGACGTGACAATTTGTTCAGACATATTCTATTCCGGCCTCGTTATTACACGTTATGGCCCCTGGAGGGTTGAAAAAAGAAGCGCCCCAGTGAGCGGTGCTCGTCCTGGGGCGCTGCATTGTACAAATTCTATCGCAAGGATGCCACGCCTGCGCGGGACATTAGCGAAAATAATGTGTAAAGGCAGAGCAGCGTCGTAGACCTGATAAGTCGTAGGCCGGATAAGCATCAGCGCCATCCGGCATTGCGCGACTGCCTGATGGCGACGCAGATGCGTCTTATCAGGCCTACATACTACATCACTGATTTATTAACGAGTGCGCGGGCACACTTCGCCTTCACCAAAGAAATAGGCGATTTCACGCTGAGCGGATTCCAGAGAATCTGAACCGTGGGTGCCGTTTTCGGTGAAGCTGTCCGCGTAGTCGGCACGCAGGGTGCCCGCCAGCGCGTTAGCCGGGTTGGTTGCGCCCAGCAGGTCGCGGTGACGCTGCACGGCATTTTCGCTTTCCAGTACGGAAACCACGATCGGGCCAGAGGTCATGAACTCGACCAGACCGTCGAAGAACGGCTTACCATCGTGCTCGGCATAGAAACCGCGCGCCTGCTCAACGGTCAGGTGCAGCATTTTCGTACCGACAATTTTGAACCCTGCTGCTTCAAAGCGCGCAAAGATGTTGCCAATAACGTTTTTTGCCACCGCATTTGGTTTGATGATGGAAAAAGTACGTTCAATCGCCATGATTACCTCTGTAATGTGTTCTGCTGTTGTATATATGCTTGTACGACCTGGCGCGGATTATAAAGAGCATCCGGGTTATTGCCTATGGATGAAGGTAACATTTTTTTAAAATAAGATGAGTATTAGCAACAAACTGTTGCTATCAGCTCTATTGCAGAGTAAATCGCAGCGCAGAAATCTGTCCAGCAGCATCCATAACCAGTAATTGATACTCGCCTTTTTCGGCAAGATGTAACGTAATATTCCGCTCGCGTTCTCCCAACGGCTCACCATTGAGGAACCACCAGCGCGCCCCCGCGCCACCACTGCTCTGAATCGATAAATCCACCCCGGAAGCGCCGGGTAACCGTTTCACTATCGCGCCATCACGCACGCCCGTTAACTGTAGAGGTAAAGGCGCATCCTGCCCCAGCGGCGGGCAGGTCGTCGAAGCCGTCGGCAGTCGCGCAGCGCGGCGTTCAGCAGCGGGCAACCAGGGCTCCAGCGGCAACGGCCAGACAATCAACGTCTGCTCCCGCGCCTGAGCACAATCGGCGGCGACGCGTTTTCCGTCATTATCCAGCCAGACAGGAAAACGAATGCCGCTAATCCCTTCCTGTTCAGGTAACAGCAGCGTCGGCGGTTGGCTGTTCTCCAGCAGCCAGGTCGCCAGTCGACGGCGGCAGTTATTGTCTCCCGCCGAAAGCGCCTGTCCGCCCGGCCAGCAGATAACGCCCCGGCTCACCGATGCCGGACGCGGATCTTCAGGCTGCGTCGCGGCGCGCGCCATCAGCATATTATTCACCTGATTAAGCAGCGGCACCGCGCTGGCAAAACCAAACTGTCCGGCAACGGGTGTGCCGTCGGGCCTGCCCGTCCAGATGCCAGTCACGTAGCGGGAGCTAACACCTATCGCCCACGCGTCGCGATAGCCATAGCTGGTGCCGGTTTTCCAGGCGAGCGGCACTACGCGCGTCAGGGCGCTATCCGGTAACGGCTGCGCTTCATCGGCCATCACCCGCCGGATGATCCACGCCGCACCCGGCGACATCAGCGGACGCTCCTGCAACGAATCCCCTGGCTGCAAGCGCAATGTTGCCGCCTTGCCATGACGGGCGAACGCACTGTATGCCGCCACCATCTCGTCCAGCCTTGCGCCCGCGCCGCCCAGAATCAGGGAAAGATTAGGGGCCGCGCCCGCAGGCAGATACAGCGGCAGGCCAACGTTACGCAGTTTTGCCGCAAAACGTTTTGGGCCATATGCTTCCAGCACCTGTACCGCAGGCAAATTTAACGAACGCACCAGCGCTTCGCTCATGCTGACGGGGCCATGAAACCCGCTGTCAAAGTTTCCCGGACGATAATCGCCGGTACGGCGCGGCACATCCTGTAACAGCGAGGCGGGATGGATCAACCCGTCATCCAGCGCCAGCCCATAGACAAAGGGTTTAAGCACCGATCCCGGCGATCGGATCGCAGTGACCATATCCACATGACCAAAACGACTGTCATCATTCATATCCACCGATCCAACCCAACCACGCACGCTCATATCGGTATGATCGACAACGATCATCGCCAGCGAACTGCGCGCCGGAAGCCGTCCCTTCCAGTTTTGCGCCAGCTCTTCAAGCTGACGCTGCAACCCGGCATCCAGCGTGGTGACGATTTTGTCACTGTTGCTTTTGCCCAGCATCATGCGTGAGAACAGTGGCGCCAGTTGCGGCATTTGTCGGGGCGCCAGCCAGACGGGTTCTTCGCGGGCCTCCTGAACATTCCGGGCCGACCATACGCCCTGCGCCGCCATCCGCTCCAGCACTTTATTGCGCGCCGCTTGCGCGCGATCCGGCCAGCGATCGGGACGCAAGCGGCTCGGCGCCTGCGGTAAAACCGCCAGCAACGCCGCTTCCGAATAGCTCAGTTGCGTCGGTGGTTTACCCAGATAAGCCCAACTGGCGGCGCCGATGCCCTGCAACGTTCCGCCAAACGGCGCACGGTTCAGATACAGCGTCAGAATATCGCGCTTGGACAGGTGCCACTCCAGCTGGAGCGCGCGCCAGAGCTGGCGAAATTTACCACCAAAGGTTCGCGGATGCGGATCCAGCAGTCGCGCCACCTGCATGGTCAACGTACTGCCGCCGGAAATCACGCGTCCTGACGACAGATCCTGCCAGGCGGCACGCAGTACCGAAAACGGATTCACGCCCGGATGCTGCCAGAACCAGCGGTCCTCGTAATTGATTAACGCGTCAAGATAGCGGGGAGAAACGTCTTCAATCGTCACGGGATAGCGCCAGATCCCCTCCGCATCGGCAAAGCGCCACAGCGGTGTGCCGTCATGCGCCACCACCACCCGTGCCGGATTGACCTCATGCAGCGGCAGCGGCCAGATTTTGTCCGCCGCCCAGACTGTCAGAATCATCAGAAATGGAGCGATGGCCAGCCAGCGCCAGCCACCGCGTAGACTGCGCAGGACGATCATTTATGGCGTGACAATCAAAAGCCCCTCGGTTGATCCCGTCGCCCGCCACTGTGGAACATACATTGACTCCACCTGCGGGACAGGAACCTGATAGGTTCCCGGCGTCACCGCGCGCGCCAGATATACCAGCGTCACCGGCTGCCCCTGGTTAACCGCCACCGCCGCGACAAAGCGATCGTCACGGAATTCCATATGCTGAATATCCGCCTGCTGCATCTGATTTAACAGGTTTTGCACTTCACTGCCGCTGTCTTGCAGGCTGGCGCTGCTGTTTGCCAGGTTCTGGTTTTCCAGCTCCAGACCGGCAGGCAGCAGGTCGACCACCAGCGCGTCTGGCACGTTTTGACTCGCTTTCACTTCGAGCCAGACCAGCACCAGTTCACCGCTGCGCAGGGAACTGAGCGATTTACTCTGACCATCGGTTCCCAGAATCTGGCGCTCGATGTGCAACACATTGCTGGCAGGTACGGGCGCCGTTTGCGGGTATCCGCTGCTGTCCAGACGCAGCCACAGCGGTTGGTCGCCGCTGTTGGTCACCTGCAACGCGGAAAGCCGATCGACATCCAGATTACGCGTTTGCGCTTTATCGCCCGTCAACGGCTGGTCAGCGAGCGAAGTCTGCGCCTGCCATGTCCCCGGCAGATCCTGTAGCGTGCGCGCAGCAAGGAACAGCGCATTACTCTCCTGCGTCGAAAGCCAGCGCTGACCAAATGCCTGTTCAGAAAGCGTCGTCAGCAGCGTATTTTGCGCCTCGGGTTGCAGTTTATTTTCCTCCAGCAGCGACAGCATGAGCGCGTTATCACGCAACGGGCTACCGTAATCCGCCATCCATTGCTGCGCGTCACGGCGCGGCGTGTTCAGCGCCAGCGTCAGCGCCTGTTCACTGCGGCCGGCATCGCCCATATTTTTCAGCGCAATGCCCAGTTGCAGAAGCGGCAAGCCCGACGCAGCCTGACCCCGGCGTTCCCAGATTTCACGCAGCGCGCCAAGCGGCGCTTTTTGCTGACGCGCCAGCACCAGTCCCGCATACGCCTGAACGGCAAATTTGCTGGCCTGGGTATCGTCGCTATAGCGAACCGACATCATGCCCGGGTCTTGCAAATAGCGCAGCAGGCGTTCATTTCCCCGGTTAATCGCATCGGCCGGAACGCTGTACCCTTGCTCGCCAGCGCGCACGAGGAAATCCATCGCGTATGCGGTAAGCCAGTATTCTTCCGGCCCGTTGTTATCCCACAGGGCAAAACCGCCGTTATCACGCTGCATTTGCAGCATCCGGGAGATCCCCGTGTCGACTGCCGCACGGCGTTTTTCATCGGTATCACCCGCGATCCCCAACGCCTTCAGTTGCGCCGCGTTGGTATAGAGCGACGGGAACAGGCCGCTGGCGGTTTGCTCCAGACAACCATACGGATAAGCCTTCAGCTCCCGAATATAGCGCGCCAGGTTCAGCGGCGGTTTGCCGCTAAGCAGCAACTGCCCCTGCAACGTTACCGGCGAGAAGTTCTCCAGATTTTGGGCGGGCGCATGCCAGGTTTCCCCCGCCTGAAGCACCGTTCCGCTATTTACCGTCTGCGCAGGCCAGGCCGGACGGACGCCAATTTTCCACTGCTTATGTTGAGCGGGAAGCGTCTCGCCAGGCAGGTTCAGGCCGGTCAGCGTGGCCTGCAATTCTCCCTCGCCAAACCCTTCTTTTGCGCGTACCGGGATAAACAAGGTCGTACGCACGCCCGGCGCCAGGTTTACCGGAGCAGGTTGCTGACTCACCAGTTCCAGTAACCCACTGGCGGCGAGTTCAATCGTCAATGTCTGCGGTTTGTCTGTCAGGTTAGTGACATCCAGCGTCAGGCGCGAAGTATCGCCGCCCGCCATAAAGCGCGGCTGATTCAGCTCCGCAATCACCGGAGCGGCAACAATCACCTTGCTTTCACTGCTGCCGAAGTCCTCTGCCGTCCATGCCTGGGCCATAACGCGTAACTCACCGTTAAAATCACCAATCGGCAACGTAACGGAACCTTCGCCCTGCTCATTGAGCGTAACCGGCAACGCCTGCTGCGCCACGATGTTGACATGGTTGACCGGCGGTTTGCCGCCGCGTTTGAGTTCATCGCCGTCGCCGCCAAAACGCAGCGTCGCCAGACGTCCCTGCCCTTCAATCACCTGACCGTAGATATCATAAATATCCGCGCCATAGCGTTTTTGCCCGAAGAATGCCAGCCACGGATCTGGCGTAACGTAATCGGTGATATTCAACACTCCGCTGTCCACCGCAGAGAGCAGTACGTTGATCTGTTTTGGCGTTTCGCCATGTTTAGCACTGGCTTTGACGTTCACCGTCAGCGGCTGGTTTGGACGTATTTTAGCCGGGCTTTCCAGCGTCAGATCCAGACGACGATTTTCATCCCCCAACGGCAGGTGCAGCAGCCCAACCGCGCGTTTCGGCGTCGCTGAACGCGACTTATCGCCCGGACGCACAACCAGCGCGCTCAGGTAGAGATCGTGTCGATTCCAGGCTTTATCGACGGGAATCGACAGGTCGAGGCCCTCGGCAGGTACATCTATTTCCTGCCACCAGAGCGGGCCGTCGCTTGATTCCACCATCGCGTAGCCTTTACCCGCCACCGGCGCGGCGACATGCAGTTTGATGGTGTCCCCAGGACGATAGGTGGGTTTATCCAGCTTCAGGGTGACGCGATCCGGGCGCGCCGCGCCGCTGCCGTCGCTGTTATCCTGCCAGCTGTAACCTGCCCAGAAGCGCACGCTGCTGATCGCATCATTCGGGGCTTTCACTTCGAGACGATACGATCCCCAGTCAACCGGGAAGCTCACTTTGCCCGTTTCATCGGCGCTGAGATCCAGCGTCTGCTCCCCTTCAACCAGATCTTTTTGATCAAACTGCGACTGCCAGCCTTCGCTTTCCGACCAGTTCCAGTAGTAATCGCGCCGTTCACGGATCAAACGAACCTGCAAACCCGAAGCGGCTTTTTTATTGCCTTGCGCATCGGCGTAGACAATATCAAAGGCGGCGTTACCGCCCTCATCCACGATGGGTTGGTTAACCGTGGCGTCAGTACGATAGTCATACACCGCTTTAGAAGCGAATTGCGGACGAATACCTGGCAAGGTATCGGCAGGCCAGATAGCCTGTTCCGCACGGCGAGTGACCGGGCGACCGCCTGATTCCAGCAGGCTTGCCTGTAGGATCACCTGTAACGGCGAATGCGCTTCCTGCCACTGGCTGTTGGCGGAGACGTCGCCACGGCCATTTTCATCCAGCGTAAGCTGGACTTCGTCCAGGCTGCGGGAAAGGTTTTCTTCCGCAATATCGCCAAACTGGAAGCCCGGCAGCGCCTGTACCGCTTCACGCTGCGGGCGCAGGAAGAGTTGCCCCTGTAACGTGTTGCCATTGGCAGGCGCTCCGTACAGGTAGTAACCAACAACGGAGAACGTCACCTCTTCCGACGGGGCTAACGGCGTTTTCTGCGCGCTGAGATTAAGCGCCATTCGCTCCGGCATAAAATCTTCGACATGGAAATCCCACATCCGGGGCTGGTTATCGCCCGTGTTCGCGCGGATGTGCCACATGCCGGTTGGCGCACCGCTATCCAGCGGATACGTAAAGCGGTATAACCCGTTTTCAGGCTGGCTGACAACGGTGCGCAGTACCTGACCGTCCGGCTTTACCACTTCCAGTTTGACGGGCTGATCGGGCAAGGTTTTACCGTCGCTGTCGCGCAGCAGTCCGTTGAGGATCACCGTTTCCCCAGGACGATACAGATCGCGCGGGCCGAACATAAAGAACTGCTTGCTGTAGCCCGGCGCGCCCGCAATCGCGAACTCCGCCAGATCCAGCGCGGGCAGTTTCAGATCCAGCAGCGTGGTTTGTCCGTCTTTTCGCGCCAGCAACAGCGCCGCCTGCTGACTATTTTCCAGTTGTACATGCCCCTGCGCATCGCTGGCGGCTTGCGCCAGCGTCTGACCTTTCTCATCAAGCAGAGCAACCTCAACCGCCTGCTGCGCCGCGCCGTTTTCCAGACTCTGCGTAAAGATATCAAGGCGATTGTGATAACGGTGGGCGGAAACGCCAATGTCGCTGAGGGTAAAGAGCGTGGCAGGATTACTGTAGTTGTAATGTCCGGCCTGATTCATTACCGCAATGTACACGCCCGCCTGTTGCAGAGGCTTAATGTCACTCAGCGGCAGCAGGCGTTTTTCACGCGTATTACGCGCAGGATTGAGATCAAAACGCCCGGTATAGACCAGATCCGCCATTTTGAGCAGGTTGTCAGATTCCCAGTTCGAAAGAGCATTGCGGTATTCCCACTGGCTGACGAATGCCGCCAGCGACTCAGGCTTCACGCGAAAGAAGTTTACATCCACCTCGTTCACGTTCAGCGCCATGACCGGCAAACCTTCCACCACTTTTCCCGGCAGCAGCGAGCCACGGCTGGCAAAGCCGACGCTCGGCTGAACGTCTCGCGTGGTAATGGTTTTTTCATACGCGCGGCCAAAAGCGGCTTTATTCAGCGCCGTTAAATCACGTTCAACGGACACCACCAGATCGCGGTTGGGTTCCAGGTGGCGCAAGCGCAGCTCTTTCAGATTCGGCGACAGCTCCCAGGCGCCATCAACCTTGCCGCTTTTTTTATCGACCACATGTACGGTGCGGGCAAAATCTTGTTCAGGATCTAACGGAATGGAGAACGTCAGCACCAGCGTCGCCGCGCCGTCCAACTGGACTTCGGAGGCGTCCAGCAGCGTCAGTTCTTTACCTTCGCTCTGTTGCGCCAGCTTTTGCAGTTGTGCCGGATCTTTCGTCGGAGCGGATTGCGCGGCGGGCGTCTCATCGTTTTTCACCACCGTTGGCGCGTTATCGTTGTTATCGCACCCCGCCAACGCCAGCATAAGCATGCAAGCGGCTACGCGTATGTGTTTCATTCTTTCATCCCTGGCCACAGTGGCCCGTTAGCAACGTAGAGTAACTATTATGCGTGAGATTTCCCGTTGTGAAAGCCAGTATTCGTTATATAAGTTCTGATTTTTTCATCAGAAATGTGGTTTCACCAGCCAAATCAGCCTCTTTTACTTGTCCCTTTGCGGTAAACGTCCGACAATTTGGCATTATTATGGCAAAAGATGGAGACGCCTATGTCCACCTCCTGGTTTGTCGCCGCCGACTGGCTGGCAGAGCATATCGACGATCCGCAAATTCAAATTATCGACGCCCGCATGGCGCCTCCCGGACAGGAAGACAGGGATGTTGCGGGTGAATATCGTTCAGGCCACATCCCCGGAGCACTCTTTTTCGATATTGAAGCGCTCTCCGATCACACCTCGCCGCTGCCGCATATGATGCCGCGCCCGGAAGCCTTCGCCGTGGCGATGCGTGAACTGGGCGTACACCAGGACAGACATCTGGTGGTCTACGATGAAGGCAACCTGTTTTCCGCCCCGCGCGCGTGGTGGATGCTGCGAACGTTTGGCGTAGAAAACGTCTCAATTCTTGCCGGTGGTCTGGCAGGCTGGCAGCGCGATGAGCTGCCGCTTCAGGAAGGCGAAGTGGAACTCCCGGAAGGGGAATTTGACGTTAAATTCACGGCGGAGAAGGTTGTGCGTCTGACCGATGTACTCCTGGCGAGCCATGAAAGAACCGCGCAAATCGTTGATGCCCGCCCGGCGCCACGGTTTAATGCCGAAGCCGATGAACCGCGTCCGGGTCTGAAGCGTGGCCATATCCCCGGCGCGTTGAACGTGCCCTGGACGGAGCTGGTGCGTGAAGGGGAGTTAAAAACGACCGATGAACTGGACGTCATTTTCTTCAGTCACGGCGTCAGTTTTGACAGACCGATTATCGCCAGCTGCGGTTCAGGTGTCACCGCAGCGGTCGTGGTGCTGGCGCTCGCCACGCTGGATGTGCCCAATGTCGCGTTGTATGACGGCGCATGGAGCGAATGGGGTGCGCGTAATGATTTACCGGTAGAGCCGGCCTGACGTTTTGTAATGTGCCGGATGGCGCTTGCGCTTATCCGGCCTACCGCGCGGGTTGTCCCGGATGACGTTAACGCCATCCGGCTACCGGGATCAGATAATCCGATTCTGTTTGAAATCGCGCAGGAACCCGCCCCAGCGGCGCTCGTAGAACGGCGCGATGTGCTCGGTAATAAAGTGGCTGATGCCCTGCTCACCTTTTTTCACCTGACAGATATCAATCGGTTCATCGCCGGGCAAGGTATCAGTCGCCACGCTGCCCGCCGCATGAATGATCTCTTCGATGTCGCCATCCGCTTCAATGCCAATCAACAGATTCGGCTGGGCGTCATTGCTCTCTTTAATGGTGCAAAGAAAGGCGCGCTTAACCAGTTTGATGGTTTTAAACAGCGTGGTCAGGGAGTCGATCATCTGCGCAGGTGGTTCTGCCACCTCAGACAGAATCAGCGATTCACCGCCTTCCAGCACTTCCTGTGTACTCAGCGGATTGCCCTCTTCACCGATCAGATGGCTGATCTCACGCGGCATAAACTCTTTGCCGGTAGGCAGTTTTGCGTTCAGGAAGAGCGTTTCGCCGAGCGTCATTTCAAATAACGTGCGCACCGGCATCACCACGAATGCCTGCTCGTCTTCTACCGCCTGCTGCAAGGCTTCCAGAGAGGTAAAAAACGGGATGACCGTCGTGCCGTCTTCTTTTTCCCAGTGCTGCAAATCCAGCGCGCTATCGTCAACAATCGCTTCGCCTTCAGCCGCTGTGCCTGGCACCCAGACGGTGGACTCCAGTAAGGTACGGAAAAATGCCGGACGATGCGCGGGTTCAGTCGCCGCCTTCTCCAGCAGGGTTTCTAATTCGTTTTTTGTTTCGGACATAAGGATCACAATAGAGATGCGTGTAGGGCGGGCAAGCGAAGCGCCCCCGCCGTTATCTTGCCGGATAGCGCTAACGCTTATCCGGCCTACATAATTATGCTGTTAACAGGTTAGCGATGGTGCGCACACCCAAACCGGTCGCCCCTGCCGACCACTGCTCAACCGGCGCTTTACGGTAGGTTGCAGAGCAGTCAATGTGCAGCCAGCCCTGCTGGTAGTTTTCGACAAAGTGCGACAGGAAGCCCGCTGCGGTGCTCGCCCCGGCAGGATACGCCGCGCTACCGGTATTGTTCAGTTCCGCAAAGTTAGAAGGCAACTGATTGCGGTGGAACTCCGCCAGCGGCAGACGCCAGAACGGTTCGTTTTCTTCTGCCGCACTCGCCAGCAGACGCCCCGCCAGCGCGTCATCAAAACTGAACAACGCGTGGTAGTCGTTACCCAACGCGGTTTTCGCGGCGCCGGTCAGCGTCGCCGCATCGATGATCAGCTCTGGTTTTTGCGCGCTGGCGTCGATCAGGCCATCCGCCAGCACCAGGCGCCCTTCCGCATCCGTGTTCATCACTTCCACGTTCTTACCGTTGCGATAATGAATGATATCGCCCAGTTTAAACGCGTTGCCGCTGATCAGGTTATCCGCGCAGCACAGGTACAGCTTCACGCGTTTGTTCAGACCACGGGTAATCGCAAATGCCAGCGCGCCCGTTACCGTTGCCGCACCGCCCATATCGGACTTCATCGAGTCCATAAATGCGCTTTGCTTGATGCTGTAACCGCCGGAGTCAAAGGTAATGCCTTTGCCCACCAGACAGGCGTAAACCGGCGCGTCTTTATCGCCGGTTGGGTTGTAATCCAGCGCCAGCAGCACCGGCGCACGATCGGAACCCCGGCCAACGGTATGCAGCCCCATGTAGTTTTGCTCGCGCAGATCTTCGCCTTTGGTAATGCGGTAAGAGACGTGATCGCACGCGACGCTGCACAGCAGATCAACGGCACGCTGCGCCAGCTGTTCCGGCCCCAGCTCTTCCGCCGGCGCGTTAATGGTGTCGCGCACCCAGTCAATAATCGCCAGACGGTTGTCCAGTTCCTTCTGCTTCTCATCGTCAAGATCTGGCCACTCGACCTTGCGGCTGCCTTTCGGCCCTTTGTAACCCTGCCAGAATGCCCAGCTACGCTCCACATCCCAGCCAGCGCCGGTCAGTTGTACGTGTTTAATGCCCAGGCCGTCGATTTTACGCGCCGCGCGCTGGATTAAACCGGAGTCATCTTTACCGTTCAGGTGCAGGGTAATGCCGTCGTTATTGATGCTGTATGTGGCTTTGTCTCCCCAGCGAGCGTCAGCCGGTTGGGTGGAGAGCGTAATTTTCATCGCTTCAGTCATTGTTCTTTTCCTTCTTCGCGCATACAGGAAAACGGGCCACCCGTGGGCAGCCCGTTTATTTATTCAGCTTCGTCCAGCCAGACCAGCAGGATAGCCTCAAGGATCTTTTCATTTGATGCCTGCGGGTCATCATCAAAATCCTCAAGATCGCAAATCCATTGATGCAGGTCGGTGAAACGAACGGTCTTAGGATCGAGATCGGGGAACGCGTCGTACAGCGCCTCGCCGATTTCGCGGCTATCAGTCCACTTCAGTCCCATACTACCCTCTGTTAATGCTCGCGTGCATGGTTGATTGTGTAACGTGGGATTTCGACCACCAAATCTTCATCGGTGACGCGCGCCTGACAGCCCAAACGACTCTCCGGCTCCAGACCCCAGGCTTTATCCAACATATCGTCTTCGTCTTCCGTGCTTTCCGGCAGGGAATCGAAACCTTCACGCACGATGCAGTGGCAGGTCGTGCAGGCACAGGATTTTTCACAGGCGTGTTCAATCTCGATACCGTTACGCAGGGCAACGTCAAGAATGGTTTCGCCGGTCTCAGCTTCCAGAACTGCGCCATCGGGACAGAGATCCTGATGAGGCAGAATAACAATCTTTGGCATATTAAACCTCGTCCACGGAATGGCCTTGCAGCGCGCGACGAACAGATTTGTCCATGCGACGAGCGGCGAATTCCTGGGTTTGTTTGTCTACGTTTTTAATGGCTTGTTCTATCGCGTCAACATCATCGCTCTGCGCAACCTCGCTCAAGTGCGCGGCGGCATCATCAATGACCTGACGTTCTGCGGCGCTTAGCAGCGCGGCATCAGCAGCGAGCGCGCCGGTCAGGCTTTCCAGCACGCGCGCCGCTTCCACTTTTTGCTCTGCCAGCATACGGGCTTTTACATCCTGCTCGGCAAAGCTCATTGAATCCTGAATCATGGTGGCGATTTCGCTGTCCGTCAGACCGTAAGACGGTTTGACCTGGATAGACGCCTCAACGCCGGTGGATTTTTCCATCGCGGTGACGTTCAGCAGGCCATCGGCATCCACCTGGAAGGTAACGCGGATATGCGCCCCGCCCGCCGGCATCGCCGGGAGCCCGCGCAGCGCGAAGCGCGCCAGCGAACGGCAATCCTGCACCAGCTCGCGCTCGCCCTGCATGACATGGATCGACATCGCAGTCTGACCATCTTTAAAGGTGGTAAAGTCCTGCGCGCGCGCCACCGGAATGGTGGTGTTACGCGGGATCACTTTCTCCACCAGGCCACCCATGGTTTCCAGCCCCAGCGACAGCGGAATCACGTCCAGCAGCAGCATTTCGCTGTCCGGCTTGTTGCCGACGAGGATATCCGCCTGAATCGCCGCGCCAATGGCGACGACCTTATCCGGGTCGATTGCCGTCAGCGGCGGACGACCAAAAAATTCGCCCACGCGTTCGCGCACCAGCGGCACACGGGTGGAGCCGCCGACCATCACCACTTCCAGCACCTCCTGCGCCTCAACGCCCGCATCTTTCAATGCGCGGCGACAGGCCATCAGAGTACGTTTAACTAAAGCGGCAATAAGGTCATTAAACTGTTCACGGGTGATGTCACCCTGCCAGCCCGCCACATTGACGCTAACGGAATCGGCATCGCTCAGCGCGATTTTTGCCGCGATGGCGGCATCCAGCAGTTCACGCTGGACACGGTTATCGCTGCGATCGGCAATGCCCGCCAACTCGCGGATGTAATCGGCCAGCAGATGGTCGAAGTCGTCGCCGCCGAGCGCGGAATCACCGCCGGTCGCCAGCACTTCAAACACGCCGCGACTCAGGCGCAAAATAGAGATATCGAAGGTGCCGCCGCCGAGGTCGTAAACCGCGATAACGCCTTCTTTGCCGGAGTCCAGACCGTAGGCGATCGCCGCCGCCGTAGGTTCATTGAGCAGACGCAAGACGTGCAGCCCCGCCAGACGCGCCGCGTCTTTCGTTCCCTGGCGCTGTGCATCGTCAAAGTAAGCGGGCACGGTAATGACCACACCATCCAGCTCGCCCGACAACGCTTCCGTCGCCCGCGCCGCCAGCGCTTTCAGGATATCGGCAGAAATACGTACCGGGTTGAGCAGACCTGCCGCCGTTTCAATCATCGGCAGACCATTTTCACTGGCCTGGAACTGATACGGCAGATGGGGATAGCGCGTCTGAATATCCGCCAGCGAGCGGCCCATCATGCGTTTTACCGAGCTGATGGTGTTAGCCGTGTCCTGCGCCGCGTTCGCGCGCGCCGCGTAACCGACCGTGTGGCCCTGCTGCTGATAGTGAACGACTGACGGCAACAGATGGCGACCGTCGTGATCGGCCAGCGTTTCTGCCTGGCCGCTGCGAACGGTCGCAACCAATGAGTTGGTAGTACCTAAATCGATGCCTGCCGCCAGACGACGCTGGTGCGGCGCAGCGCTCAGACCAGGCTCACTAATTTGTAATAAGGCCATATTCGCTTCCGGGAATTAAAAATCGAGCAGCTTTTCTTCGAGTTGTTCGGCGCTGCTTCGCAGTTTATCGAGAAAACGCAGTTTACGCACGGTGTCCGCCGCCACGTCCCACGTCTCGTTGTCCAACTGTTCCACCATCAGCTGATGGCGGGCATCAAACATTGTTTTCACGCGCTTGATGAAACTTTCCAGTCGCGCTTCGTCCTTTGCCTGTTCTATTTCATCAAGCTCTTCACGCAGTTCCAGCTGTTCCATCAAAAACGCGGTATCGCGCACCGTATGCTGCTCGCTGGCCAGATCAAAGCCGTGTAGTGACAGTAAATATTCGGCGCGCGTCAAAGGGTGACGCAGCGTTTGCCAGGCCTGATTAATGGTCGCGGAGTGTTGTACGGCGGCGAGTTGCTCAGCCTGTGTACCGCTGGCGAATTTATCAGGGTGATACTGACGTTGAAGATCCTGAAAACGGAGGCTCAGCGCCTGGGTATCGAGTTGATAGTGGGCTGGCAAGCCAAAGAGGGTGAAGTAGTCCATAACATTCTCAGGGCATCGACTCTCTGATGTTTCAGGGAGTCAGGTAAAACAAACCCCACGCGCAGGTGACCACGGTGGGGTTATCGGTAAGCACGTTACACGTTGAAGCTTTCGCCGCAACCACACTCGTCTTTTACGTTCGGGTTGGTGAATTTAAACCCTTCGTTCAGACCTTCTTTTACGAAGTCTAACTGCGTACCGTCCAGAAATTGCAGGCTCTTACCGTCGATCACGACTTTTACGCCTTTGTCTTCAAACACGGTGTCTTCTGCCGCCGGTTCATCAACAAATTCCAGTACATAAGCCATACCTGAACAGCCGGAAGTTCTCACCCCCAGGCGCAGGCCAAACCCTTTACCACGGTTTGCCAGAAAGGTATTTACTCGCGCTGCAGCACTGTCGCTAAGTGTAATCGACATAACAACCTCAACTCTTCTTATTTTGCTTCACGTTTGCTTTTGTAATCCGCAATAGCGGCTTTAATTGCGTCTTCTGCCAGAATGGAGCAGTGAATTTTCACCGGAGGCAGTTCAAGCTCGTCTGCGATATCGGTATTTTTAATCGCTTGCGCTTCGTCCAGAGACTTCCCTTTCACCCATTCGGTGACCAGGGAGCTGGACGCGATAGCGGAACCGCAGCCGTAAGTCTTGAAACGCGCGTCTTCAATGATACCTTCATTGTTGACTTTAATCTGCAACTTCATCACGTCGCCGCAAGCCGGTGCACCCACCATGCCGCTGCCTACGTTTTCGTCGCTGTTGTCAAAGGAACCCACGTTGCGTGGATTCTCGTAATGATCGATTACTTTTTCGCTGTAAGCCATTATAAATTCTCCTGATTCCGATACCGATTAATGATGAGCCCATTCGATGCTGTTCAAATCCACGCCCTGTTTGAACATTTCCCACAGCGGGGAAAGGTCACGCAGACGACCGATGGATTTGCGCACCAGCTCAATGGTGTAGTCGATCTCTTCTTCAGTAGTGAAACGACCTAAAGAGAAACGGATAGAGCTATGCGCCAGCTCGTCATTCATGCCCAGTGCGCGTAGCACATAGGACGGTTCCAGACTTGCGGACGTACAGGCGGAACCTGAAGACACCGCCAGATCTTTCAGCGCCATAATCAGGGATTCGCCTTCAACGTAGTTAAAGCTGACGTTGAGAATGTTCGGCGCGCCCTGTTCCAGGTCACCGTTCAGGTAAACTTCTTCGATATCGTTGATGCCGTTCCACAGACGGTTACGCAGCGTACGCAGACGCGCCATCTCGGTTTCCATCTCTTCTTTCGCGATACGGTAAGCTTCGCCCATACCGACGATCTGGTGTACAGGCAGCGTACCGGAACGCATACCGCGCTCGTGACCGCCGCCGTGCATCTGCGCTTCGATACGAATACGCGGTTTACGACGCACATACAGCGCGCCAATCCCTTTCGGGCCATAGATTTTGTGGCCGGAGAAGGACATCAGGTCTACTTTCAGCTGGCTCAGGTCGATAGGCAGTTTGCCCACGCTCTGGGTGGCGTCAACGTGGTAGATAATGCCACGCGCACGGCACATTTCGCCGATGGTCGCGATATCCTGCACCACGCCGATTTCGTTGTTAACATGCATGATGGACACAAGAATGGTGTCATCGCGCATCGCCGCTTCGAGTTCTTTAAGATCGATAATGCCGTTGCTCTGCGGCGCCAGGTAAGTAACCTCAAACCCTTCGCGCTCAAGCTGACGGCAGGTATCCAGCACGGCTTTATGCTCGGTTTTGCTGGTGATGATGTGCTTGCCTTTTTTCTGATAAAAGTTGGCCGCACCTTTAATCGCCAGGTTGTCGGATTCAGTCGCACCGGAGGTAAAGACGATTTCACGCGGATCGGCGCCAACCAGTTCTGCGATCTGGTTGCGGGCGATATCTACCGCTTCTTCAGCTTGCCAGCCGAAACGGTGTGAACGAGAGGCCGGGTTACCAAAGGTTCCGTCCAGGGTCAAAAACTGCATCATTTTCTCGGCAACACGCGGGTCCACCGGCGTGGTTGCGGAGTAATCGAGATAGATCGGTAATTTCATTGCTCTATAAACTCCGTACATCGCTTCAATGCAAGGAATCAGGCAACCGGCTGGATGTACGACCGAGTACACGGGGCGAGTAAACGCCCCGGCCTGATTCTGAAATCTATTATAATTTTTTACCCTAACTGTTTTGCGGTGCAGCAAGGCGACAAGCTTGTGAAACCCAGGCGCTTACATAAGTAAGTGACCGGGATGAACAAGCGCGGCCAACGCAGCAGCGCCCCGAAACAGGGCGGGTAAATTACGCGCGCAATTTGACGTCGATTGCGTCTTGCGTACGGGTGCTACGTGGCGCGTCATGGGTGTGCTGACGATCAGACACATCCAGAACTTCCTGGTTATTCACCAGTTCGCCCAAGGTAATGTTGTTGAGGAAACCGGTCAGACGGTCACTCAAATCACGCCACAGCGCATGCGTCAGGCATTTATCGCCGCCCTGACAGCCGCCTTTGCCCTGACAACGGGTCGCATCTACCGACTCGTCAACAGCGCTAATCACTTCGCCAACCGCGATGCTACCTGCGTCTTTACCCAACAGATAACCACCGCCTGGGCCACGTACGCTGGAAACCAGACCATTTTTACGCAAACGTGAAAACAGCTGTTCCAGATAAGAAAGGGAAATTCCCTGACGTTCAGAAATATCAGCCAACGGTACCGGGCCCGCTTCGGAGTTGAGCGCAACGTCCAACATTGCGGTCACGGCATAACGCCCTTTAGATGTCAGTCTCATGTCTTACTTAACCTCAAACTCGCCCCTGCCCGGGGTTTTTTATTGTAAAATGGGGGTATTGCATAGCAGGGTCAAGTCTGACATTCCCGACTAAATCAGTCAACTATTTACTTGACTAATTTAGTCAGGTATTTAACCTTCAGTGCCGTTTCTGTTTGCCGGATGGCGCTTCGCTTATCCGGCCTACAATATTCGGCCTGCAAATCGTGCAGCCATCCGGCATCAACACGCTTACTTGCCTTTATTCTGCTGCTCAATAGAAGCAAGAATGCCGCGCAGGATGTTCAGTTCCTGGCTTTCCGGGCGCGCACGCGTAAACAGACGACGCAGTTTGTTCATGACCTGCCCCGGATGGCCTTCACGGATGAAGCCAGTTGAAAGCAGCGTCTGCTCCAGATGGCCGTAAAAACGTTCCAGGTCGTCCACCAGCGGATATGGCGTCTCTTCATGTTCCGCCGCCTCGTCGTTTTCCTGCGTTGCCAGCCAGGCCATACGCACTTCGTAGGCGATCACCTGTACCGCCATCGCCAGGTTGAGCGAGCTGTATTCCGGGTTTGCGGCAATCGCCACATGGTAATGGCATTTTTGCAGTTCGTCGTTGGTCAGACCAACGCGCTCGCGGCCAAAGACCAGCGCAACCGGCGTATTCGCGGCTTCCGCCACGCTTTTCAGACCGCATTCGCGCGGGTCCAGCATCGGCCACGGCAGCGTGCGGGAACGCGCGCTGGTGCCGACCACCAGGCTACACCCTGCCAGCGCGTCATCGAGCGTATCGACGATCTGCGCATTGCCGATCACATCGCTGGCGCCAGCCGCCAGCGCGATAGCCTGGGAATCCGGCTTGACCAACGGATTTACCAGCCACAGGTTTGTTAAACCCATTGTTTTCATGGCGCGGGCAACAGAACCCATATTGCCGGTGTGAGAGGTTTCCACCAGCACAATTCGAATATTTTGCAGCATTGTCTTTCTTCGGCTAAAGATTATTCGGGCATATTATCATAAAACGGAGACATATTCCGAACTCGCTGCTATACTCTGCGCCGTTTTCCCGTTCTTTAACATCCAGTGAGAGAGACCGATGCATCCGATGCTGACCATCGCCGTGCGCGCAGCGCGCAAGGCGGGTAATGTAATTGCCAAACACTACGAAACGCCTGACTCAGTAGAAACCAGCCAGAAAGGCAGCAATGATTTTGTGACCAACGTCGATAAAGCCGCCGAAGCGATTATTATCGAAACGATCCGCAAATCTTACCCACAGCACACCATCATTACCGAAGAAAGCGGTGAACATGAAGGTACCGATCAGGATGTTCAATGGGTTATCGATCCACTGGATGGCACCACCAACTTTATCAAACGTCTGCCGCACTTCGCGGTATCTATCGCCGTACGCATCAAAGGCCGTACTGAAGTCGCGGTAGTTTACGATCCTATGCGTAACGAACTGTTCACCGCCACTCGCGGTCAGGGCGCACAGCTGAACGGTTACCGTCTGCGCGGCAGCACCGCGCGCGACCTGGATGGCACCATCCTGGCGACCGGTTTCCCGTTCAAAGCCAAACAGTATGCGACCACCTACATTAATATCGTTAGCAAACTGTTCACCGAATGCGCTGACTTCCGTCGCACCGGTTCTGCTGCGCTGGATCTGGCGTATGTGGCTGCGGGTCGCGTTGACGGTTTCTTTGAGATCGGTCTGCGTCCGTGGGATTTCGCCGGCGGCGAACTGCTGGTGCGTGAAGCGGGCGGCATCGTCAGCGACTTTACCGGCGGCCATAACTACATGACGACCGGTAACATCGTGGCCGGTAACCCGCGCGTGGTTAAAGCGATGCTGGCAAGCATGCGCGACGAATTGAGCGATGCGCTGAAGCGTTAATCGTTTGATGCCGGATGACGGCTAGCGCCTTATCCGGCCTACCAGGGGAGTTTCCCGTAGGCCTGATAAGCGAAGCGCCATCAGGCATTCATCCTACAACTGTGCTAAAACGGTCTTAATCCCCTGCCCACCGGCACCGCACTCATCCACATCACCACCGCCGCCACAACCAAAATCACGCCACCGGCTAACGCCAGCGTTGTCCATCCCACTTGCCGCCACAATACCGGCGTTTTATTGCCGCTTAATTTTACCGCCAGCGTGCGGAAACTGTGGACCAGCAACGCCAGAGAGGTAATGGTCAGCGAGGTTCCCGCCGCCATCGCCAGCGCCGACGCCATTCCCCAACTAAAGACGCCAATAACTTTACTGAACAGCAGCACCATAATCGCGCCGGAACAGGGGCGCATCCCCATCGACAGAATAATCATCAGCCGCGCGCGCCAGTCATCGCCATTCCTGAGTTGCTCTGGGTTCGGCAGATGCTGATGCCCACAGCCGCAATGTTCGTGGTGAACATGATGCGGCGTAAATGAGATAAATTTCGGCTTGCGCAGCAGCGCGCGAAGCGTCTTTAGCGCCCGCCAGCAAAGCAATATTCCCAGCACGCCGACTAACGCATAACTGCCCTTCTCCAGCCAGAAGCTGCTCAGATGTAACTGCCTCGCCGGAAGCTGCAATACCGTCAGCACCACAACCACCAGCGCAATGGCCACCAGCCCCTGCAACAACGATGAGGCCAGCGTCAGGCCGATGCTTGATTTCAGCTTTGATGGATGCGTCGCCAGCCATGTGGTAATCACCACTTTACCATGACCCGGCCCCAGCGCATGGAGTACGCCATACAGAAAGCTAAACAACAGCAGCGAACCGCCCGCCTGCGCCGGATTCGCCGCTACCGCTTTTAATAAGGCGCTCATCTGCTGATTCACTTCCCGCTGCCAGACAATGCTTTTCACCATCACCTGCGGCCAGGCCTGCCATAACCACAGCCCGCCCGCGATGGCCAGCAACAGAAATACCGCCAGCGGCCACAGCGGCAGCCAGCGTCGGGAGCGCGGACGTTGTTGGGAGATTACTGACATTGCACCGTTACCTTCTGCGCGAACTGTTTACCCAAATCCATATCCTCCGGCGGCGCGTCTTCTTTATCCAGCGACTGCGCAAAACTGAGCGTCTCTTCACTCGGCGTCGGCGTATGCACGCTCATGCTGCATTGTGTGCTTAACGCCTGCGGCAACGAGGCGTCCCGATCGTTGGCGTAGCTCATATCCACATAGTATGTGGGATCGAAGGTCGAGAAAGTATAAGTCTGGCCGCTCAGCGGCTGCGGTTCAGCCAACGGCAGGACAAACGTCAACACCGCCTGGTGCGCTTCCCGTTCCATTCCATATTCCGTCGGGCGATTTTTAAACTTAACCTTTTGTCCGTTGTGCCACACTTCGGTGAAGTAGTGCTGGCCGAGCACGTTCGCCATCACTTCCGCCGCCAGCTTTTTCCATATCTCCGAACCGGGCTTCGCGTCTCCCGCGTCGTAAAGCAGGTCTGCGGAGGTGATTTCATCCATCGTCCAGCGCATTTTTAGCGCCACAAACCGATCGTTTTCACTCACCAGCTGCGTCTGCAATCGAATAAAGCTATGAGGGTGCGCCTGCGCTGTGAAAGATAAAACAGCGAGAAAGAGTGTTAAAGCGCTGCGTTTAACTAATTGCATCTGTTCCTCACGTTAAAAATTCTGTGATGCTCGCCAGCATTCCTGGCGTAAAGCCCTCTTATAACCATTTCCACGCACAAACTTTAGCTATCCTTATCAAACAAACTAACGGGAGACCAGACAGATGATGCCAACGCTTACTTCGCCGTCTGTACTTTCTGCTCCCCAGCGCCGCTGCCAGGTTTTACTGACGCTTTTCCAGCCGGGGCAAATCGCCACCACGGAAACATTCAGCGCGCTCAATGGCGTCGATGATGAAATTGCCCGTGAGGATATCACCGAAACAGGCCTGGAGATCCAGCGCTATCATCGACTCGCCATCACAACGGGTCAGAACGGACGCTACCGAATCGAGGGGGCTGCGCTCAACCAACGTTTGTGCCTTTTACACTGGCTCAGACGCGGCTTACGCATATGCCCGACCTTCATTACGCAACAGTTTACGCCGGCATTAAAAACCGAGCTTAAACGGAGAGGGATCGCGCGTACGTTGTATGACGATACCAATCTGCATGCGCTGATCAACCTTTGCTCGCGGCGGCTGCAAAAACCGTTTGAATGCCGGGATGTGCAGTTTCTGCGGCTGTTTTTACAATATTGCCTGCTACAGCATCATGCGGGCATCGCACCGGCGTTTAATCCGCTACAGAAACAGTGGGTGCAGTCCTGCGCCGAATATCCGCTCGCGCTGGAGATTGGCCGTCACTGGCAGCGCCGCGTCATGCAAAACGCGCCGCCCGACGAAACGCTGTTTATGGCTTTACTGTTTTCCATGATTCGCATCCCCGACCCTATCCACGACAACCATCAGCAGGATCGCCGCCTGCGCCTGGCTGTCGCCCGGCTGGTGTTGCGCTTTCGGGAAATGGGGCAGGTGCGCTTCAGCGACGAACAGGGACTTAACGACCAACTCTATGTGCACCTTGCCCAGGCGCTGAGCCGAAGTTTATTCGCCATTGGTATTGATAACACGCTGCCGGAAGAGTTCAGTCGCCTCTACCCTCGGCTGGTGCGCACCACGCGTGACGCCCTCGCCGGGTTTGAAAGCGAATACGGTGTGCGTTTCTCTGATGAAGAGACTGGGCTGGTCGCGGTGATTTTTGGCGCATGGCTGATGCAGGAGAACGACCTGCACGAAAAGCAGATCGTGTTACTGACAGGCAATAACGGCGAACTGGAGGCACATATTGAGCAGCAATTACGAGAACTGACGCTCCTGCCGCTCAATATTAAGCATGTGCCGACGCAGACCTTCCAGAAAGAAGGTTCGCCGCGCGGCGTGGCGCTGATTGTCACCCCGTATGCCACACCGCTGCCGCTCTTTTCGCCGCCGTTGATTCATGCGGACCTGTCGCTTACCGCACACCAACAGCAGCAGATCCGCAAAATACTGGAATCATGATGACGCGGCGACGTTAGGCCGTAAGAAAATAGCAGGCAACGCCACCAATGCCATCACCCAGAATACGCCGTTCCCTAAATGCTGATACAGGAATCCGGCGAATACGGTCATGATGGCGATGCTGCCGCCCATCGCCACGGCAGAATAGACCGCCTGTAGACGAATCACTTCGCTTCCCTGGCGAGCGGCGATATAACGCATCGCGGCCAGATGGCAAACGGTAAAAGTGCCGCAATGCAGAATCTGGATCGCTATCAGCCACGGCAGCGCGGTGCTCCAGCCCATTAATCCCCAGCGGATGACGCCGCATACGGCGGAGAGCAATAGCAGATCGCGAGCGCTAAAACGGCGGAACAGTTTGTTGCTCAGCGCAAAAATAACCACTTCCGCCACCACGCCCAGCGACCACAAATACCCCACTGCCGAGGCGGAATAGCCCGCCCCCTGCCAGTAAATCGCGCTGAAGCCGTAATAAGCGGCATGCGCGCCTTGCAGCAGGCACACGCAGGCGAGAAAGCGCCAGCTCTGGACGACGAGCGTACGCCAGGCAGGCCAGCCCGCGCTCTCCTGGTGACGGCTTTCCCCCTGCGGCAATACGCTCGGTCGCAGCAGCATACCTAGCAGCATCGAGGCCACCCCAAGCGTCAATAGCCCCAGAATCGCCTGATAATCAAAGAGGCTCACCAGTTTCCCGGTCAACGCCGAGCCGATCACAAACGCAATAGACCCCCACAAACGCACCCGGCCATAGTCCATCGTTAACTGTTTTTGCCAGGTATTGGCCAGCGCATCGGTGAGCGGCACCAGCGGCGAGAAGAAGAGGTTAAAACCGATCATCACCACCATCAGCCACGCAACGTGCGTCCCTGCCCAGAATGCGAGGGCAAACACCAGCGTCAGCAGCGCCAGAAGGCGTACCGCAGAAATCAAGCGGGAAGGATCGCTCACCCGTGGCGCAATCAACAGGCTACCGAGGAAACGCGCCACCAGCCCCGCCCCCAGCAGGAGACCGATGGTTTCCGGCGTCAGTCCCAGGCCTTTAAGCCAGACGCTCCAGAATGGCAGAAAAATACCGTAGCTAAAGAAGTAGGTAAAATAACCGAGCGCCAGCCAGCGCGTGGAGTGCAAAACCATGATTCCCTCCCGTATGGAGGCGATAGTCTGGCGATAAATGCAGGCTGGCGCAAGAGAGCATTAACAGGCGAATAACATCTTTTTTGGCCTAAACAACAGCGATTTGCATCGCGAAATGGCACTGGTCTCCCTGAGCTAAAGCCTGGAGTCCCGGTTGCCCCGGCATGTTGTGGGCATTTACCGGGTGCGACTGCGGTTCCAGACACAAGAATGACTCCCCTTGCATTCTGAATAGCATAAGCCAGGGCGTTTGCGATAAAAGAGTGACCTTCATCACATCACGCTGCACAATCGCCCGCCCGCTCCAGCCGGAATACCCTACGTTAAGCCACGCATCCTCGCCATATTGCGCGCCGGAAAAATCCGCCTGCCGGGGAATATCGCTCTGCCATTCCTGCGGCAGATGCAGCTTACCTTCCGGCCAGTAACCGCTGGCGGCAAACTGCACGGTACTGTGACGATCAAAAGCAAAGTACGGGTGGAATCCGCAACCATAAAGCATCGGTCGTTCCCCCCGGTGCGTTATCGTCAGCGAGGCATGAAGCACAGCGGCGTCCAGCTGATAGTGAAGATCCGCGACATAATCATAACCGCACGCCATTTGACGACCTGAACGCAGATGACAGGCATCCTCATGAACGGCAATCGTATCCCAGCGCCTGAGCCAGCCGTCACCGTGCAGAAAGAAAACGGCATCCTCCTCATGCCGGGGAAGATTCACCTCCTCTCCCCTGAACAAAAAACGGTTTTCGGCAACGCGATTAGCGACCGGCAGCATAGGGAACAGGCCGCATTCGCCGGGTTTTACGCCGCATCCTTCACGTAAAACGGCCTGCTGATGCGCTAATGAAAACAAACTCAACAATCTGCCGCCCTGTGGATCAACACGCATCCGCAGATGCGTGTTTTGTAATGTCAGCGTATCGTCCATTACCGTGCGCTTCGCTGTTGAGTTGACGGGCTGGATTTCACATGCCGCGCCGCCAGTTGCTCTTCCAGCGCCTCCAGCGTCACGCCTTTCGTTTCAGGCACATTGCGCAGCACGTAGAAATACCCCATCGCGCAGATAACGCCGTAAAGCAGGAAACTGCCCGCCGCTCCCAGCCCCGCATTAAGCAGCGGGAACGTGTAGGTCAGCAGGAAGCAGGCAATCCAGAGCGCCAGCGTCCCCAGCGACATCGCCAGACCACGGACGCGGTTCGGGAAGATTTCCGACAACAGAACCCAGGTGACTGGCGCCAGCGTCAGGGCGTAAATCGCAATAGCCGCCAGCACCAGCACCAGAACCGGCCAGCCCATAATCCCCATCCCGTAAGCGGCGGCAATCAGTACATAAATCACCGTGAGTCCTGAAGCGCCAAACAGCATCAGTTTTCGGCGACCAATTTTATCGACCAGCGGCAGCGCTGCGAGGGTGAAGACGAGGTTAATGATCCCTGTGGCGACAATGGATTTTAACGTTCCGTTGATATCAAACCCTGCGGAAGCGAAGATCTCCTGCGCATAGTTGAAGATCACATTGATCCCGCACCATTGCTGGAAGACGGCCAGCACCATACCGATGATGACAATCGGTTTAATCTGCGGCTGCAACAGCGTTGACCAGGCCACTTTGTGGTTGTCTTTCAGCAGAGTATGTTCTATTTCCCGCAACGTCTGCCCGGCATACTCCGCTGAGCCAATCCGTTGCAGCATGGCGCGGGCGCGTTCAGGTTTGCCCGCTTTGACTAGCCAGCGCGGTGATTCCGGCACAAAGAACATCAGAACCAGAAACGCCAGCGCAGGCACCAGTTCCGCGCCAAACATCCAGCGCCAGCCCATCTGCCCATTCCAGCTTTCAACAATTGCCTGCCGGGTCGCGTCGGTCGCCACTGGTTCAGCAATCATCAGGTTAATGAGCTGGGCCGCCAGCACGCCGATCACGATCGTGAGTTGGTTGACCGCCACAAAACGGCCACGCTTTTCCGCCGGGCTGACTTCCGCGATGTACAGCGGGCTAAGGGCGGACGCCAGGCCGATTCCTACGCCGCCAACGATACGGTAAATCACAAACATATCGAAATTGCTGGCGACAGCGGTTCCCCAGGACGATGCGCTGAACAGAATAGCGGCCAGAATCAGCGGCATTTTTCGCCCAAATTTATCAGCGCACCAGCCGGACATCAGTGCGCCAAAGATACAGCCGACCAGCGCGGAACTCATCGCCCAGCCGGACTGCGCGGGATCGGTAATTGAAAAATAGGCTTCGTAGAACGGTTTGGCGCCGCCAATCACCACCCAGTCATAGCCAAACAGCAAGCCGCCGCAGGCGGCAACCAGACAGATAGTCCAGACATAACCGATTCTTAAATGTGTCTGCGTGTTATTCATTATGATTCCTCTTTCAGGGAAACGCAGGGAACAGCAGGTTTCAGGTGGAGTCGCCTCCACCTGTTCAGGGTCTATTGAAATAACGGTATGTTGAGCGCATGGCGCAGCAGTTGCGCCTTGTCATGCGTCGGATTGCGTTGCAGGAGCGCGTTTAGCGCCTGCTGGCACGCCGGGATATCGCCCAGCCCCAGATGGCCCAGCGCGGTAATGAACAGACAGTGCTGCTGGTGTTTCTCCTGCGCGGGTGTATCCAGTACGACCAGATCCGGTAACGATACGGCGAAGAAATCGACGTCGGGAACCTTGTCACGCTGCGTCTCCACCCATTGCAGGAAACTCTGGAAAAGAAGGTTCGCTTCAGTGCAGTCACCTGACGCTTTCAGCGCCATCCCCTGCCAGAAGAGATAATCCACCGGCTGGTCATTGTAGTAACGTCCCGCGTCCAACGAGCTGCCTCCGCGAGTCGCGCGGGTGAAATAGCGCTGCGCCTCATCATGATGACCTTGCTGGCGCGCGCAATAGCCCAGCAAATACCAGATGTCATTATCCGTTTGTCCCGGTAAACGCCCCTCGCCGAGATTGTGCGGATAGTGCAACGCCTGCTGAAGCAAAACGGTGGCGTTTTGCGGCTCGCCACGGCGAATAGCCTCCAGCGCCTGATGGATCTGATTCAGTAAATATTGCCCGGTGGCTTTGCCCTCCCCGCCTTCCCAGGGGTGAAAAACACGTTCGCGCAACACCCCGGCGGCCGCTTCGTAGCGACCGAGGCTATTCCATACGCTAAGCAATTCCACGGTCAGATCGTCGCGATGGAAAACAATCTCTTTGCTGGCCTCCAGCCGTTGTAAACGCGCCTCGGCTGGCGCTGCCATCAGTTTGTTCAGATAATCCAGCTCAAACAGGAAGCGGGCATTCTTCGGCTCCAGCGCAACCGCCTGAGACAGGTATTTCAGCGCTTTCTGCGCATCGTGCTGTTTGTTCCAGGCGTAAATCCCCAGCAGCCGATGCACCGGCGCGAAATTCGGTTCCTGCTCCAGCGTAAACTGCCAGCAATTCACCGCCTCTTCATAACAACGTTTGCTGTACCAGAAACAACCCAGCAGATAGCGAGCGAAGGCGCAATCCGACAGCGTTTGCAGCATTTGCACTTCGTCGAGCGTGTTGGGAAAACGAACGCGGTTGTGCAAACAGTCGCGAGCCAGCGCAATAAACGGTTGCGGATCATCACTCAGCGACGCGCGCCACAGCATGGGCAGCGTCTCCTGGCTGTCGAGCAGCGTCAGCACCGCGCGGGCGGCCTCTTTTTGCCCACAAGAGACCAGCCAGCCCGCCAGCTCGCAGGCGTTGGTGCCACGGCGCCCGGTAATGGCGATAAGCGCCTCTTTCGCCGCCTCATCCTGACGGATAGCCCAGCGCGCATAATGCAGGGTGTAACTCAGCGGGTACTCAATAAGCTGCTGTGAAATATACGCCAGCGCTTCGGTTGTGCGCCCGAGTCCGGCCAGAGCCAGTGCTTTCAGCCCCATCGCCAGATTATTGCTGCCATTAAAGCGCAAACTCAGATTCACTTTCTCCAGCGCATCGGCGTAATCATTCCGCTTCATGGCGATTCGCGCCAGCGACCAGAAGGCCGCGTCACGACAGTTGCCGCTCCAGCTGGCTTTGTAATAGTGCTCACGGGCGAAGTCGTCCTTGCCCTGGCGTTCCAGCGCGGCGGCCAGCAGCATACTCGCCTCCCCATCACGCGGATTTTTATTGAGCTTATGCGCCCGCTGTAAGGCAGACTGCGCACAGCGCTCTGCCTGCGCCCAGTCCGCACGATTCAGCGCCAGCGTGCCCAACGCGACATTGTTGCGATAGTCATGCGGGTCCACGTCCAGCGCTCGCTGGTAATACTCTTCTGCATAGCGGCTGGCATGGTTGTACTGCTCCAGATGCTGACCAATAAAATAGAGCTCATCAGTACTGGACAGCGCCTCTGGCAGCTCGGGCGCGCAGGCCGCTTTCGGCAACGGCAAGTCCTCCGCGATATGCTCCTCATACGCCAGCAGCGTGACGCCATCACGACGGGCAACGGTCATTTTCACCCGCGCGTGGCCCGCGTCAGAAAGATCGGCGCGCCAGCTTTGACCGGGTTCCAGCGTGAGTGTTTTTTCAAAGAACGGTTGCCCCTGGGCACAAAGCGTTACCTGAACGTCATGTAGCGGCGCAACGGCATAAACGCCGGATGAAAGCTGGTTCCCTTCTCGCTCAAGGCGCAGCGCAAGCTGCGTACTGGCGTTTTGCACCATGCCCAGTTCACTGTAGGGCAGGAAATTTTGCACGAAGACTTTCTCTTCATACGGCGCAAGCCAGGTAAAATCAGGCTGGTTGTCGGTGAAGACCCCGGTCATGAGTTCAATGTACGGGCCGTTGTCATCGGTCAGGTTGCGATCCCAGGCCACGCCAAAATCACCGTATCCCCACGTCCACTGTTTTTTACCCGGCGAAATATGGTGGTCGGCCACATGCAGCAGCCCCCCTCGTTCGCCATGATGCCAGGCGCCGACAAAATCATAATCTGACTTTTCAGCCATATAAGAGGTCGGCACCGGTACATTTTTATAACGCGAGATATCCACGCCGGCGGAGTAGTCCACTTTGTAATAAGTGCCCGTCGCGATCGGAAAGGCGGAGACATCCCGTTTACCGTGGTCATATACGGCAGTAACGTCCGGCGGGAAGACGCTCTGGTGGTCGTCTCCGCCTTTCACCGCCGGGTTCGCCCACCACAAAAAATGGCGCGGCGTAGCGTTGCCGTTAAAGACTTTTCCGGTGATTTCAATTAATGCCCGATCGGGGTACAGCGTAAATCCGGTCATCACCTGCAAGCCGCGCATAGGTTCCACTTCCCCCATCCACACGGTTTGTTCTCCGTGTTCGCCCTGCTGACAGGTAAAATCCACCGGCATAAATGTGGTTGGACGGTGATGCTGCGGCCAGTTAAATTCAATCCCACCAGAGATCCACGGCCCCAGCAGCCCGACCAGCGCGGGTTTCACCACTTCGTTGTAGTAAACAAAATCACGCTGCTGCACTTTGTCATACGCGCGATGAATACGTCCGCCCAGCTCCGGCAGCAGCATGATGCGAATAAAATCATTCTCCATCCAGACTGCCTGATACTCGCGCATTTCACGTTCACCGGTCAGCGTATCGATGACGCCATAAGGATAAACCGCGCCTGAAGACCCCTGATAAACCCGCTTTTCCAGGAACATCGGGTTCGGATCTTCTTCGCCGGTTGTCCACGTAGGGAGTGAGAGTGTTTCCTGCCAGACCTTAACTGAACCGTACATGTCATTCTCCACTAAACAAACAAAAGTAAAATTTCACCTTGCTGCTATTCTGGGGCAGATAACTGGCGTTAAAATACGCAATGCTCACGCAATATAGTTAAGGGAGTTAAGTGTATGCAGCGTACAGGGTTCAATAACGCCCGGGTCAGGCAAGCCAACAAGCAGATCTTTCTGTCGCACCTGTGGCGTGAAAAACAGCTCAGTAAATCCCGGCTGGCGCAGCTCAGCGGCCTGTCGATTCCGGCGGTCAGCAATATTCTGGAGGAGTTGATCGATGAGGGAAGAATTTGCCATTCCCGGGAGACGTTAAGCCAACGAGGGCTGAGTAGCGGCAGCTATCATCTGCCCGAACAGGGAGACTGGACGCTGTGTATGAACGTGACGCCCACCAGCATCACCAGCCAGCTGGCAGATGCGCGTCTGGTCGCCGTAGGCGACTGGCGCCATGCGGAGATCAATGCCGGTTCGCCAAAAGCCTTGCTGACCGCGCTTGCTGCGCACTGGCGGGAATATCGTCAGCGCTATCCCGACGTGACCATCAATCTGGCATTAGGCGTTCACGGTCAGGTCGATCCCATTACCGGGGCGTCAAAAACCATGCCGCAGGCACCGTGGAAAACCCCGGTTGAGATTAAATATTTGCTGGAGGAGATGCTCGGCGTACAGGTGCGGTTAGACAATGACTGCGTGATGCTGGCGCTGGCGGAGAAGTGGCAAAACCCGGCGGCAAACCGCGATTTCTGCGTCATTAACGTCGATTACGGGATTGGTTCCTCCTTCGTCATCAACGACAACATCTGGCGCGGCAGTTTGTATGGCAGCGGTCAGATCGGACATACCATCGTCAACCCGGACGGGGTGGCCTGTGATTGCGGCCGCTACGGCTGTCTGGAAACCGTGGCCTCGCTCAGCGCGCTTAAAAAGCAGGCCCGACGGTGGATGAAAACGCAGCCCACGGCGGATTGCGACCCAGAAACTATCACCATCGATCAACTGATTACCGCCTGGCAACAGGGCGATGTCCGCATCCAGGCCTGGGTGGAACACGCCGCCAGCGCGATTGGCCTGAGTTTATATAACTTTCTGAATATCCTGAATATTAACCAAATCTGGATTTATGGCCGCAGTTGCGCCTTTGGCGAAAGCTGGCTGAATACGCTGGTGCAGCAAACGGGGTTTAATCCCTTTGATCATGGCGATAACCCGCAGGCAAGGTCCACCCGGATCGGCTTTGGCACACTCAGTCGTTCGCAACAGTTGATGGGGATCGGCTATCTGTACGTCGAATCACAGCTAAACGCGCTCTGAGTATAAGTCCGACACCCTGCGATGAAAGGAGACTCGCTTGTCGAATGAAAAACCACCGGCGCGGTATTAAAATTATTCATATAACCGGGTATCAAAGTCACGCCTGGATTCGCCCACACGGCGTGACCCGGAAATAAAAAAGGCTTCCCGCAGGAAGCCTTTTTCACGATGCCAGGCGTATCGCTTACGCGTAAACCGGGAAGCGTGCGCAGATGTCCAGCACTTTGCCTTTGATGCGCTCGATAACCGCTTCATCGTTGATGTTGTCCAGCACATCGCACATCCAGCCAGCCAGTTCTTTGGCTTCTGCTTCTTTAAAGCCGCGACGCGTAATGGCCGGAGAACCGATACGGATACCGGAAGTGACGAACGGGCTCTTCGGATCGTTCGGCACGCTGTTTTTGTTAACGGTGATGTTGGCACGACCCAGCGCGGCGTCAGCTTCTTTACCGGTCAGGTTTTTGTCCACCAGATCCAGCAGGAACAGGTGGTTCTCTGTACCGCCGGAAACCACTTTGTAGCCACGGTTCAGGAACACTTCCACCATCGCTTTGGCGTTTTTGGCAACCTGCTGCTGGTAGACTTTGAACTCCGGTTCCATCGCTTCTTTCAGCGCCACCGCTTTACCGGCGATCACATGCATCAGCGGGCCACCCTGAGCACTAGGGAAAACGGCAGAGTTCAGTTTTTTGTACAACTCTTCGTCACCGCCTTTCGCCAGGATCAGGCCGCCGCGCGGACCCGCCAGGGTTTTGTGCGTGGTGGTGGTCACAACGTGAGCATGCGGAACCGGGTTCGGATAAACGTCTGCGGCGATAAGACCCGCGACGTGCGCCATATCAACAAACAGGTACGCGCCAATGCTGTCGGCAATTTCACGCATTTTTGCCCAGTCAACGACGCCGGAATAAGCAGAGAAGCCGCCGATGATCATCTTCGGTTTATGAGTCTGAGCCAGCTTCGCCATCTCTTCGTAGTCAATTTTACCGGACTCATCGATGCCGTAAGGCACGATGTTGTACAGTTTACCGGAGAAGTTTACCGGAGAACCGTGAGTCAGGTGGCCACCTTGCGCCAGGTTCATACCCAGAACGGTGTCGCCCGGTTGCAGCAGCGCAGTGTAGACCGCGAAGTTAGCCTGAGAACCAGAGTGCGGCTGGACGTTGGCGTAGTCTGCGCCAAACAGTTCTTTCGCGCGGTCAATCGCCAGTTGCTCAACGACATCCACATATTCGCAACCGCCGTAGTAGCGCTTGCCCGGATATCCTTCAGCATATTTGTTGGTCAGCTGAGACCCCTGCGCCTGCATCACGCGCGGGCTGGTGTAGTTTTCGGAGGCGATCAGTTCGATGTGCTCTTCCTGACGTACTTTTTCCTGCTCCATAGCCTGCCACAGTTCGGCATCATAATCGGCAATGTTCATTTCACGCTTTAACATCCGCATCTCCTGACTCAGCTAACGATAAATTTTTGGCCTAAAAAGGCAATCCCGTGGGACAACGGCCAACAGTATAACCGAATCATTCTGCGATAACAGGTCTTGACAAAGGATTTTACGCAAACGATTACCTTCATGCTGTACAAGGCTTTGTCGAATGAAGACCTTACGAATTTCAACGGATTTCTTTTCAGGTTTGTGATGCAGATTTTTCACGTTGTAACGTTAAAAACGCAAAGTTACAAAGAACCATTTACAATACAGGGTTATTTTTTATAAGATGTATTTGACATACATCATTAAAGTCTCAGATAAAGGAAGACAGTATGCTTGACGCTCAAACCATCGCCACAGTAAAAGCCACCATTCCCCTGCTGGTTGAAACCGGTCCAAAACTGACCGCCCATTTCTACGATCGCATGTTTACCCACAACCCTGAACTCAAAGAAATTTTTAACATGAGTAACCAGCGAAATGGCGATCAACGTGAAGCGCTGTTTAACGCCATCGCGGCCTATGCCAGCAATATCGAAAACCTGCCTGCGCTGCTGCCTGCGGTAGAAAAAATCGCCCAGAAGCACACCAGTTTCCAGATCAAACCAGAACAGTACAACATCGTTGGCGGCCACCTGCTGGCAACGCTGGACGAAATGTTCAGCCCAGGCCAGGAAGTGCTGGATGCCTGGGGTAAAGCGTATGGCGTTCTGGCCAATGTCTTTATCAATCGCGAAGCGCAAATCTACAGCGAAAACGCCAGCAAGAATGGCGGCTGGGAAGGCACTCGTCCGTTCCGCATCGTCGCGAAAACGCCGCGCAGCGCCCTGATTACCAGCTTTGAATTTGAACCGGTCGATGGCGGCCCGGTCGCAGAATATCATCCGGGTCAATACCTGGGGGTCTGGCTGAAACCGGAAGGCTTCCCGCATCAGGAGATCCGTCAGTATTCCCTGACCCGCAAGCCGGATGGTAAAGGTTATCGCATCGCAGTTAAGCGTGAAGATGGCGGTCAGGTTTCCAGCTGGCTGCACAACCACGCAAGCGTCGGCGATATCGTCCACTTAGCCGCTCCGGCAGGTGATTTCTTCATGGATGTCGCAACGGATACGCCTGTTTCCCTGATTTCCGCAGGCGTAGGCCAGACCCCAATGCTGGCCATGCTGGATACGCTGACCAAAGCCAACCACACCGCGCAGGTGAACTGGTTCCACGCGGCGGAAAACGGCGACGTGCATGCGTTTGCAGATGAAGTGAGCGAGCTGGGTAAAACCCTGCCGCGCTTTACCGCACATACCTGGTATCGCGAACCGACAGAAGCCGATCGTGCGAATGGCGCGTTCGACAGCACAGGTCTGATGGATTTGAACAAACTGGAAAGTGCGATCAGCGATCCGGCAATGCAGTTTTATCTGTGCGGTCCGGTCGGCTTTATGCAGTTTGCTGCGAAGCAGCTGACAGGGCTGGGCGTGAAAAGCGAAAACATTCATTACGAATGCTTCGGCCCACATAAAGTGCTGTAATTAAGTCATGCCTGATGGCGCTGCACTTATCAGGCCTACGGGATTTTGTAGGCCGGATAAGGTGTTTACACCGCCATCCGGCAAGCACGACGCGGCTTAAATTGCCGCGTCGTCTTCTTCGCCGGTACGAATACGAATCACGCGCGCAACGTCAAAGACAAAAATTTTACCGTCACCGATTTTCCCCGTCTGCGCGGTGCGAATAATGGTGTCAACGCAGGTATCCACAATATCGTCGGTCACCACGATTTCAATTTTCACCTTCGGCAGAAAATCCACCATATATTCCGCGCCACGGTACAGCTCGGTATGGCCTTTCTGACGCCCAAAGCCTTTCACTTCAGTAACCGTCATACCGGTAATGCCTACCTCAGCCAGCGCTTCACGGACGTCGTCCAGCTTGAAGGGTTTAATAATCGCATCAATCTTTTTCATGCTATTCCTTGAAAAGGTCGCCTGTCTTTTAATCTGATAAACGTAACATAATTCACGCTACTTTACGGCATGAAAACTACTCTTTGAAATCGTTTGCATCCAACTCATGGCGCGAGAGCAGCTTATAAAATTCCGTCCGGTTACGCCCTGCCATTCTCGCCGCATGGGTGACATTCCCTTTGGTGATTTGCAGCAGTTTACGCAAGTAGTTAAGCTCAAACTGATTACGCGCCTCAACAAACGTCGGCAGCGCCGTATTTTCGCCTTCCAGCGCCTGCTCCACCAGCGCGTCGCTGATAACCGGCGAGGAAGTTAACGCCACGCACTGCTCAATAACGTTCACCAACTGACGCACGTTTCCCGGCCAGCTTGCGGTCATCAGTCGCTTCATCGCATCCGTTGAAAACGCCCGCACAAACGGTTTATGCCGCTCTGCTGACTGGCGCAGAAGATGATTCGCCAGCAGCGGAATATCTTCCGTACGCTCCGCCAGCGTCGGGATCTTCAGACTCACCACGTTCAGACGGTAATATAAGTCTTCGCGAAATTCACCCCGCGCCATCGCCTTAGGCAGATCGCGGTGCGTTGCGGAGATAATGCGCACATCAATATCGATATCGCGATTGCTGCCAAGCGGTCTGACTTTGCGCTCTTGCAGAACGCGCAGCAGCTTAACCTGTAACGGCGCGGGCATATCGCCGATTTCATCAAGAAACAGCGTGCCGCCTTCCGCCGCCTGAAATAACCCTTCACGGTTGCTGACCGCGCCGGTAAACGCCCCGCGCGCGTGGCCAAACAGTTCGGACTCCAGTAGCTGTTCCGGCAGCGCGCCGCAGTTAATGGCGATGAAAGGTTTACTGCTGCGCGGGCTGGCGTTATGGATAGCCTGCGCGAAAATCTCTTTCCCGGTGCCGCTTTGCCCGTTAATCAGCACGCTGACATCCGATTGCGCCACCATCCGCGCCTGTTCCAGCAGGCGTATCATCAACGGACTGCGCGTAACGATTGATTCGCGCCAACTGTCATCCATTGCCGGCGCCGACTGTTCAAGCGCGTCATCAATGGCCTGATACAGCGCATCTTTATCGACCGGTTTGGTCAGAAAGCTAAACACGCCTTTTTGCGTCGCCGCCACCGCATCAGGAATAGAGCCGTGTGCGGTCAAAATGATGACGGGCATACCGGGCTGGACTTTCTGGATTTCCGTGAACAGCTGCATGCCATCCATTTCATCCATTCGCAGATCGCTAATGACCAGATCCACTTTTTCGCGATTCAGTACGCGCAGCCCTTCCTGACCGCTTTCCGCCGTCACGACGCTGTAGCCTTCGCTGGTCAGGCGCATCCCAAGCAGTTTCAACAGCCCCGGGTCATCGTCCACGAGCAGCAGATGTGCCGGTTTGCGGCTTATCATGGCGTTACCTCATCTTGTGGCAGTGTGGAAGATGCGCCGTCATCAGGCGCTGCGGGTTTATCATTTCCGTGTGTCGCGTCAGGATTGTAGTTGCCTGCGGGTTTGCGCGTGGAGAGCTGGCGCTCAATATCAGTCAGATTCTCCAGCTTGCGCGTCGTGAGATCGAGCTGCGCCTGTAAGTGCTGATGCTGCTGACGCAATGTATCAAGCTCGCTATCCGACGCTTGCTGGAGTTTACTGTAACGCTGGCGCTCTTCGGCAAGCTGTAGCTGTAGCGCCTGGCCGTCGCGCCAGAGCTGATAGAGCGGGCGCACCTGAGCGGGAATTTGCGCGCTTAGCGCATCGAGGCGAGTGACCATATCGCGCCGTTCAAGGGGCGTAATTTTAGCATCCGCCAGCAGAATCCCGCGTTTGAACGTGTTCTGCCAGCTGCCATCTTCCAGCGCCCGCGCTTCATTGCGTGACTGAACAGGCAACAGGCGATCGGCACAATCAATCGCCCGCAGCCAGTAAAGCGGATTGTTATCCGTCGATGGCCCTTTGAGTAACCAGATATCCGTACAGTCGGTAGAGAGATAATCCGCCAGCTGATACGGTGGAATTTTTTCCTGCGACGCATCATTTACGACATGCTTCGCGGCATGTGGCGCGCACCCCATCAGCACCAGGCAAGGCACACTCGCTAACCATCCTCTTCGGGGAAATAATCGCTTCAGAACTCGAACAAAAACGTGTGGCATACTCACCAGGCTTAGCTTCATTTTTAGTGGTTTTTCGATGCAGATAGCGGCAGTTCGATACGGAAGCAAACTTCTTGCGCATTCTCATCGACCAGATACAGTTCCCCCTGCATACGACGGATGCAGTCCCTGGCGATACTTAACCCTAATCCGCTCCCCTTCACCGCACCTTTACGCTGATGGCTTCCCTGGAAAAAGGGTTCAAAAATCATGGCCCTTTCCGCTTCCGGGATCGGCGTGCCCGTATTGATCACATCAATGTGCGCCTTTGAACCATATACATTGCTGCGAATACAAATGTTACCGGATTCAGCGCCATAGTGCACCGCATTGGAATAAAGATTGTCCAGCACGCTCATTAATAGCATCGGCTCGGCCAGACAGCTGTCGATAGCCAGCCTGACCTCGGTATGCATCATTTTAGCGCGCGCAGGCAAACTGTGAGCGGAAACCACCATATCCACCAGCGGTTCAAGCTCCACGGTTTCCATCTCAATCGCGCTGTCCGCCAGTTTCCTGTTGTAATCAAGCAGTTGCTCAATCAACTTCTGTAAGTTGCGGCTGCTATCGTCCAGAATGCCGACGACCTCTTTTTGCTCCGGCGTCAATGGCCCCACGACCTGATCGGCCAGCAGCTCTGTCCCTTCGCGCATACTGGCCAGCGGCGTTTTCAGCTCATGCGACAGGTGACGTAAAAACTGATGCCGTTGGGATTCCAGCCAGGACAGACGTTCACTCAACCAGATAATGCGCTGCCCCACCGAACGCAGCTCGCGCGGCCCGGTAAACGATACGGTATTTCCCAGAGAGCGCCCTTCTCCCAGCCGGTTAATCATCCGTTCTATCCCTTTCACCGGCCCAATGATCATCCTTGTAAAAAGCAGTACCATCGCCAGACTGACCAGAAACAGCACCAGCGCCTGCCAGCCAAAGAATTGTCCGCGCTCTGCGATTTCCTGCTGTAACTGCTGCCCGCGCGAGAACACCACCGTGCGCGTTGCCTGCACCATTTCCGTATTGGCGTTGGCAAAAGCCTCCAGCCGCGCGGCGGCGGTAGCGTCAGGGCCGCTATTTTTACACTGTAATTGTGCAAGACCGTTCAGATCATCGCGTAGCGCCTGGTAAAGTTTAGCGTCCGGCAATACTCCCGCATGTGCGTCCAGCATTTCGCTGTAGCGTTTTCGCTGGCTCTGATACACCTTCGCCAGCGTACGGTCGTCGAGCACGCAATATTGCCGGTAGCTGCGCTCCATCTCCAGCGCCACGTTGGTCATCGCTTCGCTGCGCCGGGCATCTATCAGCGTGGTGCGGTTAGTCTGCGCCGCCTGGGCGCTGAGCGCGTTGAGACTTTGCCAGGCCTGCCAGGCCAGTACCAACAAAGGCAACAGAATCAGCAGAAATGCCAGCATAACCAGTTGTCGCAAGGACCGGGGGAAAACAGACCAGCGCTTCAAGGCGTTACTCTCATCGGATAAGGATACAAGGATGCTAACCGAGGGGAACATCAGATACAACAAAGCCGGGATTAACCCGGCTTTGTTATGGAATAAGGCGGTGCCTAACTCGACGTTTCGCCCGGTGGTTGATAAAGCGACGCTATTATCAGAAGTTGGACGGCAGGCACCTTGTTGTGCGTCATTCGAAGTTTATGTAGCGCTTCCCGAAGGGGCTGACATAAGAAGGTGAATGAGCCACTGGTTACTATTATGCAGTAAGTGTGCCAATTTTAAAAACAAATAATTAACATTATGATTTTATTTGGTTTTATAGAGAAACCGTCACCGTTACAAAACGAACAAAATTTCAGCAAGGTGTCGCCATTCAGAGACACCTAAAAACAAACCTTACGCCATCTTTGTAAATCAATGAGTTAAATGTCTCCTTTTGGCGACACAGACAATCTACTGATGTCGGCATTTCCCGACACCTTTATGGTTGATGGCAGGGCAAAAAAAAGCTCCCTCACGGAAGCTTCCTTGCCGGATGGCGGCTTCGCCTTATCCGGCCTACGCGTATGTCCAGGCCCGATAGTGCTTTGCTTATCGGGCCATTTACGTGCGGATTAACCTAACTGCTTACGCGCATTGCGGAAAATACGCATCCACGGGCTGTCTTCGCCCCAGTTTTCCGGGTGCCAGGAGTTGCTGACAGTGCGGAAGACGCGCTCCGGGTGCGGCATCATAATGGTGGCGCGACCGTTTTCCGTGGTAACGGCGGTGATGCCATTTGGCGATCCGTTCGGGTTGGCCGGGTAGTTTTCCGTAACCTTACCGAAGTTATCGACATAACGCAGCGCAACCAGACCTTTGCTTTCCAGCCCAGCCAGATGCGCATCGTCACGCACTTCAACGCGCCCTTCACCGTGGGACACCGCGACAGGCATCTGCGAGCCAACCATTCCCTGCAACAGCAGAGACGGGCTTTGGGTCACTTCCACCAGGCTGAAGCGCGCTTCAAAACGGTCAGAATGGTTACGCACAAAACGCGGCCACAGATCGCTCCCCGGAATCAGTTCACGCAGGTTAGACATCATCTGGCAACCGTTACATACACCAAGCGCCAGCGTCTGCGGGCGGTGGAAGAACGTTTCGAACTCGTCGCGTACGCGATTGTTGAACAGAATCGATTTCGCCCAGCCTTCACCCGCGCCCAGCACGTCACCGTAAGAGAAACCGCCACAGGCAACCAGCGCCTGGAAATTACCCAACCCAATACGGCCAGCCAGCAGATCGCTCATATGCACATCAATCGCGTCAAAGCCCGCGCGATGGAACGCCGCCGCCATCTCAACGTGGGAGTTCACGCCCTGTTCGCGCAGTACGGCAACCTTCGGACGCGCGCCGGTAGCAATATACGGCGCGGCGATATCTTCATTGATATCGAACGACAATTTCACGTTCAGACCCGGGTCGGCATCGTTGGTTTTTGCGTCATGTTCCTGATCGGCACATTCCGGGTTGTCGCGCAGGCGCTGCATCTGCCAGGTCGTTTCCGCCCACCAGGTACGAAGCGTGGTGCGGCTTTCGCTGAAGACGACCTGCCCGTTGGATTCAATCACAAAACGGTCGCCGGAAACGGCCTGACCTAAATAGTGTACGCAGTCACTCAGACCGTGCTTCGCCAGCAGCGCCTCGACCGCTTCGCGATCGGCCGCCCGCACCTGGATCACTGCGCCCAGTTCTTCGTTAAACAGCGCCGCCAGACGATCGTCGCCAAATGTTGCAATATCGGCCTGGATGCCGCAGTGACCGGTAAAGGCCATCTCGGCAAGCGTGACCAGCAGGCCGCCGTCGGAACGGTCGTGATACGCCAGCAGTTTACGCTGCGCCACCAGCGCCTGAATCGCATCGTAGAAGCCTTTTAACTGCGCCACATCGCGCACGTCTGCCGGTTTGTCGCCCAGTTGACGATACACCTGCGCCAGCGCCGTTGCGCCCAGCGCGTTATGCCCCTGACCCAAATCGATCAGCAGCAGCGCGTTATCTTCGGTCGAGAGCTGCGGCGTGATGGTATGACGCACATCTTCCACGCGGGCAAACGCGGAAATCACCAGCGACAGCGGCGAGGTCATTTCGCGCTGCTCGTTGCCTTCCTGCCAGCGGGTTTTCATCGACATAGAGTCTTTGCCCACCGGAATCGTCAGGCCAAGCTGCGGGCAGAGTTCTTCGCCTACCGCTTTCACCGCGTCATACAGACCGGCATCTTCACCCGGATGACCGGCCGCCGCCATCCAGTTTGCGGACAGCTTGATGCGTTTGATATCGCCAATCTGGGTCGCGGCGATGTTCGTCAGCGCTTCGCCAACGGCCAGACGGGCGGAAGCGGCAAAGTCCAGCAGCGCTACCGGCGCACGTTCACCGATAGACATCGCTTCGCCGTAGTAGCTGTCGAGGCTGGCGGTGGTCACCGCGCAGTTCGCCACCGGCACCTGCCACGGGCCGACCATCTGATCGCGCGCCACCATACCAGTCACGGTACGGTCGCCGATGGTCACCAGGAATGTTTTCTCCGCCACGGTCGGCAGATGCAGAACCCGTTTAACCGCATCAGCAATCGTGATATCAGCACGATCCAGCGCATCGCCTTTCGCTGTCAGCGTCTGCACGTCGCGGGTCATTTTCGGCGTTTTACCCAGCAGCACGTCCAGCGGCAGATCGATCGGTTGATTATCGAAGTGACTGTCGTTCAGGGACAGATGCTGTTCTTCGGTGGCCTCACCGATCACCGCATACGGCGCGCGCTCACGCTTGCACAACTCATCAAACAGCGGCAACTGGTCGGCGGCCACGGCCAGCACATAACGCTCCTGAGACTCGTTACACCAGATTTCCAGCGGGCTCATGCCCGGCTCATCGCTGAGGATATCGCGCAGCTCAAATTTACCGCCGCGCCCGCCGTCGCTCACCAGCTCCGGCATCGCGTTGGAGAGACCGCCTGCCCCGACGTCGTGAATAAACAGGATCGGGTTGGCATCGCCTAACTGCCAGCAGCGGTCGATCACTTCCTGGCAGCGACGTTCCATTTCCGGGTTATCACGCTGCACGGAGGCAAAATCGAGATCCGCATCCGACTGACCAGAAGCCATAGAGGACGCCGCCCCGCCCCCCAGACCAATGTTCATCGCCGGCCCACCGAGCACGATCAGCTTTGCGCCAACGACGATCTCGCCTTTCTGTACGTGATCGGCGCGGATGTTGCCGATCCCGCCCGCCAGCATGATCGGCTTGTGGTAGCCGCGCAGCTCTTCGCCGTTGTGGCTGTTTACTTTTTCTTCGTAAGTACGGAAGTACCCGTTCAACGCCGGGCGACCAAATTCATTATTAAACGCCGCGCCGCCCAGCGGGCCTTCGGTCATAATGTCCAGCGCGGTAACGATACGCTCTGGTTTACCAAAATCTTCTTCCCACGGCTGTTCAAAGCCCGGAATACGCAGGTTAGACACGGAGAAGCCCACCAGACCCGCTTTTGGCTTCGCGCCGCGTCCGGTTGCGCCTTCATCACGAATCTCACCACCAGAGCCGGTCGCCGCGCCCGGCCACGGCGAGATTGCCGTCGGGTGGTTATGGGTTTCCACCTTCATCAGGATATGCGCAGGCTCCTGATGGAAGTCATAGCGACCGCTCTCGTGGTCAGCGAAGTAGCGTCCCACGTCAGAACCTTCCATCACCGCCGCGTTATCTTTATAGGCAGACAACACATGATCCGGCGTGGTTTCAAAGGTGTTTTTGATCATCTTAAACAACGACTTCGGCTGCGGTTTCCCGTCGATAACCCAGTCAGCGTTAAAAATCTTATGGCGACAGTGTTCGGAGTTTGCCTGCGCGAACATATACAGCTCGATATCGTTCGGATTGCGCCCCAGCTTCGTGAAGGCGTCTTGCAGGTAATCAATTTCGTCATCCGCCAGCGCCAGACCCAGACGCAGGTTGGCGTCAGTCAGCGCCTGACGCCCTTCACCCAGCAGATCCACACTGGCAACCGGCGCAGGCTGGTGATGAACAAACAGTTTTTCCGCATCAGATAAAGAAGAGAACACGGTCTCCATCATCCGGTCGTGCAGTTCAGCGGCAATCGTCTGCCACTGTTCAGCCGTGAGCGTAGCGGCTTCAACGTAGTATGCAACGCCGCGCTCCAGGCGGCTTACCTGTTGCAGACCGCAGTTATGGGCGATATCAGTCGCTTTGGAAGACCAGGGGGAGATGGTGCCAGGACGCGGCGTGACCAGCAGCAGCTTTCCTTCAGGGGTATGGCTGCTTAAGCTCGGCCCATATTTCAGCAAACGTGCAAGTTGCACGTGCTCATCCTCGTTTAAGGGGGCGCTCAGGTCAGCAAAATGGACATACTCAGCGTAAATATTGTGGACCTGAAGATTGGCCGCCTGAAAACGCGCCAGCAGTTTGTTAATACGGAATGCAGACAGTGCAGGCGAACCACGCAGAATTTCCATCATAAGTCTCTCGTCTTCGAAGCGCCTGAGGCGCTTTAAGTGTGCGCAAGGGGGGAAACGGGCGACATTATAAAGAATCTGACGCCCCGACGAAACCGTTTGCGTCGAAATAAAATCGCCGCCTTTTCTTATCATACGGTGCGGCCAATCATTCTAATTAGTTGCCAACTGGCGCATTGTTGCGCAAAATGCCGCACATTCATGATGATTTTAACCCACCAAAATGACATTAGCAGGCTGAGATTACGCACGATTCAGAGAATTAACTAATTGAAAAAATTAAAGATTAATTATCTGTTCATCGGCATATTGACTCTGCTGCTGGCAGCGGCCCTCTGGCCATCAATCCCCTGGTTCGGCAAAGCCGACAATCGTATCGCCGCGATTCAATCGCGGGGAGAGTTACGCGTCTCGACAATAGAGTCGCCGCTGACTTACGCCCGCATTAACGGAAAAAAATACGGTCTGGATTACGAACTGGCGCAGCAGTTCGCCAGCTATCTTGGCGTAAAGCTGAAAATTACCGTACGCCAGAATATCAGCCAGCTATTTGACGATTTAGATAACGGCAACGCCGATCTGCTGGCGGCAGGACTGGTTTACAACAGCGAGCGCGTGAAGAATTATCAACCCGGCCCGACCTACTATTCCGTTTCGCAACAGCTGGTTTACCGGGTAGGACAATACCGGCCTCGCACGCTGGCCACGGTGAATGAAAGCCAGCTCTCTATCGCGCCTGGGCATGTCGTGGTAAATGACTTGCAGGCGCTGAAAGAGACAAAATTTCCCGATCTGAGCTGGAAAGTCGATGACAAAAAAGGGACAGCGGCGCTGCTCAGCGAAGTCATCAGCGGCAATCTGGACTATACCATTGCCGATTCTGTCGCGATCAGCCTGTTCCAGCGCGTACATCCTGAACTGGCCGTCGCGCTGGATGTCACCGATGAGCAGCCTGTCACCTGGTTTAGCCAACTGGACGATGACAACACGCTTTCCGCTGCACTGCTCGATTTCTTCAACGCTATTAATGAAGACGGCTCACTGGCGCGTATGGAAGAGAAGTATCTGGGGCACGGCGACGATTTTGATTATGTCGATACCCGCACCTTCCTGCGGGCCGTGGACGGCGTACTGCCCGATCTCCAGCCGTTGTTTGAAAAATACGCGCAAGAGATAGACTGGCGCCTGCTGGCCGCAATTTCCTATCAGGAGTCACACTGGGACCCGCTGGCCACCTCCCCGACGGGCGTTCGCGGTCTGATGATGCTCACCAAAAACACCGCGCAAAGTCTGGGGCTGACGGACCGTACCGATGCGGAACAGAGCATCAGCGGCGGTGTGCGTTATATCCAGGATATGATGGGCAAAGTGCCTGAAACCGTGCCGGAAGAGGAGCGTATCTGGTTTGCGCTCGCCGCCTATAACATGGGTTATGCACATATGCTTGACGCCCGTGCGTTGACGGTTAAAACCAGGGGCAACCCGGATAGCTGGGCCGATGTAAAACAACGGCTGCCGCTGCTCAGCCAGAAACAATATTACAGCAAGCTGACGTACGGCTATGCGCGCGGGCATGAAGCCTACGCTTATGTGGAAAATATTCGGAAGTATCAGATTAGCCTGGTCGGCTATCTGCAAGAAAAAGAGAAGCAGACGGCAGAAGCGATAAAGCTGGCGCAGGATTACCCGGCAGTGTCTCCGGCCGAGTTTGACACGGAGACATTTCCTTTCTCTTCTTTCTTATCGCAGCCGTCATCGAACTACCTGTCACACTCTCCTTCTTTGCCGTTTTCACTGAAGAAGAAAGACGAAAACTAATCTCACAGGGCTGGACGCTTTCGCGCCCTGGCTGCCCTACAACGATTCTTGCGAAGATTTTTTTAGCGCTTTGATCTCCTGGCGACGCATGCGGAAGAAATCACTGAGCAGCGCTGCGCACTCATCGCGTAACACACCTTCGGTGATCTCTACGCGGTGGTTCATGCCCGGATGATGCAATACGTCCATCAGCGACCCTGCCGCGCCGGTTTTCGCGTCGCGAGCGCCAAATACCACCCGACCAATACGGCTGTGTACCATTGCTCCCGCGCACATCACGCACGGCTCCAGCGTCACGTAAAGCGTGGTATCCAGCAAACGGTAGTTCTGAAGCACCAGCCCGCCCTGACGTAGCGCCATGATTTCAGCGTGCGCAGTGGGATCATGATGACCTATCGGACGGTTCCAGCCTTCGCCAATGACGCGATTGTTATGCACCAATACCGCGCCAACCGGCACTTCACGCTCATCCCAGGCGCGTTTCGCCAGCGTCAACGCATGACGCATCCAGTATTCGTGGCTAAATTCAACATCAGACAAAGGAGACACTCCGGTAATAAAAGCGGGCGCATTATACATGGGCGCTATCGTTAACTCTATTCGAGTTGCTGGAGCTCCCCTCGCGGCGTGACGCGCCAGCGATGCTGGCAAAAATAGAGAAGCGGGTTATCCTGCTTACTGTCGCTGTAGCCGCTGTACAGACGTAACGGCGCACCAATCTGGCGTTCCAGTTGGGCGACCTTCTCGTGCCCCAGACAGCGCATAGTCAGCAGCCAGCCGCCGTAGCCACGCCGCATCTGGCTGGCGATCAGGTTCACGCGCGGCAGCCAGAGCGTATCGAAATAGACCTGTTCCACCAGCGATTGCGGAGAGCCGGTAATCAGCCAGATATCAGCGTCAGAGCTTAACAGATAGGTCGTCAGGCGCTCCTGAACAACCGGAAACGCCGTGACGTTATCGCGAAACCAGCGAACGAAATCCGCCTGATGCGCCTTGAGCCGCGCTTCACTGTGACCGAAGGTACAGCCCCATAACAGCAGGCTCATCGGCCAACGCGCCGCCCGACCTTTAATCAACAAGCCAATCCCGATAACCGGCAATAACGGCAGCACGAGCAACGCATTCAGCGGCTGGCGACGCAACAGATAACGCAGGAAACTGCCAAACATATCCTGCTGGTGCAACGTACCGTCCAAATCAAAAAATACGACACGACGCTCGTGATTAACCAAACCCTACTCCTCTGGATTGTTGAAGCCCAATAGCCGGGTTAACCGCAACCCGGCGATAATCGTTACCAGATAGACTAACAGATAGAACCTCAATTTTCCGGTAACGTTAGCGTTCTAACGCCGCCCGTAGAAATCCCTGGTGAGCGGACAATTTCGCCCTTGCGTCTTCGGCATTCAGCCCGGTAAGCGCCATCAGAATGGCCGGTTTAACCTCAAAATCTGTCTGCTTAAGCAGCGCTTCGGCCTCTTCACGCGTAATCCCGGTAGCCTCAACCACCATCCGGCACGCTCTGTCGACGAGCTTAACGTTGGTGGCTTTCATGTCCACCATCAGGTTCTGGTACACCTTGCCGAACTTCACCATCGCCCCGGTGGAGATCATATTGAGCACCAGTTTTTGCGCAGTACCGGATTTCAGTCGCGTCGAACCGGTTAGCGCCTCCGGCCCAACGACCGGCGAAATGGCGATGTCAGCCTCACGCGCGATGGGAGAATCGGGATTACAGGAGATAGCCACCGTGACGCAGCCCACCTGACGCGCGTATTTCAACCCGCCAATGACGTACGGCGTACGACCGGACGCCGCCAGCCCGACAACCAGATCCTGCGCGGTCACGTCAAGCGCCCGGAGATCGTCCTCCCCTAACTGCTGACTGTCTTCCGCGCCTTCCACCGCTTTCAGCAGCGCGCCAGGCCCGCCGGCAATCAGCCCGATCACCAGCCCGTGCGGTACGCCAAACGTTGGTGGGCATTCGGAGGCGTCCAGAACGCCAAGGCGTCCGCTGGTGCCTGCGCCCATATAAATAATGCGCCCTCCCGCCTTTAAGGCGTCGGCGGCGGCATCTACCGCGCGGGCAACGTCTGGCAGCGTCTCTTTTACTGCTTGCGCTACAAGCGTATCCTGTTGATTAAAACGATGAACCAGCTCAAGCGTAGGGAGTGCGTCAAGATCCATAGTCTGTGGATTGCGGGTTTCTGAAACTAACGAGCCGAGATTCATTTTTGTTCCTTAGGAATTTTTAATTCATAATAACGATAATAATGGAATATTATATTCTTTCGGGCGAGGGAAAATCTTTTTATGATCCCCGTCATGTTTTTCGCCAGGAGTCCTCATGAACTGTTTGATTCGTATACGTCAGCGTTATCCGGACCTCGCACAAAGCGATAAAAAGCTTGCTGATTATATTCTTGCTCAGCCGGATGATACACGGCATCTCAGCTCACAACAGCTTGCCGTTGAGGCGGGCGTTAGTCAGTCCAGCGTGGTAAAATTCGCGCAGAAACTGGGCTTCAAAGGCTTTCCGGCACTGAAGCTGGCGATCAGCGAAGCGCTGGCCAGCAATCCAAATCCTCACTCTATTCCGGTACATAATCAGATCCGGGGCGACGATCCAATGCGGCTTGTCGGCGAAAAATTGATCGAGGAAAATGTCGCCGCAATGCACGCAACGCTTGATGTTAACAGCGAAGAGAAATTGTTCGAAAGCGTCATGATGTTGCGCAATGCCCGGCGTGTTGTCATAACCGGTATTGGCACATCGGGCCTGGTAGCGCAGAACTTCGCCTGGAAGCTGATGAAGATAGGATTCAATGTCGTCGCCGAACACGATATGCATGCGCTGTTAGCCACCGTGCAGGCGCTGGCGCCGGACGATCTCCTGCTGGCTATCTCCTATAGCGGCGAGCGCAGAGAGTTGAATATGGCGGCGGATGAAACGTTGCGGGTGGGAGGAAAGGTTCTGGCGATCACCGGCTTTACACCGAATGCCCTGCAACAACGCGCCACCCGTTGCCTGTATACGATCGCCGAAGAACAGGCCACGCGCAGCGCCGCAATCTCCTCTACGCATGCGCAGACGATGTTGACGGATTTGCTCTTTATGGCGCTGGTACAGCAGGATTTGGGGCGCGCGCCGGAGCGTATTCGCCACAGTGAGGCCCTGGTAAAAAAACTGGTCTGAGCAAAGAATGCGCGTATAATGCCCGCCCGGTTTGTGATGTTTTGAGAGTTTCCTGATGGCCCTGTTAATCACTAAAAAGTGTATCAATTGCGATATGTGCGAGCCTGAATGCCCGAATGAGGCGATTTCAATGGGCGACAGCATTTACGAGATTAACAGCGACAAGTGCACCGAATGCGTGGGCCATTACGAAACGCCGACCTGCCAGAAGGTGTGCCCGATCCCCAATACCATTCTCAAAGACCCGGCGCATGTCGAAACGGAAGAACAGCTGTGGGATAAGTTTGTTCTGATGCATCACGCGGATAAGCTGTAATTCTCCCTGATGGAATGACGCCAGGCCGGATGGCGACGTAAACGCCTTATCCGGCCTACAAAGACCCGAATCTAGCTTTCGATGATCACCGTCGCACAGGCGTAATGACGTTCATCCGCTAATGTCACATGCATATGCGCCACGCCCAGCCTCTCCGCCAGTTTCAACGCCTCACCCCACAAACGCAAACGCGGTTTACCCAGCTCATCGTTAAACACTTCAAACTGATTGAACGCCAACCCGTTGCGAATGCCGGTGCCGAACGCTTTTGCCGCCGCCTCTTTTACCGCAAAACGCTTGGCGAGAAAACGCACCGGTTGCTGATGCGTCTCCCAGATAGCCCATTCGTTGTCGCTAAGCACGCGTCTTGCCAGGCGTTCTCCAGAACGGGAGATCACCGCCTCAATGCGGGCGATCTCCACAATATCCGTGCCTAACCCCAGAATCGCCATTAGCCGCGCGCTTCCAGCATCAGGCGTTTCATCTCGGAGACCGCCTCTTTCAGGCCGCTCATGACCGCCCGCCCAATAATGGCATGACCGATGTTCAGTTCATGCATTTCCGGCAGCGCGGCAATGGCCTGCACATTGTGATAGGTCAGGCCATGACCGGCGTTCACTTTCAGCCCCAGGCTTGCCGCAAACGTCGCCGCTTTGGCGATGCGCGCCAGTTCCTGCGCTTGCTCAGCATCCGTTTTAGCATCCGCATAACAGCCGGTATGGATTTCAATGTACGGTGCGCCAACGTCCGCAGCGGCTTTTATCTGTTCTTCATCGGCATCAATGAACAGCGATACCAGAATACCTGCATCTGCCAGTCGTTTGCAGGCATCACGCATTTTGTCACGCTGACCCGCGACGTCCAGCCCGCCTTCGGTGGTCACTTCCTGACGTTTTTCCGGCACCAGGCAGCAAAAATGCGGCTTCGTCTCAACGGCAATCGCCAGCATCTCTTCAGTCACCGCCATTTCCAGATTCATACGCGTATCCAGCGTCTGGCGCAAAATGCGTACATCACGGTCGGTAATATGGCGACGATCCTCGCGCAGGTGTACGGTTATACCATCCGCCCCCGCCTGCTCGGCGATAAACGCCGCCTGTACCGGGTCCGGGTAAGCAGTACCACGCGCATTACGTAAAGTGGCAATATGGTCAATGTTGACGCCTAACAGTAATTCAGCCATGACAATCCTCGTTAATCATTATTCGTATTTTCTGCCCGCCCTGGCCGTTTCGGCATAAATTGTCGAAACAGTTCCCGGCTTTTTAACGGCTTACCACCAAGATACGGCTTTAGCGCCATGCGGGTAAAGCGTTTCGCCGCGCGCAACGTATCAACATCAGGAAATTCTCGTGCATCCAGCGCTTTCAGATGCCGCCCGGTAAAGGTGCTGTTATCAATGACCACGCTGGCCATGAATCCCTTCTCTTCGCGATAGCGGTAGGTCATGGTGTCATCGACCGTCTCGCCGCTCCCTGCGCAATGCAGAAAATCCACGCCGTAGCCCAGATGCCCCAGCAGGGCGAGTTCGAAACGGCGAAGCGCAGGTTCGGGCGAACCGGTCGCGCCAGCCAGCGACTGAATACAGTTCAGGTAATCAAAAAAGAGTTCAGAGAAGCGCGTTTCGTATTCCAGAACGCGGGAAAGCAGTTCGTTGATGTACAAACCGCTATAAAGCGTGATACCGCTTAAGGGGAGCGCCAGAGAGACCGCTTCAGCGCTGCGTAAGGTTTTCACCTCGCCGCGCCCGCCAAAGCGGAGCAACAGTGGCGTAAAAGGTTGTAATGCGCCTTTCAGACTGGAACGTTTAGAGCGTGCGCCTTTGGCAACCAGACGCACGCGTCCCGACTCTTCCGTGAAGACGTCCAGCATCAGGCTGGTTTCGCTCCAGGGGCGACTATGCAGGACGAAAGCTCTCTGCCAGCCTTCCACGTAGTGCTAACTCAGAGGTCGTCTACATAACCGAGACTGCGCAGCGCACGCTCGTCATCGGCCCAGCCGGATTTCACTTTCACCCACAGTTCCAGGTGTACCGGCGCTTCGAACATTTCCTGCATGTCTTTTCGCGCTTCGATACCGATGGTCTTGATTTTGGCTCCTTTGTTGCCAATGACCATCTTCTTCTGCCCTTCGCGCTCAACGAGGATCAGGCCGTTAATATCATAACCGCCGCGTTCGTTAGAAATGAAACGTTCAATCTCAACGGTCACGGAATACGGCAGTTCGGCACCGAGGAAACGCATCAGTTTTTCACGGATGATTTCAGACGCCATAAAGCGCTGTGAACGATCGGTGATGTAATCTTCCGGGAAGTGATGAGTCGCTTCCGGCAGGTGTTTACGCACGATACCAGCGATGGTATCCACGTTCATGCCAGTTTCCGCAGAAACAGGCACGATATCGAGGAAGTTCATCTGGCTTGCCAGGAATTGCAGGTGCGGCAGCAGATCGGCCTTTTCCTGTACGTTATCCACTTTGTTAACGGCCAGAATGACCGGCGCTTTACCGTCGCGCAGTTTATTCAGCACCATCTCGTCATCCGGCGTCCAGCGGGTGCCTTCCACGACAAAAATGACCAGCTCAACGTCGCCAATCGAGCTGCTTGCCGCCTTGTTCATCAGGCGGTTGATGGCGCGTTTTTCTTCCATATGCAGCCCCGGCGTATCAACATAGATAGCCTGGTACGCCCCTTCGGTATGGATACCGACGATACGGTGACGCGTGGTCTGCGCTTTACGGGACGTGATCGAGATCTTCTGTCCGAGCAGCTTGTTCAACAGGGTGGATTTGCCTACGTTCGGACGTCCGACGATGGCAATAAATCCGCAATAGCTTTTATCTTCGCTCATTCCAGCTCCAGTTTTTTCAGCGCCTGTTCGGCGGCAGCCTGCTCCGCCTTACGACGGCTCGAACCCGTGCCAACCACCGGTTCACTCAGGCCGCTGACCTGGCAGTGGATAGTAAATTCCTGATCGTGTGCCTCGCCGCGCACCTGCACCACCAGATAAGACGGCAGCGGGAGATGACGACCCTGCAAATATTCCTGCAAACGCGTTTTCGGATCTTTTTGTTTATCGCCCGGGCTGATTTCATTCAGGCGCGTTTGATACCAGTTAAGGATCAACTTCTCGACGGTTTGGATATCGCTGTCGAGAAAAACGCCGCCGATTAACGCTTCTACGGTATCCGCCAGAATAGATTCACGACGGTAGCCGCCGCTTTTCAGTTCACCAGGCCCTAAACGTAAGCATTCACCCAGATCAAATTCACGGGCCAATTCCGCCAGCGTATTGCCGCGCACCAGCGTGGCGCGCATACGGCTCATATCACCTTCGTCCACACGCGGGAAGCGGTGATAAAGCGCGTTGGCGATAACAAAGCTCAAAATCGAGTCGCCTAAAAATTCTAAACGCTCATTGTGTTTACTGCTGGCGCTGCGGTGGGTTAATGCCTGCTGCAACAGCTCCTGATGAGTAAAAGTGTAGCCCAGCTTCCGTTGAAGCCGATTAATTACGATGGGGTTCATGCGATACCAATAAATGAATGCGTCAACAATTCAGCACACGAAACAGACCTGAGGAAACCAACGCTGTTTAGTGTGCCGTGGCAACCTGACGGCGCCAACCTAAAACTTCGGGGGAATATTCTATACACAACGACAGGGGATGTCGTTAGTCTGCGGAGATTTATCCAATAAATAATTCATGTTGTCGCCGCAATGACGACAACATGAACGATTATCAGAAATTAATGGATCCCACCAATACGGCTTAAGCGTACGCCGGTCGGCCATTCACCTTCCTGTTTGTCGAAACTCATCCAGATCGCGGTCGCTTTACCAACCAGATTCGCTTCCGGTACAAATCCCCAGTAACGGCTGTCCGCGCTGTTATCGCGGTTATCACCCATCATGAAGTATTGTCCTGGCGGTACGATCCAGGTCGCCAGTTGCTGCCCCGGCTGACGGTAATACATCCCCGCCTGATCCTGTGCGATCGGTACGGTCAGAATACGGTGGGTTACGTCGCCCAGCGTCTCTTTACGCTCCGCCAGACGAATGCCGTTATCTTTCGTTTCGTTTAACGGCACTTCAAAGAACCCACTGCTGGCTTCTCCCCCATTACGTCGGGCAAAGGTCTGCACGAAATCGCTGGGTTGAACGTCAGAGTAAGTCACCGGCAGCGCGTTTTCACACGCCTGACCGGAACGGCACCCTGGTTGTACAGTAACCTCTTTGGCTACCGGATCGTACGTCACTTTGTCACCCGGCAGGCCGACAGCGCGTTTAATGTAGTCCAGGCGCGGATCTTCCGGGTATTTAAAGACCACGATATCACCGCGTTTCGGATGACCCGTTTCAATCAACGTTTTCTGGTAAATCGGATCTTTAATTCCATAGGCGAATTTCTCCACCAGAATAAAGTCACCGATTAACAGCGTCGGCATCATCGAACCCGACGGGATCTGGAAAGGTTCATAGATAAATGAACGTACCACCAGCACAATCGCCAGTACCGGAAAAACCGAAGCCCCAGTTTCCAGCCAGCCCGGCTTAGGCGCCACTTTTTTCAACGTGGCTTTATCCAGTGAATCACCCGCAGCGGCCTGTGCCGCTGCCTGACGTTCCCGACGTTTTGGCGCGAAGATAAATTTATCAACGCACCATAAAATGCCCGTCACCAGTGTGGCAATCACCAGAATCAGGGCAAACATATTCGCCATGCCAACTCCTTAGGATTATTTGCTGTCTTTACCGACATGCAGAATGGCGAGGAACGCTTCCTGAGGCAGTTCGACGTTACCGATCTGCTTCATTCGCTTCTTACCTTCTTTCTGTTTCTGTAGCAGCTTTTTCTTACGGCTGATATCACCGCCGTAACACTTGGCCAGAACGTTTTTACGCAACTGCTTCACGGTAGAACGCGCAATAATATGCGTGCCAATCGCTGCCTGAATCGCAATGTCGAACTGCTGACGAGGGATCAGCTCTTTCATCTTCTCTACCAGCTCACGACCACGGCTCTGCGAATTACCACGGTGAGTGATCAGCGCCAGCGCATCGACACGTTCGTTGTTGATCAGCACGTCAACGCGCACCATATCGGACGCCTGGAAGCGCTTGAAGTTATAATCCAGCGACGCATAACCACGAGACGTTGATTTCAGGCGGTCGAAGAAATCGAGCACCACTTCCGCCATCGGGATTTCATAAGTCAGCGCCACCTGGTTACCGTGGTACACCATGTTGGTCTGGACGCCGCGCTTCTCGACACACAGCGTAATGACGTTGCCCAGGTATGCCTGAGGCAGCAGCATGTGACACTCGGCAATCGGCTCGCGCAGTTCATAGATGTTATTCAGCGGCGGCAGCTTGGACGGGCTATCGACATAGATAATCTCTTTCGCCGTGGTTTCCACTTCGTACACAACGGTCGGCGCGGTGGTGATCAGGTCCAGATCGTATTCACGTTCCAGACGCTCCTGAATGATCTCCATGTGCAGCAGGCCCAGGAAGCCACAACGGAAACCGAAGCCCAGCGCGGTTGAACTTTCCGGCTCGTAGAACAGAGAGGCATCGTTCAGACTCAGCTTGCCGAGCGCATCCCTGAAGTTCTCATAGTCATCAGAACTCACCGGGAACAGACCGGCGTATACCTGCGGTTTCACTTTTTTGAAGCCCGGCAGCGCTTTCTCTGCCGGATTACGCGCCAGCGTTAATGTATCGCCAACCGGGGCGCCATGAATGTCTTTAATTGCGCAAACCAGCCAGCCTACCTCGCCGCACTTCAGTTCGGTACGGTCAATCTGCTTCGGCGTGAAGATCCCCAGACGGTCAGCGTTATAAACCTGCCCGGTGCTTATCACTTTGACTTTGTCGCCTTTACGCATGGTGCCGTTTTTAATACGCACCAGCGACACTACGCCGAGGTAGTTATCGAACCAGGAGTCGATAATCAGCGCTTGCAGCGGGCCTTCTGGATCGCCTTCCGGCGGCGGGATATCGCGCACCAGGCGTTCCAGCACATCCTGTACGCCTACGCCGGTTTTTGCCGAGCAGCGAACGGCATCGGTCGCATCAATGCCGACAATGTCTTCGATCTCTTCAGCCACACGCTCAGGATCGGCGGCTGGCAGGTCAATCTTGTTCAGAACCGGCACCACTTCGAGATCCATTTCCATCGCGGTATAGCAGTTCGCCAGCGTTTGCGCTTCGACGCCCTGCCCGGCGTCAACCACCAGCAGTGCGCCTTCACACGCCGCCAGTGAGCGGGAAACTTCATATGAGAAGTCAACGTGGCCTGGGGTGTCGATAAAGTTCAGTTGATAGGTTTCACCATCAGCCGCTTTGTAATCCAGCGTCACGCTTTGCGCTTTGATAGTAATACCGCGCTCACGCTCAAGATCCATTGAGTCGAGAACCTGCGCTTCCATTTCACGGTCAGACAGGCCACCGCAGATCTGGATAATGCGGTCAGACAGCGTCGATTTACCGTGGTCGATATGAGCAATGATCGAAAAGTTACGTATGTTCTTCATATAGAGTAATTATTGTGCCTTACGCCTGCCTGAGCAGGCTCTTAGAAGTCGCTGTTCTGAGCTTAACGTCTGTTTAACTGAAACGCCGCATTCTACACTACAACACTGAGGCGAGGAAATGTTCATACAGCAAGGATAGCGGGAACCGGAAACGGCATCGCTTTTCTGATGTAAAACGTTGTAAGGGAAGCATGATGCCCGATAGCGCGAGCTTATCGGGCCTGGAGAGTCTGCTTATCGTTCCCAGGCCGGATCAGGCGAGCCGCCATCCGGCAAAAATATCACGGGTTCGTTTCGGAAGATGGTGTTTCAACGCGGACCAGACCAGGCGGGAGAGCAACGTTAAGAATGACCGGCTGCCAGGCCTCGCGTTCAGCCAGTTTACGCGAGTAGCCGCGCGCAATCAGAAAACCCCCGACGCCGCCCAGCACCGCGCCGCTCAACGCGGCAATATCAGAACCAAACAGTACCTGGAACAACGCCGCGAAGATAAACAGCCCAACCAGCGGCGACAGGTAAACCAGCATTGCTGACCCCAGCAGGCTGCCTTCGGCAATGCCCAGTTCCACTTTTTGACCAGGCGCCAGCGGTTCGGCACTTGGCACCACAATAGTATGTGTGGTCTGCGGCCCAAGTTTATTCAGCACACGACTGCCGCATCCGGCCCGTGAGGCGCAACTGCTGCACGATGCTTTGACGTCGCAGCTCACCAGTGCCTGGCCATTTTGCCAGGAGACAACGGTCGCCCACTCTTTAATCATTGTGCCGCCCCGAACTTAATATTGTCCGCAATGCGTTTCGCGGTTTGCGGCGGAAGTTCGCCGACAATCGTAATTTCAGCGTTTTCACGCACGCTGGTGCTGACCGTTCTGCGCCCGGTTCGCAGCATCTGATCGGTGCTGTTCTGCGTCGCACGATTCACGTTCACAGAGAAACTGAACAGGCCGTCAGAATAGAGGCGTGACTCGATAGGCAGATTATCCATTGTAGGCAGCGGGCGTCGGCTGCTGGAGACTTCGCTAAACCCTTGCGGCAACCACGTCGGGCTCCAGTTGAACTTCGCCTTTTCCCCCACAGGAACAGAAAGCAATGGCGGCAAATTCGCTTTTGCCAGCATCTGCATGCTATTACCAACGTCCTGATTCACGGTGAAGGAAATCACGCGGAACTGCTCCAGCGTTTCCCCATCCCGGTCAAGGAGATCCACCCGCATCGGCAGCTTTGTTTCGGTATCCAGCCATACGATATAGCTGTAACGGGTGCCGTCGCGCGCGACAACACGAATGACTTCACACAGCCTGTCGGCAATGCGGGTGCGGCCTACGGAAATAAAGTCATACCAGGGAGAAAGACGTTTAAAGTCGGCATAGATAAGGGACGGCAGAGAATCGACAATATAGTCGCCGTTCAGGGTGAACGGTTCGAGCCCGGGTTCGAAGTAGCTGATTTCGTTACCACGCTGCACTACTTCCCGGCGCGGGCCATCCATTTGCAACAGTTGTGCAAGAGGACGATTGTCCAGGCGTGCATGTCGATAACGCAGAGACTCAACGCCTTGTTTATTGATGCTGACGAATGACAGCTCGTAATTCAGTGACTGGCTGGCCAGATTCATCTGCTGCAATAACGCCCCGGACGCAGTATTGGCCGAGGCGTTAACAGAGAAGAACAAGCTACCCGCCACAAGTGACATGGCAAACCAAAGTTGCTTCATTACTGCGATTGCGTTCCTAAAGTTTGAATTCCTGGCACCTGTACAGCGGCTTGCTGTGTTTGCGCCTGCTCAAACTGAAGCTGTTCGGAGTGCAGTCGGCGTTGCAGTTCGTAATCCTGCAACATGGCATTAATGCGACGACGCTGCTCCTGCACCTGCTGTTGCTGACCGCCGTTAGCCGTCGCGTCAGAAGGTACTCCCAGGCTCACCGGACTGGCTTTGCCCATCATCGGTAATGTATTGAATACCGGCGTTTCGGGCTGCTGGGACGTTTCAGATTGTCCATTATAGTGCTGGACGCCAACAATAACTGCAAGTGATACGCATGCAGCCACACCCATTTGAGTGAGCTGCGCCGCCCACGGACGCATTTTCTGCCAGAATGGCATTTTCTGCCACTGGTGCGGTGCAGGCTGGGCCTCAGGAATCAGCGGCGCCGTCTGGCGTACCGGCTCATTTTCGATGGCGGCCATTACGCGGGCGGAAATATCGAAATGGAGAACGTCAGCGGTATCACCCCGCATGGAATCGCGGATCAGGTGATAACTCTCCCATGTTTTTTGCATTTCCGGGTCGTGAGCCAGTTCTTTCAGCAGCTCACTGTCCAGCGTTTCGCCATCCATTAAAGCGGAAAGTTTTTCTTTCTGCATGCCTAATACCTTTTCCAGTATCCCGCTATCGTCAACGCCTGATAAGCGGTTGAACTTTATTATCAATAGCTTCCCGCGCACGGAAGATACGTGAACGCACCGTACCCACCGGACAATCCATGATAGCGGCTATCTCTTCATAGCTCAGGCCATCCAGCTCCCGCAAGGTTATTGCCATGCGTAAATCCTCGGGGAGGGACTCAATAGTTCGGAAAACTATCTGTCTCAGCTCTTCTGACAACATTAAGTTCTCAGGGTTCGAAATTTCTTTCAATGCGCCGCCACTTTCGAAGTTTTCTGCGTCAATCGCATCAACATCGCTGGAAGGCGGCCTGCGTCCCTGAGCAACCAGGTAATTCTTCGCCGTATTGACGGCAATACGGTACAACCAGGTATAAAAAGCGCTATCCCCCCGGAAAGAATCCAGCGCGCGATAGGCCTTAATAAATGACTCTTGCACCACATCGGGAACATCGCCCGACGGTACATAGCGGGAAACCAGGCTCGCCACTTTATGCTGGTAGCGCACTACCAGTAAGTTAAAGGCTTTCTGATCTCCCTTCTGGACCCGTTCAACCAGGACCTGGTCCGTTAACTGCTCGCTCATCCGAGGTAAAGTCTCCCCAAACCAAATTTCCACGCGCTCTCGAAACGCCACTCCATAAACTGCACTATGAGCAAGCAACAGCTTAGAGTGTCTCTTTTTCGTAAAGTTCCGTTACGCATCTGTTTTTGTTTGTCATGTTGTAGACAGATCATTATCTCTCATTATAAGTCTACAGAGTCTGAACAACGCACTATCTGTATAGAAATGCCCTTTTAGCCGCTTGAAGAGTAACCCAACAGCCACTTTATTTCATCACATAATCTGGCGCTAACGGCCTGCTTCGCAAAATATTTTCTTTGTTTTACTTCCCCTTGAATTTTCCTTTAATGTTTAGCCATTGCAACACATTCAAAAATAAAACGTGCTGTATCGCGCAGTATAGTGCTATGCTGCCCAAACACTGTTTAGTAAATTAAACAAACGCTATGACTACGACTCCTGAACTTTCCTGTGACGTGCTGATTATTGGCAGCGGTGCTGCCGGACTCTCTCTGGCGCTACGCCTGGCTGAAAAACATCAGGTGATTGTCCTGAGTAAAGGCCCGGTGAGCGAAGGCTCAACGTTTTATGCTCAGGGTGGCATTGCCGCCGTTTTCGACGAGACGGACAGTATCGATTCGCATGTTGAAGATACACTGATCGCCGGGGCCGGTATTTGCGATCGCCACGCGGTGGAGTTTGTCGCCAGCAATGCCCGCTCTTGCGTACAGTGGCTTATCGATCAGGGGGTATTATTTGACACCCAGGTGCAACCAAACGGGGAAGAGAGCTACCATCTGACCCGTGAAGGCGGCCATAGCCATCGCCGTATCCTGCATGCGGCTGACGCCACCGGCAAAGAAGTGGAAACCACCCTGGTCAGCAAGGCGCAGAACCATCCGAATATTCGCGTACTGGAGCGGAGTAACGCCGTCGATCTGATCATCTCCGATAAAATCGGCCTGCCAGGAACACGCCGCGTCGTCGGCGCCTGGATCTGGAATCGGAATAAAGAGTCGGTCGAAACATGCCACGCGAAGTCAGTCGTTCTGGCGACAGGCGGGGCATCGAAAGTGTATCAGTACACCACCAACCCGGATATCTCTTCCGGCGACGGTATCGCGATGGCCTGGCGCGCCGGGTGCCGCGTCGCGAATCTTGAATTTAATCAGTTCCACCCTACCGCGCTGTATCATCCTCAGGCACGAAACTTTCTGCTGACGGAAGCGCTGCGTGGCGAAGGGGCGCATCTCAAGCGCCCGGACGGCACGCGCTTTATGCCTGATGTTGATGAGCGTGGCGAACTGGCTCCGCGCGATATCGTCGCCCGCGCCATTGACCACGAAATGAAGCGTCTCGGCGCAGACTGCATGTTCCTCGACATCAGCCATAAACCGGAAGCATTTGTGCGTCAGCACTTCCCTATGATTTATGAAAAATTGCTGGGGTTGGGAATCGATCTGACTAAAGAGCCGGTTCCGGTCGTACCTGCCGCCCACTACACCTGCGGCGGCGTGATGGTCGACGATTTTGGCCGAACCGATGTGGACGGTCTGTATGCCATTGGCGAAGTAAGCTATACCGGCCTGCACGGTGCGAATCGCATGGCGTCCAATTCTCTGTTGGAGTGCCTGGTGTATGGCTGGTCAGCGGCAGAGGATATCGACAGACGTATGCCGTATGCCCGTAGCGTTAGCACGCTTCCGGCCTGGGATGAAAGTCGCGTTGAAAACCCGGATGAGCTGGTCGTGATCCAGCATAACTGGCATGAGCTACGTCTGTTTATGTGGGACTATGTCGGCATTGTGCGCACCACCAAACGTCTGGAGCGCGCCCTGCGACGCATTACGATGCTGCAACAGGAAATCGACGAATATTACGCTAACTTCCGCGTATCGAATAATCTGCTGGAGCTGCGCAACCTGGTGCAGGTCGCGGAACTGATTGTGCGCTGCGCGATGATGCGTAAAGAGAGCCGTGGCCTGCACTATACGCTGGATTACCCCGCATTGCTGCCGGAATCCGGCCCGTCGGTGCTTTCGCCGCTCAACGCTTACATGAACAAATAAAACGCCTGGGTCAGCGCCGTGTACCCTTCAGAGTAAAGCTGGTCTGGCCCACGAATCACCAGGCGATCGCTAAAGCATTCCTCCGTTCGCGGGGAAAATGCCAACAGTACCCGATGAGGCAATCGCGACTCCGTTTCGGCTACGTCGGTACGTAAACGCAAATGCCAGCCCATACTTAACGCCTGCTGCGTGAAGGTGTTGCCAGTCTGTTCCGGCAGCACCACGCAGAAGAATCCCTCTTCCGTAATACATTCAGCCGCGGTGGTAAGTAACGCTTCGTGATCGAGCGTGGTGGTATAACGCGCCTGCTCTCGCTGCGGCGTTGCGCATTCCACCCCTTGTTCATAATAAGGCGGGTTACTGATGATAAGATCAAAGCGCGCGGTCTGGCGCGGCACCCACTGCCGGACATCTTCCGTATGCACCGTTATCCGCTGCGGCCACGGTGAGTGGGCGATATTCTCCTGCGCCTGCGTCGCCGCTTCGCTGTCCAGCTCAACGGCATCAATGGTGACGCTTTCGTCGGTACGCTGCGCCAGCATCAGCGCCAACAGACCGCTGCCGGTACCAATATCGAGGATCCGCGTTACGCCTGCGACTGGTGCCCATGCTCCCAATAAAATACCATCAGTACCGACTTTCATCGCGCAGCGATCGTGCGCCACGAAAAACTGCTTAAAGGTAAATCCATTACGACGAAGTGTGGATGTAGACTGGGACATGAAAGAACAACCTTCCTGGAAAAACGGCAATAGCGTAGGGTGAAAACAATACCTGAGAAGCGATATCCATACAAACAGATGAAGATTGCAGCCGTAACGTCTATAATCAGCGCCCCACACAGAGGTAGAACATGACTGTAACGACTTTTTCCGAACTTGAACTCGATGAAAGCCTGCTGGATGCCCTCCAGGATAAAGGCTTTACTCGCCCGACCGCCATTCAGGCTGCCGCCATTCCGCCTGCGCTCGATGGGCGTGATGTACTCGGTTCTGCGCCGACAGGCACCGGTAAAACGGCGGCATACCTGCTGCCAGCGTTGCAGCACCTGCTCGACTTCCCGCGTAAAAAATCCGGTCCGCCGCGTATTCTGATCCTTACGCCGACCCGCGAACTGGCGATGCAGGTTGCCGATCACGCCCGTGAACTGGCGAAACACACCCATCTGGATATTGCGACAATCACCGGCGGCGTGGCTTATATGAACCATGCCGAGGTGTTCAGCGAGAACCAGGATATTGTGGTCGCCACCACGGGTCGCCTGCTGCAATATATTAAAGAAGAAAACTTTGACTGCCGCGCGGTTGAAACGCTGATTCTTGATGAAGCCGACCGTATGCTGGACATGGGCTTCGCCCAGGATATCGAGCATATCGCAGGTGAAACCCGCTGGCGCAAACAGACCATGCTGTTCTCCGCTACGCTGGAAGGCGGCGCGATTAACGATTTTGCTGAACGTCTGCTGGAAGATCCGGTCGAGGTCTCAGCGACCCCGTCTACCCGCGAACGCAAAAAGATTCATCAATGGTACTACCGTGCCGATGACATCCAGCACAAAACCGCTTTGCTGGTACACCTGTTAAAACAACCTGAAGCCACCCGTTCTATCGTCTTCGTACGTAAACGTGAGCGTGTACATGAGCTGGCAGGCTGGCTGCGCGAAGCAGGCATCAATAACTGCTATCTCGAAGGCGAGATGGTACAGGGTAAGCGTAACGAAGCGATCAAACGTCTGACCGATGGCCGCGTAAACGTGCTGATCGCGACCGACGTCGCCGCTCGCGGGATTGATATCCCTGATGTAAGCCATGTTTTTAACTTCGATATGCCACGCAGCAGCGATACCTATCTGCACCGTATCGGCCGTACCGGACGTGCAGGGCGTAAAGGAACGGCGATTTCCCTGGTAGAAGCGCATGACCATCTGCTGCTGGGAAAAGTGGGTCGCTATATTGAAGAGACGCTGAAAGCACGCGTCATTGATGAATTGCGTCCAACCACTCGTGCGCCGAGCGAAAAACTGACCGGCAAGCCGTCCAAGAAAGTGCTGGCTAAACGTGCTGAGAAGAAAAAACAAGAAAAAGAGAAGCCGCGCGTGAAGAAACGTCACCGTGATACCAAAAACATTGGTAAACGCCGCAAGCCTGCTGGTACGGACGCGCAGAAGCAGTCCAACGAAGAGTAAAAAAAACGCCGGGGCTAACCCGGCGTTTTTATGTTATCAGTCAGCCTTACAGGCTTTCAGTAAAGGTACGAGCGATAACGTCGCGCTGCTGTTCCGGCGTCAGGGAGTTAAAACGCACGGCATAGCCAGAAACACGGATGGTCAACTGCGGATATTTTTCCGGGTGCTTAACGGCATCTTCCAGCGTTTCGCGACGCAGAACGTTAACGTTCAGGTGCTGACCGCCTTCAACGCGAACTTCCGGTTTTACTTCCATCGGAATTTCACGGTATTCGATTTCACCCAGTTTGTTCACTGCGACCACTTCATCTTCGGCAAAACCGGCTTTCGCCGCGATGCAACGTGCTTCGCCTTTTTCGCTGTCCAGCAACCAGAAAGAATTCAGCAGGTCGTCGTTAGCGGCTTTAGTAATCTGGATACCTGTAATCATGTGATGCCTCCCCGGCAAAAGTGTTTGATTATGATCGGCCTGTTCGCGGCCAATTGGTAAAACCATTGTTGCTTGAGTGTATATATACCCCTCACACACCCTTGATTCTTTGATTTAAATCAATAAAAACCACACCACAAAGAGGGTGTTGCATGGAATTTATTGTTTTACATCAACTTACGCCACGTCCACACATAAACTTTTTACATAAATTTTCAACTATCTTTAAGGGGTAGCCGGGTTTGTGACACACGCGATTTTGCACCATAGAAAGAAGCAGTTAAGCTATGCAGATTGAAAAATTCGCAGGAGAGCGAGATGGCCACCGATTTAACCTGGCACGATGTGCTGGCAGATGAGAAGCAGCAGCCCTATTTTGTTAACACACTTCATACCGTTGCGGGCGAACGTCAGTCAGGAATGACAGTCTATCCTCCACAGAAGGATGTATTTAACGCGTTTCGCTTCACTGAACTCGGTGATGTCAAAGTGGTGATTCTGGGGCAAGACCCTTATCACGGCCCTGGGCAGGCGCATGGTCTGGCGTTTTCTGTTCGTCCGGGTATTGCCACACCGCCTTCTCTGCTGAACATGTATAAAGAACTGGAAACGTCCATACCGAGCTTTACCCGCCCTGCTCATGGGTATCTGGAGAGCTGGGCGCGTCAGGGGGTATTGTTATTAAATACCGTGCTGACCGTCCGCGCAGGCCAGGCGCATTCTCACGCCAGTCTGGGATGGGAAACCTTTACAGACAAAGTGATCAGCCTTGTTAACGAACATCGTGAAGGGGTCGTCTTTTTACTCTGGGGTTCGCACGCACAAAAGAAAGGGGCGATTATCGATCGCCAGCGCCATTACGTGTTGAGAGCGCCGCATCCGTCGCCGTTGTCGGCACATCGGGGATTCTTTGGCTGTAACCATTTTGTATTGGCGAATCAGTGGCTGGAGCAGCACGGCGAGAAGCCGATTGACTGGATGCCGGTATTACCGGCAGAGAGCGAATAAGTTTTTGCTTTGCGCCGGGTGGCGGCTTCGCCTTACCCGGCCTACGAATCATTACCGCAGGCCCGGATAAGCACAGCGCCATCAGGCGCTTACGCCGAGTACCCGGCCTACGAATCATTGCCGTAGGCCTGATAAGCGCAGCGCCATCAGGCACTTACACCTGATTATGCTTTATTCTGACGCCACCATTCGCCCAGCAATACGCCGGTTGCGACAGAGACGTTGAGGTTTTCAACATTTCCGGTGCCATCAATTTTCACGCACAGATCGCCAGGTTCACGCGCGGCTTCCGGCAGGGACTCCAGCTCACGCCCTAACACCAGCACCATTCTCGCTGGCAGCGCCGTACTAAACAACGGTTTGCCCTGATCGCTGGACGTGGTGACGATCGTATAACCCGCCTGACGGAAATCATCCAGCACATCCACAATGCTGTCGCCCGTGATCGGCTGAACATGCTCCGCGCCGCCTTCCGCCGTACGGATCGCCGCACCGGATTCAAGAAGCGCCGCGTCCTGTACCACCACGCCTTTTACGCCAAAGTGCGCACAGCTACGCATCATGCCGCCAAGGTTGTGCGGGTTAGCCACATCTTCCAGCGCCAGCACGCAATCCTGCGCGTCCGCCTGGCTTACCCACTGCTTAACGGTCGTACCGTTACGCTTTTTAATCAGGAAACAAACGCCGCCGTGGTGCTCAGTTCCAGAGGCTTTCGCCAGTTCAGCTTCATCCACAACGTGGTACGCTTTGCGGTTAGCCGCCATCCAGCGTAACGCTTCTTTAAAGCGAGGGGTCACGCTCTGAATGAACCATGCGCGGACAATCGCATCCGGGCGACTCTGGAACAGGGCCTGACAGGCGTTTTCGCCGTAGACACGGGTCTCTTCCGCACGCTGACGACGTAAAACTTCAGGGTCGATAAAACTTTTACCGCTGATTCCACCGTGATCGGCTTTCTCAGGCGTGTCATCGCCTGGCGCACGGGAAACGGTACGCCACGGTGAGTCTTCACGCTTACGATCGCGAATCTGACCGCTTCTTTCATCACGAGCATCGCGGGCGGGGCGACGGCCACCGTCAGTACGAGACTTTCCTGGACGGCCTCCCCCTTTCCCGGTACGCGGGTTATGGGTGCGTTTATCAGAGTCATCATCACTGCGGACATACATCACTTTGACCTTGCCGCTTTTGTTCTTTAATTCATCGTTCATGCTTTTCTCCACCAGCGCTGCGCGAAGCGCGAAGATTACCCGATGTGCACCCGGTTAGCCATTATTTCATTTAAAAGCTAATGACTATTGTACTCATTGAATAAAACACATTGTTGTTTAAAACAGTCTCATCGATAATATGTAACATATTGGAAACATATCGGCGTGATTGCCGGAAAAGTCTACCCTACTCATCCAGAGGTTAGTTATGAATACCGTTTGTACCAGCTGCCAGGCAATCAACCGCATTCCCGATGATCGTATTCAGGATGCGGCAAAATGTGGACGCTGTGGTCACGACCTGTTCGATGGAGAGGTGATTAATGCGACCGGTGAAACGCTGGATAAGCTGCTGAAAGACGATCTCCCTGTGGTAGTCGATTTCTGGGCGCCGTGGTGCGGCCCATGCCGTAACTTTGCCCCGATTTTTGAAGATGTCGCGGAAGAGCGCAGCGGTAAGGTGCGTTTTGTGAAAGTTAACACAGAAGCGGAACGTGAACTCAGCGCCCGTTTCGGTATCCGCAGCATCCCGACCATCATGATCTTTAAGAACGGCGAAGTCATCGACATGTTAAATGGCGCAGTTCCTAAAGCGCCATTTGACAGCTGGCTGAACGAATCGCTGTAATCTCCACGGGGCGCATCTTGTGCCCCGTTTTCACCTCTGCGACAATAGCGTTTTTCACTGTATTCTTCCATGACTGATAACGCTGTTCTCCAGTTACGCGCCGAACGCCTCGCACGCGCCACGCGTCCTTTTCTTGCCAGAGGAAACCGCATTCGTCGCTGTCAGCGCTGTCTGCTCCCGTTGAAACTCTGCCTGTGCGATACCCTCTCGCCTTCTCAGGCGACAAGCCGTTTTTGTCTGGTGATGTTTGATACCGAGCCAATGAAACCCAGCAATACGGGGCGTCTGATTGCCGATATTCTGCCGGAAACAACGGCCTTTCAATGGTCGCGTACCGAACCGCCGCAGGCGCTGCTCGATCTGGTTAACAACCCGAATTATCAGCCGATGGTCGTATTCCCCGCCTCCTATGCCGGGGAAGAACGCGAGGTCATTTTCACGCCACCAGCCGGAAAACCGCCGCTGTTTATCATGCTCGACGGCACCTGGCCGGAAGCGCGCAAAATGTTCCGTAAAAGCCCTTATCTCGATAACCTGCCGGTTATTTCCGTTGATTTATCGCGTCTTTCCTCCTATCACCTGCGAGAAGTTCATGCCGAAGGGCAGTATTGCACTGCCGAAGTGGCAATAGCGCTGCTGGATCTGGCGGGCGACATGGCTGCGGCAACCCATTTAGGCGATCACTTCTCACGCTTTAAAACGCGCTATCTGGCAGGAAAAACGCAACATCAGGGAAGCGTCACAACAGAAACAGCAGAAAGCGTTTAAAATCATTCGGTCACTTCTGCGTAAGGGAGACCGGCATGAGTCAGAGAGGACTGGAAGCACTACTGCGACCAAAATCGATAGCGGTGCTAGGGGCGTCGATGAAGCCCAATCGCGCAGGTTACCTGATGATGCGTAACCTGCTGGCAGGAGGCTTTAATGGCCCGGTATTACCTGTAACGCCCGCATGGAAAGCCGTCTTAGGCGTCCTGGCCTGGCCCGACGTCGCCAGTTTGCCTTTTACACCGGATCTCGCCGTTCTGTGCACCAACGCCAGCCGTAATATCGCGTTGCTGGAGGCGCTGGGGGAAAAAGGCTGTAAAACCTGCATTATTTTGTCGGCGCCCGCAGCGCAGCACGCTGAACTTCTGGCATGTGCCCAACGCTATAAAATGCGACTACTCGGCCCAAATAGCCTGGGTTTACTCGCCCCCTGGCAAGGGCTTAACGCCAGTTTTTCTCCGGTTCCGATCAAGCGTGGAAAACTCGCGTTTATTTCGCAATCCGCCGCCGTCTCCAATACGATTCTCGACTGGGCACAACAGCGGGAGATGGGCTTTTCTTATTTTATCGCGCTTGGCGACAGTCTGGACATTGATGTTGATGAACTGCTGGATTATCTGGCGCGCGACAGCAAAACCAGCGCCATTTTGCTCTATCTCGAACATCTGAGCGACGCGCGGCGCTTTGTCTCCGCCGCCCGTAGCGCATCGCGAAATAAACCCATTCTGGTGATTAAAAGCGGTCGCAGCCCGGCGGCGCAACGTTTGTTAAATACCAGTGTCGGCATGGACCCGGCCTGGGATGCCGCCATCCAGCGTGCGGGGCTTTTACGCGTGCAGGATACTCACGAACTCTTCTCGGCGGTCGAAACGCTGAGTCATATGCGGCCATTACGTGGCGACAGGTTGATGATCATCAGCAATGGCGCTGCGCCCGCCGCGCTGGCGCTGGATGAGCTGTGGTCGCGCAACGGCAAGCTCGCCACCCTGAGCGAAGAGACCCGCCTTAAGCTAAGCGAAGCGCTACCTGCTCACGTCGATATCGCCAACCCGCTGGATTTGCGTGATGATGCCAGCTGTGAACACTACGTCAAAACGCTGAATATCTTACTCGCCAGCCAGGATTTTGATGCGCTGATGGTGATCCACTCACCCAGCGCCGCCGCACCTGGCACCGAGAGCGCGCACGCGCTCATTGAAGCGGTGAAACATCATCCCAGAGGGAAATTCGTCACCTTGCTCACCAACTGGTGCGGCGAGTTTTCCTCTCAGGAAGCCCGCAAAATGTTCAGTGAAGCGGGATTACCTACCTATCGAACACCGGAAGGCACCATCACTGCCTTTATGCACATGGTGGAATACCGGCGTAACCAGAAGCAATTACGGGAAACCCCGGTGTTGCCAGGCAATCTGACCTCAGACACGGCTCAAGCGCATAACCTGTTACAGCAGGCGATTGCAGAGGGCGCAACGTCTCTGGATACCCATGAAGTTCAGCCTATCTTGCAGGCGTATGGGTTACACACGCTTCCCACCTGGATTGCTGGCGACAGCGCGGAAGCTGTGCATATCGCCGAGCAAATTGGCTACCCGGTAGCGTTAAAACTGCGTTCGCCGGATATTCCGCATAAATCGGAAGTTCAGGGGGTAATGCTCTATCTGCGCACGGCAACGGAAGTTCAGCAAGCCGCGAATGCCATTTTCGATCGTGTAAAAATGGCCTGGCCTCAGGCGCGCATTCACGGTCTGTTAGTCCAGAGTATGGCGAACCGTGCCGGCGCGCAGGAACTTCGCGTCGTCGTCGAACACGACCCGGTCTTTGGGCCGCTGATTATGCTTGGCGAAGGCGGCGTAGAGTGGCGGCCCGAAGAGCAGGCCGTCGTCGCGCTGCCGCCGTTAAACATGAATCTGGCGCGCTATTTGGTTATTCAGGGAATCAAAAGTAAAAAAATTCGTGGCCGGAGCGCGCTACGCCCGCTGGATATCACAGGGTTAAGCCAGCTGCTGGTACAGGTCTCGAACCTGATTGTCGATTGCCCGGAAATTCAGCGTCTGGATATCCATCCCCTGCTGGCTTCTGCTGGCGAGTTTACCGCGCTGGACGTCACGCTGGATATCGCCCCTTATGATGGCGACAACGAGAGCCGACTCGCTATTCGCCCCTATCCGCAGCAGCTTGAAGAGTGGGTTGAGATGAAAAATGGCGAACGTTGCCTGTTTCGCCCTATCCTGCCGGAAGATGAGCCTTATCTACAGCAGTTCATTTCTCAGGTAACAAAAGAGGATTTGTATTACCGTTATTTTAGCGAGATCAATGAATTTACTCATGAAGATTTAGCCAACATGACGCAGATCGACTACGATCGGGAAATGGCATTTGTTGCCGTGCGCCGTATTGATCAAACTGAAGAGATCCTCGGGGTAACGCGCGCGATCTCCGACCCGGATAACATTGATGCGGAATTTGCCGTGCTGGTTCGCTCAGATCTCAAAGGGTTAGGATTAGGCCGGCGATTAATGGAAAAATTGATTGCTTATACCCGAGATCACGGACTGAGACGCCTGAATGGCATTACGATGCCAAACAATCGCGGCATGGTGGCACTGGCCCGAAAGCTCGGGTTTGATGTTGATATCCAGCTCGAAGAGGGGATTGTTGGGCTGACGCTGAATCTGGCCCAATACGAGGAATCGTGAGTAAGGTACTGGAAATGTTGACCACTTTAACGGGTACTGGTGTTATCATTGCTCGCTTATGTCGTCTGCATAGCACAGAGGACCCTTCAATGAACAGAGAAGAAATGCACTGTGATGTTGTCAAAATTTAAGCGTAATAAACATCAACAACACCTTGCCCAACTACCTAAGATCTCTCAGCCAGTTGATGATGTAGATTTCTTTTATGCTCCCGCTAATTTCAGGGAGACTCTGCTGGAGAAGATAGCCAGCGCGACGCAGCGTATTTGCATTATTGCCCTGTATCTTGAACAGGATGACGGCGGCAAGGGCATACTCGATGCGCTCTATGAGGCTAAACGGCAGCGTCCTGAGCTGGATGTTCGGGTACTTGTCGACTGGCATCGCGCTCAGCGTGGGCGTATTGGCGCAGCCGCGTCTAATACCAACGCTGACTGGTATTGCCGAATGGCGCAAGAAAACCCAGGCATCGATATTCCTGTCTACGGCGTGCCGATTAACACGCGTGAAGCGCTTGGCGTACTGCATTTTAAAGGCTTTATCATTGATGATAGCGTCCTTTACAGCGGCGCCAGCCTGAACGACGTCTATCTGCATCAGCATGATAAATATCGTTATGATCGTTACCAGTTGATTCGTAATGCAAAGATGGCCGACATCATGTATGAGTGGGTCACGCAGAATCTGCTTAACGGTCGCGGCGTAAATCGCCTGGACAGTGCCCAGCGTCCGAAAAGCCCGGAGATTAAAAACGACATTCGTTTGTATCGCCAGGAATTGCGCGATGCGTCATACCATTTCCAGGGCGATGCCGACAACGAGCAACTTTCCGTTACGCCACTGGTTGGGCTGGGAAAATCGAGCCTGCTGAACAAGACCATTTTCCATCTTATGCCCTGTGCAGAGCATAAGCTCACAATTTGCACACCTTATTTCAACTTGCCTGCGCTGTTGGTTCGTAACATCATCCAACTGCTGCGCGAAGGGAAAAAGGTTGAGATTATCGTGGGTGATAAAACCGCCAACGACTTTTATATCCCTGAGGATGAGCCGTTTAAAATCATCGGCGCGCTTCCCTATCTCTACGAGATTAACCTGCGTCGCTTCCTCAGCCGCTTGCAGTATTACGTCAACACCGATCAGCTCGTAGTGCGTTTGTGGAAAGATGACGACAATACTTATCACCTGAAAGGAATGTGGGTTGATGATAAGTGGATGCTGCTCACCGGGAACAACCTTAACCCGCGAGCATGGCGTCTGGATCTGGAAAACGCAATTCTAATTCACGATCCAAAACAGGAACTTGCTCCCCAGAGAGAGAAAGAGCTGGAGCTTATCCGCACTCACACCACGGTTGTTAAGCATTACCGCGATCTACAAAGCATCGCTGACTATCCGGTCAAAGTCCGTAAGCTCATCCGCAGACTCCGTCGTATTCGAATCGACAGATTAATCAGCCGTATTCTGTAAATCAAAAAGCCCCGTCCCTGCGACGGGGCTTTTCCTGTGAGGGTCACGGTGCGTTTCCTTATACTTTTTAGCATGTTGTTGCTCTCAGGCTGTAGCCATATGTCCAATGACAGCTGGAGCGGGCAGGATAAAGCGCAACACTTCATTGCATCAGCCATGCTTTCCGCCGCCGGGAATGAGTATGCCCGGCATCAGGGAATGAGCCACGATCGCAGTGCAACCGTTGGGCTGCTGTTCTCCATTAGTCTCGGTGCGTCAAAAGAGATGTGGGACAGCCGCCCCGGAGGGAGCGGCTGGAGCTGGAAAGATTTCGCCTGGGATGTCGCTGGCGCAACCACGGGTTACGCCGTCTGGCAAATGGCGCGGAACTAGAGACGTAACCCTTTTCCCTTGCGGTGCAGCATCAGCGACACCAGAAATGCCACGATAGCCATAATGGTCACATACCAGAAGAATGATGTCTCCATACCAACGGACTTCAGAGACAGCGCAACATATTCCGCAGAGCCGCCGAACAGCGCATTCGCCACCGCATAAGAAAGCCCTACCCCCAATGCCCGCACCTGGGCAGGAAACATTTCTGCCTTCAGGATCCCACTGATTGAGGTGTAGAAACTCACGATCAACAGGGCGCACATCACCAACCCAAAGGCTGCGTAAGGTGACGTGACATTCTGTAATGCTGACAGAATAGGTACGGTGAATAGCGCAGCCAGAGCGCCAAAGCAGAGCATTGATGTCCGTCGGCCGATTTTATCTGAGAGAGCGCCAAACAGGGGTTGAATTAGCATGTAGACAAACAGCGCTGCCGTCATGATTCCGCTGGCGACATTGGCATGCATACCGGCGGTATTCACCAGATACTTCTGCATATAGGTTGTGAAGGTATAGAAACACAGCGAACCCGCAGCGGTAAATCCCAGTACCATGATAAACGCTTTACGGTTACGCCATAGTCCTTTGAGCGATCCAGCCTCTTTCAGCGCGCGGGTTTCTTGTTTTGAGGTTTCATCCAACTGTCGACGCAACCAAAGCGCGACAACGGCCAGTACGGCGCCCAATGCAAAAGGAATACGCCATCCCCATTCTCTGAGGGAAGATTCCTCCAGCGTTTGCTGCAAGATAACCACAACCAGCAGTGCCAGTAACTGACCGCCGATCAGAGTGACATACTGGAACGATGCGTAAAAACCTTTGCGACCTTCAACAGCCACTTCACTCATATAAGTCGCGCTGGTTCCGTATTCTCCTCCAACAGACAGCCCCTGAAACAGACGAGCCAACAGCAGAAGAGCCGGAGCCCAGGTGCCGATCGTGGCATACCCTGGCAGGCAGGCAATGACTAACGAGCCCATACACATCATGCAAACAGAGAGAAGCATTGATTTCTTACGACCATGCTTATCGGCAATCCGACCAAAAAGCCAGCCGCCAATGGGGCGCATCAGGAAGCCTGCGGCGAAAACTCCGGCGGTCTGTAAAAGCTGAGTGGTGGTATTTCCCGAAGGAAAAAAGATGTGCGCAAAGTAGAGAGAGCAGAAGGAATAGACATAGAAATCAAACCACTCGACCAGATTCCCTGATGATGCCCCCACAATTGCCCATACGCGACGACGGGTGTCACTGCTTGCCAGCGACCCGTTTACAGTTACACTGCTTTCAGTCATTAGAAATATACTCCCGCCAAAAATCCACCCGAGCTCGTCGGTGCTTTTCACTGTCTTTTTTAGTGAATGAAATGTTATATAATTGTTATTATTTATTTTGTGACAGAGATCGATATTTTAGTTAGCAGGAAAACGATTTAGGAGTATACGGAGGGAATAGTCATCCGGCAGAACAGCGCATATATGCCGGATGCACCCGGGCGCATGAACGCAAAAAGGCCATCCCTCAGGATGGCCTCTTCACTTTAATTAATGCCTGGCAGTTCCCTAC